>NZ_CP080327.1:1360000-2560000 GCF_019443285.1 Aquisediminimonas profunda
CTCCGAATACCATTGAGTACTATCCGGGAGACAGACGGCGGGTGCTAAGGTCCGTCGTCAAAAGGGAAACAGCCCTGACCTACAGCTAAGGTCCCCAAGTCACGTCTAAGTGGGAAAGCATGTGGAATTTCCAAAACAACCAGGAGGTTGGCTTAGAAGCAGCCATCCTTTAAAGAAAGCGTAACAGCTCACTGGTCTAAATAAGAGATTCTGCGGCGAAGATGTAACGGGGCTCAAGACGTGCACCGAAGCTTAGGGTGTGTAGCAATACACGCGGTAGCGGAGCGTTCCGTAAGCCGATGAAGCGATCTGGTAATGGGTCGTGGAGGTATCGGAAGTGCGAATGCAGACATGAGTAGCGATAAAGAGGGTGAGATGCCCTCTCGCCGAAAGCCCAAGGGTTCCTGCGCAAGGCTAATCCGCGCAGGGTAAGTCGGCCCCTAAGACGAGCCCGAAGGGGGTAGTCGATGGGAATCAGGTTAATATTCCTGAACCTGGAGGTGTGTGACGGATCTCGTAAGTTGTCAGTCCTTAACGGATTGGACTGGCTTCGAAGAGGTTCCAGGAAATAGCCCCTCCATTATAGACCGTACCCGAAACCGACACAGGTGGGCAGGTAGAGTATACCTAGGCGCTTGAGAGAAGTGTACTGAAGGAACTCGGCAAATTGCCTCCGTACCTTCGGAAGAAGGAGGCCCCATCTTAAGGCAACTTTTGATGGGGGGCACAGGCCAGGGGGTAGCGACTGTTTAGCAAAAACACAGGGCTCTGCTAAGTCGGCTTCAAGACGACGTATAGGGCCTGACGCCTGCCCGGTGCCTGAAGGTTAAGTGGAGGGGTGCAAGCTCCGAAATGAAGCCCAGGTAAACGGCGGCCGTAACTATAACGGTCCTAAGGTAGCGAAATTCCTTGTCGGGTAAGTTCCGACCTGCACGAATGGCGTAACGACTTCCCCACTGTCTCCAGTACATGCTCAGCGAAATTGAATTCTCCGTGAAGATGCGGAGTACCCGCGGTTAGACGGAAAGACCCCGTGCACCTTTACTGCAGCTTCAGAGTGGCATTAGGAAAGAACTGTGTAGCATAGGTGGGAGGCTTTGAAGCGACGGCGCCAGCTGTCGTGGAGCCATAGGTGAAATACCACCCTGTTGTTTTCTGATGTCTAACCTCGCACCGTTATCCGGTGCAGGGACCCTCTGTGGCGGGTAGTTTGACTGGGGCGGTCGCCTCCTAAAGAGTAACGGAGGCGCGCGATGGTGGGCTCAGGACGGTTGGAAACCGTCTGTTAGAGTGCAATGGCATAAGCCCGCCTGACTGCGAGACTGACAAGTCGAGCAGAGACGAAAGTCGGTCATAGTGATCCGGTGGTCCCTCGTGGAAGGGCCATCGCTCAACGGATAAAAGGTACGCCGGGGATAACAGGCTGATAACCCCCAAGAGCTCATATCGACGGGGTTGTTTGGCACCTCGATGTCGGCTCATCACATCCTGGGGCTGGAGCAGGTCCCAAGGGTTTGGCTGTTCGCCAATTAAAGTGGTACGTGAGCTGGGTTCAGAACGTCGCGAGACAGTTTGGTCCCTATCTGCCGTGGGCGTCGAAATTTGAGAGGAGTTGACCCTAGTACGAGAGGACCGGGTTGAACATACCTCTGGTGGACCTGTCATCGCGCCAGCGGTGCAGCAGGGTAGCTATGTATGGACGGGATAACCGCTGAAAGCATCTAAGCGGGAAGCCTCCCTCAAGATAAGATTTCATCGAGCCGTGGAAGACCACCACGTTGATAGGCCAGGTGTGGAAGTGCGGTAACGCATGGAGCTAACTGGTCCTAATTGCTCTTTTCGCGCTTTGAGAGTCCCGCCATCAATGACAGCACTGGGTGCTGGCCATTGATTGTGTGATAATCATTCGCAGCCCAAGATTACGGTCAGATTTGCTAACAACAAATCCAATGCACGGTATTGATTTTAAGAACCCGCATTTCGCTTTTTTGAGCGCCTGCTACATAGCTTGGTGACCATAGCGTCTGTGACCCACCCGATCCCATCCCGAACTCGGCCGTGAAACCAGTCTGCGCCGATGGTACTGTTGCTTAAGCACCGGAAGAGTAGGACGTCGCCAGGCTTTGCAGCAGGCGCTCGGAAAAGCACACGATATGCGGGATCTTCAACGAACCCATTTACTTTGTTGAAAACCGGTCGGAGCCGCAAGGCTCCGCAAGGCCGAACGGCCGCCGCGCCTTATTGGCGCGTTAGCCAAGCGAACGGATGTTCGCACCGGCGCTTGAGGCCAACCCAAGTTGTCGCGGGATGGAGCAGCCCGGTAGCTCGTCAGGCTCATAACCTGAAGGTCGTAGGTTCAAATCCTACTCCCGCAACCAACAAAACAACCCGCCTTTGTGCGGGTTTTTTTGTGTCTGCAACAAATCAGAGTTGCCGCGGGAGTGCCCAGTCAATCGGCGCGAGGCCTTTGCTTTCAAGAAAGGCATTTGCCTTGGAAAAATGCCTGCAGCCCAGAAACCCGTTGTGCGCCGAAAAAGGTGACGGGTGGGCAGCCTTCAGCACGAGGTGCTTCTGCGCGTCGACAAATTCTGCCTTGCGCTGCGCATAATTGCCCCAGAGCATGAACACGACAGGCGTTTCTTGCGCGTTGACGAGGCGCACTATTGCGTCCGTAAATCTCTCCCAGCCCTTGCCCTGATGCGAAGCAGGCTGCCCCTGCTCGACTGTCAGAACCGAGTTGAGCAGCAAGACCCCCTGTTGTGCCCAGTGCTCGAGAAACCCATGTGCCGGTGGTCGAATGCCAAGGTCGGATTCGATTTCCTTGTAGATGTTCACAAGGCTTGGCGGCGGGCGGACGCCCGGCTGCACGCTGAAGCACAGACCGTGCGCCTGTCCTTCGCCATGATAAGGATCCTGCCCGAGAATGACGACACGGACCTTGTCGAGCGGTGTCAGGTTGAGGGCCCGGAACCATTCGGATCCTTTAGGAAATACCCGCTTGCCAGCCTTCTTTTCCGCGACAAGAAATGCCCGCAGTGCACCCATATAGGCGCTTTCAAATTCTGGAAGGAGTGGAACTTTCCAGCTCGGCTCGAGGGCAATTGCGTCGGACATCATTAGTCATTCTCGTGGCGGTGCTCTCAAGTCAACCGCCTCCGTCATCGATCGTCTTTTCAGCACAACTGCCGGTAGATGGGGCGCGCATGGAGACGAACCGCATCGCCTCAGGTTGCTTTCGAGTCCATGGTGGAGCCTAAAGGCGGTGCGGGCAGGACCACGGCGCGCATGAACCGTACTCTGTCCGCGTGCACCGTAAATGTGGAGTAAGACTATGCGTGAACCCTTGCTTGCGAGCCTGCTCGCACTTTCGCTGACATCACCGGCCTTCGCGAGTCTGGATACTCAATCTGTAGCGGTAACGGCTACGACTGCGAGCCCATCACCCGCAGACGCCAAGGCGGCTGTTGCTGAAAAGATCAGGTCGGACTGGTCAAAATATGATGGTGGCGCAAAGGGGCATTTGACGCGACCGGAGCTCGCCAAATGGATGGCAGACCTGCGGGTTGCTGCTGGGCAGCCAGTTCCCGATACCGAATGGCAGAAGAAGGCCTTCGTGCAAACCGATACGAACAGTGACGCCAAAATTTCGCTGGAAGAACTGACAGCTTTTCTTGCGGGCGGCGCCTAGCGTTCGTTTGCGGCCAACTTGCATAGCGCACAGGGACAGGGGAATTCCTGTGCGCTCTTTTCAATTGAAGAAAATCCCTCCAAGGCTGTCGACCGACAAGAGGGAGAATGGCCTTGACCGACTTTGAAACAATCCGCGTCGACATCAGCGAAGGCATTTTGACGATTACCCTCCATCGACCGGACCGCATGAATGCGTTTACCGGCCAGATGATGAAGGACATGGTTGCCGCATTCGATATCGCGGATGCCGACGATGCCGTGCGTGCCGTGATCGTGACGGGTTCCGGCGATCGTGCCTTTTGTGCCGGCGCTGACCTGGGTTCGGGCAGTGCCACTTTCGATTACACCAAGCGCCCTGATCGACTGGAGCATGGTTCGCCGATCCAGCCCGATGGCAGCATCGATATGTCGCACCCCAGCGTACGTGACAGCGGTGGCCGTCTCACCCTGCGCATCTTCAACTGCAAGAAGCCCGTGATCGGTGCAATCAATGGTGCCGCCGTGGGGATCGGCGTGACCATGCAATTGCCGATGGACTTCCGTCTGGCGAGTGAAACGGCACGGTTCGGCTTCGTCTTTGCGCGTCGCGGCATCGTTCCAGAAGCCGCCTCAAGCTGGTTTCTCCCGCGGCTTGTCGGGATCAGCCAGGCACTTGACTGGTGTTATTCCGGTCGCGTTTTCGGCGCGGAAGAGGCCAAGCGCGGCGGCCTTGTCCGTTCGATCCACGCGCCGGAAGACCTTATCCCAGCGGCGCGTGCCCTTGCCAAGGAACTCACAGCCGACAGCGCGCCGGTCTCGATTGCGCTCACCAGGCAAATGATGTGGCGGATGCTTGGCGCGAGCCATCCCATGGAGGCGCACAAGCTTGACAGCCGTGCCATCTGGGTGCGGGGCCAGGGCGGCGATGCCAAGGAAGGCGTCACGTCGTTCCTCGAAAAACGCCCGGCCCAATATACCGACAGTGTGGCCGCCGATATGCCGCACTTTTCGCCCTGGATGGATGAGCCCGACTATCAATAGAGCTGTCGGGGACGCTGGAAGCGGATGACGATGAAAGGCCCGAAGTCCCTGCCCCTGGCGGCAGACCTTTATGGGGACCTGCTCGACACCACACCGGCCGAGCAGGTCGGATGGCGAGCCTATTGGCCCGGGCTTGCCATGACGATCATCGCTGCGTTGGCTGCTGCCTGGCTCTCGGATCATTATGGAGCGCCCAGAATGTTGATGGGCCTGCTGATCGGGCTTGCCTTCAATTTTGCCAATGCAGACGTGCGGCTTCATCCCGGGCTCGGTTTTGCATCCAAGACACTGCTGCGCTGGGGCATCGTTGTGACCGGGCTCCAGGTCACGGTCTGGCAAATCATCGATCTTGGTTGGGCGAGCTTTGCATGGATTGCAGCCATGGTCGCGCTCGTGACCGCCACGGGTGCCCTTGCGGCAAGGTCACTCCGGCTGGATGCCGGATTCGGCGTCCTGGCCGGCGGATCAGTAGCCATTTGCGGCGCATCTGCAGCCCTCGCCCTCTCGAGCGTTCTGGGTGAGCGACGGTCGAGCCAAGCGCAATTGACCCTTGTGCTGGTGACCATCTCCGCTGCAAGTGCGATTGCCATGTCGCTCTATCCTGTCCTGACGCACATCTTCGGACTGACGGATCGGCAGTCTGGCTGGCTTGTCGGCGGCTCAATCCACGATGTCGCGCAAGCGCTTGGTGCAGGCTATTCCATATCCGACGAGGCCGGAGAAACCGCGGCCATAGTCAAGCTGACGCGGGTGGCCCTGCTGGCTCCTGCGCTTGCTGTCGTGGCGCTGATCTTTCCGGCCGATGCCGGCCAAAAGCGTGCGCGCATCGAACTGCCCTGGTTTGTGGTCGGCTTCCTGGTTTTGGGCGCAATCAATTCATTCCTGCCGCTCCCGGCCGTTGCGGCGGGCTGGGCCAAGACCGCGACTCAGGCTTTGCTCCTGCTTGCTGTGACCGCAACGGGCATCCGATCTCCCATGCAGCTTCTGCTGAATCAGGGATGGCGAAGCGCCATTCCCGTTATAGCCGCAACCCTTGTCGCTTTTGCGCTTAGCCTTGCTGGGGCATGGATCATCGCATGACGGAACTCCCGGACTATTTCGAACGGATAGGATATACGGGTCAAAACGCGCCTAGCCTCGCAACCCTCGAAGGTGTCTTTCGTTCGCACATTGGCGCAATTCCGTTTGAGAATCTTGACGTGCAGCTTGGACGGCCAGTGTCTCTCGATCTTGCTGCTATTCGCAAAAAGCTGATTGCTGAACGCCGCGGCGGCTGGTGTTTCGAGCAGAACGGCTTGTTGGGCTGGGCCCTTGCGCAGATGGGCTTCACAGTGCGCAGGGTCTCCGGAGGAGTGCTTCGCAGCATGAACGGCGATGCGGCGCTTGGGAATCACCTTGCGCTGATCGTGACAATTGATCGCCCCTATCTGGTGGACGCTGGATTCGGAGGCAGCCTTGCAGCGCCTATTCCGCTCGCGGAAGGGAGCCACGATCATGAGCCCTTCAAGCTGACATTGACGAAACTTGACGGCGGCTTCTGGCGGTTTGAAGAGCAACTAGGAGATGCGCCTTTCAATTTCGATTTCCGCGATGAGCCTGCCGATGAAGATCTGTTCGCGCGCCAATGTGCGTGGCTGCAGACTGACCCGGGTTCACCCTTCGTCAACAATCTCGTCGCCCAGCGCCGGGTCGGTGCGTTGCATCGTGTGTTGCGGGGAAGGGTTTTTTCGACAGCGGGTCCGGAAGGGCAGACCAGCCAAGTGCTGGATGATGCAGATGCTCTTGTTTCCGTTCTGCGAGACCACTTTGCCCTGAATGTTCCGGAAATCACCCAACTTTGGCCGGCCATCTGTGCCCGGCATCAGGAAGTTACAGCCTCCCGGTCGTAAATCGCGCGTCATAGACTGTGAAAAGGGATGTGATAACAGTCGTTGACATTCACATCACAATGTGAATAATCGGGGTCATGTCTACACAACTGATCGAAAAAGTCCGCAAGCTTGTCACTGAAGGTGGCATGTCGCGGTCTGGCTTGGCCCGTGCGGCAGGCCTTCATGCCAACACCTTGCGTGACCTGGAAGAGGCGCATTGGAATCCGACAGCCGAAACGCTGCGCAAGCTTGAGACCTTCCTCTTTTCAAGCAATGACGGGCCAAGCCTGGTGCCGATCGAAGAGATCATCGAAGAAGCGCGCAACGGGCGCATGTTCATTCTCGTCGATGATGAAGATCGCGAGAATGAGGGCGATCTGATCATCCCCGCTCAGATGGCAACGCCAGATGCAATCAATTTCATGGCGATGCACGGTCGCGGACTGATCTGCCTGACGCTCACAAAGTCGCGTATTGACCAACTCGGTCTTGAGTTGATGAGCAGGGCCAATGGCACCCGGCATGAGACAGCCTTTACAACTTCGATTGAAGCCCGCGAGGGAGTCACGACGGGCATTTCGGCTGCCGATCGAGCACGCACAGTGTCGGTTGCAATCGATGCCTCAAAGGGCCGGGACGACATCGTCACGCCGGGCCATGTTTTCCCGCTGATCGCGCGTGACGGCGGCGTGCTTGTCCGCGCAGGGCACACGGAAGCTGCCGTCGATATTTCGAGACTGGCAGGCCTCAATCCTTCAGGCGTGATCTGCGAGATCATGAAGGACGACGGCACTATGGCGCGAATGGATGATCTTGTTCCCTTCGCCAGGTTGCACAATCTGAAAATGGGTACGATCCGCGATCTCATCGAATACAGGATGCGCCACGATCACCTTGTTGAACGGGCGAGCGAGAGCAGCTTTGTCTCCGATTATGGAGGTGACTGGCGGGCCATGACCTATCGCAACAAGGTCGATGGGTCGACAAATGTGGTGCTCCAGAAGGGACATGTCGTACCGGAAGAGCCGACGCTGGTCAGGATGCATTCCATCTCGATCTTTTCGGATGTTCTGGGTCTTGCCGGACCGCGCAAACGGACCTTGCAACGCGCCATGTCGGAAATCGGGCGTCATGGTTCGGGCGTGATTGTGATTCTCATGCCGAACGATTCGCAGAAACTGCAGAATGAAATCGGCGGCAGCCGGCCTGAAGGTGGCGACTTGCGCGACTATGGCATTGGAGCGCAAATTCTTGCGGACCTCGGGGTTCACGAGATGATCCTCCTTACCAATGCACATCGCAACGTTGTGGGCCTGGAAGGCTATGGCTTGCAGGTAGTGGGCGAACGTGCAATTCCCATGAGTGATTGATCCGTGCATCGCGGATCCGGCGCCGAAGCTCGCCGGGTTCAACGCTATAGCCAGTCGATGCGGAGCCCTGAAGGCGGGCGATTGTTTTGGGAGGGGCCGAGATGCTTGATGTCTTGATCAAGGGCGGAAGCCTCATTGATGGCCTTGGCGGCGACGCACGTCGTGCGGACTTAGGCATCAAGGATGGTCGCATTGCCGAGATTGCTTCAGCAATTTCGACGCCCGCGAAAGAGACGGTTGATGCAACCGGGGCAATCGTTACGCCCGGCTTTATCGATGTGCATACGCATTATGATGGGCAGGTCTGCTGGGATGACCAGCTGGATCCATCTGCCGGGCACGGCGTCACGACAGTCGTGATGGGCAATTGCGGGGTTGGCTTTGCGCCATCACCTCCCGGCGGCGAGCTCGAACTGATCGAGGTGATGGAAGGCGTCGAAGATATTCCCGGCACCGCTCTTTATGAAGGCGTGCCCTGGGGCGCATGGGAGAGCTTTCCTGAATATATGGATTATCTCGATACCCGCAGATACGCGCTCGATATCAGTGCACAGATTCCGCATGCGGCCCTTCGCAACTATGTGATGGGTGAACGCGGCCGGGCGAACGATCCCGCAACGCCCGAGGACATGTCGAAGATGGCTGCACTTGTGGAGGACGCGCTCAAGGCAGGAGCGATAGGCTTTTCCACGTCGAGGACGATCGGACATCGGACGATGTCGGGTGACCCCATTCCCGGGACCTATGCAGCGGACGAGGAAGTTCTGGAGCTCGCGGCAGCAATGCGCCGGGCAGGTCGGGGTGTATTTGAGCTGATCCCGGGCGGCACAGTCGGCGATCTTGCGGTGCTGGGTTGGGAGCACACGACTCTCGAGCAGGAAGTCGCCCTGATGGACAAGGTGTCGCATGTCAGCCAGCGGCCCGTGACCTTCACTTTGGTCCAGAACGCCGATCATCGTTCAGCCTGGCGTGATGTGTTGAGCCAGATTGAGCAGTGCAATGCGAACGGCGCCCGGCTTTATCCGCAGGTGGCGTCACGTCCGATTGGCCTGGTGACCAATATCCAGACCTACCACATGTTTCAGCGGCGCGAGACTTATATGAAGCTGGCGCACTTGCCGCTGCCAGAACGTCTGGCTGAAATGCGCAAGCCGGATGTTCGTTCGGCCATTCTGGCGGATCGCGATATCTCTTCCGGCAAGGCCGGCATGATGGCCAACGCAAACACCATTTTCAGGCGGGCAGCTCCCAATCTGTACGAACTGGATCTGCCGATCGACTATGAGCCGACCAGCGACAAGCGCTTTGGCGAGCGTGCCAAGGCTACAGGCCAGACGGTCGAAGAATTCATGTATGACTTCCTGATTGGCAATGACGGCCGGAATTTCGCAATTCAGCTGGGAGCGAACTACTATAACGGCAATTTCGACGTGATCCGCGAAATGCTCCTTCATCCGGACACGATCACCGGGCTAAGCGATGCGGGCGCACATGTGAACCTTATCTTTGACGGCGTCGCGCCGACCTACCAGATGATCCACTGGGCACGCGATCGCACACGCGGCGAGGGGCTTCCGCTCGAATTCATCATTGCCAAACAGACCAAGCGAAATGCCGACCTCTACGGCATGAACGACCGGGGATCGCTGGAAGTCGGCAAGCGTGCAGATATCAATGTGATCGATTTTGAGCGGCTCAGCCTTGGCGAACTCGAAGTAAGGAGTGACCTCCCCGCAGGTGGCACGCGCATTCTACAACCGGCCTCAGGCTATCTGGCGACCTTTGTGAACGGTGTGCAGACGCGCAAGGACGATCTCGACACCGGAGCGCGTCCGGGTCGCCTGATGCGGAGCTGACACAGTTCGGTGAGCGATCATCAGCATTCCCCGCCCGTGCATGTTGCGACCACTGCGATGTAAACACGGGGGAATACCCGAAAATAGGAAACTCTGCGACGAGAGGCCCGCATAACCAGGCCCTCTCAGCCGGGTCGGGGCAGAACAGGCCACTAGGACCTTGCTCTGCCCCCATTACGTCAGAAGTCCATTGCCGGCATCTGAGCTGGCTTTTCATCTTTCGGCAGTTCGGCCACAAGCGCTTCCGTCGTGATAAGCAGCGAAGCGACCGAGGCCGCATCCTGAAGTGCGGTGCGCACCACCTTGGCCGGGTCGATCACGCCTGCCTTCACAAGGTCTTCATATTCGCCAGTGGCGGCGTTGAAGCCCCAAGCATAGACATCGCTTTCGAGCAGCTTGCCAATGATGAATGCGCCGTCCTCGCCCGCATTGTCCACGATCTGACGCGCTGGCGCACGAAGGGCGCGACGCACGATGTCGACACCCGACTGTTGGTCGTCATTGTCCGCCTTGAGGCCATCAAGCGCCTTGAGGGCGCGCAGCAGCGCGATGCCGCCGCCCGGCAAGATGCCTTCTTCAACCGCGGCACGGGTCGCATGCAGCGCATCGTCAACACGGTCTTTGCGCTCCTTCACTTCGACCTCTGTCGCACCACCCACGCGGATGACCGCGACACCGCCCGCCAGCTTGGCGACGCGTTCCTGCAGCTTTTCGCGGTCGTAGTCGCTTGTCGTGGTTTCAATCTGTGCGCGGATCTGCTGGATGCGCGCGTCGATCTCTGACCGGTTGCCGACACCATCGACGATGGTCGTGTTATCCTTGTCGATAATGACCTTCTTGGCGCGGCCGAGCATGCCGAGTGTGACATTTTCCAGCTTGGTGCCGAGCTCTTCACTCACCACATTGCCCGCGGTCAGGATCGCAATATCTTCCAGCATGGCCTTGCGGCGATCACCAAAGCCCGGTGCCTTAACGGCTGCAACCTTGAGGCCGCCACGCAGCTTGTTGACCACGAGTGTGGCAAGGGCTTCCCCTTCGACATCCTCTGCGATGATCAGCAATGGCCGGTTGGATTGCACGACCTGTTCCAGAACCGGGAGTAGCGCCTGCAAATTGGCGAGCTTCTTCTCGTGAATCAGGATGTAGGGATCGTCAAGTTCAACCTTGAGCTTCTCGGCGTTGGTCACAAAATAGGGCGAGAGATAACCACGGTCGAACTGCATGCCTTCGACGGTTTCGAGTTCGGTCTCGAGGCTCTTGGCTTCCTCAACTGTGATCACCCCTTCGTTGCCTACCTTTGCCATGGCCTCGGCAAGAATGCGGCCGACAGTTTCGTCGCCATTGGCCGAGATTGTCGCCACTTGAGCAATTTCGCTGTTTGCCGAAACCTTCTTGGCGTGATCTCCCAGATCCTTGACCACAGCACTCACGGCAAGGTCGATGCCACGTTTAAGGTCCATCGGGTTCATGCCGGCAGCAACTGCTTTGGCGCCTTCACGCACGATGGCTTGGGCAAGAACCGTGGCGGTCGTCGTGCCGTCACCGGCCTTGTCGTTTTGCTTGCTGGCAACCTCGCGCAGCATCTGCGCACCCATGTTCTCGAACTTGTCCTTGAGTTCGATCTCCTTGGCGACTGTCACGCCATCCTTTGTGATGCGTGGCGCACCGAAGCTCTTTTCGATCACCACATTGCGGCCCTTGGGGCCAAGTGTAACCTTTACTGCATTCGCAAGTGTGTCGACGCCCCTCAAGATCCGGTCACGAGCGTCCGACGAAAACTTAACTTCCTTTGCAGCCATTTTTGTCTGCCTCCTTTCTCTTCCTTCAAAATGAATTGAAGATCGGGTTTACTTTTACGCCGCCTTCTTGAGCTCGGCGATCGATACGATGATGCCCAGGATGTCGCTCTCCTTCATGATGAGCAAATCCTCGCCATCTATCCGCACATCTGTGCCGGACCATTTGCCGAAAAGGATATGATCGCCCGGCTTCACGGCGAGTTCGACAAGTTTCCCGGACTCGTCGCGAGCGCCCGGGCCAACTGCGATTACCTCGCCCTCCTGGGGCTTTTCCTTCGCTGTATCCGGAATGATAATGCCGCCTGCGGTCTTCTCGTCCGCTTCGATGCGGCGAACCAGCACACGATCGTGCAAGGGGCGGAAATGCATGCATGACCTCCTTTTGCAAATACATGATGATCAGAACGCCACCTTCGTGTCCGAAGGAGACGGGGCAGGAATTAGGTGGAGACCGGACCGTTTCAAGAGGCGGCAGAATTTTTTTTGGCACTCCTTGCTTAAGACTTCCAGGCGGCCTTGGAGGCAGTTTCCCTGCTCTTGACGCCAGGCCTGCTTCGCACAAAATTGTTGCTGCAGATTGCGCCGCTGTGCGTGACACGCGACCCGTCAGAAAGGAGGATATCCCAATGTCGCAGTCTTTCTCACGCTACCTCCACCCGTTCGAAGCCGTGCACCACCCCTTGCTGGAGCCCGAGGTCAAGCAAGCCATTCTGGCCGCATGGGCTTCTGGTCGAAACGGGGGCGAAGTCCATCGCGGCAGGCGTCGATCCCGGGACATACATGAGCAGGCGCTGGCGAAAGAAACCGCATCTCGGTTGCGATCTCGAAAAGGTCGGTCGGGTCAGCGTGTTATGCAATGACGGACAAGGCCTTTCTCATTCAACTGAGCGGTTATGGGCTGACGACTGCTGAGATTTATTATTTCATGCCAGACCATCCTTCACTGGTGCAGCTTTATGCATGGCAGGACTATGACGCCGCGCCCGACTTCCCTGTGCTTTTCGATTTTCTGGATCACTGGCGGCGCGAGATTGAAGCAAGAATTCAATCGGTGCGCATCGCGCACGACAGAATGATCCGTCCGGCGGAATGGCGTTCGGCCGACGGCTTGATTTCGTGGGATTAGCGTGCCTGAAAAATGAAGGTTGGTTCGCCGCCAGCGGACTTTTGCGTCACTGCCGATCATTCGAATCGTTCAGGAACATGTCCTGATTTTCCGCGAGTGCGAGCGACCAGGAAGTGGCGGACATCATGGGCTGGTCGTCTGATCGGGTTGCCAGCATCTGGCGGGTTTATGTTGACCAGCCCCATATCATTGTGGCAATCGGCCAGCGGACCGCGAGTTCACTGTAAAACACAGTGTAACATTCGGTCTCTGGTCTTGAAAGGCGTCCGATAAGTTACGCTTTTTCAATCACATGCGGGTGTAGCTCAATGGTAGAGCAGAAGCCTTCCAAGCTTACGACGAGGGTTCGATTCCCTTCACCCGCTCCAGACCTTTCATCCAATACTGACGATTTGCCTCTAGGACGGGCGGCATGATCGAGCGCGACCTGTCCGAAACCGCCTCCCGCCCACCTTCAGCCGTCAGCACGGGCGTCGGCATTGCGGGCCTGGCGGGTCTTGCGGTCTGGATGGCGGTTGCAATCGTCTTTCAGTTCGAAGGTCCCTATGCGGCCCTGGTCAATGTCGCGTCATGCGGCATTCCCATGGTCCTCTGGTCTTTGCTGATCGACAAGGTGCATCGCAGCCCCACGACCGGGATCGACTGGGCTGTCCATCGACACCGTCCTGAGGACCTGACAGACATATCCGTGACGAAGCTGGTCGGACTTTGGGCCACCTGGGCGATGATCGCTGGAGTTTATTGCATTTTCCGGTTTTACTGGAGTGGCGACTATGTGTTCGCCATGCACCTGTTCGCCACAGCAGCCATTCCTTTGCTCTTGGCTTCGGTGCCATATGTCTTTTGGCTCGACCGGAGGCTGGTGGAACCGCGCGACGGGGTCTGGCATCTGGGAGCCATGCTGCGGATGAAGCCCGGGGTTTCGCCTGACGAGATTTGGTCTCACTTGCGGGCATGGGCTGTGAAGGCCTTTTTCCTGGCCTTCATGATCTCGATTATCCCCGGCAGTTATCGCAGCGTGGTGGCGGCGGACTTCAACCGGATCCAGGTCGACACGGTTGCGCTCGCGCAATGGCTGATCGGGTTCATGTTCGTGATCGACATTGCTTTCGCCACGGTTGGCTATCTCCTGACGATGCGGCCACTTGACGCCCATATCCGGTCGGCGACGCCCTATGCGTCAGGCTGGGCTGCAGCCTTGATCTGCTACCCTCCATTCATCCTTATGAATTCGGGTGGTCCGCTGGATTATCGGCTGGGCGCGCAGGATTGGCATTATTGGCTTCAGGCCCATCCGACTCTGCTTGTCGTGACGGGATTTGTCCTTGTCGCGCTCACGGCATTCTATGCCTGGGCGACTGTTGCGTTCGGCCTGAGATTTTCGAACCTGACACACCGCGGCATTCTGACGCACGGGCCCTATGCGTTGACCAAGCACCCGGCCTATCTCTCGAAGAACCTGTTCTGGTGGATTGCAGGGCTTCCGTTTCTGGTCACGACGGACAATGTCGTCGATGCAATCCGCAACACGACGCTACTCGCTGCTGTGAGCGGCGTCTATTACTGGCGCGCCAAGACCGAGGAATGGCATCTCTCCGCCGATCCGGCGTACCGCGCTTATGCAGCCTGGATGGCGCGGCATGGGCCGATTACGCGCCTGCTGACACCGGCAAATCTGCGGAACGGCAAGCGCCCGGAAGCGCCTGCCGTCTCGTCAGCAGACTAGTTCAACCGGCCTTTTCGAACGCGACTGAAATCCTTAGCGCAACATCGTCGCCAACAAGCGGAATGCCCGTACCCATGCTCCAGTCGCTCCGCTTGATCGCGGTGGTGGCTGAAAAGCCGACAGTTTCCCGCTTGCTGAAGGGATTCATTCCGGCTCCGGTGAATTTCGCATCGAGCGTGACAGGCTTGGTGATGCCCTTCAGGGTCAACGTCCCGGCAATCTTTGCGGTGGTTCCGTCAACGGTCACGCTGGTCGAAACGAACTTGGCCGTCGCAAAACGATTGACGTCGAAAAAGTCCGCTGATTTCAGGTGTTCGGTCAATTTGGCGTTGGCCGTGAACAATTCCCCGACCGGTATGTCGATGCTGACTGTGCTGGCATTGGGCTTTGCCGGATCAAGTTTCAGAGTTCCGGTCGGGCTGCCGAACACTCCGAAATAGTCGGTGAAGCCGAAATGGTTGATCGTCCATCCGATCAGGGTGTGGGTCGGCTCGACCGCATAGGTTCCAGCGGTGATGCGTGAGGGGTCAAGCTTGCCGGGGGCTTCCTTTGGCATCTGGGCCATCAACGGAACTGCGAGCAGCAGCGGCAGGGCGAACAAGGTCTTTTTCACTTGGGGGTACTCCTGACAACGAAAAGGGATGGCACCAATTTCGGTGCCACCCCTCCTCAAGTCAATAAACCAAATCTAGTGCGGCAAGGATCAGTTCTTGGCCTTGTCCACCAGCTTGTTCTTCGCGATCCACGGCATCATGGCGCGCAACTCGCTGCCGACCTTTTCGATCGGGTGGGCAGCGGCGGCCTTGCGGCTGGCCTTGAGTTCCGGCTGGCCGGCCCGGTTGTCGAGCACGAAGTTCTTCACGAAGCGACCCGACTGGATGTCGGCAAGAACGCGCTTCATTTCCGCCTTGGTTTCCGGCGTGATGATCCGCGGGCCCGTCGTGATGTCGCCATATTCGGCCGTGTTCGAGATCGAATAGCGCATGTTGGCAATGCCGCCTTCATAAAGCAGGTCAACGATCAGCTTCGTTTCATGTAGGCACTCGAAATAGGCCATTTCGGGCGCGTAGCCGGCTTCGACCAGGGTTTCGAAGCCTGCCTGGATGAGGTGCGTAATCCCGCCGCAAAGGACGGCCTGTTCGCCAAACAGGTCGGTTTCGCACTCTTCCTTGAAGTTGGTCTCGATGATGCCGGAACGGCCGCCGCCCACGCCGGACGCATAGGCAAGGCCGACATCATGGGCATTCCCGCTTGCATCCTGATGGACAGCAATCAGGCAGGGAACGCCGCCACCGCGCTGATATTCGCTCCGGACGGTGTGGCCCGGGCCCTTGGGTGCGATCATGATCACGTCAAGGTCGGCGCGTGGCTCGATCAGACCGAAGTGGATATTCAGGCCGTGTGCAAAGGCGAGGCAGGCGCCTTGCTTCATATTGGCGTGCAGGTCTTCGGCATAGATCGCGGCCTGATGCTCGTCCGGCGCCAGCACCATGATGATGTCAGCCCATTTTGCGGCCTCGGCGTTCGAGAGAACCTTGAAACCGGCATCCTCTGCCTTTTTCGCGGTTGCCGAGCCCGGGCGCAAGGCAATGGCGACGTCTTTCACGCCCGAATCGCGCAAATTCTGGGCATGAGCATGGCCTTGGCTGCCATAGCCGACGATGGCGATCTTCTTGTTTTCAATCAGCTTGAGATCGGCATCGCGATCATAATAGACACGCATTCTTTTCTTCCCTCGTTACGTCGCCCCTGCGGAGGCAGGGGCCAAATTGGAGTTCTGCGCCGCAGCGGCTTCTGCCTTTGCTGCAGCGACGTTCAGCTCAAACCGCCTCTTTCCCGCGCGCCATTGCCACAACGCCGGTGCGGGCGACTTCGACCAGCCCGATCTCGCGCATCAGTTCGATGAAACGGTCGATCTTGGTCGAAGCCCCTGTCACTTCGAAAACGAAGCTGGCAATTGTCGTGTCGACCACATTGGCACGGAAGACTTCCGCCAGCCGCAGCGCCTCGATGCGGTGATCGCCAATACCGGCAACCTTGACCAGCGCCAGTTCACGTTCGACATGATCGCCCAGAACGGTGAGATCGGTAACTTTGTGGACGGGTACCATCCGGTCGAGCTGGGCGGCCACTTGCTCGATCACGGCGGGTGTCCCGCTTGTGACGATCGTGATGCGACTGATCGAATCGTCTTCGGTGATGTCGGCGACCGTGAGGCTTTCGATATTATAGCCGCGTGCCGTGAACATGCCTGCGATCCGGGCAAGCACGCCGGGTTCGTTGGACACGGTGACAGAGAGCGTGTGACGCTCCTTCGGACCTTCCTTGATATGCATCACACCAGTGCCTTCGCTTCATCGGACATTTCGCCGGACACTTTTTCGTCGCCGAGGATCATGTCGGTATGCGCAGCCCCTGACGGGATCATCGGGAAGCAATTGGCGAGCTTTGCCACCATGCAATCGACGATGACAGGGCCGTCATGATCAAGCATGGCCTTGATTCCGGCCTCCAGATCGTCCGGATCCTCGATCCGGATGCCCTTCCAGCCATAGGCCTCTGCAAGCTTCACAAAGTCGGGCAGTGAATCGGAATAGCTTTCGGAATAGCGGCTCGAATAGGTCAGTTCCTGCCACTGGCGGACCATGCCCATATACTCATTGTTCAGGATGAAGATCTTGACCGGCAGCCGGTATTGGGTGGCCGTTCCCAGTTCCTGGATGTTCATCTGGATCGATGCTTCGCCGGCGATGTCGATGACGAGGGCCTTGGGATTTCCAAGTTGTGCCCCGATGGCGGCCGGCAGACCATAGCCCATCGTGCCGAGCCCGCCCGATGTCAGCCACTTGTTGGGGCTCTCGAAATCGAAATGCTGCGCTGCCCACATCTGGTGCTGGCCGACTTCGGTCGTGATGATCGGCGCCTTCCTGTGCGTGGCTTCACACAGTTTGCGAATCGCATCCTGCGGCATGATGACGTCTTTAGACGGTGCATAGGAGAGCGACTTTTTCGCCCGCCAGCCATCGATGCGCTTCCACCAGGCAGAGAGGTCCTGCTTCTGGTGCTGACGTCCCTTCCAGATCTTGACCATGTCCTCGATCACGCGGCCTACGTCGCCGACAATCCCGACATCGACCGGAACAACCTTGTTGATCGAACTGCGATCAATATCGACATGGATCTTGCGTGCCTTGGGCGCAAAGGCATCGAGCCTGCCCGTCACCCGATCATCAAAACGCGCGCCGAGGCAAACGATAAGGTCCGCCTGGTTCATGGCCCAATTGGCTTCGTAGGTGCCGTGCATGCCGAGCATGCCCAACCATTGCTCGTTGGACGCCGGGAACGCGCCGAGCCCCATGAGGGTCGACGTGACCGGGGCACCTGTGATCCGGGCAAGTTCACGAAGAACCTGGCTTGCACCTGGCCCAGAATTGATGACCCCGCCGCCGGTATAGAGAATCGGGCGTTCGGCCGCTGCGAGCATTTCAACGGCGGTCTCGATCGCCTTGATATCGCCCTTGGTCTGCGGCTTGTAACTTGGATGGTTGATTGGGCCGGGCTTGGCATAGCGCGCCGAGGCGACCTGAACGTCCTTCGGGATGTCGACGACAACCGGGCCGGGACGACCTGAGGTCGCAATGTGAAACGCCTCGTGAATGACATGGCCGAGTGTCTCCGGCGACTTCACGAGATAATTATGCTTGGTGCAATGCCGCGTGATGCCCACCGTGTCCGCTTCCTGAAAGGCATCGGAGCCAATCAGGTGCGTTGCGACCTGGCCGGTGATGACTACCATTGGAATGGAATCCATCAGGGCGTCGGTGATGCCCGTAACCGCATTGGTCGCGCCGGGCCCCGATGTGACAAGGACGACACCGGGCTTCCCGGTCGAGCGGGCATAGCCTTCGGCGGCATGGGTTGCGGCCTGTTCGTGCCGCACGAGGATGTGGCGGATCCGCTTCTGCTTGAACAGGGCATCGTAGATCGGGAGGACGGCCCCGCCCGGATAGCCGAAAATGACCTCCACACCGAGATCGCTCAGCGCCTCGATGAGGATATCAGCTCCTGACAGTTCCTTGGCCATTGGACTCGCTTTCTAAAAACTGGCTCATTTCCGAGGTCGAAGCGCTGTTGCACTGCAACAGAAAGAGCGCAAGCGCCGCCCGCTAATGATAACAAACTAATCTGTCAACGCCATATGTTGTAATTTTATTGCTAAATCATCAATATTATCATCGTCTAATTGCGCATCAATCCTAAGCCAGTCGGTGGGGGCCTGATTCCGGAACCAGGTGTATTGCCGCTTTGCATATTGCCGGGTGGCCATCTTTGCGTCTTCGATGCTGCGTTCGGCGTGTTCCGGATTGGCAAGCATCGCAGCAATCTCGCGAACGCCGATCGCGCGCATGACGGGAAGGTCCGGATCCAGCCCCCTCCTCAACAGGGCGGCCACTTCGTCCTTGCCGCCGGATGCAAGCATTGCGTCGAAACGCGCGTCGCAACGCTGGAACAGCCACTCGCGCGGTGGCAGCAGGACCAGTGGCGTCAGGCGCACCATGTCCCGGATTCCGCCTGTCCGCATCTCTTGCCATTGCGAGAGAGGCTTTCCGGTCGATCGAACCACCTCAAGAGCACGGGCCACACGGGCGGTGTCGTTAGCGGACAGCCTTTGAGCAGCGGCCGGATCTTCCTGCGCCAGTGCT
Source organism: Aquisediminimonas profunda (assembly GCF_019443285.1). GTDB lineage: Bacteria > Pseudomonadota > Alphaproteobacteria > Sphingomonadales > Sphingomonadaceae > Aquisediminimonas > Aquisediminimonas profunda. Next base: position 1,379,162 of record NZ_CP080327.1, read on the forward strand.
GCATGCGCATCTCCGACGGCCAGGGCGCGAATGGACTTGCGTATATTCGGATCAATCTCTGCAACCGGAGCAATGCCGTCGAGAAGAGTGCGCACATAAAGGCCGGTGCCACCGACAAGCACTGGAATCCGCCAGCTTGCGTGCGATCGTGCGATGGCTGCACGCGCATCGGCTGCCCAGGCGGCCGCCGAATAGCCCTGCGCGCCATCGACATGCCCGAACAATCTGTGTGGTGCACGGCGCAGGTCTTCAGAAGAGGGGCGGGCAGAAACGATATTAAGGTCCCGATAGACCTGACTCGCGTCGGCATTTATCACCGTGATCGGCAGCGATCTTGACAGCGCCAGCGCGAGCGACGACTTGCCGCTCGCTGTCGGTCCAACAATCAGGATCAGCGGCGGTTTTTCTGGATTGGAATTCATGTTCACAGCCTCTCTTATCGCGGCAGATGCCTTGAATGAAGCCGCTGTTTTGGCGCTTGCAGAAAGACTTGCCGCTGCGGATGCAGAGATCCTCGACAGGCAGTGGCTTGAAGCTGGCACGGCATGCGATTTGCACTTCGCCGGCGACGCCGGCGCCGTGCGCGGAGCGCTGGAGGGAGCAATCGACGGCGTTGACGTGATCGTCCAGAAGACGGCCGAACGCCGTCGGCGACTGATCATTGCCGATATGGATTCGACGATGATCACGGTGGAATGCATTGACGAGCTTGCCGATTATGCCGGGATCAAACCTCAAATCGCTGAAGTGACCGAACGCGCAATGCGGGGCGAACTCGATTTTGAGGAAGCCCTGAGGAGTCGCGTCTCACTTTTGAAAGGGCTGCCCGAGTCCGTGATCGAGCAATGCCTGGCAGAGCGCGTCATCATCATGCCGGGAGCAAAGACTTTGGTGCGCACTATCCGTGCCCACGGGGGGCATGCAATCCTTGTCTCGGGGGGCTTCACGCGATTCGCAGACCCTGTGGGTGCACAGATTGGCTTTGATCGGGTTGTGGCGAACCGGCTTGGCGTCAGCGATGGTCATCTGGACGGGACCGTTGAGGAGCCAATAGTCGGCGCAGCAACCAAAAGGGAAACGCTGCTGTCAGCGCTGGCTGATCGAGGCTGGGGCCAAAGCGATGCGCTTGCCGTCGGGGATGGGGCCAATGACATCCCGATGATTGAAGCCGCAGGACTTGGCGTCGCCTATCATGCCAAACCCAAGACGCGAGCAGCGGCGTCGGCCGGAGTTGCCAATGGCGATTTGACGACGATCCTTTATGCGATGGGCTATCCGCGCGCTCAATGGGCGGACTGATCACGCGTCAAGGAGCGACCGGAAAGCAGGCCTGCCCAGCTGCTTTGGCTTTGGCGCATACCGATATCGCCGCTGCCTTTGATCCGATTGGTCCGGCCCGCAAGCGAGTGAACGGACCGGCTTTTTCATAACTCGGCTGGAGACCGGACAAAGCCCCGATGCGACTCTTCAAAGCCGTCCATTGCGCCTTGGCCAGCGCTTCGCTGTCCAGTGCGCCTAACTGAACGCGCCAGCTTCCGCCAGAGCCAGGCGCCGCTTTGGCGATGGCAGGGGCGAGACTGGGGAGCGGGTTGACTGACCTGGTTGGCTTAGCCGCAGGTGCAGGCTCTGCAACGCGGGTTGCACCGGGGTTTTCCATCTTGCGCGCGAGTGCCAATCCCTGCTGCCGCTGATCAAGAGGAATATATTTGTCCATCTGTGCGAGGCTTGTGGTTGCGGAGGTCAGGCCAGCCGCTGCCGCGCGCGTCATCAGCGCATAGGCGCGAGGCCAATCCTTCTGCCCAAAGTCGCCATTGAAAAGAGCGGTGCCCACGAGATATTGGGCGCGCGGTTCGCCTCTCGCTGCAGATTTCTGAAGGTAGGGATAGGCTTTCTGCCGATCGCCATATTGGAAGAGTATGATGCCGTAATTGTCTTCGGCCTGGATGTTGCCCTGTTGCGCCGCCTTCAGGAACCAGTCTCCCGCCTGCTTGGGATCAGCGGGCACGCCGCGACCGAGTTTGTAGGCCTGGCCCATGTTAAATTGCGCTTCTGCATTGCCGTTGATCGCGGGCTGGCGCCACTCCTTGACGGCGGTGGCATAGTCTCCCCGATTCCACGCATCCGTTCCCGCCTTGACGTCAGCCAATGCCGGCCCAGCTAGAAGCAATGTGACCACTCCGCACAATAACCACCGCAATCCCCGCATCCATTTTACTCCTACGCCTGAATTTGAGCCACCTTTCGCGAGGTGGCCCTGCTCTCGCATTAGCACAAATTCGGCGGTCCTAAATCCGGAAAAATTTGGTGGTGCGTCGGGGGCGAATGTTAACCTAATCTTAGCCATCCGCGTGCGAATTACTGCGAGATTATTGCAACTCGGGGAATTTTCATGCGCGTATTGGCGTTGGCATCGCAAAAGGGCGGATCCGGCAAGACCACCTTGTCCGGACATCTCGCAGTCCAGGCTGAGCGAGCAGGAGCGGGCCCGGTCGTCCTGATCGACATCGATCCGCAAGGTTCGCTGGCAGACTGGTGGAATGAACGCGAAACCGAGCTTCCGGCCTTTGCCCAGACGACTGTTGCTCGTTTGTCGAGCGATCTGGAGATGCTCAGGCAACAGGGCTTCAAACTGGCTGTCATCGATACCCCGCCCGCAATCACGATGGCCATCCAGAGCGTTATTGCGGTTGCCGAACTCATCGTCGTCCCGACTCGGCCGAGTCCGCATGACCTTCGCGCCGTCGGTGCCACGGTCGATCTTTGCGATCGGGCCGGCAAGCCGCTCATCTTTGTGGTCAATGGTGCCACACCCAAGGCCAAGATCACCTATGAAGCCGCGGTTGCGCTCTCGCAGCATGGCACCGTCGCTCCGGTTACGCTTCACCACCGCACTGACTATGCAGCATCGATGATCGACGGCCGGACTGTCATGGAAGTCGATCCGAAGGGCCGCTCCGCAGCCGAGATCGAAGAGCTGTGGCGTTATGTTGCCGATCGGCTTGAAAAGAATTTCCGGCGGACAGTGTTCGCCGCCCCCAACCAATCTCCGGCTGCCTATCAGGCTCGCACAAGTGCTGCTGCCGGGGGCTTTGGTCGTCGTGGAGTTACACAATGAACCGGGAAGCCAGATCCATGAACGAAGCAAAGCCCTTCGCCTCGCTGTCATCGACGCTGCTTGCCCGAAAGGGGCAGGCGAAGCCCGCGATGCGTCCGCAGGGCTTCCACATGACGCACGATGCATCATTCCAGATCGATCCCTTCCAGCCGCAGGATCAGGATGATCTTGGCTGGAACGACATGGGGCATGATGTCGCGCCAGTTGTCCTGCATCCGACCGTACAGTCCGAGCCAGTGCCCGCGACGCCTGTCGTCGTCCGTCAGCAGCGGGAACTTGAAGAGGAGTTCTCCGCTGCAATGGCGCCGGCATCCGCGCCATGGGCGGAACCGAAACCGCGCGCACGCCCGGGCTCCAATGGAAAGTCGGCCTTCACATTGCGCCTCGATGGCGAACGCCATTTGCGGCTGCGCCTCGTCTGTGCGGTCGAGCACCGCTCTGCCCAGCAGATCGTGACGCAGGCGCTTGATGAATTCCTCGATCGCCAGCCCGACAATTCGGCACTGGCAGGCAGGTCAGCCAAGTGAACCCATAAAAAACAAGGCGGAGACGAAAGATGAAAAAAATTGGGATGTTGAAAATAGCGGCATCGTCGCTCATTCTCGGAACGGCCATTACACCGGTCAGTGCATCGAACTATGGTCATGAGACGTCCGGGCCGCAAAAGGCTGCCGCTCAAGCTGCGCAGCAGGCCACGAAGCTTCTGGCCAAGCGCAAGTTCGCAGATGCTGTCGAAAAGGCCGAAGTGGCCGTTGCTGCCATGCCGAATGTTGCCGAATATCGGGCATTGCTTGGCCAGGCCTATCTCTCTTCGGGTCGTTTCCAATCCGCAGAAACAACGCTGGGTGATGCGGTTTCGCTTGATCCTGCCAACGCGCGCGCGGGTCTGAACCTTGCCTTGGCGCAGATTGCCAATGCCCGCAGCGATCGCGCACTGGCGACGCTTGACGTCTATCGTGACCGGTTGTCCCCCACTGATTTCGGACTTGCCCTTGCCCTTGCCGGTGATCTGGCGGGCGCGACGAGCGTCCTGGAAGGCGCTGTCCGGGCACCGGAGGCCGATGCCAGAACGCGCCAGAATCTGGCGCTCGCCTATGCCCTTTCCAATCGTTGGCGCGAAGCCCGCATCATGGCTGCGCAGGATCTTTCCGGCGACGCTTTGTATGGCCGCATGACGGAATGGGCTGCCCTCGCCATGCCATCCTCGGCATCGCAGCAAGTGGCCGGTCTTTTGAAGGTTACACCGTCGGCAGACCCCGGCCAACCCGAACAGCTTGCCCTTGCCCGTGGGTCTGACACACAGGTTGCTCTGGCGGCACCCGCACCTGTCAAGGCAGAGGTCCCCGTCGCTGCGACCAGCGATGAACCCGCCCCCGTTTTCGAAGTTGCTGAGGTGCCTGCTCCCGCTGTCGCTGTTGCAGAATCGACCCCAGCGCCTGCATCAATCCCGACAGCTGCACCTGCTGCAAGCGAGACGGTCGTGGCCAAGCCCGCTCCGCTTATCCGGGCGGCTTCGAATCCGATCAAGCAGGTTGTTGTGCCTGCAAGCAATTCGGCGCCGGCGCGCCCTGCGCAGGCGTTTCATCCAGCCCAGAGCGGCAATTACGTTGTTCAGCTGGGCGCGTTCTCCAGCGCATCGCGCAGCGAAGTCGCCTGGCGCGGCGCTGTCGGTCGTTATCACGACCTCAACAGCTACACGGCGGCAACTGCGCGGGTGCAAGTCAACAACGCCACACTGTATCGACTTTCGGTTTCCGGCTTCACGTCGCGTGCCGTTGCAGGCCAGGTCTGTGCGCGAATCAAGGCTGCTGGCGGAGACTGTTTCGTCCGTGCCGCGGCGGGCGATACGCCGCTGCAATGGGCATCGAACGGCGGCGGAATGCGCATCGCGTCGCGCAGATAGCCGGCTTCAGACGCTTCAAGAAGGGTGGTCAGCCGAGAGGCCGGCCACCCTTTATCGTTTTGAGGACCTTGCCCTGTGTGGGCAGCATGTCGAACGGCGTATTACCCGCCTGACCCGCAAATCGTGACCCGTCGATGATCCATGGCGCGTCCGGATCGAACAGCATGAGGTCGGCGGCGGCACCTTCTCCAAGCGAGCCGCCCTCGACACCGATGATCCGTGCCGGATTGGCAGAGAGCATCGCCATCAGCCGGGGCAAGTCGATCAGGCCGTCGCGTACCAGCCCCAACCCGAGCGCCAGCAAGGTTTCAGCGCCTGCCATTCCTGGCTCTGCATCGGCAAAGGGCAGCCTCTTGGCTTCAGGGCCGCGTGGATCATGCGCCGAACACAGGACATCAATCGTGCCGTCTGCAATGGCTTCGAGGCAAGCCTGACGATCTGCCTCGCTGCGCAGGGGTGGGGAGAGCCGCGCAAAGGTCCGGAAATCCGTAACCGCAATGTCTGACAGGAACACATGCGCGGGCGTGATCCCGCAGGTCACACGATGCCCTTGGGTCTTGGCTGCGCGGATCAGGGCCAATCCTCGTGCCGTTGTGACCTGACGGAAGTGGATTGCAGCGCCGGTTTCCTCGACCAGCGCAAGATCGCGCGCAATCGCCATGGCCTCCGCACGCGCAGGGGCGCTTGGCAGCCCCAGCCTGCTTGCCGTTTCGCCCGAAGTTGCCACGGCATTGCGCACCAGCCCTTCATCCTCGGCATGCGCAATGACAGTCAGGCCCTGCGATGCGGCATAGGCCAACACGCGGTGCATGACGCCTGAATCCGCCACCTGGCTGCGTCCCGTCGCCACGGCGCGTGCGCCGGCGCGCACCATCAGCGCATATTCCGCCAGTTCACGCCCTTCGAGCCTGCGGGTCGCAGCAGCCAACGGATGCACCCAGAGGTCCGGCTTGGCCGCCAGCGCGGACCGCTGCACCAATCCTGGATCGTCGAGGGGCGGCGAAAGATCGGGCATCAGCGCCACACGCGTGATTCCGCCCGCGATGCAGGCGGCCTTGTCGACCGAAAAGACACCCAGATCGACAATACCGGGGGCAAGGTGCGCGCCCTTTGCATCGATCGTTTCGGCGCCGTCAGGAGCCTTCGCGGCAATCCGGTCCTTGGAAACAGCCAGGCTCCCGGTCTTTATGCCCCCGACGGGATCGACCAGGATCGCGTTTGCGATGGTAAGGCCGCCGTTCATGCTGCAACCCCCCGACGACCGCGTGTCAGCACGTCAAGGCAGGCCATCCGGACCGCGACCCCCATTTCGACCTGTTCGGCAATAACCGAGCGATTGACGTCGTCTGCCACATTGCTCGCAATCTCCACGCCGCGGTTCATCGGGCCGGGGTGCATGACAAGCGCGTCGGGCTTGGCACGCTTCAGCCGCTCATAGGTCAGGCCGTACAGCGCATGATATTCGCGCGGGGAGGGGACGAAAGCACCGTCCATCCGTTCGTTCTGCAAGCGCAACATCATCACGACATCGGCACTGGAAATCCCTTCGTCCATATCGGTGAAACGCGCTGCGCCCATGGCTTCGATTGCGTCCGGGATCAGTGTTGCAGGCCCCACGACCCGAACCTCGGCTGCCAGCGCCGTGAGGGCAAGAATGTTCGATCGGGCAACCCTGCTGTGCAGCACATCGCCGCAGATGGCGACGGTGAGTCCGGCGATGCTGCCCTTGTGGCGGCGGATTGTCAGTGCATCGAGCAGGGCCTGCGTCGGATGCTCGTGGCGGCCGTCTCCCGCATTGAGAACGGGACAGTCCACCTTGTCTGCAATCAGTGCGACCGCACCCGAACTGCCGTGGCGGATCACGATCACGTCGGACCGCATGGCGTTCAGCGTGATCGCCGTATCGATCAGCGTCTCGCCCTTCTTCACACTCGATTGCGCGGCATGCATGTTCACGACGTCCGCGCCCAGTCGCTTTCCTGCAATCTCGAAGCTCAGGAGCGTGCGGGTAGAATTCTCGAAAAAGGCATTGATCTGCGTCAGCCCGGCCAGCCGGCCATCATGTTTGGCCGCCCGCCGGTTGACGGCGACCCAATGTTCGGCCTCATCGAGCAGATAGGAAATTTCGTGCGGCTGCAAGCCAGCGATCCCGAGCAAGTGCCGGTGCGGAAAGTTTGATGGCGATGTCATTAAAGCGCCGTCTTAGCGAGGGCGAGCGCCGAGGGCAAGGCAGGACGAAAGCGCTACGAATCTCTCGCCAATCCGACCAGGTTTAGAGCGCTGAACCGACATCCGGATTGCAAATCACGGTGTATTCGAAAGACGATCGAACAGAGTTGAGTAACGATGACCAGCGTCCAAAATCGTCGGATTGGGAAGTTGAATTGGCACAAGGTTCGCGAGATCAGGCACCGGTCAGGCGAAATATGCTCGTCCTGCGGCGAAACGCCCAGCAATACTGTGTTGGCGCGGCAATTCGGAATTTCGCGCGTCATGGTTCACAAAATTCTCAAGAACAAAGCCTGGAGAGCGGAGCTGGATCCCGGTCACGACGCTGTTTAGCTCATCATCAATGCGTCAATCGCCCCTTGCAGGATATAGGCAGCGGCGGCGCAGTCGACCTGCTCTGCGCGCTTGGCACGAGAAACGTCTGCGGCGATCATCTGGCGTTCGACCGCTTGGGTGGACCAGCGTTCGTCCCACAGCAGGATGGGCAATCCCATTGATTCGACGTTGCGGGCAAAGGCGCGGGTCGATTGGGTGCGCGGGCTGTCACTGCCATCAAGGTTCAGTGGCAGGCCAATCACGATCCCTTTCACCGATTGGGCTGCGATCATCTTCGAGAGCAATGCCTTTTCGACGCTGAATTTGCTGCGGCGGATGAGGTCGGCCGGACTGGCGATTGTCCATCCGGCATCGCACAGCGCCGTGCCGATGGTCTTGGTGCCTACGTCCAGCCCGATCAGCCTCCCTCCTGCAAGCAGCGCCTCGCGGAAGTCAGGTGCAGCCGTCGTAATCACTTCTTCCCGAATGCCTCCACGCGACGGGCGACGTCCGCGCGCATGGTCGCCCAGAACAGGCTGTAGTCATACATGTGGTAATTGTTGTTCGGCAGGACATAGGGGCCCAGGTCGGGTCCGGGACCGATCAGCAGGAAGCCCTTGTCATCGCACCGCGCCGGTGCGCCGCCCTGGACGATTTCGCCCTGACTGAAATCTGCCGAACTCTTGAGCATGCCGCGATTTGCACTGGCCGGTGCCGACCCGCCCATCCCGCCCGTCAAGGGGTTGGTGCACAGGTAGCGATCGCCCCTCCGCGATTTGCCCGCAAGGCCCGGAATGGCCTCGAAGAGGTCCATCGTGTCCGCATATCCGGCTGGTTCGGCATAGCTTTGCCAAGACAGGATGCAGCCTGTCTGATCGGGCCCTTCGCACGGTGGCAGGCCAAGTGCGGGGAGGTCGGCGGTTACGGGGACGGGCCAGCCAATGACATAGGCCGCGACGATTCTGCTGGCGATCGGCTTACCGGCAATCCGGTCTTTCAGCAGACGCGCAAGATGCATCGACCCTTGGCTGTGTGCGGCAAGGATGATTGGCGTGTCGGAATCCTGATTGGCCATGAACGCGTCAAATGCGGCAAGTACATCGCGATAGGCGCCTTCGAGCGCGCGTTGCCCCTCGGGCTTGTCAGTCAGGAATGCACCAAGCGTGGCCTGACGATAGCGCGGAATCCAGATATCTTTCGCATTTCCGAAGACGCTTGCCTGGGCGCGAACAAACTTGATCGCGCGGTCGTTGGCTTCCGCATCATTGAGCGGCGCATTCCAGTGCGCACGGGCGAGGTAGCTGGTCGGGTGAATGAAGAAGACCGTCGCGTTGATCCGCGCCGGTTCAGGGGTAATCCCCGCCGGGGTCCATCGCGCAGGATTCTCCGCTTTGCCGGGACGCGCGATCCACATGTCATTGTGCGCATAGGCATCGGCCGGGAGCGGCGCGAGCGCGGCGAATGGTTCTCCCGGAACCAGTGCAAGGCGCGACAGTTGCAACCCGAACAGACGAAGGGCGAGGAGGACCGCGATCACCAGGACGATCAGGGCGGCCACGATATAGAGAAACTTGCGAGCCATTCGGGCCTCCTATGCCGCTGCTTCGCCAAAGTCCAACAGCGGCTGGACGGGTTCCGGTGCTTCGCCCTTGTCAAGATTTGACAATGTCACACCGAGCAGTCGCACGCCCTCCTGCAGGGGAAGGAGTGTGTTGAGGAGAAGCTGCACTATCTCCTCGATCTGTTCGGGGCTGGAGATCGGGCGGACGACCGAGCGGCTGCGCGTCACCGTCCTGAAGCTTGCCGTCCTGAGCTTCAAGGTCACGGTGCGGCCGCTGACATCATATTTGTCGCACCAGCGTGCAACCGAAGCGATCAGCGGGCGAAGCTCTCCCATGCAGGCGTCCCCGGTCATCAGATCCTCGCCAAAAGTCGCTTCGGAGCCAACGGATTTGCGCTCCTGATGCGGATTGACCGGCCGGTGGTCGATCCCCCGCGACGCCCAGTAATAATAGCCGCCCGACTTGCCGAAATGCCGGTCGAGGAATTCGCGCGACTGCGCCCGGATGTCGGCGCCGATCACAAGGCCCAGCCGTTCCATCTTGGCGGCGGTTGCTGGCCCGACGCCATAGAATTTTCTGACCGGCAAAGCCGCGACGAAGTCCGGCCCCTTGGCAGGCGTGATCACGCACAGGCCGTCGGGCTTGTTCTGGTCCGATGCAATCTTGGCAATGAACTTGTTGTAGGACACGCCTGCGGAGGCCGTCAGCCCGGTTTCGGCGCGGATCGCATCACGGATTTCCTCGGCAATCTGCGTGGCAGACGCAATGCCCAACAGGTTTTCGGTCACGTCGAGATAGGCTTCATCCAGCGAGAGCGGCTGGACGAGCGGGGTGTAGCGTTCAAAAATGTCCCGGATCTGACGCGAAACCTGGCGGTAGACCTCGAAGCGGTGCGGGACGAAAATCAGGTCAGGGCAGAGGCGCCGCGCCTTCGCCGAAGCCATTGCTGATCGCACGCCAAAAACCCGCGCTTCATAGCTTGCTGCTGCAACGACCCCGCGCGGTCCCAACCCGCCGACGGCGACAGGTTTGCCCCGCAGGTCGGGATTGTCGCGCTGTTCGCAAGACGCAAAAAACGCATCCATGTCGATATGGATGATCTTGCGGATTGGCGAGGCGTCGTTCACGCTGTGTTCCATACCGCGGCGACGGCCCGGTGTTAAGACCTAGGTGACAGCCTTAGCAAAGCGATTGTCCGCGGTCGCCCAGTTGGTCGTTGCCATGTAAGCATCGACATAGGCCCCAGCCTTGCTGCCATAGTCCATCGCATAGGCGTGTTCGAACATGTCCAGCACCAGCAGCGGGGTTCCGCCGGCAAAGGCCATCGTATGGTCGTTCGCCCATTGGTTGAGAAGGCGCCCGTCACGCTCCATCCAGTTGAGGACGACCCAGCCAGACCCGCCGCCTAGAGCTTTGCCCATCCCGGAGAATTCGGTGCGCCACTTGTCCATACTGCCAAAGTCGCGCTCGATCTGCTGGGCGAGCTTTGGGCCGGGGCCGGTTGGCGCGCCAAGGCACGAAAAATAGAGTTCATGCAGGAACATCGAATTCTGGGCGATCAGCTCTTCGCGCTTCAATCCGTTGATCAGGAAGCCCGGCGCCGTCCCAGGATCGAGCTTGGCGTATTCAGCCGCAATTACCCCCAGCCGTTTGACGGCGCCGACATAATTGTTGTCGTGATGGCTGGTCAGCAGTTTTTCGGACAGGCCAGTGATTGTCTTTGGGTCGAAAGGGAGGGGCTTTGGCGCATAGGCAATCGCGGGTGCTGCAGTCTGCGCCGCGGCGATCCCAGGTGCGATTGCCACCGCTCCGAGTGTGACCCCCAACATTTCGCGTCGATCAAGGCTGATTTCGGGCATGGAAGGTTCCTTCGCGCTTGCCGTTTTGGTGGGGCAATGATAGCGGCCCGCGCCATGTCCGTCGATAGTGCAACCGTCCGCAGGATCGCCTCGCTCGCCCGCATTGCCACCAGCGATGCGGAGGTTGAGGCCATGGTCCCCGAACTCAACAACATCCTTGGCTGGATCGAGCAGCTTGGCGAAGTCGATACATCTGCCGTCCAGCCCATGACAGCGGTGATCGCCAACACGCTGCGGCTGCGCGATGATGTCGTGACGGACGGAAACGTTCGGGACAAGATTCTCGCCAATGCGCCGGCTCCCGAGCACGGGTTCTTTGGCGTGCCGAAGGTGATCGAATAATGGCTGACATTACCGACCTCGGCATCGCCGCCATCCGCGACGGCTTCCGTGCCGGAGACTTTTCTGCGCGCGAAGTGGCCGATGCGTTCAACGCGGCGGTTGCCGGAGCCAAGGCGCTGAACGCCTTCATCGTCGAAACGCCGGACCACGCGATTGCTGCGGCGGAACAGGCTGATCGCGACCGCAGCGAAGGCACATTCAAGGCTCTCTCCGGCGTTCCCATCGGCATGAAGGACCTTTTCGCAACGCGCGGCGTACAGACAACCGCTGCGAGCCACATCCTCGAAGGGTTCAAGCCGGAATATGAATCGACCGTTTCCGCTCGGCTCTGGGCGGCAGGCGCAGGAATGCTTGGCAAGCTGAATATGGACCAGTTTGCCATGGGCTCCTCGAACGAGACCAGCGCGTTCGGCAATGTGATATCGCCCTGGCGGCGCAACGATGGCGGCAATGCACCTTTGGCGCCCGGCGGCTCGTCTGGCGGATCATCATCGGCTATCGCAGCACGCATCGTGCCCGGCGCGACCGGAACGGACACGGGCGGCTCAATCCGCCAGCCCGCGGCGTTTACAGGTATTTCGGGGATCAAGCCGACCTATGGCCGGTGTTCGCGTTGGGGCATTGTCGCTTTCGCGTCTTCGCTTGATCAGGCCGGGCCGATGGCGCGCAACGTCAAGGATTGCGCAATCCTGCTGGAGGCGATGTCCGGCTTCGACCCAAAGGATTCGACCTCGCTCGACCTGCCCGTTCCCAATTGGGAGTCGGCGCTTTCCGGCGATCTCAGGGGCAAGCGGATCGGTATCCCCAAGGAATATCGGGTCGACGGCATGCCGGGAGAAATCGATGCGCTCTGGGAACAGGGCATTGCGTGGGTGAAGGACGCAGGCGCCGAAGTCGTCGAGGTTTCGCTGCCGCACACCAAATATGCGCTGCCCGCCTATTACATCATCGCGCCTGCCGAAGCGTCCTCGAACCTCGCGCGCTATGACGGCGTGCGTTATGGCCTGCGCGAACTGCCGGAAGGGGCCGGGCTGCAAGACATGTATGCGGCCACCCGTGCCGCCGGATTTGGTGCAGAGGTGAAGCGGCGCATCCTGATCGGCACCTATGTGCTGAGCGCCGGCTTTTACGATGCCTATTACACTCAGGCGCAGAAGGTCCGTACATTGATTGCGCGTGATTTCGATGCAGCCTGGGAATTGTGCGACCTGCTTTTGACGCCGACGGCCCCCTCTGCGGCCTTTGCGCTGGGCGAAAAGAACGCGGACCCGCTGGCCATGTATCTGAATGACGTTTTCACCGTGCCGAGTTCGCTGGCCGGCCTTCCTGCGATGTCGGTACCGGCTGGGCTCGACGGGCAAGGGCTCCCGTTGGGGCTTCAGGTCATTGGCAAGGCGCTTGACGAACAGGGCGTACTGAACGCGGGGCTCGCAATCGAGGAAAGGGCGGGTTTCACGGCCCGTCCGGAGGCGTGGTGGTAAGATGAGCAGCTATCGCATCCAGGGCGCAACCGGTGAGTGGGAGGTCGTGATCGGCCTTGAAGTTCATGCCCAGATCACCTCGAACGCAAAGCTGTTTTCCGGCGCCTCGACGGCGTTCGGGTCAGAGCCGAATACCAATGTCTCGCTCATCGATGCGGCGATGCCCGGCATGCTGCCTGTGCCCAATGCCGAATGCGTGAAGCAGGCGGTGCGCACGGGCCTTGCCATCGACGCCCAGATCCACCGCTGGAGCCGGTTCGACCGCAAGAATTATTTCTACGCCGATCTGCCGCAAGGTTACCAGATTTCGCAGCTCTATCATCCGATCGTGGGTGAAGGGTCGCTGACCGTCGAAACCGATGAAGGCGAAAAGGTGATCGGTGTCGAGCGCATCCATATCGAGCAGGATGCGGGCAAGCTGATGCATGACCAGCATCCGACCATGTCCTATGTCGATCTCAATCGCTGTGGCGTCGCGCTGATGGAAATTGTCTCCAAGCCGGACATGCGGTCGCCTGCCGAGGCCGGGGCCTATATGAAGAAGCTCAGAGCCATCCTGCGCTATGTCGGCTCGTGCGACGGCAATATGGAGCAGGGCTCGATGCGCGCGGACGTGAACGTTTCGGTGCGGAAACCCGGCGCAGAGTTCGGCACGCGGACCGAAACGAAGAACGTCAATTCGGTGCGCTTCATCCAGCAGGTCGTGGAATATGAAGCACGGCGCCAGGTTGATGTGATCGAAGAGGGCGGCACGATTGTCCAGGAAACCCGCCTGTTCGATCCCGACAAGGGTGTGACGCGGTCGATGCGGTCCAAGGAAGACGCGCACGATTATCGCTATTTCCCCGATCCCGATCTTTTGCCGCTCGTCCTTACCGAAGACTTTGTCGAGGAATGCAAGGCAAGCCTGCCTGAGCTCCCCGATGCCAAGCGGCAGCGCTATGTCGAGGCACTGGGCATCACACCTTACAATGCCGATGTCATCACGTCGGATGTCGAGACCGCGCGCTGGTTCGAGGCGCTGCTGGATGCCGGTGCCGAGGCAAAGGCTGGCGCGAACTGGCTGACGTCCGAACTGTTTGGCGCGCTCAACCGGCTCGGCAAGGATATTGGCCAGAGCCCGGTAAGTCCGGAGCAGGCGGCCCAGTTGCTCGGGCTTGTCGCAGACGGCACGCTTTCGGGCAGCCTTGCCAAGCAGGTCTTCGAAATCATGCTCGAAACCGGAGACGATCCTGCAAGGATCGTCGAGGAAAAGGGCTTGAAGCAGACCAGCGATACCGGCGCCATCGAGGCAGTCATCTCCGAAATCCTGAGCGCCAATGCGGACAAGGTCGACCAGTACAAGGGCGGCAAGGAAGCCCTGTTTGGCTTCTTCGTGGGTCAGACGATGAAGGCCATGGCCGGAAAGGCCAATCCGCAGGTTGTCAATGAATTGCTGAAGAAGGCTTTGGCTTGATCGTCACAAAAGAGGGCAGGGACCACACCACCCTTGCCCTTGCGCATGAACGCGCTATAGAGCCGCGCCTGACCGGGCTCGTGCGGGCGTGGCGGAACTGGTAGACGCGCCAGATTTAGGTTCTGGTATCGAAAGGTGTGGGGGTTCGAGTCCCTTCGCCCGCACCAGAACGGGCCGCGCACCAAAGCGGGCCGTTTTACATTGAACTCAAGGATTGATTGGCTGAACATGCAGATTGTCGAGACGTTGAACGAAGGCCTGAAGCGCGGCTACACGCTGACCATCAAGGCCAAGGATATCGAAGCCCGTGTCGAGGGCGAGATTCGCAAGGTCGCGCCGCAGATGCGCATGCCCGGCTTCCGTCCTGGCAAGGTCCCGGCCAATCTTGTCCGCAAGATGCATGGCGAAGCGCTTCAGGCCGACGCGCTCAACAGCTCGATCCAGGAAGGCGTGCAGTCGCTCGTCGCCAAGGAAAAACTCCGCCCGGCCATGTCTCCGTCGGTCGAACTGGTCGATGGCTATGCCCATGGCAAGGATGCGGAACTCAAGGTCGAACTCGAAGTCCTGCCCGATGTGCCGACCCCAAAGGTGGACGGCCTCAAGCTGGAGCGGCTGACGGTTGAAGCCGATGAAGCGGCTATCGATGCGTCGGTCCTGCAACTCGCAAACCAGCAGAAGACCTATGAGGATGCGCCCAAGGGCCACAAGGCCGCGCTTGGCGATCTCGTGGTCATCGATTTCGTCGGGAAGATCGATGGAGTGGAATTCGATGGCGGCAAGGGCGAAGGCGCGTCAATCGAACTGGGTTCGGGCCGGATGATTCCAGGCTTTGAAGAAGGCATGATTGGCGTGACAGCCAATCAGGAAAAGACGATCACCGTCACCTTCCCGGCAGACTATTCGGTTGATTACCTCAAGGGCAAGGAAGCGACTTTCGATCTGGTCATCAACGATGTCCGCGTCGCCAAGGAACCCAAGGCCGACGATGACTTCGCAAAGTCGCTGGGCCTGGAAGGGCTTGAGCAGCTGCGCGGTCTGTTCAAGGGACAGATCGAGCAGGAACTGAACAATCTGACGCGGACGCACATGAAGCGTCGCTTGCTCGACCAATTGGCCTCTTCGCATGATTTCGAGGTGCCGCCATCAATGGTTGAGGCGGAATTCGAACAGATCTGGAAGCAGCTCGAACATGAAGCGAGCCATGATGCTGATCCCGAAGCAGCTCTCAAGGAAATGGAAGCCGAAAAGGAAGACTATCGCGCAATCGCGGTTCGTCGTGTCCGGCTTGGCCTTTTGCTCTCGGAAATCGGTCGTGAGCACAAGATCGAGATTTCGAGCGCCGAAATGAGCCGACTGATCCAGCAGGCCGCGCAGCAATATGATCCCAAGGATCGCCAGCGCTTTGTCGAATGGATCCAGCAGGATGCGATGGCATCAGCCCAGCTTCGTGCGCCGCTGTATGAGGACAAGGTTGTCGATTTCCTGTTCAGCAAGGCAGAAATCACGGATCGCGTTGTGACCCGCGCCGAACTCGAAGCCGCGATTGAGGCTGACGAGGATGAAGGCCATGTACATGGGCCGGGCTGCGGGCATGATCATCACGATCATGCGCCCAAGGCAAAGAAGGCTGCTGCCAAGAAGCCGGCTGCTGCGAAGGCTGCGGAACCGGCCAAGGAAGAAAAGGCTGCCAAGCCCGCCGTCAAGAAGGCTGCTGCTCCCAAGGCTGCAAAAGCTGGGGACGAAAAGCCGGCTGCCAAGAAGGCACCTGCAAAGAAAGCGAAATAGTGCGTCGCCCCTGCGCAGGCAGGGGCCGGTTTGAAGGGTTCGCACCCGACTCCCGCAAAGGCCCCTGCCTGCGCAGGGGCGACGCGATCAAAATTAATCGAAATTTGCAGAATCTGCGGTTAGGAGTGCGGGGATGACTGAGCGTTCTCCCCGCATTGCAGTGCTGTTGCCCTGCTACAACGAGGCCGCTGCAATTGCTCAGACGATTGCAGATTTCCGCGCAGCGCTGCCTGCGGCAACCATCTATGTCTATGACAACAACAGCAGCGATGCGACCTGCGAAATAGCAGCAGCGGCCGGCGCGATCGTCCGGACCGAGCGTATGCAGGGCAAGGGCAATGTCGTGCGGCGCATGTTTGCGGACGTGGATGCTGACATCTATGTCATGGCTGATGGCGATGCGACTTATGAAGCCGCCGCTGCGCCCGCATTGGTGAACAAGCTGCTTGATGAAACCCTCGACATGGTCGTGGGTGCCCGCAAATCCGAAGTGGAGGCTGCCTATCGGCGCGGGCACCGGCTCGGCAATGCTCTTCTGACGGGAATGCTGGCGCGAATCTTCGGGCGGACCTTCACTGATATTCTTTCCGGATACCGCGTGTTTTCGCGGCGGTTCGTGAAGAGCTTCCCAGTGCTGTCTGCCGGTTTCGAGATCGAGACAGAAATCAGTGTTCACGCGCTCGAGTTGCGTATGCCGGTGGCCGAACAGGTCACGGCCTATGCCGCTCGTCCGGAAGGCTCCGAATCCAAGCTCAATACCTGGCGCGATGGATTGCGGATTCTCAACACGATCCTGTTGCTGTTCCGCTATGAACGGCCGCTGCAGTTCTTCGGGGCGATCGCCGCGACATTTGCGATCATGGCGATCATACTTGCCATCCCGCTTTTCATCACCTTCATGCAAACTGGCCTGGTGCCGCGTTTTCCGACGGCAATCCTTGCGACCGGGCTCATGATCCTCTCCGCGCTCAATGGCCTGTGCGGGCTAATTCTCGACACTGTGGTCCGCGGTCGCCTTGAGGTCCGCCGCATTGCCTATCTCGCCTATCCGGCGCCTTCCCGGGATTGAAGGTCGCTCACGGTATCGGTGTGGCATTAGGGCAACGATTGCTTTCAAATCGTTACCTGCGGCGCGTCCTTAGTTCCCAATAGCTCCTGTACCTGTCAATTAACTGCAATCCGATCGACGGCCAATCTGGCCCGTCGGTGCAAATTGCTTTGGAGGACTTGTGAACTACTTCAACCAGCTGCGGGCCGCGCCCGCTTCGATGGCCCTAGCCATCTGCCTTTTGGCGACGGGCAATGCCGCACTTGCCCAGGATGCAGCGCCGCAGGCTGCTGCCGAAGACAGCGGTAGCGAAATCATCGTCACCGGCTCACGTATCCGTCAGGACCCCCTGAACCAGGATTCGCCAGTCATCCGTCTTGACCAGGATGCACTTGCGCAATCGGGTCTCTCGTCAGTCGCGGATATTCTCCAGCGTCTGCCCAGCGCGAGCGGCGGTCTCAATTCCAAGGTCAACAACAGCGGCAACCTCGGCAATCCGCCAGACGGCGGCGGCGTTGGCGCGGGTTCGGCTGAAATCGATCTGCGCTACCTGGCAGCGAAGCGCACACTTGTGCTCGTCGATGGCCTGCGCTTTGTGAATGGCACCAGCGGCAGCGGCATTCCTGCGACCGTCGACATCAACTCGATCCCGTCGAACATGGTCGACCGCATCGAAGTACTGCAGGCTGGCGCTTCGCCGCTTTACGGGTCTGATGCCATTGCCGGCGTGGTGAACATCATCACCGTCGCGCAACAGGAAGGGCTCCGTGCCTCCGCACAGTTCGGCACGTTCCGTCAGGGAGACGGCCATACGCAGGATTACAACATCAGCTATGGCATCAAGGGTGACACGACGAACCTTGTGTTCGGCGCCAGCTATGTGAAGCAGGAAGCTGTCCGGTCGCGCGATCGGGCCATTTCGCAATTCCCGAATCCCGGCCAGACGGCATGCTCGAACGGCGGTGGCGGGTGCAGCAGCGCGTCCTTCGGCGGCCGCTTTGATACCCGCACCAGTGCGGGACCACTTCCGGGCGTTCCGTTCGGCAATTTCACGATCAGCAATCCGCCGGACAACAACCCGACGCTCGGCGAACTTCGCCCGTTTGTCGTGACGGATCGCTTCAACTTCGCACCCTTTCAGTACATCCTGACGCCGTCGGAACGCTATGGCGCGTGGATGAGCTTCAAGCAGGAGTTGGGTTCCAACATCAACTTGCGCGTCAAGGCGCAGTACAACCGGCGCAAGTCGCAGAACCAGGCCGCGTTCGAGCCGCTGTTCCTCGGCCCCGATGCTGGCAACGGTGCGGGCAGCCTGTTCGACACCTTGTCGATCGATGCGACCAACCCGTTCAATCCTTTCGGTGTGACTCTCGAGTCCGGCCTCAATCCGGATGGCACGCCGAACGGCAGGACGCAGAACTATTCGTTCATTGCGCGTCGTCTTGTCGAAGCCGGTCAACGGACGTTCAACCAGACGGTTGACACAATGTCGGCAACGGCGACGCTCGATGGCTCGTTCGAGGTCGGTGGACACACCTGGTATTGGGACGCGACGGCGCTCTTCGGCATCAACGATGCGCACCAGAGCTTCACCGGCAACGTCAACGCGGCGCGTGTGGCGCAGGCACTCGGCCCGGTTGCCAATTGCAATTCACCGTGCGTGCCGCTGAACATTTTCGGCGGTGCGGGCTCGATCACGCCTGCGATGCTGGCATTCATTGCCTTTACCGAGCGCGACAAGAGCCAGCAGCATCTCTACGACTATACGGCGAACCTGAGCGGAGACATTTTTGATCTGCCAGCTGGCCCCGTTGGCTTTGCGGTCGGCGTCGAACATCGCATCCAGAGTGCCAGCTTCGATCCCGATCCGATCATTGCTGCCGGTCTTGGTGCCGATATTCCATCGCAGCCCGCAGCGGGCCGCTATAATGTCGACGAAATCTACGGCGAATTGCGTGTTCCGCTGTTGAAGGAAAAGCCCTTTTTCCATTCGCTTGAGGTGAATGGTGCCGTGCGGCACTCGAGCTATTCGATCAGCGGCTCGAGCACGACCTTTACCGGCACCGGTCTTTGGAAGCCGGTACAGGATCTGCTGTTGCGTGGGTCTTATTCGACAGGCTTCCGGGCCCCCAGCCTTGGTGAGCTGTTTGGCGGTCGGTCGCGTTTCGACCTTCCAGCGAACGACCCCTGCACCAGTGCGGCAGGCGGCTTGTTCCAGACCAATGCAACGGTCCGGGCAAACTGCATCGCCAATGGTGTTCCAGCAAGCGGCAGCTATGCAGAGGATCAGGGCGGACAGCTCCCGATCATCACGCAGGGCAACCTGAACCTGAAGCCGGAGAAATCGCGCAACCTTCTGTTCGGTGCGGTCTATGCTCCGGCCTGGGCGCGCAACAGCGGGTTTGCCAAGAACTTCAGCATCGAGGCCAATTATTACGACATTCGCGTGAGCAAGGCGATTGGCGCGATTGATCCCACCCTCACGCTGAACAATTGCGCGCTCCTTGGCGATGCTGCCAGCTGCGCCCGTGTAAAGCGGACTGGCAATGGCTTGATCAATGAGATCGATGGAACTCTCCAGAACCTCGATAACATCCGCACCAAGGGTCTCGACGTCACGCTGAACTATGTGACGCCGGAAACTGGGATCGGCACGTTCGGCCTGTCTGCAAATGCAACCTGGCTGCTGAAATATGTTCTGTCGGCTTCGAACGGCTTTGTGGTCCTTGACCGCAAGGGCACCGAACGCGGCAGTCCCGATCAGGCATTTCCCAAGTTCAAGGGCAACACGACCCTCAACTGGTCGATTGGCGATTTCGGGGCGTCCTTCACGGGCCGCTATATCCACAGCGTCATCGAACAGGGCGGGCCGACCGGCACGAACAAGCTCGACAGCCGTTTCTATGGCGATGTCCAGCTGACGTTCACGCCGTCGTTCCTTGATCAGCGCTTTGCCTTCACGGCGGGCGTGAACAATGTGTTCAACCAGGATCCGCCGGCTTGCTTCTCATGCAGCCTGAACAATTTTGACCCGACGACCTATGATGTCCCGGGACAGTTCGGATATCTGCGCGTTTCCTACAAGATGTAGTGCAGTAGACATGAATAACCCGCCCCGGCATGCGCTGGGGCGGGTTCTTTTTTTGCAAGGGCGATCAGAACTTGATCTGGTCGCCCTTGTTGATGACGGTCCCGAGAATGCCATAGTCCTTGGCTTCCTCCGTCGACATCCAATAGTCACGTTCGATATCTTCGCGCACGCGCTCGATCTTTTGGCCGGTTTTTTCCGCAATGACCTGCGCAAGCCGTTCGCGCATTTTCACGATTTCCTGAGCCTGAATGGCAATATCACCTGCACGCCCCTGTGCACCGCCGGAGGGCTGGTGAATCAGGAACCGTGTATTGGGCAGGCAGTAACGACGCTCTTTGGGCGCCCCCAGGAAAATATGGGTTCCGGCACTTGCGACCCATCCCGTGCCGATCACGGCAACCGGTGAGTCGATAAAGGAAATCAGGTCATGGATTGTATCGCCCGATTCGACATGGCCGCCGGGCGAATTGATGAAGATCTTGATCGGATCATGGTTCACATGGTCGAGATAAAGCAATTGTGCCGACACAATTTGCGCGAGCTTCTGGTCGATGCCGCCAAAGATGAGCACTGTTCGTGCCTCGAGGAACTTGCTCATCAAGAGGCCGCTTGATCCCGGCCGATCATCCTCGTCTTCGTCGCGTGTCATGCCGGGAAGGCTGGTGTCCCACAAAGTCATTCTGTTCTCCTGTGAACGTATTCCCCTTGTCGAGTAGCTGCGCCCAATGGCCCGCGCAAGCCGAAGGACTTGAACATCTTGCAACAAGTCCAGATATAGGCGGTTCAATTCATCCAAGGATATTTCATGCATCCGGCAGACGCACTCATTCCCATCGTTATCGAACAATCCAACCGCGGCGAACGCAGTTTTGACATTTATTCGCGATTGCTGCGCGAACGGATCGTCTTTGTGACGGGCGGAGTTGAGGACAATATGGCCTCGGTCATTACGGCCCAGCTGCTCTTTCTCGAATCGGAAAATCCGAAGAAGGACATCTGGATGTACATCAATTCACCGGGCGGGGTTGTTACCGCTGGCATGGCGATTCACGACACGATGCAATATATCCGGCCCAAGGTCGGTACGGTCTGCATTGGCCAGGCGGCGTCAATGGGAAGCTTCCTGCTCGCTGCGGGCGAACCGGGCATGCGGGTCGCATTGACCAACGCGCGGATCATGATCCACCAACCTTCGGGCGGCGCGCAGGGACAGGCCTCCGATATTGCACTGCAAGCACAGGAAATCCTTCGGATTCGCGCGAGCATGAACGGACTCTATTCGAAATATACGGGCAAGGACCTGCCGACGATCGAAAAGGCCATGGAACGCGATAATTTCATGACAGCAGACGAAGCGAAGAAATTTGGTCTGATTGACGAGGTGTTCGACAAGCGCCCGGTCCCGGCCGACGATTCTGCTAGCTAGCGTTTCGCGGCCCAAACTGGCAAAGAGTGTAAACGGCATTTAAGCCATTGCCGGTTAGGAATATC
Organism: Aquisediminimonas profunda; assembly: GCF_019443285.1. Lineage (GTDB taxonomy): Bacteria > Pseudomonadota > Alphaproteobacteria > Sphingomonadales > Sphingomonadaceae > Aquisediminimonas > Aquisediminimonas profunda. The sequence continues at coordinate 1,400,839 of NZ_CP080327.1, forward strand.
GCTGTAACATGGCTGTAATGTGCGACTTGCCGGATTTCCGGGGAAGGTTTGAATGACGAAGCTTAGCGGTACTGATACCAAAAGCACGCTTTACTGTTCCTTTTGCGGCAAATCGCAGCATGAGGTCCGGAAGCTGATCGCTGGCCCGACCGTCTTCATCTGCGATGAATGCGTTGACCTCTGCAATGACATTATTCGCGAGGAAACCAAATCCGCGCTGGTCAGCAAGAAGGACGGCGGCGTCCCGACTCCGCAGGAAATCTGCAATGTTCTCGATGATTATGTCATTGGTCAGCGGTCGGCGAAGCGGGTACTCTCGGTTGCAGTGCACAACCATTACAAGCGGTTGAACCACGGTGCCAAAGGCGCCGATGTCGAGCTTGCCAAGTCGAACATCCTGCTCGTCGGGCCCACCGGCTGCGGCAAGACGCTCCTCGCGCAGACGCTGGCCCGAATCCTCGACGTTCCGTTCACGATGGCCGATGCCACGACACTCACCGAGGCTGGCTATGTCGGTGAAGATGTCGAAAATATCATCCTGAAGCTGCTGCAGGCCTCCGACTACAATGTAGAGCGGGCGCAGCGCGGGATCGTCTATATCGATGAAATCGACAAGATCAGCCGCAAGGCTGAAAATCCGTCGATTACGCGCGATGTGTCGGGCGAGGGCGTGCAGCAGGCGCTCCTCAAGATGATGGAAGGCACCGTTGCCAGCGTTCCTCCGCAGGGCGGCCGCAAGCATCCTCAGCAGGAATTCCTGCAGGTCGATACGACCAACATCCTCTTCATTTGCGGCGGCGCCTTTGCCGGCCTCGAAAAGATCATTTCTGACCGCCTGCAGGGCAAGTCGATTGGCTTTGGTGCTCATGTATCGGGCGCGGATGACCGGCGCACAGGCGAAATCCTGCGTCAGGGCGAGCCGGAAGATCTGCTCAAATACGGCCTGATCCCGGAATTTGTCGGGCGTCTGCCTGTGATTGCGACGCTGGAAGACCTTGATGTCGAAGCATTGGTCAAGATCCTGAAAGAGCCCAAGAACGCGCTCGTCAAACAGTATCAGAAGCTGTTCGAGATGGAGGAAGTCAAGCTCGGCTTCACCGAGGACGCGCTTGTTGCCGTTGCCAAGAAGGGCATCGAGCGCAAGACAGGCGCGCGCGGCCTTCGTTCGATCCTGGAGAGCATCTTGCTCGACACGATGTTCGATTTGCCGGCAATGGACGGAGTCGATGAAGTGATGATCGACAAGGACGTGGTCGCTGGCACCAAGGAGCCGATCCGCGTCTATACGCACAAGGAAAAGGAAGCCGCAGGCGACGCCGCCTGATCGGTACGTGAAAATGAATGTGCGCGTCCGTGTTGCTGGTCTCGCTCTTGCGATGGCCTTTCAATCGGGTTGCGTCTCAAGCGAACAGCACCACCCACTTGCAAGTGATGCAGTGATTGATGCGGCCGAGCATTCTCCTCTCAATCCCTTTGCCGTCTCGGGGCGCTGGAACAAGCCATTTGCGCCGTTCACGATCATCGGCAATATTCACTATGTCGGGACCGAGGGCGTCAGCGCTTTCCTGATCACGACGCCGAAGGGCCATATCCTGATCGATGGCATCCTAGCGCAATCAGTCCCGCAGATCATCGCCAATATCCAGGCGCTCGGTTTCGATATCCGCGACGTCAAATTCTTGCTCAACAGTCACGCCCACATTGATCATGCTGGCGGCCTTGCCGGCCTCCAGCGGGCAAGCGGGGCGAAAATGGTGGCCAGCGCGGGAGATCGGCCGACGCTTGAAGCGGGGGCCATCGGGTTTGGCCCGACCAAGGGCATGGCGTTCCCGCCTGTTCGCGTTGATCGCGTCATAGCGGATGGTGGCACTGTTAGCCTCGGCGGCACAACCCTGACCGCCCATTTAACGCCGGGGCATACACAGGGATGCACGACCTGGAGCATGTCTGTCCGCGGGGCCGACGGCGCACCGCACACTGCGGTTTTTCATTGCAGTACCACTGTGGCGGGACAGGCCCTGGTTCCTGAATCATGGCCGGGCATGGTCGCTGCCTATCGCGCGAGCTTTGCAAAGCTGCGGGACATGAAAGCAGACATCTTGCTCGCACCGCATGATGATTTCTTCGACCTTGAAGCCCGCCGTGCACGCCAGATTGCAGGCGATGCGAATGCTTTTGTTGATCCCGGCGCACTTGGGCTGCTGAACGACGACATGGAAAAGGCATTCGAGGCTGAGCTCGAACGCCAGAAGAAACAGGCTGGATAGGAACGGCTGGAGTTTTGGCACTGGCGCGACCGGAGCCAACGGCCAGACAAGAATGATCGCGCGCCCAAATTCCCGTTCGCTGTTGCGCTATGTTCTGCTATCAAGCCACTAATGTCATGATCAGTCAGCTTCGTAGTTGCTGAGATCTGGTTTGTTTAAGTCCGCAGTGCCCCATTGTCAGGCAAGGGAGGTTCGCATGGCCTATGTTGATTGGCGTATTCGTGGTCCAGAGATTTCGAATTGCAATTGCGATTGGGGCTGTCCCTGCCAGTTCAATGCCCTTCCGACCAAGGGCGACTGTCGCGCGATGACGGCCATGAGCATCGAAGAAGGCCATTTCGGGGATACTTCGCTGAATGGCGTGAAATGGGTCGGTATGTTTGCCTGGCCCAAGGCAATCCATGAAGGCGGTGGTGAGGCCTTTGTTGTCGTCGATTCTGCCGCCAGCCCTGCACAACGTGAGGCGATCCTCACGATTCTGTCGGGGGGCGAAACCGAGCCCGGTGCAACGATCTTCAATGTCTTCTCAACTGTCATCGACCATATGCATGAACCGGCATTTTTGCCGATCACATTTGAAGCGGATATTGAGCGGAGGCAAGCGCGCGTCCTGGTCGGCGGTGTCATTGACACGGCAGTAGAGCCAATTCGCAACCCGGTGACCGGCGATGAACATCGGGCCCGGGTAAGTCTCCCGAACGGCTTCGAATACAAGGTCGCGGAATTTGCAAGCGGCACGACCAACGCCGATGGACCTGTCGCGCTCGGCTGGGCTTCAAGCCATGCCCATTTGGCGATGCTTGACCTGTCCACCCATGGAGCTGCCTGAAACCGACCGCATCGCTTCAGAGCGGCGGGGGAATTCGGTAGAGCAAATTCTCCGCCGTGACGGGCTGATTGTCGGCTTTTGCATTGTTGCCCTAGTCCTGTTGGCCTGGTGGTGGCTCTTCAGGTCGGCCGGCATTGGCATGGGCACCAATATGGGCGCCTCTGCCATGTCTGATATGGGCCGTGGTGTGCCGGTCTGGACATGGACCTACCTGACCTCGGCATTCGCCATGTGGGTGTTGATGATGGTTGCAATGATGCTCCCTTCTGCGGCGCCCATGATCCTTCTCTTTGCGCGGCTCTCGGGACAGTCCGAACACGGATTGGCGCGAACAATCGGCTTTGCGAGCTGCTATTTGCTTGTTTGGGCGCTTTTTTCGGCACTGGCATCGGTCTCGCAGGCAGCGCTTGTGTCGTTTGCCTTGGCGTCCGAAGGAACGTTGAGACTCGTTGATGGCAAGATTGCCGGAATCCTCATGCTGCTCGCAGGGGCCTATCAGCTAAGTCCTTTGAAATCAGCCTGTCTCGACCATTGCAGGTCGCCGCTTGCCTTTCTGATGCAGGGGTGGCGGCCAGGCTGGCGTGGTGCAACGCGGATTGGGCTGCGACATGGCCTTTACTGCCTCGGATGTTGCTGGGCGTTGATGCTGCTTCTGTTTGTGGCCGGGGTCATGAACCTGGCCTGGATCGCCGCTCTGACGATCGTCGTTTTGGCAGAGAAACTGGCTCCTCCGAGCATGCGGGTGCGTCAGGGTTTGGCTCTTGCGCTGTTGCTTGGCGGTATGCTGATGATCGTCGGCCGTTAAGCGGGAAGACTCGCCGAAAAAGGCCTTGTCGATTCCATACAATAATTCCGTGCCGACTCGCGTTATCGGAAATCTGCGACCCGAGGGGCTTCAGGTATACCTGAACACCTTCAACTTCGTCAGGACCCGGTCGGTACGCTGACCGGGTCCTTTCTTTTGGTGCAAGTCAGTGCGCCGCCAGCATTTGATTCTCTCAACATTGTGACGCACAAGGGCGTCGTTCATGTTGTCGAAGATCGAGGAAGCGGAAATGACAAGCGTTCATGATTTCACTGTGAAGAAGGCCGACGGGACCGAGCAGAAGCTCTCCGATTTTGCGGGCAAGCCCATGCTGATCGTCAACACGGCCTCCAAGTGCGGGTTCACGCCGCAATATGAAGGGCTTGAGGCGCTGCACCGTGAATATGGCGACAAGGTCGAGATCATTGCCTTCCCCTGCAACCAGTTCGGCGCGCAGGAACCCGGCAACGCGGAAGAGATCGCCAATTTCTGTTCGCTGACGTATGACGTGACCTTTCCGGTCATGGCGAAGGTCGAGGTCAACGGCGCAAACGCCGATCCGCTCTACAAGCATCTGAAAAAGGAAAAGCCGGGCTTGATGGGGCTCCAGTCGATCAAATGGAATTTCACCAAGTTCCTCGTCGACAAGAATGGCAAAGTGGTGTCCCGCCATGCGCCAACCGAGAAGCCGGAAAGCCTGAAGGGTGATATTGCCAAGCTGCTTTAAGCAGCGCACCGGTTATCCCCAATTCTGTTGCTCAGTGCTGTTCACAAAGGCCGTTCCGCCGCCTAAGACGGCTTCATGCCGCATGCGCCCTTTGTTCCCTTGCGAATCCTGTCCGCCTATTCGATGCTCGAAGGCGCGATCGATCCGAAGGGCATAGCAAAGCGGGCGCGGGAACTTGGTTTTCCGGCCGCCGCGATCACGGACCGCAATGGCCTCTATGGCGTCATGGAATTCTCCGAGGCTTGCAAGTCTGCGGGCGTTCAGCCGATCATCGGAACCCTGCTTGCAGTCTCGCGACCGGACCGGCCCGATGCTGTCGCGCCAGCCTATGACTGGCTGCCGCTCTATGCGCAGGACGAGGCAGGCTATGCCAATCTCTGCGCGCTGACCTCGGCTGCGCATCTCGATCGCCCGCTTGAAGAGCCGGCCCATGTCACGTTTGAAAAGCTGGCCGAACACACCGATGGGCTGATCGCGCTCACAGGCGGTGCCGAAGGAGCGATGGCGCGCCTCATTGCCGAAGGGCAGGATTATGCAGCCATTGGCTATGCCGATCGCTTGCTGCAGCTGTTTCCGGGCCGGGTCTATGTCGAGATCGCCCGGACGCTGAACCCGATCGAAGGCGCAAGCGAAGCGGGCCTGATCGAGATCGCCCATCAGCTTGACCTGCCGCTGGTCGCGACCAACCCGGCCAATTTTGCCGAAGCCGATTTCCACGATGCGCATGACGTCATGCTCTGCATCGCGCACTCGAGCTATGTGGACAGCGACGACCGGATCAAGAGTTCGCCCGATTCATGGATCAAGCCCGCGCGCGACATGCGCCTGCTTTTCGCCGACTTGCCGGAGGCCTTGGCCAATACATTGGTCGTTGCCCAGCGGTGCGCCGTCATGGCCCCCAAGCGCAATCCGATCCTGCCCAGCATCGTCGGGGACAAGGAAGGCGAGATTACGCAACTTCGCAGCGATGCTGCAGCCGGACTCGAACGGCGGCTGGTGCGGATTTCCGAAAGCGAGCATCAGATCTATCGGGATCGGCTGGAATTCGAACTGGACGTCATCACGTCCATGGGCTTTGCGGCCTATTTCCTGATCGTTGCCGATTTCATCAAATGGGCGAAGGAACACGGCATTCCCGTGGGTCCGGGGCGTGGCTCGGGTGCGGGGTCTGTCGTTGCCTGGTCGCTGACGATCACGGATCTTGACCCGATCAAGCTGGGGCTGCTGTTCGAACGCTTCCTCAATCCGGAACGTGTCTCGATGCCGGACTTCGACATCGACTTCTGCGAAACCCGGCGCGAGGAAGTGATCCGCTATGTTCAGGCCAAATATGGCCGCGATCAGGTGGCCCAGATCATCACGTTCGGGCGCTTGAAGGCACGTGCTGTGCTGAAGGATACCGGACGGGTCCTCCAGATGAGCTATGGCCATGTCGACCGGCTGGCCAAGCTCGTCCCCAATCATCCAACCGACCCCTGGACGCTTGAACGCGCGCTCAATGGCGTTTCGGAACTGGCAGCCGAATACAAGTCCGATGCGCAGGTCCGGCGGCTGTTCGATCTTGCGCTGAAGCTGGAAGGGCTGCCCCGTCACAGTTCGACCCACGCGGCGGGCGTTGTCATCGGAGACAGGCCGCTGGCGGAGCTTGTCCCGCTCTATCGCGATCCGCGGTCCGACATGCCGGTCACGCAATTCGACATGAAATACAGCGAGAGCGCAGGGCTGGTGAAGTTCGACTTCCTCGGCCTCAAGACGCTGTCTGTCCTTCAGAAGGCGTGCGACCTGATCGAGGCACGCGAAGGTTTGCGGCCCGATCTCGATGCCCTCTCGTGGGACGATGAGGACGTTTATGCGCTCCTCCAGCGCGGAGACACGGTCGGCGTGTTCCAGCTGGAATCCGAAGGGATGCGCCGGACGCTTGCGGCCGTGCGGCCATCCAACTTCGGGGACATCATCGCGCTCGTTTCGCTCTACCGGCCGGGCCCGATGGACAATATCGGCCTGTTCGGGGATCGGAAGAACGGCCGCGTCGCGATCGAATATCCGCACCCGCTGCTCGAGGGCATCCTCGCCGAGACCTATGGCATTTTCGTGTACCAGGAACAGGTCATGCAGGCCGCGCAGATCCTTGCGGGCTACACGCTTGGCGGCGCGGACCTGCTGCGCCGTGCGATGGGCAAGAAGATCAAGGCCGAAATGGATGCCCAGCGCGAGGCATTCGTTTCGGGCAGCGCCCAGCACAACGGGATCGACGCGGCCAAGGCAAACGAACTGTTCGACTTGATCGACAAGTTCGCCGGCTATGGCTTCAACAAGAGCCACGCGGCTGCCTATGCCCTGCTTGCCTATCAGACGGCATGGCTCAAGGCGCACTATCGCGAGGATTTCTTTGCCGCCTCGATGGCGTTCGATATCTCGAACACCGACAAGCTCAGCATTTTTGCCGATGACATGCGGCGATTGGGCGTTGCCCTGCTGCCGCCCTGCATCAATCGCTCCCAGGCCGATTTCAGTGTCGAGCGGACGGATGAGGGGCTCGCGGTCCGTTATGCCCTTGGTGCGCTGAAGGGGGTGGGCGAAGGGGCCATGGAAACGCTCTGCGCCGAACGCCAGGCCAATGGTGCATTCGCTTCGATCGACGATTTTGCCGATCGTATCGGCGCGCGGCTGCTCAACCGGAGGCAGGTCGAAAGCCTTGCCGGTGCCGGGGCCTTTGATGCGATCGAGCCGCAGCGTGCCGCCGTTTTCCAGTCAGCGGAAACCATCATTGCCGTGGCGGCCCAGGCAGACTCTGCCCGGGTCAGCGGGCAGGGTGGCCTCTTTGGTGCGGAGGAAACGAGCACTGCCGCCGTCCAGCTGCCCAGCGGCGCGCACTGGTCGCTCGCCGAACGGATGAGCCAGGAGAAAGAGGCGTTCGGCTTCTATCTCTCGGCGCACCCGGTCGACCGCTATCGCCACCTTGCCGATGCGCATCACGCCCGCAGCTTCGGGGCCATCTGCGCATTGCCCGCGCCTGTTGATGGCTCGCGCACCGGCGCGGTGATGGCCGGCCTTGTCGAAGAGGTCCGCTGGCGCACATCGGCGCGCGGCCGGCGCTATGCGATGGCCACGCTGTCGGATGCGAGCGGTCAGTATGTGGTCAGCTGCTTCGATGACCTTGTTTCAAGCGAACTGGAAGAGGCCGGTCGCACCGGCGCCTGCGCCTTGCTGACGGTCGAGCTTGATCGCAAGCCCGGCGAAGAACTGCCGCGCGTCACCCTTAAACGGGTCCAGCCCTTCGAAGCGCTGGCAGCGCACACGCGGTTGAAGGCCGAACTCCTCCTGTCGGACGCTGCGGCACTGGACGGGCTTGCAGCGCTTGTCTCCGGATCGCGCGGCGGGCGGGGCGAATTGCTGATCGTCGTGCCGACCGCAACGGGCACCGCGCGGCTACGGCTGGGGCGCGACTTTGCGCTTGATGCCGAACTTGCGGCGCGGATGGAGGCCTTGCCCGGCGTCGCTGCCGTCAGGCTGGGGGCGGCTGAATCGCCCCGGCTGGCCTTGGTGTCCTGAGGGAGCGGCATGGACAGCGAATTTCTCGAACGGGCCTTCATCCAGCCGCCGCAGTCCGATGGCCCGCAAGCCGGCCGGGCCCGGATGCTGATGCCGGCGCCTGTCGGCATCACGGGAACGGGGATCGACAATCCAGAGCCGGACCTGCTGGCCCGCATGGACCCCGGCCATGTGTTCATGATGGGGGACAATCCGGCGCTGCCACCGATGCCGGCACGGCCGACACTCCTCGATTTCCTGAAGCACCGAATGCAGGGCATCACGATCCGCCATTTGCTGACGAGTGCGACCAAGGCGTTGGAGGATGGCCGCGATGACACGATCGTCATGGCCTGCCTGCTGCATGACATTTCCAATGGCTGCCTGATCCGGTCCGATCATGGCTATTGGGGTGCACAGATGCTTGCGCCGTATGTGAGCGAGGAAATCGCCTGGGCTGTGCAATATCACCAGTGTCTGCGCTATTTCGCGGACGAGGCAGAGGGCTATACCTATCCCGAAAGCTACAACCGCTTTTTCGGGCCGGATTATGTGCCGCCGGACTATATCCGCAAGGATGCCGACTTCGCGCGCACGCACCCCTGGTATGGCACCGCGCGCGCCGTGACGCTTTACGACATCTATTTCTTCGACGATTCCCCGACGCCCGATCCCGACATCTTCACGGACATCATCGGCCGCAATTTTCGCAATCCCGAAGAGGGACTTGGCTTCGACGGCTCACCCGTCGCCCATATGTGGCGGACGGCGATCTGGCCGAACAACCTGCTATAGACATTGGGTAGGTTTTTGACCCGAGATTGGCCAACATCGCTCTGATATTCATCCCAGCAAATGCAAACGGCAAAGTTGGCCTTGATTTTTTTGAGTTTGCCGTCAACGAAGTCGCACAGCTAGGCATCTGTTTTTGGGGCAAATTTATGTCGCGCATCATGTTTGCAAAAATGGAAGTCTGGATGGTCCTGCTTCTGTCACTTGCTGTGATCCCTGTAATGATCCTCTTCGGTTTTCTGGTTTTGGACGGGTCAACCGGAGGCGAGCGCTTTGGCAAGGCTTCACTTTCTGCGGTGGGCATTGCCAAGATTCCGGACACGCTGCGCGACGTCATCTCTCCGCGAGATCGTTTGCAAATCTGGAACAGCAAACGGTATGACGCAAAGCCGACAGGCTGGCACACTGCGTTGGCAAAAATGCCTCAAATTGATGGATACCTTCTGGCCAGTCGGTATGACGGATCGGTAAAACGGCACAAACTTGAACTGATCTCGATGCAAGACTGGTCGGTGAAACACACCTGGATGCCCCACGCAGAACATATCCTTGAAGGGGCGTCCACGGCATCGGCGTTTGCAGATTATACGGCCTGGAATGCTTCACTGTTCAGGGAGATCAGTCCGCTGCTGCTTGCGAATGGGGATATCATAGCCAAAGATCACAATGCGCCTTTGTTCCGGCTTGATATTTGTGGACAGCGCAAATGGATGAACGACGGAAGGATATTCCATCATTCAACAGAAATGGATGGTGACGGCCATATATGGGTGCCTTCAGTTGTGGAGCCTCACTCTGTGAAGGCATTACCCCCCGATTTTTTTGAGGATCAGATTGTACAGTTGGATCTGAACGGCAAGATCCTGTTTGCGCGGTCTGTGCCGAAGTTGATGCTCGATAATCAACTTGAGTTTCTTCTGTTCACCAACGGAATGTACAACCGCGATCCGACGCATCTTAATGACATTGAGCCGGTGCTTGACGATGGACCATTTTGGAAGCGCGGCGACGTATTCTTGAGTTTGCGCAATATTTCAACAATCCTGCTGTATCGGCCTTCTTCGGACAAGATTATCTGGATGAAGCAAGGGCCTTGGGTTGCGCAACACGACGTTGATATTTTGGATGATCACAGGATTTCGGTTTACGACAATCATGCCCAGGATCGCGGATATGGTCCGTATTTTGAGGGCAACTCGAACATCCTGGTCTATGACTTTTCAAACGGCGCTGTGAGCAGGCCCTACAGTGATTTGATGAAGTCCGAAAACATTCGAACGTCGGCCGCAGGGCTTTTTACACCTTTATCGAATGGTTACGCCTTGATCGAAGACGTTCAAGACGCGCGCCTGCTCATCGCTGGTCCCGACAATTCCCTGGCTGCAGAATTCACAAATCGTGCTGCAGACGGAAACATTTACCTCTTGGGCTGGAGTCGGTTCTTGGACAAAGCTCTGGGTGATAGGGTCGTGCGCCTTGCGAAGGCTGCACACTGCACAGCTTAGGCTCTCGCGGCGGCATTAACCATAGAGGTTTTGTGAGCGAGAGAATTGGTGATAAGGGCTGAGGCTCAGGGAGGGGCGCCGCAATGGAAAAGTTATTGCGTTATATCTTTGTGTTTCAGTTTCTGGTGCTTCAGGCAAGTATGGCTGAAGCCTATATAGGGCCCGGCACTGCAGCCAGCGCCATAATGACAATGCTTGGAGTGGTTGGCTCCTTCTTCCTCGCGATCTTCGCAATCGTCTGGTATCCGATCAAGCGCGCATTGAAGGCTCGGAGAAAGCCGACTGCGGCCGATGATAGCGCTCAACCAAAAAAATGACATTTTGGCTGCTGATCATTGCAGCTACGATTGTCACCTCAGAGACATTGTGGCGCATGCCAATAGTCGCGAGCATACGCGCTGGATCGGATTACTCACATAGGGCTTTTCGTGTTCTGAGATCGCACAGAATTTCGGATCACTGGAAAGAATGTGTGCTTCCCACCTACGCCAGGCACATATGCATTCGCTCGGTGGCCACATTTGGACTCATGATGTTTGCCCTTCTGCCAATGCTCTTGGCTGGCCTAATCTTCCCGCTTGGGTTGAGGGCTTGGAGTGAGGAATTGATGCAACCAATGACGATTGCCGCAGTTACTGCTGTTTCATTGAGTTACATCGGTCTTCGGAAAAGAGTGATCGGTGGCTGACTATTCGGTCGCCGATCAGATATTGCATCGCCTTGCATTGGGCTTGCCATTTCTTGCTGAAGCTGTGCACGATATTGAACGAGCAACATTCCTCAAATCGGCTCCGAGGAATGAAGGAAATCATGTTTTTGTCTGCGGGCTTGCACGCTCTGGTACAACAATCCTCATGCGCGAAATATACGCGACCGCCCAATTTGGATCTTTGACTTATGCCGATATGCCATTTGTTCTGGCGCCAAATCTTTGGGCGAAGTTGTCCAACAACCACGGCAAACAGAGCCAAAAGTCGGAACGGGCGCATGGTGACGGCATAGACGTTGACAACCAGAGCCCTGAGGCACTGGACGAAGTTTATTGGCGTATATTTGACGGTCCCACCTACGTTGGCACCGATGCTCTAATGCCGCACACTCCAAGCAAGGAATTGATTGCAGGCTATGAGGATCTTATCCGGCTTGTGCTTCGAAAAACCGGCAAGACACGATATTTGTCAAAAAACAACAACAACATTCTGAGAATTGGATCGCTGTCGGCAGCCATGCCAGAAGCTCATTTTTTGATACCTGTGCGCCATCCCTTGGATCAGGCGCAGAGCCTCTGGAAGCAGCACAGGAGATTTTTGGATGCTCCCCGGTTTACGCAAAGCTACATGACTTGGCTTGGTCACCATGAATTCGGAGCCACCCATCGGCCGTTTCGCTTTTCTTCAATCATCACCGGTGACCCGAATGGCATCGATTATTGGCTCCGCAACTGGATTTCGGCCTACGCCGCATTGGCCAGAGTCGAGGAAGACGCCAAGAATATGGTCTTCGTTCCGTTCGAGGATCTTAACAGCAAGCCTGCGGTTTGGCAGGCCGTGGCAGAACGCATCGCAATCAGAAATGGCCCGGCCGTGGAATTGCGCGAAATCAATCATGCTACGGAATCTTCGCCCGATCCTTTGCTACTGGCTGAGGCAAAATCGATTTATGACAACCTCAGATCACGAGGGCTGTCGAGCCTTGGGCTAATGACAGGTTAGGCACAGTAAATTCTCGATGTCTGCAGCTTTGCAGCGCATGGCAGTGTCTCCCAAACTGCCATCCCCAACGGTCCATGCGCTGAGCTTAACGGGCTGGTGCCAGCTTTACATCCCAAATCAGCCGAAGCACTTGGTGTGCAAGCGAACCCTTCCTTGCCTCACGTGAACCGCCTAGTTTCAGTGCCTTTGGTAGGTTCAAGCATTCTGGTGCTCGTGCTCAACGTCGATGCTTGAGACGCTGTTCCCCATATCAAGGCCTTTGTCGTGCGACGATCGAATTTCCGCCCTGGTGCAGCTGCGCGCGCAAAAGAGATGAAGGACTTGAGCAGCGCGCGCCAGTCCCTATGACCGACCCATGAGCGCGCGATGGCAATTCTGGATCGACCGTGGTGGAACCTTCACCGATGTCGTGGCGCGGGCGCCGGACGGGCGGGTCTTGACGGCCAAGCTGCTGTCTGAAGACCCGGCGCGGCCGGGCGATGCCGCAGTTGCCGCAATTCGTCGGCTCAGCGGGGTCGCGCTAGGCCCCTTGCCTGATGCAGATGTGAGGATGGGGACTACCGTAGCTACCAATGCCCTGCTCGAGCGCAAGGGAGAGCCGACCGTGCTCGCAATCACCCGGGGCTTTGGCGACGCGCTCAGGATCGGTACGCAAGAACGGCCCGAGCTGTTCGTACGCCAGATCGTTCTTACCGAGCCACCCCATGCCAGAGTGATCGAGATCGATGAGCGGATGAGCGCTTCGGGCGCGGTGCTAAGCGAACTGGATGAGGACGGGGCCGCGCGCGCCTTTGCAAGGGCTCATGCAGACGGCTTTCGTTCGATTGCCATCGTGCTGTTGCACGCCTGGCGTTATCCCGCACATGAAGCGCGGCTGGCTGGCATCGCCCGCGCGGCGGGCTTCACGCAGGTTTCTGTCAGCCATGAATTGTCACCCACAATCAAGCTGGTGGCTCGGGGCGATACGACGCTGGTCGATGCCTATCTCTCGCCCGTGCTGCGGCGCTACGTCAGTGCGTTTGAAGCGGAACTGGGCGGACACAACCGCCCATTGTTCATGCAATCAAGTGGCGGCCTTGTCGACGGCGCGCGCTTTCACGGCAAGGACGCCATTCTGTCTGGCCCTGCCGGCGGCATAGTTGGAATGGCTCGCACCGCGGCGCTTTCGGGCTGCAATCGGGTGATCGGCTTTGACATGGGGGGGACTTCGACCGACGTCTCGCATTATGCTGGTGAGTTCGAACGCGATAGCGAGACCCGCGTTGCCGGTGCACGGATCACGGCACCGATGCTGCGGATCCACACCGTGGCGGCAGGTGGCGGCTCGATCTGCCGGTTTGACGGCGGGCGACTGGTGGTTGGCCCGCAAAGCGCGGGGGCACTTCCCGGCCCGGCCTGTTATGGCAATGGCGGCCCGCTTACCGTCACGGACTGCAATGTCCTGCTCGGCAAACTGATACCCGCACAGTTTCCCAAGGTGTTCGGACCCACAGGCGACCAGCCGATCGACCGCGCGATCGTTGACGCGCGGTTCGCCGAGCTTGCCGCTACGATCGCTGCCGAGACGGGCGACGCGATGGAGCCCGAACAGATTGCCGAGGGCTGCATTCGCATCGCGGTTGCCAACATGGCCAACGCGATCCGCCGGATAAGCGTCGCACGCGGCCATGATGTGACCAATCATGCGCTCGTCTGCTTTGGCGGGGCAGGCGGCCAGCACGCCTGTCTGGTAGCCGAAGCGTTGAGCATCGATACTGTGCTGGTCAATCCGCTCGCCGGTGTACTTTCAGCCTATGGCATGGGCCTCGCGAGCGAAGCGGTAGTGCGCGAGGCCAGCCTTGGCATGCAGCTGGTGCCGGGAGTCGAGGTCGAGGTCGAGGCGCTGCGCGTGAAGTTGGCCGAAGAAGCGAGCGCACAACTCAGCTCGATGCCAAGCCGGATCGAAGCGTGGCTATTCGTGCGGCGCGAAGGCTCGGAAAACGCCTTCCCGCTCAAACCTGCGCCGGCGCCTGAACTGGCTGAGGCCTTTGCGAGGGCCCATCGTGCCGAATTTGGCTACGACGGCCATGGTGCGCTGATCATCGAGCGCGTTCGTGTCGAGGCGGCGGCAGAGGATGGTTCGGCGGGCGGGCTCGTCTGGCCGCTGCCTGCAGTTTCGGCGCCCCCGCTGATGCAAGCGCGCTGCTGGTTGGGAGGTGCTTTCCAAGAGGTCCCGGTTCATGATCGTGCCGGGCTGGCTTCAGGCTTTGTTGCAGACGGGCCACTGATTGTTTGCGATCGGCTAGCGACGACCATCGTCGAACCCGGTTGGGCGCTGAGGGTCGATGAGGATGGCACGCTGAGGCTCACGCGCCACGGGGCGTGCCTGACTGACCTGTCTGCCCGCGCCGGGAATGTCGAAGGCGAGTCATCTTCTCCTGACCCGATCCGACTCGAAATCTTCAACGGACTGTTCATGGGAATAGCTGAGGATATGGGCGCCGCGCTTGCGCGAACGGCCAGTTCGGTCAACATCCGCGAGCGGCTCGATTTCTCCTGCGCGCTGTTCGATAGCGCTGGCCGGCTTGTGGCGAATGCGCCGCACATGCCCGTGCACCTCGGCTCTATGGGGGAAAGCGTCGGCCGGGTGATTGCGGCACGGCTTGGCGGATCGGACGGGCGGGGCGTGAAGCGCGGCGATGCCTACGTCCTCAACGCCCCTTATGCCGGGGGCACTCACCTGCCCGACATTACGGTGATTGCCCCGGTCTTTGTCGAAGGTGACGCACAGGCCCCCAGCTTCTGGGTCGCGGCGCGCGGGCACCACGCTGACATTGGCGGCATCGCGCCCGGATCGATGCCTCCGACCAGCCGAACCATTGCCGATGAAGGGGTGATGATCGACAATGTGCTGCTCGTCGATGAGGGCGTTTTGCGCGATCGCGAAATGCGAACATTGCTTGGCTCTGGGGCATACCCTGCGCGCAACATCGATCAGAACATGGCAGACCTTGCCGCCCAGCTTGCCGCCTGCGCGCGCGGAGCGGCGGGCCTTCAGGCGGCGTGTGCCGAGCATGGCCGCGCGGTCGTCTCTGCGTATATGGGCCACGTCAACGCCAATGCCGAAGAGGCGGTGCGCAGGCTGATCGGTCGACTGAAGGATGGAACGTTCGCTTACGAGATGGATAATGGCGCGATTGTGAAGGTCGCTGTCAGGATCGATGCGGCAGCGCGCCACGCCACGATCGACTTTGCCGGAACCAGTGCACAACGCACCGACAATTTCAATGCACCGTTCAGTGTTGTTCGCGCTGCGGTGATGTATGTGTTGCGCACAATGATCGACGATCCGATCCCGATGAACGAGGGCTGCCTGACCCCTGTGACGATTCTCGTGCCCGAGGGTTCGATGCTGCGTCCGCGCTATCCCGCAGCGGTGGTGGCCGGCAATGTGGAAACCAGCCAGGTGGTCACTGACGCCCTTTTCGGAGCCTTTGGGGCAATGGCCGCGAGCCAGGGCACGATGAACAACTTCACCTTCGGCAACGCCCACTACCAGTATTATGAGACCATTGCAGGGGGGTCGGGGGCAGGGCCGGGTTTTGCCGGAGCATCGGCCGTTCAAACCCACATGACAAACTCGCGCCTGACCGATCCCGAAATACTGGAGAGCCGCTTCCCCGTGGTGATTGAGGAATTTGCGATCCGTGCTGGCTCAGGCGGCGCTGGCAAATGGCGTGGCGGCGATGGCGTTGTGCGGCGAATCCGCTTCGAAGAGGGAATGCAGGCGGGGATCCTCGCGAACCGACGCCGCGTGCCACCTTTCGGTTTGGCAGGTGGCATGCCGGGCAAGCCAGGTGCGATGCGGGTCGAGCGAACCTCGGGCATGGTCGAGGTGCTAGATGCGACTGCTTCGGTCGCGGTTGAGCCAGGCGATGTGGCGGTGATCGAAACTCCGGGTGGCGGGGGGTATGGGGCGCCATGAATCTGCTCGTGCTCAGTGGCATCGCGGTGATGATCGGCGGCTTCATGCTGCGCTTGAACCCGCTCCTGGTGGTCTTGTGCGCAGCGCTGGCGAGCGGGCTTTCTGCGGGAATGGATCCGGTCGCGGTCATCGCGATTTTTGGCAAGGCCTTCAATAACAGCCGATATGTCAGTGTTGTCTGGATCGTTCTGCCGGTAATCGGACTCCTGGAACGTCGCGGCCTGCAGGAACGCGCGCGGGGTGTGATTGCGGGGATGAAGGGAGCCACCCTGCCGCGTCTGCTCACAGGCTATCTGCTGTTTCGTCAGCTCAGTGCGGCACTTGGCCTTGTCTCGATCGCCGGCCACGCACAAACTGTGCGACCGCTGCTTGCCCCTATGGCCGAGGCCACTGCAGAGCCCAGAGACGAAGCAGAGGCTGAACGGGTCAAGGCTCTTGCCGCGGCGACTGACAATATCGGCCTGTTCTTCGGTGAGGACATCTTCATTGCGATCGGCTCCATCCTGTTGATGAAGGGTTTTCTTGCCCAGAACGGGATTGAACTTTCGCCTTTCTCGCTTTCGGTCTGGGCGATTCCGACCGCTGTCGCCGCCTTCCTGATCCATTCGCTGCGCATCCGCCTGTTCGAATGGCGCAGGCATCGCAAATGATCGGGCTCCCTCAAGTCTATCTGCTTGCTGGCCTCATTTTCGCGGCTTTCGCGGTGCTGTCCGCGCGCGATGCCAGCAACCCGCGCCGTTTGGCCAACGCCGCGTTCTGGGCGCTCCTTGCGCTTTCCATGGTGGCGGGTGACTGGCTGGGCGATGTTGCCAACGGCCTCCTGGTTCTGGCGCTGGTCGGCATTGCGGCGTTCGGACTGGGGCGCGGCACGAGCGAGGCCAGCGTCGGTGAACGTGCCGCCGAAGCTGCACGTCATGGCAATCGGCTGTTCTTTCTTGCGCTCGTGATTCCGCTGGTCGCGCTTGCAGGAACGCTCTGCTTCAATGCGCTGCCGGACCTCGTCGATCCCAAGCAGGTGACGCTGGTCAGTCTTGCGCTGGGCACGCTGCTGGCGCTGACAATCGGACTTGCATGGCTTCGAGTGAGGGCGCTCGAGCCGTTCGAGGAAGGCCGGCGTTTGATGGACGCCGTCGGTTGGGCTGCGGTGCTGCCACAGATGCTTGCCAGTCTGGGCGCAGTGTTCGCGGCTGCCGGGGTTGGAGATATCGTCGGCCAGTTCGCGAGTGCGGCGATCCCTGCTGACAGCCGGCTTGCGGCGGTGATTGCCTATGGTCTTGGCATGGCGGCATTCACGATGGTGATGGGCAATGCCTTTGCTGCCTTTCCGGTGATGGCAGCGGGGATCGGGCTACCGATCCTGGTCCACCAATATGGCGGAGATCCGGCTGTGGTCGCGGCGATCGGCATGCTCTGCGGCTTCTGCGGCACGTTGATGACGCCAATGGCGGCAAACTTCAACATTGTGCCCGCGGCCCTTCTCGAGCTTTCCGACCGCAACGCAGTGGTGAAGGCCCAGGTGCCCACCGCACTGCCTTTGCTGGCGGTCAACATTGCCCTGATATGGTTTCTGGCGTTCCGATGAGCGGCCTTACTTCCGATCTTGCCGCGCGGTTCATGGCCACGACGCTGGGCCATCTGGGGCGCGAATATCCCCACAAGCTTGACCATGTGATGGACGGTCCAGCGGACGCCCTGACCCCTTCGCAGCTTCACCCGATTTTCCACGGCAGCTTCGATTGGCACAGCTGCGTCCATGGCTGGTGGCAGGTGTTGCGCCTGGCCCGGCTCCATCCCGACCTGCCCGAAGCGGTGGAGGTGCGCGCCCGGGCAGCAGCGATGCTGAGTGCCGATAATTTCGACCGAGAGACCGCCTATCTCGCGCGGCCCTCCTCGCGCGGGTTTGAGCGTCCCTACGGATGGGCGTGGGCACTTGCACTGCACGGCGAAATGGTCCTCCACGTAGCGCCCTGGGCGCGTAACGCCGACGGCTTTGCTCGTGCATTTGCGGCGCGCTTTGCCACGTTTCTGCCCTTGCAGACCTATCCGATCCGTACCGGCACGCACTTCAACAGCGCGTTTGCCCTGACACTGGCGCTCGACTGGGCTCGCGGGCATGATTCCGCCCTTGCCACACTTATCGAACAGCGCGCAGTCCACTGGTTTGGCGCAGACCGTGCTGCCCAGGTCTGGGAGCCGGGCGGGGACGAATTCCTCTCGTCCACCCTGTGCGAAGCACTATTGATGAGCCGGACACTGGGCGCGCAGTTCCCTGACTGGTTTGGCAATTTCCTGCCCGATCTGGCCAAGGGCGAACCCGCAACGCTGTTTTCGCCAGCAACAGTCTCCGACCGAAGCGATGGCAAGATCGCGCATCTCGACGGGCTCAATCTCAGCCGCGCATGGTGCCTTCGGGAGATTGTTGCCGCACTGGGCGATGATCACCCGCTAACCGCGCGCCTTCTTGCAAACGCCGAACTGCACCTCGCTGCCGCACTACCGCACATCGCAGGCGACTTTATGGGCGAACACTGGCTGGCGACCTTTGCCCTGCTGGCGCTGGAAGCAGGCCCATTGCCCGGTTGCGCCTCCGGCCCACCCTGACGGAATGAACACACGATCGGCATACCCGGCCGCTATTCGGTTTGGCCCGATCCTGCTTCATCGCGCTTGAAGCTACCCTACACACTTATGATAATCTCGTGCTCGCCAGCGACTTTGGCTGTGACGATTCTGGAACAGCGAGCTATGCGTCAGGTCACCGGGATGAAAGACGCTCGACTAGCAAGTCCACGAAGGCGCGCAGACGGGGCAAACGTCCCAGATCCCTGTGGAACCCAAGCCAGTTGTCCCGGCTTGGCGGCTCAGTGTCGAGATCCACTCTCTCAATTCCGGCAGTAACTTCACCGAGGGGGACGGGAAGGACAGCGATCCCGACACCAAGTGCGCAGAGCTGCGCCTGAACATCGCGGCTATTGCTCCTTGCCGAGATGTGCGCGTTCGGAAAAGTCCGCGTCATCCAAGCAACATCGGGCATTGCGTCATAGGCCGTGTCCATCACAATCATCGGGCAGCCGGCGCCATCCCCTGCGGCTGGCTGAAAAGTACCGGCCTTCGCATAGACTCCATATTTTATGGTCACCAGCCTGCGGGCGATAACCTCTGGTTCGTCGAAACTGGCGATGCGGATGACCAGATCTGCCTCACGGCGGGCAAGGCTGTAAACGCGGGCATCGGTGAGGAGCTCGACGACAACGGCTGGATTCAGCTGGGCGAACTCTGCCACCACCGGCGCCAACATGATCCGGCCGAACCAGTCCGAACAAGTCAGGCGCAGAGCGCCTTGGAGGGACCCATCTCTGCCGAAAAATTCACGAGCGAGCGCCAGGGCTTCGACCTCCATGATCTCAGCATGACGAAGCATGACCTCACCCTCGTCGGTCAGCGAAAGGCCGGATGCAGAGCGCTGGAACAGTATTGCGCCGACGGCCTTTTCGAGCGCTCGCAACCGCCGCCCCATCGTCGGCTGTGATTGCCCCAATCGTCGGCCCGCGCCCCCCAGGGACCCAGCCCGCGCTATAGCGAGAAAAACGCGCAGGTCACTCCACTCAAGAGGTGCAGCGGGCATATGACATCCATTCAAAAATGAATGAACCATGTGCACTTTTTGTGACTGCCAGTCAAAGAAGAATGCGTTCATCACCTGACCAACATCAGGAGTTCGACCATGTCTACATCAACCATGACCGCAGCCGTCGTTGAAGCAACAAACGGGCCTTTCGTCTTGCGCGAGCTTGACCGCCCTAAGCCGGGTCCTGGGCAGGTGCTTGTGCAAATCGCGGCAAGTGGCACCAATCCGCTCGATGCGAAGATCAGAGCCGATGGGGCTCCCCATGCCAAGCAGCCCTTGCCGGCAATTCTCGGAATGGACCTTGCCGGAACCGTTGTCGCGACCGGTCCAGGTGTGGAGGACTTCCGAACTGGTGACGCCGTCTTCGGACTAACTGGCGGAGTTGGCGGGTTGCAAGGCTCGCACGCGCAGTTTGCAGCCGTCGATGCCAAACTGCTGGCTCGTAAACCGGAATCGCTGACCATGCAGGAAGCCTCGGTGCTTCCACTGGTTGTTATCACTGCATGGGAGGGATTGGTCGATCGCATGCAGGTGCATGCCGGGCAGACAGTGCTCGTTCAGGGCGGCGGCGGCGGCGTGGGTCACGTCGCTGTCCAGATAGCGCTCGCACGCGGCGCGAAAGTGTTTGCAACCGCGCGCGGCAAGGATCTCGAATATGTGCGCAGCCTGGGAGCGACCCCCATCGACGGGTCCGTCGACACTGAGACATATGTGGCCGAGCATACCGGCAGTCGGGGCTTTGATCTCGTCTACGATACGATCGGCGGCGACCTGCTGGATGCCTCTTTCCGGGCCGTGAAGCGGTTCGGGCACGTGGTGAGTTGTCTTGGCTGGGGCACACACAAGCTTGCCCCTCTTTCGTTCAAGCAAGCGACCTATTCCGGCGTGTTCACGCTTCACACCCTGCTTGCCGATGAGGGCCGGGCCCACTTCGGGGAAATTCTGGAGCAGGCGAGCGCACTTGTAGAGGCAGGCAAACTTCGCCCTCGGCTCGATCCGCGCAGCTTCCAGATGGAAGATATCATGGCTGCCTATGACGCGGTGCTCGGACGAAACGGGGCTGCGCGGGCGCAAGGGAAAATCGCAATCACGATCGACTCGCAATTCGACTAGTCGAGCGGCGCCGGTGCCGGGTCCCCGACTTGGCTTCCCATCAAAGAATTCCCGCACTTACAGGAGTAAAACATGACCAAGACATTTGGAGCCAAATCGACCACCGATGAGGTGCTCGCCGGTATCGACCTGACGGGCAAGCGTATCCTTGTGACCGGGATTTCGGCCGGACTGGGCCTTGAAACCGCCCGTGCACTTGCCAGCCACGGTGCGACAGTAGTCGGCACCGCGAGGGACTTGAACAAGGCGCTCAAAGCACTCGCCCAAGCAGGATTGGACACAACCTCGATCGAACTGGCCGAACTGGATCTGGCTGACCTTGCGAGCGTCAGGAGTGCCTCTGACAAGCTGGGCGTGGAAGGGCGGACGCTCGATCTTGTTATCGCAAATGCCGGGGTCATGGCACCGCCATTCGGTCTCACGGCTGACGGCTTCGAGACTCAGTTCGGCACCAACCATCTCGGGCATTTTGTCTTCGTCAACAGGATCGCCAAGCTGATGTGCCCCGGATCTCGGTTAGTCATTCTGGCGTCTTCGGGACATCGCTTCTCAGATGTCGATCTGGCGGATCCCAACTTCGATAGGACACCCTACGATCCCTTTGTCGGCTATGGTCGTTCCAAGACCGCCAACATCCTGTTCGCGGTCGAGTTCGATCGTCGCTATCGCTCGCTCGGCTTGCGCGCGACCGCGGTTCATCCTGGCGGGATCCAGACCGAGCTCGCCCGGCACATGGGCGGCGATCGACTCCAACTGCTCTTCGACCAGATCAATCTGGATCTGGCAAGGGAGGGCAAACCGCCAATGGAGTGGAAGACGCCGCAGCAGGGCGCTGCGACAACACTGTGGGCGGGCCTCGTTGCGGACGCAGATGACGTCGGCGGCCGATATTGCGAAGATTGCCAGGTATCCCCAGTGGTCAGCGAACAGAGCATTGGCTTTGGCAGCCCGGGAGTGCGTCCCTATGCGCTAGACCCGAAAACGGCCCAAGCCTTGTGGAAGAAGAGCGAGGATTGGGTCTCTGAGACCTTTGACTTGAGGCACGCTGGCGCTCGCGCTGACGCCGAAACGCCCCTCAGTCAAATAAGCTGATGAAGCGCGCGCTGGCTGCCGCGCGCCGGACAGCCAGCGCTCTTGAGTTTCGGCGCTACATGGAGACTAACAATGGACACGATCACCACCAGCGACGGCACGCGCATCTTCTACAAGGACTGGGGACCAAAGGAGGCGCGGCCGATCGTTTTTCACCATGGTTGGCCCCTCAGTGCCGACGAGTGGGACAACCAGATGATGTTTTTCCTCGAACGCGGCTTTCGCGTGATTGCACATGACCGGCGCGGTCACGGCCGGTCAACGCAGACCAGCCGGGGAAATGATATGGACACTTATGCCAACGACGTCGTCGCACTCGCCCGCGAGCTCGACCTGCGAGGCGCAATCCATGTCGGGCACTCCACGGGCGGCGGCGAGGTAGCCCGCTATGTCGCCCGGGCTGAACCCGGTCGTGTGTCCATGGCCATACTGATAAGCGCTATCACTCCGGTCATGATCCGCAAGGACACCAACCCCGCCGGGCTCCCAATCGAGGTGTTCGACGGGTATCGCGCCGCAGTTGCAGGGAACCGGGCGCTGGCCTACCTCGAAATCGCTTCCGGCCCCTTCTACGGCTTTAATCGCCCCGGCGTCGCGCCGATCGAAGGCACTATTCGAAACTGGTGGCGCCAGGGAATGATGGGCGGGATCAAGGCACACCATGACTGCATCAGGGTCTTTTCCGAAACCGATCTGACCGAGGATCTCAAGGCAATCGATGTTCCGGTCCTCGTGCTTCACAGCGAGGATGATCAGGTCGTGCCGTATGTGGCGTCTGCCCCAATTGCGGTCAAGCTGCTGAAAAACGGCACGCTCAAAACCTACTCTGACCTGCCGCATGGGATGCCGACGAGCCACCCGGATATCATCAACGCGGACATTCTGGCCTTCATTGAGAAAGGATAGGCTGAGCTGGCGGTTTATAGATGTCCGCTTTCCACCCCATTTGCGACGAAGCGGTCGGTCAGTGAGCGACCCCATTGCTGACATTGCTGTTCCTGCTTAGGTTGAAGCCAATGGCAACCGAAGTACGAGACCAACTACTCCGCCAATTCGAAACGGCTTCGAGGCTCCTGCACTTTCATTTGGACGGGCTCACACTTGACGAAGCCATGTGGCGACCATCCATCCGAGGCCTGCATGTTCATCGTGACGAAAAAGATGGATGGACCGCAGATTGGCCGGAGCATGAAGGCTACGACCTGGGCCCACCCAGTGCTGCATGGATTTCGTGGCATATCGTTTTCTGGTGGTCGATGGTACTCGATCACAGCTTTGGCGAAGGGGCATTGTCTCGCGAAACAATTGAATGGGCCGGTGACGACTTCGCGTCTCAGATTGAGGAGCTGGAACGTAAATGGCTGGCTGCGATTGCCGAACTAGACGATGATGATTTGAGGTCTAGCGAAATGTCGAAATGGCCGATGTCCGGCCGACCATTTGCAGACGTAGTAGGATGGGTGAACATCGAGCTGACAAAGAACGCGTCGGAGCTTGGCCTCATCCGCTTCTTCTATGCTGCGAGACAGGACTAGTCGAACGTCCGCTTTCCACCCCAAATCGGACGTTGGGCAGTCGCACGCATTCGCCCAAAACCTGACGTTCCCCCGTGCTTGGCATGGGATGACGGGGTGGCCGTCGGTGAAAGGCTGAACTCGTTGTTGCCCACGAAAAACCCCTTTCCTATTTGATGCGGATCTGCTTCATCCTGTGCGATGAAGCGCAGCGCCGCCTCCTTCCAAATTCCCGCCAGTCCCGCTGATCGCCCGCCCGGTATCATTCTACCGGAGGGGAGTGACAAGTTTGACAAGTTCCAGACGGGTCGGGACGCATTCCGCCTTCGAATTCGAGAGACTTGCGTCAGCAGTGCGGCTAGGCTGGCGCAACTTGGGGGGGATATTTCATGACAGAATTCAAAGGCAAGGTCGTCCTGATCACGGGCGCCACTTCGGGGCTGGGCGCGACAGCAGCGATCACGCTTGCTGCAAAGGGGGCGAAGGTCGCCATTACGGGCCGACGCGAGGAACAGGGTCAGGCGGTTCTCAGTCAAATCGAAGCTGCGGGTGGCGAGGGCATTTTCATCAAGACTGACGTCGATGTTCGAGACGATGTGCAGAAGATGGTTGCCACGACTGTGGAGCGGTTCGGACGACTTGATGGTGCGGTCAACAATGCGGGCATTACCCCCGGCCCTTTCACGCCGGTTGCCGATATCCCGGACGAGAACTGGTTTGCGACGCTCAACACCAATCTGAACGCCGTCTTCTGGAGCATGAAGTTTGAAATTCCGGCCATGCTGGCAAGCGGTGGCGGCGCAATCGTCAACATCTCGTCCATGTATGGATTGATCGGTGGGGATATCGGCAATGCGGCCTATGTCACCAGTAAGTGGGGTGTCATCGGCCTGACCAAGACCGCGGCCATCGATTATGGCCAGCAGGGCCTGCGCGTGAACGCGCTGTGCCCCGGCTATTGCCATTCGGAAATGGTCGATCCCTATGTCGAGGCCGAACCGGAAATGTTCAAAAGGATCATCGACCGCCACAGCGCAATGAACCGGTTGGGCGAATCCCAGGAAGTCGCGGATGCCATAGCCTGGCTGCTTTCGGACCAGTCGAGCTTCGTGAATGGGGCCGCCATTCCGATTGAGGGCGGCGAAACAACACGGTTGTATTGAGGGAGATACAATGACGGCGGAGGCGCTTGCGGCAGCCTACACGGACGCCTGGAACACTGGAAATCCCGATTCGGTTGCGGCGTTTTTCGCGGCGGACGGCGCCATCATCATCAACAACGGCAGCCCCTGGCAGGGGCGTGCGGGCGTTGCTCAAATGGCTGCCGGCTTCTTTGCCGATATCCCCGACCTGACCCTGACCTGCGATGCGGCACGGGGTGCCGGCGATCATCTGGTCTATATGTGGACCTTCACCGGGACCCACGCCGCAACCGGCAACGCCGTGAGCGTTGCCGGCTGGGAGGAATGGGACCTTGACGGGAACGGCCTGATCAAGCTTTCGCGCGGCTGGTTCGACGCCGCGGATTATGCCCGGCAGACGGCGCCGAAATAATCCGAGAGCGAAAGCCTTATTTGAAGACCAGACCTCCATCGCCCTCATCGACATGCACCGTCGATCCATCGGGCACTTCGCCGCGCAGGATCTTTTCGGCGAGCGGGTCCTGAAGATACTTCTGCACAGCCCGCTTCAAGGGCCTCGCGCCATAGACAGGGTCATAGCCAACCCGTCCAAGCCAGGCGCGTGCCGCATCGGTCAGCTCCAGTGTCACCTTGCGGTCGGCGAGCAGCTTGGCCACGCGGGACACCTGGATATCGACGATCGGACCCATATGTTCCTGGCCGAGACGGTGGAAGAGAATGATTTCGTCCAGCCGGTTGAGGAACTCAGGCCGGAAGTGTCCACGGACCACTTCCATAACCTGCGGTTCGACCTTTTCGACATCCTCCCCTTCAGCGAGGCCCGCAATATACTGGCTGCCCAGGTTTGAGGTCAGGATGATGAGCGTATTGGTGAAATCGACCGTGCGACCCTGCCCATCGGTCAGGCGGCCGTCGTCGAGCACCTGCAGCAGCACGTTGAAGACATCGCCATGGGCCTTCTCGACCTCATCGAACAGCACGACCTGATAGGGGCGCCTGCGCACGGCCTCCGTCAGTACACCGCCTTCTTCATAGCCGACATAGCCCGGAGGCGCGCCGATCAGGCGGGCAACCGAATGCTTCTCCATGAATTCGGACATGTCGATGCGCACCATGGCCGCTTCGTCATCGAACAGGAACCCTGCGAGTGCCTTGGTCAGCTCGGTCTTGCCGACACCTGTGGGGCCGAGGAAGAGGAAGCTGCCCAGAGGCCGATTCGGATCCTGCAAGCCTGCCCGCGCGCGGCGGACGGCGGTCGAGACGGCCTTGACCGCGTCGGCCTGACCAATGACACGCTTGCCGATCACGCTTTCCATCTGGAGCAGCTTTTCGCGCTCGCCTTCCAGCATGCGATCGACGGGAATACCCGTCCAACGCGACACCACACCGGCAATGTCTTCGGCCGTCACTTCCTCGCGCAGCATTGCGCCACCGGCCTCGGCTTCCGCTTCGGCCAGCTTCTTTTCGAGGTCGGGAATCGTGCCGTATTGGAGCTCACCCGCCTTGGCGAGGTCGCCAGCGCGCTGGGCCTGATCAAGCTCCATGCGTGCGTGATCGAGCGCTTCCTTGAGCTTGGCCTCACCCGCGATCTTTTCCTTTTCGCCTTGCCAGCGCGTCGTCAGCTCAGCCGATTGCTCCTCGAGGCTGACCAGGTCTTCCTCAAGCGCATCGAGCCGGTCCTTGGATGCCTGATCGGTTTCCTTCTTCAGGGCTTCGCGTTCGATCTTCAGCTGGATGATCCGGCGATCGAGTGTCTCGATTTCCTCCGGCTTGGATTCCACTTCCATGCGCAGGCGCGAGGCAGCCTCATCCATGAGGTCGATCGCCTTG
Source organism: Aquisediminimonas profunda (assembly GCF_019443285.1). GTDB lineage: Bacteria > Pseudomonadota > Alphaproteobacteria > Sphingomonadales > Sphingomonadaceae > Aquisediminimonas > Aquisediminimonas profunda. The sequence continues at coordinate 1,427,290 of NZ_CP080327.1, forward strand.
TCCGGCAGGAACCGGTCAGAAATATAGCGGTTTGAAAGTGTCGCTGCGGAAACGAGCGCACCGTCGGTGATCCGCACGCCGTGGTGCAGTTCATATTTTTCCTTCAGGCCGCGCAGGATCGAGATGGTATCCTCGACAGTCGGCTCGCCTACGAACACGGGCTGGAAACGGCGCTGAAGTGCGGCGTCCTTTTCGACATGCTTCTGGTATTCGTCGAGCGTCGTTGCACCGATGCAGTGGAGTTCGCCGCGGGCAAGCGCGGGCTTGAGCAGATTGCCCGCATCCATCGCGCCTTCCGATTTTCCCGCGCCGATCAGCGTATGCATTTCGTCAATGAAGAGAATGATGTGCCCCTCGGCGCCCTTCACTTCATCGAGCACGCCTTTGAGCCGTTCCTCAAACTCGCCGCGATATTTGGCGCCGGCGATCAGGCTGCCCATGTCGAGCGACATGAGCGCGCGGTCCTTGAGCGTGTCGGGCACGTCGCCATTGGCAATGCGCAGCGCCAGACCTTCGGCAATGGCTGTCTTGCCGACGCCGGGCTCGCCGATGAGGACAGGGTTGTTCTTGGTCCGGCGTGCGAGAATCTGGATCGTCCGGCGGATTTCCTCGTCGCGCCCGATAACTGGATCGAGCTTGCCTTCGCGGGCTGCCTCCGTCAGGTCGCGCGCGAATTTCTTCAGCGCATCGTAACGGTCTTCAGCCGATGCTGTATCTGCTGTCCGTCCGCCACGCAGGCTGTTGATTGCGGCGTTGAGCGCTTCCGCCTTCAATCCTGCGGCTGCAAGGGCTTTTCCGGCCGTTGTCGTCGATGCCAGCGTCAGGGCCAGAAGCATTCGCTCGACCGTCACATAGCTGTCGCCCGATTTCTGGGCGACCTGTTCGGCCTGATCGAGCACGCGAACAAGGTCGTTGTCGAGGCCCGGCGCCTGCTGCGCACCACTGCCCGAAACTGCGGGGACCTTGGCAAGCGCTGCATCGGTTTCGCGCGTTGCAATCGCGGCGTCGGCACCGGCCGCCTTGATAAGGCCGGACGCCATGCCCTGTTCGTCTTCAAGCAGCGCCTTCAGAAGATGTTCGGGCGAAATGCGCTGGTGATTCATGCGGATCGCAACGGTCTGGGCCGATTGCAGGAATCCCTTGGCCCGGTCTGAGAATTTTTCGAGGTTCATATTGGCGGCAGCCTCCTTTGGGATGGAATGTAGTGTTGCTGTTTTGCCACACAAGGGCGATCGGTATTTTCCCTTATCCGCGTCAGTCCCCGCTCCGATCAGCAGCTTGATACAGCCCGCATTCGAAAGCCTTGCAATTATGGCGCGGTTCGGCTGATCTCCCGCCGGCAATGGCTCGGGAGTCTGGAATGCGGCGTATTGGCAAGGGGCTTTTGGGCGTGATCGCCCTTCTTTTGGTTGCTTCGCTAATTTGGGAACCTGTCACGGCAACGCAATTTGCAGCGCCGCCCGCGCGAAAATATGATGCCCGGATCGTGCGAGACGAATTCGGCGTGCCGCACATCTTTGGCAAGACTGATGCCGATGCGTCCTATGGTCTGGCTTATGCGCATGCCGAAGACGATTTCCCGACGATCGAGGAAGTCGTTGCGATGACGCGCGGGCGGGCCGGGGTTCTGCTCGGACAGGATGGCGCAAAGATCGACTATGTCCTTCACTTGCTGCGCGTGCGTGAAACGGCGACCCGGGAATACCCGAAAATACCAGCCGATGTACGTGCAGTCCTCGATGGCTATGCGACGGGGCTAAACCGCTATGCCGAAACGCATCCCGATGAAGTCCGGCTGCGGCATCTGTTTCCGGTGAACGGTGAAGACATTGCTGCTGGTTTCATCCTGCGATCACCTTTCTTTTTCGGACTGGATGATACCATCGGCAAACTCTCCGATGACAAGGATCCACCGCGCGGGACAGCCGCGCGGATGACGCCAGCTGGCCGCGATCCGGCCATGAACGGATCGAACGCCTTTGCTGTCTCTCCCCGGCGTATGTCAGACGGCAAGACATGGCTGATCTCGAATTCTCACCAGCCCTATGAAGGGGGTGTCGCCTGGTACGAAGCGACCATGGAATCCGGCGAAGGCCTGCACATGGCGGGGGCCCTCTTTCCGGGCTCGCCGTTCATCCTGCTTGGCCATAACAGCAATCTGGGCTGGACGAACACCGTCAATGGCCCTGACCTGATCGATGTCTACAAGCTCACCCTCAATGAGGAGGGCACCCAATATCGCTTTGACGGGAAGTGGCTGCCGCTCGAAAAGACCTGGGCATGGCTGCCTGTCCGGATCGGCCCCTTCACCCTGCCTGTTCCCAAGGCGGTATATCATGCAATCCAGGGACCCGTGATCGTCAATAGGAATGGTGCCTTTGCCATCCGTTATGCAGCCATCGACCAGGCGCGCAACCTCGAGCAATATTACCGGATCACAAAGGCGCGCAACTGGGATGAATGGACGCAGGCCATGTCGATCGGCGGCATTCCGGCCACCAATTTCATCTATGCGGACAAGACCGGGCGCATTGCCTATGTCTACAACGCGCTTTTCCCGGATCGGAGGCCGGCCTTCGATTACACGGGGGTGCTACCCGGCGACACCTCCGCCGACCTGTGGCAAGGCGCGCTTGGCTTTGATCGGATGCCGAAGATCGTGAACCCGAAAAGCGGATTTCTCGTCAACTCCAACAACACGCCCTTCATGGCGGCAGGTCCGGGGTCGGAGTTGAACCCGGCCGACTTTTCTCCTCTTCTTGGCATTGAACAGCGCACGACCAATCGGATCTATCGGGCGCTGGAACTGCTGACGGCAGAAAAAGGACCAATCACGCCGGAGCGGCTGCTCCAGATCAAGTTCGATACGGCATACAGTCGCGCCAGCTTCGCCGGACGCTGGATGGACAAGATCCTTGCACTTGATCTTAAGTCCGAGCCAAATCTTGCCAAGGCGCAGGCTTTGCTTGCGCAATGGGACTGGAACAGCGACGGCAACGCGCCCGCAGATGCACTGGGCGAAGCAATGATGCACATGGCGAACTCTGCCGCCTACCACGGCGACCCCTTGCCCGATGCCCACGCCAAGCTGCGCGAAGTGGTCGACAAGCTGATGAAGGGCTTTGGCCGGATCGACCCACCACTCGGGGACGTTCAGCGCATGATCCGGGGCAAGGTTGACCTCCCGGCCAATGGTGGCACGGACACACTCAGGGCCGCCACGACCTGGGATCCCCAGCCAGACGGCCGCATGCGCGTGAAACATGGGGACAGCTTCATCATGCTCGTCAATTGGGACAAGGCTGGTCGAGTGACCTCGCAATCGATCCAGCCCTATGGCGCCGCAACAAACCGGCCCGACTCTCCCCATTATACCGATCAAATGAAGCTGTTCGTCGAACACCGCTTCAAACCCGTTCATTTTCAAGCCAGCGATCTGGCGCAGCATGCGCGCCGCGCCTATCGCATAAACTGACACAGTAAGAGGAAAAATGATGCGTAAAAGTCTGGCCCTTGCAGCGCTGCTGTCGATTGCTGCGTTCTGCGTCCAGCCTGCCCAGGCCACGAAGGCCAAGCCTGCGCCTGTTTCGGCGCTCGTGAAGGCGGTCAATATACCTTATACCCAGTTCACACTGGCAAACGGCTTGCGCGTGATCGTGCATACCGACCGCAAGGCGCCGGTCGTTGCAATTTCGGTCTGGTATGATGTCGGCTCAAAGCATGAGCCGAAGGGCAAGACCGGATTCGCCCACTTGTTCGAGCACCTGATGTTCAATGGCTCGGAGAATATTCCCGGAGACTTCTTTGAGCCGCTCCAGCAGATCGGCGCGACTGACGTCAACGGAACGACCTGGTTCGATCGCACCAATTATTTCGAGACGGTCCCGACCGCTGCGCTTGATCGCGCATTGTTCATGGAAGCAGACCGGATGGGTCACCTGCTTGGCGGGATCACACAGGCAAAGCTCGACAACCAGCGCGCCGTTGTCCAGAACGAGAAGCGTCAAGGCGATACCCAGCCATATGGCCTTACCGAATATGCCCAGATTGCGGGGCTGTTTCCGCCGGATCATCTTTATGGCCACTCGGCAATCGGCTCGATGGCGGATCTCGATGCGGCGAGCCTCGACGATGTCAAAAACTGGTTCCGCCAACATTATGGCCCCAACAATGCCGTCTTGGTGCTTGCGGGGGACGTCGATGTGCCGACGGCTAAAGCCTTGGTTGAAAAGCGGTTCGGGAGTTTCCCGGCGGGACCAAAGCAGGCGCCGATTGCGGTTCCCATTCCGACGCTAGCAGCGCCAAAATTTGAAGTCATGAAGGATCAGGTGGCAACGACCCGGCTCTATCGCTGGTGGGTGGCCCCCGGCCTCAACAATCCAGACACAGTGCCGCTTTCGGTCGGCATGGCTGTCCTTGGCGGCCTTGCGAGTTCCCGGCTCGATAATGCGCTCGTACGCAATGAAAAGCTTGCCGTGGGCGTCACGGCAAGCCTGCAGACTTTTGCACAGATAAGCATTGCCGAAATCACCGCCGATGTCCGTCCCGGCGCCGATGTCGCTCAGGTCAACAAGCGGCTCGATGCCATTCTTGACGAGCTGATGACCAAAGGTCCGAATGCGGATGAGGTCCAGCGCGTGGCGACGCGGACCGTGGCGTCCAAGATCGCTGGACTGGAGTCGGTCGGGGGGTTTGGCGGGAAGGCTGTGGCTCTTGCCGAAGGCGCACTTTATTCGAATGACCCCGACCAATACCGGAAGGAGTTGGTCGAATATGCCCGTGCAACGCCGGCCAAGGTGCGCGCGGCGATGCAGAAATGGCTGTCACGGCCAGTCTTCGCTCTGACTGTGGAACCGGGCGAACGTCCGGCTTATGAGGAAGCTGCTCGGGTGAATCCGCCATCGGCACCGGAAGAAGCCATAGCGCTTGATCCGGCCAAACTTCCTCCAGTCGGATCCTTTTCGGCGCTGACATTTCCTGCGATAGAGCGAGCGAAACTCAGCAACGGCATCGAGGTATATTTCGCGCGCCGTACAGCTGTGCCGACGGTACAGGTGAATGTATCGTTTGATGCCGGGTTCGCGGCCGATCCCAAGAATGCACTCGGGACACAGGCGCTGACGCTGAGAGTCATGCGTGAGGGCACCAAGACACGCAATTCGCGCCAGCTTGCCGAGGAAAGCGAAAGGCTGGGCGCGAACATTTCCTCGGGCGCAAGCCTTGATCGTACGAGCATTGGCATTTCGGCACTATCCGCCAATCTGGGGCTTTCGCTCGACCTTCTTGCCGATGTCATTCGCAATCCCGCCTTCGCGCCAGCCGAGGTGGATCGCGTCCGTGCACAGCAGCTCGCAGGGATCAAGGCGGAACTTCAGGATCCGGGCGCTGTTGCAAGCCGTGTCTTGCCCACGCTCCTCTGGGGCAATGTGCATCCCTATGCCGTTCCTGGAAGCGGCAGCGGGGATATCGCTGTGGTGAAGGCGCTCACGCCTGCGCAGCTTTCGGCATTTCATGATCGGTGGCTGCGCCCGGAAAAGGCCCGAATCTTCGTGGTTGGGAATACGACGCTCAAAACGCTCGTTCCGTTGCTTGAAAAGAGCTTTGGAACCTGGCGCGTGACGGGTGAAGTGCCGCCGGCCAAGGACTTCAATGCACCTATCCCGGCGCCGCGTCCACGGATTGTGCTCGTTGACCGGCCAAATGCACCCCAATCGACCATCTCGGCAGGAGTCGTACTGAATCGAAGTGGCCGCGATGATCTGGTTGGCCTCCGCGCAGCAAACGAGGTTTTTGGCGGCTCGTTCCTCTCACGCATCAACACCGACCTGCGCGAAACAAAAGGCTGGTCTTATGGGGTGTATAGCGGCATCGGCGGGGAAGAGAACCGGATCACCTTTGTAGTTCAAGCGCCCGTACAGGCCGATCGAACCGGGGATTCGATCCGCGCGCTTCGCACGCAATTGATCGACTTCTCCAGCAAGTCCGGAATTACGGCTGCCGAGCTCGAACGCACTATCAATGGCAATATCCGTGAACTCCCCGGGAATTTCGAAACCTCTGGCGCTGTGCTTGGCAGCGTTCAGCGGATTATTTCTCTGGGAAGACCGGACGATTTCTATGAAACCCTTCCGCAAAAATATCTGGCAATGACGGCATCGGGCCTTGATCGCGAATTCCGTAACGTCATCGATCCGAATGCGCTGGTCTGGGTGGTTGTCGGCGATGCGAAGAAGGTGAGGCCCCAGCTTGACGGCCTCGGTCTGCCTGTTGAAGAGATGGTTTTATCCGCAGCGAATTGAGCGCGCGGCAGATTAAGGAGAAGACGATGTCCGTTGCAGGTTCCTATGAATGCGTGACCAAGACTCCCATGGGCGACCAGAAGTCGGTCCTGACAGTCAATGTTTCCGGTGATACCTGGACCGGGACCAATGCCGGGGCTCAGGGTTCGCTCGATGTCTATGATGGCAAGGTCGACGGCAATACCCTGACCTGGAAAATGAACATGACAGTACCCATGCCGATGACGCTGGAGGGGACCGCAACGGTTGACGGCGACAGCATCACGGGCAGTGTCAAGGCTGGCATGTTCGGTTCGATGCCACTTTCGGGCACGCGCCAGTCCTAGGTGATACGGGTTATGTGACCCATTTTGCGTCCCGGCCGCGCCTCATGCTTCCCGTAAAGATGCAGATGCGCGCCGGGATCGCTTGCCAATGCCAGCCAATTGTCGGCATCATGTCCGATCAGGTTTCGCATCTCGATCATTGAGCCGCGCAAATGGGTCGCGCCAAGTGGCAGCCCCAGAATTGCCCGAATGTGATTCTCGAACTGCGACGTGGTTGCGCCCTCGATCGTCCAGTGGCCCGAATTGTGAACGCGGGGTGCCAGTTCGTTGAAAACCGGTCCATCGGCGCTGGCAAAGAATTCGATCGTGAAAACGCCCACATAGTCAAACCGCTCTGCGATCCGGCGGGCAAGCGCCCGAGCAGAGGGGACTTGCTGGCGCACAATGTCTGCCGCCGGAATTGTTGACGTAGCGAGGATGCCATCCTTGTGGACGTTTTCGGGAGTGTCCCAAAATGAAACACTGCCTTTCTGGTCCCGCGCCACGATCAGCGAAAATTCGTGATCGAAGTGCACCATTCCTTCAAGGATTGCCGGGCATTCGCCAATCGCTGTCCAGGCAGCATCGGCATCAGCAACGGTCTTGATTCGGGCCTGACCCTTGCCGTCATATCCAAATCGCACGGTTTTCAGGATCGCCGGGAGGCCGATTGCAGCAATGGCGGCCTCGAGTTCGTCTCGGCTGTTGACTGCCGCCCAGGGCGCCGTCCGTCCGCCGAGTTCCGCCGCAAAGCTCTTTTCCGCAATGCGGTCTTGCCCAATTTCCAGTGCCAGTAGCGGCGGAAAGACCGGCTTTGACTCTGCCAGTGGCCGCAGAGGCGTCGGGTCGATATTCTCAAATTCGAACGTGATGACGGAGACATCCCTGGCAAATTCCAGAAGGCGTTCCGTGTCACCATAGTCGCCCTGGATCCACTTCGCGCTGACATCGGCGGCGGGACCGCTCGCCTCTGGAGCATAGATGTGGCAGCGATACCCGAGCTGCGCGGCCGCAAGGCTGAGCATCCGACCGAGCTGGCCGCCGCCGATAATGCCAATGGTTGAACCGGGAGGAACAGGCGTCATGCAGGATCATTCGCCACGGAACGCGTCTGTTCGGCGCGCCAGGCGCTGAGCCGTTCAGCAAGCGCGGGATCGGAAAGAGCGAGAATTGCGCCAGCGAGGAGGCCTGCATTGGTCGCCCCGGCCTTGCCGATGGCCAGCGTGCCGACGGGTATGCCACCGGGCATCTGGACGATGGACAACAGGCTGTCCATCCCGCTCAACGCCTTGGATTCAACCGGGACCCCAAGAACCGGCAAGGTCGTCATTGATGCCGCCATTCCCGGCAAGTGTGCGGCCCCGCCAGCGCCAGCAATAATGACTTGCAGTCCGCGGCTGGCAGCGCTCTTGGCATAGTCGTAGAGCCGGTCTGGCGTTCGGTGGGCTGAAACCACGCGCGTTTCATGCGAAATTCCAAGGGCATCGAGCGCATCTGCGGCATGGCGCATCGTCTCCCAGTCGGACGAGCTGCCCATTATGATGCCGACGAGCGGCCTGCTTTCACTCATGATGATGGGGTGCCCCGTTGCCACTTCTCAAGGCTCAAGGTCTTTAGCTGCCACTTTCCCCGAGCGCAACGCAGGTGGACTGTGATCGTGATCACAAAATTATTATGCTATGGCCTTTATCGATCGTTATATTCACAGAGTCGCTGAGTAGCGTTTTGGGGGACGTACTTTTGAACGAATTGGATAGCGATGTCATTCGGCAGCTTGCTGATGAGAATGACGGATTGAAGGCGGCGCTGGAGAATCTCCGGGCGCGTCTCGAAGAGCTTGAACGGCTCGCAGATACGGACACATTGTTGCCTCTGCCGAACCGGCGGGCCTTTCTGCGCGAACTGGAAAGAGTTCTGCATCAGGCGGCGCGGCACAAGACACCTGCCGCAGTTCTTTATGTTGATGTGAATGGCTTGAAGGCTATCAACGATTGCCACGGACATCAGGCGGGTGACGCAGTCTTGCTCCATGTAGCGCGGGTCCTGAAGGCCAGCTTGCGTGCCGGTGACATGGTGGCGCGGATTGGCGGGGACGAATTTGGCCTTATCCTCGATCATCTCGATGAAAAGGCTGCCAGGGCAAAGGGCGATGTGCTGGCGACCACAGTTGCGGCAGAGCCTGTTGATCTGGGCCGGGCAAGCATCAGGGTAAGCGTGACCGCCGGGTTGACCATGGTTCGTGCGGGCGATGACGTCGAAACTGTCCTCGCGCGCGCCGACGCGGCAATGTATGCTCAGCGTTCAGAGAGGTAATAGCGCTCTCGTGCGCTGAGATCATCCGCGAGGTCATACACAATTGGCTGTCCGGTCGGGATCTCAAGACCGGTGATCTCGTCATCGGGAATGTTCGAGAGATGTTTGACAAGCGCTCTCAGTGAATTGCCGTGTGCTGAGATCAGGACACGTTTTCCAGAACGCAGTTCCGGCGCAATCCGCGTTTCCCAATAGGGCAGGACGCGCGCAATGGTGTCTTTCAGGCTTTCGGTAGCAGGGACCTTGATGCCGGCATAACGGCGATCCGAAGACAGATCATAGGGGCTGCCAGGTTCCAGCGGGGGCGGGGGCACATCGAAGCTGCGACGCCAGATCTTTACCTGGGCATCGCCATGTTTTGCAGCGGTTTCGGCCTTGTCGAGGCCAGTCAGCCCGCCATAGTGCCGCTCGTTCAGGCGCCAGTCCTTTTCGACCGGAAGCCACAAGCGGCCCATTTCCTCAAGCGCAAGATTGAGCGTCTTGATTGCGCGCGTCTGAAGCGATGTGAATGTGCAGTCGAAATCCAGGCCCTTGTCCCGCATGAGCGCGCCTGCTGCGCGAGCTTCTGCCGCACCTTTTTCGGTTACGTCAACGTCCCACCAGCCCGTGAAACGGTTCTCGAGGTTCCAGGCTGATTGGCCATGTCGGATGAGGACGAGTGTTGGCATTTGGCGATTGGCTCCACATCGGGCGATTCGGGCGCGGCCTAACGCAATCGGCGGCGCTTGGCGAGACGGCAAACTCTAGAGCCAGAGCCTGTAGTACTGGCTGAACTCCTCATCCTCATAGTCGCCATAAGGGCCGCAGGGCTCGAATCCGAAAGCTTCATACAGGCGATGCGCCGGAAAGAACGGCGCACTTGAGCCGGTTTCCAGGCTCAATCTCCGATAACCGCGTTCCCGCGCAACGGTGATCATGTGCGACAGGATTTGCGACGCGACGCCACGCCGGAGATGGGATTGCACCGTCCGCATTGACTTGATCTCGCCGTGGTCCGGTTCAAGTTCCTTGAGCGCTCCACAGCCTGCAAGGCGATCCTCGTCCCAAATCGACCAGAAGGTAATTTCGGGGGCTCTAAGCGCGTGAAGATCAAGGGCGTGAACACTTCCCGGCGGCGAATGTTCGTGCATCGAATCGAGATGCGCCCGCAACAGGGCAGCAATATCCGGACCCGTAAGATCATCCTCGACAATACGGAACCCTGCCATGTCAGAGGCTTTGTGACAGGACTTCCAGACAGGATCGCGCGAGTGCCTTGCATCGCGCCGGGCTCCATGCCTGATCGAAATCGGGGTTGGGATCATGGTCCTTGAATGGCATTTCGAGCGTTATGGACACACAACCCAGATGTGAAAAGCGGTTCGCGAGCTGGTTTGTCGACATCGTCAGATTGGCCCGGCCCGGCGCCGAGGCCGGATATCCAAGGCGGGTCTGGAAGTCCGGCGTATGTTCGGCCAGTGCATTGCGATAGGCATAGAAACGATTGCCCTGGACGTCGGTCCAGTTGGGAATGCCTTCGAAGCCCGCGATGAAATTGGCCGGAATCGCCTCGTCGCCGTGCACATCCATTGCCCAGTGCACGCCTGTTTCATCCATGGCGTTGCGCACACAGAGGACTTCGGGACTCCGGTCCGCAGAGGGGTTTTCCCATTCGCGGTTGAGATTTGTTCCCACGGCATTTGTTCGCAGATGCCCGCGGCGGGAGCCATCAGGGTTCATATTGGGAATGATGTGCAGTGTGCATTTCTCGCGCAGTGACCGGGCAGTCTCGTTTTCCGGATCGGTCAGCAATTCAAGAGCCCCTTCCATCCACCATTCGGCCATGCTTTCGCCGGGATGCTGGCGGGCATAAAGCCAGACTTGCGCCGGGCCATTCCCCATGCGCAGGCAGTCGATCGGCTGCCCTTCGATGGATTGGCCAAGTTCGATCAATGCGACGTCAGCACAAGCCGCGGTGCGCTGGACAAGGTCGTGATGCCGCTCGGTCGAAAAGGGCGCGAAATAGGCAAACCATATACTGTCGAGTGCGGGCGTATGGGAGATCGTCAGGACGCCACCGTCATAATTTGTTTCGGCGCAGCGCCACTCCGCGCGATCGTCAGAAAACCGCGCCTTGTAGTTGTCCCAGCCGCCCGGATAGGCGGACCCGGCGCAATTGGTGATCCGCAATGTGATCTTCTTGCCTCGTGCTCCCGAAACGCGAAAATGGAACCACTGATAAAAGTCGGAATGCGCATCCTTGCGAATCTCGAGGTTTGCGGTGGTCCCGTCGATCGACGTGACGATAATATTTCCGCTATCGAAGGCGGCGTTGATCTTCATGGTCATTTGGGCAGTTAAGCCCAACATGCTGTATCGAGCAACCCGGGCGATTGATCAGGGTACCAGAATCGTCTTTCCCGATTCGCCGGGGAAGCCTTCGAAAAGTGCGCGGGACAATTTGTCCGCTGCAAGGCCGGGCTGAGCAGACGGCGCATTCGAAGGCGCTTCCGTCTGTGCCCTGCCTTCCCAAACCACAGCACCATCGGCGTTGCGCTTCAGCCGCACCTCCAGCCTTGAAATGATCGTCTTGCGGCTATTGTCGCCACCGATGCCGAAACTTGTTCCCAGTCCAATGCCGGTGTGCCTGCCGAAACTACCGCCGCCAATGCCGATTGTTACAGGAGAAGCTTTGGCCAGCCTTTCACGCGCTTCTCTCGAATACCCAATTTCCGCAGAAAATGCAGGGTTTGGTCCTTCGGCATAGCCCAGTCGCGACAGTTCGCGCTTGACCGCGATATCATAGGTACGGAACTCGATTGTTGATCCGTCGATGTCTCCCAGCGGACGGGTGGCAACTGTCCCGGCAGCAATCGTCTCGCTGACGTGAAAACGCGTTACCTCAACCGGTGGAAGTTTGGCCGCGCATCCAGCCAAAAACAGTGTAGCGGCGGAACTCAAAACAACCTTACGCATGAACACTTCTCCTGCAGGGACGCCTTGACTTTAGACCATCTGCCCCTTAGGCGGCAGCCTTCTTTTTCCAGATCATAGAGAAACAGGCAAGCGATCATGAAGATCCGCAATTCACTCAAGTCGCTCAAGGACCGCCATCGGGACAATCGCGTCATCCGTCGTCGCGGCCGGACATACGTCATCAACAAGACGAATCGTCGCTTCAAGGCGCGCCAGGGCTGACAAGCACGATGGCCGTTAAGGCGGTCGTCTTTGATGTCGGGCGTGTCCTTTATGATTGGGACCGTCGTTACCTCTTCGAAAAGCTGATCGAGGATCAGGAAGATCTTGATCGCTTCCTGGCGGACGTTGTGCCGATCGATTGGCATGAGCAACATGATGCCGGCCGGCCCATCGATCTCATGGTTGAAGAACGCATCGCCCGGTTTCCCGAACACGCACAGTTGTTGTACGCCTATCGACATCGCTGGCTGGAGACGATCCCCGGTCCGGTTGCGGGAGTTCATCGGCTGGTCGAAGAATTGGCAAAAAATGGCGTTCCACTATTTGCCATTACCAACTTCGGGGCGGATTTCTGGGCCATGTTTCGTCCGACCGCACCCATATTCGATCAATTTTCCGACATTGTCGTTTCCGGCATCGAGCAAATGACAAAACCGGGAGACGCCATTTATCGACTGGCCCTTGAACGGTTTGGCCTCGCCCCGGGCGAGGGGTTCTTCGTCGACGACAGCCTTCCCAATGTCGAGGCTGCGCGAACGAACGGCTTTGTTGCCCATCATTTTACTGATGCGGAAAGCCTGGCACGCGAACTAGCGGCCCTTGAGCTCCTGCCCAGTCAATCGGACCACGTGGAGCACGTTGGTTGAGCCCGGTGTCCCGAAGGGGACGCCGGCCATCATGATCACCCGATCTCCGCCCCCGGCAATTCCCTGACGCAAGGCCATGCGTTTTGATTTGGCCACCATTTCCTCAAACGATGATACGTCCCGGGTCGAGACTGCATGGACGCCCCACAGCAGGCCTAGCCGGCGCGCAGTGGCAAGCTTCGGCGTCAGCACCAGAATCGGGACGAGCGGTCGTTCACGTGCAATCCGTCGCGCAGTCGAGCCGGACTCGGTGAAGCATATGATGGATTTGGCAGACACTGTTCTGACAATATCGAATGCCGCTTCTGAAAGGGCATCTGCCGTTGTCGGATCCGGGCGTGTCTCCGTGAAATGAACCCGCGCCGCATAGGCAGGGTCGCTTTCCACATTGATCGCGATCCGGTCCATCATCGCGACCGATTCGATCGGCCAATCTCCAGCCGCCGATTCAGCGGACAGCATCACGGCATCGGCGCCGTCATAAATGGCCGTTGCCACGTCGGATACTTCGGCACGCGTCGGCGTTGGTGCCTTGATCATCGATTCGAGCATCTGGGTCGCGACAACGACCGGCCGACCGAACCGGCGGGCTGTTTCCACAATCCGCTTCTGTGCGGGCGGCACCGCTTCGGGAGGCAACTCAACGCCCAGATCTCCACGCGCGACCATGACAGCATCGGCGAGTTCAATGATTTCTTCCAGTCGGGATAAGGCAGCCGGCTTTTCGATCTTGGCCAGCAGGGCGGCTCGCCCGCCAATCAGGCGTCGGGCATCGGCGAGATCTTCCGGCCGTTGGACAAAGCTGAGCGCGATCCAGTCAACACCCTGTTCCAGTGCAAAGCTGAGGTCCGAGAGATCCTTTTCGGTCAGCGCGGCCATCGGAACGACAACATCCGGGACGTTAAGGCCTTTGTTGTCAGAGAGCATTCCACCCACTTCAACGTGCGTTGTGATACGGGTCTCGGACATTTTCTCAACCCGCAGTACCAGCTTTCCATCATCAAGGAGAAGCCTTGCGCCAACTTCAAGCGCCTCAAAAATTTCCTTGTGTGGCAGGCACACGCGCTTGGAGTTTCCCGGGGCAGGATCGCGATCAAGCGTAAATTTCTGGCCGGTTTCGAGTTTGGCGGATCGGTCCGAAAATTTTCCGACCCTCAACTTGGGGCCCTGCAGGTCGGCAAGGATTGTCGTCGGCCGCCCGAGCGATTTTTCGAGGGCGCGGATTGATTTGATCAATTCCACCTTCTCGGCCTGTGCACCATGGCTCATGTTGATGCGAAAAGCATCGGCGCCCGCCTTGAACAGCTTTTCGATCATCTCCGGCGTGTTGCTGGCAGGGCCCAAGGTTGCAAGAATGCGCACCTTTCGCGCGCGCGGCGCGACGTCACGATGCTGGCGGGGTGTTATCAAGTGTTGCTCCTCTGGATCACTCTTGCCTTAGCCGCTATCCATGAGCCATGGAATCCCGCAAAGGACGAATGATGGATATAAATATCGAGGATGCCGTAGCAGCAGCTGCGTTCCGTAGGTTGGTTGCTCATTTGCGTCATCGGACTGATGCCCAGAATGTAGACCTGATGGGGCTTGCCGGCTTTTGCCGCAATTGTCTTGGCGATTGGGTCGCCGAAGCTGGCGGGTTGACCAAAGAAGAAGGCCGGAGCCTGGTATACGGCATGCCCTATTCGGAATGGAAAGCGAAGCACCAAGGAGAAGCAACGCCGGAACAGTTGGCACGGATGCAGGAAAGCATGAAAAGGAACGCCTGAATTCAGCCGCTGATCGCGACTTTTCCATAATGATGCGCGTAGGCGTTCTCCACAGAAAGGAGGACGTCTTTTACTTCGAAATAGGAATCCCAGAACTCGGTTTCGCGCAAGTCCTCGACCAGAGCCTGCCAGGCGGCAAGATCGTCCGTTTCCCACATGGCCATGTCCGAGACATGCGCGGAATAGAACTCACAGTCGAAGAAGCGCAGCCGCACCCGGTCGTTGCGGGTGAGGATGGGTTCGATCACGGCTCCGAGGAAGGAAAAGCGCTGTTCTGGCGTCAAGGCCAGCCAACGTGGCGTCGCACGCAAAGGCATGAAAATAAAGTAGGGCTTGGCCATCGCCAGGTCTCCGTAAATTGATTCTGGAATAAATATGAATATTTGCTCATATTTATCTACTCGCATTGCACATAATGGCCTGAACGCATGTCACAGAACCAGATTTCGCCCAGAAAACTCCCGGTCCAAGCTCGCGCACGGGCGACATGGGAAGCGATTGTCGAAGCGGCAGCTCAGCTTCTGTCCGCTTCCGGACTGGCTGGATTCAATACCAACGCGGTCGCGATGCGCGCCGGCGTGAGTGTCGGCACCCTCTATCAGTATTTCCCCAACAAGGACGCATTGATGGTGGCCCTGATCGCGCGTGAACAGGCTGCGCGCGCCGATGCACTGGGGCGGATCGTCGAAAGCGTTGAAGAAGAAACGCTTGAAAAGGGTGTCACCATTCTGATTGATGCATCGGTGGCAGGCGAACAGGAGCGCCCTCAACTATCCCGCATCCTTGATCAGGAAGAAGCACGGCTTCCCGTTTCCGGGCTGCTTCGGAGCTCTCACGCGGCGTTGGACGCCCATATTGCGCGATTTCTGCAACCCCATTTTTCAATGGTCCCCGAATGCAAGCGCCAAGAGATGGGGAGGACGATGCGTGTTATTGCACGCGCGCTGATTGATGATGCAATCAACCTCGACCCGCCGGACACCGAACGTGCCCGCTTCGAGAGCCGTACGGCCATTCTGGGCTATCTCGACAAGCATCGGCCACAGCCTTAGGGCAGCGGCAATTGCTAACTGGAGAATGTGATGAGTGACGTTGTAGCCGCAGATGAACTGCGCCTTCTGATTGAGCGTATCGAGCGGCTTGAGGAGGAGAAAAAGGGCATCGCCGACGATATTCGCGATGTCTATTCCGAAGCAAAGGCTCGTGGCTATGATGCCAAGATCATGCGCCAGATCGTGCGCCTGCGGAAAATGGAAACGCATGACCGCCAGGAAATGGAAGCGATCCTAGACACCTATAAGGCCGCTCTGGGCCTCTGACACGAAGGAGATGATGCGATGATAATGTCCACGACTACAGCCATCGAGGGTCGCCCGGTGCGCGAGTATCTTGGAATCGTGACTGGCGAAGTGATTGTCGGTGCAAATATTTTCAAGGACCTTTTCGCAAGCGTGCGCGACATCGTCGGTGGCCGTTCCGGGTCCTATGAGTCCACTCTCCGTGACGCCCGCAAGACCTCGCTCGATGAAATTGCGCAGGAAGCGCTTTCGTTGGGTGCCGACGCCGTGATCGGGATTGACCTTGACTATGAAGTTCTGGGGCAGGGCGGCTCGATGCTCATGGTCACCGCTTCGGGGACCGCCGTCAAACTTGGGTGAAAACTTGCCCCGGGGAACGTCTTTGGGCTAGGGCGCGCCCATCCCAACTCCATTCAGAACGGTTTCCATGGCAGGCCATTCCAAGTTCAAGAACATCATGTATCGCAAGGGCGCTCAGGACAAGAAGCGCTCGGCAATGTTTTCCAAGCTTTCGCGCGAAATTACTGTCGCTGCTAAGTCAGGCGTGCCCGATCCCGACATGAATCCGCGGCTTCGTTCTGCGGTCCTCGCCGCGCGTGCCCAATCGATGCCAAAGGACAATATCGAACGCGCGATCAACAAGGCGACGACGGGCGAAGGCGATAACTATGAGGAAATTCGCTACGAGGGGTTCGGCCCCGGTGGCGTTTCGCTGATCATCGAGGCCCTGACCGACAATCGCAATCGCACCGCAACCAATGTCCGCACCGCAGTTTCGAAGAATGGTGGAAACCTCGGTGCGCCGGGTGCAGTCAGCCATGCCTTCGACCGGCTGGGGCAGATAATCTATGCTGCAAAGGCCGGCGATCCGGACACAGTTTTCGAGGCGGCATTGGAAGCGGGTGCAGCCGACGTCGAATCGTCTGACGACGGGCACGAAATCTGGACTGCGATGGACGAACTCCATGAAGTTGCAAAGGCGCTTGAAGCCAAGCTTGGTGCTCCGGAAGCGGTCAAGCTCGCCTGGCGACCGCAAACGACGGTCACAGTTGGCGAAGGCGAAGCCGGCACGCTCATGAAATTGCTCGATGCGCTCGATGATGACGATGATGTCCAGACGGTCTGGGGCAATTATGATGTGCCCGATGACGTGATGGAGAAGCTGGGCTGATCATTCTCGGCCTCGATCCGGGACTGGGGACGACCGGCTGGGGCGTGATCGCAGCGGTTGGAAACCGGCTTAGCCATATTGCCAATGGGCAAATTGCCACCGATCCCAAGGCGCCTCTGCCTGAAAGGCTGGTTGCGCTCGACCGCGCCCTGACCGACTTGATGATCCAGCACAGCCCGGAGGCTGCAGCTGTTGAAGAAGTCTTCGTCAATGCCAATCCGCAATCGACCTTGAAGCTCGGGCAGGCGCGGGGCGTCTGTCTGCTTGCGGCCGCACGCACCGGCCTCGAAGTCGGCGAATATGCTGCGCGCCTTGTCAAGAAGGCTGTCGTGGGCGTCGGTAATGCCGAAAAGGCGCAGGTTCATGCCATGGTTGCGCGGCTCTTGCCCGGAATCAGGATTACCGGCGCCGATGCTGCGGATGCGCTGGCTGTTGCGATCACGCATGCGCATCATCTGGCGAGTGCGCGGCGCATTGGGTGATCGTGATTCCCTTTTGCAAATCGCGTGGCTACAAGCATGGCCATGATTGCCCGCCTCACTGGACTATTGGCCGAAAGTGCCGCTGACCATGCAGTGATCGATGTGGGAGGCGTAGGGTATCTGGTGCAGGCGTCGGCACGGACCCTTTCCGTTCTTGGCCCTATTGGCGGACAGGTGATGGTCTTCACAGAAATGCAGGTACGCGAAGATGCCATGACGCTCTTTGCGTTCGGCTCGGCTGGAGAGCGTGACTGGTTCCGCCTTCTGACGGGTGTCCAGGGCGTGGGAGGCAAGGTTGCACTCGCGATCCTGTCCACGCTTGACGCCGAAGACCTGAGCCGCGCGGTGGCCACCGAAGACAAGGCGATGGTCGCTCGCGCCAATGGTGTTGGTCCAAAACTGGCGCAGCGCATCGTCATGGAACTGAAAGACAAGGTGGGCGGTGTCACCCTCGGGTCCGCAGGCGCGCTGCCCAAGGCAACGGGCGGATTTGCAGCCGATGCGGTTTCGGCCCTCGCCAATCTTGGCTTTCGGCCTGCTGAAGCGGGAGCGGCCGTTGCTGCCGCTGAGGCCGAACTGGGCACCGACGCAACGCTTGACGCATTGGTGCGGCTTGCGCTGAAGAAAGCGGCCAAATGACCGACGATGATCGCATCCTGACTTCGAGCCACCGTCCCGAGGATGTGGACGCTGCTTTGCGTCCCAAAACACTGGACGAATTCGTTGGCCAGAAGGCGGCGCGCGAGAATTTGCGGGTGTTTATCGAAGCGGCACGGACGCGTGGCGATGCGCTCGACCATGTCCTCTTCTTCGGGCCGCCGGGATTGGGCAAAACCACGCTGGCGCAGATCGTGGCACGTGAAATGGGGGTGGGGTTTCGGGCGACCTCCGGGCCGGTCATTGCCAAATCCGGTGATCTTGCCGCTCTTCTGACCAATCTTGAGGACGGCGACGTCCTCTTCATCGACGAGATCCACCGTCTCAATCCTGCGGTCGAGGAAATTCTCTATCCGGCGATGGAAGATCGCGCACTGGACTTGATGATCGGCGAAGGGCCGTCCGCGCGCTCGGTGAGGATCGACTTGCCAAAATTCACGCTGGTTGGAGCCACGACCCGCCAGGGCCTTCTGACGACGCCGCTGCGTGACAGGTTCGGAATCCCCGTTCGCCTGACATTCTATTCGGTCGAGGAATTGGAAAAGGTCATCCGCCGGGCCGCAGCACTTCTTGATCTCACCATTGCCGAGGACGGGGCCAGGGAAATTGCACGACGCGCGCGCGGTACGCCTCGCATTGCGGGACGGCTGCTTCGCCGCGTTCGCGATTTTGCCAATGTTGCAGGTGAAGCTACTGTCTCTGCCAAGGTGGCCGATGCCGCGCTGAACCGTCTTGAAGTCGATGCGCTTGGCCTGGACGCGATGGATCGCCGATACCTGACCATGATCGCAGACATCTACAAGGGTGGTCCTGTCGGTGTCGAAACGCTTGCAGCGGGCCTTTCGGAACCACGCGACACGATCGAGGAAGTGATCGAGCCCTTTCTGATCCAGCTTGGTCTGATTGCGCGAACAGCACGGGGACGCTGCCTCAATGCCGGCGGATGGAAACACCTTGGGCGCAATCCTCCGGCAGGCGCGCAAGACGGGCTTTTCGACGCCTGATGACATTGCCTTCCACTCGCATGAAATGGATCGACATCGCGCGCGGAGTCGGCATCATTCTTGTCGTCTACGCACATGCCGCTCGTGGGCTGGTTCATGTCAATATGCTGCCGTCAACGGGCTGGCCGATTTACTTTGATACTGTCATCTATGCTTTCCACATGCCGCTGTTCTTCATTTTGGCGGGTTTGAACATCGAACGCGGCGTGGCTCGCGGCCGCAGGGAGTTCATCCTGAACAAGCTGCAGACGGTCGCTTGGCCCTATTTTTTGTGGTCCTTTGTCCATGGCAGTCTGAAAATCGCGAGCGCGGGCTACACGAACAATCCGATCACGTCGTCCGATCTGCTAGCTATACCGCTGGTCCCGATCGAGCAGTTCTGGTTTCTCTACGTTCTGTTTCTTTGCCAGTTGGCGATTGCGCTCATCCTGCCGCGACGCTGGCTTCTGCTTGCGCTGACACTTCTCGCGGTGGTCGTGTGGTGCAGCATTCCGAGCGGCTCCATCTTCTTTCGCGCGCTTCATTTTCTCCCCTATGTCGTGCTTGGCATCTTTGCCCCACCCTTGCTGGCCCGGCTTGCAGCACGACCGGCAGCGCAGCTTGCCGTTGCCGCTGGAGCCTGGGCCTGGTTTGCTGCCCTGATTCTGCCGGTCGGGCCGCCAGCGCACGATGCGCTCACCATTTATGCATTGGCCGTGCTTGGCTCCGTTGCAACAATTGCGACGGTCATGTGGCTCGGGGTGGTTATTCCCTCGATGACTTGGCTTGAGGTTCTGGGCCGGCTGTCGATGCCCATATTCCTCATGCACACGATCTTTTCCGCTGCCACGCGCGCAGGCCTGCAAATGGCGGGTCTCGCCGATCCAATCCTGGCTCTGGTTCTCGTCACTGTTGCAGGATTGCTGTTACCGTTGTTCGCCTATCGCATTGCCGTTGCCTTGAACGTCACGCGGCTCCTTGGCTTTGGCCCGCCCGTTGCACGCTAGACCGACGATTTTTCTTGATCTGTCATTTGCCGTTGCGAATCCGAAGCGATAGAGGGGGGTCATGACGTCAGCCCCGCATCCTGGCGGCCGCTTCGTCGGCCGGGAACATCAATTCCCGCTGCGCATCTATTTTGAGGACACCGACTTTTCCGGCCTGGTCTATCACGCCAACTATTTGCGCTACATGGAGCGGGCGCGATCCGACATGCTCAAGTGTGCGGGTATTGACCAGCGCGAGGCCTTCGACAACGGCGAGGGCGTCTATGCGGTGTCCGAACTCGAGATCAAATACAAACGGCCGGCGCGCTTTGATGACTTGCTGTGTGTCATCAGCACCGTCGAACATCTGGGTGCTGCGACGGTCGTGATTCATCAACGAGTCATGTTGGGTGATGAAATGCTCACCCAGGCTCGTGTTGTCGCGGCATTTCTCTCGCGTGAGGGACGGCCAAGGCGCCAGCCAAAGCCCTGGATCGCCGCTTTTGAAACTTTGTTGCCAAAGGACTCCTGACACTGATGCAAGCCCTTGTTCTCAACACAGACGCTGCGACGCTTTCGCCGATCGCCCTGTTTCTGCAGGCCGACATCATCGTGAAGATCGTCATGATCGGATTGCTTCTCGCAAGCATCTGGACCTGGACAATCATTGTCGGCCAGTGGCTGAAACTGCGCAACGTTGGTCACGAAACCCGGCAGTTCGAGCGCGATTTCAAGGATTCAACGGATCCCCATGCCTTCCAGCAGGCCCACAAGGGTTCTAGGCTGCCCAGTGCGCGGGTCATGCAGGCTGGGCTGGCGGAGTGGCGAAGCTCGACCGTCGGGCGGCGGACAATCGATCGTGAAGGCACGCGCGCCCGTCTGGCCAGCGCCATGGGGACGGCCGTTGCGGCCGAAATCGACCGCCTGTCGGACAGGCTCAACGTCCTGGCGACAATTGGCAGCGTGGCCCCGTTCGTTGGTCTTTTTGGCACAGTCTGGGGTATCATGCGCTCCTTTACGGCGATTGCAGCCGAGCAGAATTCCTCGCTCGCTGTGGTGGCTCCCGGCATTGCCGAAGCGCTGTTTGCAACCGCACTGGGTCTGTTCGCAGCCATCCCCGCAGTTATCGCCTACAATCGCTTCGGGCATGTGCTGAACCGGCTTGAAGCGCAGCTCAACCGCTTTGCGGACCGTTTCCATGCAACCTTGAGCCGCGAACTGGAGCTTGATCAGTGACGCCCGTTCCATCTGCCACCCGTCGCCGCTCCAGACGCGCGCCAATGGCCGAAATCAACGTGACGCCGATGGTCGACGTCATGCTGGTGCTGCTCATCATTTTCATGATTACCGCGCCGTTGTTGATGGCTGGCGTTCCGCTGAACCTGCCGGACAGCCGGGCCAAGGCGCTTGAACAGGACAAGACGCCCATAAAGGTCTCTCTCGATGAGACCGGAGCGCTCTACATCGGGGAGCAGCTTGTCCCCTTTGCCGAACTCCCCGCACGGTTGGCAGCGGTTGCCGAACGAGCCGGGTCGGAACCGCCGCAGATCTATCTTCGGGCTGACCGAACGCTTGATTATGGCACAGTGATGCGCGTGATGGGGGAACTCAATCGCGCGGGTCTCAATCGCGTGTCGCTCGTCACAACGGGTGATGCGGGCCAGGACAGATAGTGGATCGCGCCGAACAGACCGGGCTTGGCGTTGCGATTGTCGCGCATGCGATGCTTTTTGCTGCGCTGTCGCTCAATTTGCTGAAGCCACCGGAACTTCCGAAATATGATGCAGAGCCCATCGACGTGTCGCTGGTTGATACGGTCGCTCTGGACTCTGCAGCCCCGGAACCAACACCTGCGCCAGCTGGTGCCACAGCGGAAGATCCGGCACCAGTCGAACAGCAGGTTGCGCCTCCTGCGCCCACATCGGCTCCCCAGCCAAAGGCGGCAGACAAGCCTGTTACCAAGGCTCCCGCTCCCGCAAAGCCCACGCCAAAGGCCGAACCGGCCAAGACAAAGCCTGCGCAGGCGCAGCGTCGATCAGGGCTTTCGCGGGATCTTGTTGCAGGTTTGACTGATGCCCCGGCAAGCACGGGCACACCCGCAAAGACAATCGGTCCGGCTGTCGCATCCTCGATAGGAGCGGAAATCCGCCGCCAGCTGAAGCCGCACTGGAAATCGCCCACCGGGGCCGATGTCGAGCTTTTGCGCACAACATTGATCGTCCGCCTGAAGCGTGATGGCTCGATTGACGGAGCACCGACACTGGATTCGCAAACCGGCGTCAATGACAGCAATCGTATTCAGGCAAAATTGCATGTCGATCAGGCAATCAGGGCGGTTCGTCTGGCCGCCCCTTTCCAACTTCCAGCCGAATATTACGATGCCTGGAAGGTCATCCGTCCGACATTTGACAAGAGGCTGTCACAATGAATTTTCGTCTGGTTCTTGGTTTCAGCCTGGCATGCCTGTTGGGTGCTGGTCCTGCGCAGGCACAATTGAGCGTCGATGTGACGGACGAAAGCGGCAATGACCTCACCATTGCCGTTCCTGTCCTCCCCACGCCGCAAGCCACGGCCACGCCTGCCGGGTCAACCGATATGCTTGGTCGCCAGATTGCCGAAGTGATCGCGGCGGATCTCAGGGGATCGGGGCTTTTCAAGCCGGTCGGTCCCGGAGGGATTCGCGCGATCGGCAATGATGAGGTGACCTCACCGCAATTCGAGGCTTGGTCAGCGTCGGGCGCCGAAGCGCTCGTGCAGGGTTATGTCCGTGCCAGCGCTAATGGCGAACTGACTGTTGGATGCTATCTTTACGACGTCGCCCTCAAATCCGAACTGACGCGGCAAGGCTATGTCATTGCACCGCGTGACTGGCGGCGGGCAGCGCACAAATGCGCAGATGCAATCTATGCGCGCCTGTCCGGCGAAAGCCCGTTCTTCGATAGCCGGATTGCCTATATCGCCGAAAGTGGTCCGAAGAATCATCGCATCAAACGTCTCGCAATCATGGATTCAGACGGGGCGAACCACCGTTTCATTACCAACGGGCAGACGCTTGCACTGACACCGCGCTTCTCGCCCGACTACAAGTCGATCGTCTATCTGAGCTATCTGGGAAGCCGCCCGCGCATCTTCATCTATGATGTGGCTTCCGGAACCCAGAAGCTGGTGACTGAAAGCGCCAACCCGACCTTTTCGCCCCGCTTTTCGCCGGATGGCAAGACGATCCTCTATTCGATGGCCGTGGCCGGCAACACGGATATCTATCGTATTTCCGCGAGTGGCGGCTCGCCCCAGCGGCTCACCAATTCCCCCGGAATCGATACGGGCGGGAGCTTCTCACCCGACGGCAGCAAGATCGTCTTTGAAAGTGACCGGTCCGGCAGCCAGCAGATCTATGTGATGAACGCCGACGGCTCCGGCCAGCAACGCATCAGTTTTGGCGGTGGCCGCTATGCAACGCCCGAATGGAGCCCACGTGGCGACCTGATTGCCTTTACACGGATTGCGGGTAATTTCCGTATCGGCGTGATGTCCCCGTCTGGCGGAGGCGAGCGTCTGCTTACGGACAGCTGGCAGGACGAAGCGCCAAGCTGGTCGCCCAATGGGCGCGTGATCCAGTTTTTCAGGACGGCACAAGGCAGTGGCAAGACGGGGGTCTGGCAAGTGGATCTGACTGGCGTGAATGAGCGCCGCATTCCAACGCCTCTTGACGGGTCGGACCCGGCCTGGGGCCCCATTTTACCCTAATCGGACGAAGGAGACTGACAATGAACAAGACTGCATCCCGACTGGTCATGGTCGCTTCCCTAGTGGCGCTTGCCGCTTGTGCGCCCAAGCGCAAGGTTGAGGATATTCCGCCTCCACCAGTCCAGCAGGGTGAGGCCACTCCGGATGCCAATGCCGACAAGCCGTTACCCGGAAGCCAGGCCGATTTCGTGGCGAGCGTGACGGCCGACCGCGTGTATTTCGACACGGACAAGTTCGATATCGATGAAGAGGATCAGGCTGTCCTGCGCAGCCAGGCAAGCTGGCTGGCCCGCTATCCGACCAAGCGCGTCACGATTGAAGGGCATTGCGACGAACGCGGCACGCGTGACTACAACATTGCGCTGGGCGATCGTCGCGCCAATGCCGCGAAAAACTTCCTGGCCTCTCTGGGCGTCGACTCGGCGCGCATTTCCACGATCAGCTATGGCAAGGAACGGCCCGATGCCATGGGTTCTGACGAGGCAAGCTGGGCAAGGAACCGCCGTGCTGTCACAGTGACGGTGCAATAGCGGCGACTGTTTTGCGGCATGCCCGGGAGGGACGCACTCGTCCGCCCCGGGCAGATGATCATGCCTTGCTTTTCCGCGCCTCGGCGTTGAGCGCCCCATCGATTTCATTCGCCCGGATATAGGCGGGACGCGCGGTGATGCGCGCGGCGTACGATTCGAAGGCGGGGCGCTTGGGCAATGTGCCAAAGCGGGTGCCCCAGACGATCTGCGAACCGACATAGACATCGGCGGCGGAGAATTTCGGGCCCGCGACATAGTCATACTTGCTGACTGCCAGTTCGAGCACATCCACCGTCAGCGCGAAACTGCCATATCCGGCCATGCCCGTCTTTTCGGCAGGCACTTCAAAGCCGAGCGATGTGTTGACCAAGGCCTGCTCCAGCGGCCCGGCGGCGAAGAAAAGCCAGCGATAATAATCGGCGCGTTCGGACAGTGGCGGGGCCAGCCCGGCATCAGGGAAAGCATCGGCCAGATAGGCGCAAATCGCCGCACATTCGGTGACAACATGCTCGCCATGCTTGATCGCCGGAACCTTGCCCATCGGATTGATCGCCAGATAGGCCGCGTCCTTCATGCCTGAGCCAAAGTCGAGCAGCACCTGATCGTAAGGTGCGCCAACCTCCTCAAGCATCCAGCGGGCTATCTGTCCGCGCGACATTGGGTTCGTGTAAAAGGTCAGGCTGGCGGTCATTTTCAACTCCGGGTACGAATCGACGTGCGAACATATATGGAACATTGACTTTGCCTTGCCAACCGCTTTTACTTGGCTGCAGGATGCCGCGCGCACGTTGTACGGAGAATGGTTGCATGACTGACAAGAGCCCCGAACGCCTGAGCGAGGACCAGAACTGGGTCCGCTCAACCCAGGTTGACCGCCGCGCGGCGATCCTGGGGAGTGCCGTCCTGACAGGCTATGCTCTCGCGGCACAGCCGGTGGCCGCCTCTGCGATCACGACCGATGTAATCGGCCTCGATGCCGGGATGACGAGCTTTCAGACTGCCGGCCTGCGGATGAATGCCTATCGCGCCAAGCCGTCGGGAAAGCGCAACCTGCCAGTGGTCATTGTCGTGCAGGAAATCTTCGGGCTGCATGAGTGGGTGAAGGATATCTGCCGCCGTTATGCCAAGGCGGGATTCTATGCCATTGCGCCCGATCTTTACCAGCGCCAGGGCGATGCCACCAAAATCGCCGACTTCAAGGTTCTGATCGGCGATATCGTCTCGAAAGTGCCGGATGCGCAAGTCATGGGCGATCTGGATGCCGTAGCGCAATTTGCCGGCACGGACGGCGGCAATGCCGCGAAACTGGGCATTACGGGGTTTTGCTGGGGTGGCCGTATTGTCTGGCTCTATGCGGCGCACAATCCGCGCCTGAAGGCGGGCGTTGCCTGTTACGGTCGCGTCGTTGGTCAGCCGACTGTTCTTCAGCCGAAGAATCCGATCGATCTCGTCCCTGCAATCAAGGCACCGGTCCTCGGGCTCTATGGCGCTTTGGACAAGGGCATCACCCAGGCCGACGTCGCGACGATGAACGCTGCGCTGAAAGCTGCCAAAAAGCCTTCGACAATCCATGTCTTCGCGGGTGCCGATCACGGATTCTTTGCCGACTATCGCCCGAGCTACAATGAAGCTGCGGCAAAACAGGGCTTTGCCGAAGGGCTGGCCTGGTTTCGGCGCCATCTGAAGTAGTTTCGGACGCGCACGGCGCGCGTCCGAAACTTCTCAATTCGGCCTCAGGCTCCGGCTTTTGCCTTCGCCTTGCCGCCCTTCTTTCCCTTCTTGGGGGGCGCAGGCGTGATTTCGAAAGCCATCGCACCGTCCTTCAGGTGAACCGCGACTTCGCCACCGTGGACAAGCTTGCCGAACAAGAGTTCCTCGGCCAGCGGCTGCTTGATCTTTTCCTGGATCAGACGGCTCATTGGCCGGGCGCCATAGAGCTTGTCATAACCCCGTTCGGTCAACCATGCCTTGGCAGCATCGTCGAGCTTGATGTGCACATCGCGGTCGGCAAGCTGGAGTTCGAGTTCGAGAATGAACTTCTCGACGACCCGCGCCACGACTTCCGGCGGCAAATATCCGAAAGGCACAACGGCATCGAGCCGGTTGCGGAATTCGGGGGTGAACATCTTCTTGACCGCTTCGCCATCCTCGCCCTCGCGGGTGAGATTGCCAAAGCCGACTGTTTCGCGCGCCATGTCGCTGGCGCCCGCATTGGTCGTCATGATCAGGATGACATTGCGGAAATCGACTGTCTTGCCGTGGTGATCGGTCAGGCGGCCATTGTCCATCACCTGCAGCAGGATGTTGAAAAGGTCTGGATGGGCCTTCTCGATTTCGTCGAGCAGCAGGACCGAATGCGGCTGCTGATCGACCGCATCGGTCAAGAGACCACCCTGATCATAGCCGACATAGCCCGGAGGCGCACCGATCAGGCGGCTGACGGAGTGCCGTTCCATATATTCGCTCATGTCGAACCGCTGGAGCGGAATGCCCATGATCGACGCAAGCTGACGGGCGACTTCCGTCTTGCCGACGCCGGTCGGCCCGGTGAACAGATAGGAGCCAATCGGCTTTTCGGGATCGCGCAGGCCAGCCCGCGACAATTTGATCGCCGAAGCGAGCTTCTCGATGGCGTCATTCTGACCGAAGACCACCCGCTTCAGATCCGCTTCGAGGGTTTCCAGTGACTTCTTGTCATCGCTGGACACTGTTTTCGGAGGGATACGCGCCATGGTCGCGATCACGGCCTCGATTTCCTTGGGCGTGATGATCTTCTTGCGCTTTGCCGGCGGCACCAGCATTTGCATGGCGCCGACTTCGTCGATGACGTCGATCGCCTTGTCCGGCAATTTGCGGTCATTGATGTAGCGCGCGGACAGTTCCACGGCGGACTTGATTGCGTCCGGCGTGTATTTGACGCTGTGATGGCTCTCAAAGGCACTGCGCAGGCCGGACAGAATCTTGATCGTGTCTTCGACCGTCGGTTCGTTCACGTCGATCTTCTGGAACCGGCGGAGAAGCGCGCGATCCTTTTCGAAGTGATTGCGGAATTCCTTGTAGGTCGTCGAACCGATGCACCGGATCGTGCCGCCCGACAGCGCAGGCTTCAGCAGGTTGGAGGCATCCATGGCTCCGCCGGATGTCGCGCCCGCGCCAATGACGGTGTGGATCTCGTCGATGAACAGGATCGCATGGGGCAGTTTTTCAAGTTCGCTGACGACAGCTTTCAACCGCTCTTCGAAATCGCCGCGATAGCGTGTCCCGGCAAGCAGGGCGCCCATATCAAGCGAATATATGACGGCGGGAAGCAGGACTTCGGGCACATCGCCTTCGATGATCTTGCGCGCCAGACCTTCCGCAATGGCGGTCTTGCCGACGCCGGGCTCGCCCACATACAGCGGGTTGTTCTTGGAGCGGCGGCAAAGGATCTGCACGGTCCGGTCAACTTCGGGACCGCGGCCGATCAGTGGATCGACTTTTCCGGTGCGCGCCTTTTCGTTCAGATCGACGCAGAATTGCTTGAGCGCGGATTCCTGCTTGTTCTTGCCCTGCGCTTCCTGCTTCTTTTCTTCCTTGTCTTCGGTCCCCTTCACTTCGCGTGTTTCGGGGACTTCGGTGCCCTTGCCCACGCCATGTGAAATGAAGCTGACTGCATCAAGGCGGCTCATGTCCTGCTGCTGCAGGAAGTAGACGGCATAGCTCTCGCGTTCTGAAAACAGTGCCACAAGAACATTCGCGCCCGTGACGTCGTCCCGGCCCGAAGACTGGACATGGAGGATCGCGCGCTGCACGACGCGCTGGAACCCGCTCGTCGGTGACGGGTCGGAATCGCCCTGGACTTTCAGCGATTCCAGTTCGGTATCCAGATAATGGGCAACAGTGTCCTTGAGCTCGCCAAGATCCACGCCGCACGCGACCATGACCTTTGACGCATGCTCGTCATCAATCAACGCGTAGAGCAGGTGCTCCAGCGTCGCATATTCATGTTTGCGGCTGGACGCAGCGGCAAGCGCATTGTGCAGCGTGGTTTCCAGTTCACGGGCAAAAGATGGCATTTGTTGCTCCTTCGCTCCCTATGTCGGGCCTGAGATGCCAAACATCAAGTCAGCGTTTGAATAACCCTTCCGCACTTGCCCGAAAATTAACGGACCCTTCGATCTTTCGATTCACGCGCGCAATCTCTGCCTCCAGGATTGCCACCCGCTCCTTCAATTCATTAACGGACAATGGGTCAAGATCTTGCTTCACCAGCAAGGTCAGCGGATCCTGTGGCCGCTTTGCGAACAATTCATCCATGTCCATGGGTGAATCGTTGACCGAACCGCCGCCCAAGTCAATAAGGCTTGTGCGTTTCGAAACAGGGGGATCCGCGTGCCAGTTCATCCCGAATCCATGATTGCCATTGATCCTGCCGCCCCGGGCGGTCCTGAAGTCCTTCAACCGGCAACCCGGCCGGTCCCGCTCCTCGGGGCGGGAGAGGTGTTGATCAGGGTCGCAGCCGCGGGCGTCAATCGGCCCGATGTCCTGCAAAGGCGGGGCATGTATCCGCCGCCACCGGGGGCGCCCAGCATTCCCGGGCTTGAAGTGGCCGGGGACATCATTGCGGTGGGAGACGGCGTGGATCCCGGTCGGATCGGCCAGAGGGTCTGTGCGCTCGTGGCTGGCGGTGGCTATGCCGAATATTGCGCGGCGCCGCTTGGCCAGTGTCTGCCCGTGCCCGACGCCATCTCGATGATCGAAGCGGCAGCAATGCCCGAGACGCTCTTCACCGTGTGGACCAACCTGTTCGAGCGGGCCTATGCCGCGGAGGGCGATACCGTGCTTGTGCATGGCGGCACCAGCGGCATCGGCACAATGGCCATTGCGCTGGGCAAGCTGTTCGGACTGACCGTGATCGTGACATGCGGCTCGGACGGCAAGTGCGCCCGCGCGCGGGAGCTGGGTGCAGATCACGCCATCAACTATGCGACGCAGGACTTTGTGAGTGAGGTTCAGGCCATCACGGGCGGCAAGGGCGTGCAGGTTGTGCTCGACATGGTTGGCGGCGATTATCTCCCGCGCAATGTCCAATGCCTGGCAGAAGACGGTCGCAATGTGACGATTGCCGTCCAGCGGGGGATTTCGGCCGAAATCAACATTGCCATGATCATGATGAAGCGCCTGACATTGACCGGGTCAACGCTGAGGGCGCGGCCGGTCGCATTCAAGACGCTTGTTGCCGAAGAACTCCAGCGCGTTGTCTGGCCCCATGTCGAGGCCGGCAAGCTCAAACCGGTGATCGACCGGACCTTCCCGCTGGCCGAAGCCGCCGCCGCCCATGCGCGGATGGAAGGCGGCGACCATGTCGGGAAGATCGTTCTGGTGGTTTGAACGGCCAGTTCGCTATTGTGTGTTTTTGGATCCCTTGATGACGAGAGACCCGTAAATAACGGCCCCCGCAAGCAAGATGCCACCTACAACGAAGGCGGCAGTCCGCAGCGTTAAGCCGCGATTTTTGCCCTGCTCATCCTGAACAGCTCCGAGCCGCTCGGAAGTCAGACTGTACCCCGCAAGCGACATGTGCGGCTGGCTATTGCTGCTGTTGACGCCGAATTCGAGCCCCTCCCCGAAACGCGTGAAGGATGCGCCGCGTCGGGTCTGGCCGGATTGCATGGCAGCGAAGGAGAAGCCTGCGCGCAATCTTGGTTCTCTCGTCTGACCGCCAACGGCAAGCCGGATTCGCGCTCCTGCAAAGGCACCTGTGCGGACTTGGGAATTCTGTCTGGCGGACGATGCGTCATCCAGTGTCGCTGCCTGCAACGCAGGGGTGGTTGCGACCTGAAGACAGAGGGTGGACAGGATGACGGCAAATTTTGTCATGCGAAATTTCATCGGGAAGGCCTTTTGTAAAAATCTTCATTTGTCTTCGAAAACGTCTAACCCCCTACCGACCGTGGGCAGAATTTGGATGCAGGTGTGGCACTTGTTTGTGACGCGGCTGCAGATAACGTCCGATCGAACAATGGAAACTTGCCCTGAACGCCGTCCTGCGTTAGACCTGTTTCCAATGTCTTGGCCGCTCCGCGAGGGGCGGCCCTTCTTTTGTCTGAAAGGTTTTTCATCATGGCTCAGCCGCTCATGCCCCATGCGACCGCATCATGGCTGGTCGACAATACGGCGTTGACGTTTGAACAGATCACCAAGTTCTGTGGTCTCCACATTCTCGAGGTGCAGGCCATTGCCGACGATATGGCGGCGACCAAGCTGACCGGGCGAGACCCCGTTCGCGCGGGCGAATTGACGCTTGAGGAGATCGAAAAGGGTCAGGCCGATCCCAATTACGAGCTCAAGATGTTTCGCGAGCCCGAACAGGCCACGCGCACGAAGGGTCCGCGCTATACGCCGGTTTCCAAGCGCCAGGACAAGCCGGATGGCATTGCCTGGATCATCCGCAATCATCCCGAAGTGTCGGATGGGCAGATTGGCAAGCTGATCGGAACGACGCGCAACACCATCCAGGCCATCCGCGACCGGACCCACTGGAATATTGTCGATATCGTGCCTAAGGACCCTGTCACACTCGGCCTGTGCACCCAGCGCGAGCTTGATGCGGTCGTGAAGAAGGCTGCCAAGCTCAAGGGCATCGAAGCGCAAGCCGACGGCAAGCTGGAAGGCGATCGTGCGGCGCTGATCGAGGAACTGCGTCATGAGCGCGAGGTCGCGGCCCGCGCTGCCGAAGCGGCAGCCGAAGGCGTCGAGGTCGTCGTGGCTCCGGTCGAGCACAACGCCGAGACATTGTTCAAGCGTTGAGCGAACCTGTCTCCTATGATGCGTCGCTGGTTCATGACGAAAGCTACCTCGCGACCAGCCACAAGGGTCTGACCTATCCCTTTGGCAACCACGCGCCTGGTTCGGGTGAAATCACGCGGATAGCGGAAGGCATTTGCTGGGCGCGCATCCCGATGCCGGGATCGTTGGGGCACATCAATAGCTGGCTGCTTGATGATGAGGACGGATGGGCCGTCGTCGATACCGGCATGCAGCTCAAGACCTGCAGCGATGCATGGAAAGACCTGTTTGCGGGTGCGCTCGACAATGCGCGCCTGACCCGCATCATCTGCACGCACATGCACCCCGACCACATTGGTCTGGCTGGCTGGCTGGCGAAGCGATTTGATGCCGATGTGTGGATGACCCGCGGTGAATGGCTGACAGCGCGCATGCTCATTGCCGATGCGCGGGACGAGGTTCCCGAAGAGGCGATCATCAACCAGCGCGGCGCTGGCTGGGGAGATGATGTCCTCGAAGAGACGCGCAGCAAGGGCTGGGGCCGGTTCAGCCGAATGGTCTTTCCGATGCCTGCGGGCTTTCGACGCCTGAAGGACGGAGACACGCTCGAACTGGGTGCCAATGTCTGGAAGGTTGTTGTCGGATCAGGCCATAGCCCCGAACACGCCTGCCTGTACAACGAGATGTCCGGCGTGCTTGTTTCGGGCGATCAGGTGCTGCCGAAGATCAGTTCCAATGTCTCGGTCAACATCAGCGAGCCGATGGCTGATCCACTGGGCGAATGGCTCTATTCGATTGACAAGCTGCTCAATGTCCTGCCGTCAGACCTGCTTGTCTGCCCGGCCCATGGGGAGCCGTTCAAGGGGCTGCACGTCCGTCTCCGGGCGCTGCGTGACGAGCATCTGTCCCGGCTCGACACGCTGACGAGCCATCTGGCCGAGCCGCGGCGTGTTGTCGATTGTTTCAGCCAGCTCTTCAATCGCGAGATTGGGCCTGAACATCGCGAATTGGCCACGGGCGAAGCACTGGCTCATCTGCGTCGACTGGAACTCGAAGGACGGGTGCGGCGCGAAACGAACGATGGCGTGTGGTGGTTTCATGCAAACTGAACTGAAGGCAGTGATCTGGGATTTCGGGGGCGTCGTCACATCGTCGCCTTTTGACGCCTTTGCGCGTTACGAATCCGAACGCGGCCTCCCGGCAAACACGATCCGCCAGATCAATGCGACCGATCCCGACAGCAATGCCTGGGCGCGTTTTGAACGGGCAGAAATCGATGCCATGGCATTTGACAGTCTGTTTGCCGAGGAAGCGGCGCGTATCGGACATGACGTCCGTGGCGCCGATGTCCTAGCGCTCCTGTCGGGCGATGTGCGACCGGCGATGGTGTCCGCCATTGATGCAATCAAGGCGAGCGGCTTTCGGACGGGCTGCATTACAAACAATGTTCCGGCCGGGCATGGTGCGGGCATGGCCCTGACGCTGGGCAAGGCAGAAACTATCGGCGCGATCATGGCGCGCTTCGACCATGTGATCGAAAGCTCCAAGGCCGGCATTCGCAAGCCCGATCCGCGCATTTATCTCATGATGTGCGAGGCTCTCTCCGTTGATCCAGCCCACTGCGTCTACCTTGACGACCTGGGGATCAACTGCAAGCCGGCAGCGGCGCTCGGGATGCGCGCGATCAAGGTTGTCAGCGAGGCGCAGGCTCTTGCGGACCTCGAAGCCGCCGTCGGCATTCCGCTATCCGCTTGACCGCGATGTCCCGCAAGGTCAGAGAAGCAGGCAATGGTTGACGACGTTTCCACCCTGTCTTTCGAAGACGCGCTGAAGCAGCTCGAATCGATTGTCGCGCGCCTCGAATCGGGCGACGCCAGCCTCGATGAGTCCATCGGGCTGTATACGCGTGGCGATGCCTTGCGGGCGCAGTGCGAAGCACGCCTGAAGGATGCGCAGGCACGCATCGAAAAAATCAGCCTCGGCCCGGATGGAAGGCCTTCCGGGACCGAGGCATTTGATGGCGGCTGACCCGTCCATGGCATCGCCTTCGCCTCGCCTTGCTGCCGCGATGGACGGCATTGCAGAAGCGATGGATCGACAGTTCGATCTCCTCCTGCCACTGCCCGATGACCCCCGGCGACGATTGTTCGAGGCGATGCGTCATGCAACGATCGGCGGCGGTAAACGGCTACGCCCGTTGCTTGTGACCGCATCCTGCGCCCTTTTCCATGTCGATCCAGACGCTGCCATGCGAGTCGCGACCGCGATCGAATGCATCCACGTCTATTCGCTGGTGCACGACGACCTGCCAGCGATGGACGATGATGACCTGAGGCGGGGCAAGCCGACCGTGCACAAGGCCTTTGACGAAGCGACGGCCATTCTGGCGGGGGACTCACTGCATGCCCTGGCCTTTGAACTACTGGCCGATGAAGCGACCCACAGCGATCCCTTCGTCCGGTGCGAGCTTGTCATGGACCTTGCCCGAGCGAGTGGTCCTGACGGTATGGCCGGTGGCCAGATGATGGATCTGGAGGCCGAACACCAAACCTATGACCTGCAGACCGTGACGCGGCTGCAGCAGTTGAAAACCGGAGCGCTGATCGCCTTTTGCATTGAGGCCGGGGCCATCATGGGGCGCCTGCCGCCGGAGGGACGGGCTCCGCTCCGCGGCTATGCCCGCGATATCGGTCTTGCCTTCCAGATTGCGGACGACATACTCGATGTCGAGGGCAGTGAGGCCGTTGCGGGCAAGGCGCTCGGCAAGGATGCCGAGCAAGGCAAGGCGACCTTCCTTTCCATACTCGGCGTCGAACGCGCAAAATTGCAGGCGCGTGCGCTTGTCGATCAGGCAATCGCTCATCTTGGCCATTTCGGCCATGAGGCGGACCTGCTGCGCGACATCGCGCGATTCACGATCGAAAGGGACAAATGATGGAACGGATCGGTGTTTACCCGGGCACATTTGATCCGATCACCCTCGGACATATGGATATCATCCGGCGCGGCGCGAAACTGGTCGATCGTCTCGTGATCGGTGTGACGACAAACCCGTCCAAGTCACCCATGTTTTCGGTAGAGGAGCGCATGGCGATGGTCAGGCGTGAAGTGGCCGATGTCGGCGGGACGATAGACGTGGTCGCCTTCGATGCGCTGCTCATGAAATTTGCGCGCGACCAGAAGGCGTCAATTATCGTGCGCGGCCTGCGGGCTGTGGCCGATTTCGAGTATGAATATCAGATGGCAGGCATGAACCAGCAGCTTGACGCGGAGATCGAGACCGTCTTCCTGATGGCCGATGTGGCGCTTCAGCCCATTGCGTCGAAACTGGTCAAGGAAATCGCCATCTATGGCGGCGATATCCGCAAATTTGTCGCGCCTGCCGTGGAAAAGGATGTGAAGGCGCGGGTCGATCAGATCGGCCGCAAGGGAGATTAGTTCGGGTCACATTCATCTGCCGGGCCCTAAGGGCTCGCGCAGGATGAAGAGAGGGGTATCGATGCGCGTGTTGAAACTGTTCGTTGTTTGGTTTGCCATGCTGGCCGGAGCGGTCGCCGCCCAGGTGCCGCAGCCTGCTGCACCTCCAGCGCCCGATCCCCAGAATATCCTGCATCTCGAACTGTCGACCGGTGGTGACGTCGTGATCCTGATGCGGCCGGACAAGGCGCCTGCCAGTGTGGAGCGCGTTCGCACTTTGGCCCGCGCCGGCTTTTATGACGGGATTGTGTTTCACCGTGTCATCGAAGGCTTCATGGCCCAGACCGGGGACCCCAAGGGAACGGGCGAGGGCGGTTCGCCGCTTCCTGATCTCAAGGCCGAATTCAACGATCTGCCGCACCTTCGCGGTGTTGTTTCCATGGCGCGGACGGACCAGCCGGATACTGCCAACAGCCAGTTCTTCATCTGCTTCCAGCCAACCGTGCGGCTCGATGGCAAGTACACCGTCTTTGGCCGCGTGACCTCCGGCATGCAATATGTCGACGCCATAAAGCGGGGCGATCCGATCGAAGGGCGCGTCACGGATGAACCGTCAAGGATTGTACGGGCCTGGATCGAAGCCGATGGACGCGATGCTCCGCGGGTTCCGCTTGTCATCCCTGCGCCCGCTGTCGCGCCGCCGCCAGCCGCCGAGCCCGCTCCAGCGCCCGAGGCGCCCAAGCCCAATCCCTGATGCGCGTCGACCTGTTCGACTTTGAACTGCCGTCTGAACGGATTGCCCTGA
Source organism: Aquisediminimonas profunda (assembly GCF_019443285.1). Classification (GTDB taxonomy): domain Bacteria; phylum Pseudomonadota; class Alphaproteobacteria; order Sphingomonadales; family Sphingomonadaceae; genus Aquisediminimonas; species Aquisediminimonas profunda. The sequence goes on from NZ_CP080327.1 coordinate 1,462,641, forward strand.
GACCCGCCAGCCCGCGCGATTCCGCACGTATGCTGGTGCTCGATGGCGGCGAGACGCGCGATCTCCGTGTGACGGACCTGCCGTCTCAATTGCGCGCCGGGGATTGTCTCGTCTTCAATGACACGCGTGTCATCCCGGCGCAGCTCGAAGGCCGCAGAGGTGAGGCCCGGATCGGCGCAACACTCCACAAGCGCGAAGGCCTGCGCAACTGGCGCGCGTTCGTGCGCAATGCAAAGCGCTTGCGCGAGGGGGACCGGATCGACTTCGGGGCCGATGTTTTCGCGGTCGCCACCCAGCGCGGCGACGATGGCAGCTGGCGCCTCTCCTTCGAAGGGGAAGAGCCGGTCGAAGTCCTGCTGGAGCGGGCGGGAACGATGCCGCTGCCCCCCTATATCGCCGGCAAGCGGCCGACCGATGCGCGCGATGCGACCGACTATCAGACCATGTTCGCAGATGAACCCGGCGCAGTGGCCGCACCAACGGCTGCGCTGCATTTCACGCCCGGCTTGCTCAAGGCATTGGGCAGTGCGGGGATCGCGCATGAAACCCTCACGCTCCATGTCGGGGCGGGCACTTTCCTGCCGGTCAAGGTGGACGATACGGACCAGCATCGCATGCATGCCGAATGGGGGCGGATCGATGTCGGCACAGCCGCGCGCCTGAACGCCGTGCGCGCGTCGGGCGGGCGCCTGATTTCGGTCGGCACCACGTCGCTCCGCCTGATCGAAAGCGCCTGCGATGACGGCGGACAGATCCAGCCCTTCGAAGGCGACACGTCGATCTTCATCACACCCGGTTACCGGTTCAAGGGAATCGACGGGCTGATGACCAATTTCCACCTGCCGCGCTCGACCCTCTTCATGCTGGTCAGTGCATTGATGGGCCGTGAGCGCATGCAGGCGGCCTATGCCCATGCCATCGCGGAGGGCTATCGGTTCTACAGCTATGGGGATGCGAGTTTGCTGCTGCCAACAAAGCCGGCTTGATCACGGTCGCTGGTTTGCCAGATCGGCCCATCAGGATTGATGCTCGGGATTTAGTCGATGTTGGAATGTGGCGTCGTTTGGAATGGCCAGTGCAATTCCAATGCCAGAGGCGGATCCAGTAAACAGGGCTGTCTTGATTAACCGTTAGCTTCCAACCCGCTCGGAAGATGGCGGGCTTGCCTAAAAGGAACGATTGGCGACTCCCAAGCCATGATCTGCTGCAATGAATTCCGCTGCCTTTTCGCCGATCATAATCACAACGGCATTGATGTTCCCGCTGGGGATTTCCGGCATCACGCTCGCATCGGCAACACGCAGATTCTTGATGCCGAAAACCCGCAGGCGCGGATCGACAACGCGGCCGATTCCGCAGGTGCAGCTATGGTGCCAAGTTGTATGCGAAAAATGCAGCGCCATGCTTTCGAGCAGCGCGTCGCTTGGCGGCTGTCCTTCAACGTAGCCATGCTTGCGCGCGATTTCGGGAGGCAGCAAAAGGGGCCCCATCTTGTCCGGCCAATTGGCCATGATGTCGAGGCTACGCCGCATCATGGCCACCATGACCTTCAGATCAACTGGATCGGCATAATAGTTCATGTCGATCCGTGGCTGCACAGTTGGATCCGCACTCTCGATAACGACCTCGCCTGAGCTTCGCGGCAGTTGTAGCTGGTTGATCAAATAGACATTCTCACTGTCGAGTCCGAACGTCGTTGCGATGTCGTCGGCGAACATTTCTTCTTGGAAATTCAATTGATTGCCGATCAGACTAGACTCGATCCCGCCGGGCATGAAGGTGATCTGGCAGTCATGGCTATAGTCCGTATCGAGGCCGGTTGAAAAGAAAACGACGGCGTCGGCAAATGACGACGCAACCAGACTGCTCCCTGTGGCTTCCCATTCATCCAGGCGGCGTTGGGCTTCTTCTTTTTGGCTTTGGTCGTCCGTAGCGCCCATCGACAGCATGATTTCGCTAGCCGTTACAGCAGCTCCCGGCGCCGCGAAGCCCATCGCAACATTCTGGTGGTCCTTCAAATTCTTGCCGACCTCGGGCAATTCAAGCCTGACGGATATGTCTGCGGCCTCAAGTTCCCTGCGCGGTCCAATGCCCGACAGCATCAGGATATGCGGAGAACCGATGGCACCGGCGCTCAGGATCACGTCCCTGGTCGCGTGCACGACATAATGATCGCCGGTGGCATCGCGATATTCGATGCCTGTCGCGGCCAGCGATTCCCCTTCGCCCTCCAGCACCACGCGCGTGACCAGCGCGCCGGTGATGATGGTCAGGTTAGGCCGTGCTTCGGCTGCACCTTCGAGATAGGCATGATAGGTGCTGGAACGCTTGCCCCGGCGCGTGTTCGTCTGAATGATTGAGGATACGCCATTTGGGTTCAGCCGATCCCGGCCATTATAATCCCCGCGCGGGCTGCCGGTGGCCTCGGCAGCGGTAACGAATAGGCGGGACGAAGGGATCATCGGTGAGCGGACCGCGATACCGACAGGGCCGCTCTGGCCATGGGCATCCTGGTCGATCGTGATCTCGTTGCTGGGAACAAGGTCTTCCATCCGCCGGAAGGCAGGCAGCACCTCGTCATAACTCCAACCCTGAGCGCCCAACTTGGCCCAATGATCAAAATCCTGCGGATGGCCGCGCACCCAGACCATGTAATTGATGCCGGATGAACCGCCGAGCATCTTGCCGCGCGCGACCCGCATACGCCGGCCCTTCATGCCTAACCCGGCCTTGCCCGGATCGGCCCAGAACATCCAGTCGGTCTCGGGATCGAGCTGCAGGCTGGCGCAGGCTGCCGGCATCAGTTCCCTTTCGGGCGGGTGCCCACCCGCTTCGATGAGCGCAACGCTGCATGTCGGGTCTTCAGATAGGCGGGCGGCAATGACAGCGCCGGCAGAGCCCCCGCCGACGACAACAAAATCAAAGGCATCACTCATTGTTTTCTCCCCCGTCAACGAGCGCAATCATCCCTGAAGAGCACAAGCCATAGGAATAGGTATAGACCGTTGGGAGGATTGCAAGCCTAGGTCCTTTAGGCCGACTCTTGGAGTTGGGGTTTCGATGACCCAGGATTTTGCTGCAACCAGCCTGCAGACCACCCGCCGATTGCGCCTGGAACTACTCTGGAACGACCTCCCCCGATCCGCCGAACTCGACCGGAAAATCCTTATACTTCGGTAAGCCGTCCCGCATGGGCATGACCGTTTCCACATAGTTCACGTGGCCGATGGGCTCGAACTGGAGGTCGGGAAGGGTTGCAGAGAATACATCGAACATGTCGAAGTCTGGGTGATGGATCATCAGGTGGCCGGCACACAATTTGCAGTATTGCCGATAACTGATGCTGTCGGGCGATTTGTGAAAGGTTCCCACGTGCTCGGCCCCCGCGACAATTTTCACTGCTTTGGCCTTCCACATTGTCGAGGCGTGGACCGGACTGCCTGACCATGAGCGGCACGAACTGCAGTGGCAATAAGCCATGGCTTCGGGACGCCCCGAAACTTCGATCTTCACGGCCCCGCAAAAGCACTGGCCTCCATGGATGTCACTCACAGCCTTTTCTTCCCTTCTTAGTGCCCAACCTCCGGAACATGAAAAAGGGCGGGGCAAACGCAAATCACGCCACAAGCTAACTCGAAACCTTGGTGCCTCGCAACCATTCGTCACCGCATTCAAGCCAAGGGTCACGATAACCGCAACTCCTGCCATCTTGGAAATCGACCAATACGGGAAGCGACAGCAGATGAGGGCTTGGCCACGCCATTTCTTTGCAAGATTTTGCACAGTGCGCTTGCTCAAGACACCTAGGTTGACGTGGCGACGATCTGAAGCCAAGATAACGAGGTCGGAAATTTGCAGACATTTGTGCTGCCAGCATTTGGCTAACGACCTCAAGTAATTGGGGTCATGTTCAGCTTTATAATAGATCCAATTCGTCAATTACAGTGGCGTATGCGTTGTTTTAAAACAACTACTTTACTTTGGAGAGACTATTATGAAGCGCCTTCTACTTGGCGCAGCGCTTTTGCTGCCGACACCTGCACTCGCTGAGTCCTTAGATGTCATTCAGGTTAAATTGAAATCTACCTGCAGTTTACCGACCTATCTGGGAATTGTTGCCGATTTCAACACAAGTTGGGGCAAGGCGCATGGCTACAACACAAGAATTGCCGTCCCCCTGCACAGCAATGACCTTACGATCATTTCCTGGCTTGGCACGACCGCCAACGCTGAGGTGTTTGGAAAGGCATGGGATGCGTGGCGCGATGCTCAGCGCGATGCAAATTCGACGGCTGCAAAACTGCAAGCCCGATTCAATGACTGCGGGGACAATGTGATGCGCCGGAGCTACGACGTCTTCTAGCGCGATTGCACTCAAGCAGCATAGCAAGCGGCCCGGCTTTTGTTTCGCATACAATGTTGGGCCGCGGCCGTAATTTTGAACTTAGTCCAAAGCCCATTCTGCACAAATTGAGGGATCGAATACCCTCGGGGTGCCGTCGAAAGATACAATGCCTGGCATCCGGCGCGTTATGCGTTGTGAGGGAGGTTAACGAAGCTAAGGGTTGGTTTCTGTCGGTTCTTCCACGAAAATCGTGACCGTCATCGGCCCGCGAATGGTGAAACCAAGGCGTTCGTAGAGCGCAATCGCTCCCGCGTTCGTGGCATAGCTGTGCAGGAACGGTGTTTCGCCGCGGGCAAGCATGCGCGCTGCAACCACACTTATCAGGACGCCGGCAAGACCCTGTCCCCGACACTCCGGGAGTGTGCAGACGCCGCTGACTTCGCAATAGCCGTCCAGCCGCATCCGTTCTCCGGCCATCGCGACCAGCGTTCCTTCACGGCGGATGCCGACGAAATCACCGAGCCTGTGCGTCAAGGGCAGAAACGGGCCGGGCTGGGTCAGGTGAGCGAGCGCGCGCATTTCGGGAGCGTCGCTTTCCTGAAGGTCAAGTATCTCGTCCCGGCCTGCCATCGGGTTGAGGCTGTTGGCAACCATCTGGACCAGTTCGGCCGAGCGGAGCCGCGCGGCCCCTGGAATGTCAGGCATTTCAGCTGTTTCGGTGATCCAGATTTGCCGGCCCGGCGGGATCAGGGCGGGGAGTTCGGCCAGTGCGGCGTCGCTGAAATCAGCCGTGGCAGCAAAGGGGCCATGATCCGGCTCAAGGCGGAGCGCCTTTTCATTGCCCTGTGCAAGCGGAGCCCAACCGGACGTGAGCGCGTTCCAGGCAGGCCGGTCGAGCGGATGCGGGTCGGTCATTCCATATCCCTGACGAATCGAAACTCGCATCCCGCCTATCGCCATTCGGCCAAAGTTGAAACCGTTGCCAAAGTGCCGCTATAGGCCGCCGCCCATGTCCGATCGCTTTTCCTTCCATATCGCCGCAACAGACGGCAGGGCGCGAACGGGAGTCATCCGGATGCAGCGCGGCGAGATTCGCACGCCGGCGTTCATGCCGGTCGGGACGGCAGCAACGGTCAAGGGGATGAAGCCGGCCGATGTCGAAGCGCTTGGCGCAGACATCATTCTTGGCAACACCTATCACCTGATGCTCCGGCCCGGCGCGGAACGGGTGGCGCGGCTTGGCGGCCTGCACGGGTTCATGCAGTGGAACCGGCCCATCCTGACGGACAGCGGCGGCTATCAGGTCATGTCGCTGTCGGCGCTCACGAAGATGAGCGAAGAAGGCGTCGCCTTTTCCTCGCATCTTGACGGGTCGAAGCATCTCATCACGCCCGAACGCTCGATGGAAATCCAGCGTTTGCTGGGGTCTGACATCGTGATGGCGTTTGACGAATGCACGAAAAATGGTGCGACCCGCGATGAGGCAGCGCTTTCGATGGAACGCTCAATGCGCTGGGCAAAGCGTTCCCGCACCGCCTTTGACGAGGGCGATGAACATGCGTCGCGCGCTGCCCTGTTCGGGATCCAGCAGGGGTCACTTGACGAGGACCTGCGCAAGATGTCCGCCGATGCCCTGATTGAAATCGGCTTTGACGGCTATGCAATAGGCGGCCTTGCGGTGGGTGAAGGGCAGGAGGCCATGCTTGCCTGTCTCGACTATGCGCCCGGACAATTGCCGCAAGATCGGCCGCGCTACCTGATGGGGGTGGGGAAGCCGGACGATATCGTGGGGGCTGTCGAACGCGGGATCGACATGTTCGATTGCGTTTTGCCGACCCGCTCGGGGCGCAACGGGCAGGCGTTTACCTGGGATGGCCCGGTCAATATCCGCAATGCGAAGTTCGCCGAGGACCTGGCCCCGCTCGATCCGGAGTCGCCCACGGCGCCCTGGAGCAGGGCCTATCTGCATCATCTCGTCCGGTCGGGCGAAATGCTGGGCGCGATGCTGATGACCGAGCATAATCTCTGGTTCTACCAGCAATTGATGGCCGGGCTTCGCGAGGCGATTGCCTCAGGCACGCTTTCCGCCTTTGCCAGCAGCTTCCGCGCGCGGTATTGCCGCTGAATGTCAGATGCAATCTACCAGGCCGCGACCTGGATCGTCCCGCTGGTCATCGCGATCGTCTTTCACGAAGTGGCGCATGGCTGGGTCGCGCGGATCTTCGGTGATCCGACGGCCGGGCGAATGGGGCGGTTGAGCCTCAATCCGATCCGCCATGTCGATCCCATTGGCACAATCGTCCTCCCGATGGGGCTGGCTCTTGCTGGTGCCCCTATTTTCGGCTGGGCGAAGCCGGTTCCGGTCGACAAGCGCCAGTTGCGCAATCCACGTGTGCACATGATGTTTGTCGCGTTGGCCGGGCCGGGCATGAATTTCCTGCTCGCCGCGCTGACATTTGTGGCGCTCGGCGCTCTGCTCGCCGGCTTTGGACAGAACCCGGGCATTGCGGTTGCCTTTATCAACGCCAACCTGATCAACTTCGCCATTATCAACGTCATGCTTGGGGTCTTCAACCTCTTGCCCTTGCCGCCCTTTGACGGCGGGCATGTGGTTGAAGGCCTTCTGCCTCCCTCGCTCGGCCGACGCTATGCCCGGCTTGCGCGCTATGGCTTTCCGCTCATGATCCTGCTCATTGTCGTGCTGCCGATGCTGTCGCCCAAAGCAGCAATAGTGCCGCAGTTGATCGGGCCGCCGGTCGAGTGGATTTTAGGGCTCGGCACGCGGTTCCTTTCGCTTTTCGGCTGACATGCCCAACGGCTGGATCATCCTGGACAAGCCGCTTGGCCTCGGCTCGACGGCGGGCGTCAGTGCGGTCAAGCGGGCATTGCGCGAGGGCGGCTATCCAAAGCTGAAAGTAGGCCATGGCGGGACGCTCGATCCTCTGGCGACAGGCGTGCTGCCTATTGCGATGGGGGAGGCGACCAAGCTCGCTGGCCGGATGCTCGACAGTGACAAATGCTATGACTTCACGATTGCGTTCGGCGAAGAGACGGACTCGCTTGATCTCGAAGGCACCCTGATTGCAACTTCGGACGTTCGCCCGACGATGGAAGCCATCCGGGCCATTCTCCCGACCTTCACGGGCGCCATTGCGCAGGTCCCCCCGGCCTTCTCCGCCCTCAAGGTGGACGGCAAGCGCGCCTATGATCTGGCCAGGGCGGGGGAGAGCGTGGACTTGGAAAGCCGACAGGTCACGATCCGCGCACTCTCTATCCGTCGCCCCTGCGAAGGGGCGACGGTTGGGGAAGTCACCCTGACCGCCCAGGTTTCCAAAGGCACCTATATCCGAAGTCTCGCCCGGGATATTGCCCATGCGCTTGGCACTGTTGGCCATGTGACGATGCTCCGACGGACCAAGGCGGGTCCGTTCCGGCTCGATCAGGCGATTTCGCTGGACATTCTCATGGAAAAGGCTAAGGCCCGCGCCCTTGAAGACGTGACCTTGCCGATAAGGACGGCGCTGGACGACATCCCGGCACTCGCCCTTACCCCGGAACAGGCAAGGCTGCTCCATAACGGGCAGGTCTTGACCGGGATTGCCGCACAAGGCGGCCTCCATCTTGCCCTGAACGGTGAAACACCGCTCGCGCTTGTGGAGGTTCTGGACGGAAACGTCCGCACCGTGCGGCGATTCAACCTTTGAAAAGATGTCGAAGGAAAAACGATGACGATTACTGCAGAGCGCAAACAGGCGCTCATCAAGGAACATGCCCGCCATGAAGGCGATACCGGTTCCCCCGAAGTTCAGGTTTCGATCCTGACCGAACGGATCACCAACCTTACCGAGCATTTCAAGACCCATGCGAAGGACAATCATTCGCGTCGCGGCTTGCTGATGCTCGTCAACAACCGTCGTTCGCTGCTCGATTACCTCAAGAGAATCGATCACGATCGTTACGCGGCACTCATCGCGAAGCTTGGTCTTCGCAAGTAACGCAATCGCTCGGCCCCCCTTTCGGGGGCCGTTTGCGTTTTGCGTCATCCCGGACTCGATCCGGGATCCAGTCCATCGCTGCGATGGGGCTGGGCTCCTGCTTTCGCAGGAGAACAAGGAAGGAGCCATCCTCTCGCAATTCGGCGACTGGGTGGTGAAGGGGCCAAATTCGGCTCCGCACACAGAAGGAAGCCAGCACGCATAGGGCGGCTGGTCCGAAGGAAAAAAGATGTTCAACACGAAAACTGTAACAATCGAGTGGGGCGGACAAACCCTGACACTCGAAACGGGCAAGGTTGCCCGCCAGGCCGATGGCGCTGTCATTGCAACGCTCGGCGAAACCGTGGTGCTGTGCGCTGTCACGGCTGCCAAATCGGTGAAGGAAGGGCAGGATTTCTTCCCGCTGACCGTTCACTATCAGGAAAAATATTCGGCTGCGGGACGTATTCCCGGCGGCTTTTTCAAACGCGAACGCGGTGCGACCGAAAAGGAAACGCTGGTTTCGCGTCTTATCGACCGTCCCATTCGCCCGCTGTTTCCAGAGGGCTTCTACAACGAGATCAACGCGATCGCTCAGGTCCTCTCCTATGATGGAGAGAATGAGCCGGATATCCTCGCGATGGTCGCGGCGTCAGCTGCGCTCACGCTTTCGGGCGTGCCCTTCATGGGCCCGATCGGCGCAGCACGCGTTGGCTATCTGAACGGCGAATATATCCTCAATCCAACCGACGAGCAGGTTGCCGAAGGCGAACTCGATCTGGTTGTCGCGGCGACCTATGATGCCGTGATGATGGTCGAATCCGAAGCCAAGGAGCTTTCGGAAGAGGTTATGCTCGGCGCTGTCCTGTTTGCGCATGATGCGTGCCGCGACGTGATCAAAGCCATCGTCAAGCTGGCCGAACAGGCTGCCAATGATCCTTGGGAAATGGCGGCTCAGGCTGACCTCTCAGCGGCCAAGGACAAGCTCAAGAAGCTCATCGGCAAAGACATTGCTGCGGCCTACAAGCTGACGGACAAGTCGGCTCGTTCGAATGCGCTCAACGAAGCCCGCGCCAAGGCGAAGGAAGCCTTCTCCGATGCGGCTCCGCAGGACCAGATGGCTGCGCAGAAGCTGATGAAGAAGCTTGAGGCTGAAATCGTCCGCGGTGCGATCCTGAAGGATGGCACCCGCATCGATGGCCGGACCACGACCCAGATCCGTCCGATCCTTGGTGAAACGCATTTTCTGCCGCGTGCTCATGGCTCGGCCCTGTTCACGCGCGGTGAAACCCAGACAATTGCGACCTGCACCCTTGGCACCAAGGATGCGGAGCAGATGATCGATGGGCTCACCGGCCTGCACTACGAGCATTTCATGCTGCACTATAACTTCCCGCCCTATTCGGTTGGCGAAGTTGGCCGTTTCGGGGCTCCGGGACGTCGCGAAGTGGGGCATGGCAAGCTCGCCTGGCGTGCACTGCACCCAGTGCTGCCGACCAAGGATGAATTTCCCTACACCATCCGCCTGACGAGCGACATTACAGAGTCCAATGGCTCGTCCTCGATGGCGACGGTGTGTGGCGGCTCGCTTGCCATGATGGATGCCGGGGTTCCCATAAAGCGCCCGGTTTCCGGTATCGCCATGGGCCTGATCCTCGAAGGCAAGGATTTTGCGATCCTGTCCGACATTCTCGGTGATGAGGATCACCTTGGCGACATGGACTTCAAGGTTGCCGGGACGTCCGAAGGCATCACCACGATGCAGATGGACATCAAGATTGCCGGCATCACGAAGGAAATCTTCGAAGCAGCCCTGAAGCAGGCAAAGGAAGGCCGCGCCCACATTCTTGGCGAAATGTCCAAGGCCCTGGGCGAAGTTCGCTCGGAACTCTCGGCTCACGCTCCGCGCATCGAAACAATGCAGATCGACAAGTCGAAGATCCGTGACATCATCGGAACCGGCGGCAAGGTGATCCGCGAAATCGTTGCAACAACCGGCGCAAAGGTCGATATCGACGATGAGGGTCTTATCAAAATCAGCTCCTCGGACCTCAGTCAGATCGAAGCCGCGCGCAAGTGGATCTCCGGCATTGTCGAGGAACCCGAAGTTGGCAAGATCTATGACGGCAAGGTCGTGAACCTGGTCGATTTCGGCGCGTTCGTGAACTTCATGGGCGGCAAGGACGGTCTTGTCCACGTTTCCGAAATTCGCAACGAGCGTACGGAAAAGGTGTCAGACGTGCTTTCTGAAGGTCAGGAAGTGAAGGTCAAGGTTCTCGAAATCGATCAGCGCGGCAAGGTTCGCCTGTCGATGCGAGTCGTCGATCAGGAAACAGGAGCCGAGCTCGAAGATACACGCCCGCCACGCGAACCGCGTGAAGGCGGCGATCGTGGCCCGCGTGGTGATCGTGGTCCGCGTCGCGATGGCGATCGGGACCGTGGTCCTCGTCGTGATGGCGGCGGCCGCGGCGATCGCGGTCCGCGTCGTGACGGAGACCGTGGTCCTCGACGTGAGCGTTCCGAAGGTGGCGAAGGCGGCGATCCGAACTTCGTGCCGGCATTCCTCAAGGACGATTGATCGTCCGGTTGAGGCTCAAATTGAGAAGGGGTCGCTTCGGCGGCCCCTTTTTTTGAAGCGCGCCGCGATCAGTCAGCCAAGACCACATCTCGGGCAGCGAGGTATCGTTTCCAACTCTGAGGCGTTACAACCTCTTCATATCGCGTGGTTTGCTCGGGATCGAGCAGTTCGATCATGAAGGCACCTTCAACCCATAGTTCGGTCAACTGAAACAGGCCGCCGCCACGATCACAACGTCGTGCGGGCCAGCCAGCACGCTGGGCGATGGCAATGGCCTGATCGGCTGGCATGTTGATGCTCAGCGCGATATGCACTTCCGATAGCCGCGTTGTGCCCTTCTGCGGACGCCATTCGCCTTCCTCTTCACCAAAGGTGATCAGATTGCCGCGGGGGACCACTTCGAATTCGACATTGCCGTCACCAGACCAAGCCATCCAGGCTCGCGGCCCGCCGGGCGGAAACGGGATTGCTTCGCCGTCCATGATTTCCGCCAATACGCGCGCAGCTGTCTCTGGATAGTCAGCTGGGATAGACGCGTGCACAATCTTCACTGGTCATCTCCTTTATATGTCCTCGCCCTCACTCAGCCGATTTGTCTGAAATTTGGGAACGATATTAAAAAAGGGGCCGCTGCGGGGGCCCCTTCTTGACCTTTGAGCAGGTCGTTTCTCGCTGGTTTCGCCCGCCGGGGAGGGGGGCTTGGGAGAGGAGGGTCATTTTCCCCGGCGGGCGAATGCGCTCGCTGTTATGCGAGCAGTGCGATGCCACTGAGCGGCGCTGCTGCAAGGGCGAGGCCTGCAAGCGTGGCCAGAACCGCGGCGATGGCGAAGGTTGGGCGGAACTCGGTCATTTCAATTCTCCTGGTATTCGATGCTTCAATCCGGGCGATGGGGGGTCCCGTCGTCTGAACTCTTGTTACTCCGATCTGATCGGGCAGCGTGAACACCAAGGTTGCAAATATCCTATGCAAAAATGCATAACGCGGTTCTGCATTTCTGGAGTCGGTCATGTTCGACTGGAATGATCTACGCTACTTCCTTGCCGTCGCGCGGAGCGGCAGCACGCTTTCTGCATCCAGAAACATGAAGGTCAGCCAGGCGACAATCTCCCGGCGTGTAACTGTCCTTGAGGAGGCTTTGGGCGTCCAGCTCTTCGTACGCACGCCCACAGGGTATCGGCTGACACAGCGGGGAGAGGCGGTGCTGGGCGCTGCCGAAGCCGTCGAGGATTCGATTTGCGCCTTTACGGCGAATATCGCGATGGAATCGCGCCGTTTGGCCGGCACGGTTCGGCTGACAACTGTTGAATCGGCTGCAAATGCCTGGGTTATCCCGGCACTGGGACTGTTGAGGGCGCGTCATCCGGACATTCGGGTCGAAGTCATCACGACTGACGAAAATCTCGACCTGCTTCGCGGAGACGCCGATCTTGCGTTACGTTTTGGCAGTCGCCCCACCCAGGAGGCCCTGATCGTCCGCCACCTGATGGACATGGAGGAAGCCTTTTACGCCAGTCAGGAAATGGCAGAACGCTGCGGCTTGCCGACCACCATTGAAGAATTGTGTCGTTATCCGCTTGTGCTGAACGTCGATCGCAACGGCTTTGTGAACAATTGGGTGGCAGAGAAGCTTCCCGACGCACTGATCGTTCATCGAGCCAATACGCTTTCCGGCCTGATAGCGAGCGTGCGTTCGGGCATTGGCGCCTCTGTCCTGCCCTGCCTGATGGGCGATGATCTCCGCGGCGTTGTCAGACTGCTGCCGCCGATTGCCGAATTGAAAACGCCGGGCTGGATGGTCACCACTGACGATGCGCGCCGTCAGCCCCACATCAGGGCCGTTATTGATTTTGTCGTCGACCAGATACAGTTTTGGCTCGCGCGAAGAACATCGCATATTCAGGCCGTTCAAGCGGCATAGAAATGGTCAGGTTTATGAAACGGATAATTGGACTTTTGGCGTTGTGTGGCTGGCTTGCGATGCCGGCCGTCGCAGTGTCAGCGCCTCCCCGAAAAGCACCGGTTCCCCAGGTTGCGGAGCCGCTTGGCCTTGTTCGGGTCGCCTTGACGACGACGCTTGGCACGATTGTGCTTGAACTCGACGGCAAACATGCGCCCATCACAACAGCCAATTTCCTGCGCTACGTCGATCAGAAGCGGCTCGATGGCACAGTCTTTTACCGCACAATGCGGCTCGATTTCGGCGGGCCAGGGCCGCAAGGCCTGATCCAGGGCGGTACCCAATATGATCCGAAGCGCATTCTGAAGCCGATTGCGCATGAACCGACCAATCTGACCGGAATCCTGCACAAGGCGGGAACGATATCGATGGCGCGCTGGGCTCCGGGGACGGCGACTTGCGATTTCTCGATTCTTGTCTCCGACATGCCGGCCCTTGATGCCAATCCGGGCGGGAGGGGGGACACTGCAGGCTATGCGGCCTTCGGGCACGTGGTCGAAGGAATGGATGTGGTGCAGAAGATTCACGCATCGCCGGTTTCCGCCACCAAGGGTGAAGGCGCGATGCGTGGGCAGATGATCGAAGCGCCTGTTCGGATTCTGGCGGCGCGACGGGCGAAAATGCCGCCGCCTGTTGCTCCAGCCCCTGCTGCTGCAGAACCGCAGCTTCGTTAAAATATCACGCCCGTCGCCCCTGCGCAGGCAGGGGCCCTTGCGTGAGTCAGGCACCAATGCGTCCAACAGGCCCCTGCCTCCGCAGGGGCGACGTGTGAAGGTAATATTCGCCTTATGTTCCTATTTACTTGACAAATAGGAGATATCATGAAAATGCCAATCCCGTCACTCGATCGGCGTTTCTAGGTCGCACGGGTCGAGGGGCGGGACTTCAGGTCGGCGCGAAAGCGGCGGGCGTCTGCACTCCCCAAAATGTGCAGCCACGCGCTCTGCCTTCGTTTTGAACCGGTCCGGGCGTCTTTGATGGGAGCATTCCCGTCCTGCAGGCGGGCTTTCGGGCCTTACCCCTCTGCAGGGACGTGCCGGATGAGAAGGCGGTGTTTCGAGACCGGGCGCCGGTTACGCACTCGAGCACCTGCAACCGCACAAAGGCAATACCCGCCGGACGCCCCCCAAGGCTTCCGCGCCGACCGTCCCGCCCCGCGCTCACCACGGGAAGCCTTCGCGTGCCTGTTATCCGAGCGCCACGAATCCTCCTTCCCGTACTCCGGACTGGATCCGGAGCCCATGCCTGAGACGGATGCGCTGGCGGACATATGGGCTCCGGATCACGTCCGGAGCACAGAATTGGAGGAAGGCGGGGTCGCGTTAGATATTCCGTGCCACGTCCGAGAGTGTCCAGCTTTCACCAGGCTCCAATGTGCGGAAGCGCGCAGGATCAATCCCTTCGCGCGCCAGCGCCGCCATCAGCCGTTCCTTCGGTTCATTGATGGGTTCGTCGGTCAGCTGGAAGACACCCCAGTGGAAGCCCAGCGTCATGGGCCCCTTCATGGTCTTGTAGACCTCCACCGCTTCATCGGGATCCATATGGGCATCCTTCATGAACCAGCGCGGCTCATAGGCACCGATGGGGCAGAGCGAGACATCGATCGTGCCGTGCTTCTGCATCAGCCGGTCAACCCACCAGCCCCCTGCATATCCTGAGTCGCCGTTGAAGAAGATGCGTCGGGCCGGTGCATGGATTGTCATCCCCGCCCAAAGCGCTTCGTTGCGGTCGGTCGACCAGCGCGCCGACCAGTGATTGACAGGTTCGGCCTCTATCCTGAGCGGGCCATGCGTCATTGTTTCGTCCCAGTCGATTTCCACAATTCGGGCATCTGGCGTGGCCTTCCGGATGATGGTGCCATTGCCCAGAGGCGTCACGATTTCCGGATCGAAGCGGCGGACAAGCCGGTCAAGCGTCGTCGTATCCAGATGGTCATAATGATTGTGGCTGACCAGAACGAGATCGATGGGCGGCAGGTCATCGAGGGCAATGCCCGGCGCGCGCACGCGCTTTGGTCCTGCCAGCTGGAACGGGCTTGCGCGGTCAGACCAGACCGGGTCGGTCAGGATATTGATACCGGCAGTCTGGATGAGGACGCTGACGTGACCAATCATCGTCAGTTGAACGGCGTTGCCGTCGACACGCTCCCGCGGGGGTGGGTGAGACGCATTGTCGATCCAGCGCGGCCATTTGGCCCGCTTGCTCCCCAGCTGCCATTTGAGCAGAGATCCCAGACCTTTGCCGCCACTGCGTTGCGGTCCGAAAAAACGCTCTCCGTCGAAATGATCGCTCGGCGGGCCGGAATAGTAGCGGGACATGGCTACAGCCTGGCGCGTTGCGTCAACGACTGGCTCCGCGAAGCACACTGATAGTCGTGCCAGCGCTGATCCGTTCAACGTCGGTCTTGAGATGGAGCAGCCGCAAGCCCTTGTGTTCGAGGGCGCGCCTCAGCGCCGGCGCGAAGTCGGCAGTTGCCTCAACGGTTTCTGCCCACCCGCCATAGGCGCGAGCCAGCGCCGCAAAGTCAGGATTGTGGAGCGTCGTTCCGCTGACTCGCGTCGGATACTCGCGTTCCTGATGCATGCGGATTGTGCCATAAGCGCCATTGTCGATCACAAGCACGAGCATGTCACAGCCATATTGGACGGCAGTTGCAAGCTCCTGCCCGTTCATCATGAAATCGCCATCACCGGCCAGCGCAACCACGCTGCGTTCGGGATGACGCAGCGCCGCGGCGACGGCGGCCGGTGGACCATAGCCCATGGCCCCTGCAGTGGGTGCCAGTTGAGTGCCATGTTTCGGGTGCGACCAATAGCGGTGCCACCAGCCAGAGAAGTTCCCTGCGCCGTTGCAGATGATGGTGTCGGCAGGAAGGACATCCCGCATGGCAGCAACGCACATGCCAAGATCGACGCGCGTATCAAACGGCAATGGTGTGTTCCAGGCCTTCCATTCGGCATGGGCCTCCGCACCTGCGGGTTTTGGCTCTTTTGGTTTCGGCATAGCCGCCGCCGCTCGGGCGAATTCAGGCATCCCGGCGCAAATTGCGAGATCCGCGCGATAGACATGACCCAATTCGTTCGGGTCCGGGTGAACGTGGATAAGGGTTTTTCCCGGGTGATCCGGCGTGACCAAAGTGTAGCTGTCCGTCGTCGCTTCGCCAAGCCGTGCGCCGACCGCCAGGATCAGGTCGGCAGACTTGATCCGGTCAGTCAATTTGGGATTGGGGCCATAGCCCAGATTGCCCGCCCAGACGGGGCAGTCGTTCGCAATGGCATCTTGCCGTCGAAACCCGGCAGCAACCGGGATGCCGTGCGCCGCTGCAAATTCTGCAAAGTCGCGCGCGGCATCATTGTTCCATCCTGCCCCGCCGATGATCGCGACGGGAGATTGGGCAGACGATATGAGCGATGCGAACGTCTCCATTGCTCCAGCGTCGGGAGCCTGTGCAGGGCGGTCGACGCGCGGCCGGTCAACGGCCTCTGCCACTTCAATCAGCATGTCCTCCGGAAGCGCAATCACGACAGGCCCGGGCCTGCCGGACATCGCGACGGAATATGCGCGGGCAACATATTCCGGGATTCTGGAAGGATCGTCGATCCGCGTTGCCCATTTGGCAAGTGGCGTAAACATCGCCGTGAAATCGACTTCCTGAAATCCTTCGCGGTCTCGCATGCCGCGATCCACATCCCCAATGAACAGGATCATCGGCTGCGAATCCTGCATCGCCACATGGACGCCGATGCTGGCGTTGGTGGCGCCCGGTCCGCGTGTCACAAATGCAACGCCGGGCCGGCCGGTCAATGTGCCATCGGCGCAGGCCATATAGGTGACGCCACCCTCCTGCCGGCAGATGATCGTCTGGATTTCGGGGGTGTCGTGCAGTGCATCGAGAACAGCGAGAAAGCTCTCGCCCGGAACAGTGAAGATGCGGTCGCAGCCTTGAATGACGAGCTGGTCAACAAGGATACGGCCACCGGTGCGTTGCTTGGTCATGCCTGATGAATCGCCTTTGTCACGAAATAACTTTCCATCCCCTCTGGTCCACCTTCGCTGCCAAAGCCCGATTCCTTGACGCCGCCAAAGGGCGCATCCGGTGTACCAATGGCAAAGGTATTGATGCCGACCATGCCGCTCTCGATTGCATCGCCCAGCAAGTTGGCCCTCCGGCCATTCTCGGTGAAAGCAAAGGCAGCAAGGCCGTAGGGAAGACGGTTGGCCTGTTCGATGGCTTCATCGAAACTCTCGAACGGCCGGCAGACAGCAACGGGACCGAACGGCTCGTTCGACATGATGTCTGCCTCCTGAGGCACGTCGGCTAGAACTGTCGGCTGAAAGAAATAGCCGTGATCGCCCCGATTTCCGCCAGCAAGAAGGCGCGCGCCCTTGGCCCGTGCGTCGTCGACCAGGGCGCCGATGGCGGCCGGACGTCGGGCATTGGCAAGCGGCCCCATTTTGGTTGCTGCATCGAGACCACTGCCGATTGTCACGTGTGCGGTCCGTGCCGCAAAGCCCTTCACAAAGGCATCATAGATCGTCTGCTGGACGTAGAACCGGGTGGGCGAGACGCACACCTGGCCGGCATTCCGGAACTTCTGGGGCACGACCATGTCGAGCGTCTTTTCGAGATCGCAATCGTCAAAGATCAACACGGGCGCATGTCCGCCCAATTCCATTGTGACGCGTTTGGCGCCATCGGCTGCGAGCTTCATCAAATGCTTGCCGACCGGAACCGAGCCCGTGAAGCTGATCTTGCGGATGATGCGCGAGCCAATGAGGTGCCGGCTCACCATGTCAGGAACGCCAAACACGAGCTGGACGACGTTGGAGGGCACGCCTGCATCGATCAGGCACTGGACCAGAGCCGACGTGCAGCCCGGAGTTTCTTCGGGTGGCTTCGCGATGACCGAGCACCCGGCAGCGAGCGCGGAGGACAGTTTCTTGGCCATCAGGTAAATCGGAAAGTTCCAGGGCGTGAAGCTGGCGACAGGGCCAACCGGTTGCTTGATCACGATTGAACGCTGTCCGGTGGGCCGCACGAGGACACGGCCATAGGCGCGCTTTGCCTCTTCTGCGCAATAGTCGAACAAGGCGGCACTGCTGGAGACTTCGGCCCGTGCTTCCGCGATTGGCTTGCCCTGTTCCAGTGTCAGGAGTGTGGCAATAGCCTCTGTCCTGTCCCGCAGGAGTGTCGCTGCCTTGCGAAGGATTGCGCCACGAGCCTCGACGTCCATTGCGCGCCAGATCTGGAAGCCCTTGTCGGCAGACGCGAGCGCTTCATCCAGGTCGGCAGCGGTTGCCAGCGGCAGTTCGGCTATCGTCTCACCCGTGGCCGGATTGATAACGCCAGACGCGTCACGGCCTTCTCCGATCCGCCAGCTGCCGTTGATGAACAGGCGAAGATCGGCATCATAATGTGTTGGCATGAAATTCCTCGGCAGGGTCAATCTGATGCCGCTGCTCTAGGACATTTTCCTGTCTGACGATAGCCGCTGAAACTTTGAGAATGCACTATCGACAAACCGCCCCGCGCGAAGGCACAGATGATCGACATACGCTCGCAGGTGCGAGTCGAAGGCATTGATTGGGAGAGAGACATGGCGGACTTTGAAATTGTCGCGGAAGGCCTGCGCTTTCCCGAAGGCCCGGTAGCCATGCCGGACGGGAGCGTTATCCTGACTGAAATCGCCAATGGGCGGATCACGCGCGTCTATCCGGACGGACGTAAGGAAACTGTCGCTGAAACAGGTGGCGGGCCGAACGGTCTCGCCCTGGGACCGGACGGAAAGCTGTATTGCTGCAACAACGGCGGCTTCGAATATGTGGAATCGAACGGCTACCTCGCACCTCACGGCATAGCCAATGACTATTCGGGCGGCCGGATCGAGCGGATAGACATTGCGACCGGGAAGGTGGAAGTCCTCTACAAGTCTGGCGATTTCGGCTGCGTCCTGCGCGGACCCAATGATATCGTTTTCGATGCCCATGGCGGCTTCTGGTTCACGGATCATGGCAAGGTTGATTATGTCAAACGCTGCCACGACATCGTCGGCATCTTCTATGCCAAGGCAGATGGCAGCCACCTCGAAGAGGTCATCTTCCCAAGCTACAATCCAAACGGCGTCGGGCTCTCTCCGGATGGCTCGAAGCTTTATGCGGCGGAAACCTACACCTGCCGGTTGACCCAGTTCAACGTGATCGCGCCGGGCAAGGTCGATGACGCCGCGGGTCCTGGCGGCCCCGGGATTCCGCTTTATCGTCCTGCCGGATATAAGTTCTTCGATTCTCTTGCGATGGAAGCAAACGGCAACATCTGTGTGGCGACCATTGGTGAATGCGGCATCTCGGTCGTTTCGCCGCAGGGCGAGCTGGTGGAGTTCGTGGCGACCGACGACATCTTCACGACGAACATCTGTTTTGGCGGCGCAGACATGCAGGATGCCTGGATTACCCTGTCTGGTTCGGGCCGACTTGCCAAGACGCGCTGGAACCGGCCCGGGCTGAAGCTCCAGTATTGATCCGGCTGAAACAGGGGCTGAGACTATGGCCAGAGTGCATCGGGAAGCCCATCTGATTGATCGCATCGGGTGGCTCCGTGCGTCAGTGTTGGGGGCCAATGACGGGATTGTCTCGACCGCCAGCCTGATCATGGGCGTGGCAAGCGCAGGAGCCGATCAATCGAGCATCCTGCTCACGGGAGCCGCAGGGCTGGTCGCCGGAGCCATGTCGATGGCGGCCGGCGAATATGTATCGGTCAGCTCACAGGCGGATTCCGAACAGGCTGACATGGCTCGCGAACGTCAGGAACTTGCAACCGATTCGGCGGCAGAACGGGAAGAACTGATCGGAATTTACCAAAAACGGGGACTGGATCGCGCGCTCGCCGAACAGGTCGCGGACCAGCTCACCGCACGCGATGCATTTGGTGCCCATTTGCGCGATGAGCTCGGCATTGCGGAACATACGATTGCGCGGCCCATTCAGGCCTCGCTCGCTTCCGCTGCCAGCTTTTCAGTGGGAGCGGCATTGCCACTGCTCATGGTTGTTCTCTTCTCCGGTACGGCGCTCACCATTGCCGTGGCACTGGCCTCGATTGCCTTTCTGGCGCTTCTTGGGGGGCTGGGCGCCAAGTTGGGCGGGGCCAGTGTGGTACGGGCGATCGCCAGGGTCACATTCTGGGGTGCGTTCGCGATGGCAGCGACGGCCGGAATTGGTTCACTGTTCGGTACGACCGTGAGTTGATGTAAATGCACTCATCGACAAGATGATTGCATTTGGCAAAACTGCTGCGACTCGCTAACCGCGCCCGACTCCGGGAGGGAATGGACTGATGAAAAAACTCTATCCTGACGCAAAAGCTGCGCTTGATGGCCTGCTCAAAGACGGGATGCTGATTGCGTCAGGCGGGTTCGGATTGTGCGGTATTCCCGAGCGCCTGATCGACGCCATTGTCGAAAGCGGTGTCCAGGACCTGACAATTGCTTCCAACAACGCTGGCATTGATGGCGAGGGTCTGGGCAAGCTTTTGCGCACGCGCCAGATCCGCAAGATGATTTCGTCCTATGTTGGCGAGAACAAGGAGTTCGAGCGGCAGTTTCTCGCTGGTGAGCTTGAGGTCGAATTCTGTCCGCAGGGAACTCTGGCAGAACGCATGCGTGCAGGCGGCGCCGGCATCCCCGGCTTCTATACCAAGACAGGCGTCGGAACGCAGGTTGCCGAAGGCAAGGACGTGAAGACATTCGACGGTCAGGATTATATCCTTGAACGTGGCATCTTCGCCGATCTTGCAATTGTGAAGGCATGGAAAGCGGATGCGACGGGAAATCTTGTCTTTCGCAAGACTGCACGCAACTTCAATCAGCCCGCCGCCACCTGCGGCAAGGTCTGCGTCGTCGAAGTCGAAGAAATTGTTCCGGTCGGCAGCCTCGATCCGGACTGCATCCACCTTCCCGGCGTGTATGTGCAGCGCATCATTGTTGGCGCTCCCTATGACAAGAAGATCGAATTCCGAACCGTGCGCGAA
This sequence comes from Aquisediminimonas profunda, assembly GCF_019443285.1. Lineage (GTDB taxonomy): Bacteria > Pseudomonadota > Alphaproteobacteria > Sphingomonadales > Sphingomonadaceae > Aquisediminimonas > Aquisediminimonas profunda. The sequence goes on from NZ_CP080327.1 coordinate 1,483,519, forward strand.
AGGGAGGCTGCGTAATGGCTGAGGCAAGCAAGGGCTGGACTCGCGACGAAATGGCCGCGCGTGCAGCGAAGGAACTGCGCGACGGCTATTATGTGAATCTTGGCATCGGTATCCCGACGCTTGTGGCCAACCATATCCCTGAAGGGGTGGAAGTGACCTTGCAGTCGGAAAACGGGATGTTGGGTATCGGCCCGTTTCCCTATGCGGGCGAAGAGGATCCCGACCTCATCAATGCGGGCAAGCAGACGATCAGCGAGCTTCCCCAATCGGCCTATTTCGACAGCGCGGCTTCCTTTGCGATGATCCGCGGCGGACATATCGACCTGACCGTGCTTGGCGCGATGGAGGTTGCCGAGAACGGAGATATCGCGAACTGGATGATTCCCGGCAAGATGATCAAGGGCATGGGCGGCGCGATGGACCTTGTCGCCGGGGTCAAGAAGATCATCGTGGTCATGGAACACAATGCCAAGGACGGCAGCCCGAAATTCATCCCGGCCTGCACCTTGCCGCTGACCGGCAAGAATGTAGTGGACATGATTATCTCGGATCTTGCCGTGTTCCAGCGTCCGGACCACAATTCGCCATTCAAGCTGATTGAAATGGCACCGGGCGTGACGCAGGACGAAATCGCTGCAAAGACAACAGCGCATTATATTGTTTGACGTGCTTGCAGCGTCGGGACGCTGCAAGTATCGCCAGCGCTGTCATGCGCATCCTTCTGACAGGTTCGTCGGGTTGGCTCGGCCGCTTTCTAGCGCCCACACTCAGACGCGCGGGGCACGATGTTGTGGGACTCGACCTCGCACCTGGCAGCGATACTCAAGTCATAGGAACCGTTGCTGACAGGGCACTGGTGAATCGCACCTTTGTCGACTACGGCATTGAGGCGGTTATCCACTGTGGCGGCCTCCACAAGCCAGATATCGCGCGATATGGGGCGCAAGCCTTCGTCGATGTGAACGTGACAGGCACACTCAATCTTCTCGAAGCAGCAGCAGCGGCAGGCAATGACCGCTTCGTTTTTACCTCGACAACGTCGCTGATGATTTCGGACGAAATTCGCAAGGGCAAGGCTGGCGGATTGCGAGAGGCTGCGTGGCTCGACGAGGAAAGTGGGCCGCTGGCGCCGCGCAACATCTATGGCGCGACCAAGCTGGCTGCAGAAGATCTGTGTCGGCTCTACGCGTCCGATCATCGAATTGATGTGATGGTGCTGCGCACTGGCCGCTTCTTTCCGGAAAATGACGACACCCTTGATGAGCCGAGCGGTCCCAATCTGAAGGCCAATGAATTTCTCAACCGCCGGCTGACGGTCGAAGATGCAGCCGATGCGCATCTTGCAGCACTTGAACGCGCGCCGGGCTTGGGTTTTCAGCGTTTCATTGTGTCCGCGCCTCCTCCATTTGCGCGTACCGATGCCCAAGCGCTCATGGCCGATGCGCGCTCTGTGATCCAAAGATACTATCCTCAAGCGGCGTCGCTCTATGCGAAAAGGGGATGGGCGCTCCCCACGCACATCGACAGGGTTTACGATCCGGGCAAGGCGGAGCGGCTGCTTGGATTCCGTTGTCGCACGGATTTCGGATCAGTGCTTGCAGCTCTGGAGAATGGTGCGCAACTGCCCTTTGTCCATGATGCCGGCTATGTTTCGCCCAAGGAGACGTCCCGATGTACACGCTGATAACCGCCAACCGGAACTATTCGAGCTGGTCGCTGCGGCCTTGGGTGCTGATGAAGGCGTTGGGCATTGCGTTCGAAGATCGGGTCGAGCCCTTCACGAAGCCGGTCAATTATGACGAATTCCGGGCTTTCTCTCCGACTGGTCAGGTTCCGGTCCTGCTTGATGGAGACCGGGTTGTCCACGATTCGCTTGGCATCTGTCTCTACCTGGCCGATCGGCATGCGGGCGTCTGGCCCGATGACAAGGCGGCGAGGGCCTGGGCCCAATGTGCCGTGGCGGAAATGCATGGCGGCTTTGCGGCGCTGCGCAACGCGTGCCCAATGAATGTCGGTGTTCGCGTGCGACCGAAGCCGCTGAGCGATGCCGTTGCGCAAAATGTGCAGAGGCTTCAGGAACTCTGGCCCGAAGGCCTGTCTCGCTTCGGCGGACCCTGGCTGGGCGGCAGCGCCTTCAGCGCGGTCGATGCCTTTTTTGCTCCGGTTGCCTATCGGGTTCGGACCTATGGCCTTGACGTTGGCGCCGGTCAGGCATGGGTCGATCGTGTCATTGCGCATCCGGCCATGCAGCAATGGGAAGCAGAAGCTCTGGCCGAAAGTTGGCGCGAGGCAAGCCACGAGGAGGAATTGCGGGACGCGGGTGATATACTCGCCGACTACAGGATGGGTTGACCGCGTCTCTAGAAAAGGCCTGCAGTCTCCGCTGCGAGCCAGAGTCCGAGCCCCAGGAACAGCAAGGCCGCCACAATCTGGACCGTGCGCAGCGGCACACGTTTGACGAGTTCGTGGCCCATATAGACTGCGGGCACATTGGCGATCATCATGCCGAGCGTCGTGCCCATGGTGACCCACAGGACGCTCTGGAACCGCGCGCCCAATGCGATCGTCGCGATCTGTGTCTTGTCTCCGATTTCCACGATGAAAAAGGCAATGCAGGTCGTGATGAAAGGTCCGAACCGGCTCGCCTTGCCGGCTTCATCATCTGCCTTGTCGGGAATCAGGGTCCATCCAGCCATGGCAATGAATGATGCCGCCACAGCGTAACGGAACCAGGGTCCGTCCAGCAGGGATGCTGCGGTAACGCCCGCAAAGGCAGCCAATGCGTGGTTGGCAAGCGTGGCAGCCAATATGCCAGCGATAATCGGCAAGGGCTTGCGAAAGCGCGTGGCGAGGATGATCGCCAGAAGCTGGGTTTTGTCGCCCATTTCAGCCAGAGCTACGATCAGGGTGGAGGTGAGCAAAGCGTCCATCGACCGGTCGTTAGGGGCTGGTTTTTGATGGCGCAACGATTGCTTCTTTGCGAATCCGAAGAATCCATGCTTAAGGCCCTCGGCATGGCTTCACGACCTCGCACACTGTATGAAAAAATCTGGGACGCCCATGTTGTCGATCAACGTGCGGACGGCACCTGCCTTGTCTTCATCGACCGTCACCTCGTCCATGAAGTCACCAGCCCGCAGGCGTTCGAAGGGTTGCGGGTGGCGGGCCGCAAAGTTCGGCGCCCGGATCTGACGCTGGCCGTGCCGGATCACAATCTCCCGACAACCCCGCGCAAGGATGCAGCAGGAAATCGCTTGCCGATCGCGGATCCGGAAAGCGCGCAGCAGCTTGCCGCGCTTGAACAGAATGCACCTGCCTTCGGAATCCGGTATATCGGTGCGACAGACCGGGAGCAGGGCATCGTTCACGTCGTTGGCCCGGAACAAGGCTTCTCCCTGCCCGGAACCACTATTGTGTGCGGAGACAGCCATACGGCCTGTCACGGCGGACTAGGCGCGCTTGCGTTCGGCATCGGCACATCCGAGGTCGAACATGTTCTCGCGACACAGACGCTGCTGTTGACGCCTTCGAAGACGATGGAAGTTCGGGTTGAGGGTGCTCTTGGTCCTGGCGTAACCGCCAAGGATCTGGCGCTTGAAATCATCCGTCGGATTGGCGCTGCGGGTGGCACAGGGCATGTCATCGAATATACCGGATCGACGATCCGTACCCTGTCCGTCGAAGGGCGGCTGACAGTCTCCAACATGTCTATCGAGGGCGGGGCCCGTGCCGGGTTGATTGCGCCGGATGATGTGACCTTTGCTTATCTCAAGGGGCGACCCATGGCACCGAACGGAGCGGATTGGGACGCCGCTGTGGCCTATTGGCGCACGCTCGTGACCGATCCGGGCGCCACCTATGACCGGACGGTGCTGATCGACGCGGCCGAAATCGCGCCCAATGTCACCTGGGGGACAAGTCCCGAAGATGTGGTCCCGGTGACCGGTGTCGTGCCTGATCCCATGGACTTCGCTGACCCGTCCAAACAGGAGGCAGCGCGGAAATCGCTGGCCTATATGGGGCTGGAACCGGGTATGCGGATGCAGGATGTGGCGGTCGAGAATATCTTTATTGGCAGCTGCACCAACAGCCGCATCGAAGACTTGCGCGCAGCGGCGGCTGTCCTGAAGGGCCGCAAGAAGGCGCCCGGTGTCAAATGGGCCATTGTTGTGCCGGGATCAGGCCTGGTGAAGGAACAGGCCGAAGCAGAAGGGCTGGATCGCATCTTCAAGGACGCGGGCCTTGAATGGCGGGAACCGGGATGTTCGGCATGCCTCGGCATGAATCCAGACAAGGTTCCGCCGGGCGAACGTTCCGCATCGACTTCGAACCGGAATTTCGTCGGCAGGCAGGGACCGGGAGCGCGCACGCATCTGGTTTCGCCGGCAATGGCAGCCGCTGCGGCTGTGACAGGGCGGCTCTGCGATGTTCGTGAACTTGGGGGAGCTGCCTGATGGATCCCGTCAATCATGTGCAGGGCAAGGCCTATCCCTTTGGACGCAAGAACGTCGACACGGATGTCATCATTCCGGCTCACTGGCTCAAGACAATCAGTCGTATCGGCCTTGGGCGGGGCGCTTTCGAAGCGTTGAGGGCAGAGCCCGGCAACCTGTTCGACGATCCGGCCTATGCCGGATCGCCCATCCTCATTGCGGGCGATAATTTCGGTTGCGGATCAAGCCGCGAGCATGCGGCATGGGCGCTCGGCGACATGGGCATCAAGGCTGTCATCGCGCCGAGTTTTTCGGATATCTTTTCAGGGAATGCTTTCAAGAACGGCATTCTGACTGTGGTTCTGCCGCAAGAAGCGGTCGATCGGCTGATGGAGGTCGCAAAGACGGACGAAATCCACATCGACCTCGAAAACCAGACGGTGACCACGCCGTTTCAGGATCGTTTTTCTTTCGAGATTGACCCATTCCGCAAGCAGTGCCTGATGGGTGGGCTTGATGAAATTGGCATGACCATGGCGATGGATGCCCAGATCAGTAATTATGAGCAACGTGCCGCTGCCGCCTGGCCGTGGCAAGCAGGAGGTGCGAACGCATGAAGGCGCTTTTGTCAAAGGCGGTGGGTGGACCCGAAACGCTGGTTCTGGAAGAGGTTCCGGATCCGGTCGCAGGCCCCGGTCAAATCCTGGTTGCGGTGAAGGCCTGTTCAATCAACTATCCAGACGTTCTCATCATTGAGGACAAGTACCAGTTCAAGCCGCCGCGGCCATTTGCGCCCGGTGGTGAGATTGCCGGGGTCGTCGAAGCGGTTGGTGAAGGCGTGACCAAGTGGAAGCCGGGAGACCGTGTGCTTTCGACAGTCGGCAATGGCGGGTTGGTCGAAAAGATTGTCCTTGGCGAAGGACAGGCTTTTGCGTTGCCGCCGGAGCGCAGTTTCGAAGAGGGTGCGTCGCTCCTGCTGACTTACGGCACGACCATCCATGCCCTGCTTGATCGCGGGCACCTGAAGGAAGGCGAAACGCTCCTCGTGCTTGGCGCTGCCGGCGGTGTCGGCATGGCTGCCGTTGAATTGGGCAAGGCCTTTGGCGCGCGCGTCGTTGCCGCTGTTTCCACCGAAGAAAAGGCGGCGGCCGCCAAGGCCGCGGGCGCAGACGAGACGATCCTTTACGGCACAGCTCCATTTGACAAGGAGCAGTCGAAGGCCCTTGCCGACGCTTTCAAGGCGGTGCTGGGTCCCAATGGTGCCGATGTGATTTATGATGCCGTTGGCGGCGATTATTGCGAGCCTGCGCTCCGCTCGATTGCCTGGGAGGGGCGCTATCTTGTCGTCGGCTTCCCGGCTGGCATTCCAAAGCTGCCCTTGAACCTGACGCTCCTGAAGAGCTGCGACGTGTGCGGCGTGTTCTGGGGTGCATTTACGGCACGTGATCCAGAGGCCAATCGTGCCAATGTAGCGCGGCTGTTCCGGCTTTGGCAGGAGGGCAAGATTGCACCACGGGTGACGGAAGTGTTCCCGTTTGAACGTGGCGGCGATGCAATCGCGAAAATGGGTGCCCGCGGGGCTATTGGCAAGCTGGTGGTGCGGATCGGCGATTGAAGCCGACGCTGGTCACGCCTATCTGGGTAAATGGGTTTCGATTGAAGGGATGATGATGACGACGTTCGATGATCGCGAAAAGGCGCAAGAGGCCAAATTTGTTCGCGAAGAGGAAATGGCCTTTCGTGTGACTGCCCGGCGTAACAAACTTTTGGGCCAATGGGCTGCATCGCGCATGGGCCTTACACCGGAAGAAACCGATTCCTACGCCAAGAGTGTGGTTCAGGCCGATTTCGAGGAAGTCGGCGATGAGGATGTGATCCGCAAGTTGCTTGGCGACCTGACGGGCGCTCAGGTCGAGACAAGTGACGAAGAAATCAGGCAGGCGCTTGCCGATATGACGGTCGAGGCACGCCGGCAACTGATGGAGTCGATGTAACACCATGCCAATGGCCGCGGCAGATATTGAGGCGATGATCCGTGCCGCCATTCCCGATGCGACGGTAGAAATCACGGACCTCGCCGGTGATGGGGACCATTATGCTGCCAAGGTGACGAGCGCTGTCTTTGCCGGCATTCCGCGCGTCAAGCAGCACCAGATGGTTTATGCGGCGCTAGGCGGCCGGATGGGTGGCGTGCTTCACGCCCTGCAATTGACTACAGGCGTTCCCGGCTAGAGCGCGCGCAAGGCCGCAGACGGGCGGGCCGACAGCACGGGCAGAGCGCCTATCAGCGCCAACACCAGCGTGCCAACGCCTCCTGCAGCTACGGTACCGATTACGATGGCCAAATCAGGGGCCCATTCGAGTTCGAAGATTCTGGTCACGACATACCAACCCGCAGCACTTCCGATCGCGAGGGCGACAAGCGACAGGATTGTCGCGAGGATCGCATATTCGATCGCTTGCGTCGTCAGCACCTGAAACCGGGTGGCCCCAAGCAGTTTCAGCAGCACGGCATCATAGCTGCGCGACCGTCTGGCGGCAGCAACGGCACCCATGAGCACTGCAATGCCCGCGAGAACTGCCACCGACGCTGCCACAGCAATGGCCGAGCCTAATTGCCGCATGAGGTCGCCAACCTGTGTCACGACATCCTTCACGCGGATCATCGAGACGGAGGGGAATCCGTTGGAGACAGCTCGGCTAATTGCCGCCTCTGATTTGGTGGCCGTGCCGATTGTTGCAGCAAGGGTATAGGGGGCTGCCTCGAGAGTGCCGGGGGAAAAGACCAGCACGAAGTTGAAACCCAATGTGTCCCAGTTGATCTCCCGGAATGACGCGATTTTGGCTTCGATTTCGACCCCCAGCACCGAAATGGTCAGCCGGTCGCCCAGTTTCAGGCCGGTCGCCTTGGCGGCGCGCTCGTCGATCGAGACAAGCGGCGGCCCCGCATAATTGGCAGGCCACCATTGGCCTTCAGTGATCCGGCTGCCTTCGGGAATGGTGCGTGCAAAGGTCAATCCGCGATCGCCTCTCAGGAACCAGGCCTCTTCGGGAACATCCTTCATATCGGCGACGCGCCGGTCGTTGAGCGCGACCACGGGTCCGCGCAGGGTCGGGACAGTCACAACCTCAGCGCTTGGCGCAATGGTGCTTACAGAGGATCGAAAACGCGCTTCCTCATCCTTTGGAATATCGAGTGCAAAGAAACTTGGTGCGCGCTTGGGAATCGTATTCTCAATTGCGGAATTGAGGCTCGTCTGGATCGTTGCGAGTGTTGCAAACAGCGTCAATCCGAGCCCCAAGGCCACGACCAGCCGACCGGTCTGTGCGCCGGGTCGGTGAAGACCGGCAAGGGCCAAGCGCGCCAACGGGGCCCTTGGACGGGGCAGAGCAGCAGCGATGCGCCGGATCAGCCAACCCAGTCCGGCAAGGAGAGCAAGGAGACCAAGGACGGAACCAATGAAGCTCGCCGCAAACATTGGATCTCGGGCCGTGATGATGGCCAATGCAGCGATCAACCCGGCAATCGTGACCATGCCGGCGACAATTGGCCATGAGGGACGCGGGACTGTTTCAACCTGATCGCGGAACAGGCTGGCTGCTGTCACGGCGCGTGCGCGGGCAAGCGGGGCCAATGAGAAGAGCAGAGCAATCAAGAGCCCGTAAAGCGCACCAAGTGCCAATGGGGCGGGGTACACGTCCAGGTGTGGTGTGATGGGCAGGAGGTTGCCCGCAAGCCATGTCACCACCCACGGTACCAGGCCGCCGATCACAAGGCCGGCCATGATGGCAGCCGTCGAAATGAGGATAATCTGGGCCAGGTAGGCTATGAAGATCGTCTGTGACGATGCGCCCAGGACCTTGAGCGTAGCGATGCTCTCGCGCTTGCCATCAAGCCAGGAGGCGACCCCATTGCCAACGCCTATTCCCGCCACGGCAAGGGAGGCGAGGCCAATGAGCGCGAGAAATTGGCCAAGCCGCTCAATGAAGCGTCGCGTACCAGGTGCTCCGTTGCTGCGGTCGCGATAGTCCCAGCCCGCGCCAGCGAATTGCTTGGACAAGGACGCCGTCGCCTTCGCCGGATCGGCCCCGTCGCGCATCTTCACGCGATATTTGCTGGTATACAGGCTGCCCGGCTGGATCAGCCCGGTCGCGTCGACTCCCGCCTTGTCCGCCATGACGACCGGTCCAAGCGTGAAGCCTTCTCCGACCCGGTCCGGTTCTTCGGCAATGATGCCCATAATCCGAAACTGCGCGTCGCCCACGCGGATCTGGCTTCCGACCTTGAGGTCCAGCTTTTCGGCCAGCGCCGGTGCAATTGCGACATCGGTGCCGGATGGCCGGGCAGCAAGAGCTCCCTTTGCCAGGCGCAATCGGCCATAGAGTGGATAATTGGCATCAATGCCCTTGAGCTCGATCAGCAGTGACTGGCTGCCATCAGCCGTTGCTGCCATGGCCCGCATTTGCGTCGTTTCGGAAAGCGTGCCGAAGCGCGCGAACGCGGCACGTTCCTCATCCGTAGCACTCCGCTGCGCGGCTTCCGCCTGCAGGTCTCCACCAAGGATCACCTGGCCTTGTTCCGAAAGGCCAGTCAGGATCGCAGTCGAGAGGCTTCCGATTCCGGCGAGTGCAGCGACGCCAAGAAAAAGGCAGACGGCAAGCAGCCGCAGCCCTGCTTTCGAGCCACGCAAATCCCGCAAGGCAAGCCGAAGCGCTTCCTTCACGCGGAGGCCCTGTCAGAAATGATCCGCCCATCTTGCATCTCGACGATTCGCTTGCAGCGGGCAGCCAGCGACGGATCGTGCGTTATGATGAACAGGGTCGCGCCTGAATCGGCCTGTCGGGAAAAGAGCAGGTCCATGATCGCTGCCCCCGTCCTCGCATCGAGATTTCCGGTCGGTTCGTCCGCGAAGAGGATTTGGGGTCTTGGCGCCAATGCCCGGGCGATTGCCACCCGTTGCTGTTCACCGCCCGAAAGCTGGGCAGGGTAATGCCCGGTCCGCTCTGCAAGTCCAACGAGTGAAAGCTCCTCGCGCGCCCGATCGAACGGCGCGTCCATCCCCGCAAGTTCCAGAGGGACTGCAACATTCTCAAGCGCTGTCATTGTCGGGAGCAGGTGAAACGCCTGCAGGATGATTCCGATCCGACCGCGTCGGGCAAGAGCCAGACCATCTTCATCGAGTTTGCCAAAGTCGGCTCCGGCTATCTCGATGTCGCCGCCTGATGCTCGCTCCAGCCCAGCAAGGACGGCCATGAGTGATGACTTTCCCGAACCTGACGGGCCGAGCAAGGCCACAGTCTCTCCGCTGCCCACAGACAGGTCGATTCCGCGCAGTATTTCGACGCGCGCGTCCTTTTCTCCGAGTGTCAGCGTGACATTGCGGGCATTCATCACAATATGGGGGGAAGGCATTGAGGACTTTCTGATGAAGCGTTTGGTTGCATATGGGTGGGCTTTGGCAATTCTCCAAGCGGTCGCGCTGCTTTTTGCGCAACCCGCCTTTGCCAAGGACAAACTCGTTCTTGCATTCGGTGACAGCCTTACCGCCGGTTACGGCCTGAAGCCCAATGAGAGTTTTCCCGCCCAGCTGCAGGCTGCGCTGATCAAGGGCGGCATTCCGGCGCGGGTGCATAACGCCGGTGTCTCGGGCGATACCAGTGCAGCGGGGCGCGGGCGGCTGGCCTTCGTGCTGGCGGGATTGAAGGCAAAGCCCGATCTCGTGATCCTCGAACTCGGCGCGAATGATATGTTGCGCGGTCTCAAGCCGGATCAGACCCGGGCCAATCTCGACGCCATTCTTGGCGAACTCAGGAAACGCCGCATTCCCGTTATTCTGGCGGGGATGCGAGCTTCGCCCAATCTTGGAAAGCCCTATCAGGCCCAATTCGACCCGATCTTTGCATCACTTGCGAAGAAGCACAGTGCAAAGCTCTATCCCTTTTTCATGAACGGCGTCACGCCAAACCGGTCTCTGCTGATTGCTGACCAGATGCATCCCAATGCGAAGGGCGTGGCCATCATTGTGAAAGGGATCTATCCGCTGGTGGCCGCCGCACTGCGCTAGAGCCGGGCAGGGATCAGCCCAGAGCTGCTGCAACCTGTGCAAGCCGTTCCTTGCCGAACCACATTTCGTCGCCGACAAAGAAGGTCGGTATTCCGAACGCGCCTCGTTCCACGGCACTTGCAGTGTTCTGTGCAAGCTCGGCCTTGATCGCATCTTCGCTGGCACGTTCCAGCAGCCGCTTCCCGTCCACGCCGCCACGATCGAAGGCATTGGCGATCTCTTCAGGATCGGACAGGTTGATGCTGTCTTCCCACATCGCAACCATCATGGCTTCGACGGCCTGTTCGAACACAGCTTCATGTCTGGCAGCAACAATGGCGCGCATAAGCGGAAGTGTGTTGATCGGAAAATGGGGATTCATGCGAAACCTGGTCAAATTGTTTGCGGAGATGAATCGCTGAAACTCAAGCCTGTCATAGGCAAGCTTGGCCGGAACGTCCGCATACACGGCCCAGGGCGGCCGGTTTCCCGTCGCTTTCATCAACCCGCCCAGCAGAACAGGCACATAGCGAGCGACCGCCCCCGTGCGCGCGCAGAACTCGGGCAAAACGCGGTGCGTCAGATAGCCGTTCGGGCCGCCGATATCGAAGAGAAAGTCGAAACTCTTGCTCACCACTTTTCTCCCCAGGGTCGCAGGTCCAGCTCATGGCTCCAGGCGCTTTTTGGCTGCTTGTGGAGCATCACATAATTGGCCGCGATAGCATCGGGCGACAGGATCAGGTCGGCAGCCTTTGCTTCGTCAAAAGCAGGATGCCGACCCTTGATGAATTCCGTGTCAATGCCACCATCAATCACGGTGTGGGCAACATGGATGCCTTTGGGGCCCAGCTCACGTGCCATGGACTGTGCGAGCATCCGCAAAGCGGCCTTGGCCCCCGAAAATGCAGCATAGCCGGAGCCACCCCGAATGCTGGCTGTGGCGCCCGTAAAAAGGATTGTGCCGCGTCCGCGCGGGATCATATGCCTTGCAGCTTCCCGGCCCATCAGGAAGCCCGCCAGGCATCCCATTTCCCACACCTTGGTGTAAACGCGCGTTGTCGTTTCGACGATCGGGAACTGCACATTGGCGCCGATGTTGAAAACCGCCACTTCGATCGGCCCAACCTCAGCTTCAATCCTTTCAAACAGGGCGACCATTTCGGCTTCGTCACGGGCATCGCAAGGAAAGGCGCGCGCCTTATGGCCATTGTCCCGAATGGATTGTGCCAGCCGTTCAAGCTGTTCGGCATTGCGCATACGCCGGTTGACGCATGCCGTCAGTCCTTCGTTGGCAAATGCTCGAGCGATGGCGCCGCCTGTTGCATCCCCTGCTCCGATGATGACAGCCGCTGGCGAAGCGCTCACGCCTTTTCAAGTGTGCACTGCAACGGGTGCTGGTTCTGGCGCGCGAAATCGATCACTTGCGTGACTTTGGTTTCGGCGACTTCATAAGAGAAAATCCCGCATACGCCCACGCCCTTCTGATGGACATGCAGCATAACGCGGGTTGCATCTTCCATGTTCATCCGAAAGAATCGCTGGAGGCAAAGCACGACGAATTCCATCGGCGTGTAGTCATCGTTCAGCATGAGCACCTTGTAGGGTGTCGGCTTCTTCGTTTTGGTCCGCGTACGAGTCGCGATGCCAAGACCAGTGCCCTCGTCACCGTCGCGGCGTTCGGCCATTGCGTGAATCGGGATGTGGGTTTCGCTCATTGTGCACAGAATATGGTATCCTGCCCCATGAGGGCAAGATCGGATTGCAGCAAATCAGCGTAAACAGTGAACAAACGAACGGCCGCCGCAGTTTCCCGCGACGGCCATCCATTGTCTGTTTCGAAGCGCTTAGGCAGCGAGACGGGACTTGATCTCTTCAGCAGCAACCGAATAACGGCTCTGGATCGGCTGGAAGATCTCGCCGACAAGCTTCAGATAACGCTCGCTCGACTTCGACATTTCGGCAACTGCGCCGTCGAACTGGCTGCGAGCGAAATCACCCTGGAGCTTGAACAGTTCGGTAGGCGACTTGACGGCAGCAGCCGACTTGACGAGCGTCGAGGTCGCTTCGAAATTCTTGCGGCCATATTCGGCAGCAGCCTGAGCAGCGGTCTGTGCGCCCTTTGCAGCGATCTTGGCCGACTCGACGAAGGCTTCGATGTTCGCCTTGTTGAACTCGGTCGCGTCCTTGGCGAGGGTGCCAACCTTTTCAAAGGCAGCCTTTGCACGGCTGTTGACGTCCTTGAGCGCTTCGGTGGCCTTCTCGCTGAATTCTGCAGTGGCCTTCTTCATGGTTTCTTCAACCTGCTTTACGGTATCGGTCATGGTCTTCAGTCCTTTTGGCGCGGCAAGGTTCGCCGCTTTGGGTGATGGGATACGCTTTGCCTTGACTGCCTTTGGGGCAGAGGTCTTCTTGGCCTTGGGAGCCGTCTTTGCGGCAACCTTGGCGGCAATCTTCGGAGACGCGGTGACAGGCTTTGCAGCCGGTTTAGCTTCAACCTTGGGTGTGGCGGCAACGGGCGTCGCGACAGGCTTGGCCTCGACCACAGGGGCTACGACCGCAACTTCTGGTTTGGCTTCCGCCACCGGCGTCGCGACCACCGGTTCGACTTCGATCTTGGTTGCCTTGTCGGCGGGAACGCTGGCCATATTGAACTCCACAAATCTATGTTGCAGTGCACAATAGTGTTTCGATTCGGGAATTGCAAGCACTTTTTGTGCAGTGCAACATTTTTCGTAAGGCCTATGCTAATCCGTGATCATGACAGGTCGATGACCTAAGTGTGCGATGCCCATTCTTCGGCAAGAATTGAGAAAACTGCTGTGTCGCGGACATGGCCCGTCCAGGTAATCCGTTCGGCGCGCAAAATGCCCTCTTTCACAGCGCCTAGCTTCAGAACAGCGGCTTGCGAACGGCCGTTGCGTTCATCGATCCGAAATTCGACCCGACGTATCCCGCAGTCAAAGGCGCGGTTGAGCAAGAGTCGCTTGATTCGGCCGTTAATGCCGGTGCCGCGTGTTGCAGGCGCGATATATGTTCCGCCAATCTCTACCGCTTGCCGGTCCAACGCGAAATTGAGATATCCTGACATGCCGATGACGACACTGTCGACAATGAGGGCAAATGGGCTTCGGTTGGGGTTCGCGAGGATCGCGTCGAAGGCTGGATCAAATCCTGCGCCTGTCATGTTTGCTGGATAGATTTGCCAGATTTCCTGGTCAGCGGCGCAGGCTGCGCGCAGCCCTTCGCGATGCTGATCGGCCAACTGCTCGAGGTGAATTTCGCCGTCATCCATCGGGGCGAGCAAAGCCTTCATGTCGATCATTGCGGGCTTTCCATCATATGTTGACTCAGTCGTCGCTGCCGAGATCCTGTGCAACCTGCGGCGCGCGCAACAACTGTTCGATGTGGGTGCCCTCGTCGAAACTTTCGTCAGCCAGGAACTTCAGGCGGGCCGCATATTTCTGGCGCACCCGTGCCGCCACTTCACGTTGCAGATAAGCCGTGTTGGTCCTGAGCGCCTTGATCACGGCGTCCTCGTCCTTGCCAAGCAGTGGCTTCACGAAGACCGTCGCATGCCGCAAATCGGGCGACATGCGAACTTCCGTGATTGATACCGGATGGCTGGTGAGCACATCGTCATGTACTTCGCCGCGCATCAAGATTTCGGACAATACGTGGCGCACCTGCTCGCCCACGCGCAGCACGCGGACGGAGCGGGATTCGTTGGCTTGCAGGCTCACAGCGTCCGTTCGCGCTCCTCGACTTCGAAGGTTTCGAGGAAATCACCCGGCTTGATGTCGGTCGTCGCCTCGAGCGTGATGCCGCATTCAAGGCCGGCGCGGACCTCTGGAACATCGTCTTTGAAGCGCCGGAGCGAAGCGATCGAGCCATTGTAGATGATAACATCGTCGCGCGTAACGCGGGCACGCAACGCTTTGCGAATATAACCTTCGGTGACAAGAAGACCTGCTGCCTTGCCATGCTTGCCCGCCGGGAAGACTTCCCGGATTTCTGCGCGGCCCACAACCGTTTCGAAATATTCGGGGCCAAGCTGGCCAGCCATTCCGGCGCGAATATCGTCGAGAAGGTCATAGATGACATCGTAATATTTGAGGGCGACGCCACTCTTTTCGGCAATTTCCCGCGCCTTGGCATTTGCGCGAACGTTGAAGCCGATAATCGGAGCACCTGATGCCTTGGCCAGTGTCACATCGCTTTCGGTAATGCCGCCAACGCCCGAGTGGAGAACGCGTGCCCGAATGTCCTGGTTCGGAATCTTGGCTAGACTGCCGACAATGGCTTCGACCGTCCCTTGAACATCGCCCTTGATGACAAGCGGATATTCCTGCGCCTGTTTTTCCTTCAACGCCGAGAACATTGATTCCAGGCTGGCTGGTCCGGAGCCTGTGCGCTTCTTCGTTGCTTCGCCAGCGCGATAGGACGCAACTTCGCGGGCGCGCGCTTCGCTTTCGACCACGGACAGCGTATCCCCAGCCGAGGGAACGCCGCTCAGTCCAAGCACTTCAACAGGAAGTGAGGGCCCCGCTTCGGTAATCTGCTGACCCTTGTCATTGACCATCGCGCGAACGCGCCCGCTTTCGGCGCCGACCACAAAAATATCCCCGGTCCGCAATGTCCCGCGTTGGACGAGGATCGTGGCAACCGGGCCGCGGCCCTTGTCGAGC
Organism: Aquisediminimonas profunda; assembly: GCF_019443285.1. Classification (GTDB taxonomy): domain Bacteria; phylum Pseudomonadota; class Alphaproteobacteria; order Sphingomonadales; family Sphingomonadaceae; genus Aquisediminimonas; species Aquisediminimonas profunda. Next base: position 1,498,681 of record NZ_CP080327.1, read on the forward strand.
TTGGCTTCAATGACCTTGCCTTCGGCTGGTCGGTCGGGATTGGCTCTCAGTTCGGACAGTTCCGCCTGCAGCTGGATCTTCTCGATCAGCGTATCGAGGCCCTGCTTCGTCTTTGCAGAAACTTCGACTTCCTGAACGTCGCCAGAAAGCGATTCCACGATAACCTCATATTGCAGAAGCTGTTCGCGAACCTTTTGTGGATCGGCCTCATGCTTGTCGATCTTCGTGATCGCGACAATCATCGGTACGCCCGCGGCTTTCACATGGTTGATTGCTTCAACCGTTTGCGGCTTCGGACCGTCATCGGCTGCAACAACAATGACGACAATGTCCGTCACATTCGCACCGCGGGCCCGCATTTCCGTAAAGGCTTCGTGACCCGGCGTATCAAGGAAGGTGATCTTCGACTTGTCCTTCATCGTCAGCTGATAGGCGCCGATGTGCTGGGTGATGCCGCCTGCTTCACCAGCAACAACATCCGTGCCGCGCAATGCATCGAGCAGCGAGGTCTTGCCGTGATCGACATGCCCCATGATCGCTACGACCGGCGGGCGTGCCTTCAGTGTTTCGGGCGCATCGACATCTTCATCATGCACAATGTCGATATCGGCATCAGACACGCGGGTGATGTTGTGGCCGAATTCGGTGACGAGCAGTTCGGCCGTATCCTGATCGATCGTCTGCGTCAGGGTGACGGGCATTCCCATCTTGAACAGCGCTTTCACAAGGTCTGCACCGCGTTCTGCCATGCGGTTGGCCAATTCCTGCACTGTGATGGCTTCCGGAACGCTGACATCGCGGACCTGCTTGACGGCTGGGCCGCCTTGCATGTGGCTGCGCTTTTCCTTTTCGCGCGCGCGCTTCAGGGCAGCGAGTGAACGGGCACGGGCCCCTTCGCCGTCGTCAAGTGCACGGCTGACAGTCAGCTTGCCTGACTGACGACGATCATCAACGCCACGACCTCGGGTTGGGCGTTCGGGTTCACGACGTGGCGGCGCTCCAGCGCCGTGGCGGCGCGGCCGATCGTCATCGTCCGCGATAGGGGCGGCCACTACCGTAGGTGCCGGTGCATTGGCCTCCCGTTCAGCGGCCAGCGCTGCTTGCCTTGCTTCTTCTTCCAGCGCGAGCCGCGCGGCTTCAACCGCCGCTTCTTCAGCCTTGCGGTTTTCTTCTGCCCGGCGTTTCTCGTCTCCGGAGACTTGCTGCTTTGCCTGTTCCTCGCGGCGACGAGCACCTTCGAGCGCAGCCATGCGCGCTTCCTCAGCTTCGCGAAGCAGCTTTTCCTGGATCTCCTTGCGGGAGAGCTGGGGCTCGGCCGGCGCCTTTGGGGCAGGCGGCGGAGGGGGTGGAGGGGGCGGAGGCGCAGCCTCGACCTTGGTCTCGACAATCGGTGCGGCCTCGGCCTCGCCGGGCTTGCCCAGGATGCGGCGGCGTTTGACTTCCACAACAACAGTGTTCTGCCGCCCATGGCTGAAGCTTTGCTTCACCTGGCCAGTCTCAACCGTCCGCTTGATGCCAAGCGGTGCGCGCATTCCCAGTTTCGGCTTTTCCGTATCGCTCATCGATTAACCCAACTACCCTTCAATCCAAGTCCGCGCCGCGCGCCTGTGAACCTTGCGAACGCGTTTCGCAAGGTAAAGCGCTCAATTCGCGCCCGATAAATCCATGCCAGCGATCCAGTGCAGCAGAGATGCGAGCAGCAGCAGCCCGATCTGTCACTGCGAGATGGACCACATTTTCCCGCCCCAGTGCTTTTGACAATATAGTGCGGTTTGCTTCCAGAACCAACCCTACCTTGCCAGATCCTTCCAGGTCCGACCCGACGCGCCATGCCTGGTCCAGCTTTCGATTTCCGTCCTCACCTGCATCGCTCGCGTGCAAGAGAAGCAGAACCTGACCCTTCCGTGCCGCGTCCGCGATCCTGTCGGAACCCGTCACGAGTGAGCCGGAGCGCGCTTCCAGACCAAGCCGGTCCAGTGCTGCGCGTTCCAGTGCAGCCTCGGTGCGCGCAGGAAGATCCGCCGGCACGTTCACAGCGCTGGTCTTGAACGCACGAATCAAGGCGCCCCTGAGCTTGCCCTTCGAAAGCGCTGTCTCAAGCTCCGCCCTGTCGACGCCAATCCATGCGCCGCGCCCCGGCGCCCGCGCACGGACATCGGGAGCCACTTCGCCATCCGGACCGAGGGCAAGGCGTATGAGACCTCCCTTCGGCGTGCGATCACCACTGATTATGCAGCGGCGCTCGGGTTCATTTGCCGGCTCATGCTGGGGCGACCGCATCCGCGTCTCCCTCTTCCTCGAACCAATGTGCACGGGCAGCCATGATGATCTCGTTGCCCTGCTCTTCGGTCAAATTATATTCGGCGAGCACACCGCCCTTTGGTTCAGCGGTGCCGGCCTTGCGCCGCGGATCGACACGCTTCTTCTGGATCAATTCGTCAGTTGCGAGATCGGCAAGGTCATCAAGCGTCTTGATTCCAGCCTTGCCCAGGGTGACGAGCATGGCTTCGGTCAGGTGCGGCATTTCTGCAATTGCATCCTCGACGCCCAAAGTGCGACGTTCGGCGCGATTGGCTTCCTCGCGGCGGTCGAGCGCTTCCTGCGCCCGGCTCTGCAATTCGGCCGCCAGCTCTTCGTCGAACCCTTCGATGCTGGCGAGTTCTTCGACGCCAACATAGGCCACTTCTTCCAGGGCACCGAAGCCTTCGGCGACCAGCAGCTGAGCCAAGGTTTCATCGACGTCGAGCTCATTCTGGAACATTTCCGAATTCTCGACGAACTCGCGCTGACGCTTCTCACTGGCGTCTGTTTCGGTCATGATGTCGATTGCAGAATTCGTCAGCTGTGAAGCAAGACGAACATTCTGGCCGCGCCGCCCGATTGCCAGGCTCAGCTGGTCATCGGGCACAACCACTTCGATCCGACCCTCTTCTTCGTCGATAACGACGCGGCTGACAGTTGCGGGCTGGAGTGCGTTGACGACAAACGTCGCTGTATCCTCGCTCCAGGGAATGATGTCGATCTTTTCGCCTTGCATTTCCTGGACGACGGCCTGCACGCGGCTGCCCTTCATGCCAACGCAGGCACCGACCGGATCGATTGATCCGTCGCGGCTGATGACACCGATCTTGGCGCGGCTGCCCGGATCGCGGGCAGCGGCCTTGATCTCGATCACGCCATCATAGATTTCGGGCACTTCCTGCGCGAACAGCTTCTTCATGAAATCGGGATGCGCGCGGCTGAGGAAGATTTGCGGCCCCCGGTTTTCGCGCACAACGCGCAAGATCAACGAACGGACGCGGTCTCCAACGCGCGCCACTTCGCGAGGAATCTGGGCATCACGACGGATCACGCCTTCAGCGCGGCCAAGATCAACGACGACATGGCCAAACTCGACCCGTTTCACGACACCGGTAATGATTTCTCCCGCGCGATCCTTGAATTCCTCATACTGGCGTTCGCGCTCCGCGTCGCGGACCTTCTGGAAAATGACTTGCTTCGCAGCTTGCGCTGCAATGCGCCCGAATTCGATCGGGGGCAGGGGATCGACGATGAAATCCCCAACGGCCGACCCCGGCTGGAGCTTTTCGGCATCCTTCAGGTTTACCTGCTTGAAATAGTCGTCAACCTGCTCAACGACTTCGACAACGCGCCACAGGCGCATATCGCCGGAGGCCGGGTCTATCTTTGCGCGGATGTCGTTTTCCGCGCCATAGCGAGCACGTGCGGCGCGCTGAATTGCGTCTTCCATCGCTTCGAGCACAATGGCCTTGTCGATCAGCTTCTCTCGCGCGACCGAGTCCGCGATTGCGAGCAATTCTGCCTTGTTGGCTGAAATCGGGCTGGACATGAAAACTACCTCTCTTGTGAAATCGTGTCGACGCCCTCGGTGGAGAGCGGCGCCGTGGCCTTGATCAATGCATCGGTCAGCAGGAGCTTGCCGCTGGCAATGCTGGTGAATGGAATGCGAAGCGTTTCGCGGGTCTTTGGCGTCGTGATGAGAACGGTATCGCCATCCAAGCCTCCGATACGTCCGTCGACTTGCTTCCGGCCCTCGATCGTCTCCGAAAGCCTTAGCCGGGCATCGAATCCCGCCCAGTCATCATAGTCCGAAATGCGCGTCAGCGGACGGTCTATGCCCGGCGAGCTGACTTCGAGTCGATAGGCCTCTTCGATCGGATCGACCTCATCAAGCGTGTCAGAGATGCGGCGGGAGAGCTCCGCACAATCCTCGATCACTAGCTGGCGTGTATCAGGGCGTTCCGCCATAATCTGGAGTGTCGGGTCGGACTTACCTCCGAACATCGCAACGCGCACAAGCCTGAGCCCCATTGCAGTTGCATGAGGTTCTATCAGCTTCGTCAATGCGGCGATGTCCGCCATCCGCGCTCCAGTGCAAAAACCATGAGTTCTCGGCGCCGGACCCTTCGGGCCCGACCTCGTCAATGTTGCCAATGTCGAGAAACTCGGTCGCTCCCTAGCGCTACTCGCGGCAGGGCGCAAGCGCTGTTAGTTGCGGATATAGCGGAAGTACCAGACCTCATGCCCCAGACGCCGGGCCTTTCGCTCATAGCGGGTTTCGGGCCAGTCGGCAGGCCGGGTCAGAAAGTCCTGGGGACCGCTGACCTCCCAAGCGAAATCGCTTCGGCGGTTCATCTGCATGAGCGCCCAGCGCAAATAGACCGGGTGATCCGTGCCGAAGCGAAACTCTCCGCCCGGCTTCAACTTGGTCGCAATCCTGTCGAGCGGGCCGGGATTCATGAACCGCCGCTTCGCATGGCGCGCCTTGGGCCAAGGGTCTGGATGAAGCAGATAGACGCGATCAAGCGACGCATCCGGCAGTCTGGCCAGAACGTCAAGAGCATCGCCCATGTGCAGTCGGACGTTCTTGATGTCCTCCGCCTGTATATGCTGGAGCGCGCCGACCACGCCATTGATGAACGGTTCGCAACCGATCAGTCCATGGCCGGAATGGAGCTTTGCCTGTCCGGCAAGATGTTCCCCGGCACCAAAGCCGATCTCGAGTTGCAGCGGGCGATCATCCCCAAAGAGAGCGCGTGAATCGAGCGCGCCTTCCGGCACACTGATCTGAGGGAGGAGCACTTCCACCAGGCCTGCTTGCCCGGCACGCAACTTGTGTCCTTGCCGCCGACCATAAAGGCGGCCAATTGTCGTTGGATCACTCATCACGCGGTTAACGGCAGGGCCGCCCCTCATACTCGCGGCGATTCATGACGTAGGCCCGTCCGTTCCAGCGCATGACAGGAAAACAGAAGCCCGGCCCCCCGACCGAAATGTCCGGCCAGCGCCCGACACCCCTTGTCTTCAGGAATTCGGGAATGCCTTCGCTCGCGAACATGGATTTCCACGAGCCGTTCGGCTGCTTGCTAAGCAAGACGAAGCCAGTGCCAGCAGCGCCGTGACAAAATGTCCCATCTTCGCTGACCACGGCTTCCGGCCGCCCGTCGCCATTCAGGTCTTCAATCAGGTCGATCCGCGCCGATGCGTTCAGATCTTCCTTGCAGATCATCCAGCGCGCGCCACGTTTTGTGGCGCCGGCAGCGGTAAAGATCGCTGCCCTTTCCGGCAGCGTCAATGTTGCCACATTGGCTGCAATAACTAGCAAGCTGAGCATCGGCAAAGTCTAGGCGCGCAAGATCAAAAGGCAAGCCACTCCGGCCTGTTCAGCGGGCAAATGCCGAATTTGCGCGCTCTGCGAGCCGAGATACAGCTTCGGCATGGATTCCGGGGCTGGCGGCAAGCACGCCAAACGCATCGCCGCGCGTGGAATTATATCTCAGTGTGTTGCCGCGTGCATCGGTCACCGTAGCGCCTGCTTCCTGCGCAATCAGAGCGGCGGCGGCAATGTCCCATTCGAAGCCCCAACGCAGTGTTGCGACCAGATCGGCTTCTCCTGCCGCGACCATGGCCATGCGCAATGCAATCGAATTCGGCTTTTCAACAGGCACAAGATCGCTGTCCATGCGGGGGACGACATCCGCTGGAACTCTGGCCCCGGACAGGGTCGTTATGCTGCTGGGACGAACAAGCTCGCCGTTACGAAGTGCGCCCGCTCCTGTGGCGGCGCTCCAATGCTCACCGCGGGCTGGTGCATCAAGCACACCCAGCAAGGGTCGCCCGCCCTCGACGAGCGCAATGGAAATTGCCCAGCCGCGCCGCCCGCGGACAAAATCGCGGGTCCCATCTATGGGATCAACGACCCAGACCCTTGGCAGCAAAAGGCGCTCGGCACTGTCCGCGGTTTCTTCAGACAGCCAGCCGGCTTCAGGATCAAGCTCAGCAAGTCGCTGCTTCAACAACTGGTCAACAGCAAGATCAACTTCGCTGACCGGATTGCCGGGCGATTTCTCCCACTGTTCAAAATCCCCTCGCCAGTGGTTCATGGCAAGCGCACCCGCCTCGCGCGCGACGGCGCTGACGGCATCAAGAAATGTGTCAGTCACCTGCCAATGTCATCCCGTCTACCCGCAAGGTGGGCACGTTCGTGGCATAACGAAATTCCAGATCGTTGGCAGGTACAAGTGCGGCAAACATGTCCTTGAGGTTGCCCGCGATGGTCACTTCCGCCACCGGGCCTGCGATTTCCCCGTCGACGATAAGGAAGCCAGAGGCACCGCGACTATAATCGCCCGTCAGTCCATTGACGCCCATGCCAATCAGTTCGTTGACGTAAATGCCATATTTGATGTCAGCCATAAGGGCCGCCGGGCTCACGTCGCCGGGAGCCATATGGAGGTTCGACGTGCCGGTACCAGGCGCGCCACCGCCACCGCGGGTTGCATGGCCGGTCGGCGATAAGCCCAATTGGCGGCCCGATGCACTGTCAATCAACCAACCCGTCAGGATGCCGTTCAGGATGATTTGGGTGCGATGGGTCGCAAGGCCCTCCCCATCGAACGGCCGAGAGCGCAATCCACGAACGCGCAGAGGATCATCAATCACCTGAATGCCGGAAGAGAAGACGGCCTGCTCCAGCTTGTCGAGCAGGAAGCTTGTTTTGCGGGCAATGGAAGCGCCTGTAATAGCCCCGGCCAGATGCCCCAGCAAGGAGTTGCCCACACGGGGATCGAAAATGACAGGCATCTCCCCGCTCTTGAGTTTTATCGGACCAAGGCGTGCAACCGCTCGCTCGCCCGCCGCCCGGCCGATATCCTGCGGAGCTTCCAGATCCGCCAGATGCCGCGCGGAATGATAGGCATAGTCACGCTGCATGCCGCCACCTTCGCCGGCAAGGACACTTGCCGAAATTCCGTGGCTTGAGCCACAATAGCTGGCAGCAAAACCATGGCTTGTCGCCAGCGCCATGACCGCCATTGAAGCGCTGGCACTGGCACCTTCACTGTTCGTAACGCCCATGACCGAGCGCGCGGCTTCCTCCGCAGCCAGTGCGCGTTCGCGCAATTGCTGAGGATGCACCTCCGTTTCGTCGAAAAGTTCAAGTGCAGGAAGATCGTCCCGCATGAGTCGGTCTTCCGGAGCCAGACCCGCAAATGGATCTTCTGGCGCCTCGCGAGCCATTGCAACCGCGCGTTCGGCCAGTGCCGTCATGGCTTCAACCGACAGGTCAGATGATGACGCGCTGGCGGAGCGAGACCCGACGAAGACCCTGAGGCCAATATCCTCGCCTTCCGACCGGTCGACATCTTCCAGTACGCCAAGGCGCATCTGCACATGGGTCGCACCATTGCCTGAATAGACGACATCGCAGGCATCAGCGCCTGCCTTCATTGCGCGCGTGACCAGATCAGCGGCGCGATCTTTCGCTTGTTCATTCGTGAGCATCATTGGCGCATAGAGCGGGAAGGCTTCGGGTTGAAGCCTTTTGTGTGCGCAGCTGACAAGCAAATCAGGCTGTTGAGCCCACTACGGCGCAAGCCATTGCAACGAGCAGTCCGGCGAATCGGTTGGACCGGAACTTGGCCAATGCATCATCACCATTGCTGACCCGCAGAGATGAAATCTGCCAGGCAAAATGGAGTGCTGCTGGCAGCAGCGCTGCCAGTCCAAGCAGTTGAGGCCGCAAGAGCCAGAATGCGCCGGCCCAACAGCCAAGCGCCAAGGCATAGAAGATAGTCACGCCAGCCTTCACATGGGCGCCGAGCCTGAGCGCGGAGGATCGCACACCGATCAGGGCGTCGTCGTCCCGGTCCTGAAGTGCATAGATCGTGTCATATCCGATAACCCAGGCAATGCTGCCTAAATAGAGCAGCACCATTGCGCTGGCCGCTGTTCCCGTAACAGCGAACCAGCCAACCAGAACGCCCCAGGAAAATACGATTCCAAGCCAGGCCTGGGGCCACCAGGTGATGCGCTTCATGAAGGGATAGGCAGCGACAGGCGCAAGGCTCGCAATTGCGACAAGCTGTGCTTCTGGTCGTAACTGAACCAGAACAATGAGGCCGATCAGGCTGAGCAGAACGAGCCAGGCCCAGGCCGCTCGCGTCGAAACGGCCCCGCTCGCGATGGGTCGCAGGCGCGTGCGCTCGACTTGAACATCAAGATCGCGATCCACAATGTCATTGTAGACGCACCCTGCGCCCCGCATTGCCATTGCACCAAGCAGCATCCAGAAGATCAGCGGCCAATGGGTTTGCATGCCGCCCGCCAGCAAAACGCCCCAGGCGCAGGGCCAGAACAGCAGCCACCAGCCAATCGGCCGGTCGAATCGGGCAAGCAGGGCATAGGCGCGCAACGCGGGTGGGAGTTTCCCGACCAGCCCTTTAAGCTGGCTATCAGGAACGATTTCGGTCTGCAGCGTCTCCATGCTAGGGCATCATTATGCCCGCAACGCCCGCCTGGCCACCCCAATCGACACCGCGACTCTTCGTCGAGTCGCCGCTGGCAGACGGCATTGAACTGTCGATATCAGGCCCACAGGCCCATTATCTGCTTTCGGTCATGCGCATGAAGATTGGGTCGCCGGTCAAATTGTTCGACAATATTTCGGGCGAATGGCTGGCCGAAGTGGCGATTATCGGCAAGCGGGACTTGATCCTGCGTGTCACGGGGCATCTGCGGGAGCGCGAAGCGGTTCCCGATATCTGGCTCCTCGCTGCGCCGATCAAGAAAGCGCGCATCGATCTGGTCGCGGAAAAAGCCAGCGAATTGGGCGTTGCGCGATACCAACCCGTCATCACGCGGCGCACTGTGATCGAGCGACTCAATCTGGATCGCCTGCGAAGCCATATGGTTGAGGCCGCCGAACAGTGCGGACGGACAGTGGTCCCTGATTTGGGAGGACCGGTGAAACTGCCTGCCCTGTTGCGGGATTGGCCAACCGGCCGAACTCTCTATTTCGCGGATGAAAATGGGGGAGAGGTGTTTGCCAGGGTTGCGGCGGCGCACCAAGGTCCGGCCGCTATCCTTATCGGGCCTGAGGGTGGTTTCGACGACGAGGAGCGCACCTTGATACGCGCGCTTCCGCAATCAGTTCCGATTTCGCTTGGTCCGCGAATTTTGAGGGCGGAAACCGCAGCCATCGCTGCGCTTGCCATATGGATGGCAAGCGCAGGCGATTGGCGCGACGTTCAATAGCGCTGCTGGCGCTCGTATAGGGTCTTATAATGCTGGATACGCGTCACGCGAAGGCCCGGCATGCCGGAACGATCGACGGCGCGCTGCCAACTGGCGAATTCTTCGAGTGTGAGGCCATAACGGTCACACACTTCGTCGACGGTCAACAAGCCGCCATTCACAGCCGCAACGACTTCTGCCTTCCGCCGCACGACCCAACGGGTGGTGGATGGCGGTGGGAGAGAATCGACCGTCAGCGATTCGCCGAGAGGGCCAATCACTTGCGCGGGACGGATTTTCTGGTTCTCGATCATTGTTACCTCAAACGCATACGACCGGAGCCGTCTCTGCCTGTGAATTCGCTTCTAATGCCAAGGGGTTGAAACAAAGCTAAAATGCCAAGGTAAATGCCATGGTTACAAAGATTTACTTTGTGTGACGATTGTGTCGGCGATTTCGGCGTTGAAACTTCCGACCTTGGGAGCCGCCGCATCCCGCCCGCCCCCTAGAACGAACTGCGCAATTTCAGGATGCTCCTCCTTTGCAGGATCCTCTGCCAGTTTTGCGCGCAATTGCGCCAATGCTGTAGGTGAAACCGCCTGCCGAGCAGACATATCCGCCAAGAGGCGTGCCAGATTAGTGGACGCTTTCAGCCCGGTCTTTTGGTCGCGGCGTCGCCGTGCAAAGCTTAAATCCATGCCCCTTCATCGCAGAAATTTCTAAATGCGATGTAAACCATGTTCAAAATTGCTGGCGGTGTTCAGCAGCCGATTGCTGTGATAGGCCCTCTCCATGCTCGATCTTTTCCAACTCGACGGCCCTGCAAAGGCGCGCCGGATCGTTGTCGCCATGTCCGGTGGAGTCGATTCGTCGGTGGTTGCAGCCCTTGCCGCTCGCACGGGAGCAGAAACGATCGGGATCACACTCCAGCTTTATGATCATGGCCAGGCTATAAGTCGGGTGGGCAGCTGCTGCGCTGGCCAGGACATTCGCGATGCGCGCGCCGTGGCTGATCGCATTGGCATTGCACATTATGTTTTCGATCACGAAAGCCGCTTTCGCGAAACAGTGATCGATCAGTTCGCGGATGAATATCTGCGCGGGCGAACTCCCATCCCCTGCGTTCGGTGCAACATGGGGGTAAAATTCACGGACCTGTTTCGTCTGGCCCGGGAACTGGGTGCTGATTGCCTTGCGACCGGCCACTATGCCCGCCGGATTATTGGTGAAGCAGGTCCGGAGTTGCATCGTGCCCTTGATCCTGCGCGCGATCAGAGCTATTTTCTGTTCGCTACGACCAACGAACAGCTCGATTATCTGCGGTTCCCGCTTGGCGGCATGCCGAAATCGGATGTCCGCGACATAGCTCAGGACATGGGTCTTGCCGTCGCGTTGAAGCCGGACAGCCAGGACATATGCTTCGTCCCTAACGGCGATTATGCCAGCGTTGTCCGCAAGATCAGGCCCGAAGCGGAAGCGTGTGGTGATATTGTCGATCAGCATGGCAACAGGCTTGGGCAGCACAAGGGACTCATCCACTACACTGTCGGCCAGAGGCGCGGCCTTGATATTGGAGGGTTGGCCGAGCCTTTCTACGTAATCCGCCTGGATCCGGAATTGCAGCAGGTCGTCGTCGGCCCGAAAGCTGCGCTTGCGGTTGCAGCGGCCCGGCTTGGCGAACCGACTTGGCTGGGAACAGCAGAACAGCGACGAGTCCATGCCAAAGTCCGGTCTCTGGCAAAGCCGGTTCCCGCCCGTCTGGACGGAGAATGGCTTTATTTTGAAAATCCGGAATTTGGCGTGGCGCCCGGTCAGGCTGCCGTACTCTATGACGGTGATCGCGTTTTGGGCGGCGGCTGGATCGAAGAAACTGCCGGTTTAGGCTTGGACCAGCTTGTTGAATCGGGCGCGGCCGCATAGTCTCAGGCAAAAGACGCCCAAGGGGATATTGCCTGTATGCCGAGTTTTGCTGCGCGCTTTGCTGCTTTTGTGCTCCGCACGACCGGAGTTTACCGCAAGCTCTATTCAGGCGGTCCGGACTTTCACAAGCATCAGGCAAAGGCGCTTTCTGTACCCAGTGAACCGTCAGCAAAATTGCAGGCCCGCCTATCGATAACGCGCCGCGAGTTTCGGGGTCGGCCTGTTTGGGACATTGCGCCGAAAGATCGGGCGCCCAGCCTGACAATGCTTTATTGGCACGGTGGCGGATATGTCTATCCGGCAACACCAGGGCATTGGGATTTCGCTGCACATATGGCGAGTGTGCATGGCATGCGAATGATCGTGCCGCTTTATCCATTGGCCCCGATGGCAGAAGTCGGTGAGATTACCGAATTCGCGCTAGACTTCTATAAGGACCTGATCGGCAGGGCTGACACAGGCAGGTTTGTGATGGGCGGGGACTCGGCGGGCGGAGGCCTGGCCGCTGCAACGGCCATCGCTGCGCGCGACGCCGGGTTGCCGATGCCGGAGCGCCTTGTCCTGATTTGTCCATGGCTCGATGCCAGCCCCAGCCACCCTGATCAGCCGGCCATCGAACGGCGCGACGCAATCCTGACGATCCGCGGCATTCGCGAGGCAGGTGAAATGTATGCCGGCGCAGCAGGGGTCAGAGATCCCCGCGTCAGCCCAATACATGCGGATTGGTCCGGCCTCCCGCCGATACTGGCTTTTGGAGGGAGCGATGACATCCTCGTCGTCGATGCGCGCGCGCTTGAGGCGAAGGTGCCATCCCTGAACTATGTTGAGGGATCGGGCCTTATGCATGACTGGCCGATCTTCAGTTTTCCGGAATCGCGCAAGGCTCAGGCACAAATGGCTGCCTTTGCTTCTGGCTAGTTAGGTATCCCTAAGCGACCAATCCGCGCTCCGGGTCGGAATGCCCTTCGGGATCAGGGTGAATCAGGATCTCGGTTCCGGGAAATTCTTGCATCAGTCGGGCTTCAACCTCGTCCATGACGCGATGGGCTTCCAGAACGGTCATCATGGGGTCGACCCACACATGAAACTGGACGAATTCGTGCGATCCGCTTGACCGGGTCCTGAAATCGTGGATCCCCTTGAGCTCCGGATGGCTTCGGGCAACGGCAAGAAAGCGCTCCCGCTTGTCCTCGGGCCATTCCTTGTCCATCAGTTGGCCAACAGCGTGGCTCGCAACATCCTTCGCATGCCAAAGCAGCCAAAAGCCAATTCCAATGCCGAAGACCGGGTCGGCGCCGTGCATGTGCAGCATGGAATCCAGAATGAGCGCGAAAATGACCGATGCGTTGAGCACCAGATCGCTGGCATAGTGCACCTGATCCGCCTTGATGGCGACCGATCCGGTCTTGCGCACAACATAGCGCTGGTAACTGACCAGCCCGATTGTCGCTATGATCGCGACGACCGAAACGCCGATGCCCAGCTCCGGGCTCTCCGGTGCCCGACTTTCACCGATCTGGCTCAGGCCACGCCAGCCGATCGCCACAGCAGAGGCTGAAATGATTCCGGTCTGGAACAGTGCGGCAAGCGCTTCCGCCTTGCCATGGCCATATGCGTGGTCGTCATCTGCGGGTTGCGCGGCAAGCCTCACGGAGAAAAGCGTGACGAGCGATGCGACGATATCGAGCGCCGTATCCGCAAGCGAACCGAGCATCGCGACTGAGCCGGTCTGCCAGGCTGCCCAGGCTTTGAGTCCGAGCAGGGAGACGGCCATGGAAACACTGGCAATGGCAGCCCGCTGCGTCAAAGCGCCGCGGAGCTTCGCGTTTTCGTTCACGGGTAAAGCAGGCCTTCTTCCCAGCTATCTGGGCCAGTGCGGATGAAGAGATGTCTTTCATGCAATCGATGCGCACGATCCTGCCAGAATTCAATCCGCTGAGGATTGACTCTGTAGCCCGACCAATGGGGCGGGCGCGGCACAGGCTGGTCCTTAAACCTTTCGGCCATCTCGGCGAAGCGCGCTTCGAAAATTTCGCGTGACGCAAGCGGGCGCGATTGGTCCGATGCCCAGGCGCCGAGTTGAGAATCCCGACTGCGCGTCGCGAAATAGGTGTCGGCCGTTTGGTCGTCGACGCTCAGCACTTCTCCCTCGATGCGAATTTGCCTCCGCAAGGATTTCCAATGGAAAAGCAAAGCTGCAAAGCCGCGCTCAGCAATCTGGCGCGCCTTGTTGCTCTCCTTGTTTGTATAGAAAACAAAGCCATCGGGACCATGACCCTTCAACAGCACCATTCTTACAGAGGGCTGTCCATCGGCATTGGCAGTGGCCAGCGCCATTGCATTGGAGTCATTGAGTTCTGTTTTTCTCGCCTCTGCGAACCAGAGATCGAACAATGAGAAGGGCTCGGCTGGCATGCGGGATCTCCTAGCCAAGCCGTGGCTTGAAGTCGAGCGCCGCTTGCCCTGCGCAACTTGATGTGGTGAAGCGACTTTCCATGGAAGGTGCAGATGACACATTTGGCTGAAGGCCCGGTCGCGCAGGGGGCTGCCGAGGCGATCTTGGCAGCTTATTGTGGCCAAGCCGGGCCCGGCGACGTCATGTGTGGTGCGTCCGCAGCTGATACAGCAGTGTGGCATGCGATCCTTGAGGAAATCCTGGCGGCCGGCAGTGGCAGCATTGTTCAGGTGCAGGAGCAGCTTCAGCGTCATGTCCAGGAAATAGGGACGAGCTTTCGCCTGCCGAATGAAGGTGAGGAGCGACCTTGGCCGGTTTCTCCCTTGCCGCTGCCAATTTCGGAGGATGAGTGGTCAGGCATTGCGTCGGCTATCGTCCAGCGGGCAGAACTGGCCGAATTGTTGCTTGCCGATATCTACGGGCCGCACCGCCTTGTAGCGGCGAATGTGCTGCCGACAGCAGCCTTGACTGGAAGTCCACAATTTCTGAGGCCAATGGTCGGAATCCCGCCGCCGGGCGGACATTATCTCAACATTTTTGCAGCAGATCTGGGCAGAGGCCCGGATGGATCCTGGCGTGTGCTTGCGGATCATACCCGGTCGCCGGCCGGAGCCGGCTATGCACTCGAGAACCGGCTGGCAGCGACGCAGGTCGTCGGTGGCCTGTCCGAGCGGCTGAACATTGAACGTCTGGCGCCGTTCTTTGCTGATCTTCGCGCCGGCATCGCGGCGCGTTGCGAGCGGAGCGATCCGAGGCTTGCGCTCCTAACTCCCGGGCGGTTCAATCAGAGTTATGCCGAACAAGCCCATCTTGCGCGTTACCTCGGGTTGTTGCTGGTGGAAGGTGCCGACCTCGCGGTCCACGATGATCGGGTCTACCTCCGGACGATCGAGGGCCTGAAGCGGGTAGACGCGCTTTGGCAGCGCATGGATGCGCGCCTCCTCGATCCGCTGGCGCTGGATTCACGGTCTGCAATCGGCGTGCCCGGCCTCGTTGACGCGTTGGCGGCAGGTGGCATCGTCATTGCCAATTTCCCAGGCTCTGCAGTGCTGGAAGCACCAGCCTTTGCTGCGTTCATGCCGCAACTGGCACAACGCCTTTTGGGTGAACCGTTGCTGCTGCCGAACATCGCCACATGGTGGTGCGGGCAGGCGCGCGAAGCCGAGCATGTTGTCGCCGAACTCGACAATCTTGTGATCGACGCTGCATTTGCAACACCTTTGCTCGGGCTCGGCCAAGGCGGCACGAGGCTAGGAAGCGAGATGCGCGGTCAAGAACGCACGCGGTTGCTCGATGATATCGCGCGGAGGCCACAAGACTATATAGGGCAGGAGATCGTGCATCTTTCCACCATGCCTGTCGCTGCGGAAGGCAGTCTTTTGGCCCGCCCGTTTACGTTACGTGTGTTTGCAGCACGTGATGCAAACGGCGCCTGGACAGTCATGCCCGGCGGCTTTGTGCGTATTGGCGCAGCTGCAGATGTGCGGGCAACGTCAATCGGCGCCGGCACGCGATCTGCCGACGTGATTGTTCATGGAGCCCAGCCGGTGGTTCCCATCACCCTTCGTTCTGCCAGCCAGGCGATCCGGCGTAATCCTGGAACCTTGCCTAGTCGGGTCGCGGACAATCTGTTCTGGCTTGGCCGTTATCTCGAGCGCGGTGAAGCAGTGCTCGGCCTCGTTCGCGCAGGTTCCGCCAGCGCAAGCGCCGGGAAGGGCAATCAGGAGACGACGCAGCGCCTTTGCAACCAGCTGATCGCCATGGATGCCGTGCGATGGGACGCGAACGCCAATCCCGGCCAGATTTTTGCGGCAGCCATTGCCAATCAGGACTGCACCTCCAGTGTCTCGGCGCTCCTCAAGGCGGCACGTGCAATCGGCGCAGGTTCGCGCGAACGGATATCGTCAGACTTCTGGCAGATGCTCGACGCTCCTTTCCCGGCAGACGGGCCATTCCAGCAACGGAGTCTGATACTGCGAGCGCGGTTTGCAGCTTTTGCCGGATTGGCTGCGGAACATATGGGCCGAACCGCCGGATGGAGATTCCATGATCTTGGGCGGAGGATCGAGCGGGCCCTCAATTTTGCGCGTCTGCTTCGGGCCTTTGCCGCGGACGATGCGTCGGCCAACGACCTGACGGCGCTCCTTGAACTCGCAGATGTGCAGATCAGCTACCGTCAGCGCTACGCAACCGGGTTGGCCCTGATGCCGGTCAGGGACCTTGTTGGTCTTGATCCCTTCAATCCGCGCTCTATCAGTTTTCAGGCCAATGCCATCCATGAACATCTGGATGCACTTCCGCGCCTGAAGGATGACGGGATGGCAGAACCGCAGCAGGCAGCGGCAACGGGATTGGTCGCGCTGATATCGACCTTGTCGGCGACGATGTTGACGCCCGAGGTCTGCAATGATCTGGAAAGCAGGATGTATGCGCTGTCCGACGCGATCAGCCAGCGGTTCTTCCTGCGCGGCAGCGAAGCATTGCGTGCGTCGGGAATGACTTTGGCATGACGTTATTCGCGATCCGGCATTTGACGTGCTTCAGCTATGAAAAGCCGGTCCACTTTTCTCGCTCCAATCTGCGGTTGGAGCCGATCACCTGGCCCGGCCAGACTTTGGTCAGTCACAAGATTACCATCAATCCCGGGGGGCAGCTCGCTCCCGCTCCGCTGCGTTCTGCGCTGGTTAACCTGACTCGGCTCATTATCCCCGGCGCGACGACGAGCCTTGAAATCATCAGCGAATCTCGGGTTCAGGTGGATCGGACACCCCAGCTGTCATGGCTTGGGGAACCGAGCATAGCAGAGGTCGGGCGACTGGCGCGCGAGAGCGCGGATATTTCTGATCTTTCGCCCGCAAATTTCCTTTACCCTTCGAGCTTCACGCCGGTGGATGCCGGCATTGCGGACTGGAGCGCCGATGTTCTGCAAGGAGAGCGACCAGTCTTTGCCGCAGCCTATGAGCTGGCAGTGCGCATCCAGCGAGAGTTTCGTTACGACCCAAATGCCACAATGGCGGAAACGCCGCCTGCAGTGGCCTTTGCTGCTCGTGCCGGCGTTTGCCAGGATTTCTCCCAAATCATGATATGTGCATTGCGGGCAGCGGGAATTCCTGCGGCCTATGCATCGGGTTATATTCGCACTGAGCCCGCGCCCGGACAGGATCGCCTTCAGGGGGCTGATGCGACCCACGGTTGGGTGCTGGCCTGGTGCGGACCCGAAAAGGGCTGGCTCGGCCTCGATCCGACAAACGGAATTGCCATGGGCGGCGATCACATCGTCATGGCAGTCGGGCGGGACTATCTCGACATTGCGCCCATCGATGGCGTGTTCAACGGCTATGGCGCGCAGGAAATCTTTGTCGAAGTCGATGTCGAAGCCGTCGGCGACTAGCGTTTAGTAGATGCGCTTCACCTTGATGCCCGGCTGCTTACGTACGGACATCTTGTAGGTGCCAAGTGCAGCGCGCTTGATGACAACCGGCATGCCCGGCTTGGGAGAAAGCGCAAGTGGCGAAAAGTCCATCTGCTGCCAGGTTGAGCCTTCAGCAATGGTGATAATCCAGCCTTCGCCATTGTAGCTGGCAGACTTTACGGTCGATTCCAGTTCGGCAATCTGGTTTTCCTTATTGTCGTCGTCATCACCGCCACCGAACAGGCCCAGATTGGGCAGTGGCAATCCAAACAGGGTCCGCCTGGTTTTCTGGACTTGTTGCTTGTCCACCATATAGACTTCATTCTTTGCAGCCGCCTCATCAAGGCGGGCAACCTCGGCATCGTAACAGGCCAAGCGTTGCGTGGCGTCCGTTATGGCACGGCAATCAACCACCTTCTGGAGGAATTCGGAACGCGGCATCGGCTTCTTTGCATCCTTGGCGAATGCTGGCGTAGCCAGCATAGCCAAACCAGCGCACAGATATGCGGCCTTCATCATGCTCCCCTTCTACTGTTACGGTGCATTCCCTGATTGCCACCAAAATCAAAGTTAGCCAAGCGCTGCCCGAGTGTTGCAAATTGGTGACAGTGCAGGCGTAACATTCTGTCGCGACCGTGAAACACGTTTACATCGGCCGTCCCCTTAGGCAAACCCCGGCGCAAGTCGGCATATGGGAGTGTGCCTGCGTTTGCACTCCCTTGTCGCTGGCGAAAAAATCAGAGCCAATTTATTGGCTTTACACTCCAGAAGTAAGGGACTGGAACAACATGAAAACTCAGAAATTCTATAGTCGTGCGCGCCTTAGCGCTGGCGTTGCATCGGCTGTTATCGGCTTTGCTATGCTCGCGACTCCCGCCTTCGCGCAGGAAGCTGCCAACGAAGAAGATAGCGGTGACATCATCGTAACGGGTTCGCGCATTCCGCAGCCGAACCTTGAAGGCATCAGCCCGGTGACTTCTGTCAACGCACAGGACATCAAGCTCTCGGGTACGGTGAAGGCAGAAGACCTTCTGAACTCGCTGCCTCAGGTTTTCGCGGCGCAGTCCTCGACGCTGTCGAACGGCGCAACGGGTACCGCCACGGTCGACCTTCGCGGTCTTGGCTCGTCACGTACGCTGGTCCTGATCAACGGTCGTCGCTTGATGACGGGTGATCCAAACAGCACAAGCTCGGCAGCCGACCTTAACTTCATCCCTACACAGCTAGTCAAGCGCGTTGATGTTCTGACCGGTGGCGCTTCGGCAACCTACGGCGCTGACGCCGTCGCCGGCGTTGTCAACTTCATCATGGATACCGATTTCGAAGGTTTCCGAGTCGATGCGAACTACGGCTTCTATCAGCACAACAACCGCAACAAGATCACTCCGCCGCTCCTCAATGCGCGCGCTGCAGCGGGCTTCAGCGGCTATGGCTACCCGACCGGCAGCGTTGCCGACGGCGGCACATTCGATGGCAGCGTCTCGTTCGGCGGCAAGTTCGGTGATGACCGCGGTCACTTCACGGCCTATGTTGGTTACCGCAAGGCAAAGCCCGTGCTTCAGTCGAATCGTGACTACAGCGCCTGCACGGTGCAGGTAAATGACCGCCTCGCGGGCGGTTTTACTCCCAACTCGCCGCTTCAGTGTGGTGGTTCGGCTACTTCGGCAACGGGTACCGCCTTCTATTTCGTGACCAGCACGACATCATCCACGGTTGGTGCACTCGGGCCGGGAACGCTAACACAAGGCACGCTCAACCGTTACAACTTCGCTCCGACCAACTATTTCCAGCGTCCGGACGAACGTTATACCGCGGGTGCCTTTGTTGATTATGAAATCAGCGATGCTGTGAAGCCTTACATGGAATTCATGTTCATGGACGATCGCACGCTTGCGCAGATCGCGCCGTCGGGTGATTTCGGTAACACGTTGACGGTCAACTGCGACAACCCGCTCATGTCGGCCTCGCAGCTCAGCCAGATTTGTAATCCTGGTAACTTGATCAACACTTTCATCGGGAATTTTCCGGTGGCAACAAATGCAGGGTACAACCCGCTTGGCAATATACTTGACCCGAATGATCCCGCATTTGTCCCACCAATCGCTTTCCCCAACTCGGTACCCGGGGCTGCGAATGGGACATACAACAAGGCGTTCTTTCAGTTGCTTCGCCGCAACGTCGAAGGTGGCCCGCGGATCAACGACCTTCAGCACACCGCGTTCCGCACCGTAATCGGAACCAAGGGTGACCTCGGTAAGGGCTGGGCTTATGACGCCTATTACCAATATGGCCGAACCAACTATTCGCAGGTCTACAGAAACGAGTTCTCGGTGGCGCGTTTGACCCGGGCACTTGATGTTGTTGACGATCCGCGCGTTGCTGGCATTCAGGCGGTTTGTCGTTCGGCACTCGACGGCACTGATCCAAATTGCGTTCCTTACGACATCTTCGGTGGAACGCCTTCGGCCGCTTCGCTCGCCTATCTCAATGCGACTGGCTTCCTGAAGGGGCAGACTTCGCAGCAGGTCCTGAGTGGCAGCTTGACCGGCGATCTGGGCGAGTATGGCTTCAAGACGCCTTGGTCGGACGATGGTGTCGCTCTTGCACTGGGTGTCGAGTATCGCAAGGACTCTCTTGAACTGAACGCTGACAACGCCTTCCAGACCGGCGATCTAACCGGTCAGGGTGCGCCGACGCTTGATGTTGCCGGCAACTACAAGGTCAAGGAAGTCCTTGGTGAAATCGAAGTGCCAATCGTGCGCGACAGTTTCATCAAGAACCTGACCTTCAATGGCGGCATCCGTCACTCAAGCTACAAACTCTCGAGCGGCCGGTCGATCAGCACCGACACATACAAGTTGGCGCTTGATTTCTCACCGGTGTCGGACATCCGCTTCCGTGGAACCTACAACCGCGCTGTTCGCGTTCCGAACATCCAGGAACTCTTTGCACCGCAGTTTGTCGGCCTCGACGGTTCGACCGATCCTTGCGCTGGCACGCCAATTACGGCAGCCCAAGTTGGTTGTCTGGCACAGGGCCTTTCACTGGGCCAAGGTGTGACCGCCAACCCGGCAGCCCAGTATAATGGCCTGCTTGGCGGCAACCCGAACCTGCTGCCCGAAATTGCCACGACGAAGACTCTCGGTGCTGTGTTCACGCCCCGGTTCATTCCTGGCTTCTCGATGACGCTCGACTGGTTCGACATCAAGATCAAGAAGGCGATCCAGGGATATGGTGCTGATGCCATCCTGACAGCTTGCGGTTCGGGCAATCTCACGGCTTGCGGCCTGATCAATCGCGATCCTGCCGGTTCGCTGTGGCTGACGTCGAACGGCTATGTGCAAGATCTGCAGACCAACGTCGGCAGCTTCAGCACGCGCGGGCTTGAAATTAACGGAAATTATTCCCGCGAAATCGGCAGCGCTGGAACCGTCTCGCTCAGCCTCATTGGTACTCTGCTCGACACCTACAAGGTCGACAACGGACTGACGGAGATTTACGACTGCGCTGGCTACTTCGGCCCGACTTGCGGCACTCCGGCTCCGAAGTGGAGGCACAAGGCTCGTGTTTCGTTCAATGCTGCAAACGGTCTGGGCATGTCGCTCCAGTGGCGTTACTTCGGTTCGGTTGATGCCGAATACAAGAACCCGAGCCAGACGCTGAACGGAAACGTTTACGACTACAACTCGTCTATTGCGGCCCAGAGCTATTTCGATCTGGCCCTGACCGCAAAGTTGGGTGACCGGTTCCGCTTCCAGCTTGGTGTGAACAATTTGCTCGATCGCCAGCCGCCAGTTGTCCACTCGGGCAGCGGCAACTTCGGCCAGAGCAACTGCGCCAGCACGGTCTGCAACGGGAACTCCTATCCCGGCACTTATGACTCGCTGGGTCGTTACATCTACTCGGGTATCACGCTGGACTTCTAATCCGGCCTGACACCGTCTAAATGCTGGCGGCGGTCCCCATCCCGGGGCCGCCGCCAAATTTTTGTTCAAAGCGCGCCGATTGGCGGTGCGCAACCGAGGGAATGCAGGGGTGTCGAATTCGGAAGATGCAGTCCGCCAAATTGCCGCACTCGCCCGCGCGGGCCAACTTAATGCGGCGGCGATACAGGTCATTGATGCCCTTGCCCGGAATCCGGGGGACCCGGTTCTCTCTGCGCTTGGCGGAGCGGTGGAATTTCACCGCGGTCAATTCAAGCGGGCTATTCCCTATCTTGAAGCGGCATTGCAGCATAAGCCGAATGACCTGACCATTCGCATCAACCTCGCCGAGTCCCATTTTCACGAAGGCGACAATGCGGCTTCGCTCCGGTTGTGCGAGGAGGCAATTGCCCTCGCCGACCCAAGCCTTCGGCTCGCCAGACTCGGCGCGCATCTGGCGCAAGAGCTGGAGGACTTTCCGCTCGCGGTCCGCCTGTATCGGCATCTCGTCAAGCAGGACGCCAAGGATTGGTCGCTGTGGAACAACCTTGGCAATGCGCTGGGCTTTGCGGGTGATCATGATGGAGCAGTTGAGGCACTGCAGAAGGCAATCGCGCTCGCTCCCGACTCCCAGCCGATCCGCATCAATCTTGGCAATGCCCTGATTGACGCCGGGCGGGGTGACGACGCTGAGGCGGTTCTCACCCAAGCCGGCAAGGATTTCTCTGATGACCCGGCACCGTTCCTCTCGCTTTTCAACCTTTACCGTCTGGTAGGTCGAGAGGATGATGCCTATGCCGCAATCGTTGAGGCTGCACGACGAGCGCCAGATGATGCCTCAATCCAGTCCGATCATGGGCAGGAGGCGGCACGTCGCAACCTCTATGACGAAGCTGAGGCTGCTTTCGAAGCTGCAGTGCGGCTCGACCCCAAATTGGGGCCGCCTTATGTCGGCTTGGCTTCGGTCTATGAACGGATGAATCGCGAATTGGAGCTTGAGCCTCTTCGCGTCCGTGCCGAGGCGGCGGGAACCGACGCGCAATCGATGTCTTACATCGATGCATTGCGCTTCAAGCGGGCCGAGGCTTTTGACGATGCTTTTGCAGCCCTTGAGGCCGCTGGCGATGTCATTGTTCCGGGTCGAAAACATCATTTGCGGGGGATCATGCTTGACCGGTTGGGCAAGTACGATGATGCTTTTGAAGCCTTTACCTCGATGAATGAGCATTGGCAGGCTGATCCGTCGATGCCAGCAGAACGCGCCCGGCAATATCGTGAAATGATCGTCTCGTCGACTGATGTGCTGACGCCTGAGTGGCTTCAGAACTGGACTCCGGCGTTGCCACTCAAGGATCGCTCAACGCCGATATTCATTGTCGGATTTCCCCGATCTGGAACGACACTGCTGGATACCATGCTTATGGCGGACCCTCGAGTTCGGGTGCTTGAGGAAGAGCCGTTTCTCGTGCAGGCCGAGCAGGAACTGGGAGGCGTTGAAGCACTGGCGGTGGCAACCGAAGACCAGATCCGCGTTGCGCGGGAAGGTTATTTCGAGCGAGCAGCATCAGTTTCCAAGCTTGAGGCGGATTCGATCATTGTCGACAAGCATCCGATGCATCTCAACAAGGTGCCGGTCGCCCTCAGGCTCTTTCCCGATGCGCGCTTTGTCCTTGCAATGCGGCATCCGTGCGACGTGCTGCTGAGTTGCTACATCACCAATTTCCGCATCAATTCGGCCATGGCCAATTTCCTTGATCTCAACGATGCTGCGGCACTTTATGACCTGACCTTCACCAATTGGGAAAAGGCCCGCGGCCTGTTTGATATGCCCGTGGCAACAATCGTTTATGAAAGGCTGGTCGAGGACACGCAGGGCCAACTGGAGCCGGTGTTCGACTGGCTTGGCCTCCAATGGCCCGGCAAGGCGTTCGACCATACCAAGGCTGCGCGTGCACGCGGAACGGTTGCGACCGCAAGCTATGCGCAGGTGACCGAGCCGATCTACAGCCGCGCCAAGGGGCGGTGGACCAAGTATCGCCGCCATCTTGAACGGATCCACCCCGTTCTCGCGCCGTGGATCGAACGTTATGGCTATGACTTCTGACGCGCAGGAACGCGAGCGGCATGCCGATGCCCTTGCAGCTGCCGGCGATCTGGCCGGCGCGCGTCAAGTTCTGGAGGGGATCGTCGCGACGGAACCCAGTGCCGGGCGCTGGTTGAAACTTGGTGCCTTGTGCAGGGCTGCTGGCGATCTCAAGACGGCGCTGAAGGCGGTTGAACGCTCGCTCTCATTGGCGCCCCTTGATTTCATGGCTCTGATGAGCCGGGCCGCGATCCTTGAGCGCTTGGGTCGAGCGGAGGCCGCTGAGGCCTATAGCAATGCACTGGCCCAGCGCCCCCCGGAAGTCGAAGGCCAGCTCTCACGCATGGTTGCTCACGCCGAGCAGGTGAGTGCAGCCTATGTTGCGCAGCGCGAATCCACGATGAAGGCTGCCCAGGCCACGGCGCTTGCCGCAGCGGATGAGGAAGAGGCGATCCGGATCAATCGCTTCCGGGACAATGCCCTGCGCCGCACGCGGGTATGGCATTCCGAACCGACGCATTTCCATTTTCCCGGCCTGATCGAGCGAGAGTTTCATGATCGATCGGCCCATGGCTGGCTCGAAGCGCTCGAAGGGGCTTTTCCGGATATCCTGTCCGAGTTTCAGACGGTCGTTTCCGCCGAGCGGGCCGAACTCGTTCCCTATGTGCAATATGCCGAGCATGAGCCGCTCGACCAATGGCGCGACCTCAATCATTCCCGCGACTGGACGGCTATCCATCTGTGGCAGAACGGGCGGCGCATCGAAGCCAATGCGCGACATTGTCCAAGGACAATGGCCTTGCTCGAAACCTTTCCTCAGCCGCGGATTGCAGGTTGCTCGCCTAATGCGATGTTCTCGCTTCTGGCACCGGGCGCGATCATTCCGCCGCATGTCGGAGTGAACAACACGAGGCTTGTCTGCCACCTTCCTTTGGTGGTTCCGCAAGGGTGCTGGTTCCGCGTTGGGGCGGAGACGCGATTTTGGGAAGCGGGCAAGGCGTTTGTCTTTGACGATACGATCGAGCACGAGGCTGCCAATCCGAGCAGCGAACTGCGCGTCGTTTTCATCATCGACATTTGGCACCCCGGCCTGAGCCCGGTTGAACGGGAAGCTGTGCGGCTCTTGCTCGAGGCTGACGCTGGCGACAGCACGCAGGGCCTGTGACGATCGAGAGCCTGTTGAGCGCGGCGCGTGCCGATACTGGGAATGCTGCCGCCCTTGAAGCTCTTGCAAGCCATGCCCTTGCCCATCAGCAGGAACATCAGGCGCTTGGAGTTGTCGAGGAGGGGGCGAAGCGCCACAAGAGCAACGCCCGACTGTGGCAGTGGCTGGCTCTGCTTCAGCGTGCGGCAGATGACCGGGTTTCTGCCCTCGATTCTTTTGCGCGGGCAGCGGCCCTCGCGCCGCTAGATGCAAGCATAGCGAAAGGGCTGGCGCAGACTCGACTTGAGGCAGGTCTGCCTGCAGTCGATGCCTTTGCCAAAGCCAGACAACTAGCACCAAATGACGGGGATATTGTCCTTGGCGTCACTGCGGCCCTTTTTTCCGAAGGTCAGGCAGAAACCGCGATATCCATCCTCGCCGGTAATGTTGGGGCCAACCCGTTATGGCTTTTCGGACATCGCGATCTGGTCCAGCTCCGCTGGATGATGGGTGAGGGACAAGCGGCCTTTGCTTCGCTGCGAAGTGCGATCTCCACCAATCCCGAAAGTGAAGCACTTTGGGCGCAACTCGTTCACGCGTTGATGCAGGCCGGTCTCAATGATGACGCGCTTTCAGTCATCACGGAAGGTCGCAAGACTATGGGAGATACTCCCCGTTTTGCCGTAAACGAAGCCGTCATTCGTTCGGATGCTGGTGATCGGGTCGGTGCAGCACATCTTTTCGAGGGCTTTTCGGATGGAGATGATGCGACTGTCGCAGTCCGGATTATCCGTCACCATCTGCGTTATGAAGAAGTCGATGCGGCCGCAAAGCTGGTTCACCGCTGGATCGGTCGGCCAGGCGAAGCGCTGGTTTGGCCCTATGCTTCGCTCTGCTGGCGATTGCTCGGCGATGCGCGTGCGGACTGGCTTGAAGGGGAGGCAGCCTTGGTCCGCGTCTTTGACATTGCGGACAAATTGCCCCCACTTGAGCATCTTGCTGATCTGCTCCGAAGGCTGCATGTCGCGCGCAGCCAACATCTCGATCAGTCGGTGCGGGGAGGCACTCAGACTGATGGAGCCCTCTTTGCCCGGATAGAACCGGAAATCAGGCATCTGCGCGCTGCCATTGCCGTGGCTGTTGCCGAATATCTGGCTGCACTTCCCGAACGCGACGCCGGCCACCCGACTATTGGTCCGCGCCGTGATCAGCCTGTCCGATTTGCCGGGTCATGGTCTGTCCGGCTGGCTGGCAAGGGCTTTCACGCGAATCATGTTCATCCGGCTGGCTGGATCAGTTCTGCGCTGTATGTTGCGCTGCCGGAACATCGACCAGAAGATGGTCCAAATGCTGGCTGGCTGACGCTCGGTTCTCCTGAGGCTGGTTTGGGCCTTCATATGCCTCCAACACGCCTGATAGAACCAAAGCCGGGCAGGCTGGTGATGTTTCCCTCAACAATGTGGCACGGCACCTTGCCCTTTGAAGCAGGTGAGCGTCTGACGATTGCCTTCGATGTTGCTCCTCCGATGGCAGAGGTTTGAGGATCAACTGTCAGTCTTTGGGTCCAAGCTCAGATCCGTGAGTTTTTGGACTTTTGCATCCGGCATCAGCCAGTCTAAGGTATGGTCAGACGATTGAGACGAGATGGGAGTTTTGATGCTGGGAGGAATGCAGGACTGGTCGCTGCGTGTCACGCACCTGATTGATCATGCTGCGCGGGAGTGTGGTGACCGCGAGATTTTGACGCGGTGGGCTGACGGTGTGATCGAGCGGACACATTGGGCCGGCGTCGCCCAAGACGCCCGGCGGCTGGCACAGGGTTTTGCCGCACTGGGCTTGAAGCCAGGCGACAGGGTGGCGACTTTGGCCATGAACCACCACCGCCACCTTGCGACCTGGTATGGCGCGATCGGCTTTGGCGGTGTCATCCACACGATCAACACCCGGTTGTTCGATGAGGATCTTATCTACATCATGAACCATGCCGAGGATCAGGTGCTGCTTTACGATGCGCAGTTCCAGGGTCTGGTGGATCGCCTGAAGCCGCAGTTGAAGACAATCAGACATTTCATCGTGTTCGATGACCCTGACGGCTATCCGGCGTTTGTCGCAAAGCAGGATGGCAACTACGAATGGCATCAGGGCGATGAGCGAGATCCCTGCATGTTGTGCTATACCAGCGGCACAACCGGCAACCCCAAGGGCGTCCTGTATGAGCATCGGTCGACCATGCTTCATGCGATGGCAGAAGTTGCGCCGGGTGTCTTTGACCTGTCTGCCACGTCGGTGCTCTTGCCTGTTGTCCCGATGTTCCACGCGGCGAGCTGGGGATTGCCTTTCGCGGGCGCTGCTGCCGGTGTGAAATTCGTTTTCAGTGTTACCAATGACGCGCCGACACTGCACAAGCTGATGCTGGAAGAAGGCGTGACGCATTCCGCTGGCGTACCGACAGTTTGGCTAGCCATGTTCCAGCATCTTGATGCGACCGGTGCCGGGCTTGGCAGGTTGAGGCTGGTGACGATTGGCGGGTCTGCTGCTCCACGTGCCATGATCGAGCGGCTGATGGGGATGGGCGTGCGGGTTTCCCATGCATGGGGTATGACTGAAACCTCCCCGATCGGAACAATGGGTGCGCCGACAGCCAATTGGGATGACCTGTCGTTTGACGAACGCGTTGATGTCGTCTGCAAGCAAGGGCGCGTTCCTTTTGGCGTCGAACTGCGGGTTGTCGATGACAATGGCCATGTGGCGCCGCGCGACGGCAAGACATCGGGGCGGCTCCAGATTCGAGGGCCTTGGGTCATCAAACGCTACTTCAAGGCCGCTGCAGATGCGACTGAAGAGGGCCAGTGGTTCGACACTGGTGACGTGTCTGTTCTTCATCCGGATGGCACGATGCAGATCACCGACCGAGCAAAGGACGTCATCAAGTCGGGCGGGGAATGGATCAGTTCGGTCGAGCTGGAGAATATTGCAGTCGGTTGCCCGGGCGTTGCCGAAGCGGGGGCAATCGGCATTCCGCATCCCAAGTGGGATGAACGTCCCGTTCTTGTGGTGGTACGCAAGCCGGGCGCCAACCTGTGCGAAGCCGACGTAAAGGATTATCTGAAGGATCGGATCGCCAAATGGTGGATGCCGGATGCCGTCCTGTTTGTGGATGAACTGCCGCACACCGGCACAGGCAAGATCCAGAAGGTTGCACTGCGTGCTCAGTTCAAGGATTTCAAGCTGGAGGCCTGACATGAGTGAAGACCTGTTTGTCGATCCGTCGCGCGAGAATTTCGACGCCTTCAAGGCGCTGCCCCGCGACACGCCGATCCATATGCTGAACCTGCTCAGATTCCGCGACAAGGCCGCCTATCCTGATGGCCATGCCCTTGCTGGCAAGGGGCTTACCGGCAGGCAGGCCTATGCCGAGTACGGGCGGACAAGTGGGCCTGTTTTCGCAAGGGTAGGAGGGTCAATTGTCTGGCGCGGCAGGATGGAAACGATGGTCATCGGCCCGACCGACAAGCATTGGGATATGGCGTTTATTGCCTACTATCCCAACTCGGCTGCCTTTCTGGAAATGGTGACAGACCCGGACTACCGGAACGCCGTCGTCAACCGGCAGGCTGCTGTCCTGACGAGCCGCCTGATCAGGTTTGCTCCGCAAGAGGGTGACAGCGAAAGCTTCGGTTGATTAGAACAGGCGAAGCTGCGCGCCCTCCGGGGGACAAAACAGGCTCTCATTCAGTTCAATTCGCTCTTGGTTGAGCCCCAGTCTCTTGCAAGCAATGCGGAATCGGGCGCGGATCATGTCTGCCCATGGCCCCGACCCGCGCATGCGGCTGAAGAAGTCCGGGTCATTGTCACGTTCCTGTCGGATTGACCGGATGAGTGACATGACTTTGCCGGCTCGCTCCGGATAATGGGTGTCGAGCCAGTCGCGAAACAGTGGCGCGACTTCATGCGGAAGGCGGACAGGGATGAAGCTTGCTGTCCTCGCTCCGGCCGCCGCTCCGCGCTCAAGGATCGCTTCAATTTCGTGGTCGGTTATACCGGGGATGAGCGGTGCGACGTTGATGTGCGTTGGGATGCCTGCATCAATCAAAGCGCGAATGGCCTTCAGACGCTTTTCCGGGTGCGGCGCGCGCGGTTCAAGTGTGCGATGGATTCTTGGGTTGAGCGAAGTGACCGACAACGCGACAGCGACAAGCCGTCTGGCCGCCATAGGCGCCAGGATATCAATATCTCGGGTAATCCTGTCCGACTTGGTTGTGATCGTGCAGGCATGGCCGGTTTCCGCCAGAACTTCCAGAATTCCCCTCGTAATCTCAAGTCGCGCTTCGACGGGTTGGTAGGGGTCAGTGTTGGTTCCAAGCGCAATGGCGCTTGCGCGGTAGCCCTTTCTTGCAAGTTCGTTTCTGAGAAGAGCCGGGGCGTCAGGTTTTGCGAAGAGTTTGGTTTCGAAGTCCAATCCGGGCGAAAGATCATGGAAGGCGTGCGTAGGCCTGGCATAGCAATAGATGCAGCCATGCTCGCACCCGCGATAAGGGTTGATCGAATGCTCAAAAGGAATGTCAGGAGACGCATTCGTGCTGATGATCGAACGAGGCTTTTCGATCGTTACGCTCGTCTTCGGCGGCGGAGCCAATCCGTCGATATCATTTCTTTCGTCAAGCCATTGACCGTCTTCTTCCCGTGTCTTCAGGTTGAAGCGGGTCGGAGTCCGGTTCGCAGGCGCTCCCCGGCCAGGGGTGGCAACAGACAAGTCGATTCGGGGCATGATTGGATCATGCCCCGAATCATGAAACATAACAAGAACAAACTATTCGCCGCCGCTTCCGATCAGCTTGTCTTCGTTGGCGCGCTTGATGACGTATTGGCGAATATTCTCGATCTGCTCCGGAGAATACTGGCCAGCCCATGAGACCATGCCATTGTCCTTCAACAGGCCATCATGAACGATCAGCTGCCAGAGTTTGGCATTCCCAAGTGCCGCTGAGTGACGGACATCAGGATTGAGGCTGCCGGCCACTGCGGCGTTCCCGTGACACACACTGCAGCTGTTGCCATAATGGCTTGAACCGTCGGTGACTTGCTCTGGCGTTCCGGTAAACGGCGGCGGATCGAGGACACGCTTGCTGTATGGTGGTGGCGGGGGCAGGGTTTTGGCGCCGCCGATCTTGAAGACCAGAAGTCGACTGATATTCGGTGCCATGCGCGATTTGCTTACGAGCATCCCCCCTGAGACATCCCAGACGCCTCCCCAGCCGACCAGGATCGCGACATATTGCACACCCTTGACCGAATAGGTCATGGGAGCCGCTATGACGCCGGATTGGGTGGGGAAGGTCCAAAGTTGCTTGCCAGTGTCAGCGGCATAGGCGCGAAATTCGCCTCCAGCCGTTCCCTGAAAGACGAGGTTTCCAGCAGTTGCCAGCGTGCCGCCGTTTGTCGGACCGGGATAGTTGACCGTCCAGCGGGCTTTGCCAGCGACAGGATCCCAAGCGACAAGTGACCCATTCGATGCGGCTGCGGTCGCGGCCCGAATTGCCTTGTCTGCAGGGACTTCAAGGCCACCAACGTCCATGCCAAGCTGGAAGCCGACGGGGCCAGGCTTCCAATCCTTTGCGGCTGCCTTGTAGACCTGCACTGTCTCATTGGCCGGAATATAGACCAGACCTGTTTTCGGGCTGTATGACATTGGCGTCCAGCTATGCGCGCCTACTGCACCAGGCATACCGACCCACGGCTTGCCCGTGATTTCATATCGCGCCTCCGGATTGACGATCGGCTTGCCTGACACGGGGTCGAGACCGGATGCCCAGTTGATCTTGGCAAAGGGCTTGCCCGAGATGAATTTTCCTGTCGCAGCATCAAGCGTATAGAAAAATCCGTTCTTTGGTGCGTGCAGGATCACGTGTTGAGGTTTTCCGTTCACCGGTATGTCGGCCACCATGATCTGCTGGTTGGAATCGAAATCCCAGCGATCTTCCGGCGTTTCCTGGAAATGCCAGACGTATTCGCCGGTGTCGGGCTTCACCGCGACAATTGATGCCGTGTAAAGACTGTCACCTGCAGCAGACCCGCGCGCGGCGGGATTCCATGGCTCTGCATTTGCGGTGCCGAAATAGACGAGATCGGTTTTGGGATCATAGGTGATGGAGTCCCAGACCGTCCCGCCACCGCCATTCTTCCAGGCATCAGGAGCCCATGTCTTGGATGCCGCTTCCAGATGCTTGCCTTCAAACGGCTTGGATGGGTCGCCGGGGACCGTGTAGAAGCGCCATGCTTCCTTGCCTGTCTCAGCATCGTAGGCGGCCAGATATCCGCGTGTGATATATTCTGCGCCAGCGCTGCCAATCAGGACCTTGCCTTTGACAATGCGCGGGGCGCCAGTGATCGCCATATGCGACCCCTCTGGGATGGTCAGCTTGCTCCAGATGACCTTGCCATCGTCTGCGTTGAGCGCGATCAGTCGACCGTCGAGCGTGGCGACATAAACTTTGCCCTGATAAACAGCGACACCCCGATTGACCGCGTCGCAGCAGACATCGACCAATTTTGATCGCGGCACCTGCGGGTCATAAGACCAAAGTGGCTTTCCGGTGGCCGCGTCATAGGCTTTCACCATGCTCCATGCGGTAGTTATGTACATGACACCATCGACGACGATCGGTGTTGCCTCCTGTCCGCGCGCCGTATCGAGGTCGGACGACCATTCGAGGCCTAGCTGACCAACATTCGAGTCATTCACAGCGGTGAGCGGAGAAAAGCGCTGCTCGTCATAGGTCCTGCCATAAGTCATCCAGTTCGCGCCGTCATCTGCGGCAGCGAGCAACCGTGCATCATCGACCTTGGCACCCTTGCCTCCATTGTGGCCGCAGCTTGAAAGGCTTGCTGCACCAAGGATCAGGGCTCCAGCCAAGACATAGCGCTTGTACATACATCACTCTCCCGCACCGGCAGCCTGATTGACCATCCGGATTCGCGGCGAAACTGCCTTCGAAGAGCCGGTTTGTCCACAATTCCTTGGTTCCCAAAAAGGGGTTCTGCGGATGACGCTACGGATTGACCCAGTCGAACGATCGCGAAACAGCCTTGTTCCACGAAGCATAGAGGCTTGCCCGGTTGATTTCGTCCATCACGGGGTGCCAACGCTTGTCTACACCCCAATTGTCGACAATATCCTGCGTCGAATTCCAGTAGCCCACTGCAAGTCCCGCGGCATAGGCAGCGCCCAATGCAGTTGTTTCGATCACTTTGGGCCTCACCACGGGCACACCCAGAATATCGGACTGGAACTGCATCAACAACTCATTCACGACCATACCCCCGTCGGTTCGCAATTCGCTGATTGCGACGCCGGAATCCTTTGTCATGGCATCAAGGACTTCGCGGGTCTGGAATGCTGTCGCTTCAAGGGCTGCGCGCGCAATATGTCCTTTGTTTGCGAAACGGGTCAGGCCGGCAATGACGCCACGGGCATTGTCCTTCCAGTGAGGCGCGTAGAGGCCCGAAAAGGCCGGCACGAAATAGACATCGCCATTGTCGGAAACGGTTCGTGCCAGTGCCTCGATTTCACTGGCATGCGCAATGAGCCCCAGATTGTCCCGAAGCCAC
The DNA here is from genome assembly GCF_019443285.1 of Aquisediminimonas profunda. Lineage (GTDB taxonomy): Bacteria > Pseudomonadota > Alphaproteobacteria > Sphingomonadales > Sphingomonadaceae > Aquisediminimonas > Aquisediminimonas profunda. The sequence goes on from NZ_CP080327.1 coordinate 1,530,760, forward strand.
TGAACCAGCGCACCGGCAATCGAGATCGAACCCTCCAGCGCGTAGATCGCCGGAGCATCGCCAAGCTTGTAGCCAAGGGTCGTGAGCAGACCGCAGGTCGATGGAAACGGGCGTTCCCCAGTGTTCATCAGCATGAAACAGCCCGTGCCATAGGTGTTCTTTGCTTCTCCCGGATTCAGGCAGGCCTGACCGAACAGCGCGGCCTGCTGGTCGCCGAGAATGCCGGAAACCGGCACCCCCTGAAGCGCGCCGGTCGCAATGCCATAGACTTCGCTCGACGATCGGATCGTTGGCAGGCACGCACGCGGCACATTGAACAGCGCAAGAATGTCTTCATCCCAGTCAAGGGTTTCCAGATTCATCATTTGAGTGCGCGACGCGTTGGTCACGTCCGTCACGTGAATTCCCCCATCGCTACCGCCTGTCAGTTTCCAGGTGAGCCAGCAGTCCATGGTTCCAAACAGCAGGTCGCCTTGCTCCGCAGCAGCTTGCGCGCCGGGCACGTTATCGAGCAGCCAACGCAGTTTGAGTCCTGAAAAATAGGTCGCCAGCGGGAGGCCGGTTTGCGCCCGAAGCCGGTCCTGGCCCCCGTCACGAGCAAACCCGGTTACAAGTTGGTCTGTTCGCGTATCCATCCAGACGATCGCGTTGTGTATGGGTTCCCCGGTGTGGCGGTTCCAGACCAGGCTCGTTTCGCGCTGGTTGGTGATGCCAACCGCTGCAAGGTCACTGGGCAATAATCCTGCCTTGGCAAGTGCGCCCGTGATGACATTTCCCGTATTGCGCCAAATTTCGTTTGCGTCATGTTCGACCCATCCGGCGCGCGGCATGATCTGCTCGTGCTCTTTCTGGTCAACAGCAATGATCGTCCCGCTCCGATCGAAAACTATGAAACGGCTGCTTGTCGTTCCCTGATCGATCGCGCCAACATATCTAGTCATTTTCATTTCCTGTCGAATGGAAAGCGATGGTTATGAAAATGCGACTGTGCCGACAAGCGCGAAACGGGGAGCCTTGGTCAATCCGAAAGCGTGGCGGGAGCGCTGGAGGGGGTTGCCGCAAGAGACTTGGCCGCTACGATGGCGGGATGAATTCGCCTCACGCCGGGCTCTCCAGCTCGATTGCATTACCAAAATCACGCCTGTGCGTCGGAATAACCGGCCACCGCTACAGCAATCCGGTTTTTGGCCGGAATCACGCCGCTATCGAAGACGCATTGGGTTCGGTATTTGACACGATCGATGCCGTTGTCGCACGCCAAGGTGATGCGATTGCGCCAACGCGTCTGCACTCGCTTCTTGCCCATGGCACCGACCTCATGGCTGTAGAGCGCGCTTTGCAGCGCAGCTGGGAAAATGCTGCGCCTTTACCGTTCGGTCTTGCCTTGAATATCGCGATCAATGCGCATCCTGAAACCGCTGAAGATGCGCTCGCCATCATTGCAGGTGAAAATCCAGATTGCGCCGAAGCGAGTGCGCGGGCGATCCATATCCGTTCGCTGGCTGCGCAGGCTTTGTGCTTCGAACTGGCCGAGCAGGACGAGGCGATCACTGGGCTGTTTCTTGCAGCATTGCGGACGCCACAGGATTCGTCGGCCGCTGCCTCATTTGCGACGCTGAGTTCGGAGCGCGTTGCGGCGGCGGGCCGCATCATGATCGAGCAGTCGGACATTCTGGTCGCTGTCTGGGATGGCGTAACGCCTGGAGCCGTCGGCGGAACGCGGCACACCATTGCGGCAGCCCTTGCGCACGGTGCGCCGGTTGTCTGGATTGATGCCCGCAATCCGCTGGATTGGAGGATTCTCAGGACTCCCGAGTCATTGCATGCAGAAGTCGGTACCGTGTCGGCCGAACACATTGCAGTCCTGATTGAGGATATCGTCAGGCCGGCGACGCCTGATCAGGCCGAGCGCGTTATCCGCTTTCATACAGAACACTGGCATACGCGCAGCCATCGCCAATTTCATGCCTATCGCCGAATTGAAGCGATTTTCGGAGGGGGTGGCATCCGTCGCGCAGTGTCGAGCCTCGTCCAGAAATATGAGCGCCCAGATGATATTGCCCAGGGTTCGGGTGCACCGCTGCTTAGAACGGCGCGCGGACTCGCCGGCAGCGACCAAGCCTTTGTCGGCAGGATCGAAACGCAGGTGCTTCAGCGATTTGCCTGGGCAGATGGCCTTTCGACCTATCTGTCCGATGCCTATCGCGGTGGAATGGTCACCAATTTCCTGCTCTCTGCCTTCGCGATCATCGGCGGGGTGTCGTACCTGCCGTTCGCAAGTCCCGATTCCAAATGGCCTTTTGCCCTGTTCGAATTCCTGCTGCTTGTGGCCATTCTCGGGATAACGGCGATTGGGCGGAAGCGACGCTGGCATGGACGCTGGTTTGAAACGCGGCGTGTTGCCGAATATTTCCGCCATGCACCAATCCTGCTGCTGCTGGGGGTTGCGCGCTCGCCGGGGCGTTGGCCAAGGGGGTCTGACACGCAATGGCCGGAACATTACGCCCGTCTTGCCTTGCGTGAACTGGGTCTTCCAAAGATTGTTGTCACCCAAGCCTACCTGCGGACTGCATTCGAAGACCTTCTGGGACACCATGCAAAGCTCCAGCGGGCTTACCATCGTGACAAGGCCAAGCGGCTGACGACAGTCCACCATAACCTCGACCGCATGTCCGAAATCCTTTTCAGCCTCGCTGTTGCAGCCGTGGCGACTTATCTCGGCCTGGTTGCGGGCAGCGCACTTGGGCTGATTCCGGAGGCGACCGCACACAGCGTGTCAAAGTTCTTCACCTTTCTCGGCGTGGCTTTGCCGGCACTTGGCGGCGCTTTTGCCGGTATTCGCTATTTCGGTGACTTCGAACGCTTTGCGGCCATTTCCGAAGTGACGGCGGAAAAACTCGAAGCAGTCGAGCAACGAATCGCAAATCTGCGAAAAGTTGCGGACGGGCATATCCGCTATGCCCAGGTCGCAAACCTTGCGCATGCCATTGACGATATTGTGGTCGCTGAAATCGAGAATTGGCAATCGGTCTTTGCCGGAAAGCAGATCGCCGTTCCGGTCTAGGCGCGGCCCAACGCGCGCTGAAGTAGTTCGCGCGCGACAACTTTCAAGGCAAGCGTCTCCTCCGCCCCTTCGAAAATCGACAGGACGCGCGCGTCAACGAAATACCGGCTGACCGCGGTTTCCTCGGCATAGCCCATGCCGCCGTGAATCTGCAGGGCTTCTCTTGTGACAAGCTCTGCGGAGCGGCAGGCATAAAGCTTTGCGAGGCTTGCTTCCATCTGACCTTCGCCGGCGTCGAGCATCGTTCCGACGCGATAGGCCAACTGGCGGCAGGCAGCATATCGGGCGGCCATTGTCGCAATTTTCGCTTGCGTCAGCTGAAATGTGCCAAGCTGCCTGCCAAAGACTTGCCGGTCCCCGGCATAGCGAATGGCTGCCTTGATCGCGGCTGCCATCAATCCGCAAGCTCGCCCCGCAGTCTGGATGCGGCCGCCGGTCATGCCAGCCATCGTGTAGTAGAATCCGTTGCCCAAGCCGCCCGCTTCGCCAAGAAGATTGGCATCCGGCACAAAAAAATCTTCAAACGCCAAGTCGAAGCTGTGCATGCCGCGATAGCCGATCGTGGGAATGGCCTTGCCGCTCAAACGCCCGCCGGTTGATTGGCGATAGTCGAAGGCGTGGCCATCGAACGAGGGCTTCTCGACAAGCAGGATGCTCAGTCCCTTGTAACCGTCGGTATCGCCTGTTCGGGCGACAACCATCAGCACACCGGCTTTGCCGGCGAATGTGCACCAGGTCTTTGCGCCATTGAGCATCCATCCACCTTCTGTCTGCTGGCCCCGAAGGTTGAGGCTGGCAGCATCGGATCCGAAATCCGGCTCAGTAATTGCAATGGCAGCAAGCGGATCTCCGGCCGCGATCCTCGGCAACCAATAGTCCTTCTGGGCGTCAGTCCCTCCCGCTAGGATGGCGCGCGTCAGTATCTCGGGCCGTGTGATGAGACTTCCGGCGGCGCCCAGCGAAGCCTCTGACAAGGCCTCGGTGACCGCAATCATGGCAAGCGTATCTTCGCCTTCATCTGGTGCGCTTCCCCCAAAGCGCATAGGCACCGAAAGACCGAACACCCCCATGTCCCGCAATTGCGCCAGCAGGGATTCGGGGATGTCTTGATCATACCGGTGAATATCTCCTGCGATTGGCGCAACATGCTCCTGACCGAAGCGCTGGAACGTCTCGCGCATCAAGTCGACATGCGCATTGGTCTCAAGTCGTGTGAAATCGATGTCCGTGGCTATGATCGACTTGCCGATTTCCGCTAGCGCCGCCCCGATACCGTTCCGTTGCACCTGCAAATAATCTGCTGCACCGCGAAGGCTCGCGAGGTCCAAGTCGCAATCAAGTTCGGCTGCGATCGCGTCGAGACGTTGCAATGCGCTCGGCAGTGCAAGTGCTGCAAAGGTCAAGGCAAGATGAGCAGCGGCACCGTCGCGCGCCTGCAGCATTTCCCGAGCAGCGAAAAGTTCAGAGGCGGCAAAGGCGAGTTCGTAGCAGCAGATCTGGTGCTGATCGAGCAGGTTCCCGTCAAGCTTGCCGTTTACCGAGCAGCGCTGAGCCAGAACTGCAGCCGCGTTGGCGAACTGCGCTTCGAATCGCGCCACCAATTGCATCGTCACGGCACTCCCTGTTCGACGAGCCTTCTTGAAGGCCCGAACTCAAGTGCGGCTATGCGGATTTGTCGGCAAAGGCAATGGCTTCAACTGCCCCCAAATGTGTCAGGCGGCGTCGCTGATGCCAAGTTCTGCGAGCTTGCGGTAGAGTGTCGAGCGACCAATTCCGAGCCGTCGGGCAACTTCGGTCATGCGGCCGCGGTAATGTCCGATTGCGAGCCGGATAACATCTGCCTCGATCGATTCGAGAGGGCGAAGGTGGCCGTCGCTGTCATAGAGCGTGATGCCTGCCTCGCTTGCCGTCGAAGACACAAGCATGGACGACGACTTGCTCGAGATTTCGGGAAAGTCCTGAGAGGTGAGCGCGTCGCCTTCGCACAGGACGGCTGCGCGGAACAACGCGTTCTGAAGCTGTCGGACATTGCCTGGCCAGTCGTAGCTTGCAAGTACACTGAGTGCGCCGTCGGTTATGCCCAGACTCCGCAGGCCGGGCTGGCGCGCTATACGGGCCAACAGGTGCCGGGCAAGCGCCGGAATGTCGCTTCGACGGTCCCGCAATGGCGGAATTACCACCTGCACTACTGCAAGTCTGTAATAGAGGTCTTCCCGGAATCGTCCGGCTTCGACTTCATCGAGCAGGGTCTTGTTGGTCGCCGCGATGATCCGCACATCGACTTCGCGAAAGCCGCGGGCACCGATCGGATGAACTTCGCCAGTCTGGATGACGCGTAACAGTTTGACCTGCGCTTCAAGCGGCATTTCGCCGATTTCGTCAAGGAACAGGGTTCCACCATCGGCGTCCTGGAACTTTCCGATGTGGCGCGTGAATGCGCCGGTGAAGGCGCCCTTTTCGTGGCCGAACAGTTCGGATTCGATCAGGTTGGCAGGAATGGCCCCGCAATTGATCGCGATGAACGGCTTCTTCTCTCTTGGTGAGGCCGCATGGATAGCATCTGCGACAACTTCCTTGCCGACACCGCTTTCGCCTTCGATCAGAACGGGAATGCGTGCGCGTGCTGCCTTTGCGGCAACGGCAAGAGCTGCCCTGAATTCCGGGTTCGATCCGACTATCTCACCAAAGCCCAGCGGTGTGGAAATTTTCTCGGTAAGCGGGCGAAGTTCGCCTGCCAGGCTCTTTGCGCTAACGGCGCCGTCCAGCGCTGCGAGCAGCCGGTCGGGAGCGATGGGCTTGGCCAGGAAGTCCGTCGCGCCAGCACGCATGGCCTCAACTGCAACCTCTACCGAGCTCAGAGCAGTGAGCATCAGTATGGGCAAATCAGGCCTGAGTTCACGAATTTTGGCGATTAGTGACGTTGTGTCACCGCCCGGCATGGCCTGATCAATCAGGATTGCATCAAGGAGCATCCCATCGCGCGTTTCAAGTGTCGCTAGCGCCGAATCAGCGTCGGCAACGCCCAATGTCCGCCATCCTGCTCTCGCCGCAAGCGCAGTTACAAGCCGCGTCTGCGCAGGCTCGTCATCGACAAGCATCAGGATGCGGTTGCCCCCCGGGGTCATGCGGATATTGTCCAATGCGTCATGGAACTGTCCCATAACGGGGCATAGTAAACATGCGCTTAATGCTGCACTGTGACGTGCATCACGGTGCCAGAATTGTGACGGCCCAATTCGATAGTTGAGAATGCGGACAGCGCTGGCTAAAGCTCGAATGAAAATCTTTGAATCAAGGGGAAAGACATGGCTGGCAATAGCGACATGAAGGCACATCGCGAAACCTATGAGAGCGTGATGAGCTTGCTCAAATGGAGTGCTGTCGCTTCCTTCATCGTTGGGGCGATCGTTGTCGTTCTGATCGGCAGCTAACGTGGTCAAAATCGCTGTCCTCAAAGAGACCGCAGCAGGCGAATTCCGAGCTGCGGCAACGCCCGAGACTGTGAAGAAGTTCATTGGCCTCGGCGCGACTCTTTTCGTTGAGAAGGGCACTGGTGCCGGGGCTTCCATCTCCGATGCGGACTATGAGGCCGCGGGCGCAACGCTGGGCACTCTGGCGGCGACGGCAAAGGACGCGGATATCATCCTCGGCGTACAGGGGCCGGATCCCAAATCCCTGAAGGGCGTGAAGGACGGAGCCTGGATTGTGGCCGGGCTCGATCCGTTCGGTCAACGGGCACGGGTGGACGAGTATGCGAAAGCTGGTGTCGAGGCACTGGCCATGGAATTCATGCCGCGCATCACGCGAGCACAGTCGATGGACATTTTGTCGTCGCAATCGAACCTCGCAGGCTACAAGGCCGTGATCGATGCGGCGGGTGCCTTCGGGCGCGCCTTCCCGATGATGATGACAGCCGCAGGCACAGTCAGCGCGGCGCGGGTTTTCATTATGGGCGTCGGCGTCGCGGGGCTTCAGGCAATCGCGACCGCTCGCCGCCTCGGTGCGCAGGTTTCGGCAACCGACGTGCGCTCGGCCACGAAGGAACAGATCGAATCGCTGGGCGCCAAGGCCATTTTTGTTGAAAATGTTGCTGGCATCGAAGGCGAGGGCGCGGGTGGCTATGCGACCGAAATGTCGGATGAGTACAAGGCGGCACAGGCCGAACTGGTTTCTTCCCACATCGCCAAACAGGACATTGTGATCACGACAGCCCTGATCCCCGGACGCGCCGCGCCACGGCTGATCACCGATGCGCAGATCAAATCAATGAAGCCCGGCAGTGTGATCTTCGACCTGGCGGTGGCGCAAGGCGGAAACGTTGAAGGCAGCAAGGCTGATGAAGTCGTCGTGAAGCACGGCGTGAAAATCCTCGGCTATGCCAACACGCCGGCGCATCTTGCAGCCGACACGTCTGCCCTGTTCTCGCGCAACCTGTTCAATTTCCTGAGTGCGTTCTGGGACAAGGAGGCCGGCCGGCCGGTCCTCCCTGATGATGACGAAATCACGGCAGCCATCCGCCTGACCAAGGGCGGCAAGGTTGTGAATGAACGCCTGTTGGGCTGACGGGAGCAGTTATGGACTTCATCTCAATTCTTTCCATCTTCGTGCTGGCCTGCTTTGTCGGCTATTACGTTGTCTGGTCAGTTACCCCTGCATTGCATACGCCGCTGATGGCAGTGACGAACGCGATTTCCTCGGTGATCATTGTCGGCGCGCTGATTGCGTCGGCTGCGGCAGGCTCGCCGACGTCCAAATGGCTGGGGCTGATCGCCGTTGCGCTCGCAAGCGTCAATATCTTCGGAGGCTTCGCCGTGACGGCGCGCATGCTGGCGATGTACAAGAAGAAGGAGCGCTAGGCGCATGGAACATGTTGCTCCGCCCGCCTGGGTGATGCTTGCCTATCTGGTATCGGGCGTCTTCTTCATTCTGGCATTGCGCGGACTCTCTTCACCGGCAACGTCGCAACGGGGCAACCGGTTCGGCATGGCGGGCATGCTGATCGCGGTTGGCACGACCCTGTTTACGCACGAAATTGCAAGCCTGCCTGAAATTGCCGGCGCAATTGCGATTGGTGGCGGGATAGGCTGGATCACTGCGCGGCGCATTGCGATGACCGACATGCCGCAGCTTGTCGCGGCCTTCCATTCGCTTGTCGGCATGGCGGCAGTGCTGGTGGCAGCAGCTGCATTTCTCAATCCGCAGGCATTTGGCATTGCCGATGCTGATGGCCTGATCCACCAGGTCAGTCGGATAGAAATGGGTCTGGGCGTTGCGATTGGCGCCATTACCTTTTCCGGCTCTGTGATCGCGTTTCTCAAACTCAATGGAAACATGTCCGGCGCGCCGATCATGTTGCCGGCCCGCCACGTGATCAATCTGGGCACTCTTGCCGCGATCCTTGGCCTGATCGGCTATTTCCTGACTGATCAGAGTCCCTGGATATTCTGGACGATTACCGGCCTGTCCTTCCTGATCGGGTTCCTCCTGATCATCCCCATCGGCGGGGCAGACATGCCGGTCGTCGTGTCGATGCTCAACAGCTATTCGGGCTGGGCGGCGGCCGCGATGGGCTTCACACTCCACAACACGGCGATGATTATCACGGGTGCGCTGGTCGGCTCATCGGGCGCGATCCTGTCTTACATCATGTGCAAGGCGATGAACCGAAGCTTCATTTCGGTGATTGCGGGCGGCTTTGGCGCGACCGCCAGCTCCGGCGGCGATGCGGCCAAGACCGATCGGCCATGGAAGCGCGGTGCTGCCGAAGACGCGGCCTATATGATGAAACAGGCTGATCAGGTGATCATCGTGCCCGGCTACGGCATGGCTGTGGCCCAGGCGCAGCATGTCCTCAGGGAAATGGCTGACCTGCTCAAGAAGGAAGGCGTCAAGGTCAAATACGCGATTCATCCGGTTGCCGGGCGCATGCCGGGGCATATGAACGTTCTGCTTGCCGAGGCCAATGTGCCGTATGACGAAGTGTTTGAGCTGGAAGATATCAATGGCGAATTTGCGCAGACCGATGTCGCATTCATCATCGGCGCGAACGATGTCGTGAATCCGGCTGCCAAGACGGACAAATCATCACCCATTTACGGCATGCCGGTATTTGATGTGGACAAGGCCAAGACCGTGTTCTTCATCAAGCGTTCAATGGGGGGCGTTGGCTATGCCGGCGTCGACAATGACGTCTTCTACATGGATCAGACAATGATGTTGCTCGCGGATGCCAAGAAAATGGTCGAGGACATCGTCAAGGCCCTGCAGCATTGATCAGCAGACCGGGGGCTTTGAACCTCCGGCGCTGACATTTGGGGAAGGGACGCCGGAGGTTCAGCAGCCTTGATCGGGACCACACCGTCTGGGCTGGATCATGACATTGCCGATGGAATCCGTTCGAATATCTTAACGCGGCCCTGACAATCGCATCCAATTCGGAGGCATTGCGCTGCGTATTTCCTCATGAATCGCAGTTGCTACGATCCAAAAGGGTCGGGCCCGCTGAATTGAAGGATTGGCCTGCCCGGCATTTCACACCATTATGGCGTTAACCCGCAAGGACGGGCCGGACAAAGCATGGCAGTTTCAGCGGTGAGGGGATCGGCTGGCAGCATGACCGTCGGTGTATTGTGCGTAACTGAGGTATCAAATGACGGGGTTTCTTGGCGGGGCTGGCAGTTTTGATTCGGGTCCGAGTGCACTGATATTCGCAGATAGTGAAGCAGGGGGATTGGCCGCTGAGGCCTCGGTTCGCATTGTTGGCGGGCGTATTGCGGGCCGGTTGCACCTTGCGGACGCCGTTGACCGTCTCAATCGACAGGCTTCGATCGACGCGGTCATCGTCGATCTGACCGATGACCATGGCTCAGTCGCGGATCGTTTGCTCGATATGCTGAGCTATATTGCAGAGCGCGACAACCGGCCCGTCATCGTCGCTGCGCGTTTTGCCTTGCTTGATTGTGTCGCAGCACGTCTGCATTCAGGCCCTATCACGCTCTTGTGCGACCCCGATCTGATTGATCGTGTGTCAGCACTGGCGCTGGCTTGGCAAAACGAGGTGCGGCTTGGCGTTGCGGACATTACGTCGGAGGATGACAATGACCGCCTTCGCCGCCTAGCTGAAGAAGTGAGCCGCATTGCCCAGACTCTGGCCAAGCTGTCCAGCACCGCAAGTCCAGAATCGGGCGATGGCTTGAAACCGGCAAGGCGCGTCGAGGATATGCGGCCGACTTTTGCGGCAGAGCCAGTGCAGCTCGCGCCCGCCTTGGCCAGGGCAGAGGACTTGCGCGCAATCCTGCGCCAGCGTCGATTGCGTAATCGCTTCTTCGACCCGGCACTTTTTGCTGATCCCGCCTGGGACATGCTGCTGGATCTCATGGCTGCAAGGCTTGAAGGCGAGAGTGTGTCCGTGACCAGTTTGTGCATTGCCTCTGCTGTCCCTTCGACCACGGCATTACGCTGGATTCGCACTCTGATTGATACGGGATTGGTGCAAAGGCGAGCCGACCCCGCAGATGGTCGCCGCATCCATATCAGCCTGACCGACCCGGCTGCATTGGCGATGAGCGCTTATCTGGCCGCAGCTCTGGGGCAAGAAGGTCTGATCGTTTGAAGGGCTTGCCCCGCCTGCCCTGATCGGGCAAAGGCGCAATTCCTGCGCAAGCGGGCGCTTAGCTCAGTTGGTAGAGCATCTCGTTTACACCGAGAGGGTCGGCGGTTCGAGCCCGTCAGCGCCCACCACAGTAACCCTGGAACGGCGCGGGTGTTTGGCCAGAAGCCGTTGTCGAGGAAAGTATCTGCCGGTTTCCAACGAACCGATACCTCGCAGACCGCCTTAACTGGTCTCGATATGCCTCTGAAATTCTCTGCAACCACAATTTTGGCAGTATCGGCGCGGCCCATTTCCGCTTCAATGCGATCAACTCACTTTGGTGGAGCTACAACGGACAAGTATGAGTAAAGGACGGGTTGCAGGTCGGTCTGAGCGCCTCCTTGACGCATCGATGGACGTCCACTTACGCCAATCCGAAAATTCAGAAAGCTGACGCATGACCCCTCACCCCAAATACCCGCACGTCTTTTCGCCACTGAAGGTTGGCAACACGTCGATCAAGAATCGGATCCTGATGGGGTCGATGCACACCGGGCTCGAGGATCTGCCCGATGCCGGTGACCGGCTCGCGGCCTATTTCGTCGAGCGCGCGAAAGGTGGCGTGGGGATGATCATCACGGGCGGCATCGGCCCGCATCGTACAGCCGGGCTTGGCGCAAAGCTGGTGGGCGAGGCGGACGTCGCCATGCACCGGCAGGTGACACAGGCAGTCCACGCCGCTGATCCCACAGTGAAAATCGTCATGCAGATCCTTCATACCGGTCCGCTGGCGGGCACGCCCGATTGCGTTGCGCCCTCGGCGATCAAGTCGCGGATCGGGCGGCATGTCCCCCATGAACTGAGCGAAGACGGGATCGCCGAACAGATTGCCGCATTTGCCAATTGTGCCCGGCTGGCCAAGGACGCAGGCTATGACGGGGTCGAGATCATCGGTTCGGCAGGCTATCTCATTTCGACCTTCCTCGTCGAAAAGACCAACCGGCGGACCGACCAATGGGGCGGCTCATGGGAAAACCGGATGCGCTTCCCGGTCGAAGTCGTCCGCGCCGTTCGCAAGGCCGTCGGCCCCGACTTCATCTTCGTGTTCCGGATCTCGGCAATGGACATGCTCCAGGGCGGCATGGCGTGGGACGAGGTGGTGAGCCTTGCCAAGGCCCTTGAGGCGGAGGGCGTCGACGTGATCTCCACCCATTTCTGCTGGCACGAGAGCTTTGTCCCGACCATTGCCACCATGGTCCCGCGTGCAGCCTTTGCGGGCGTTACGGGGCGGCTGCGCAAGGAACTGTCGATCCCCGTCATCACCAGCAATCGCATCAACATGCCGCAGGTCGCAGAAGAGGTGCTGGCGAGGGGCGACGCAGACATCATCTCGATGGCAAGGCCGATGCTCGCTGACGCGGATCTGGTCAACAAGGCACGCGAAGGCCGCGAGGACGAGATCAATACCTGCATCGCCTGCAACCAGGCCTGCCTTGATCATACGTTCACAGGCAGGCTGACGAGCTGCCTCGTCAACGCCCGTGCCTGTCGCGAGACGGAAATCGCGATCACTCCTGCGGACTCTGCAAAGGATATTGCCGTCGTGGGTGCAGGGCCTGCGGGTCTGGCCTTTGCAACCATTGCGGCAGAACGCGGGCACCGTGTGACCCTGTTCGAAGCGGCCGAAGAGATCGGCGGCCAGTTCAATCTCGCCAAGCGCATTCCCGGCAAGGAAGAGTTCCACGAAACCCTTCGCTACTTCGCACGGATGATCGAACTACGCAGGGTAACGTTGCGGCTTGGCACACGGGTCGACGCAACGACGCTTGCGGCTGAGGGTTTTGACGAAGTGATTGTCGCCACCGGCATCACGCCGCGCACGCCCGCGATTCCCGGCATCGATCATCCCAAGGTCGCTCGCTATGTCGACGTGATCACCGGTCGAACCCCTGTTGGCCGGAAGGTTGCAATCATGGGCGCAGGCGGTATCGGTTTCGACGTTGCCGAGTTGATCACGCATGAAGGCGCCAGTGCCGCGCTCGACATCGATACATTCGCACGCGAATGGGGCGTCGATTTCAAGAACCATCCGCGTGGCGGGGTAACGGGCATCGAACCACAGGTTGCGCACAACAGCCGCGAGGTGACGCTGCTTCAGCGCAAGGCAACGCCGGTCGGCCAGGGGCTGGGCCGGACCACGGGCTGGACCCACCGCCTGGCCCTGCAGCGGCGCGGCGTAAAGATGGTCTCAGGCGTAGACTATGTGAAAATCGACGACGCGGGCCTGCATTGCACGATCGGCGGGGAACCGGCCTTGCTGGATGTCGATACGGTCATCATCTGCGCGGGGCAGGAACCGGCCCGCGGCCTTCATGACGAACTCGCCGCCCTTGGCGTGAAATCGCAGCTTGTCGGCGGGGCTTTCGAAGCCAGCGAACTCGATGCGAAACAGGCCATTAAACAGGCAACCGAACTGGCAGTAGCGATGTAAGCCACGCCTGGGGCCCGTAGCGTCAGCCCTCAGGTTCCGGAAAGTTCGGCCCGCAAGTCTGACTTCAGTATCTTGTTGGCTCCGCTGAGCGGCATGGGTTGGTCGCGAATATCAACGCTGCGCGGGCATTTGTAGTGCGCGATCAGGCCACGGCAGTGCGCGATCAGGTCCGCTTCGGTGGCATCCATCCCGTCGCGCAAATTCACGACCGCGTGGACGGTTTCACCCCAGAGCGGATCCGGCTTGCCGATGACCGCACATTGCGAAACAGCCGGATGAGACGCGAGTGCATTTTCGACCTCCTGAGACCAGACATTCTCGCCCCCTGTAATGATCATGTCTTTCAGGCGATCAACGACGAACAGGTAGCCATCCTCATCCAGATACCCGACGTCGCCCGTATGCATCCAGCCGCCGCGCAGGGCTTCCGCAGTCTGTTCCGGACGATTCCAGTATCCCTGCATAACCATGGGGCCGCGGGCGACGATTTCACCGTGCTGGCCTGCAGGCAGCTGCCGGTCATCCGGCCCAACGATTGCAATCTCCGCCAACATCGCGGGCCGGCCGGCAGAACGCAGGCGATTTGTTCCGGTCGCTTCAGGGCCATGGTCGCGCCAGCCCAGGATGGTGACGACCGGCGAAAGTTCGGTCATCCCGTAGGATTGGAGCAACCGCGCCGCAGGAAGCGCTTCCATGAACTCCCTGAGCAGGGGTTCCGGCATGGCGGCCGACCCATAGGAGACATAGCGCAGGCTCGAAAGGTCGGTCTCGGCGAGACTTGGCTCGTCGAGCAGCATGCGAAACATGGTCGGCACGAACGTCGCATGCGTCACACCGGTTCGGGCGATCTCGGCAATGACCTCTGCTGCAACAAACCGCGGTAGAAAGACATGCGTGCCAGCGACATGCGTTGTCGAAAAGAGACGCGCAGCAGCGGCCACATGGAACAGTGGGCCGTGATGCAGATGGACCGTGCGTTCATCCATCCCCAATTCGGACACGACATTTGCCGTGTTGGCGCAGAAGTTGGCATGACTAAGCATGACGCCCTTGGCGGCATTGGTTGTCCCGCTGGTATAGAGGATGCATGCAAGGTCATCGCCATGACGCCCCGCATCGTCAGCAGGCCGCTGGCCGCGCACAAGTTGTTCGTAATCATGAAAACCTGCCGGAGGTGCACCCGCGCCGCAATAGATCATGTGCCGCGCTTTCCCGTCGGGCCCCGACGCAAGCGCGCTCTGCATGGTCGCGAATTCCGGGCCGAGGATAATGATCTGGGGAGTGCAATCATTGGTCTGCGCGACAATCTCGTTCAATCCGAGCCGGTGGTTGAGCGGCACAATCACTCCACCCGCATGCATGGCGGCAAAGAAACATTCCAGCGAACGGTGGCTGTTCAGCGCAATCAGGACAATCCGCCCGCCCGGCTGGAACCCGAGCGACATGAACGCAGCGGAAAGGCGCGCAACACGATCCGAAAATTGCGCCCAGGTATAGCGGGCCGGACCGTCGATAACGGCGGTTTCATCGCGCTTGATCGCAACCGCTCGCCTTACGGCTTGGGTAAGACTGAACCCCGTTCCCATTATACCTTCTTCTCCAGTTTTTCAGACTGACCGATGCATTGACCCGCCAATTGCACAGCTGGGCACGATCGACAAATGGCGCATCGACTTCGTCATAGCCGTTGTCAGCTCAAGGCAAAGGCGCGACATTACGGCTACTTGGGCGCGATGCAGGACGTCTCATTTCAGCGACGCGGCGCATCGGGGAGACTACTGGACGAGCATCGGGTTTCGGGGCAGTAGGTTTGCAAAGAACAGACGGGAGCGGGTGGACAGAATGAAGCGATTGGCACTCCTTTTCGGTTTGGCCGCAACGATGGCCAACGCCGCTCCTTCCGCACCGATGGCAACTGTCTGGCAGGGCGGTCCCATCATTACCATGGCTGGCGAGCAGCCCGAATTGGTCGAAGCAATTGCCGTCCGCGACGGACGTATCATTGCGGTAGGCTCGCTCAAGACGGTCCAGGCTGCCGCTGGCAGGCGCGCGGCAAAGGTTGATTTGAAGGGCAGAACGCTTCTGCCCGGCTTCATTGATGCGCATGGCCATGTCAGCTCGGTCGGTCAGGCGGCAGGTCTGGCACGCCTCGCCCCGCCACCGGTCGGCAAGGTTGATTCGATCGCTGCCCTTCAGGATGTGCTGCGTGCCGATAGCCCCCCGCCTGGCATGCCCATCATTGTGGGCAATGGTTATGACGACTCGCAGCTGGCCGAACGTCGCCATCCGACCCGGCACGATCTGGATGCCGTGTTTGCGGACAAGCCGGTGCTCATTGTCCATGCGAGCGGCCATTTTGCCGTGTTTAACAGCGCAATGCTCAAACTCGCTGGAATCGGACCGGATACACCAGATCCTCAGGGAGGGGTCATCCGTCGTGAGGCGGATGGCAAGACACCAGATGGTGTCCTTGAAGAGACCGCGTTTTTCAATGTGGCTGCCAAGATCATCCCCCCCTCCCTCGACAATGGTGTCATGTCACTGGTTGCTGGCGAAAAGATTTATGCAGCCAATGGCATCACGACGGCTCAGGATGGTCGGGTCATGCCGGAGGCTTGGCCAGCGCTTGCAGAAGCAGCACGACGCGGGGTGCTGCCGATCGATACCGTCGCTCTGATTTCCTTTGAGCGGGAATGGCCTGCGGATGTGCGCGCTCTCATTGGCAAGTCCTACGATCATCGGGTCAGGATTGGTGGCATCAAGCTGACCATTGATGGCAGCCCGCAAGGGCGGACGGCATGGTTGCATGATCCCGTGCCAGTGCCACCCCCCGGCAAGGATGCGGGCTATCGGGGCTATGCTGCAATCGACCTGGGGCTATTCAACGCAAAATTGGCCGAGGCCGCTGTGAATGGATGGCAAGTCTTTGTTCATGTGAATGGCGACGAAGCCATGCAGGCACTCATTGACGGCGTTGCGAAGAATGGTCTGACTGGCAAACGGACGATCGCCATTCATAGCCAGGTTGTCCGGCGCGAGCAGCTTGACGACATGAAGAAGCTCGACATTCAGCCAAGCTTCTTTGCCAGCCACACTTGGTATTGGGGCGATTGGCACCGCGACGTGGCGCTGGGCCCGATGCGGGCGGATTTCATTTCACCGCAGGCGTCCGCAT
Source organism: Aquisediminimonas profunda (assembly GCF_019443285.1). GTDB lineage: Bacteria > Pseudomonadota > Alphaproteobacteria > Sphingomonadales > Sphingomonadaceae > Aquisediminimonas > Aquisediminimonas profunda. The sequence continues at coordinate 1,547,081 of NZ_CP080327.1, forward strand.
GGGCTGTCGGCCTTCGTCCTACAGCCCATAATGACTCGCCTGTCGTCCCGCCTGACATGATGCGGCTTATCTGGTCGTCTGTGAACAGGAGAACCCAATCGGGAGACATATTGGGTCCGATGGAGCGAATTTCTCCCTATCGCGCGCTGCAGCAAGTCACCATCAATGCGGCATGGCAAATCCATGAAGATGGCGACAAGGGAAGCCTCGCCGCGGGCAAACGCGCGGACCTGGTTGTGCTCGACGCCAATCCGCTGGCCAGTGATCCAACCCGACTTTTCGAGATCAAGGTTGTGGCCACGATCAAGGATGGCCGCACGATTTTCGGAGCGATCGACTAGGCTGAGAGGCTGGCCTTTCAAGAACGCCTTGCCGGGTTTCAAGGGTGCCGGCTTGGCGAGTTTTCAGCGAGATCTTGCCAGCATCGTCGAGATCGTCGGTCGCCGTGACATGACAGTCCGATAGCCGCGATTGTCACTTGTCCGGATCGAATCCCGGTTTGGCGTTATTTCCCTGACAAACCGCTGGCGCATCCTTACAGTCTCCGTTCGCTTCGTTGCAGATGGTCGTTGCGGTGCGCATCCGGAAAAGGTTTCCTCAAAATGCCCCGCAAACGTATCAAGCTCGAAACGAACGCTGCCGAGCTTGTAGAAGAAGCGCCAGACGGTGCTCATGAGCAAAAGTCCTTTGCTCAAGCCGTTGACGAAGTGGGCACCGGTTCGATGCTGGGGTATCGCCTTGAGCAGCAGGCAGCGCTCTCAAATTTTGGCATGGAAGCCTTGAAGTCTTCCTCTCTCGCTGATCTGCTGGACCATGCCGCCAGAACTGCAGCGCTCGGCATGCGCGCCAGCCTCTCAAAGATTCTCGAGTATCGCAAAGCGGAAAATGATCTCTTCATCCGGGCTGGCGTCGGCTGGCGTTCGGGTGTTGTGCAGAACATGGCCTTCGCTGCCGACATCGAATCGCCCGCGGGTTATGCCTTTCAAACCGGTTCGCCTGTCATTTCCAACCACCTTGAGGATGAGGACCAATTTCGCACGCCGCTGTTGATGATTGAACATGGCGTAAAGCGCGCGATCAACGTGCTGATCACCTTTGGTGGGGGGCGATGGGGCGTTCTGGAAGTCGATAGTTCGTCCTCGGGCGAATTTGAGGCCGCAGATCTGGCGTTTCTGCAGGGTCTCGCGAATTTCATCGGTGTGGCCCTCGATCGTCAGGTGGCCGAGGACCGATTGTCCCAAGCGCTGGAGTATCAGAAGCTGCTCGTTCAAGAGGCCAGCCACCGGGTAAAAAACAGCCTCGCTATCCTTTCAGGCATTCTCTTGATGAAAGCTAAGTCAAGCAACAGCGCAAAGGAGGCCGACGCTCTTGGCGACGCCTCTGACCGCGTCATCGCAGTCGCTCGAACACATGATCGATTGTGGCGCGAAGCTGGCGGCCACTCGGTTGATCTTGGGACGCTCGTCACAGACCTTTGCCAGACGCTGGCGAAGCAACTCGAGCATATCGACATCAAGTGCTCGGCCGAAACCATCGAAATGTCAGCGGATGACGCTGCATCCTTTGCCCTCTTGGTGACCGAGTTGGTGACCAACTCCGCCAAACATGCTTATGGGCCTGGCGGGGGAATTGTTTATGTGGGTCTGAGTGCTGAGGGTCAAAGCCGGTTGCTGGAAGTGCGCGATGAAGGCATGGGGTTGGGACCTGACTTCACCATCGAAGCTTTAGGTCCGCAAAGTCTGGGGATGAATCTGATCCATGCCTTGTCGCAGAGCCTGGGCGGAACGATTGAAATTGTGAGAGAAGGCGGGGCAATTTTCAGGGTCCGCTTCTGATCCAGAAGGCCAGTTTGTCGCGCTCCCTAGCCGAGGCCCCTGACCAGCTTTGTTGCTACGCCCATCCAGGCAGGATCCTCAATGATCTGCTGCTTTGCTCCCGACCCCAACGGCAGGACTTGGAGGCGGTTGCCCTCCCGACCGATCAGGCGGCCAAAAATGAAACGGCCTGCCGGGCGCGGCAGGAGCACATCGCGGTTGAGTGCAAGGGCGAAGCGGTCCGGGCCATAGCGATCGCACCAGATTTCGTCGCCCGCGCGATATTCACCGACACTGGAATCGACGAGAATCGAGATGGCGCCTTCGGTCGGCAGGGGCGGTGTAACGACAATCGGGTGCCGGGGCGCATTGGCTCCATCCGTCCCAAGAATGGCTGCCACAGGCAGGTCCGCGCGTCTCGGCATCTTGACGAGATCGCCCGCATCGACATCAAGGGCCGCTGCAATCCGGTTCAGCCATCCCACGGAGACCGTTCTTGTTCCCGTTTCGAGCCGTCCTATCGTCTGAGCGGTTGTCGGTGGATCGCAACGTTCGGCAACGTCTGCAAGCGTCAGGCCCTTGGCGCGGCGGACTTCACGAATGGCAGTAATCATAGCTGGCCTCAGAAATGGGTTAACCGATAAGGTTTTTCTCTTTCCTACAGATGATCCCCCATGGCAAGTGAAAATCCTGATCGATTCGCAAGAGGAAAGAAGGTGTGAAGCAAGTTTTGGTGGAGCGCGGTTTGCCGCAAGACGGACAGAGCGCAAAAGCACGCAAGGTAAGAAGTGTTCGGGTGAACCTGGCAGAATCGCCGCTTGGGTGGTTGCGGGCGAGGGGTCTTGTCAGCGAGCGGCAATTGGCGGCGGGAGAAGCTCTGAGACAGGATTATGAGCGCGCCGCGCTTGCTCAGAGGGTGGTGATGCGATGGGACGCATCGCCGCCGGAAAAAGGCCGCAGTGGCGGCAATCAGCATGGAGCAAGCACGCTGGCGCAGATTGATGCCCGTGAGCGGTTTCACAGTGCCCTTGCGATGGCGGGTCCTGGCCTTGCAGACATACTGTGGCGGGTCGTCTGCGCAGGCGAGAGTGTGCCAATGGCGGAGGACGCCTTGGGCTGGCCGACACGGTCGGGACGGTTGGTGCTCTTGCTGGCGCTCGATCGCGTTGCGGACTATTACCGGATCAACATTTAGGAGGGAAAGACAGAATGGCAGAGGCAGTCCACATCCTGCGGAGTGATTTGACCCGGACCGAGCGGCAGTCCCAGCCAGCTCCGGCTCTCGGGCCCGGTTCGGCCCTGCTTCGTGTTGAGAGTTTCGCGGTTACGGCAAACAACGTCACCTATGCGGTTATGGGCGATGGCTTTGGATATTGGAATTTCTTCCCGGCACCCGAAGGCTGGGGCATCGTGCCCATGTGGGGACACGCTGTCGTCGAAGCATCAGAGCATCCCGACATAGTCGTTGGAGAACGCGTATACGGCTATCTGCCGATGGCGAGCCATCTGCGGGTCGAGCCGGGCAATATCTCCAGAGGCAGCTTCAGCGACATGGCGGCGCACCGGCAGCCAATGAGCCCTGTCTATAACCAGTACCGGCGCCTTGAAGGAGATCCGACCCACGACCCGGCCCGCGAAGCCCAGCGGATGATCTTCCAGCCCCTGTTCGGCACCAGCTTCCTGATCGAGGCGATGTTTGCGAAGGAAAACTGGTTCGGCGCGGACACGCTCGTCATGACAAGCGCGTCTTCAAAGACGTCGCTGGCGCTCGCGCACGTTGCGCGCGCGAAGGCCCCCCAGATCCGGCGGATTGGACTGACCTCGGCCGGGAACATTGCATTTGTTGCGAAAAGCGGACTCTATGACGAGGTCCTGTCATATGCCGAGATCGGCAAACTGGCCGGGCACAACGCCGTGTCGGTCGATTTCGCAGGCAATGCCTCGGTCCTTCGCGCGATCCACGAAGCCTTGGGGGACGGTCTCAAGTATAGCTGCCTTGTCGGTGCCACGCATGTCGACGCGCGTGGACAAAGTGACGCCCCGCTGCCGGGCCCGGCTCCAATCCTCTTTTTCGCACCGGACCATATGAACGCGGCCGTCAAGGAAATGGGATTCGATGCCTTCACGGCGTCGTACAATGGCGCCTGGCGTGACTTCCTCGTCAGCACGGACGGGTTCATGACAGTCGATGAACGTCACGGTCTGGCCGAAGCCGAAGCAGCCTTTCTGAGCACTCTCAAGGGTGGGGCTGCACCGGATCAGGGGATTGTCATTCGCCTTTGAATTCCGCCGACTGAGCCTTAGCGCGATGCTTCAGCCATTGTCAGGGTTCTGGCAGGGCTGAGTTTCATTGCTTCAAGCAAAGCGAAAAGGCACAGGGCTATTCCGCCCGCAATCAGCCAGTCGGCACGGTGCAACGGCGCGAATGCGAACAGGCGCGTCATTGCTGGCCAGAACTGGCTCATGACGAGCAGTGACATGACCACTGCGCCAACAAGAACAAGCGCAGGATTCGGGCGTGCAATGGCCTTGACGGGAGATGCCCCGAACGAACGGTTCACCAGGATCAGCATCAGAATCGAGAGAATTAGCGTGACGAAAGAAGTCGCGCGAATGTGGCTGGCGCTTTCCCCAAAATGGTGGCCCGCGATCACGAGGCTGCTGCACAGTCCCAGTGCCAATGTGCCCTGGACGAGTGACCAGAGCATCGTTCTGGGTGAGAAGAGCCGTTGACTTGGGGAGCGCGGAGGCCGTTTCATGATATTTGCTTCATCGGTTTCAGCCTCGAAAACCAGCGAGCAGACCGGGTCGATGACCATTTCGAGAAACGCGATGTGCACCGGCCCGAGCAAGAGGGGGTAGCCAAGCAGGAGCGGGATCAGGGCCATCCCGGCAATCGGTACATGCACCGCAATGATGAAACGGATCGCCTTTCGCAGGTTGTCATAGATGCGACGCCCCATCCGAATGCTGGCAACAATCGAGCCAAAGTCATCATCGAGCAGAACCATCGACGCAGCCTCTCGAGCGACATCTGTGCCGCGCCCTCCCATGGCAATGCCAATATGTGCGGCCTTCAACGACGGGGCATCATTCACCCCGTCACCAGTCATGGCGACGATTTCTCCAGCCCTTTTCAGCGCCTCGACGATCTGAAGCTTCTGTTCGGGCATGATGCGCGCGAAGACACTGCATCGCGTGATCCGATTTGCCAATGCGTCCGCATCAAGCAGGGCAAGGTCAGCACCCGTCAGCACGTCATCCGAGGCAATGCCGGCGCGCCTGGCTGTCGTGCGTGCCGTTTCCGGATGATCGCCTGTGATCATGATGACACGAATCCCCGCCGTGCTGCAGTCGCGAATGGCTGCCGGGACAGAGGCGCGCAAGGGATCGGAAAGGCCAACCAGACCGACAAACTCAAAGTCGAATTCATGTTGTGTTGCAGGGAGTGGAGCATCTCCCCATTTTGCGATGGCGACGCCCAGCACGCGCAAACCGTCGGCCGCCATCTGCTCAACCATCTCGCGAATTTTGGCGCGCTGGGCGTCCGAAGCGCCGCACAGGTCGGCAATTGTCTCAGGTGCGCCCTTCGTGGCGATCGTCAATCCGGCAGCCGCATTTGGCGCCCCCCAAGCCTGGGCCATGGCCAGAACGGGTTTTTCCAGCGGATAAAGGCGGTAAATCTGGTGACCATCGCCTCGGAGTTGGGAGACCCGATCGCCTTCCTGTTCCGCGCCCAGCGCATGAAACGCCTTTTCCATCGGGTCAAAAGGATCGATCGCGCTCGCCATGATTCCGAGTTCGGCGAGCGGGAGGAATGCGTCAGGGAGTATGGTTGCTCCGTTTTCCGGCCGTCGAAAGCATTGGCCATCTGCAAGTCTGAGCTCGGAAATCGACATCCGGTTTTCGGTCAGCGTTCCGGTCTTGTCCGTGCAAAGGACAGTTGCCGAACCCAGCGTCTCTATCATCGCCGCCCGACGGGTCAGAACGTTGAGTTTCGAAATGCGCCACGCGCCCATTGCCATGAAGACGGTCAGCACAACGGGCAATTCCTCGGGCAGCATGGACATGCCGAGTGCGATCCCCGCCAGAGCTGCTTCGAGCCAATTGCCGCGCAACACGCCCTGAAGCAGGACGGCCAGGATACTGATCGAGATGCCGACGAGAGCAAGGAGTCTGACCATCCGCCGGGTCTCCACCCGGAGTTGGGGAACCTCGGTCTCGATCGATCCAAGCACTTTGCCAATTTGGCCCAGACGGGAACTCGGTCCTGTCGCTGTGACCTCGCAGATCGCCCCGCCCCGCACTGCGAGAGTAGCAGAATAGACTGCCGGGTCGGTTTCCACGTCTTTTGCGACGGGAAAGGACTCTCCCGTCAGCAAGGATTCGTCGACATGCAGATCATTGTTGGACAAGATTGTCGCATCGGCCGGAATGCGGTCGCCCTCCTCGATAATGAGGATGTCCCCTCGGACGACCTCACGACCGGCAATGCGCAGATGTTCACCGTCGCGGACAACAAGCGCACGGGGACTCGCCAAGTCACGGAGCGTTTCAAGCACGCGTTCGGTCCGCGCCTCCTGAATGACTGTGATCATGATCGAAAAGCACGCAAAGCTGGCCAGGACGATGGCTTCCGTCTTGTCGCCCAGAAGGAAGTAGAGCAGCGCCCCTGCCAGCAGCAGGGCGAGCATCGGTTCGCGAAGCACCTCGCCGACAATGCGCAGTGCCGTTCTCCGTGAGGCACGTGGCAGTTCGTTGGGCCCCTCGGCGGACAAGCGCAGTTGCGCCTCCGCTTGTGTGAGGCCGGTCAGCATCAGTTCCTTTGCGGACGCTGTGTTCATTTCATGCGACTAGCAGCGCGCCGCTTCCGTGACACGATATGAGGCCTGATGAATACATGCAGGGGCCCCTCACTGCGCAACATCGCCCTCCACCCGCAACGCCGTCGGGTCGCTGACGACAAAACGATTGGCCGGGCACTTCGGATCCTGAGGCAAGATCCTGATTTCATAGAGATCTATGATGTGCGCAAGATCCTGTCGTGTCCTCACTTCCTTTGGAAGTCCTTTCAGCACCGTCGCTTCCAACTTGTTGAAGGGCGTCCAATCTTCCTTGTCCATGGCGAGTGCACCACCCAACAGGTAAAAACAGCCAGAGTCTGATCCAGGCGCGCGGGTGATCAGGGCGAAATATTCATCTTGAAGTTCCGCAAGGTAATTTCCGCGAGACGTACGCTCAATCTTCATCTGGAACTCGGCCTCACACTCTCCCGAAGGAGCGTCTTTCCGAACGATCTTGCATGCGTTGACATAGCCGGCGTCGCTTTCATCGACGCGGTAGACCTCTCCCTCTATGACCAACAGGCTGTCCGCCCGTGCGAGCGTCAGCGCATGATCGCCGATCAGATCCTCATCAGCCTTGAAATAACAGCCGCCGAGAACCAGCAGTGCGGCGGCGATCATGATGATTCTCAAGCGGATCAATACTCACCTCCAGACCGCAATCGGCGGCAGTCATGCTGATGCCCCTAACCAGGGAGGCTGCCGCCCGTAATACGTATATTGCCCGTCCGAAGCGTCATGAACAGATTGCGCAATTCAAGGGCGCGGTTCAGTCTTCGTCGGACCTGACCTCGCCACTTTGTGCGGTTCCGTCTTGTTGGTCCTCAGCCTGGCTCTCGGTCGATCGTGGCGTGAAGGCTTGCGGATCATTTGCGAGAATCGCCGCAATGCCTGCTGCTGCGGCACCCAAGGCCAGGAGAAGGCCCGGAATCGACGCCCTGGCCCCATCTTTCCAGGGGTGCGCAGTCGAGACCGGCTTCCTTCCGGTGACCATCGCCCGCGGCAGGTTTTCCCGCGAAAGGACGGACATTGCGAAGACTGCGACAACGTGAATGCCAGCCAGGATAATCATCGCCTTGCCCAGATCTTCGTGCGGTTCCTCGCCATTCAGTATCATCCCGGTCAGCACGGTTGCTCCGGCGAGAACCAGGATCAGAAGGACGGCAAGCCCGCCAAGCGGATTGTGCCCGGCCGTCGGCTCGACGCGAAATCGCAGCATCTGGCCTATGTGGGACGCGAGGTGGTCAAGCTTGAGGAAGCTTGCAAAGCGGGCATATTCTCCGCCGACAAAGCCCCATGCAATTCGAAAGGCAAGGAGGACGCCAACGCAATAACCCGCGATCATGTGCCACTGATTGAAGACACTGTCCTCTTCAGCCGAAACATATGCGAGGACAATCAAGGCAGCGAACGACCAGTGGAAAATGCGGGTGGGCAGATCCCATATGCTCGCCGTCGTGCTGCCGTGCGTCTTGGGCACATTCGCCATAGTACACCTCCAATCAGGCCTGTCGATTGGAGGGGCTGCAATGCGAATGCATTGACTGATGTCAAATCAGGTTGCGGCGTCGAGCTTGTCTTGCGTCTTCGTCAGGAAGTCGCCCGCATCGTGGCGCTCACGGAGTTGGCTCGCAGGGTCGCCGACGGCGCGATTGACCATCCTGCCGCGCTTGACGGCAGGCCGCTTGGCAATCTGGTCGGTCCAGCGCTGGACATTCTTGTATTCCTGTACCTGAAGGAATTCGCCGGCTTCATAGACCAGCCCCTTTGCCAGCGCGCCGTACCAGGGCCAGGTCGCAATGTCCGCGACCGTATATTCACTTCCGCCAAGATACTCGCTCTCCGCGAGACGCTTGTCCAGAACGTCGAGTTGCCGTTTCACTTCCATGGCAAACCGGTTGATCGCATATTCGAACTTTTCCGGGGCATAGGCATAAAAGTGGCCGAACCCGCCGCCCAGATAGGGCGCGCTGCCCATTTGCCAGAACAGCCAGGACAGTGTTTCTGCGCGCTGGGCCGGATCGGTTGGCAGGAAAGCGCCGAACTTTTCCGCAAGGTGCACCAAAATCGCTCCGGATTCGAAAATGCGGATTGGCGACGTTCCACTGCGATCGAGCAGTGCCGGGATCTTTGAATTGGGATTGACCGAAACAAACCCGCTGCCAAACTGATCGCCTTCACCAATGTTGATCAGCCAGGCGTCATATTCCGCGTCCTTGTGCCCGAGTTCGAGTAATTCCTCGAACATGACCGTGACCTTGACGCCATTTGGCGTGGCCAGCGAATAGAGCTGGAACGGGTGCTTTCCGACTGGCAGCTCCTTCTCATGGGTCGCGCCTGAGATCGGGCGATTGATATTGGCAAAGCGGCCTCCGCTTTCCTTGTCCCACGTCCAGATTTTCGGGGGAATGTAAGCGGGTTGGTCCGTCATGCGTAATCTCCGATGATTGTGCCGAGAGGCTTGGACGTCTTCTTATCGATATGGTGAGACAGGGCAATCGGAGTTCTTGCTCGCGTCCCCCAAGATGAAGTTTGGCCGGTGCCGGGTTTCGGCTGCTATTTGTCGGCGCAGCCGGCCCGTTCCGCCACATAGCTGGAGAGCGTCGCGACTTGATCCTTGCTGAAGGCCAGCCCCAGTTTGGTCCGTCGCCAAAGAATGTCTTCGGCCGATTTTGCCCACTCATGTTCGATGAGCCAGTTGACCTCGACCTGCCGCAGGCCATGGCCGAAATCCGTGCCCATAGCCTCCTCTGTTCGGATACCGGCCAACATGATGCCAAGATCGCTGCCATAAGCCACCGTCATGCGCAGCGTGCGCTCAGATCCCAGAAACGGCCATGTCTTCCGATTTTGCTCCACTAGGGAATCAAAGCTGCCGGGAAACTGGCCGCCAGGAAAAGGGCGGCCGCGCGTGACAGCCCCTGTCGTGCGTGACATGACCTTGCCCAGCCGCGACATTGCGTCTTCCGCAAGGTGACGCGCTGTGGTGATCTTGCCGCCGAGCACGTTCAGCAACACGGCTCCTTGCTGATCGATTTCGAGGACATAGTCGCGCGTCGTCGTTCGCAGGTCGCCGGAGCCGTCGTCAAACAGCGGGCGCACGCCTGCCCAGCTGTAGCTGATGTCGTCGCGGCTGCTTTGGCGCGTGAAAGCGGTGTTTGCTGCGTTGAGGAGATAGTCGGTTTCCTCAGCACTGATTTCCGGATGGTCCGGGCTCGGTACCTCGACTTCGGTAGTACCCACCATTGTCGTGCCACCTACCCAGGGGATGGCGAAGACGATCCGCCTGTCCGGCTGTTGCAGCATATAGGCATGATCGCCGTCAAACAGCCTTGGCACGACGATGTGGCTGCCCTTGACGAGCTTGATCGAATTTCTCTTCGCTTGACCCAGCCGGCCCTCGACATCGACGAGCCACGGCCCTGCCGCGTTGATGAGGGCCTTTGCCTGCACTTCCGTCCCGTCCGACAAGGTCGCTGTCCAGCTATGCTGGTCGCGCTTTGCGGACGTCAATGCGGTGCGCGTCCGAATGTCTGCGCCAGCAGATCGCGCGTCGACCGCATTCAGCACGGTCAGGCGGGAATCGTCGACCGTGCAGTCCCAATAGAGAAAACCGGGCGTGTCGTTCTTGAGCGGGAGGCGCAGTGCCCCGTCCCTGCGGCCGAGCATGCGCGATCTCGGCAAATTGCCGAAGCCGGCGAGCGCGTCATAGAGATAGAGACCTGCACGAACCATCCACCAGGGGCGCACGGAATTGTCTTGCGGCAGGACGATCGCAATCGGGTGGATCAGGTTTGGCGCCGCCGTCAGCAGGCGCTTGCGTTCCTGCAGGGCCTCATGAACCAGTTTGAAATCATAGGTTTCAAGATAGCGCAGTCCGCCGTGAATGAGCTTTGTCGAGGCTGACGATGTGTGACTGGCGAGATCGTCCTTTTCGACCATTAGCACGGACCAGCCATTGAGGGCAGCCTCACGCGCAATGGCACAGCCGTTGATCCCGCCGCCGACAATCAGAAGGTCATATGTCATCGGGGTCACGCTTTAGCGGTTGGCGTTGCCACGCCAAGCCCCTAACGCACTGTTCATGCCAAAGCCGCGTCCCGCCGGTCTGCCTTCGCGCAAGCAGATCCTCGATTTCATCACGATGGCGCCAGGCCCCGCTGGCAAGAGGGAAATCGCGCGGGCCTTTGGGCTGCATGGTGCCGAGAAGATCGCGCTCAAGGCTCTGCTCAAGGACATGGCAGATGAAGGGCTGATCGACTCGGCGCCCGGCCGCGCCTTTCACAAGATGGGTGGCCTGCCCAAGGTCACGGTCCTGCGGATCGTCGATGTTGATGACGGCCAGGTGGTTGCCGTTCCAGAACGCTGGGAAGCCGAGGGCATCCCGATGCCGAAATTGCGTGTGGTCGAACGTGGCCGCCGCAGCGCACTTGGGGTCGGCGACCGCATTCTTGCTCGGGTCGAGGAGCGCGGAAACGGCCATGTCGCGCATCCGATGAAGAAACTCGCGCGCAGCGAGGAACTGATGCTGGGCGTGGTTGCGATGGAAGGCGGCCGACATTGGCTGAAGCCCGTCGACAAGCGCGATCGCAAGGATACGCTGATTTCCGAACTTGGCGGCGCGCAGGCAGGGGATCTTGTCCTCGCGGAGAAATCCGGGCGTCCGCCAAGGATCACGGCGCGTGTGCAGGAAGTGCTGGGCGACCCCTTTGCACCGCGCGCCTTCAGCCTGATTGCGATACACAAATATGAGATTCCCAACGTCTTTTCGGTCGATCTGCTCGCAGAGGCAGAAAAGGTGGCGGAATGGCCCCTCGGCGACCGCGAGGACTTGCGTCATTTGCCGATTGTCGCGATCGACCCGGCCGATGCGCGCGATCATGACGATGCGGTCTGGGCCGCGCCCGCCGAAGGCGGAGGGTTCGATGCCATCGTCGCGATTGCAGACGTGTCCTTCTATGTGCGTCACGGGTCGCTGATCGACAAGGAAGCGCGCAAGCGGGGAAACAGCGTCTACTTTCCTGACCGGGTGGTCCCGATGCTCCCCGAAAGCCTGTCTGCAGACATGTGCTCGCTGAAGGAAGGTTGCGATCGGGCGGCGCTGGCCTGTCATCTCAAGATCGATGCCAAGGGCAAGATGGCCGGGTTCCGTTTCTCCCGAGCCGTCATCCGGGTCGCTGCCAACCTAGCCTATGAAGACGCGCAAGCGGCGATCGATGGTGGGGAACATCCGTTGCACGACTCCGCGCTTCGGCCACTCTGGGATTGCTGGGCCCTGCTGGCCAAGGCACGAGATCAGCGCGAGCCGCTTGAACTCGATTTGCCCGAACGCCGCGTGCAGCTTGATGAGGCCGGGCGGATTGCCGATATCGCCGTGCGTGAACGGCTCGATGCTCACCGGCTGATCGAGGATTTCATGATCACGGCAAATGTCGCCGCGGCGAAGGCGCTGGAGGCCAAGAAGGCTCCCGTCATGTACCGCGTCCATGAACCACCGGCTCGGGAAAAACTGCTGACACTCAAGGACTATCTCGAAACATTCGAGATACCGTTTGCATTGGGGCAGGTGATCACGCCGAAAGTGTTCAATCACCTGATTGCGCGCGTGGGTGAGGCCGATTTCAAGCCTCAGGTCATGGAACAGGTCCTACGTTCCCAGACTCAGGCCTATTACGCGCCCGTCAACCAGGGGCATTTCGGTTTGGCCCTTGGGTCCTACGCCCATTTTACCTCCCCCATCCGTCGCTATGCGGACCTGCTCGTCCACCGGTCTCTGGTCGATGCCTATCGCCTTGGCGAAGGTGGGCTGAGCAACGATGAAGCTGCACGCATGACTGTGCTTGGCGAATCGGTCAGCAAGGCGGAGCGGCGGGCCATGGAGGCGGAACGCGAGACAATTGACCGTTATGTTGCTGCCTATCTCGCTGAACGAGTGGGTCAGCTTCTTGATACACGAATCACCGGTGTGACCAATTTCGGCTTCTTCGCCACTGTTGAAGGGTTGGGTGGCGACGGTCTTGTGCCGGTCTCCACCCTTGGGTCGGAATTCTTCCGTTACATCGAAGCCGAACATGCCCTGGAAGGGGAGAGTTCCGGCGATCGCTACACATTGGGCCAGAAGCTTCAGCTCCGTCTTGCAGAAGCGAATCCGGTCTCTGGTGCGCTGCGATTCGAGTTGCCCGAGGGCGTGAATCATCTGCCGCTTCGTCGTCCACGCGGAAAGGGATTCCGCAAGCCTCCGCGCCGCCCGCGCAAAAAGTAAAAACATGGTTAATAAAAATGGTTAGCGCCGACGAATTTGTCGGGCATAAGGCCGCTTGTCAGGCCTGTGGGAGGTTATTAGTCGCGCGTTATGTTTGAGCTCAAACGCTCCTTTTCACCTCGTTCTGCTTATCGCGCGTTGGAGGTGGCATTGCTGATCCTAGTCGCTGTGCAAATTGCCCGGCTGGTTTGGGCAATTGTCACACCTGCCGGGCCTTTGGGAGAGCTGCGTCCGACCCAGATTGCCTTGCAAGGCAATGACAGTTTCGATCCATTTTTCCGAGTTGGGACACAGCCCGGGTCAATGGTTGTCACGTCGCTCGCGCTCAAGCTGTTCGGCGTGCGAGTCGATGAGGCGGTGGGCGGAGGCTCTGCCATCATCGAAACGCCTGATGGCGTTCAATCGAGCTTTGGTATCGGGGATGAAATTGTCCCCGGCGCGACCTTGAAGCAAGTTGCGTTCGACAGCGTGACGATCGAGCGCAATGGCGTGTCTGAGCAGCTTTTCCTCGATCAGTCGGTGGCAGCACCGGTTGCCACGGTCGCTTCTGCCGCACCAACGACAGTGCCGGAAGCGCCCAAGGCGGATGGCTCCAGCGCCAAGCCGGTTGGAATCACGATCACCTCCGGCGGTTCCGGGGACATGATGCTCCAGGCCGGCCTCCTGCCCGGAGACAAGGTGACGGCAATTAACGGTCAGCCCGTTAACTCCATCGAAACGGTTACGAACCAGCTTTCAAAGGGCGGTTCGGTCACTCTGCAGGTCGAACGCGCTGGCCGCACCATCAGCCTGACCTCAGGGGCGCCGAAGAAATGAAGTGGAAGCTGATCCCCCTGTTGCTTGTGCTGGCCGTGCCGCTCCCCGCGCAGCAAGTGCTGAACCTGAGAGATGCGGACATCCGCGCGTTCATTCAAGATGTTGCACGCGTTACCGGTCGCAATTTCGTGATTGATAGCCGGGTTCAGGGCAAAGTGTCGGTCGTGACCGACAGGGCCCTGTCCAAGTCGGAATATTTCGAGGTCTTCCTGGCGACGCTCAGGGCCAACGGATTTGTTGCGGTTCCCATGTCAGGTGGCGGCTACCGCGTGCAACCTTCGGATACTGCGGCCGCGCAGCCCGGCAAGATTGGCGAGGCAGGTGCGGCGCGGAACCAGTTCGTGACAGAAGTCTTTCGCCTTCGCGCGATCGAAGCGACATCTGCAGTGGAGACACTGCGTCCGCTGGTCAGCCGTGAGGGCTCGGTCACCGCCAACCGTTCCGGCAACAGCCTTGTTGTTGCGGACTATGCCGACAATATCCGGCGCATTCGCGGGCTCCTTGGCAAGATCGACAGTGAAGGGGCTGCGACCGACGTGATTGCCCTCAAGAATGCCGGGGCGCGTGAAATCGCGACGTCGCTCCAGCAGCTCGCGACGGGCGGGCAGACGGGAGATGGCGCGCGGACGGCGGTTGCCGTGGTCGCGATCGACAGTTCCAACTCGATCGCTCTCAGGGGCGATGCCGAAATGGTCCAGCGCTTCAGTGCAATTGCGCGTGACCTGGATCGGCGCGCGGCGAGCGGCCTGGAAATACAGGTCTATTGGCTCCAGCATGCCGACGCGGACAAGCTCATGCCTGTGCTGCAGCAGCTTGTGGGTCAGCAAAGTGTTGTGTCCTCGCCGTCATCTGGCGGTGCTTCAAACAACGGGCAGGCCGTGGCGTTGCCAGCGGCGTCGCCGTCATCCGGTTCAGGCAACGGCCGACCGGCGCCAATCATCGCGCGTTACGAAGGGCTGAATGCCGTTATCATTTCGGCGCCCTCAGATGTGCAGCGCATGCTGAGCCAGGTCATCCGACAGCTAGATACGCGGCGCGACCAGGTGCTGGTTGAAGCGATCATCGTCGAAATTTCGGATGATGCCGCCAGGAAGCTTGGCGTCCAGTTCCTGCTTGGCGGCAAGCCGGGCAGCAATATCCCCTTTGCGGCCACCAACTATTCCAACGCCGCGCCGAATATCCTGACCATTGCCGGTGCCATAGGCGCGCGGCAGCTCAACACAACGACCACAACGGTCAACGGCAATACCACGACGACAACGAGCAACAACGGAATCAGCGACCAGCTTGCTCAGGCTGCCGTCAATTCGATCCTTGGTGCCGGCGGCGGCTTTGCGGGCTTTGCGACCAGCATCGGCAGTAATGGGCTGTTTGGCACGATCATCAATGCCGTCCAGTCCGACACGAAATCCAACATCCTGTCGACGCCGTCGATTGTCACACTCGACAATCAGGAAGCGAAGCTGCTGGTGGGTCAGGAAATCCCGATCACGACGGGAGAGGCGCTGTCGAAGAATTTCGACAATGCATTCCGCACGGTGCAGCGCCAGAATGTCGGTATCCAGCTTGAGGTGACGCCGCAGATCAATGACGGCGGGACGGTGAAGCTCGCGATCAGGCAGGAAGTCAGCTCGATTGCCGGCCCCGTATCCAGCAATTTCTCAGACCTGATCCTCAACAAGCGCGAGATCCAGACAACGGTCACGGTTGATGATGGCCAGATCATTGCGCTGGGCGGGCTGCTTGATGACAATGAGCGCAGAACGCTCGAGAAGATTCCGCTGCTTGGCGATATTCCGGCCCTCGGCCAGCTTTTCCGCTCGCGGTCCAAGACGCGGTCCAAGACCAATCTGATGGTCTTTATCCGCCCGACCATTTTACGCTCCGAAGCCGAAGCCCGGGCCTTGGCCGAACGTCGGTACAACTATGTCCGCGCACAGCAGCGTGTGCTTCGACCGGATGAGGAGCCGAGCATCGATCAGCTGGTCCGCGACTATATGGACACGACACCGCCGACGTCTGATCCTGACGCGCCGGCAGATCCCACCAAGTCTGGTATTCCGCAGGTTATCGAGCCCCGGATGCGCGAATCTACCGAACGGATCCAGTTGCCTGGCGCCAAGGACAAAAAGGACAAGAAGTGATCGCCGATAGCAGTGACGACGCCGTGGCGCTGTCGCCCCGTCTCCCGGCGATATCATACAGCTTTGCCCGGAAACACGGCGTTGTGCTGCGCCTGGACGGTGATCGACCGGTCGCGAGCCTGCGCGAGGGCGCTGATCCAGCCATCCTCATCGAAGTGAAGCGGCACCTCGACGGCGCGATGGGCGTCGAAAAAGTCTCGGAGGCCGCATTCGACCAGCTCTTGTCGACCACCTATGCCATGAATGGCGATGCCGCTGCGGCAGCGGCCGACACACTCCGGAGTGGCAGCGATCTTGACCTGATTGCAAGTGGCATCCCGACTGCTGAAGACCTGCTCGACAGTGCGGACGATGCACCCGCGATCCGCCTGATCAATGGAATCCTGGCCGATGCCGTGCGGCAGGGCGTGTCCGATATTCACGTTGAACCCTATGAGTCTGCGCTGGTGGTGCGGATGCGGATCGATGGCGTGCTGCGTGAAACGCTGCGCATGTCGCCGCATGTCGCGCCGGTGCTGGTCAGCCGCATCAAGGTCATGGCGCGGCTCGACATTGCGGAGCGCCGGGTTCCCCAGGATGGCCGGATTGGCATGACCCTTGGCGGAAAGACGCTCGACGTGCGCGTATCGACGCTTCCCTCCCGCATGGGCGAGAGGGTCGTGCTGCGCATCCTCGACAAGGACAATGCCGGCATCGGGCTTGACCAGCTTGGCATGGGGGCGGATGTCAACGCGCTCCTGCGCGGGGCATTGGCAGAGCCCAACGGCATTGTGCTGGTGACCGGACCGACCGGATCGGGAAAGACAACGACGCTCTACGCCGGGCTGAGGCTGTTGAACGATGGTTCGCGCAATATCCTGACCGTCGAGGATCCAGTGGAGTATGCCGTAGAAGGCGTGGGGCAGACGCAAGTCAATTCCAAGGTCGGGCTGACGTTCGCGGCGGGCTTGCGGGCGATCCTGCGGCAGGATCCAGATATCGTCATGGTTGGCGAAATTCGTGATCGGGAGACGGCGGAAATCGCGGTGCAGGCGTCCCTCACGGGCCATTTGGTGCTTTCTACCGTTCATACAAACAATGCAGCAGGCGCCATCACCAGGCTGCGCGACATGCGGATCGAGCCATTTCTCCTCGCATCGACGCTCCGCGCCGTCATCGCACAGCGGCTCGTTCGGCGGCTTTGCCCGTCATGTCGCCGGTCCGAGCCGGCAAGCGCCTCTGTGATGGAATTGCTGCGTCTGGAACGACCGACCACTGTCTATGAACCAACCGGATGCGTGGCCTGCAACGGGACTGGCTTCAAGGGCCGGATTGGCGTGTTCGAGGCGATCCGGGTCGATGACACGGTTCGCCAGCTCATTCATGACGGGGGAGATGAAGCCGCCATTGCCCGCCATGCATTCCGCAACAATGACGACCTGGCCTCCGCAGCGCGCGCGCTTGTTGTCGCGGGACAGACGACCCCGGAAGAAGCAGTGCGCATCACGCGGCGGGATTCAAGCGACGAACAGCGCGCCAATCCGACAGGCAATCGCCGCGAAGTGGAAGGTCGCCGTGCCGAAGATCGCTCCAGAGTGACGGAATGGGGCGATGACTCAATTTGACTATGTCGCACTTGACGTGGCCGGACGCGAGAAGCGCGGCCGGATGCCCGCGGCAAATGTTGAAGAGGTCCGCGAGAAGCTGATCGCCAAGAAGCTTTACGTGGTCAGCATTGGTGAAGGTGCCGAGCGTGCGGCTGCGGGGGCACCGCTGCTTTCGATCGGGCCAAAGCGCCTCAGTGCCAAGGAGCTGACCCTGTTCACGCGCCAGCTTGCGACGCTTGTTCGCGTCAGCCCGATCGAAGAGTCGCTCAGGACCATCGCCCGGCAGACCGAAAGCGAAAAGGCGCGCGGGGTGATTGACACGGTCCATGGCGGCGTTCTCGAAGGACGCAGCCTTGCCGAAGCGATGCAGCGCGAAGCCAAGAGTTTCCCACAGCTTTACCGGGCCATGGTTTCAGCAGGCGAGGGCGCTGGATCGCTGCCTATCATTCTGGATCGGCTCGCAGACTTGCAGGAACGGCAGGCGCAGGTCCGATCCAAGCTTTTTGCGGCGCTCGCCTATCCGCTTGTGCTGGCCCTTGTCGCCATGTTCGTTGTCGGGGCCCTGATGATCTATGTCGTGCCCAAGGTGGTCGAGCAATTCGACACTGTCGGCCAGCAATTGCCTCTTCTGACCCGAATTGTCATCGCCCTGTCGGGACTGCTTGCCGGTTGGTGGTGGGCGATGCTGCTGGCTGTCGGCGGCCTCGCCTTTCTGAGCTGGCGGCTGCTTCAGGATCCGGCACGCAGGCTGGCCTTTGATCTTCGCTTGCTGCGCCTTCCGCTGATCGGTCGCCTGATCCGGGATCTGCATGCGGCGCGCCTGGCTCGCACGCTCTCGACAATGGTCGCGAGTCGACTGCCCCTCATCGAAGGGCTGGCACTCACGTCCCGGACCGTGCGCAATCATGCCTTGCGGCAGGCGAGCGAACAGATGGTCGAGGCAATCCGGGGTGGAGGAAGCCTTTCGGCAGCCCTTCGCCGAACTGGACTGTTTCCGCCGCTGCTTGTCTATCTGACGGCATCGGGAGAATCCTCGGGCCAACTCGATACGATGCTCGAACGCGCGGCCGATTATCTCGAGCGTGAGTTTGACAGTTTTACGGCGGCCGCGCTCGCAATGCTGGAACCTGCTATCATTGTCATCATGGGAGCGATCGTCGCCGCCATCGTGCTGTCGATCCTGCTTCCGATTTTGCAACTCGAATCGCTGGCCGGAGTTTAGGAATGAGAGACACAGAAAGCTGCTTTTCGCCCCGAATGCAGTCCGCCGAAGACGGCTTTACGCTTGTCGAACTGATGGTGGTGCTCGTTATCCTCGGCCTGCTGGCAACGGTTGTCGCATTCAACGTCTTGCCCGCCTTGTCGAAAGGAACGACCGAAAAAGCCAAGATCGACATTTCCACGCTCGATCAGGGGCTTGAAATGTACAAGCTCCAGAACCTCAGATATCCCGATCCTGCCGAAGGGCTGCAGGCGCTGGTCGACAAGGGCGTCATCAAGAAGCTGCCCAAGGATCCCTGGGGGCGGCCCTATCGCTATGCGATGCCGGGCCAGCATGGCGCCGTCGATATCTATTCGCTCGGAGCAGATGGAGCCGAAGGCGGCGAGGGGGACAATGCCGATATCGGCAACTGGCAATAGCCCGCACCTCCCTGCGGATGATCCCGGCTTCGCGTTCTCGGGACGTGTCGCCGAAGGTGGCTTTACGTTGATCGAGTTGCTCGTTGCTCTCACGATCCTTGGACTGATGTCGGCTGTTGTCGTGCTTGCGATCCCCGATCCGCGCGGGCGGCTGGTGGATGAAGCGGAGAGGTTCGCTGCGCGCACCGTCGCTGCGCGTGATGCAGCGATCGTTTCTGCCCGAACGACCCGGCTGGCGGTCGATACGGGCGGCTATGCCTTTGCCCAAAGACGGAGCGGCGATTGGCGTGACCTTGCCGAAAAGCCGCTCGGACCGGCACGATGGACGACAGGAACCACCGCCTCGAAGGCTGAAGTGGAGTTCGATCCGACAGGGGTTGCCGAACCCGAAACACGTATCATGCTGCAACGTGGCGACGAGCGCGTAGCCGTTGATATCGGAGCCGACGGAGCTGTTCGTGTCGCACGATGAGCTGCCGGCAAACGCCCGGGAGGCGGGCTTCACCCTGATCGAGATGATGGTCGCGCTTGCGATCTTCAGCCTTGTTGCGCTCACATTGCTCAAGCTCGAAGGGACGATTGTCCGCAACTCGGGCGAGATTTCGACGCAGGCGCTGGGGCAGATCGTTGCGCACAACATGGCAGTCGAAACCCTGACTGATCCGCGACCACCGGCTCTCGGAGAAGAGGAAGGCATTACCGACAATGGCGGGCGGCTGTGGAATTGGCGGCGCACGGCGGCGCTGACGGCGGACCCGCGGCTTGTTCGCGTGGACATTACGATCAGTGACGCGACCGGGCGCCCTGCAGCGGCTCTCACTCTGGCGAGGTCCGCGCAATGACAGCCCGTGCCAATGGATTTACCCTTGTCGAAGTCGTCGTCGCGCTGTTCATCTTTGCCATGCTGGCCACGGCAGGCGTCAGCCTCCTGTCCTTTACGGTGAAGGCGCAGTCGGCCACCGCGCGCGTGCTTTCGGATGTTTCCGACGAACGCAGGCTTTCCGCCCTCCTGATCACCGATCTTGGGCAGGCCGTGCCGCGGGTGTCGCGGGACGAAGTCGGGAGGCCACGCCCGGCCTTTCAGGCCAATCAGGGTGATCTGCTGTTCGCCTTTGTGCGCGGTGGCGCCAAGCCGCAACATGTCGAGATTCGGCTCGACAAGGGCACTCTCGTCCGCATGGCGACGCCCTTTGTTGACGGTGCGGCGGCAGGAAAACCTCTTGTTCTCGAGACGGGCGTCGATCGGGCAAAGCTGCGTTTCCGCAACAAGTCCGACTGGCAGGACGACTGGTCTTCCGAAAGGACAGATGCAATTCCGCGCGCGCTTGAACTGACACTGGTTCGGCAAGGGGCCGCGCCCATAACCCGGATGTTCCTTGTGGGGACGGGCGAATGACGCCGCCGCGGGCCGAACGGGGCGCAGCCCTTTTGACTGTGCTGATGCTGGTTTCGGTCATCGGGGTGATTGCGGCAGCATCGCTCGAAAGCCTGAAGCTGCAGACGCACTTGTCCGGAAACATGGCCGCAATCGACCAGGCCCGGCAGTATGCCCTTGCCGGGGAAGCGATTGCCCGGACCCGGATCAGCGACGTCAGCAGCACCGACCGGACGACGACGCTTGCCGGAGACTGGCTCGATCGGCCCAACGCATTCCCGATCGACAACGGCACGGCCACGGCCAAGCTGAGCGATGCAGGCAATTGCTTCAATCTCAATTCGCTCGTGTCCCAGTCGGATGAGGGGGAACGGGTGGTGCGCCCCATGGCTGTTCGGCAATTCGAAGCGCTCATGACCCTGATCGGTGTCCAGCCGCGGATTGCGGGCGAAATTGCGCAGTCCGCAGCAGACTGGATCGACAGTGATACCATTCCTCAACCGGGCGGAGCCGAGGATGAGACCTATGCACGCGCGCCCACGCCCTATCGGGCTGCCAATGCCCTCATGGCGGACGTGTCGGAACTCAAAGCCGTCGCTGGCATGGATTCCGCTATCTATGAGCGTGTCAAACCATGGGTCTGTGCACTACCCGCGCCTGAATTGTCGCCCATCAACATCAACACGCTCCGCCGGGATCAGGCACCGCTGGTTGTCATGCTGTTGCCAGACAAGCTCAGCCTCGCCTTTGCGCAAAGGATGATCGACGAACGGCCAGCCACCGGCTATTCGGCAGTGGAGAATTTCTGGTCCAAGCCAGCTTTGCGCGGGATTTCGCCACCCGTTGAAGTGATGGCGCAGACGAAGATCAAGACGCGCTGGTTTGCGCTCGAAATGCAGATTGAAACGGGTGGGGCAGAATTGACCGAATTGGCCTTGATTGATGGCGGGGTAAATCCCGCGAAGATCGTCCGCCGCAGCTGGGGTGACGGCGCATGAGCGCATTCGTGGTCTTTCTGGGCGGGGACAGTCTGCCCTGGCTCGAGCTTGAGGATGGCGGCGTCATCGGACGCGGCGAGGACTTTCGTGAGGCGGGCGTGACCGTCACAGCCATTGCGCCTGCATCAAGCGTGACCTTTCGTTCAGCCGCGCTTGGGGGGTTGAGCCCTGCTCAGGCCCTTGCTGCTGCGCGCCTTGATGCGTCGGAGGTGAGCCTTGGCACCGACCGGCATGTTGCCGTGGCAGGCGCTGGCGATCATTATGTGATGACCGACGCGGCAACGATGCAGCGCTGGTTGTCCCATCTGGCGGAGAGAGGCCTTGTCGCGTCAGCCATTATTCCTGCGCCGGATCTGCTGCCTGTCCCCGAAAACGGCTTCCTGAGAGCGGTTCTGCACGATGAGGCGATCCTCAGGTCTGCCGATACAGGGCTTGAGGACGATGGTGTCATTTCAGCGCTGGTCGTCGGCGATGCCGAGGTGCGCACAATCGAAGCGGCAGAGCTTGAACAGGCCATCGCTTCGGCCGTCGAATCGCCGCCGCTCAACATGCTGCAGGGCGACTTTGCGCCGCGCGCCGATTGGAGCGCGCCGACAGGCTATTGGCGAAGGATTGCGATATACGCCGGAGTGGCGGCGGCAATCATGCTTGCGATACCGATTGCGCAATGGGCGCGGCTTTCAATGGCAACGTCTTCAACCAACGAACAGAGCGCCACGATTTCTGCACTTGTTCTGGGTGAGCGGTCTGGATCCGAGGATGCGATCGATCGTTTGCAGGACAAGGTTGCGGAACTCCGGGGCGGCGGCGCCGGCTTTCTGCCCACGCTGGGCGCACTCATGACGTCGATGGAGACAATGCCGAATGTCGAGCTTGGGCTTCTCTCCTTCGATCCCGACGGGACGCTCCATGCCACTGTCCGTGCTTCAGCCCAGCCCGAAGTCGACATGCTGGCGCGGGCCATGGAAAGCCACGCCTTTGCAGTGAGCAAAGGGGCGCCACGCACACAGCAAGGACGGATCGAAGTCGAAATGCAAGTGAGGCCGAAATGATGGCGCAGTTGACCGACTGGTGGCGCGGGCGCAGCCACCGCGAGCAGGTCCTGCTGGGCATCATGATCGCGCTTTTCCTGATCGTCTTTGGCTGGCTGGCGATCCTGCGTCCGATCCAGGCAGGGCTCGCTGCGGCGAAGAAGGACAATGCCGTTGCCGTCGAACGGCTTGAGAGGGTGCGCCGCGATGCTTCGGCTTTGAAGAGCAAAATGGTCTATGCCGCGGATACGGCACAAGCCATTGTCAGTCGTTCGGCCAATGAGGCGGGATTTTCCCCGACGCGCCTTGATCCGCAATCCGGGAACAGAGTGATCATCGCGCTTTCCTCGGCCAAGCCGATCGCATTGATCAAATGGCTGAAGACCCTTGATTCACAAGGAGTCTTTGTCGAACAGATCAGTCTCCGTCCGAACAGTGACACGACGCTCGCCGTCGATGCCACGTTGCGGGCGCGCGTAAAATGATACCGGTCCGCCGGCTCTTTGCAGCCGCTCTTGTTCTGGCGCTTGTGCTTTCGCTGCCCCTTCGTCTGGCATTGTCCCGAACCGGGGACGTCATTTCTGCCCAGTCGGTTGAAGGCACAATCTGGAACGGGCAGCTGATCGGGGCGTCCTTGGCTGGCCAATCGATTGGAGATCTGGACGCCCGCTTGTCTTTCGGTTCCCTGTTTTTGGGGAAAGTGCGTGTGCGCCTTGATGGCCCGCTTCTGCACGGCGCGGTCGTTGCATCCTTTGGCGGACGCGGTGGGGAAATCACGATGCTCAACATGCCGATTGCGCGGTCCTTCGGGCCGGTGGCGCTTTCCGGGCTTGAGATATCCGACGCGCACATCCGCTTTCGCGGCGATGATTGTGCCGAGGCCGATGGGCGGGTCGGACTGCAACTCAAAACGCCCTTTGGGGAACAGCGGCTGTCCGGAATGCTCCGGTGCAATGGCACTGGGCTATCCGCCGAACTGGTCAGCCAATCCGCGATGCAACGCCTGTCGCTGCGGTTCCCTGATCCCGGGCATTACCAGGCGACACTTGCAGTGCGCGCGAACGACACGCAGCAGGCGACCAGCCTCGCAGCCGCGGGCTTTCGCGAAACGCCCATAGGGCATGTCATGAAATTTTCCGGGGCATTCTAGAGCATCAGGCACGCGAAGACTTCCCGTGGTGAGCGGGGGCGGGACGGTCGGCGCGGAAGCCTTGGGGGGCGTCCGGCGGGTATTGCCTTTGTGCGGTTGCAGGTGCTCAAGTGCGTAACCGGCGCCCGGTCTCGAAACACCGCCTTCTCATCCGGCACGTCCCTGCAGAGGGGTAAGGCCCGAAAGCCCGCCTGCAGGACGGGAATGCTCCCATCAAAGACGCCCGGACCGGTTCAAAACGAAGGCAGAGCGCGTGGCTGCACATTTTGGGGAGTGCAGACGCCCGCCGCTTTCGCGCCGACCTGAAGTCCCGCCCCTCGACCCGTGCGACCTAGAAACGCCGATCGAGTGACGGGGTTGGCATTTTCATGATATCTCCTATTTGTCAAGTAAATAGGAACATAAGGCGAATATTACCTTCACACGTCGCCCCTGCGGAGGCAGGGGCCTGTTGGTAATTATGGCACCCAGACGTCAGACAGGCCCCTGCCTCCGCAGGGGCGACGGGTCGTTCTAGCTCTCCAGTGCGAATTCGAGGCCTGCATTGGCCGTCAGCCTCGCAATCAGGGGTTTGGCCATGATGGCCCCCGGCGTCACGACACCGCCCGGTGTATCAACCTCAAGCAGGGTCAGCGCGCTTTCGGCGATCATCTTGCTTGTCGAGCCATAGCCGGGGTCCCGATCGCCCTTCACAGAGGCGCGGATGCTCTTTCCGTCAGGATATTCGCCGATGAAAAGGACATCGTAGAATCCGGCTTCGCGTTCTTCCGCGCTTGGTCCTTCGCCCGGCTTGGGTTGTGGGCCTTCGCCAAAGGGATTGGCACTTTTGAGTGCGGTCGCAATGCCTTCTGCGATTGCCTTGCCGGCATCGCCAATCGTGGTCATCATCATTTCATCATAGGTGAAGTCCGCGCCGTAGGGATGGCCGAGCAGGAAGTTGCTGCGATGGACATTCTTGGTGTTGATGGGGGCCATGACGAAGGGGGCGGCCCAGGTTCCGGTCGCGCTGTCATATTCGGGGATCATGCCGCTTGGCTGCGAAGGGCCTTCAAAGCCCGGCGTGAGTGCAAAGGGACTCCGCAACAGGCCGACTATGCTCAGGTCCTTGGCCGCCGCCTTCATTGTTTCGGTAAGGCTCGCGATCGTGCCGCCGGACGCTCCGCCCTGCATCTTGCGCACTCGACCCTTGACGCGGGGTGCAGGCGCTCCGTTTTGCCGCATGGCTTCCTGCTGGAGGAACCAGACCCCGAGATCGAAGGGGATCGAATCGAAGCCGCAGGAAAAGACAATCCGCGCGCCCGTTCTTTTTGCGGTTTCATCATGCGCGTCAATCATCTGCCGCATCCAGGCGGGCTCTCCGCACAGATCGACATAGTCAGTGCCGGTTTCAGCGCAGGCCTTCACCAATTCGGGGCCGTAAAGCTGGTAGGGGCCAACGGTTGTGATGATCACGCGGGCGCGATTGCACATCGCCGTCAGCGTTTCAGGCGCGCTCGCATCGGCTTCGACCAGCGGTGTATCCTTGGGTGCGCCGATCAGGTCTCGCACTTCGGCAAGTTTTGCGGTGCTCCGCCCGGCCATCGCCCAGCGCTTGATGCCGCGCTTTGCAAGATACTCGGCCACCAAACGGCCCGTGAAGCCGCTTGCACCGTATACTATGATGTCGAACTCAGCCTTGCTCTTGGCCATTGCGAATCTCTCCCTAAAACCGGCTGGGAGAGTGCATCTTAAGCGTGGCTACTGCAATCAGGCTATTTTACCGTGCCATAAAACATCACGCGACCACCGGTACCCGGCGCGATGGGCTGCGCGAATTTCCAGCGAACGTGGGTGACATCGCCGGGCTGTGCCGGACGAAATGTGCCATCGCCCTTTGCGACCTTCAATGTCGCAAGCGCGCCGTAGGTCTTGCCGCCGTCAACGGAAACAACCGCCCAGGGCTGTTCGACGCCCGTGAAGGATACGGCACTCGGAATGGGGTTGTTGATCACAAAATCGGCAGCCGGCTTCTGCCCGTTGTTCTTGTATTCGAGCATCACCACCAGCGCTTCGCCGGGTAAAACGCGCTCCGGAGCAAAGAGCTGATTCTTCTTGTTGCCCTGCGCATCCGTTACTGCGCGCGCAACATAGACCGTGCTTTTGAGTTCGACTGTTTGCTGCGCCAGTGCAGGGCCGGCAAGAGTGAGGGCAAGGGCAAAAAGGAACTTGTTCACAGCCAACCTCCGTCGCGATTGCATGATCATAATTTGGGCAAAGTAACGCCGCGCTGGCCCATATATTTGCCCGCCCGGTCGGCGTAGCTGGTCTCGCACGGTTCGTTCCCTTTCAGAAACAGGAACTGGCACGCGCCTTCATTTGCGTAAATGCGGGCAGGTAGCGGCGTCGTGTTGGAAAATTCGAGCGTGACATGGCCTTCCCAGCCCGGCTCGAGCGGCGTCACATTCACGATGATCCCGCATCGGGCATAGGTCGACTTGCCAAGGCAGATCACCAGCACATCGCGCGGCACCCGGAAATACTCGACCGTTCGCGCCAGCGCGAAACTGTTCGGCGGAATCACGCACACATCGGTCTTGCGATCGACAAAGCTGTTCTGGTCGAAATTCTTCGGGTCGACGATCGCGCTATCGACGTTGGTGAAGATCTTGAATTCGTCCGCGACCCGCGCGTCATAGCCATAGGATGACAGGCCGTAGCTGATGCAGTTTTCGCGCCTCTGGCTTTCGACAAAGGGCTCGATCATGCCGTTTGTCGTTGCCTGTTCGCGTATCCATTTATCCGAAAGTATCGACATCAGTCATCCTGTACCAAGCCCATGTCGGATGGGCCAAAAGGAAGGGGCAAAAGGTCGGAAAGCCAGAACTTTTCGACCACCGAAAGGTCGGCTGACGCGCAATGAACGATGATGTCGCGCAGCGCAAGCTGGGCCGCTTCGGTCATTACCTGGCGGCATCGGCCGCAGGGCCGCACAGGGGACGAGCCGCGGATCTCCCGACGGTTCAGCGTGCCGCCGACAATCGCAATTTCACGAATCTGCCGCAGCTTGCCTTGCGCGTTCAGCGTGGCCAGCACCACGGTTTCGGCGCAAAGGGAAAGGCCGTAACTGGCATTCTCGAAATTGCAGCCGGTAACGATGGACCCATCTGCGAGCAGAACAGCCGCGCCGACAGCAAAGCGCGAATAGGGGGCATGCGCGTTACCGGCAGCCTCCTTCGCAGCTTGAAGCAGTGTTTCGCTCATTGCGGGCGCACCACGTCCCAATCGACCTCGCCCTCGATCCCGTCGACATGGCGCTTTGGATTGGCCTGCCACATCACCCAGGGCCGCCCGCCATAGGCTGGTTCAAGCCCGCTGCGTCGCAGCCAGAGTGGCCGGTCGATAGTTTCGCCGATCCTGTACAAATCGTCGAATTCCCGGGTGATATAGAGGATCATCGGCTTCTCGCTGTGCGCTTCCGTCATCTGGATGAACGTCGAAAGTTCCTTGAGCACGGTTTCGCGCGGCGGGCGGGCCGCGCAATTGCCATCGAATTCCAGATCGAGCGCATGGGGCAGGGCCTCCGCTTCGCGCGGAACAAGCGCAATGAAGTTGGTCGCCTGCTCGCGCCCTGGCTTGCACAGGTTGAACACATGATAGGCGCCGCGCTTTACGTCGGCCGCTGCACTTTCCGACCAATTGGCGGCAAAGTTTTCATCGCGCATGTCGCTGCCCTGGCTGGCCCTGATATAGGCAAAATCGACACCTGCGGCTCGGGCGGCCTTCCAGTCAATGGCGCCCTGTTCCTGCGACACATCGATGCCCTGTGTCGGGAAAGCGGTTCTGCTTGGGGTCCAATGCGTCACGAAGTGCCAGCCCAGCCCGGCGAGCAGGGCAACACCAGCAACGACGAAGGCCAGCTTGCGAAGCATCCTAGCCCTTGATGTGCAGCACGCAGATCAGCGTGAACAGCCGCCGCGCGGTATCAAAATCGACTTCGATCTTTCCCGCCAGCCGTTCCTTCAGCATTTCCGACGCCTCATTGTGAATGGCGCGGCGCGCCATGTCGACGGTTTCAATCTGCTGCGGGGTCGATTGCTTGACGGCCTGAAAGTAGCTGTCGCAGATCGCGAAATATTCACGGATCGGCCGCTGGAACCGACCGAGTGCCAGGATCACTGATTCGAGGTGCGTCTGGTCCTCCCGGTAGATATCGAGCGCAAGCCGCCCTTCCTCCACCCGCAGCGTAACGCGATATGGCCCGGCGTAGCCATCCTCATGCTGGCGCTGTGGCGCGAAATAATTGCCCTCGAGTAGGTCGAAAATGGCAATGCGCCGCTCCTGCTCGATATCGGCATTGCGCCAGATGATCGTGCGCTGATCAAGTTCGATGTGCGAGATACGCGGGTCGGACATGCTGCAGCGCATATAAGAGAGATTTGCACTTGGGAAGTTTTGAAGCCGATTCGTGCGATTTTAGCCTGCGAACCCGTGGTCATTCTGATCGATGTCCGAGGAAGCGACGAAATTCGGCGACAAATATGGGCCAGGCCGGCTCGTCGCCAAGCAGGACATGATTGGCACTTTCAAGCTCGACGAAACGAGCACCGCGGATGGCCCGTGCAACGCGGCGCCCGTCCCTTATGAGTGCCTGCCCATCCTGCTGTGAATGACAGACCAGCGTCTCCGCGCTGACCTGTTCAAGTTCGCGGCGAACATCCAGGTGCGATCCGATTTCAAGCATCTTCTGGATGTTCTCATCACTCGCCAACAGCTGGACCTTGGCATTGTGCCATTCAATCAGATCCCGTCCGGCCGAAGGGAAATAGAGTGTAATGAACATCTCACCCAACACCGAACGGCGGCGGGCATGTTCCTGCTGATTCAGCGCCAGCAACGAGTTTCGCCAGGCAATTTCTTCCGGGTCGGCGCGGACCTTCCACCCTTCGGGCACACTGTTGACCAAAACCAGCTTGCGAACCCTTTCAGGGTTTCTCGCGGCATAGGCGACCGCGATCGCAGCTCCGTGCGAAATTCCGAGCAGATCGCATTGGTCTATGCCGGCATCGTTGATGACCGTTTCGAGATCACTGACAAATGTTTCAAATGACATTTGCGGGGGCGTCCAGTCCGACAGGCCGAAACCCCGCATGTCTGCGCGGATGAACCGGTTGTTGCGTGCGCATTCGCTGATCCAGTGGCCATAGACCGGTGAATCCCAATCATGCTCAAGATGGGTCACCCAGTTTGGCACCTTGACCAGAGGGAAACCCTCACCAATCTCGGCATAGGCCAAGCGTGCGCCATCAGCGGCTGTGCAATGGGTTATTCGTTCCTGAAATCTGGCGCGGACGTCGACCGGGTTCAGAGGTGACGCGATTTCCTTCAGCCGTCTCCAGGTCGCCGGTGGTTCGCCATATTCCCTCTTGAATGCCCGGTTGAATGCGGCCTCACTGTTGAAACCAACGGAATAGGCAATGTTTGCCGTGTTTTCCTTGCCTTCGCGCAGCAAATTCGCCGCAATTCGCATGCGCCAGCGAGCGGCGTAGCGCATAGGCGATTCACCAACCATTTCGCTGAATTTTTCTCCCAGGATCGTGCGTGAAACGCCTGCCTCCCTTGCAAGCGTTTCCACGTCCAGATCCTCAGCATATCGCGAATGGATTATTGTCAGGGCGCGCGCAACGGCAGGGTCGCGCAAGGCCGACAACCAGCCGCGCTGTTCTTCTGGCAACTCTTCCAGATAAGCCCGGATTGTCTCGGCCAGAAACAGTTCGGACAGTCGGCTGACTGATTGGGGCGACTGCTCTTCCTCGTTGAGGAGGCGCAGGCCGCTTTGAACCCATTCGCTGCGCGCGCTCTCCCCGCCCGCAAGCTTGAGTATCGGCGGGAGTGCATCGAGCAGTGGGTGCTGTTCTGCGACGGTGCCAAGAAAGCCGCAATAGAGCGAAGTCTGCGTTCCCGGGCCTGCCACGCGAATTTTGGCCGGGCCCTTCCCGTCGTTTTGAATGAGCTCACTTGTATTCAGCGGAGGGCTGCTCGGACCGCTGTAGAGCAAATGCAGGTCGTTGCGGGGCATCAGCAGGATGTCGCCCTTTTTTGCCTCTATCGGTGGAAGGCCGGCAACCTCTGCAAAAAAATGTCCCTCGCGCACATAGTGATAGGCAATCAGGTTGCTGTCCGTGATGGTGAGATAGGGTGCACATTCCCTCGGTGTGAACTGAGAAGCAAGGCACCAGTCACCGCCCAGTTCGGCGTCTATGACCACGCCGCCTGTCAGGTTCAGCGAAGCGAGAATGTCGCCCAAAACGTCCATTTAATTCCCAAACCGGCGTTTCGATCAAGTTATCCGGCAGTCCGATCATTTTTTCAAGGACCTGGATTCAGTATTGCGCATCCACGCTGACCAACAGATTTGATTCCATTAAATATATGAAGCGTGAAAAATATTTCATTCAAAAGGAAGTTATATGAGAAATAATGCAACAGAAAAGATTGTAAATAATTTTACAAAGAACGTTTTTTTATTTTTTGTATCACTCAATGTTACTGTATTATCAGGAATTTTACCGTTCATTTATTGAAGTAGAATGCAAATAGAGGAAAGGAATATAATGTATCACAATTTCGATTATGAGATGACACTGGCGTCATCGGCAAAAGCTGCCTGGGCGCTTGATGACGTTTTGCGGGCCGATCAGCGCCTCGATTTCAGTAGACAATTCCTGCCGGAAAAGCTGGCTCGTACCGCAGCGCTCACTGATCTTTCGGCAACCGAGCAGCGACTGCTCAACCAGATCAGCGCCCATCAGTATCTTTGCGTTTTCGGTTTGGTTGAAGAGTTCATTCTTCCATTCCTGCTGGATCATGTTCGGCCGGCCCTGCGCGAAGACGACTACCGGGTTCGGGCATTGCTGAATTTTGCAGGAGAAGAAGCCAAGCACATTCACCTGTTCAAGCGCTTTCACAATGCCTTTGTTCGTGACTTCCCTGTCGCGTGCAAGATGATCGGGCCTTCAGAGGCAATTGGCGCCGAAGTGCTTCGGCATGATCCGCTGGCCGTTGCCCTGATCATCCTGATGATCGAGTGGATGACGCAGGCACACTATAGCGAAAGCGTCCGCGACAATGGCGAACTTGATCCATTGTTTGTGAGCCTCCTGAAACACCACTGGATGGAAGAAGCGCAGCACGCAAAGCTGGATACGCTGATTGTCGAGACCCTGGCGAAAGGGCGAAGCGAAGCAGATCTGGAACGCGTGATCGACGAATTCTTCGAGATCGGCGGATTTCTGGACAATGGTTTCGCCACGCAAGCGCAGTTCAATGTGGATGCGCTCGAACAGGCAATCGGGCGGACATTGGTCGATCGCGAGGCCATCATTGCCCAGCAACACCAGGCAGCGCGCTGGACCTATATCGGTTCTGGAATGCAGCATGTCCGGTTCAAGGCGACCCTCGAAGCCATTTGCCCGAACGGTGCCCGGCGAGTTGCCGAAGCGGCTCCGGTCTTTTCCTGAAACTGTCAATGTATCACTCAAGCAAAGGAGAATTTGAAATGTTGGACACACCAAAAAATGCGCCGGTCAATGGCATAGACATTGAGGCACTCGGCAAGATGGTCGAAGCCATCAATGAAGACTCAAGCAAGGCAAGCGCCCGCTTTCAGGTCACGTCGCGTTGGGCGGGCCAGACCCGGATGGAATCATTCGTGTCGGGGTTTACTTTGGGAGGCGAATTTGTTCCGCGCCGTCACACGATCGTCGCAGATGAGCCTTGCGAACTTCTGGGACAAAATGGCGCCCCCAATCCCCAGGAACTGCTCATGGCAGCAGTGAATTCCTGCATGATGGTTGGCTATGTTGCGGGCGCCAGCCTGAAGGGCATCAAGCTCGAGTCCCTCGAGATCGAGATGGATGGAGAACTTGATCTTCGCGGATTTCTCGGCCTCGATGACGGAGTGCCGCCCGGCTATCAGGTGGTTAACTATGTTGTTCGCATCAGCGGCGACGGATCGCCTGCCGAATTCGAGGAAATCCACAGAACGGTGATGGCCACATCACCCAACTATTTCAACTTGAACCGTCCGGTTCGCATGAACGGCACGCTTGACGTCCGTTAGGACGAGCGAAGCTGCGGCGGTCGTCCGGGTGCTCCCCCAAACCCAACCCGGGCGACCGCTTGCCGCAGGACTTATCCCCGTCTTTCTCTTTCTTCCACTCTTGCGCTATGCTCGCCCCCCGCAGAAGGAAGCGTCATGGCCGATCCGATCAGACTGATTCATTCCGCTGCCGAAGCGGGCCCGCAATTGCCTCACAACGTCGAGGCAGAGGCAGCACTGCTCGGTGCGATCATGATCGACAACCGGATCGCCGAGGATGTGCAGCTGAAGCTGCGGGCAGATCATTTTTACGAGGCCGTGCACGGCCGGATCTATGACGCGATCCTCCTTTTGCTTGACCGTAACATGGTCGCCAATCCCGTCACGTTGAAGCCGATGTTCGAAGCCGATGAAGCGATGAAGTCGCTGGGTGGCCCCGCCTATCTGGCGCAGCTGACCGGAAGCGGGGCGGGACTGATCGGCGCACGTGATTTTGCGAACCAGATTTACGATCTTGCCCTGCTGCGCGAACTCGTCGCTGTCGGCCGGAACATGGCGGAACGAGCCTTCGACACGAGCGAGGCGGAGACGCCAAAGGAGCAGATCGAGGCGGCGGAGGTCGCCCTGTACAAGGTCGCCGAGGAAGGCGGCGAGGCCGGAAGCGTGAAGACCTTCGGGCAGGCAACGCGGATGGCCGTCGAACTCGCCGAGAAGGCGTTGAACGCTGGCGGTGGCTTGTCTGGCGTCACGACCGGGCTGGATTCGGTCAACGCCAAGACGGGTGGCCTGCATCATTCGGACCTTGTCATCCTGGCTGGCCGGCCCGGTATGGGGAAAACTGCACTTGCAACGAATATTGCGTTCAATGCCGCGCGCCGCTGGGTCCGCGACGAAGAGGACGGCATCCCGCCTGAAAAGTCGGTCGGCGCGAAGGTGGCGTTTTTCAGCCTCGAAATGTCGGCAGACCAGCTGGCGACGCGTATCCTGTCCGAACAATCGTCGATCAGTTCCGAAAGCCTGCGCATGGGCAAGATCGGCCAGCAGGATTTCCGCAATCTCGCGCGTGCGGCGGCGGAACTGGAAACGCTGCCGCTGTTCATCGATGATACGCCGGGCCTCACGATTGCCGCACTGCGCACGCGTGCTCGGCGGTTGAAGCGGCGGCACGGCATCGGGCTTGTCGTGGTCGACTATCTACAGCTTCTGCAGGGGTCTGGCAGGCAGAGCGACGGCAATCGCGTGCAGGAAATTTCTGAAATCTCGCGCGGATTGAAGACACTGGCCAAGGAGCTCAATGTTCCGGTGATCGCGCTGTCGCAGTTGAGCCGCGCGGTCGAGCAGCGTGAGGACAAGCGTCCGCAATTGTCCGATCTTCGTGAATCGGGTTCGATTGAGCAGGACGCCGATATCGTCCTGTTCGTTTATCGCGAGGAATATTACGTCGCCTCGCGCGAGCCCAAGCGACCGGGGCCGGAGGATGATGCCAAGACGCATGAAGACCACCAGAAATGGATGGCCGATATGGAAAAGGTCTTTGGCCTGTCAGAGCTGATCGTGGCCAAGCAGCGCCACGGCGCGACGGGCAAGGTCAAGCTGAAGTTCGAGGCGCAGATCACGCGGTTCAGCGACTATATCGACGACGCGTATTTGCCCGCGCACAGGGATTGAACGCGTCGCCCCGACGCAGGGGCGATCGGCGGGCGATCAGGCGTCCGCGCCGTATCTCTCTGCAAACCGGCGAAGCGCTGCCTCGATCTCGCTGGATTGAGCGTCATGGACTTCGGCAATGTCGGCGCCGTGCGTGAAGACATAGAATTCATTGGCCGCGAGGCCATCGAGGATGCGGGCGGCTGCCGTGTCCGGATCAAGGCCAACCTGTCCTGTCGGTCGCTCCTCCATGATGCGGGGACCGCCAAAGCGTTCGTGCCGGGTCCGCAGCGGATTCCAGATGTCGGTCGTGACAACAGCCGGGCAGATGATCGACACGCCGACCTGTGTTTCAGCAAGATCGCGGCGCAGTGTTTCGGCAAAGCCCAACACAGCATGTTTCGAGATGGTGTAGATTGACGCCTGTCCGCCGCGATCCGGCAAACCAAGCGAATGTTCCGATCCGGTCACCACGAAGCGGGACGGGCCTTGCTGCGCGATCATCCGCGGTACGAACGCGCGAGCGAGCCAGAGCGGACCCATCAGGTTCACGCTCAGGACCCAATCGATATTGCGTTGCGGTGTCTTGTAGATGGGGCCTCCCGCGCCAACGCCGGCATTGGCAAAGACAGCATCAACCTGTCCCAGCTCCCCGAACGCAGTGTCGGCGAGCGCGACGATACTGGCTTCGTCAGCCTGATCGACCGGCATGGCAAGTGCATTCGCCCCGAGGTCATTCGCAGCGGCGCGTGCACGATCAATCTCGATGTCGGCGAGCACGACACGGGCGCCCTGCGCTATCAGGGCTCGGGCAATTCCAAGGCCAATGCCGGATGCCGCACCGGTCACGACGGCGGTTTCAATCATGGAGACTCCTTTCGCTGCCTTGCTATCATAGTGTGATTGGAAAAGAGGTCGACCGGTGATCCAAGACATCGTCGCCCCTGCGCAGGCAGGGGCCTATTTGACGCTTGGGCGTTAACTCGCGCTGAGGCCCCTGCCTGCGCAGGGGCGACGGAAAGATCAAAACGCCGGCAGGTTCGCAGGATCGTCCGGGTCAGCGACGGGGGTGTGGATTCCGCATTCAACCTTGTCCCAGCCGCGCCAACGGCCAGCGCGCGGGTCTTCTCCCGGTTTGACCATGCTTGTGCACGGTGCGCAGCCGATCGAAGGATAGCCTTGGGCGACCAATGGGTGCGGAGGCAGGTCATGCTCCTCGAAATAGGCGTCGATCCGCGCCTTGTCCCAATCCGCGAGCGGATTGACCTTCAACCGACCCTCTTCCACCTCGAAGCGGGGCAGGGCGGCTCGGGTCGAAGACTGGAACGCCTTGCGGCCCGTGAATTGCGCATCATAGGGTGCCAGCGCCGCCTTGAGCGGGAGGACCTTGCGGATTTCGCAGCATCCGTCGGGATCGTAGGACCAACGCAATCCTGTTCCATCCTTTTGGGCAAGGAGCTCAGGATCGGGCGTGATCACCTTCACGTTGGTGAGGCCGATTTTTTCGATCAGCAAGTCCTTGTAAGCAAGCGTTTCCGGGAAATGCTTGCCTGTTTCAAGGAAGAGCACCGGAACGGCAGGATCGATCGAGCCGATCAGATGCAGAAGCACAGCCGACTCTGCCCCGAACGACGAGACGATTGCAGCCTCTCCAAGCATATTCTCGCGGATCAGAAGCGTGAGCATTTCAACGGTATCGCGACCGCGGAACAGATTGTTCAGGCGAATGGCATCCGTTTCGTCATAACGCGGTGCGGTATCGATCCTGTCGATGACGCGGGCGACACTACTGGCCATGGCGCAGTTTCCACACAGGTACTGCCGCATCGGCGGCACACTGATAAACATGCTCATATCGGGCCAGGCTTGCAGCTGCGACCTC
The DNA here is from genome assembly GCF_019443285.1 of Aquisediminimonas profunda. GTDB lineage: Bacteria > Pseudomonadota > Alphaproteobacteria > Sphingomonadales > Sphingomonadaceae > Aquisediminimonas > Aquisediminimonas profunda. The sequence goes on from NZ_CP080327.1 coordinate 1,582,348, forward strand.
TTCATTGATCGGGGATTCAGGGGCGAAACTGTCAAAGCCGCAACGGCGCATGAACAGGATCTGGTCGACCAGGACATCACCCTGCGCGCGCAACTCGCCTGTGTAGCCAGCCTCCCGCAGGACCCGGGCGGTTGAATAGCCGCGCCCGTCCCGAAATTTCGGAAAGGCAACCTCGACAAGTGAGAGCCGGTCAAGATGCGGCAGCAGCAGTCGCGCATCTTCGTCCGGTTCAAGCCGGACAGCCGTCGCGTTTGACTGATCGAGAAACGCATCGAGTGTAACGGCGGGCTGCTCCAGCGGCTCATCATCGCGGAAGCGAGGCCATTGGTTCGCTGATGGGGACTCAGCCATAGATCGCCTCCTTGAACGGTTCGAAGCCGACACGACGATAGGTATCCAGGAAACGCTCATTCTTCTCGCGCAGCGCGACATAGCGGTCCGTCACGCGCTCGACTGCATCGACAATGCCGTCCTCATCGAAGCCCGGACCCGTGATCTTGCCGAGCGACACATCCTCCGCGCCCGATCCGCCAAGCAGAAGCTGGTAATTCTCGGTTCCCTTCCGATCGACACCCAGAATGCCGATGTGACCGGCGTGATGATGACCGCAGGCATTGATGCAGCCTGAAATCTTGAGCTTCAGCTCGCCAAGGTCGCGTTGACGATCGAGGTTTTCGAAGCGCTTGGCGATCTTCTGCGCAATCGGGATCGACCGGGCATTGGCAAGACTGCAATAATCGAGGCCGGGGCAGGCAATGATGTCGCTGATGAGGTCAAGATTGGGTGAAGCAAGGCCTGCTTCGTCCAGAGCCTGCCATATCGTGTAGAGATCGCGCTTGGCGACGTGCGGCAGAACGATGTTCTGGGCGTGGGTGACGCGCAGTTCATCGAAGCTGAATTTCTCCGCAAGGTCCGCCATCAGGTCAATCTGCGCCGAGGACGCGTCTCCCGGAATGCCATCGGTCGGCTTGAGGCTGATGTTCACAATGGCATAGCCGGGCTGCTTGTGCGGCTTCACATTCTGGTCAAGCCAGACTGCGAAATCCGGGTCGCTGCTGTCGACTGCGTCGGCAAGGCCGGTCTCAAAAGCCGGTGGCGCAAAGAAAGTCGAGATCCGCTCGAGTTCCGCTGCCGGCGGATCGAGCCCGAGGGTCTTCACATGCGCGAACTCTTCCTCGACCTGTCGGGCATATTCTTCCGCGCCCAGTTCGTGGACAAGAATCTTGATCCGCGCCTTGTAGATATTGTCGCGACGGCCATAGCGATTGTAGACCCGCAAACAGGCCTCGACATAGCTGAGCAGATTGTCCGCGGTCACGAAGTCGTTGATTTCCGGTGCAATCATGGGCGTCCGTCCCATGCCGCCGCCAACAAAGACGCGTGCGCCAAGAACGTCGTCGCGCTTCACCAGCTCGATGCCGATATCGTGCAGCCGCATCGCCGCGCGATCCTCCGGGCTGGCAATGACGGCAATCTTGAACTTGCGTGGCAGATAGCTGAATTCCGGATGGAAGGTGCTCCACTGGCGCAGCAGTTCGGCCCAGGGACGCGGATCCGCGACTTCATCAGCTGCCGCGCCTGCATATTGATCGGAGGAGATGTTCCGGATGCAATTGCCGCTCGTCTGAATCGCGTGCATTTCGACCGACGCGAGATCTGCCAGGAGGTCGGGCGTTTCTTCGAGTTTGATCCAATTGTACTGGATGTTCTGCCGGGTGGTGAAATGGCCATAGTCCCGGTCATATTTCCGGGCGATATGCGCCAGCATCCGCATCTGCCGGCTGTCGAGCGTGCCATAAGGAATGGCGACGCGCAGCATATAGGCATGCAGCTGGAGATAGAGGCCGTTCATGAGGCGGAGCGGCTTGAACTGGTCCTCGCTCATCTCACCCGAAATGCGGCGCTTCACCTGGTCGCGGAATTCCTCGACCCGCGCATCGACGATTGCCTGATCGTAAGTATCATATTTGTACATGTCAGATCACCCACTGGCCGATGTCTGGATCGGCGGGTTTCAGAGTCAGGTCGACGCGGACCGTTGGCCCGAGCGCACGAATCCGGTCCTTGATATGGGCCGGGCGGGGGCCTTCCGGCGTCGACACGGCCTCGATGATGTAAGGCGCATTGACGCGCCGGGCACCTTCTTCCCGCGCGAGGATGGCTTCGCCGCCTTCGCCGACATCAACGGCGTCTTCGACGTGGATCGACCACCAGCTCCCGGCCCACCAGGTGACGGCCCCGGTGGCCAGATCATTGCCCGTCAGGATTTTCATGCCGCTGCCTCCGCCATGTTTGCATATGCCAAAAGCCGGTCTTGGGCATCGGAACGGAGCACGACCTCGCCGACAACAATGATGGCAGGGCTCTTGACGGCTTCGCGCTTCATCAATCCGCCTAGATCGGCAAGCAGGGACCGCAGGGCCCGCGCGCCCGAACGGGTTCCGCGTTCAAGCACGGCAACCGGCATTGCGGGCGAAACGCCGTCCGCCATCAACTTGTCCGCCACGTCTTCAGCCGTTGCGACACCCATATAGATGACCAGCGTCCGCCCCTTGCCGGCAAGGCCGGACCAGTCCTGATCGGTCAGGCCCTTGCATTGACCGGCAACGAAACTGACGGCGCTTGAAGCGTCACGATGGGTAAGCGGCAACAGGGCTTCGGCCGCACAGCCGATTGCGGCTGAAATGCCGGGGATGACCTCCACCGCCACGCCGGCAGCGCGACAGGCTTCGACTTCCTCACCGCCGCGACCGAAAATGAAGGGGTCACCGCATTTGAGACGGACAACGGTGCGCCCGGCCTGCGCAGCCTCGACCAGGATCTGGTTGATCTGCTCCTGCGGGACGGAATGGCGGCTGCGCTGCTTCGCGACAGAGAGAAGTTCGGCCTGCGGATTGGCGAGCGCCAATATGGCATCATCAACCAGCCCGTCGTGCACGACGAGATCGGCACGACCCAGGGCAGCAGCGGCCTTGACGGTCAGGAGGCCCGGATCGCCGGGTCCGGCTCCCACGAGCAGGACCCCGCCCTTGGCATGGGGAAGGGGATTTTTCATGTGGTGGAAATGGGACGATCGGCCCCAACAGACAAACCAGACTTTGTTGCAGGCCCGCTAGTTCAGCTTTGCGCCACGTCCCTGAGGCCGACGCCGATCACGGCGCGCGCCTGATCCTCCTCGGTCGAGACGACGGGATAGGCGCAATAGTCTGCGGCATAAAAGGCACTCGGCCGGTGATTGCCCGAAAGGCCGACCCCGCCAAAGGGCGCATTGGATGGCGCCCCGTTTGTCGGACGGTTCCAGTTGACCACCCCCGCGCGGATGTTCGCCCAGAACCGGTCATAAAGTTCGGGTGCCCCGCCGATAAGGGAGGCGGCAAGGCCATAGCGGGTGTTGTTCGCTTCGATAAGGGCCTCGTCAAAATCGGCGACGCGGATCACCTGCAGGATCGGGCCGAACAGCTCGACATCAGGGCGCTCGGCAACGCGCGTCGTGTCGATGATGGCGGGAGAGAGGAAGGGCTTGTCCGCGATCAGCCGGTCGAGCTGCTTGATCGGCTGCCCGCCCTTCATCATCAGGTCGAGGAAGCTTTCCTGCAACTGGTCCGCAACGCCATTATCAATGACCGGCCCCATATAGGGCGCGGGCGTGGCATGCGGTTCGCCCACAATCAGGCGGTCCGCCAATCCCTTGACCGCAGCAATCAGCGGCTCATGCGCGCCATCCTGGACGATCAGCCGCCGGGCCGCGGTGCAGCGTTGCCCTGCGCTCAGGAAGGCAGACTGGACCACCAGTGCGGCAGCGGCGGGAATGTCTGCGGCATCCCACACGATCAGCGGATTGTTCCCGCCCATTTCGAGCGCGAGGATCTTGCCCGGCGTATCGGCATATTGCCGGTTGAGCGCAACGCCGGTGCGCGCCGAGCCCGTGAACAGCAGCCCGTCAATATCGGGATGGCCCGCCAGCGCCCGGCCTTCATCGGGCCCGCCGACCAGCAACCGGACGACCCCTTCGGGAATCCCGGCGGCGTGATAGCACTCGACGAGCAGGGCACCCGTCGCCGGTGTCTTTTCCGAAGGCTTGAAGACAATGGCATTGCCCGCAATCAGCGCGGGCACGATATGGCCGTTGGGCAAATGGGCCGGGAAATTATAGGGGCCCAGTACCGCGAGCACGCCATGCGGCTTGTGCCGGACGGCCATCCGCGCACCCATATTGCCGTCAAGCCGCCGCTGCGACGTCCGCTCGAGATAGGCAGAGATCGAAATCTCCACCTTGTTCATAACGGCTTCGGATTCGGTCCGCGCTTCCCACAGCGGCTTGCCGGTTTCCCGCGCGATGCAATCGGCAAGCTCTTCGGCCCGGCTGCGCACGACATTCACAAAGCGGCGCAACGCTTCCATCCGGACGGTGACGGGCTGAGACGCCCATTCGACCCAGTGTTGCCGCGCGATGGCGACCTCGGCATCCACATCGCCCACCGGACGACGCCAATATTCAGCGCCGGTCGCTGGTTCGAACGAGATGATTTCGGATGCGGTCATGCACTGCTGCACTAGCTCCACATTGGAACTTCCGCAACACAGTGTGCCGCCGGGTGCTGAACGGCATCGGCTGCGACAAATGCGGGCCCATCTGCATCCAAACCACGCCCCGCGCGCATAAGAGACATGAGTTTGTTTGCGTAAGGAGTAATGCCATGCTTGTTGTTTCCGGATTGCGTCGACGTCGCCTCACTCTTCTGGCGGGCGCGGCTGCGCTGACCATTGCCGCCCCGGCCTGGGCCGATGGGACGCCCGATTGCAACGATGGTGCAGCGGCAGGATCAACCGAATGCGGCACGAATTCGACGACGGGCGGGGCCGTCAATGCGACGGTAGTAGGGCAGAACACAACGGCGTCTGGCGACAATTCAACGGTGACAGGCGCTGGCTCCGTTGGGTCCGGTTCTGGCTCAACGGTCTATGGTGCCGGTGCTACGTCTTTGGGAAATGGTGGAGTGGCAGTTGGAGCAAGCGCACAAGCCCCAGGGGTCGGAGGTACTGCTGTTGGCAATCTCACGAACGCGAGCGGAGACGGATCAACAGCAATTGGCAATATGGCGACATCGCCGGGCTTCCTTGGGCTTGGGGGGGGCAGCCGCGCTCTTGCTGGCGGTACAGAAACCGTTGCGCTTGGGGCAAATAGCAATGTTCAATCGGACTTGGGCACGGGCGTTGGTGCGGAGACAACAGTCAGGGGTATTGGCGGCACAGCGGTGGGTTTTGGCAGCAGTGCGGACCTCGTTGGCTTTGCGGGCGGATTTCAGGCAGTAGCTGGCATCGCTGGGACTTCAGTCGGGGCGAATACGTTTACGGCCCTTTCCGCGACCGCGGTGGGCTCGCTGGCAAATGCTTCTGGACAAAATTCATTGGCAGTCGGTGACTCCACGCAGGCGCTTGCCACATGGGCAACTGCTGCTGGAAGCAACGCCATGGTAGCCGCTGCTTCGGGAACCGGCGTGGGAAGTTTTGCAATTGTAAACAATGTAGGAGGATCAGCTTTTGGGACGGGAAGTCAGGTAAATGGAGATTTTGCGACAGCGGTCGGCTTTCTAGCAACTGCCAACGGTACAGATTCGGGCGCCTATGGTCATGGCGCAATTGCTGATGGCGCTGGCGCGAATGCCATCGGCCATAATTCTTTCGCGTCCGGCATTGCAGCGAATGCTTATGGTGAGGACGCATTTGCAACTGGAAACTTTAGTCAGGCCTTTGGCGCCTTGTCCGTTGCTTCGGGGGACGATTCAAGCGCATTTGGCGATTCCTCAACGGCCACTGGCCCTATGTCGACCGCAATTGGTGGAGACAGTGTTGCAGCCGGCATGCATGCAACGGCGGTCGGTCAGGGCGCGACGGCTGGGAACGATTTTGCACTTGCCGTTGGCGGCAATTCTGTAGCTTTGGGTGTCGATAGTGCAGCCTTCGGAGATAATAGTCTGGCCAGCGGCGACCTTTCGACGGCCGTTGGCAACAATTCAGGTGCTTTGAATACGGGTGCGTCCGCGTTCGGCAATTCCAGTCTGGCAGATGGCTTCCTGGCTACAGCAGTTGGCTTTGGTGCGACTGCAAACGGCGATGGGTCTATTGCTTTCGGTGCGGCCGCGGTTGACGGGGCCGGCAACATTACTGCCCTGACAACTGCAGCGGCAACAAACTCAATTGCGATTGGCACTGGTGCGATGACGCAGCAGGGGGCAGGCAATCCTACGACCGCTGCGGCGTCGCTGGGCACGTCGGTGGCAATTGGCAATCTGGCAATGGCAACCAACGAAGATGCTGTGGCGATTGGCGATCAGGCCAATGCGTCGGGCTTCCACTCGACTTCGGTTGGCGGTGAGTCAGTCGCGTCTGGAACAGGCGCGCAGGCATTCGGCTGGCAGGCCAATGCTTCGGCCCAATTTGCGACGGCGGGCGGGCATCAGGCGCAGGCAACGGGCGTACGTTCGACGGCGTTCGGCAAGAGCAGCGTCGCTTCGGGCGCCAATGCTTCGGCATTCGGCAACCAGGCGACCGGTTCCGGGTCTCGCGCTACTGCGGTGGGTGACTTGTCATTGGCTTCTGCTGCCAACGCCACTGCGGTAGGCGCAGGGTCTAACGCTAGCTTTACGGGATCAACGGCCGTTGGCTTCAATGCAACAACCACCCGTGCCAATCAGGTCGTGCTTGGCGGAACCGGCAGTTCTGTGACGATTGGCGATCTGACGGCGAGCACCGCTGCCCAAACCGGTCCTGTCAGCCTTCTCACGGCTGATGCCGGCGGAACGATAGGCCGTTCCAACATCAACTTGACCCAGCTCGCGGCGTTGCCGGGGCAGGTCAATACCTTGTTCAGCCTCAATGACATCAATCGTCGTGATATTCGCAAGGCGAATGAAGGCGTTGCCATGGCCTTGGCGCTTGAATCGCCTTATGTGCCCGCCGATGCGAAATACGCCGTTTCGGGCGGCATTGGCTATTACCAGAACCGCACGGCGGCCACGACCGCCTTTTCCGCGCGCGTCAGTGACAAGGCGATTATCTCGGCTGGTGTCGGCATTGGCCTGAATTCGGGCGAGGTCGGCGCGCGCGGCGGCTTCCAGTTTGCATGGTAGCATTGCCGAGGTTTGCGGGCAGAGTGGGGCCGGGGCGTTTCGTTCCGGCCCGGCTTGCATGGGCGCTGCTCGCCGTGCTTGCAGCGCTGACTCCGCTCGGTCCGGCTTGGGCCCAGCAGGCCCGTCCGGCGCCCGCACAGCCCTCACCCATTCCCGTTCCGGATACGCTTGAACTCAACAAGCTGGTCTGGAGCACAATGGCTGCGATCGATCATGCCAATCTGGCCGGGAATTATTCGGTGCTGCGCGATCTTGCCGCGCCGAATTTCCAGATCCTCAACGATTCGGCCAAGCTGGCGTCCATCTTCGCATCGCTCCGCGCAAGCGGCATCGATCTGTCGAATGCGTTGCTGCTCGCCCCAACCTTCAGTGCACCGCCAAGGCTTCCGCAGCGGGACATATTGGAACTGCACGGATATTTCGGCCTGCGACCGACGGCAATCGGCTTCGAACTCTTTTATCAATGGGTGGTCGGGCGCTGGAGGCTTGTCGGCGTTTCGATCCAGCCCGCCAATCTGGCCGCGATCCAGCCGGGCCCGCCGCCGGTCGCCCCGCCGCCGGCCGCGCCCAAATCCCCTGCACCGCCGCTACCGAAGCCCAAGCGGAACTGATCCCGCTGTTCAGCCCAGCATGGCCTGACCCATCGTGCGCACCGCCTCGATATGGGCATAAAGCGGGCCCCAATCGTCGCGCTCGGCAATATGGGACCACAGGTTTTCGACCGTTTCAATGCTCATCGAGACAGGCGCCTCTCCGGCCCAATAGGGGTGGTCCAAGGGTCGTGCGGATTGATAGCCTGCAAGGCGCTGGCGGACATCGGCGAAGCTCTCTTCGGCATAAGCCGCGTCCGCGGGCGAGGCAGCGCGCCGCGTTCCGCCCTGCCAGTCAAAGAAGAAGCGGTCGATCTCGACCCGGCTGGCAATCAGGGCCGCTTCGATCGACTGGACCAGTCCAATGTCGCTCTCGGCTCCCTTGGGCGCGACGCCCAGCCGCCACAGCATGCGGCGGACGAGCGCCTCGCGATACAGATCGGCAAAGCGATTGAGCGCGTCGACAAGCGCCTCCTGGTCCGCGATCCGCGACAGGGCGATGGCCAGTTGGACCACGTCCCAATGAATGGCCTCGGCCTGCCGGCCAAAGGCATAGAGCCCGCCCTCATCGAAATAGGCGGCAGTGAAGCCGGGATCGAACACCTGCGCAAAGCGCCAGGGGCCATAATCGAAACTCTCCCCGGAAATGTTGATATTGTCGCTGTTGAGGACCCCGTGGACAAAGCCCGCGACCATATAGGATGCGGCCAGATCGGCCGTGCGCTCTGTCACGTGCGAGAGGAGGCGAACCGCGGCATCGTCCCCGCCCGGCGCGTCATAATAGCGTGCCAGGGCATAATCCGTCAGCCGCGCCAGATTGGCATCATCGCCCAGAGTCGCCAGCCGCTGGAAACTGCCGATCCTTATATGGCCGTGGCTCAGCCGGAAAAGGACCGCGGAACGTGTCGGCGAGGGCTCATCTCCGCGGTGCAAGGCTTCGCCCGTCTCGATCACGGAAAAGGTCTTCGACGTGTTGACGCCCAAGGCCTCAAGCATCTCCGTTGCAAGGATTTCGCGCACCGCACCCTTGAGCGTCAACCGCCCGTCGCCAAAGCGGGACCAGGGCGTCTGGCCCGAACCCTTGGTACCAAGATCCAGCAGACGGCCTTCCCCGTCACGCAGTTGCGCGAACAGGAAGCCACGCCCGTCCCCGATTTCGGGATTGTAGACCCGGAACTGATGCCCGTGATAGCGCAGGGCCAGCGGCGTTTCGAGCGAGCCCGCCAGCGGCGCAAAGCGGCCGAAGTGGAGGGCCCATTGGGCGTCGTCGAGATCCGCTAGGCCGACAGTCTTCGCCCAGCGGTCATTGCGAAAGCGCACGCGCGTTTCGGGAAAATCGGCGCCTGTCACAGGATCGCCGATAAAGTCGGCTATGTCCAATATGTCGCGGGCGGGGCGCAGGATGCCGGGTTGCGGAGTTCGAATCATGAGGCGATATGGGAGCGATGGCAGCACAGACGCAACATGAAGATGGCTTTTGGTGGTCGAAGGACGGTTTGCGGTTGCATTATCGCGATTATGCCGGTCGTACTGACCGTCCTCCCATTCTCTGCATTCCGGGCCTGACTCGAAACGCCCGCGATTTTGCCCATGTTGCCGAACGGCTCTCAGGCGAATGGCGGCTGATCTGCGTCGACCTGCGCGGCCGGGGAGAAAGCGGTTATTCCAAGCTGCCCATGAGTTACGGGCCGCTCACCTATCTGCAGGACATCGAGGATCTGCTGGAGACGTTGCAGATCGGCCGCTTTGTGTGCTTCGGGACGTCGCTTGGCGGATTGATGACGATGATGCTTGCGGCGCACCGCACGGGGCGCATTGCCGGAGCCCTCCTCAATGACATCGGTCCGGTGATCGAGGAGGCAGGGCTTGAACGAATTCGTGGCTATGTCGGCAAGTCTGCCAGCTGGCCAAGCTGGATGCATGCAGCGCGTGCAACCGAAAATATTCTGGCCACAGCGCACCCTGATTACGAGATTACGCAATGGATCAGCCTGTCCAAGCGGCTCAATCGGCTTACGGCGCAGGGCCGGATTGTGCCAGACTATGACATGCGCATTGCAGAGCCCATGCGCCATCCAGCCGTGGCTGTTGATCTCTGGCCGGCGCTCGACGCACTGCGCGACGTTCCCGTCCATATTCTGAGGGGTGAACTATCGGACATCCTGTCTGCTGATACGGCAGCTGCAATGGTCAAGCGGCTACCCCATGCGCGGCTCAGCATCATCTCGCGGACCGGGCATCCTCCCGAACTCGATGAGCGGGAATCGATCGAGGCAATCGATGCACTGCTGGCGGAAGTGGCTCGTCAGGCGTAATGCGGAAAAAACAGGAGCATTTCCGGTTGCCATGATTATATGAGTTAAATCGGGGTGTTTGCAGGAGTTGGGATGTTCAAGGGTTTGAAGCCGATTGTCTACGGTGGTCGCGAAGTCTGGCCGCTGATTGAAGGTGGAAAGGGCGTTTCGGCAACGAACCACGCGAGTGCGGGCGCTTGGGCGGCTGCAGGCGGAATCGGCACTGTGTCTGCGGTGAACGCCGACAGTTATGATCCGACCGGCAAGATCATTCCCCAGGTCTATGCCAGCCGCACACGGCGCGAACGGCATGACGAACTCATCCAGTATGGCATCGCTGGTGGCATTGCCCAGGTCCAGCGGGCGTGGGAACTTTCAGGGGGCGTCGGCGCGATCAACATCAACGTCCTTTGGGAAATGGGTGGAGCCCAGCAGATCCTGCACGGGATTCTTGAAAAGACGAAGGGCATGGTTTCCGGCGTGACGTGCGGGGCAGGGATGCCCTACAAACTGTCCGAAATCGCCTCCTCCTATGGCGTTTCCTATCTCCCGATCATCAGCTCGGCCCGGGCCTTTCGTGCGCTGTGGAAGCGTGCCTATTCAAAGGCGGCCGAGTTCCTCTCGGCGGTTGTTTATGAGGATCCCTGGCTGGCCGGCGGGCACAATGGCCTGTCGAATGCGGAAGATCCGTTGCGGCCGGAAGATCCCTATCCCCGCGTCAAGGCGCTCAGGGAAACGATGCGCGAAGGCGGCATTCCGGATGAGACTCCGATCGTGATGGCAGGCGGTGTCTGGAACCTCAAGGAATGGGAGCACTGGATCGACAATCCCGAGCTCGGCCAGATTGCCTTTCAGTTCGGCACACGTCCGCTGCTGACCCAGGAAAGCCCGATCCCGCAAGGCTGGAAAGACCGGCTGATGACTCTGGAGGAGGGCGATGTCCTGCTTCACAAATTCTCCCCGACCGGCTTTTACTCAAGCGCCGTCCGCAATCCATTCCTCAGGAACCTCGAAGCGCGGTCAGAGCGGCAGATTCCCTATTCGGGTGAGCAGGCCGGGGATCATACCCATCAGCTCGATGTTGGCGTGAAGGGCAGGAACTTCTGGGTGACGCGCGGTGATCTTCTGCGCGCGCGTGAGTGGTATGGCCAAGGCTATACCGCGGCGCTCAAGACCCCGGACAATACACTCGTCTTCGTCACGACCGAAGAACGCGACATGATCCGAAAGGACCAGACAGACTGTATGGGCTGCCTGTCGCATTGCGGCTTTTCATCATGGAAGGACCATGATGATTACTCGACTGGCTATCTGGCGGACCCGCGCAGCTTCTGCATCCAGAAGACGCTGCAGGATATTGCGCATGGCGGAGACACCGAGCAGAATTTGATGTTTGCCGGCCATGCTGCTTTCCGCTTCAAGAAGGACCCGTTCTATTCGAACGGGTTCGTGCCGACGGTGAAGCAGTTGGTGGACCGGATCCTGACGGGCGATTGAGGGTCGATTGACGCATTGACCTCAATCAGTTTGTCGCAGTCCGCCCTGTCACCAATGGCCCTTCAGGCGGCGCTGGAAACTCCAGAGGAGCCACGCTCGCACCCGGAGATCCGCTCGTGACATATTCATAGAGCGCAGTTCCAACAGGGCTGTAGGTAATGGCTTCGGTCAGGACCAACGATCCGATCATGGCACCGATGCCCCATTTCCATGCGGGGTGCACGGCGCCTGTCCTGCGCCAATCCGCCAGCATCCCAACCAGTGGGAAGATCATGACTGCGGCAAAGGTCGCTTCAAAGGCCAAGGGCTTGAGCAAAGGCATCGGGAGCAGCCGACCGAATGCCGGGCCAGTCAAGAGTGACATTCCGCAGTATTGCAAGCGCCGATGCCAGTCCGTCTTTCGGCGCAATCGGATCGCAGCAATCACCAAACCTGCGAAAGCAATCAGAGTCACCGGATCGAAGACCAGAAAATGCAGGGGCCGGAAGAAGAAGGGCACCTGACCGCGGCGGGCCATTGCAACTGTCACCATGCACCCGAGGATCAGCATGGCAAAGATCCATCCAGACCCGATCCAGCCAAGGCGCTTGTGCAGAGCAGTATTGCCAGTGGCCGCAAAGACGTTCTGCAGCACGTAGAGTGTCACCCAGCCCATGAAAACCAGCGCGTGCGCGTGAACAAGCGGCGGCGCGGCAAAGGTTGATCGACCCATTGCCAGCTGGAACGAAAATCCGGCTGCAACGGTGAGTGCCATGACAATCGCGGCACGGAGGAAAAAGCGATCGTCGTTAGAGACCTGTGATTCACGCGATGCGGCAAGTGTTGCCATTGTGGCTCCCTCCCCAAAAAGGACCAAGGCCGTTGATGTACCTTACGGACGACGATGCTTCAATGGCGATCGAATCTGTCCCGCTGAATTTGGGAAGCCTAGAATATTCCCAATGCAAGCCCGGCAGCGATGGCCGCTCCCAGTTCGCGACAGCGAACAAGGTCGGGCTCGGCGATCGTCTTTGGTGCGAGTATCTCTGCCGGTGCTTGCGCATGCGTGCAGACAATGAGTGGCTCGGCGACAGGCTTCAGGCGCCAACCGGTGGCTATGCGCGCGATCTGCCGCGCTGCACCTTCACCGTCAGAGCCGGCGCATATCATGACGGCGTAAGGGCGCCCCTCAATCCGGCCAAGAACCGGGTAGTAGCAGCGATCGAAAAATGCCTTCATCTCGCCGGACATGCTTGCGAGGTTTTCGGGGCAGACGAAGAGATAGCCGTCTGCGACCAGCAAGTCGTTAGGTTCCGCAGCAGCGGCATCGCGCAGCATCACTTTGGCCTCATTCGCAGCTCCAGTCGCTGCTGCCTGGGCCATCTGTTCGCTGCCGCCGGTGCGCGAATGCCAGACAATGAGCAGGGTTTTCAAAAGGCAAACTCAAGGACTGCGTGGGCGACCAGATCTCCCGAGCCGGCAAAGGTGACGCTGCACTCGACATAGGTGCTCGATTTGCCGAACCGCTTGACCTCGGCTGCGACGCGGAACTCTTCATTGATCGCGGGTCGAAGGAAATGGGTGTGCTGGTAGACTGTACCCTTGCCGGTCCGGGGGCCCGTTGCCGACGCCATGCTCGCAACCGTATCGATCGCAGCCATCAGGGCTTGCCCGCAAATGGCGCCGGAAAAGAACTTCAGGTGATCGTTGAGCGGGAGTCGCGCCGACACAAAACCCTCGCGGACTTCCCAATCGGTCAAGCCCATCTCCTTGATCCAGGGCGCAAAAATCCAGTCAAACGCCTCAAGGGCATTGGTTTGGGTGACAGGAAACAGTCCGTCTGGCAGCGCGTTCATCAGCCCATGAAGCCGAACAAGTGCCCGGCGACCTTGCGCATCTGGATTTCCTCGGCGCCCTCGGTGATCCGATACCGCCGGTGGTGACGGTAGATATGTTCGAACGGCTTGTGACGGGAATAACCCATGCCACCGTGCACCTGCATGGCAAAATCGGCAGCATTGCAGACCAACCTATTGGCCTTGTAATTGCACATGCTGACCTTGTCGGACAGGCGAATGGCCACTTCGGGCTTGGTCATCGTGTCCATCTCGGCTGCTGTCTTGAGGATCAGAAGGCGCAACATTTCCGCGTCCGTTGCAAGTTCGACAAGCGGAAACTGGATCGCCTGGTTTACAGCCAGAGCCTTTCCGAACGGCTTGCGCTCACGCGCATATTTGACCGCTTCATCGATGCAATATTGTGCCGCACCCAGCGAGCTGGCTGCCTGACGAATGCGGTTTTCGTGGACGAAATGCTGCGCCACGGCAAGGCCTTCGTCCAGCTTTCCAAGGATGGCGCTCTCAGGCACCCAGACATTGGTATATTTCACCTTCGGGTGGTCTGTGGGCATGTTGAACGTCCACATATACTCGCCGATTTCAAAGCCTGGCGTATCGGTTGGCACGACAAAGCAGGTGATGCCGCGCGCCTTTCCATCTTCTCCGCTTGTTCGGGCGAAGGTCATGACGTGGCTCGTGTAGGGCAGGCCCGTCGTCCACATCTTGTTGCCGTTGATGAGGTAGCCCGCCACGCCGTCGCGGACCTCAGGAACGGCCCGCGTGTCCATATGTGTTGCATCCGAACCATGATGTTCTTCGGTAAGGCCGAAGCTCCAGCCCATCTTGCCCGCGAGCATTTGCGGGATGAATTCCCGCTTCTGCTCCTCTGTCCCGAAATCGCGCAGCATCAGGACCTGAACCAGATTGCCGACAATCGAACTTTCATTCTGCAGATCGTTGTGAAGCCCGAGACCCTTTCTGGCGAGGTGATACCGGATTGCTGCCATGGCAAGATTTGATCCGTCCTTTCCGCCGAATTCGGCCGGGATCGCGAAGCGAAAGTGGCCCGCCTTGTCGGCCACAGCCCGCATTTCGGCAAGCAAGGCCCACCAATCGGCTCGCGGATGTCCGTCATTATCCCAGTCTGTACGCGCGTTTTCACGGCGATGATCGAAGAAACGGATATTGTCGTCGCGCTGTTCAATCGGCTTGATTTCGCGCTCGATAAAATTGTCCAGTTCGCCGAGATAGGCCGTGATCTCGGCCGGCAGTTCGAACATCATTGCTTATGTACTCCATTTCCTGATCGCAGCGGTAAGCGCCGAATATTTGGGTTGGTCAGCAGACAGTTTAGCTAGGGATGATTTCTTGAGCTTTGCCAACAGGCCCGGGGTCGCCAGCGTCAGACGGCCAGCGAGCAAATCATCGGCAAGACCCTTGTCGAGGATGGTCATGGGATGCGATGCTTCGCGCCCGAGCATGCCAAGTGCATTGAGCGCGACCGCTGCCATGAAACGATCACGGCCCTCAGCTTTGGGCTTGATGTCCTTTTCCAGCCAATCCGAGAGCGCTTCAAGCATTTCGACGGTGCTCGGCTCACCCTGCCGCCTTGGCTCTGCGGGCTGATCCAGGCGAATGGGGAGCCTTTGCGTTTCGGGCGCATCTTCCTCCAGCAGCATCAGCAGATCGACTTCGGTTTCAGAGACACGTCTGCCGATCACTGCCCGTTCCAGCGTCTTGTCCAGTCCTGTTCGCCAAATGTCGGCCATCTGCAGACAGCACATCCCCCACCAGAGTGTCGAATAGATCAACCAGAAGCGAAACCGGTCAGGCTCAACAGTAACTCCGCTCTCAGCCTCATAGGCGGCCCAGAATTGTGGCAAGTCGCCAACGCCGAAAGCTGGTCGGTCAATATGGCCGAAGCGCCAGCTGTTGATGCAGCCAAAAGCGAGATCCTGATGCCTGTCACCAAGGTGGCAAAGTTCCCAGTCAAGTACAGCGGCCAAGCCGTCCGCATTGGCCATCAGATTGCCGATGCGAAAGTCGCCGTGAAGTAAAGTTGGTGGAACAGGAGCGGGGACATGATCCTCCAGCCATTTTATCGCCAGCGCGAGGACGGGACGATCGCCGCCGTAGCTTGCGAAGCGCGTCTTCAAGTCCCGAACCATCGTTGCGGCGTCAGCTGAAGGCAGATGTTGAAATTCGCTCACTGGAATTGTGTGAATCCGGGCCAGTTCGCGGGCAATATCTGCAAGCAGCGCAGGGGGAGGATCGCTGAGGATCCGGGCAGGGCTGACGTCCGCCTCGATCCGCCGCATGACATATCCGCTGCCAAGCCTGTCTTCGGCCACAAGTTCGCCAACAACTTCGGGCGCCGACACGCCGGCCTGACGAGCAGCGCGCACAATTGCGGCCTCGACAGCGTGTCCGAACGGGCGGCCTTCCATCATTTCGTGAGAGGGTGCGCGCCTCAGGACATAGCCACCGCCGCCCCAGTCGAACGACCAGCTTTCCATGTTTGCGCCGCCTGAAAGCCGGCCAAGGTGTTCGATGGGCAATGCGACACCACCGGCCATCCGCGCGAGGGCCTGTGCAAGCAGTGACGGATCGAGACTCACGATTGCCCTGATAAGCATCAGGCAGCATTAGGCAATCCCGACGGATTCCTGTTCTAGAGGCAGGCCTCGAGCAGGGGCTGGTCAAAGCCGTATTGCTTGGCCTTGTCGAGCGTGTAGGGCCGCAGCCCCATCGAGCGATACTCACCCACGATCTTGCCGTTCTCGTCTTCCGAAAGATATTCGAACTTGAAGAGTTCCTGCGTGACGATCACGGGACCTTCCATGCCGATCACTTCGGTGATGTTGGTGACGCGGCGTGAACCGTCGCGCAGGCGCTTCACCTGGACGATCAGGTCCACCGAGTCGGCGATCTGGCGGGAGATGGCTTCCTTCGGCACCTTGATGTCCGACATCATCACCATGTTTTCCATACGTCCCAGCGCTTCGCGCGGGCTGTTGGAGTGAAGCGTACACATCGAGCCGTCATGGCCCGTGTTCATGGCAGCCAGCAGGTCGAAACATTCCGACCCGCGAATTTCGCCAAGGATGATCCGGTCAGGACGCATACGCAGGGCGTTCACCACAAGATCACGGATCGTGATGGCGCCCTGGCCTTCGAGGTTCGCCGGCCGGGTTTCGAGCGGCAACCAGTGTGGCTGCTGCAGGCGAAGTTCGGCAGCGTCTTCGATCGTCAGCACGCGCTCACCGGGATCGATCATCTTCGACAATGCGTTGAGCATGGTGGTCTTGCCCGAACCCGTACCGCCGGAAATGACGATGTTGAAGCGACAGGCACCTGCAATCTTGAGCGCTGTTGCCATCTTCTCGGACATCGAACCGCCCTTCGCCATCATGTCGAGCGTGATGGGCTTGGCGGAAAATTTACGGATCGAGATCGCAGTTCCGCGCAGGCTCAACGGCGGCACGATCACGTTGACGCGTGAACCGTCTTTCAGTCGGGCGTCTGCCAAGGGCGTTGTCTGGTCGACCCGGCGACCGACCTGGTTCACGATGCGTTGGGCAATCTGGAACAGGTGCGCTTCGTCCCGGAACTGGATCGGCGCGATTTCGAGCTTGCCCTTCTTTTCGATGTAGGTCTGCTCTGGTCCGTTGACCATGATATCGGAAATCAGAGGATCGTTGAGCAGTTCTTCAAGCGGACCCAAGCCGAGCAGCTCATCGACCAGCACTTTTTCGAGGGCGAATTGTTCGCGGCGATTGAGTGTCAGCTTCAGTTCGGCGAGCACTTCGCCAATGATCGGCCGAAACTCTTCAGCCAGCTCATCCTTCGAAAGTGTGGCAGCAGCTTCAGGATCAATGCGTTCAAGCAGCCTTGGCAGCACCTGTTCCTTGATCTTGTGGACAGATGCCTCGAAGCCTTCTGCCTTTTGCTGCGGAGCATCCACGGCATTTTCGCGCTCGCTCAGCCGCTGCATGGCGGTCAGTTTTTCGCCGACTGGAACCGGGATGTCCTCATCGGGCGGAAGTTGGGCGGAACCTATCGGAGGAAATTGGGAGCCGCCATTTGCTGCGTCATCCGGACGATGCGGAGCGGCACTGCCCCCCTGCATCGGACGCGCGACGCCGAAGGTCGGGCGATTGCCGCCCGGCCCACCGGGCCCATTGCGTCGTCCAAAAGCACTCATGTCTTACCCTCGCCCTGCTTCAGGACCACTACACGGTCCGTTAAACCTCAGGGTGAATAGGCGGTAAACTTTGACAAATGCCTAATGCAGCGAATGTAGCGCGGACCTCTAGTCGAGGTTGGGGCGAAGCCAACGCGCCGCTTCCTCGATGCCGATCCCGCGTCGTGCAGCATAGTCGTCACGTTGATCATTGCCGATGCGCGCCACACCGAAATACTCTGCCTGAGGGTGCGCAAAGTAGAAGCCGGATACGGCCGCCGTTGGCAACATGGCGAAACTCTCGGTCAATGTGATGCCGGTATTGTCCGTCGCACTCAGCAAGTCGAACAAAATGGGCTTCAGGCTGTGATCGGGACAGGCGGGGTAGCCGGGGGCAGGTCGGATGCCGCGATATTGCTCGCGGATCAGGGCGTCATTGGTCAATTGCTCGTGCGGCGCATATCCCCAAAGCGTGGTACGAACATGGCGATGCAGGGCTTCCGCAAAGGCTTCCGCAAAGCGGTCGGCCAGCGCTTTCAGCAGAATGTCGGAATAGTCGTCATGGTCCGCCTTGAAGCGTGCGATATGCGTGTCGATCCCATGGATTCCAACGGCAAAGCCGCCAATCCAGTCGCCGTCATGACTGATAAAATCGGCCAGGCACATGTTTGCGCGACCTTCGCGCTTCGCGATCTGCTGGCGAAGGAACGGAATTCGGACGTGCGATTCATCTTCCAGATGCAGGATGACGTCGTCTCCGTCGCGGCGGCAGGGCCAAAGTCCCGCAACGCCCTTTGCCGTGAACCACTTCTCCTTGACGATCCGGTCCAGCATCGACTGGGCATCGGCAAAGAGGCTCGACGCACTTTCACCAACGACGGGATCCTCGAGAATGGCCGGATAGTTTCCTGCAAGTTCCCAAGCCCGAAAGAACGGTGTCCAGTCTATGTATTGCCGAATGTCTGCCAGGTCCCAGCTGTCAAACACATGCAGGCCGGGTTGGTCGGGCGGGCCCGGCTTGTGTGCTTCATCCAGGCGGAAGGCATTCGCCCGGGCATCAGCGAGAGACACGAGCGGGTTCTGCCCCTTGCCTTCGCGTACATCGCGAACGTGCTGATAATCGGCGGCAGTCGCCGCAACGAAACTGTCGCGCTGCGTGTCGGAAAGGAGAGTGGAAGCAACCCCGACCGCGCGGCTCGCGTCAAGGACATGAACCACAGGCCCCGTGTAAGCCTGGTCTATGCGAAGCGCGGTATGGACTTTCGATGTCGTCGCGCCTCCGATCAGCAGCGGAATCGTGAATCCAGCGCGCTGCATTTCTTCGGCCACCGTGACCATTTCGTCGAGCGACGGTGTGATCAGGCCGGACAGCCCAATGATGTCCGCATCATTGTCCTTTGCTGCTTTGAGAATGCTTGACCAGGGTGCCATCACGCCAAGGTCGATGACTTCATAGCCATTGCACTGGAGCACGACGCCCACAATGTTCTTGCCGATATCATGCACATCACCTTTGACAGTGGCCATGATGATTCGTCCCTTGGACCGGGTGCCTGCCTCCTTGGCAGCCTCAATATAGGGGATGAGATGGGCAACGGCCTTTTTCATCACGCGGGCCGATTTGACCACCTGGGGCAGGAACATCTTGCCGGAGCCGAACAGATCCCCGACCACATTCATGCCGTCCATCAGGGGACCTTCAATCACTTCGATCGGACGTGCAGCCTGCAGGCGAGCTTCTTCCGTATCGTCGACAATGTAGGCATCGATACCCTTCACCAGAGCGTGCTCGAGCCGCTTTGAAACGGGCCAGCCGCGCCATTCCTCGGCCGCCTTTTCTGCAACTGCGTCAGTCCCCTTGAACCGCTCTGCCAGTGTTACCAGTCGCTCGGTGGCGTCATCCCTGCGGTTGAGGATCACATCCTCGCAGGCTTCTCGCAGCTCCGGGTCGATCGTGTCGTAAATGTCCAGTTGGCCGGCGTTGACGATGCCCATGTCCATGCCGGCAGGGATGGCGTGATAGAGGAAGATTGAGTGCATCGCTCGGCGCACAGGCTCGTTGCCGCGGAAGCTGAAGGAGAGGTTGGAAAGGCCGCCCGAAATGTGGACGTGGGGGCAGCGTGCGCGGATCTCGCGCGCAGCTTCGATGAAGTCGACGGCGTAGTTGTTGTGCTCCTCAATTCCCGTCGCGACTGCGAAAATATTGGGGTCAAAGATGATGTCTTCCGGCGGGAAGCCAATTCCGGTCAAAAGCTTGTAGGCGCGTTCGCATATGTCGACCTTGCGAGCCTTTGTGTCTGCCTGTCCGGTTTCGTCGAACGCCATCACGACCACGGCAGCGCCATAGGCCATGCATTTGCGAGCATGCTCCAGGAATTGCGCTTCGCCTTCCTTCATACTGATCGAGTTGACGATCGGCTTGCCCGAAACGCATTTGAGGCCGGCTTCGATCACGCTCCATTTGGAACTGTCGATCATCACGGGAACGCGAGCGATGTCAGGCTCCGCGGCAATCAGCTTGAGGAACGTCGTCATCGCCTTTTCGGCGTCCAGCAGACCCTCATCCATATTGACGTCGATAATCTGTGCGCCATTTTCGACCTGTTGGCGCGCGACCTCGACCGCCTTTGTATAATCGTCGGCCATGATGAGCTTCTTGAACGCTGCCGAACCGGTGACGTTCGTGCGTTCGCCAACATTGACGAAAGTGGCCGTTTGGGTGGTCTGTGTCATGTCAATCGATCAGGCTGCGAGGATCATGGGCTCAAGACCCGCAAGCCGTGTCGCCACGGGGGGAGCCTTGGGTTGGCGCGCGGGCAGTCCTTCGACGGCCTTGGCAATTGCTTCGATATGGGCAGGCGTGGAGCCGCAGCATCCTCCAAGGATATTGACTTGCCCATCCAGGGCCCAATCTTTGACCAGTGCTGCCGTCTCCTCAGGCAACTCATCATAAGCGCCAAGATCGTTCGGCAGCCCGGCGTTGGGATAGACCATGATCAGTGTGTCGGCGATCTGCGACAATGTGCGGACGTGCGGCCGGAGTTGTTCTGCGCCGAATGAGCAGTTGAGACCAATTGTGACGGGTCGTGCATGGCGGACGGCATGCCAGAACGCTTCGACCGTATGGCCGGACAGATTGCGTCCGGACAGATCGGTCAACGTCATCGAGAGCATCATCGGCACATCCCGGCCCAGATCCTGCTGCGCTTCGAGTACGGCCATGATGCCGGCCTTGGCGTTCAAAGTGTCGAACACCGTTTCAATCAGGATGAAGTCGACGCCGCCCTCCAGCAAAGCGTCAATCTGTTCGCGGTATACACCCTTGAGATAGTCGAAATCGATCTCCCGGTAGCCCGGATCATTGACGTCGGGAGAGAGTGATAGTGTCTTGTTCGTTGGGCCGATTGCGCCTGCAACAAAACGCGGGCGACCATCCTTGGCCGCCTCATCGGCCGCTGTACGGGCTATGCGTGCCGAAGCGATATTGATGTCGCGCACAAGATCTTCCGCGCCATAATCGGCCTGGCTGATCCGGTTTGCAGAAAATGTGTTTGTCGAGACAATGTCAGAGCCTGCGGCCAGATAGGCGCGTGTGATGGCATCTACCACGTCGGGACGCGTCAAGGCCAACAGGTCGTTGTTGCCCTTCTGATCATGCCCCAGCCCGAGTGCTCCAGCATAGGCCGCTTCATCCAGCTTGTAGTTCTGGATTTCGGTGCCGAAGGCTCCGTCGGTCAGGAGGATACGGCTCGAGGCGGCAGTTTTCAGGGCTTCACGGGATGTCATTGGGAATTCTCCTTCGGCCGCAGGCCCAGCAGGTGGCAAATGGCGTAGCTGAGTTCCGCCCGGTTCAATGTGTAGAAATGGAAATGCCGGACCCCGCCCGCATAGAGCCGCCGACACAGGTCAGCCGACACAGTCGCTGCGACCAGTTGGCGGGACGCTGGACGCTCATCCAGCCCTTCGAACAGATGTGCAAGCCAGCTCGGCACATGGGTTCCGCACAATGCGGCCATGCGCTGGATCGCCGCGAAATTGGTGACTGGCATGATTCCC
This sequence comes from Aquisediminimonas profunda, assembly GCF_019443285.1. Taxonomy (GTDB): domain Bacteria; phylum Pseudomonadota; class Alphaproteobacteria; order Sphingomonadales; family Sphingomonadaceae; genus Aquisediminimonas; species Aquisediminimonas profunda. The sequence continues at coordinate 1,603,915 of NZ_CP080327.1, forward strand.
GGCGTCAGTTCCGCATTGATCCCTGCTGCAGCGACCCTGTCGCGGAAGCGGAAAAAGGTTTCAGGTTCGAAAAAGAACTGCGTGATGCCCCGGCTGGCGCCCGCATCGAGCTTGCGCTTCAGGTTGTCGAGATCGGCGTCGGCGCTTTGGGCGTCAGGATGGGTCTCTGGATAACAGGCAACAGAAATCTCGAACGGCGCGATCGCCTTCAGCCCTGCAACCAGATCGGCTGCGCCCCCATAGCCCTGAGGATGAGGCTCAAATCTGGCGCCAGGGACCGACGGGTCACCACGCAGGGCAACAATGTGCCGAACACCAGCATCCCAATAGGCACGCGCCACTTCATCAATCTCTTCCCGTGATGCGTCGACGCAGGTCAGATGCGCCGCGGCAGGTGCGTGAGTCTCTTTGACGATGCGGGCAACTGTCGCGTGCGTCCGTTCCCGCGTGGAACCGCCCGCCCCATAGGTGACCGAGACAAAACGTGGGCCTAGTGGCTCAAGAGTCTTCATTGTCTCCCAAAGCGCCAGCTCCATTTTCTCCGTCTTCGGCGGAAAGAATTCAAAGCTCACCTGGGCGTCGCCAGCCAATCCGGCAAAGAGTGAGGGTGCAGACTCACTCATCGTCCTATCACTGATGCTGGACGAGCGGCTCATGCAGCGATGACCTTGAGGCGCGATTCTTGCCGCTTGCGCCCGCGCCAGAGCTTTACGGTCAGCCTTCCGCCCTTGAGATTTTCAATCAGATCGCATTCGAGTCCGGCGGCTTCGAACCAGCCAGCAATCTGTTCATCTGAAAAGCCGAGACGGGCATGCGCGTCCCGATCGCGCAGTTCCTCGCGGTCGTGGGGGGCAAAGTCGACAATGAGGAGGCGGCCCTTTGGGGAAATAATGCGCGCGAGTTCGCCAATGGCGCTCTCGGGATCCGGAATGAAATGGAGAACCTGATGCAGAATGACAGTGTCAGCATTGCCGTCGGGGACGGGCAGGGCGGCGAGGTCGCCTTGACGCAATTCCCATGCAGGAAGGTCTTTTGCGCTCAACTTCGCTCGAGCGAGCCGGAGCATTTCGGGGCTACGATCTATTCCGACAGCCTTTTGCGCGGCGCTGCCGAATAATTCGATCATCCGCCCGGTGCCCGTTCCGACATCGACGAGACGACCGATGGGTGCTTCTGCCAAAGCTGCAGCCATGGCAGCTTCGACTTCGCTTTCAGCCACATGAAGCGAACGGATTGCATCCCATTGCGCTGCATGGGCGGCAAAATAGCGTTCCGCTGCGGCGGCCCGATCTGCATGCACGGCCGAAAGGCGGGCTTTATCAGCTACAATCCAGTGATTCTCGCGCTCGTCGGTCTGCCAGATATCGAGTGCACGAAACAAAGGATCAACGAGCTCTGGAGCGCCGGGAGCCAGAAATGCCCAACTCCCTTCCTTCCGACGAATGGCCAGTCCGGCGTCGCACAATATCTTGACGTGTCGCGAGACGCGCGGCTGGCTTTGGCCAAGGACCTGCGCAATTTCTCCTATCGAAAGTTCCATCCTTCGCAAAAGTGCGATGATTCGCAGCCGGGTCGGATCGGCAAGGGCGCGAAAGATATCGAGGGCGACAGGCATTTGAGCTACATATAAAGAATTCTTTATATGTCAATATGCGGAACTTGCTGGCGCTTTTGCGCTGATGCGTGCGCTGCGGCAGTTTCATGCGATTCCGTGAAGAATCTTGATTGCCAAGAAATGAATGAATCGCTAGTCACAGGTCCCGCCGGTCCGAGGGGGCGTGATAGCCTTTCGCGCTGACCGCCGCTTTGTTGACCTAACGGGAGGGATTTACCCATGAAAAAGACTATTGCTCTGTCACTTGTACTCGCCGCTTCGATGAGCCTTGCTGCTTGCAGCAAGAAGGCTGACGATGCTGCTGCCAACGCCGCTGACACGATGGCTTCGGAAGCTGTTGAAGGTGCCGACAATGCTGCTGATTCAGCAATGAACGCTGCTGACACCGCAACGGACGCTGCTGCCAACGCGACCGACGCTGCTGGCAACGCTGTCGATGCTGCTGCTGACGCTGCTGCAAACGCTGCGGACGCTGCGAAGAAGTAAGCCCGTTTAGCCTATTCGGCAAAACCGGTAACGGAATGGCCGCATCCCTTTTGGGGTGCGGCCTTTTCTGTTTTGGCTGACTGTCCTGGACGTCGCCCCTGCCTCTGGAGTGGCGACGTGCCCAAACAAAAAGGGCCGGAAGTTTCCTTCCGGCCCTTCTTTTTGGTGCCTGATGGGCTGGATCAGAAATCCATGCCGCCCATGCCGCCCATGCCGCCACCGGGCATGCCTGCCATGGCAGGCTTGTCTTCGGGCACATCGGCAATCGTCGCTTCCGTGGTGATCAGGAGGCCGGCAACCGAGGCCGCATCCTGCAGCGCGGTGCGAACGACCTTGGTCGGATCGATCACGCCGGCCTGGACCAGGTTTTCATAGACGTCGGTCGAAGCATTGAAGCCACGGGTTTCGTCATTTTCGCGCAGCAGGTTGCCAGCGACCACGGCACCGTCAACTCCCGCGTTTTGTGCGATCTGGCGCAGCGGCGTTTCGATCGCCTTGCGGATGATGTCGATCCCGCGAGTCTGGTCGTCATTGATACCCTTCATGCCGGCAAGCGCCTTGGTTGCATAAAGAAGCGCCGTGCCGCCACCGGGGACGATGCCTTCTTCAACGGCCGCGCGGGTTGCGTGCAGTGCATCATCAACGCGGTCCTTGCGTTCCTTGACTTCGACTTCCGTCGCACCACCGACCTTGATGACGGCAACGCCGCCTGCAAGCTTGGCAAGACGTTCCTGCAGCTTCTCGCGATCATAGTCGCTGGTGGTGTTTTCGATCTGCTGGCGGATTGCTTCAACGCGGCCCTTGATCGCATCGGCTTCACCGGCGCCATCAACGATGGTGGTGTTGTCCTTGTCGATCGAGACGCGCTTGGCCTGGCCGAGCATGCCGAGCGTCACGGTTTCGAGCTTGATGCCGAGATCTTCGGAGATCATTTCGCCCTTGGTCAGGATTGCGATGTCTTCAAGCATCGCCTTGCGACGATCGCCGAAGCCCGGCGCCTTCACGGCCGCAACCTTGAGGCCGCCACGCAGCTTGTTGACCACAAGCGTGGCCAAAGCTTCGCCTTCAATGTCTTCCGCGATGATCAGGAGCGGACGGCCAGACTGGACAACCGCTTCGAGGATCGGGAGCATCGCCTGGAGGTTCGACAGCTTCTTCTCGTGGATCAGGATGTAGGGATCGTTGAGTTCAACGAGCATCTTTTCCGGATTGGTGATGAAGTAGGGCGAGAGATAGCCACGGTCGAACTGCATGCCTTCGACGACATCGAGTTCGAAATCGAGGCCCTTGGCTTCCTCGACGGTGATCACGCCTTCCTTGCCGACCTTTTCCATCGCTTCGGCAATCTTTTCGCCAACGACAGTGTCGCCATTTGCCGAGATGATGCCGACCTGGGCAATTTCTGCAGTGCCGGAAACCGGCTTGGAACGCTTCACGAGATCGGCCACGACGGCAGTGACAGCAAGGTCAATGCCGCGCTTGAGGTCCATCGGGTTCATGCCAGCGGCAACCGACTTCATGCCTTCACGGACAATCGCCTGAGCAAGCACGGTTGCCGTGGTGGTGCCGTCGCCAGCAACGTCGTTGGTCTTCGAAGCGACTTCGCGGACCATCTGCGCGCCCATGTTCTCGAACTTGTCCTTGAGTTCGATTTCCTTGGCGACGGTGACGCCGTCCTTGGTAATGCGTGGAGCACCGAAGCTCTTGTCGATCACGACATTGCGACCCTTGGGGCCGAGTGTGACCTTCACCGCATCGGCAAGAATGTCGACGCCGCGCAGAATGCGCTCACGCGCGTCGCGGCTAAATTTTACTTCTTTTGCAGCCATTTGAGTGTTCCTTTTCTAACTCGTCGCCCCTGCGGAGGCAGGGGCCTGTCTGGAATTGATCTTCATCGGACAGGGAGCGAACTCCCAAAGCGGCCCCTGCCTGCACAGCGGCGACGTCCACTCAACCGATGATTCCAAGAATGTCCGATTCCTTCATGATCAACAGGTCTTCGCCGTTGATCTTCACTTCCGTGCCGGACCATTTGCCGAACAGGATCTTGTCGCCTGCCTTGACGTCCAGCGGCGTAACCTTGCCGTCTTCGGCCTTTGCGCCCGAACCCGCGGCGACGATTTCGCCTTCCTGCGGCTTTTCCTTGGCGGTGTCTGGAATGATAATGCCGCCAGCCGTTTTTTCATTGGCTTCAATACGGCGAACGAGCACGCGATCGTGCAGCGGACGAAATGCCATGTTTATTCCCTCTTCTCGAAAATAAGAATTAGCACTCACACCGGGCGAGTGCCAACAACGCGCATATGGGTATGGGAAATCTCCCCGTCAAGCGCTGCAGCACATTCTTTTTGCCCCTGGCTCACACGGGCAGAAGTCCCAGCTGCTTGCGCCAGCTCCAACGCCAAATCATCAGCAGGCTCACAGCTGCAAGGCCACCTGCAAGCCCGATCCAGACCCCGACGCCGTGCAATTCAAGCCGGAACGCAAGGAAAGACCCTGCTCCAATGCCGACCGCCCAATAGCCGACAATGGCAAAGATCATCGGCCAGCGCGTGTCCTGCAAGCCCCGCAGCATGCCCGCGCCGACCACCTGCGCGCCGTCGAAGATCTGGAAGGCCGCAGCAACGCCCAGAAAGGACACGGCAAGATCGATGACCGGCGCATTGGCTGCCGTGGGTTCAAGAAACAGCTCGATCAGTTGGTGCGGGAAGCTCCACATGAGGATCGCCATGCATGTCATGAACCCGGTGCCAAGCATGAAGGCGGTCCAGCCCGCACGCCTCAGAGCTTCGGGATCCTTTCTGCCATAGCCAAGCCCGACCCGCACGGTCGCTGCTTGTCCAAGGCCAAGCGGGACCATGAAGCTCAAAGCTGCGATCTGAAGCGCAACGGCATGGGCTGCAACCGAAGCTTCACTGATCAGACCCATCAACCCGACCGCCGCGGCGAACACTGCGCCTTCAGACCAGAGCGTCAGGGCGATCGGCACCCCAAGACGCACGATCTTGCCGAAACGCGGCCAATCGCTGCGCCAGAAATGGCCAAGGATGTGAAACCGCCGGAACGCCTTTTGGCGGGCAGCGACACATGCAAGTCCTCCGGCCATGATTGACCAGACAATGGTTGTCGTCAGGCCTCCGCCGAAGATGCCGAGGGCCGGCAAGCCAAAATGGCCGAAAATCAGCGCCCATCCCAACACCGCATTCATGACCACACCCCAGATGCTGATCGTCAGTATCCAGCCCGGCCGTTCGAGCGCCGACACAAAGCCGCGCAGCGCCTGAAAGATCAGGAATGGCAGCATGCTCCACATATAGCCGCGCATGAAGGTGCTGGCCGTTGCGGCGAGTGCCTTGTCCTGCCCCAATGCGAGCAGCACCATGTCCGTATTCCAGAGCACCACCCAAGCAGGAATGACCGCGACGCAGGCAACCCAGACCGATTGGCGGAACCACCGGCGCACTTCGCGGACAGCATTGAATCGGCGGCCAAGATCTGCCGCCATCATCGGCGCGGCAGCAATCACGAGGCCCATGCAGAAAATGGTCATCGACATGCACAGGTTCAGGCCCAGCGCGGACGCCGCAAGTGCGCGTGGTCCGAGCCAGCCCATAAGGACGACATCTGTTGCCTGGATGAGCGCCATGGTCAGGTTGGACAGGATCAGCGGCCAGGCAAGCGCCAAGGTGGCGCGAAACTCGTCGCGCCAGAGATTTCCCTGAACCGGGGCCAGTGCAGGCTTTTCCAACATAGCCGACCAGAATAGCGAATTTGGTCTTTCCGTGTCATCCCCAAAATAAGACTGCACCGGCATTGTAACCTTTCCAGCTTTTCAGCGAAGGACAGGGATGCGAAAGATGCGGTCATGAAAGCGGACGATGCCAGCCTTCAACGCCTGATGGCGCTTGCCCAGCAGGGCGATGCTGCGGCCTATCGGACCGTGCTTGTTGCCTGCCAGCGTTGGCTCTTGCGGTATTTTTCGGGCCGCATCGTGCCAGCGCAGGTCGATGATCTGGTGCAGGAAACACTTGCCTCTCTGCATAGCAAGCGTGCCAGCTACGATCCGTCGCGACCTTTCCTCCCCTGGCTCGCGGCAATCGCGCGGTATCGCTGGGTGGACCAGTTGCGGCGAACCTATCGCCAACAGGAAGATGAACTGCATGAAGACCTGGTGGGCGACGATGAGGAGGAATCCATTGCAGCACGCATCAGCCTTGATCGACTCCTGGGCTTGCTGCCTGAACGGCAGGCGCATGTTATCCGCCTGGTGAAGATTGATGGCCATTCGATTACGGAGGCTGCGCTTCGCACTGGCCAATCGGAACCCTTGGTAAAGGTCAATATCCATCGCGGGCTGAAAAGGCTTGCCGCGTTGATTGAGAGCGAATGACGATGACGATTGATATCGATACGCTGGTCGCTGACCTTCAGCCGGTTCGCCCGGTTTCACCGCGCGGAGGAGTGCTGATTGCGCTCGTTGCCGCTGCTGTCGTTGTCGCAATCGTTTCTGCGGCATTTGGGCTTCGGGCGGACGTTGTTGCGGGCAACCCGCACCCCATGGTCATGTTGCGCGAGGGCATGCTGCTCTTGCTCGGATTCGCATCACTTGCCGCCGTTGTTGCGTCAGCGCGCCCGGGTGTCGGCCAAAGCAGCACCGGATGGCGATGGGCATTGGCCGGAGCGTCTCTCTTCCCTCTGACCAGCATAGCCCTTGCGATGACGACTGAAGGCTTCCCGCTAGACGTGCTTTTTTCGGTCGATGGTCCCTGGTGCCTGGGGATCAGTCTCGGTGGCGGATTGCTGATCGGGGCCGGCTTGACGCTCTGGCTGCGCAAGGGAGCGCCGACGGCTCTCAACCGCATCGGCTGGCTCGTCGGACTTGCCTCTGGCAGTTTCGGGGCCTTTGCCTACGGCTTGCATTGTCCAAGTATTACGGTGTTTTATGTGGGCCTTTGGTACACCGGAGCAATCCTTTTGTGCGCATTGCTCGGCCGGTTGATCGTGCCCCGGCTCATCCGCTGGTAGCGCTTCACTCGGTTTACAGTCGGCGCAGGCTCCCCTAACGACGGGGCCTGACTCCGATTGTGTAAAAAGGCGTATTCATGAAACTCGTAAAAGGTGCTTGGGCGCTGCTTGTCGGCATCAAGGACGGTCTCGTTCTTATTGCCATGCTCGGGTTTTTCGGGCTGCTCTACGCTGCGCTGTCATCCAGCCCCAATCCGCGAGGGGGCGAAGATGGCGCGCTGCTGCTCGCGCTGGATGGCCCGATTGTCGAGCAAAGCGAAGCCATCGACCCGCGTGAGCTCCTTTTTGGCCAGTCGCCCGTCGACCGGCAATATCAGCTTTCCGATATCCTGCAGGCCCTTAAAGCGGCGGAACGCGATGACGATATCAAGACGGTCGTGCTTGACCTGCAAGGCTTTCAGGGCGGCGGGCAGGTTGCGCTTGAGGAAATCGGTGAGGCTCTTGATCGCATCAAGGCCGCGAACAAGCCGGTGCTGGCGTTTGCTGGAGGATATTTTGACGATTCATACCTTCTTGCAGCGCACGCAAGCGAAGTCTGGCTTGATCCGATGGGCGCGGCCGCCTTTGCGGGACCCGGCGGCTCGCGCCTTTATTTCAAGGGGCTGATCGACAGGTTGGGCGTCACCGTTCATGTCTACCGCGTCGGCAAGTACAAATCATTCGTGGAGCCCTATATCCGCGGAGAACAGTCACCCGAGGCGAAGGCAGAGAATGAGGCGCTGGCCGGTGCATTGTGGACCAACTGGAAAGAGAATGTTGCAAGGGCCCGGCCCAAGGCCCGGATCGCCGACTTTGTGACTGATCCAATCGCGGGTCTGGCGGCGGCAAAAGGAAGCCTGTCCCAAACGGCATTGTCGGCCGGGCTGGTCGACAAGCTCGGGGATCGTGTGGCCTTCGGCAAGCGGGTTGCAGCGATCGTCGGCAGCGACCACCACGGCCCGGCGGGCAATTTCCGTTATAGCGCCCTCAGTTCCTATCTTGCGGCGCATCCTGCTGAACATGGCGGAAAGAAGATCGGGATCGTTACCGTTGCCGGCGACATTGTGGATGGCAAAGCGCCTGCCGGCAGAGCGGGGGGCGATACGATTGCCGACCTCATCAGGAATGCGCTGGCTGAACAGGATCTCAAGGCCCTGGTTGTGAGAATTGATTCGCCGGGCGGTTCTGCCCTGGCGGCCGAAAAGATCAGGGCCGCATTGGCCGAAGCGAAAGCGAAGGGTCTGCCTGTTGTGGCCTCTATGGGCAATGTCGCGGCATCGGGCGGCTATTGGGTGACCGGCGCGGCAGACAAGGTCTTTGCAGAGCCGTCGACAGTAACGGGTTCGATCGGCGTCTTCGGGATCCTTCCGACATTCGAGACGACGCTTGCCCGCTATGGCGTGACGGCCGATGGCGTCAAGACGACACCACTGACCGGCCAGCCGGATCTCTTTGCTGGAACCAATGCGGCCACCGACGCCTTTCTGCAGGCCGGCGTCGAGGACATCTATGCCCGTTTCCTTCGCCTGGTTTCGACCTCGCGCAAGATCCCGCTCGAAAAGGTCGGTGAAATGGCCCAAGGCCGGGTATGGGACGGCGGCACGGCGCGCCAGCTTGGGCTGGTCGACGCCTTCGGGTCGCTCGATGATGCAGTGGCAGAGGCTGCGCGTCTGGCAAAACTGTCTCCGGATTCGGTGTCGCGTTACTATCTGAAACCTGAGAAGAGTTTTCTTGCCAGCCTGTTTGAGGACGATCTGGAAGCCCGCACAACGGGCCATGTGGACATCTTCACGCATATGGCACGACGGCAGCAGGCGCTTGTTCTGGCCGGACTTGCTGATGCAAAGGCCATGCTTCAAGGCCCCGCCATTCAAGTCCGCTGTCTTGAATGTCCGTCCCAACTCCCGCTAAGGGCGGCGCCGACGACACAAGACCTTACCCTCTTTGACAGGATTGTTTCATGGTTGATTTGAGAGCCGCCACACCCGACGACGCGGAGGCGGTTACTGCGATCTATGCGCCCTATGTGGTGACCAATGCCGTGTCGTTCGAAACGCGGGCGCCGACGGTCAAGGAAATGCGGTCGCGCATTGTTGCGGCAGGAGACATTCATCCCTGGATCGTTGCCTCGGAAAGCAACGTGATTCTGGGCTATGCCTATGCGAAGCCCTTCCGCCCGGGACCGACGCACCGTTTTGGCGTCGAAGTCGCGGTCTATGCTGCAGGCGAACTCGAAGGAAAGGGCATCCGCAGGACGCTGCTTTCAAGCCTGCTCATGACCTTGACCGAGCAGAATTTCACCCAGGCCATCTGCACATTGATGACGCCGAATGACAAGCTGATCCAGCTCTATGAATCCTGTGGTTTCCGTCGCGCGGGGGCCTATCGCGAGGTGTGCTTCAAGAACGGGCAATGGAGCGATATCGGGCTTTGGCAGCGCGAACTGGCGGAGGCAGGCACTCCGCCGGACGAGATCAAGTCATTCAGTTCCGTCGGTGTCGTCCGCGGCTGATCAGCGCTTGTAGGACGGGATGGCAAGGCCGCGGGTGATCGCCAGCGCACGCAGCCCGAAGCCGGAGACGGCACCGATAAGGGCAGCGGCAATCAGCGGGACGCCCAGTCCGGCCAGTATCACGAAGAGCGCTGCCGCCAGCGCCGCTGCCGTCACATAAAGTTCCGGGCGAAGCAGGATTGAAGGCTCGCCTGCGAGCACGTCGCGAATGATCCCGCCAACACACGCCGTGATGACGCCCATCATCATGGCTGGCAGAAGGGGAACGCCAAAGCTCAGCGACTTTGCCGCTCCGAACACGGCATAGACAGCCATCCCGACAGCATCGAACCAGTCAAGCGCTCGGCCTTTCCAGAAGTGTGCGGGCGTTACCCAGATCAGCCCCGCGGTCGCTAGACATACGGCGGGCACGCGCCAGTCATGAACCCAGAAGACAGGCGCGCCGATCAACAGGTCGCGGACCGTGCCGCCGCCCACGCCTGTAACAAGCGCAAAGAACGAGAATGTGACCAGCGTCTGTTGCCGTCGCGCCGCCGCGAGGGCGCCGGAGGCCGCGAAAACGGCGATGCCGAACAGGTCGAGCCAGGCGAGCAACCTATTTCAGCTTTGCCAGCCAGTTGAGGATTTCGGTTTGAAGCCTGATTCGCCGATCCGACCAACTATGATCCGTTGCGACATGAACCGCTTCAACCTGCGTGCCGCCAGCTGCGCGCACTGCGGCGACCAGCGCGTCGGCCATCGGAGCAAGACCGTCATCCGAAGTCAGAGCGAGGAGCGGCTTACGCGACAGAGGTTCCGCGCGCCCGATAAAATCGAAGGCCTGCGCGCTTGCAACAACTTCCTCCGTCATCGCGTCCGGGGTGGTGTCGAAAAGCGATTCCATGTCCCCGACCATTTCCTTCATGATTTCCGCACGCGGCATCCGGCCAAGGGCCCCCATATTTGCTGCAGAGATCAGGATGGTCCCACGCAAGGTGGCATCGTTCGCGGATGTCATTGCGGCAACCCACCCGCCCATACTGTGGCCTGCAAGAACAATATGCGATGTATCGATGCCCAGCTTTTTCGAGTTGGTCGAATCGCGGATGTACGCGAGTACCGCCGCCGCATCTTCCGGATTCTGCGCAAAGCGGAACGATCCCGGGCTCCCCCAGCTTCCGCGATAGTTGAACGTGATTGCATTCCAACCCGCGCGGCGGACGGCCTGCGCCAGATCAAGGTTCTTTTCGTTGCCGGGAAGGCCGTGACAAATCACGATCGTTGGATGCGGTCCTGGCCCTGCTGCAAGATAGGCAACGCCGTTGATAAGCGCGCCACCGCTAGGGATGTGAAGCACTTCCATCCGCGCTGGGTGCGCGGTGTCCTGCACCGGATCCGTGTATATTGCAGAAGGGACTTTTGGAGCCGCAATCGCCGGGTTGAAAGCGACAATGGCAAGCAGAATGGGCAGGAACCGCACGAGGTTCTCCTTAAATATGGATCGGCTTGCCGGTCACCGCCATTGCGGCTTCCTTGATTGCTTCCGAATGGGTCGGGTGGGCATGGCAGGTGTAGGCTATGTCTTCCGATGTCGCACCGAATTCCATTGCCTGCGCAGCTTGCGCGATCATCGTGCCAGCGACTGAAGCAATGCACCAGACGCCAAGGACACGATCAGTCTTGGCATCCGCGATGATTTTCACGAAGCCGTCGGGCTCGTGATTGGTCTTTGCGCGACTGTTTGCGAGCATCGGGAATTTGCCGGTCTTGACCTCGCCCCGCTCTCTCGCCTGCTCTTCGGTCAAGCCGACGCCCGCGATCTCTGGCCAAGTGTAGACGACCGACGGGATCACATCATGGTTCACGATGCCGGTCAGCCCGGCAATATTCTCGGCAACGGCAATGCCTTCGTCTTCAGCCTTGTGTGCCAGCATTGGCCCCGGGATCACGTCTCCGACCGCCCAGATACCGGGCACTGCAGTGCGGAAGCTGTGATCCGTTTCGATCTGGCCGCGCGCATTGACCGCAAGGCCAGCCTTGTCGAGCGCAAGGCCGTCTGTATTCGGACGGCGGCCGATGGAGACGAGCACGACATCGGCCTCGATTGTTTCTGAGGCCCCTCCAGCTGCGGGCTCGACGGTCAAGGTTACGCCTTTGGCCTTGGCTTTGGCGCCCGTCACTTTTGTCGAGAGCTTGAATTCAAGCCCCTGCTTCCTGAAGATCTTGTTCGATTCCTTGCGAACCTCTCCGTCCATGCCGGGCAGGATCTGGTCGAGATATTCGACCACCGTCACCTTGGCACCCAGCCGCCGCCAGACAGAGCCGAGTTCAAGCCCGATCACGCCCCCGCCGATCACGACCATATGGCCGGGCACCTTCGCCAGTTCGAGTGCGCCGGTGGAATCGACGATCAGGCCCTTGGCGTTGTCGACGTCCACGCCGGGCAGTGGGGTCACCGAAGAGCCGGTTGCAATCACAATGTTCTTGGCCGTGTAGCTCGTTCCGCCCACGTCAATCGTGTTTGCCGACGTGAATGCGGCATGGCCTTTCAGCCAGTCGACCTTGTTCTTCTTGAACAGGAACGCGATCCCGCCCGTCAGGCCCTTGACTGCATCGATGCGCTGGCCATGCATCGTCGCAAGGTCGAGGCTCATCTTGTCGATCTTGACGCCCAGCTTTGCCAGCGCTCCGCTTGCTGCTTCGTCATAGAGTTCAGAGGCGTGGAGCATCGCCTTGGACGGGATGCACCCGACGTTGAGGCACGTTCCGCCCAGTGTCTCGCGTGATTCCACGCAGGCCGTTTTCAGGCCAAGTTGCGCTGCACGAATTGCAGCAACATAGCCGCCGGGGCCGGAGCCGATGATGATGACGTCATAGTTCGATTCGGCCATTACGCGCCTCCTTATAGATCGATCAGCAAGCGGGTCGGGTCTTCGATCGCATTCTTGACGGCAACCAGAAATGTCACGGCCTCACGCCCATCGATCAGGCGGTGATCATAGCTCAAAGCCAGATACATCATCGGGCGGATGACGATCTGGCCATCGCGGACCACCGGACGATCTTCTATGCGATGGAGGCCGAGCACCGCGCTCTGCGGCGGATTGATGATCGGTGTGGAGAGGAGACTCCCGAACACGCCGCCATTGGAAATGGTGAAGGTACCGCCTGCCATGTCTTCAACGGTCAGAGTGCCTTCCTTGGCGCGCTTGCCGAAATCACCAATGCCGCGCTCGATTTCTGCGACTGACTTCGCCTGCGCATCGCGAAGCACTGGCACAACAAGGCCGTTGGGGGCGGAGACCGCGACCGAAATGTCTGCATAGTTGCGATAGACGATTTCATCGCCCTCTATCGTCGCATTGACTGCGGGCACATCCTTCAGTGCCATGCACACAGCCTTGGTAAAGAAGCCCATGAAGCCAAGGCGAACGCCATGTTTTTTCTCAAACAGGTCCTTGTACTTCGCGCGCGCCGCCATGACTTCTGTCATGTCGACATCATTGAAGGTCGTCAGGATCGCGGCCGTGTTCTGTGCTTCCTTCAGCCGCCGGGCGACCGTCTGGCGCAGGCGTGTCATCCGGACACGTTCTTCGCCACGGCCTGACGGCACAGATGCGACCGCGATGGGTGCCTCAACGGCGGCGGCAGGTGCTGTGCTGTCCTGCTTGGCGGCTTCCAGTACGTCTTCCTTGGTCAGGCGGCCGTCCTTGCCGGTACCCCTGATCTTCGACGGATCGATTCCAAGCTCAAGCACCAGACGGCGTACGGCCGGGGACAGCGTCAGGTCCCCCGGAGTGTCGCCCGCAGGGGCAACTGCTGCAGCTGCTGGTGCGGACGCAGCGATCGCAGGTTTGCTTGCCGCGGGTGCGCCGCTGCCTTCTCCGATCGACCCGATGACAGCTCCAACGTTGACGGTATCGCCTTCATTGACAACATGGGGCCCCATGACGCCGGCGACAGGCGCGGTCACTTCGATCGCGACCTTGTCGGTTTCCAGGCTCGCGATAGGTTCGTCAGCGGCAACGGCTTCGCCTGGCTGCTTGAGCCATTGGCCGAGTGTCGCTTCGCTGATCGATTCACCCAGGGCTGGAACTTTGATTTCGGTACTCATGATCAGCCTTTCCGCTGGCGTCTGATTTCGGCGCGGACATTGTGGCCCAGCGCATCGGCAACAAGTGCGGCCTGCTCGGCCTGATGGCGTTTCGCCAGGCCGGTCGCGGTTGCCGCGCTGGCCTTGCGCCCGGCATAGCGAGGGCGCTTCGGCGCGACTTTTGCACGCAGCAGGCACTCTTCGATCAGCGATTCCACAAAGAACCAGCTGCCGTTGTTGCGCGGTTCTTCCTGCGCCCAGATCACTTCTTCGAGATTGGTCATCCGTTCGAGACGCTTGACCAATGGATCGCCGGGGAATGGATAAAGCTGTTCGATCCTGACGATTGCCGTGTTGGCGTCTCCCGCTGCATTCCGCGCATCCATCAGGTCATAAGCGACCTTGCCCGAGCACAGGACGAGCCGCTTCACATCCGCGTCTGCTGGAGCCCAGGGGTCCGAAAGGATCCGCATGAAGTGGGCCTGATCGACAAAGTCCTCTACTTTCGAAACAGCCATCTTGTGCCGAAGAAGCGATTTGGGCGTCATCACGATCAGGGGCTTGCGGAACGGACGATGCATTTGGCGGCGGAGCAGGTGGAAATAATTTGCAGGCGTCGTGCAGTTGGCGACCTGCAGATTGTCTTCGGCGCACAACTGGAGGCACCGCTCAAGCCTGGCGGAACTGTGCTCCGGGCCCTGACCTTCATATCCGTGAGGCAGAAGCATCACGAGCCCGTTGGCCCGCAGCCATTTCGCTTCGCCGGCCGCAATGAACTGATCAATCATCACCTGCGCGCCATTGGCGAAATCGCCAAACTGCGCTTCCCAAAGAACCAGTGCCTTTGGATCGGCTCCGGCATAGCCATATTCAAAGCCCAACACGCCGAATTCGGAGAGCGGGCTGTCCAGTACTTCGAACCGGCCATGCGGCACGGTCGAAAGCGGGATGTATTTCGCTTCCGTGTTCTGGTCGACCCAGACCGCGTGGCGCTGGCTGAATGTGCCGCGTCCGGAATCCTGGCCCGAAAGCCTGACGCCAAAGCCTTCGGACAGCAGGCCGCCGAAAGCCAGAGCTTCGGCGGTTGCCCAGTCGAAGCCTTCGCCGCTCGCAAACATAGCCTTCTTTGCTTCAAGGACGCGGCCCAGTGTCGGGTGGATCGTGTGGCCTTCGGGTACCGTCGTCAGGGTCCGGCCAAGGCTTTCAAACAGCTTCTTGGAGATTCCCGTTTCGACATTGCGGCGCGCGCTTTCAGGGTCTGCGGGCTTGTTGAGTCCTGACCAGCGGCCACCGAACCAGTCCGCTTCGTTCGCCTTGTAGCTGGCCGCGCTCTGGAATTCCGCCTCAAGCATCGCGGTGAAGCGCATGATGTGCTCGCCGACCCAGTCTGCATCAATCACGCCTTGTTCGATCAGGCGCGGTGCATAGACTTCGGAAACCGGCGGATGCTTCCTGATGTTGGCATACATCAAGGGCTGGGTGAAACTTGGTTCATCGCCTTCGTTGTGCCCGAAGCGGCGATAGCACCACATGTCGATCACAATGTCGCGGTGGAACTTCTGACGAAATTCGATCGCCATCTTGCAAGCGAAGGTCACGGCTTCGGGATCGTCGCCATTCACGTGAAGGATCGGGGCTTGTACACCCTTGGCCACGTCGGACGGGTAGGGCGAAGAACGCGCGAATTGCGGGCTCGTCGTGAAGCCGACCTGATTGTTGACGATGAAGTGGATGCAGCCCCCGGTGTTGTAGCCCCGGATGCCCGAAAAGCCGAGGCATTCCCACACGATCCCCTGGCCCGCAAAGGCCGCATCGCCGTGCAGGAGGATGGGGAGCACCTGAACATGCTCGCCAAGATCGTCGCGCATTGTCTGGTTCGCGCGGACCTTGCCCAGCACGACCGGATCGACAGCCTCAAGGTGCGACGGGTTCGGCACAAGAGACATATGGACCTTGATTCCGTCGAACTCGCGGTCGGTCGATGTGCCGAGATGGTATTTCACGTCGCCGGAACCGCCGACGTCGTCCGGATTGGCTGAGCCGCCCGAGAATTCGTGGAAGATCACGCGGTAGGGCTTCGCCATCACATTCGCGAGGACGTTGAGGCGGCCACGGTGCGGCATCCCGATAACAATCTCGCGGACCCCCAAAGCTCCGCCCTGCTTGATGAAGCTTTCGAGCGCCGGGATCATTGCTTCGCCGCCGTCGAGGCCGAAGCGCTTGGTGCCGACATATTTGCGGCCGAGAAACTTCTCGTACTGTTCCGCTTCGATCACCTTGGCGAGGATCGCACGCTTTCCTTCGACGGTGAAGCCAATCGTCTTGTCAGCGCCTTCCATCCGTTCCTGGAAGAAGCGCCGCTCCTCCACATCGGAGATGTGCATATATTCAAGGCCGACGGCACCGCAGTAATTCGCGCGCAGGATATCGACGATCTCCCGCACTGTCGTCCATTCAAGGCCGAGCGTGCCGCCGATATAGACGGGCTTGTCGAGGCCAGCGCCCGTGAAGCCGTGATATTCGGGTGTCAGGTCGGGCGGGATGTCCTGCTTGGTCAGGCCCAGCGGATCAAGCTTTGCTGCCAGGTGACCGCGCACGCGGTAGGTGCGGATCAGCATCATCGCGCGAATGGAGTCGCCCGCTGCGGACGCCACTTCGGCTTCGGACAAGGCCTTGCCCGATTTGGCCGCTGCAGCCTTGATTTCGACCGACATCTGGGTCGGATCAAGCGCCGCCGTCAGTTCGTCCGTATCGAGCGGCGGCCAGTTGGGACGCGCCCAGCTTGGGCGATGCTCCGGTTCGAATTCGTGTTGTTCGTAACCCATTTTTCACCTCGTCGCCCCTGCGAAGGCAGGGGCCTCTTCGGGAGTCGGGTGCCACGGCGCCATACGGGCCCCTGCCTGCGCAAGGGCGACGTTCAGCCCTTCAACACCTCAACCAATGTCCGCCCCAATTCGCTTGGCGACGGAGAAACGCGAATGCCAGCTGCTTCCATGGCCGCAATCTTCGATTCCGCATCGCCTTTGCCGCCTGATACGATGGCCCCGGCATGGCCCATGCGCCGGCCCGGAGGCGCGGTGCGGCCGGCGATGAAGCCGACCATGGGCTTCTTGCGACCCTTTTTCGCTTCGTCGATCAGGAATTGGGCTGCTTCCTCTTCTGCAGAGCCTCCGATTTCGCCGATCATCACGATGGACTTGGTCGCATCGTCAGCCAGGAACCGTTCAAGGCAATCAATGAAGTTGGTGCCGTTGACAGGATCGCCGCCAATGCCGACCGCAGTCGTCTGACCAAGCCCTTCGGCCGTCGTCTGGAACACGGCTTCGTAGGTGAGCGTGCCGGACCGCGAGACTACGCCGACCGAACCCTTTGAGAAGATATTGCCCGGCATGATCCCGATCTTGCATTCGCCGGGTGTGAGGACGCCGGGGCAATTGGGGCCGATCAGCCGCGACTTTGAGCCCGAGAGCGCGCGCTTCACCTTGACCATGTCGAGGACCGGAATGCCTTCGGTGATGCAGACGATCAGCGGCACTTCGGCATCAATCGCCTCAAGGATCGAATCCGCAGCAAAGGGCGGCGGCACATAGACGACCGAGGCATCGGCGCCCGTTTTCTGCACGGCTTCTGCCACGGTGTTGAATACAGGCAGGCCGATGTGCACTGTCCCGCCCTTGCCTGGTGTCACGCCGCCGACCATCTGCGTCCCGTAATCGAGCGCAGCCTGTGTGTGGAATGTGCCGGTATCGCCGGTCATCCCTTGCGTGATGACCTTTGTATTCTTGTTGACGAAAATGCTCATGTGCTCTGCGTTCCTCGATCTTCATTGTGCTCCTGCGAGAGCAGGAGCCCAGCCTGTGCTTGGGTTCCTGCTCCTGCAGGAAAACGAAGTTATTTCAGCGACGGATCGATCTTCTTGCAGGCCACCAGCAGTTCCTTCACCGCGTCGACCGACACGTTGAAATTCTTCTGTGCCTTTGCGTTCAGCTTGATTTCCGCAATACGCTCGACGCCGCCCGCGCCGATCACGACCGGCACGCCGACATAGAGGTTCTTCACGCCATACTGTCCCGTCAGGTTTGCAGCGCAAGGAAGGAGGCGCTTCTGGTCGCCGAGATAGGCCATGGCCATCTCGATCGCGCTGGTGGCCGGTGCATAATAGGCAGAGCCGGTTTTCAGCAGGCCGACAATCTCGCCGCCACCCGCACGCGTGCGGGCAACGATCGCGTCGATCTTTTCCTTGGTGGACCAGCCCATCTTGATCAGGTCGGGCACCGGAATCCCTGCAACGGTCGAATATTCGATGACAGGGACCATCGTGTCGCCATGGCCCCCGAGAACGAAGGCCGTCACGTCGCGAACCGAAACCTTGAACTCTTCTGCGAGGAAATGGCGGAAGCGCGCGCTATCCAGAACGCCTGCCATGCCGACGACCATATTGTGCGGAAGGCCGGAAAATTCGCGGAGCGCCCAGACCATCGCGTCAAGCGGGTTGGTGATGCAGATCACGAATGCCTTGGGCGCGTGCTTCTTGATGCCTTCGCCAACGGCCTTCATAACCTTCAGGTTGATGCCCAGCAGATCGTCGCGGCTCATGCCCGGCTTGCGGGGGACGCCTGCAGTCACGATGATCACGTCTGCGCCCTTGATATCCTTGTAGGCAGACGTGCCCTTGAGATTGACATCGAACCCTTCGACCGGCCCGGACTGCGCCAGATCAAGCGCCTTTCCCTGGGGAATGCCGTCGACAATGTCGAACAGGACAATATCGCCCAATTCCTTTTGCGCTGCGAGGTGGGCGAGGGTGCCGCCGATCATGCCTGCGCCTATCAGCGCAATCTTCTTGCGTGCCATTGATCTGATGTCCTTCCATTGGCCGTAGGGGAATTGCGGCCGCCCTAAGCCGATTCGACCGAGCAAACAACCGCATAATTATCAAAAGTTACCAGTTTTGTTGCACTTGCGAACCATTTGCAATAAAGCTCATTGGTTGACGCCGCTTTCGGAGTGGCTAGGCTGCAGGCTGTTCCGTCATTCAGAGGTTGTGCGATGTCCGGCGTCCCGCAAAAGCTTACGATCGATATTGTTTCTGACGTTGTGTGCCCATGGTGTGCCATTGGCTACAAGGGCCTGGAGCAGGCACTCTCTGCCTTGGGCGATCGGGTTGAGGCGACGGTTACCTGGCATCCGTTTGAGCTCGCCTCATATTTGCCCGCTGGCGGCCAACTCCTGAGCGATTATGTGCGGGAACGTTATGGTGCGCCCGCCGAACAGAGTCAGAAAAGCCGGCAAAGGATCGTGGATGCAGGTGCCGCGGTTGGCCTGGACTTCCGCTATTCCGAAGGCAGCAGGATCTACAACAGCTTCAAGGCGCATCAATTGCTCCACTGGGCGGGCGAAGTCGGTCATCAAACCGAACTCAAGCTGGCGCTGTTCAAGGCCTATTTCACGGACCAGACGAATATCAATGATGAGGATGTTCTGATGGCTGCCGTCGAGAGCGCTGGTCTTGATCCGGCAGAGGCGGCCGCGGTGCTGGCGGACCAGCGCTATGCCGGCAAGGTCCGCGCCGAAGAAAATTATTGGACCGAGCAGAATATCACTGGTGTTCCAGCCTTCATCATCAATGGCAAATACATGATCCCAGGGGCGCAGGATGCAGAAACCTTCGGTCGCGTCCTCGAACGGGTCCTCCAGAAGGAAGCGGCCTAGACCCGAAGGCTTTGGCTATTCAGCCTGGCCCTTGAATCCCTGAGCGACGACATACCATTCGGATGACCCCTTGCGGCTTGCGGGCGGCTTGGCGTGCCTGACTGTTGTGAAATTCCGTTTGAGCAGCGCGACGAGATCATTGTCCGATCCGCCCGCCAGCGATTTCGCGATGAAAGCTCCACCGGGCTTCAATACCTGCACAGCAAAATAGGCTCCGGCTTCCACGAGGGCCATCGTGCGCAAGTGATCGGTCTGCTGATGCCCGACAGTGTTGGCAGCCATGTCTGACAGCACGAGGTCTGCGGGTCCGCCAAGCGTCTCTTTCAGCCACTCTGGAGCAGCATCGTCCATGAAATCCATCTGGGCGATTGTCACGCCGTCAATCGGGTCTACCGGCAGGAGGTCGATGCCGACAATCGCAGCCGCAGGACATTTGCGCCGCACAACCTGCGACCAGCCACCCGGTGCAATCCCCAGATCGATGACGCGCTTTGCCCCTTTCAGAAAGCCGTATTTGTCATCCAGTTCGATCAGCTTGTAGGCTGCCCTGCTTCGGAAACCCTCCGCATGGGCGCGCTTGACATAGGGATCGTTCAGCTGGCGCGCGAGCCAGCGCGTCGACGATGCCGTGCGTCCCCGCGCCGTCTTGACCCGTGTATGCCCGCCTGATCCGCCACGGCTCATGCGCGAGCGCCAAGCTGCATCAACTGGCGCAAAATGCCTTCCCGAATGCCCCGATCGGCGACGCCGACCCGGGGCGCCGGCCAGATATCCAGAATTGCTTCGAGGATTGCGCATCCCGCGACCACGAGATCGGCACGTTCGTGCCCGATACAGGCAAACTTGGCGCGCTCTGCCAGAGACGAACGGGAGAGCTTTGCACTGATGCCGCGCATCGATTCGCTTGGAACGACAAGTCCGTCAATCATCTTGCGGTCATAACTTGGAAGACCAAGATGGACGCTGGCAAGCGTTGTAACGGTTCCGCTTGTGCCCAGCAGGCGAAGATTGCTGGTGTCGAATTTCTGGCGGGCAGCGAAGGTGGCAAAGCTCTCAAGAACGCGGCCGCGCATGCGCTCATAGGCTGCCAGCCGCTGGTCAAGGCAATTGGGATCCGCACCTTCCGATTCCGCCAACGAGACAACCCCCCACGGGACGCTCAGCCAATCAAGCGTGCGGGGCTCATCTCCGCTTGTGTCGACAATAACGAGTTCCGTCGAGCCGCCCCCGATATCAAAAACAAGTGCTGGGCCATCGCCCTCCTCAAGAAGGCGGTGGCAGCCAATGACTGCGAGCCGGGCTTCCTCCTCTGCAGCGATCACATCCAGCTTGATACCCGTCTCTCGGTACACGCGGTCCACGAATTCGGGGCCATTGGCGGCCCGCCTGCATGCTTCGGTTGCAACTGACCGGGCCAGATGGACATTGCGACGCACCAGCTTGTCAGCGCACACGGCCAAAGCCGCGACTGTGCGATCCATGGCCGCATCGCTCAATCGTCCACTTGCGCCCAGGCCTTCGCCTAGCCGCACAATGCGTGAAAAGGCATCGACGATGAAGAACTGGTCGCCATCCGGCCGCGCAATCAGCATCCGGCAATTGTTCGTGCCGAGATCAAGCGCAGCATAGGAACGCCGCGCGGGGAAACGCGCGCGATAGCCCCCTTCGGGCTTTTGTGGCGGGGCATTCTGATCGCGACGATGCCGCGACGGCCCCTGGGCAGCAAATTGGGTCATGCCCGACAACTTTTCTGTTCTCCGCACGGCACACGCCGCCGGTACTTGATGACGTTTCTAATCCAAAGTTGCGCATTCCGCAAATGGGGGGGCGTTGACTTGCGCGGCAAGCCAACCTATCAGCCGCGCCTGCCCGCTGCCCCGTCGTCTAACGGTAAGACACCGGACTCTGACTCCGTTTATTGAGGTTCGAATCCTCACGGGGCATCCAGGCATTTCTCCCTGTGCAGACAGTGCCGGGAAGTCAGCGGTTGGCACCTCGCACAGGAATTCGCATGCCAACGGACGTCGCTGGCCGCATCCGTATTGTCCCTGATTCTGCTGACTCGCCGCGGGCTATAGTCTGTTCCCAAGAATGAACGGCCCCGACCGGGCATTTGGCCAAGAACGAAATTAGGGAAGAGGAGGCAGGCACATGAAATCGGTACTGTTGCACATCCAGGACGATGCTGGCTTCGAAGCGCGGCTCCAGACCGCGCTGGATATTGTTCGCGCATCAGAAGGGCATTTGACTTGCCTTTATGTGACGCCGGTCAATGCCTATGTCGCGTTTGACAATTTTGGCGGCGTTTTCGTCATGAACGACGTGCTCAAGCAACTCGAGGAAAACAAGGCTCTCTTGCAGGCTCGCATAGAGCAACGTCTGAAGGTGGAAGACATATCCTGGGATTATGTCGACTCCACTGCCGATCCAGCTCAAGCCCTGGTCAGTCGTTCAACGCTGAGCGATCTCATCATCATGAGTCATCCAGTGGGTGACAAGCCGCAAGGGATCGCCCACGCCCTGGTTGGTGACGTTGTCATGGGGGCTTCGACACCCGTCCTGCTTGTGTCGGATACGGCCAAGGCCTTCAATGCAACTGGCACAGCCGTCGTCGCCTGGAACGGCAGCTTTGAAGCTGGCCATGCGCTTCGTGCGGCGCTGCCGCTTCTTGCGAGCGCGGGCAATGTCCATATCGTCTCGGTCTCGGAAGGGCGGGATCATGCGTTTCCGTCACTGGCTGCCTCGGAATATCTCGCTCGTCACGGGATCGTGTCGGAACTGCATGAGCGTCGCGGAGATAGTGGAGAGGTTGGAACGCTACTGATCGAAACCGCGAAACAGCTTAAGGCGCAATATCTTGTCATGGGTGCTTACGGACATTCAAGGGCCCGGGAATATCTGTTCGGCGGGGTAACACGCAACTTGCTGAAGGACTCTCCGATCCCCCTGCTGCTGGCACGCTAGTACGAAGTGCGCGGCATTGGCCTGAAGTCGATAGGCTGCGATTATCCAGCGCAGCGTATCGGCAAGGCTGCAGCGCCAGCATCACGTTTGTAAATGTCCGGCAGGATGGCAACACGCCCGTCCCGGCCCACATCCGCAGTGAAGTAAGTCACGTAGACCGGGATCGCCTTGGGCAGCGCAAAAGTCTGGGTTTCCCGACCTGCGACGATGGCGTCGATCCTGTCCTTGGTCACGCTTCCGCGAAGGAGCGTATTCGCAAAGCCCAATGCATCGCCAACCCGGATACAGCCATGGCTGAAGGCACGAACGTCCTTCAGGAAAAGATCTTTGGACGGCGTATCATGGAGATAGATGCTGAATTGGTTGGGCATTTCCAGCTTCATCTGGCCCAGCGCATTGTTCGGCCCCGGCTTCTGGCGATAGCTGCCTTTGCCCCAGACATACCCTCGCCGTCGGGCTTCTGCGGGATTGCGGCGCACCAAAGCGCCAACGCTTTCGGCCACGATGCTCTTCGGGACTGTCCACCAGGGGTTGAACGTCACCCCCTTGACGAAGGTCGCGAATGTCGGCGTCGGGGTCTTGGGTTTGCCGACAATGACGGGCCAGGTGCCAACCATCTTGCCGTCTTGCCAGTAGGTGACTTCGAACCTCGCAGCATTCACGATCAGAAAGGTCTCCCCCAGGTCTATGGGGAGCCACCGCCACCGCTCCATGTTCAGTGCAAGCGTGGCCCGCTGCGCCGGATCCTTCTCGACGGCATAGGCTGCACGAAGGGCGGAATAGTCGGGGTGATGCGGGATCAGCAGTGAAAAGAACAGATCAATATCTTCCTTGCCGAGCATGAAGGAAAGGTAAGATTTTAGGTCATAATATTCGTCGACATCGGGCATATGCCACGTGCTGCGGGTTTCGACCGAAGCGCTGCCCAAGAGGTGCATCCGAGCGAGTCGGAGCGCAAGATCAGTCGCCGCCTTGTCGATCTCTTCCTGATTCTGACTTGTAACAGCCTTGTCCAGATCGGCAGTGGAGGGTTGGGGCAAGGCATCAAGCGGCGCCGCCGCGGCCCAGCGGCGGAGAGCACGTACCTGCTCTTCCGGCCATTTCGGCACGGCGACCGATTCCGGGGCAGCGTTGGCCGTCGTCAGGAAGACAACTGCGATCAACAGACTGATTCTCATGACGAAGACCTGCGCGCGTCCATTGAATGGCTCAATCAGGGCTATTACCTACACGGTTGAATGATTTTCACATTTTGGGTTTATATAATTGAATAGACGCAGTTTTCTGACTGCCGGTGCTGTTGCATCAGTGTCGCTTTGCGTTCCAAAGGCATTTGCGGCTGTTTTGGGCGACCGGACACCGGACATTTTGCCGCGGGCCCTTGCCGCACTTGACCGGCACCGGGGACGCATCGTGCATCGCGACTGGATTGGCATTGTCGATTTTGGCATGGCCTCCCGCAGTCGGCGATTTTACCTCGTCGATCTTTTGGGCGGCCGGACGACCAGCCTTTTGGTTTCGCATGGTCGTGGCTCCGATCCGGGAAATAGCGGCTGGGTGCAGTCATTTTCCAACCGTCCGGGTTCGGAAGCCTCTTCGCCGGGCAGCTTCCTCACGGGCGATACCTACTTTGGAAAGCATGGCCGATCCCGGAGGCTTGCCGGCCTTGAACCGTGCAACGACCAAGCCGAAAACAGAGGGATCGTGATCCACTCGGCATCCTATGTCAGCGATGACATGGCCAATATGCATGGCAGGGTGGGGCGTAGCCAAGGGTGTTTTGCCGTTTCGGATAACGAGCTTCAGATGGTCTTGGCTCGGCTGGGGCCGGGACGACTGCTGTTCGCCACGAAGTAGAACTGCAGGCGCAATCTGTTCGCTTCGTGCTAGCCGGCGACGATCGCCGCCCATTCCGCTTCGTCAATCACACGAACCCCCAATTCCTGAGCCTTTTTCAACTTTGATCCGGCACCGGGTCCTGCGACCACCAGATCCGTCTTTGCGGAAACTGATCCGGCTGTCTTTGCGCCCAATGCCTCTGCTTGAGCCTTAGCCTCGTCGCGGCTCATGGTTTCGAGGCTTCCGGTAAAGACAATGGTCATGCCCGAGACTGATGAAGCCCTGACGTTGGAGACGTAAGGCTGAGGGTCGGTCACTTTCAGAAGATCATCCCAGACGTCGCAGTTGTGTGGTTCATGAAAGAATTCGATCAGGGCTTCAGCAACGACGGGCCCGATACCGTCGATTGCGGTGAGTTGTTGCAACGCGTCAGCATCACGCGCAACCTGTGCAATCTGGGCAACTGAACCGAAGGCCTTGAGCAGGTCCTTTGCTGTAACCGCCCCCACATGCCTGATGCCGAGTCCGAAAAGCAGCCGCACTGGATCAGCGTCGCGCTTCGCTTCAATTGCTGCAAGGAGATTGTCGACAGACTTTTCTTTCCAGCCCTCGCGCGAAAGAAGCTCTTCGCGATGCTCCGCGAGCCGGAAAATGTCAGCGGGCGAGCGCAGCCATCCAAGATCGAAGAACTCACGGATCGATTTTTCGCCCAAGCCCTCAATATCCATTGCCGCCCGGCTGACGAAATGCCGCAGCCGCTCGACCCTTTGTGCCGGGCAGATAAGGCCGCCCGTGCACCGCACGTCGACTTCGCCATCCTCTGCAACGGCTTCGGAATCGCATTCGGGGCAATGATCAGGAAATGTGAAGGCTGGCCTATCCTCGCCCCGAGTCAGGTTTTCGACGATCTGGGGAATCACGTCACCCGCGCGCTGGACCAGCACACGGTCCCCGGGGCGGACGCCCAGACGTCCGATCTCATCGCGGTTGTGCAGCGTAACGTTTGAAACGACGACGCCTCCGACCGTAACAGGCTGGAGCCGACCCACCGGTGTCAGCTTGCCCGTGCGACCAACCTGGATGTCGATTGCCAGCAGGGTCGTCTGTGCCTGTTCAGCCGGGAATTTATGGGCAATCGCCCAGCGCGGCGCCTTGGCGACAAAGCCAAGCCGCGCTTGCCAGTCGAGCCGATCGACCTTGTAAACCACGCCATCGATGTCGAACGGCAGGTCTGACCGTTCGGCTTCGATTGCAGCATAATGGGCCAGTGCGCCTTCCACTGTTTCAGTCCGTTCAAGCCGACTGTCGACGGGCAGACCCCAGGCTGCAATCGCCGACATGACCCCGTACTGCGTGTCAGCTGGCAGGGCGGAGGCTTCGCCCCATCCATGCGCAAAAAACCGCAACGGCCGGGATGCGGTAACATTTGCGTCCTTTTGGCGAAGTGAGCCGGCAGCGGCGTTGCGCGGGTTCGCAAACAGCTTTCCATCCAGTTTTTGCTGCGCAGCATTGAGTGCAGCAAAATCGGCCTTGGACATATAGACCTCGCCCCGGATTTCGAAGACGTCTGGGATCGTCGCCCCTGCCTGCACAGGGGCGACGCCGAGTTGCAGGGGAATGTCAGCGATGGTGCGAACATTTGCGGTCACGTCTTCGCCAACAGTTCCATCGCCGCGCGTTGCCGCCATGACAAGGCGTCCCTTTTCGTAGCGCAGCGAACAGGATAGGCCGTCAATCTTGGTCTCGGCAGTCAAGGCAACGGGAGCATCGTCGGCAAGATTGAGGAAACGCCTGATCCGCCCGACAAAGTCTTCGACGTCCTGATCGTCAAAGGCATTGTCGAGGCTCAGCATCGGCTTGGAATGTGTCACCTTTGACAAGTGAGATGCCGGTGCCGCCCCAACCAGTTTCGAGGGTGAATCTGCACGAACAAGGTCCGGAAACGCAGCCTCGAGTTCATTGTTCCGCTTGACCAGCGCGTCATAGTCCGCATCGCTGATCTCGGGCGCATCTTCGGTATGATAGCGCGCCGAATGATAGGCGATCAGGCGCGCAAGCTGCTCAAGCTCGGCAGCGACTTCGGATTCCTTGGTCACGCAGCCTCCAGCAGTCGATCGGCCTGCGCGCGCGCTTCATCTGTCACTTCTGCGCCGGACAGCATTCTTGCGATCTCTTCGCGACGGTTGTTGTCGTCAAGTGCACGAACGCTGGTGCGCGTAACGGCACCGTCGGACGATTTGGCGATCAACAGATGCGTGTCGCCACGGGCCGCGACTTGCGGGCTGTGCGTAACGACGATCACCTGCGCGTCCTCGGCCAGTCGGGAAAGCCTCTCTCCGATTGCGGACGCGACCGCGCCGCCCACACCGCGATCGATTTCGTCAAAAATCATCGTGGCGGCAGTCCCATGTTCCGCCAAGGCCACCTTCAGCGCCAGGATGAAGCGCGACAGCTCACCGCCGCTGGCGATCTTGATCAGCGGACCGAAGGCGGCGCCGGGGTTGGTCGAGATTTCGAATTCGACACGGTCCATGCCGTGCGGGCCCCATTGTGCCTCTGGCAACGGCGCAACGATTGTGCGGAAGCGGGCAGAATCCAGCTTTAAAGGCACAAGTTCAGCCGCGACGGCGTCGTCAAGTTTCGCTCCTGCCGCAATTCGCTGTTCGGTAAGCGCCCTGGCGCTGCTACAAAAGGTATCCCGGGCATCAGCAAGAGCCTTTTCAAGACGAGCCAGCCCCTCGCTGCCTGCTTCGATCGCCTCATGGCGGGCAGCCAGCTCCTCAGTGAGATCGGCAAGCTGATCCGGCTGAACGCGGTGCTTGCGGGCCAGCGCGCGCAGGTCGAACAGGCGCGCTTCGTCTGCCTCAAGAGCGGCTGGATCATAGGCGAGAGCTTGCGCTGCATCGCGCAGGCGATCTTCGGCAACCGAGCCTTCATTGATCGCGCGATCGACAGCCGCCAGGGCTTCGGCCAGCGCTGGATGGTCACCAGCGATCCGGTCAAGAATGCGGGCAGCCTGTCGCAGCTTGGAAAGACCGCCATCGGCATCCTCGAGCAACATGCTGACCTGCACAAGTTCGTCGGCGATTTTCTGCCCGCGCTGCATCGTTGCGCGACGACCGGCAAGTTCGGCTTCTTCGCCGGGCTGGGGCGCAAAGGCGCGCAACTCGTCCACCGCATGGGCGAGCCAGTCGCGATCACGCTCGGCATCGACCAGCGCAGTTCTGGCCGTTTCAAGAGCCAGCCCGGTGGCTCTCATGGCCTGATATGCAGCGGCGACTTCGGCTGTACTTGAGCGCGCAAAAATATCGAGCAGGGCACGATGGCCTTTCGGGTTGATCAGCCCGCGATCATCATGTTGCCCATGGACCTCGACCAGAAGTCCGCCCAACTCGCGAAGCAACGCTGCGGAAACCGGCTGGTCGTTCACGAAAGCGCGGCTGCCGCCATCGGCCTTGACCGTGCGCCGGACGATAAGTTCCTCGCCCGCACCAAGCAGGAGATCATTGCTGTCGAGCAGACATCTGGCTTCCGGTGATGGCTGGAAACTTGCCGTTACACTGGCTTGTGCGACGCCTGAGCGGACCAGTCCGCTATCGGCCCGATCGCCAAGCGCGAGCCCCAATGCATCGAGCAGGATCGATTTTCCCGCACCGGTTTCGCCTGTAAGAACGCCAAGTCCACGAGCGAAATCAAGGTCAAGCGTCTCGATCAGCACAACATCGCGGATCGACAGGCTGGTCAGCATTGACTTGCAGCCCTCAGGCGGGATGCTTCTGCATCAGCTGATAGGCCCGATCATACCATTTGCTGCCCGGATAGTTCGCGCCGAGCACTGCAGCGGCCTTCTTGGCCTCTTCGGGAATACCGAGGGCAAGATAGGCTTCCGTCAGTCGCATCAATGCCTCTGGCGTGTGGCTGGTGCTGTCATATTTGTCGACCACGGTACGGAAGCGAATGACGGCAGCAAGCCATTGAGCGCGGCGTTCATAGAAACGGCCGATTTCCATTTCCTTGCCCGCAAGGTGATCGCGAATCAGGTCGACCTTCAACCGCGCATCAGCCGCATAGCGGGACGTTGGATAGCGGCGGATCAGTTCGCCCATGGCATCAAGTGCCTGCTGGGTGATTTTCTGATCCCGGGTCACATCGGTGATCTGCTCATAATAGTTCAGGGCGATCAGGTAATAGGCATAGGGTGCGTCCCTGTTGCCCGGATGGATCGAGAGAAAACGCTGCGCCGAATTGGTGGATTCGGTGAAATCTCTTGCCAGATAGTAGCTGAAGGCACTCATGAGCTGAGCCCGGCGTGCCCAGACCGAATAGGGGTGCTGGCGCTCTGTTTCATCAAACAGTGCCGCTGCCAGCTTGAACTGCCCGCGATCGAGCCTGTCCTTTGCGGCGGTGTAGAGCGTATCCACATCGCGCGCGACATAGGCCGTGTCGCGTTTTTTGCTGTTGCGAGCACAGCCCGCGACGGGAAGGATGACGGCAAGAGCTGCGATCAGGGCGACAGTTTTTGAGGGAACAATGCGCATGGTCGAGCGTCTTAGCTGCTGCATGGCATTTCGCCAAGCACCGAGATTGTGTTACTTAACCCTTTTCCGATAAGGCCTCCCCCCATGGCAAGTGTGCGCCTTACGACCATCCGCGTTGAGAAGCCCTGGGGGCGCCATAGGCTCTGGCCAGGCTTCGCCGATCCGGCACCAGATGCTCAGCCGGTTGGCGAGATCTGGTTCGAAGCTCCAGACGCGCGAGACCCGGAACTGCTCGTCAAATATCTGTTCACGAGCGAACGACTCTCGATTCAGGTCCATCCGAACGATGCACAGGCTCGTGCTCGTGGCTTTGCCCGCGGCAAGGATGAAGCCTGGGTTATCCTCGATGCACAGCCGGACTCCACGATTGCCTTGGGTACGGTCCGTCCGCTTTCACAAGAAGAGCTGCGGCGGGCGGCCCTTGATGGCAGCATTGAGATACTGATGGACTGGAAGCCTGTTGCGGCAGGAGACGTCATCTATTCGCCCGCCAACACGGTTCATGCCATCGGTGCCGGGATCACACTCATTGAGGTCCAGCAGAATGTCGATTTGACATACCGGCTATACGACTATGGGCGACCGCGCGAACTTCATCTTGAGGATGGCATCGCGGTTTCGGATCCGGTCCCCTTTGTCATTCCGAAGTTGCCAGGCGCGTCACCTGCCGGGCGACAAACGCTGGCTCATACGGACAAATTCACTCTCGAGCGTTGGAGTTGGTCCGGTTCGCGCACTTTGACGCTGAAAGGTGCCGGGTGGCTGGTCCCGATCAGGGGAGCAGGCCAGACCAATGGCCTGTCCTTCCATCAAGGCGAATGCTGGGCGATTGACGGCGGAGCGCGATTGTCAATCGAACCCGGCAGCGACTTGCTGTTTGCCAGTCCGCAGCCTTTCGAACTCGATTGACCAATTGCCAGCCCGGCACCGAGCCGCGTTCAAAGCCTATTTGATGAACCCTTCGGGCTTCACATTCCGTTCGTTGACGCCTGCGACGGCGGCCGGGACGAAGCTGTTGGGCCCCACCTTGAGCCAGATGAGAATCGGCGCCGAAACATAAATTGACGAGAACGTGCCGATCACAATGCCCAGTAGCATGGCCGCAGTGAAGCCGAAGCTCACGTCTGGTCCCAGCACCAGCAAAATGGTCAGCGTCAGGATCAGGGAGAGCGACGTGACAATCGTGCGCGACAGGGTCTCGTTGACCGACATGTTCAGGAGCGGCTCGATCTCCATCTTGCGCCATTTCTTCAGATCTTCGCGAATCCGGTCGTAAACGACGATGGTATCGTTGAGCGAATAGCCAATGATGGTCAGGATAGCGGCCACAACATTGAGGTCGAATTCCAGCTGCGTCAGCGCGAAAAAGCCGAATGTCAGCACGACGTCATGGAACAGTGTGAACAGTGCGCCGACGCCGAACTGCCATTCGAAGCGGAACCAGATGTAGAGCGCGATGCCGATCATCGCCAGCGTCAAGGCCAGTGCGCCCGTGCGGAGCAATTCTGCCGAAACCTTCCCGGACACGGCTTCGACATTGTCAAAGCGGGCGTCGGGATATTTCGCAGAAATTGCATTTCGGACCGTGGCGACGGCCTTGTCCGTGGCGTCCTTGTCTCCATCAGGCAAATGCATTCGGATCGCGACTTTGGTCGGATCGCCAAATTGCTGAACGGATGCTTCGCCCAGGCCAAGGCTGCTGACCCGCGTGCGCAAATCGTCCACTTGCGCGGGTTGGGCGAAGGCCACCCGGAACTGCTGGCCACCCGAAAAGTCGACGCCAAGATTGAGGCCGCGAATGGCGACCAGTGCAATGGACGCAACCAGCAGGGTGATTGAAAGACCCATCGCCCACCAACGGTAGGAGAGGAAGGGGACATTCGTATTGTCCGGAACGAGTTTGATCGGGCGCATCGATGCCAAGCCTTCAGAGGTTGAGTTCGCGCGGACGTGCGCGCTTGAGATATTCGGAAACCATCAGGCGGGTGAACGTCACACCGGTGAACACCGATGTCGCAATACCAATCGACAGTACGACCGCAAAACCCCGAATCGGCCCCGAGCCGAACCAGAACATGATGATCGCCGAGATGACGTTGGTGATGTTCGCGTCGAAAATCGCACTGCGGGCTTCCTTGTACCCGAATTCGCACGCGGCCAGTGTGTTGCGGCCGCGCCTGACTTCTTCCC
This sequence comes from Aquisediminimonas profunda, assembly GCF_019443285.1. Classification (GTDB taxonomy): domain Bacteria; phylum Pseudomonadota; class Alphaproteobacteria; order Sphingomonadales; family Sphingomonadaceae; genus Aquisediminimonas; species Aquisediminimonas profunda. The sequence continues at coordinate 1,634,847 of NZ_CP080327.1, forward strand.
GGATACGTTCAAAAATCAGCACGTTCGCATCAACAGCGGCGCCAATCGTCAGCACGAAACCGGCAATGCCCGGCAGTGTGAGAGTGGCATTGAAAATGGCCATCGCGCCCAGAATCAGCAGCGCGTTCAGGAACAAGGCGATCGTGGTGTAGACGCCAAACCGCATATAGGTGAGGATCATGAAGCCCATCAGGGCAATCGTCGCGACGACGCCAGCCACAACACCCTTGTGGATCGATTCCGCGCCGAGTTCCGGTCGGATCGTGCTTTCCTCGATAACCTTCAAGGCAACGGGCAGCTTGCCCGAGCGGAGCTGGACCGCAAGCTGGTTCGCGCTTTCGACAGTGAAATTGCCTGAAATCTGCGCCCTGCCGCCCAAGATAGGCTCATTGATGTTCGGGGCTGAAATCACGACATTGTCGAGAATGATCGCAAACGGCTTGCCGACGTTTTCCTGAGTCACGCGCGCAAAGCGACGACCACCCTGACCGTCAAAGGTGATATCCACATTGGGCCGGTTGTCGCGCTGGTCATAATTCTGGTTGGCGTCGATCAGCTGATCGCCAGAGACCATGACCCGCCGCTGGACCGCAATCTTCTTCACGCCGGTCGGATCGTCGGGATAGGGCAGAACCTGACTTCCCGGTGGCGCATTGCCCTGCGCTACCTGCGCCGGATCGGCCGTCAGATCGACCAGCTTGAACTCGAGCTTGGCCGTCTTGCCCAGCGTATCCTTCAACTGTTGCGGGTCCTGCAGGCCCGGGACCTGGACAAGGATGCGATCCGGGCCCTGCCGGACCACGGTCGTTTCCTTGGTGCCCTCCGGGTCGATCCGCTTGAGCACGACTTCACGCGCCGTGTTCATTGCATCGTTGATCTTCTTGTCGAGCCCGGCTGCCGTCGGAGTCATCACCACCCGGTTTGTATCGCGCACCGCGACATTCCAGTCGCGCTGGCCCGTAACGCCAATGCCCGTTGTCAGACGGCGGGCTGCTTCGACGGCGGCATCGACCTGACGCGGATCGCGGACAAAAAAGGAGAGTTCGCCACCAGCTGTGGAAATGTCCCCGATTTCGATGCGTGGATCGGCGCGGCGCATTTCGGTGCGCACGCCTTCTTCCATTTGCTCCATCCGCTGCTTCGCGACATCACGAACGTCAGCTTCGAGCAGGAGATGGCTGCCGCCTGCCAGATCGAGACCAAGGTTGATCTTCGTATTGGCCAATTTGTCGGGCAGATATCGGGTGACGCTCGGCGGAAGAATACTCGGCAGGGCAAAAGCGACGCCAACGACCATCGTCACGATGGTCAGCCACACCTTCCAGCGGGGAAAATCAAGCATTTCGGATCAGTCGTTTGCGGGTTTGGAGGAACCGGTCGGCGTTATGTCCGACAACGTGGCCTTGATCGCCTTGACCTTGACACCGCTTGCGATCTCGACCTCGACGATGTCCCCTTCAACCTTGGTGACCTTGCCGACAAGGCCGCCGCCCGTCACGATGCTGTCGCCTTTTTTGACGGCGTCGATCATCGCACGATGCTGTTTCGCGCGCTGCTGCTGCGGACGAATCAGGAGGAACCAGAAAATAATGAAAATGAGGACCAGCGGCATCATCTGGATGAAAAAGGCCGAGGCTCCTCCCGGGGCAGCTGCGCCTGCGGCGGCCTGGGCGTAAGCGGGGGTGATAAGCATCCAAATTCCAGTTTGCGAAAGTAAGGGAAGAAGTTCCCGCGATTGCTGGCGCGCCTATCAAATCGCGACTATCGGCGCAACAAGCACGTCAAGTGGGGAACCAAAGGAGAGAATGCAATGATCATCGTGATGGGGCACGCGAAACTTGAAGCCGGTGAAATCGACCGACTTGGTGCCGAGATGGAAGCGCAGATAAAGGCGACCCGGGCCGAAGACGGTTGTCTGGCCTACAGCTTCTCGCGCGATGTGCTCGACCCCGATACCCTGATCATTACCGAACGCTGGCGCGACAACGCAGCCATTGCCGCGCATTTCGCCAGCCCGCATATGGCCGCGTTCAACGCTGTCCTCGCCAAGGCCAAGCTCCTTGAAGTGAGCGTCAAGGCTTATGAGAACGGCCAGGAGCGCGTTCTTATGGGACGCTGAAGGACCAAAATGCAAAACGGCCCCGGGTTTCCCCGAGGCCGCAATGTTTGGCAAAATATCGAAAAAGCCTAGCGCTTCGAGAACTGGAAGCTCTTGCGCGCCTTGGCCCGGCCATACTTCTTGCGTTCGACCGTGCGGCTATCGCGGGTCAGGAAGCCGGCTGCCTTCACCAGCGGACGCAGGGTCGGCTCATATTTTGAAAGCGCTTGCGCGATGCCATGCTTAACAGCACCGGCCTGCCCCGAAAGGCCGCCGCCCTTGACAGTTGCGATCACGTCAAACTGTTCGGTGCGGTCGGCAATCGCGAATGGCTGGTTGATAACAAGCCGCAGCGTCGGACGCGCAAAATAGGCAGTCTGGTCGCGACCATTGACGATGATTCGGCCGGTGCCCGGCTTCAGCCAGACACGGGCAACCGCATCCTTGCGGCGTCCGGTGGCATAGGAACGGCCTTGCGCATCGATTTCACGTTCACGCAACACGGCGACGGTCGACTTGACGACCGGAGCCGGCGCGGCAGCTTCCGCAACCGGAGCGGCCGGAGCTGCAGCAGCGGCGGCAAGATCCTTGAGATCAGAGAGCGACTGACGGGTATCTTCAGACATTATGCACCCACCTTGTTCTTGCGGTTGCGAGCCGCGATATCGAGAAATTCGGGATTCTGGGCCGCGTGGCTGTGCTCCGCGCCCGCGAAGATGCGCAGGTTTCGCATCTGCTGCCGGCCTAGAGGACCCCGCGGGATCATCCGCTCGACTGCCTTTTCAAGGATACGCTCAGGGAAGCGCCCTTCAAGCACCTTGCCTGCGGTCACGCCCTTGATACCGCCCGGATAGCCGGTGTGGCGATAATAGACCTTCTGGTCGAGCTTCTTGCCCGTGAAACGGATCTTGTCAGCGTTGATGACAATGACATTGTCACCGCAATCGACGTGCGGCGTAAAGCTCGGCTTGTGCTTGCCGCGCAGGATGTTCGCAATGATCGTGGCGGCACGGCCGACGACCAGGCCATCTGCATCAATCAGCAGCCATTTCTTTTCGACCTCGGCCGGCTTGACCGCCTTGGTCGTCTTCATAAGCGCCTTCATAGGGCTGGACCTCATCTAAAACGAAAACGCGCGGAGCAAATGCCCCGCGTCGATGGCGGGCCTTTTGCAGTGAATTTGCCGAAAGTCAAGGATATGGGCGGTGTTTGAAACGGGTATTGAGATACCGGTCACATTTCTCCGCTGCGTGCATCCGGCTCCCGTGATTTCCGGTATACCTTCTTACCGGAAAAGGACGCAAACATGACAGTCGACACATTGGTCACCATTGCCCTGCCAGTCTTGTTCCTGCTGATGATGGCGCTTGAGTGCCTCATCGGGACCGGGCGAGTCATGCCCGACGTGCGCGGGTGGCGCTGGATCGGCATTGCGGCATTTCTCGTCACATTTGCATGCAACGGCCTTATGCCAATGGTCCTTCTGCCGCTGTTGCCCAAGGTGACCTTGCTCGATCTTGGTTCGCTTGGCCTGTGGGCAGCGATCCCTGTGGTCATCCTGACGACCTTCTTTACCTACTGGACGCACCGTATTCAGCATCGCTTCGATGTCCTTTGGCGTCTTGGTCACCAACTGCATCACGGCGTCGCGCGTGTCGACATCGCATCAGCCATGCTTTTCCATCCCGTTGATGTGGCAGTTCAGGTGACAATGACCCTTTTGGCCGGGTTGCTGCTCGGGGCGACTCCAGAAGCAGCTTCCGTCGCTGGAGGTCTGGGCTTCTTCATTGCGCTGTTCCAGCATTGGAATGTCGCAACACCGCGCTGGATGGGGCTGATCATCCAGCGGCCCGAAGCACATATGCTTCATCATGAGCGTGATGTTCACGCGCGCAACTTTGGTGACATGCCTATCTGGGACATGATTTTTGGCACCTATGCGAATCCGCTGCGGGCCGACGTACCCGTCGGCTTTGCGCCCGAAGCCATGCGTCGTTGGCTGGCGATGATCGCCTTTGTTGACGTCAACAAGGGCAGCGGGAGAGACCGGCTCTAATCGGGAAACGCAACGCCCGTCATTTTTTCGGACGCCTTCCAGAGAGCGGCAGCCATGTCCCGATCAACGGCATGTGGCCGAACGCCGACGTAAGGGTGCATGCCTTCGGTCCAAAAGGCCGCAATATTGCAATCCTCGCAGTAGACGCCGCCTTCACCTTCAAGCAGCGGCGAGACAGCGCACCAGATACTGGTCGCCGCTCCCTGCTCGGTCGATTTGAACAGGGGATTGGGGTTTCCGTCCTTGTCGAACCAGCCCATTGCAATCTGCTCATCCATCGTCAGGAAGCGCTGAAGGGGCGTCTTGATGCCGCCGGGATGCACCGCAAATGCGCGGATGCCAAACGGCTTGCCAATCTCGTCGAAATGCATGGCAAAAAGGGCATTTGCCGTTTTAGCCTGGCCATAGGCCGTCCATTTTTCATAGTCGCGATGCACAAAATGCGGGTCCGCCAGATCGACGGCACTCCGAGCGTGTCCAATTGACGAAAGAACGACGACACGTGTTCCAGGGCCAGCGGCCTTGAGCAAAGGCCAGATGCGCGCCGTCATCTGGAAATGGCCCAAGTGATTTGTTGCAAACTGGCTTTCATATCCGCGCGCGTCCCGGGCGAGTGGACAGGCCATAATCGCAGCGTTGTTGATGAGGATGTCGATCCTGTCCGTTTGGCGTGCAAGGTCTGTAGCAAAGGCGTCAATCGATACTGGATCTGACAGATCAAGCGTCAGGATCGTAATGTCGCCCGCAACACCCTCAAGATCGACAGCTGCCGCTTCGGGGCGCCGCGCGCCCACAAAGACCTTGGCTCCTGCACCGGCCAGTGCGCGCACCGTTTCCAGGCCAAGGCCGGAATACCCACCCGTAACCAGTGCTGCCTTCCCCTTGAGGTCGATCCCGGAAATGACTTCGGACGCCGTTGATCGCATGCCAAAAGGTGAAGCAATGGGCTGCTGTTGGGTCATGATGCGCTCTCCGTGTTTCGTCCGATGACATGAATGCCCCAAACAGTGGCCGCGACGACCAGTGCCCCGACAGCCTGATGAAGAACAGCTATGGGCAGGCTGACGCCCGTCATGACTGTTGCAATGCCGAGTATGATCTGGGTTCCAAAGGCGCTGTGGATCGCAATCGATACGCGCCGGCTGCCGGCGGCTTTCACAAGTCTTGCCAAGAGAACGAGCGCTGCGACCACGACCCAGGCCCACCAGCGGTGAATGAAATGGATGATCGCCGGATCATTGAAAATCGCATCGACGGCGGATCGGCCGGCCTGTGTCGCTCCGGGAAAGAAACTCCCGTTCATGAGCGGCCATTGACTGGTCACAAGTCCGGCATTGAGGCCTGCGGTATAGGCGCCAAACAAGAGCTGGATCGCAAGTATCACGAGAACGCAAATGCCGAAGCCGGTCAGTCTGGCCGGGCGCGATGCGGGACTCGCTGCCAGCGCCTTCAGATCGAGTGCCGTCCAGATGAGGCCGCCGAGAATGAAGAGCGCTGTCAGCAAATGAGTTGCGAGCCGATAATGGCTGACATCCGTGCGCAGGGTCAGTCCCGAAGCGACCATCCACCACCCGATCGCGCCTTGCAGGCCACCCAGCGCCAGCAGGGCGGACAGCCGCCAGCCATAGCCATTCGGAATCGCGCGGCGCAGGGCAAACCAGGCCAGTGGCAAGGCAAAGGCAACGCCAATCAGTCGCCCTAGGAGGCGATGGATGAATTCCCAGAAATAGATGAACTTGAACTGCGCAAGCGTCATGCCCTTGTTGATCAGCTGATATTCCGGGATTTGCTGATACTTGGCGAATGCTTCCTGCCAGGCGGCCTCGTTCAACGGAGGGACAGCGCCGGATACCGGCTTCCATTCAGTGATCGAGAGGCCCGATTCTGTCAGTCGGGTAATGCCCCCAACCACCACCATCGAAAATACAAGAAGCGCAACGACCAGAAGCCAGTTGGCAATCGCATTGGGACGCAGACGGTTCATCGGCGGCTCCTATGCGGCGGATAGAGGACGCTTTCAACAAATAATGCGGGAGAACCCTGAATGTGATGTTGTATCTTTATCAATGAAGTGCCATTATATCATGACGAGAAGGAATCGAATGTGTTGAATGCGGTGCTCAAACAAGGTGGTCTTGACCGACTGGCGATTGGCCTTTCGGGCCTTTGCCTTGCGCACTGCATCCTGAGCGCCGTGATTGTGACAGCCTTGGCAACGGCTGGCGGTTTCCTCCTCCATCCGGCGATTCACGAGGTTGGGCTCATCATGGCCATGGCACTTGGCGCATTGGCGCTCGGCCGGGGCGTCTTGCAGCATGGCTATGCCTTGCCTGTTTGGGTGGGATCACTCGGACTCGGGGTGATGGCCGGAGCGATGACGCTGCCGCATGAAGGTGGCTATGAGACAATCTATTCGATCCTCGGCGTGATGATTGTCGCCCTTGGGCATGATCTGAACCGTCGCGCTCACTGGTAAGCTTGCGCGCGCGGGCGCAGACGCCTAGATTTGATCCATGTCCAAACACGCGCATGACCACACGCTTCATCACGGCCCGTCGCTTGCCGAAGCGGCCCGGATGACCCTGCTCAAATCAGGCGAGCAATGGACTGAAATGCGCGCCAGCATCTTCGACGCTCTTGCGGGTTTCGATAAGCCGGCCTCTGCCTATGACATTGCCGAAGCTGTTTCGAAGGCGCGGGGAAAACGCGTTGCAGCGAACAGCGTCTATCGCATCCTCGATCTGTTCGTGGGCTCGAATCTTGCGATGCGTGTGGAAAGTGCCAACGCATATCTGGCCAACGCCCACCCCGATTGTGTGCATGATTGCATCTTCCTTGTTTGCGACAGCTGCGGACAAACGACTCACATTGACGATGACAAGCTGTCGTCCGGCGTCCGGTCCGCTGCCGAAAAGGCCGGTTTCCATCCTGTGCGGCCAGTGATCGAAGTGCGCGGAACCTGCGCAGACTGCGATTAGGAGTCGTTCGGCGGCTCGCTGATCCTTGCAACCTCTGCAGGTGCGCTGTGTTCGGCCGGCGTATCGTCCGGTCTGCGCAGCACGGCCTTCCCCCATTTGAAGAGCCCAAATCCGATTGCGAACGGCACACCGCCGAACAGGAGCGGATAGATGAAAAGCCCCGGATCCTTGACCGCTTCGCTCAGCCCAGCGACAGTGATGGCCAGCGAGCAAAGGCCGCTCACGGTCATCAGCAGAATGCCGCTGGCCAGCAGCAACCCTCCAAACAGCCCCTTCACTGTGCTTCCCTGGCGCGTTTCACCACTGCCGCTCCTTCTGCTCCCGGACGATAGAAAGTGTTGTACGTATCGAACGGTATGATCTGCTTGTCCGGCGTCACGAAATGGACGCAACTCCGCTTCACCGTCGCCAGATCGAAATTGAACCGGTCGAGAAACTGCAAGATGACAACCCGGAAACTGTTTGCATAGCCCAGCGTCTCGGGAACGAAGGCCTGAGGCAGGCAACAGAGCAAGCCAGCCAGTTTTTCCTCGGTATTGGCTTGGGATGTCGCCAGACTCAGCAAGTCTGTCACTGCCTTTTGCAGCTCGGGATAGGCTTCGTAACTGATCGTGTTGGGACCATTGATGATCAGATCCCTTGGCAGCAATGACGTAATCGACGTCACATTCGGACCATCACGCAGGCCATAGCCGATGCAGATCTGATCTGGATTGCAGGGCAAGGGGATCATGTCTTCCAGCCCGAATACACCGGCCTTGGCCACCTCTCTGCGGATCTGGCTCAACACCATACGATTGGCCTTGCCGTCAAAACCCTCATTCCGTCCCGCATCCTGCACAGGCTGGAAGGTGACGCCGCGCACGCAGGACCATGTGAGTGCGTGATTGATGATGTCGGCAATCTCGTGATCGTTCACGCCGCGTTTCACCACCGCGACAAGCGTTGTCGAGAGATCAGCCGCTTCAAGCGCCTCGAGCGCTTGCTGGCGTATGCGCGAGAGTCGTGCGCCGCGCAGGTCCATAAGGGCATGATCATCAAGACTGTCGAACTGGAGGTAGACTTCAAGCCGCGGGGCATAGCTGGCGAGACGTGCAACAAATTCCGCGTCCTGAGCGATCCGCACGCCGTTCGTGTTGATCATGACATGACGGATCGGCCGAGCCTTTACCGCATCCAGTATCTCGAAAAATTGCGGATGGATTGTCGGCTCTCCCCCGGAAAGCTGAACAAGGTCCGGTTCGCCTTCGCTGGCGACCAATGCATCGAGCATCTGTTCAACCATGGCGAAAGGCCGGTGCGCCCCATGTATGTCTTCGGCATTGGCAAAACACACGGGGCAGGCGAGGTTGCACGCAGAATTGATTTCTATGATGGCAAGGCAGCTGTGCTGCTCATGGTCGGGGCACAGGCCGCAGTCGAACGGGCACCCTGCCTCCGTGCGAGTTTGGGCCGCAAGGGGCCTGTCGCCCGGCTTCAGCCAGTGCTTTTGCGACTGCCAATAGGCAAGATCATCGCTGATGAGCGTCTTCTGGACACCATGTGCGCGACAGCGTTTCAGATAAAAAACCTCGCCCGCTTCGATGATGACCTTTGCCGGGACGGGAATCAGGCACTCTTCGCACAGGCTCGTCGTCTGCCCGTGGAAAAGATAGGGGGCAGCCTTACGCTGAATGTCCTGTGGCGGTTCGTCCAGCTGCGATCCAGAGAGAAGCATAAATCGCAAGTCCGATCATCAAGAGGTGAAAGACGTTCAGCGGCCCAATGATCTTGGTATAGGGTTTCAGGAATTCCCACGCAAATCGCTGTGCAGCATAGGCCAGGGCGAAATAGTGAAATCCATGCGCCGTCGCCCAGGCTCGCTTTCGGACCAATGCGTTCCAATACAAGCCAAGAAATGCCGCCATCGCGAGCGATTCGTATATTTCGACTGGATGGCGGGAGATGCCATCCCCCAGATCGACGCCCCAAGGCAGCGTTGTCGGTATGCCGTAAGTCTGGTCCGGAAGTCCCGCAAACAGGCAGCCCCAGCGACCGACCACGATGCCGAGCGTGAGCGGAATGACGAAGGGTCCACCTGTCGAGGCCTTGACGCCGTGGATCCATTTCCAGAGCTCGACTGCCACGATGCCGCCGGCCAATGCGCCAGCCACACTGTGGGACAGGACCGGAATTTTCGACTGCAAGGTGTTCAGGGAGCCGATTGCCCATGCACCGGCAGCTGCTCCCAGGGCCATTGAAACAAAATAGCTTGGGGCCGTTTGGCGGGCCAGTGCTTCGACAGAGCCCCGACGATAGGCATAGACCCAGCGCGCGCCCAGATAGGCCGAGATCCATGCCGCCGCATCGCCCGCATAATGGAGCCCGGCAGCGGTGGGGACGTGGATCACAATCGCCGATTAGCCGATTGGGCCAGTCGTGAGCATCTTTTCAAGCTGCTCCCGCAGCTCGGCGCGAAGAGGTTGGGCCGCATTGTCTGTGCGGCAGACCACAACCGTATCGCAGGTTGCGATACAATGGCCGTGCTGGAACATGGCCTGCTCGATTGTCCAACTCGACGATCCGATCCGGCCGATGCCTGATGCAACGACGACGTCATCCGGATAGCTGCCTTCGCGCAGATAATTGATTGTAACTGCAGCGACCATTGTCCGCTCATTGCCCGGCCGTTCGCCCATCGGGCGGACATCGCGATTGAGGCGGACACGGCCGTGTTCAAACAACGCAGCAAAGGCAACGTTATTCAGATGCCCGTTCGGGTCGAGATCCTGAAACCGGGTCTGGACGTCAAGCAATATGGGGTAGCTGGCGGGGATGAGCCGCCAGCTTTCCGGTTTGGCCACAGCCTCAGCGTGGCGCCATGCGAATTGCGCCGTCGAGGCGGACGTCCTCGCCGTTGAAATAGCCGTTCTCGATCATGGTCAGGGCAAGATGGGCATATTCCTCCGGCTTGCCGAGGCGCTTCGGGAACGGAACGGACGCAGCCAAGGCATCCTTCACATTCTGCGGAGCACCCATCATCAGCGGGGTTTCGAAAATGCCCGGGAGGATGGTGTTGACGCGAATGCCTTCGCTCATGAGGTCACGTGCGATCGGAAGTGTCATGCCGATGACACCGGCCTTGGACGCCGAATAGGCAACCTGGCCCATCTGGCCGTCTTCGCCCGCGACCGACGCCGTGTTGACAATGGCGCCGCGTTCCCCGTCTTCATTGGCCGGGTCCAGCGTCATCATGCCAGCCGCAGACATGGCAATGCACCGGAACGTGCCCACAAGGTTGATCTGGATCAGCCAGTCAAATGCCGAAGGCGGATAGAACTTGATCGAACCATCTTCCTTTGAACGGCTTGCGGTCTTCATCGCTGCACCGGTGCCGGCGCAGTTGACGAGGATTCGCTCCTGCCCATTGGCGGCACGAGCCTTTGCAAAACCGGCAGCGACGCTCTCATCGCTTGTCACGTTCACTTCACAGAATACGCCGCCGATTTCGGCAGCAACGGCTTCGCCCTTTTCCTTCTGCAGGTCGAAGATTGCGACCTTCACGCCCTTTGCAGCGAGCGCGCGCGCGGTCGCCGCGCCAAGGCCAGATGCGCCGCCCGTAATGACGGCCGAAATGGATGAATCGAGTTTCATGGGTTTTCCTTTTGCTGGGAGGATTAAAGACGTTCGATGATCGTGACGTTCGCCTGACCGCCGCCTTCGCACATCGTCTGCAAGCCGTATTTGCCGCCCGTTGCATCAAGCACGCCGAGCAGCGTTGCCATGAGCTTCGTCCCGGACGCGCCCAGCGGATGGCCCAATGCGATTGCACCCCCATGCTGGTTGAGGCGCGAATGCTGCGCGCCGAGGTACTTCATCCAGGCAAGCGGTACCGGAGCAAAGGCTTCGTTGACTTCATAGGCGTCAATATCCTCGATCTTCATGCCCGCCTTCTTGAGTGCCTTTTCGGTCGCAAAAAGTGGCTCTTCGAGCATGATGATCGGGTCACCGGCCGTAACGGAAATGTGATGGATGCGCGCGCGCGGGGTCAGCCCGTGATCCTTCAGAGCCTGTTCCGATACGATCAGCGCAGCCGAAGCACCGTCACAGATTTGCGAGCTGGTCGCCGCCGTGATGGAGCCGCCTTCCTGCAGCAACTTGACGCCAGCGATGCCTTCAAGCGTGGCATCAAAGCGAATGCCTTCATCGACGCTGTGCTTGGCCATGCCTTCGGGCGTTTCAATATCCAGCACGACGATTTCGTTCTTGAAATGGCCTGCTTCGGTCGCGGCCTTGGCGCGCAAATGGCTTTCCAGGGCAAATGCGTCGAGGTCGTCCTTGGTGAACCCGTGCTTCTTGACGATCATTTCGGCGCCCATGAATTGGCTGAACATGATGCCCGGATATTTTTCCTCCAGCCGGGGGGATTTGTAATGGCCCAGGCCTTCCTTGATGAACAATGTGGCGACGGAACCCATCGGCACACGCGTCATGCTTTCAATCCCGCTTGCCAGCACAATATCCTGCGTGCCGGACATGATTGCCTGGGCTGCAAACATCATTGCCTGCTGCGACGAACCGCACTGGCGGTCTATCGTGACAGCCGGGATACTGTCCGGAAGCTTCGATGCGAGCACGGCATTGCGCCCCAGATCCATCGTCTGCTGGCCGCCCTGCGAAACGCAGCCCGTGATGACATCGTCAATCGCGCTGGTGTCAAAATTGTTGCGGTCAGCGATCGCATCAAACACAGCCGCGCCGAGGTCGACAGGGTGAACACCCGCCAGTTTGCCCCCACGCTTTCCGCCGGCAGTGCGGACGGCATCAACAATATAGGCTGTCGCCATGGTTCGACTCCTTGTCTTGGACTTGAATGATGGGATGCCACTTGCGCAAATTGACGTTTACGGCAAGGGAAAGTTGCACTGCCTGATCTTTATGACAATCTGATCATTTTGAGGGAATGTGGATCATGAATGTTTCCGAAGCTGTTGCCTATCGCCGCTCGGTTCGCGGGTTTCTCGACAAGCCAGTCGATATCGCGCTGGTGAAGGATATTGTCGAACGTGCGGCACGAGCCGCCACCGGCGGTAACCTTCAACCCTGGCACATCGACCTTGTCCATGGCGACTCGATGAAAAAGCTGAAAGCCATCATGGCTGAAAAGATCGCTGCACGGGAGAGCGAGCAGCAGGAATATGATATTTATCCGCGCGAACTTTCATCGCCCTATGCGGATCGTCGGTTTGAGGTTGGAGAAATGCTCTATGGCGCGATTGGAATAGCCCGGGAAGACCGGAAAGGGCGCGCGATATGGTTTGCCCGCAATTTTCAATTCTTCAATGCGCCGGTTGGATTGTTTCTGACTATCGACCGCCAGATGGGGCCGCCGCAATGGGGCGATTGCGGCATGATGCTCGAGAACATCTGCCTGCTTCTGTGCGAAGCGGGCCTCGACTCATGTCCTCAGGAATGCTGGGCGGTCTATCCCAAGACCATCGGCGCTTTTCTGGGTACGCCGGAGAACCGTATCCTTTGGACAGGCATGTCGATCGGATACAAGGATCCCGATGATCCGGCCAACAGCCTTGTGCCAACGCGCGCACCGTCAAGCGAATGGCTGACCCTGCACGGTTGACCTTCAATAGTCCTTCGAGATTTTGACGGTCGCGCTCTGGCGACCAATTGTCGAGATGCTTGAAAGCACCGAAAGCCAGCGCGTGATCTGGAATTCCGCGCGCGTTGCAGAATAGCCCTGGCCATCGGTGATGATTTCGACATAGGCGCGGCGCGTAATGTACTTGCCGGCGGCAACCGAAGTCTTCTGGCCGGTCACGACATCTCCGGGCAGGATCCGCAGGCGATCCAGGCCGATTGCATTGCGCAGGGCATTGATGGGGTTGAGACCATTTCCGCCGCCCTGTAACGACGCAATGGCAGCGGCAAGTTGCAACGCCTCGGGTGCAGAAAGGTTCGTGATCGATGTTCCGAACAGCAGTCGCGACAAGAGTTCGTCTTCGGGCAGGGCAGGCGTGCTCGAAAAGGCTATTTCCGGGCGCTGGCCGGTTCCAGTCACGCGGATCGATGCCGTGAGCCCTTGGGTGTCTCCAGTTGCCAGAATGTCGAGGGTCGGATCTGCCGGAACTTCACCCTGGAAACGGATTGTGCCGCGCTGGAGATCGAACTGGCGTCCGGCAAATTCGTAGGACCCCCTGACGAGGTCTGCCCGGCCAACGATGGCCGGTTCGGTAACGGATCCGCCAATCTGGAGATTTGCGCGCCATTCGCTTTGAATGCCAAGCCCCGTTACGTTGAGGCGATTCAGTGCGCGCGCCTTGATGTCGAATTTCCACGGGCTTGAGGGAAGACCCTGCGCCCGGTCCTCGGCAACAACATTGATTTCCTGAACGTTCAGGCGGGGAATCGCCGCAGCGGCTGTCGCACGGCCGAGCCGGAATGCGCTTCGGACCAGATCGAGGTCTCCCGAGATTACACCGCCACCATGTCCGTCCGAAACAAAGTTTATGGGGCCAGTCGCTGTCGCGCCGATATCGTCCCGTGCCAGCACCACCGCATTTTCGGCGCGAAGAGCAAGGTTCATTCCAAGTCGCTGACCCGTCGTGAAGTCGAAACTACCGCGACCGGAAATCGTGCCGCTCCCTGCTGTGCCGGAAAAATTGTCGATGACCAGCTTCGATCCGCCAAACTGACCGCTTGCCTTGATACCCGTAATGACCATGCCTGTCGCAGCGCTTTCGAGCCGACCATTGGCCGTGCGGACAGAGCCCTGTATGATCGGATTGCCCGTCGTTCCCGTAATATCTGCTCCGATCGCGACCGGCCCGGACATGTCGAAGCCCTCGATGCCCGTCAAACGCCAGAGTGTGTCGGCTGCACCATTGAAGCGCAGCTGCGCAAAAATCCGACCTTCCTTCAGCCGCGCCACCAGGCTTCCGGCTTGCGTTGGGCGGATCTGGACTTGCGCCCTGCCGATGATTTGTCCTGCACTGACTGCGACGGCCCGCGCCGCTGCGTTGCCGGAGGTCAGTACCGCCGTCAGTCCGACGTCCACGGGTTGAGACGACAATACCAATCCCGAACGCGTCAGGCCCCGGATGCGCACATCGGCACGGCCACTTGGAAGCTGACCGGCCAATTGCTGATAAGAGACCGTACCGCTTGCGCTGCCACCAAGGCCAGAGCGCGGAAACAGCATGTCGACAATCGCCAATGGGATTTGCGAGACGTTGGCATTGAATTCTGTCGCACCCGACCCAAACAATCCCGAAACCTGAGCGCGACCGCCGGCAAATTCGAGCGCGGCTTGGCGGAGGCGCCAGCTTTCGCCCTCTTTCGTCAGTATGGCCGGGCTAACCAAGCGCACAGGCTTCCGGTCGATCGTTCCCGAGCCCATCAGCTCGATCCGGTCCGGGCTGATCCGGGCGTCGGTCTGAAGGTCGAAGGCGCGCCCGCGGGACCCCGCGAATGATGCTGTTACAGATCCGCTTCCGCCGCGCAGCTTCATGTTTGCGGCGAGCCTTGCAAGCTTGATGCCCTCATAGGTCAGGCCCTGCCCTGTCATGGACCCGTCGATCCACGTGCCCGCGGGGTCTAGCCGTATCAGGCCATCAAAGCTGGCGCGCCGTGCGGACACGGCGGGTGGGCCCGCAAGTTCGGCATCGCGCGCTTTCACATGGGCTTCAATCTGCTGCAGACCGCCAACTTGCGAGAAATCGAGAGTTCCCGTTGCAGAGCCCTCAAGCGCCAATTGGCCGGAAAAGCCCCCGGAGATGGAATGCAGCGCACCCTTGGCCGTGATATTCGATGCAGTGAGCGACGCGACGGTAACTGTCGCAGCTTGGTGCAGCGGCAATAAAATGGCCCCGTTGCCCGTAAAGCTGCCCAAGCGCGAACCGCCATTCGCCTGCCAAGCAAATCCGGCCGAATTTGGCTCGATCAGCAAATGGACGTTCTGGAGGCCCATCGCGTCGTTCGGTCGGACCAGGTCCATATCGATCCTTGGCCGTTCGATATGGCCATCAAGGACGAACCTCGAAATCGGGCCATATTGGGATTGTCGTCCCGCACCTTCGAAAAAGAAGGTGCCGTCATGACGGCGATAGCCATTGCCCGTCAGTGAAAGGCCGGGCGAGCTGAGCTTCAGATGGACGAAATGAACGATCCCGTCAGGCCCGCGCGTCAGCCCGGTATCAATCGACGGAAGGCCGTGTGTGAGGCCTGCAAGGAAGCTGTTGTCGAGCCGCCGCACCCAAGCCTGACCGCGCCCGACGACCTGGGTTCCGTGGCCGCCGGCGCCCGGGACAACCTTGAGTTCGCTTTTGACGTCGACAATCCCAAGTCCCGGAATCAGGTAGCGCTGGAGTTGGCCAGCCATGCCAATGTCAAATCGGCCCGTCTTGAGATCGACGAAAAGCGTCAATTTTCCTGAAAGCTTGTCGGACTTGAGGACCAGCCCATCACCGGTCAACGCTTTGGATGTGACACTGAGCAGACCCGTAACGGAGATATTGGCCAATATACCTCCGGCCACATCCCCGACTCCGGTTATGCGACTGGCCGCAAGTTTAAGGGGAACGAGAACAGGCGATTTCCCAAACCGTCCCTGGCCCGAGGCACGCACCTGCTCCAGACCGGTCTTGTCAAAGGCAACAAAGGGCGCAGTTAGCAGATAGTCGAAATTCGGTGCACCAAAGGCTCCGTCGAGCCGCGCTTTGAGCGTTATGTCGCGACCGGTCATGTTGGGGAAAAGCGCGCGCGGTTGAAGCAGGCGCGCATTGATGTTCAGGACGGTGAAGCGATTGGAGGCCAGATCGGCCGAGCCTGAAAAATCTGCCGCCAGCGCCTGGGACGCCAATCGCAAATTACCCTTGAACTTGCGATCGGCGAGCGTTCCCGCTCCGCGAATGCGCAGCAGCGGCGATGAGAGCCGCTGGAGCTTGCCTTGCGTAATGGAGCCAAGCGCAAGCTCTCCGTCCAACGCGAAATTTCCGGCGCTGTTTGACAGTCGCAGATTCGCAACCTGCGTTCCGGAAACACGGGTCAGGAACTTGCCCTCCCATTTCGCCCATGTTCCGTCACCGCCAACATGCAATACGACTGGCCGAGCCGTACCGATCATCTGGCCGAAAACGCCACCTGCCGGTGCATTCAAGTCCGCATCCAAATCGAAGCGGTTGCCGTCGGGCTCGGCATCGAGCATCAGCGCGAGTCGATCGCCAGCGGCAGCGTCTGCCTTCAACTTGATCAGTGCGCGACCGCGACGAATGTCCACGCTCGCCGACATTTGGCCGATCCGCCTCTTGCTGCCTGCCACGCCCGGCTCAATCACGAGCCTGTCCACGGCGAGCCGTCCAACACTTATGTCAAAGCCGGGGAGGATCGACGACTTCTTGGCCGAAGGGCGCAATTTTGGAAATTTGTGTAGCGTTGCTGTCGGGATATCGAGGCTTGTGATATCAAGCCGATTGGCGAGCCAGCTTGCCGGCGTCCAATGCAAGCGTGCGTCGGACACATGCAGGAACAGACCTTTGGGATCGTAAAGACGGACATCTCTGAGTCGGGCCCTGGAGTAAATGGAACCATCGATCCGGCCGATGCGGATCTTGAGCCCGGAGGCAGGGGACAGGGCGGCAATCCGGTCTGCGAGGAACCTGTGTCCAATGCTGGTATCGGCAATCCAGAGCAGGAAGGCGCTGAGCAAAACCAGCCCGCCCAATGCGATCGTTATCCAGCGAACGGCGCGCATCAGAATGCCTGGCCCAGAGAGACAGCGACGGTAATGCGCGAATCCCCCGTCTGCCGATTGAGCGGTGTGCCTACATCGATGCGGATCGGGCCGAAGCTTGAGTAATAGCGTGCCCCAATCCCGGTACCAAGGCGGAACTTGGAGAATTTCGGCATCGGGGACGTGTAGACGTTACCGCCATCCAGGAATGGCACAATGCCGAAGCTGCCCAGCCTTATCCGCGCTTCAACTGCGAATTCGGTAAGGCTTCTTCCACCAATGGGCGTATTGGCGGCGTCGCGTGGACCAATCAACTGGTAGCCATAGCCGCGAACCGAGCCACCGCCTCCTGAATAGAAGCGCCGGGATGGCGCGATGGACTGGGTCCCGGCACCCAGGATCGATCCGACGCGAACGCGTCCAGCCAGGACGACGCGGTTACCCGCGGGCAGATAGTAACTCCCGTCAAATTGGGCGCGCGCATAGGTGAAGGTTCCGGACTGTCGGGAAACCTCGGGCGAGAGCCTCAAGCCGATCCGAAAGCCCTTGCTGGGATCAAGCAGGTCGTCCGAGCCGTCATAATTCAGTGTTCCAGGGAATGCGGCGATGAAAAAAGTCTTGCGAGGCGCATTGGCAATCTTGGTCGAATCCCGTTCCCGCGATGCAAGCAGTTCGGTGCCCAGGCTCCAGGTCCACTTCTTCTGCCAGATGATGTTCGTCTGTCGCTCAAATCCGAGTCCAAGGCCGAGGGTGCGCGCTTCATAGGCTGTTCGGTTCACCTTGCTCGCGTAAATATTTGCGTTGAGCACCTGATCGCGGGCCCGGAAATTGGATTGGCGGAGAATCGCGCCCAGATATTGCTCGCGTGTGCCAGCGACCCCCCGAAAGGTGACGGCTCCTTCCGGCCTGATCAGGTTGCGGTGGGTCCAACTCACCTCCGCGCGGATGCCTTCACCGGTGCTGTATCCGGCTTCGGCAGCGATCGTCCGCATTTTTGCCGGCTCGAGTACCACTGCAACATCGGCGAGCACAGGATCGGACGCCGGGACAGGCGTTATACGGACTTGGGACACAAGCCCCGTTGCGACGAGTGCGCGCCGCAGGTCGTCGAGTTTTGATTGATCGAAGACTTCGCCTGTCTTGAACCTCGAAATGCGTCCAACATGCTTGGCATCAAAGGGCAGCTTATTACCGGTTAGGACGATTGCGCCGAATTTGCGCTCGCCGCCTGGCTCCACGTGCATCGTCAATGTCGCGGTACGCGCATCATGGTCGACAAGGACTTCCGGATCGCTCACCTTGGCAAAGGGAAAGCCCTTTTGCTTGATCCTGTTGGCCAGATCGGTTTCCGCTTGGACGACCGTGTCGGCGTCAACGGCATCTTTCGGATTGACGGCAAAGACATTGCGCAGTTCCTCACTCTTGGCGCCCGTCTCCTCGAGACCTGTCACCTGCACTTGAGAAAAACGGTAAATTGGTCCGGGATCGGCTCGCAAAGTCACAACAAGTTGGCGCGGATCGCCTGCTTCCACTGATGTTTCGACATTGGCGTCGTAATATCCCTCTGCCCGCAGCACGTCGCTGAGCAAATCTGCGTCTTCGCGCGCGCGCCGATCGATCTGGGCGACGTTGGCGGGCTTGCCTTCGCCCGCTTTCAAAGTCGATACACTGTTGAAGCGTTCGATGACCGAAGATTTGCCGGCCAGATCAAGGCCTTCGATCACAATGCGATAACGGCGCTCTCCAACAATCTCGGTTGCACGCTGGGCAGCCTCAGCTGCTTCATCAGGGGAGCTCGGTAGCTCGGCCTCTTGTGCCTGCATGTCCGGCCAGTCCACGCCGATGTCCGGCATTTCTGCCATTGGCGAATCGGGAACGAGCTCCTGCGCGGTTGGTTCTGTCGATTGGGCTGATGCTCCATTTACCGAGGCCAGAGACGCAAGCATCACAAGAGCCACTAAAGGCGGACGGCATAGCGAACAGGCCAACATGGACCAGTGTCTAGCGGCTGGTCATATTCGCCGCCAGTCAGGAATTAGTGAACCGTGCCGTTCACGCCTTCTGCATGAAGTGCAACAATCAGGCGTTCCACCTGCCGCCAATGGCAAAACAGAATTGCATTGCCTCGATCACGGCTTCGCTCGGCACGAAGTGCGGCCTCCGTTTCGGCAAAGCTGCCAAATGTTGCCATCAGGTCAGTGGCATCATCCAGCGTCTTTCGATCTGCAATGAGGGGGGACATGCTTGCTCCGTCTCGGGAGCCACGCGAATTAGGCGCCAATCGCTAACATCAGGCGAGAACCCTTGGTAAAGGATTGGTTGACCAAGAATCTAGCTGATGCGGCGACCTGCCCAGACAACTCGTCCGATTATGGTCACCGCACTGGCATCGACGTCCGGCCAGCCGGGATAGGCAGGATTGTCGCTGAGAACGGACAGCCGGTGTGCTGGCCGCATCGAAAGTCGCTTGACCATCAGGGCATCGTCCATCCGGATCACATAGATGCCGTCGCGTAGCCGTTCAGCGGCATCGCCACGGTCGACCAGGATATCGTCACCATCGCCGAGGGTAGGGGACATGGAATCGCCTGCTACCTGAATGATCGAGAGTGCTTCCGGGCTGGATGCAAGCTTGCGGAGCCAGTTGCGTTCAAACCCGATCTGTCCGGCGCGATGTTCCAAGCCGGCATGCGCGCCAGCGCCTGCGGATGCTCCAAGTTCAAGGCGCGGCACGAGAACCGTCGATGCCGGAGCAGGCGATGCCGGGCCACCAAGGGAAAGCTCGTCGACGCCGAAATAGGTTGCGAGGGTACGACGATCCTCCTCCTTCAGTCTCTTCGGCACGCCGCGCCGGAGATACTGCTGGAAATAGGCTGCATTTCGACCGAGAAGGCGCGAGATCGACAGGCAATCGTCCCCGCGGTCCTCCATCAGTTTTTGCAGATGAGTCCTGACGTCATCCATTTCCGAATTTCCTACGTTAGGAAATTTCCTTGCACAATAGGAAATCTCCTTTCAGATAGGAATAATCCTATCAAGGTTGATTCGCATTTCAGGAATGGAGGTTTGGATGAGTGTGTTGGGCAAGATCGAACGGCATTTGCGCAAGACGGGACAGAAGCCGACGCGGTTTGGCCGGGAGGTCGCCAACGACCCGAGGCTCGTGTTCGATTTGCGCGAAGGCAGGGTCATGGGGCGTTGCCTCGCATCGCGGATCGAGGCATTCCTCGAGTCAGCCCAATGAATTGTGACGTTCATGGGGCTTTGCGCGCTGCCATTTCGGGCCGCTTCCACCCGCCGCTCGCTCGAGTCCAGTCCTCCAGCCATCACCGCTGGTCAAGCGTGACCTTTGTCGGAGCCCGCCATCGCTTTGCCGTGTGTATTGCGGGCGAGGGCGCCGAACAATGCGTCGATGAAGCGACCGCGTCTATCCTGTCCCAAGATTTCAATATCGACGGTCATATAGTTGCGGACATTGCGGTTGCCCAGCGACAGTCCCGGGGACCGAATGTCGTCGAGATCGAACTCGAAGCCCTGACAATCGAAGCCAGTTAATGCCGCGTGTCGGAACCGCCCAGCGTCTTGCCGCTTGCGTCCACCGATTCGTTGGGCAGTTGTTGACGCTTGCGTGTCTTGTACTTGCGTGGCTCAATCGACCGACTCGCGATTGCATCCGAAGCAGTTTCTCGTTCCGTCTGATGCAGCTCATCAGCGCCAACTTCCGGCAGGGCAATCTTGGTCTTGAGCGGCACCTCTCCTGGGGCCGTGTCCAGTTCGTTGGAATTGGCGGCGCGGCGAACCACAGCCTTGATGCGGGAGGTTGCGTGGTCAACCGGAGTTCCCGGCGCAAGCCCCAAGCCGAGATCGTCGCCGACAGGCGATCGAATGAGCGTTTCGAATTGCAGTGGAGGCACCGAGACATCAAAGCTGGCTTCGATACGAAATCCTTTGCCCTTCTGCGGTTTGGGAGCAAGCAGGGCACTCACAAGCGCAAAAGCCGGCCACAAAATGCCCGCAACCAGCCACATCGCCGCGATTGCAGCGATGATCCTGGCCACTTCGCCAAAGGGTGGGGAGACAGAGGGTGCAAGCAGCGGAATGCCGGAGGCCAGGACCATCTGGTCAAACATCCACTCAGGTGTTGCAAAGACAAGGATTGCGGCCACGGCGCCAAACAGGACAGCCAAGACAGGGGGAAGCGACACCTCTTCCAGCGACCTGCCTAGCGAACTGAGACCCATCGGCATTGCTTATCCTTCAAACCGGCAATCCGGTTTTCATGCCATAGCCGACCTGAACGTAGCTTCAACCGGAAGGTCATTAAACCGGTGTCCCAGATCGAGACGAACCGTAACGGCATGGACAGATTTCATAACCAAGGTTAGCCAACGCACATGGCCAAACAACTCCCCGCCGACCCCGATTTTGTGATGCTCTGGACCAGTGCTGTGGATTGGGTATCCGATCACACCAGACTGATCTTCGCTGCAACGCTGTTTGGCCTGCTCATTGTCGCGGCTCTCTATGGCCTTCGGCTCGTCGGAAAGAGACTCAGTCGCGAACCGAATCCCTGGCGAAGTGTCATCGGACGGGCGCTTGCCTCAATGAAGCCGTGGTTCATGGTCCCGCTTGCGGCGGAACTGATTGCGACGTTCGCCCATGCGCCTGAAGACGTGGCCAACATCGTCAATTTCGTGTTCGTCATCACAGCGACGTTCCAGAGCGCGCTTTTCCTGCGCGAACTGATTCTGGGAACGGTCGAGGTTCGCGCGGCAGGCAAAGACCCCCATTCGGGCCTGGCCAATGCGCTTGGGCTGGTCCGCCTGTTCGTCAATGTTGCATTGTTCGTGCTGGCGGCGCTCCTGATCCTCGCCAATCTCGGCGTGAACGTCATCGGCCTCGTAGCGGGGCTTGGCATTGGCGGCATCGCCATCGGCTTGGCCGCGCAGGGCATTTTCCGGGACTTGTTTGCGGCTCTGTCCATCCTGTTCGATGGGCCCTTCCGGGTTGGCGAAACGATTCGTTTCGGCGATGCAACGGGCCGGGTTGAAGCGATCGGGCTGAAGACGACACGGATCCGGTCGATCGATGGCGATCAGATCATCATGTCGAATGACAAGCTCCTCGACATGCAGATCCGGAATCTGAACAATATCGTCGAGCGGCTGGTCGTCCTGAACCTGCCGTTGCATTACGCCAATGATGCAGACGCCATTGCGAGCCTTCCGGAAAAATTGAAGGCTGTTGTCCAATCCGTAAAGGACTGCCGATTCGACCATGCCGTGCTGACGGATTTTGCCGCAAACGCCATCACGCTTGAACTGATGTTCCATGTGACGCGAGGGTCAGCCGATGTGCGAAATGGGGCGCGTCACGCGGTCATGCTGGCTGCGATCCGATGCCTGAAGGAGGCGGGAGTCGCTTTCTATTCGCCGCAATCAGACGCGGCCTAGAGATCGACTTCATCAAGCGAGAGGAGCGAGGCGTTGCCGCCAGCGCTTGTCGTATCGGTGCTCGTCACGCGTTCAGCGCAGAAACGGTGCAGGTAGTTGGGGCCTCCCGCCTTGGGACCTGTTCCTGACAGACCCTCGCCGCCAAAGGGCTGGCTCCCGACAATGGCGCCGATCATCGAGCGGTTGACGTAAAGATTGCCAACGCGCGCCAGGGCTTCGACTGTTTCGGCGTTTCGCGCGATCCTGCTATGCAGGCCCATTGTCAGGCCAAAACCCTTGGCGTTGATGGCCTCGACAGTTTGTTCGAGTGTCCCCGCTTGCCAGGTCGCCACGTGAAGCAGCGGGCCGAACCATTCCTCGGTCAGGTCATTGAGCGACGCAAGCCGAATGGCGGTCGGCGGAACGAAATGGCCTGTAGCGGGCGCCGGGATCGTGTGGATCCAGCTAGCCCTGCGGCTTTCGCGATACTCCATCAGGCGGGCATAGGCTGCTGAATCGATGACCGGGCCGACATCAGTTATCGGATCGGACGATTCGCCGACAACAAGGGCATCCATTGCCCCTGCGAGCATCTTGAGTGTTGCGTCCGCAATATCCTCCTGGAGGAGCAAAAGACGCAGAGCGGAACAACGCTGCCCCGCCGAACGGAACGCTGAGGTCACGACATCCTGCACAACCTGTTCGGAAAGAGCGGTGGAATCGACGATCATCGCGTTGATTCCGCCCGTTTCCGCGATGAGGGGGACGAGCGGCCGGGTGTCATCCGCTAGCAGGGTCCGCGCGATCCGTCGTGCCGTCGCTGTGGACCCGGTGAAGGCTACTCCTGCAATGCGCGGATCCGATACAAGTGATGCTCCTACTTCCGGCCCACCCGGCAAAAGGACAAGAGCATTGGCGGGGATGCCAGCCAGATGCGCAAGCGCAACCGCGCGCGCAGCAATCCTTGGGGTTTGCGGGGCCGGTTTGGCAACGACGCAATTCCCGGAAACCAGGGCGGCTGCGACCTGACCCAGGAAAATCGCGAGCGGGAAATTCCACGGTGCGATGCAGGCCCAGACGCCCCGTCCTTCATAACGCAGGACATTGCGTTCACCTGTTGGCCCGGGAAGCGCAATCGGAGCCAGTCCGTCGCGCGCCTGTTGCGCGTAATAGCGGCAGAAATCGACCGCCTCTCGCACCTCGCCAAGCGCATCGGGAATAGTCTTTTTCCCTTCATGGACGGCAATCGACATCAATTCGATTCGGTTCGCTTCGAGCAGGTCTGCAAGACGTTCAAGCGCATCTGCTCTCTCGTCCAGCGGAGTTTGCGACCAGGTGGAAAAGGCGGTTGCCGCATTGTCCACCGCGCCCTTCGCGTCTTCGCGCCTTTGCATGAGGTCAAAATCTTCATTCTCACGCGAAGCCGCAAAGGCACGAAGGGACTGGGCTGTCTCGTCCAGTATCGCCCGGTCCTGAAGATCGATTCCGCTGCTGTTCCTGCGTTCGCCAAAAAGGTCACAGGGCAGGGGGATGCTTGCATGTCGCGCTCCACCGACGGTTTCGACCTTCGCGATCGGATCTGCGAGCAAGGATTCCAGATCAAGACTTTCATCGGCAAGCTGATGGACGAAGCTGGAATTCGCGCCGTTTTCCAGCAATCGACGCACGAGATAGGCCAACAGGTCGCGATGGCCGCCTACCGGAGCATAGATGCGGCAATGATGGCCCTGCTCATGGACCAGACGTTCGTAAAGTCCCTCACCCATGCCGTGGAGGCGTTGGAATTCGAAGTCGCGCGATTCTCCGGCCCATTCGAGGACTGTTGAAACGGACAGGGCGTTATGTGTTGCAAAGGCCGGATAAATATTTTTTGCCGCCAGCATGTCTTTCGCGCAGGCGAGCCAGGAAACGTCCGTTGCGGCCTTGCGGGTAAACAGCGGATAATCCGAAAGCCCTGCCTCCTGACATCGCTTGATTTCGCTGTCCCAATACGCCCCTTTGACGAGGCGGGCTGCGATCCGTCTGCCGGTTTCAGCGCCCAAGGCATCGGCCCATTGGACAACGGCACTTGCGCGCTTGGCATAGGCCTGGATTGCCATGCCGAACCCGTCCCACCCCTTGAGCGAGGGCAGGCGCGCGACCTTGCCAATAATGTCGAGGCTCATTTCGAGCCGTTCGGATTCCTCGGCATCGACTGTCAACGCGATGCCCCTCCGAGCGGCAGCCTCGCACAGGGTTTGCAAAAGGTCTGTCAGCATCGGTACGCACTTGTCCCAGTGGGCGACTTCATAGCGCGGATGGAGTGCGGACAGTTTGACGGAGATCGAGTGTCCGGCGCCGGTTGCTTCGATTGCGGCAAGGTAGGATGCAAAATAGCGCTGGCCGTCTTCATACGTCCGTGCCGCTTCGCCCAGCATGTCAAAGCTTGCAGTGAAGCCCTTGTGTTCCGGTCGGGCCATGCGTTCGGTTGCTTCCGCTATTGTTCGGCCCATCACGAAGATTTCGCCCATCATCCGCATCGCAGCGCCCACGGCTTGCCGCACGAACGGTTCACCGGCGCGCGCAATCAGTCGACGCAGTGTTCCGGCCTCTTCCTTTTCGCTGACGAGCGCGCGGCCGATGACCAATCCCCAGGTTGCCGAATTGACCAAGGCCGATTGCGACCGTCCGGAATGGGCCCGCCAGTCGGCGTCCCCGAGCTTGTCGGCAATCAGGGCGTCAGCCGTCTCGGGATCCGGAACTCGCAGGAAAGCCTCCGCCAACGAAAGGAGCGCGACCCCTTCCTGAGTGTTCAGCCGGTATTCGTGGAGGAACTGGTTGACCCAGCCCGTGCCTTGGGCTGCCCGCAGGTCAGTGATCAGGTCCGCGGCGCGATTGACGATCCTGGACCGCTCGTCCGGCGCAGAGCGCGCCCGGGCGAGCAGCGGCCGCAACACTTCGGGTTCTGGCGCGCGATAGAGTTGACGCATGAGTGACGTTGCGGAATCCATGACCTTTGACTCTTGCCTAGCTGGGGCCTTATTTCGGCGGCGTGATTTCGGGCTGCTTGTAATAATGTTGCGCGGCCAAAGCGAGAGGAAAGCCAATGGGTATTGTGACCAAGGAAGAATTGCTGGCAAAGGTCGGCACAGTGATCGGCGTCTCCGATTGGATGACCGTTGATCAGGAAACCATCAACAAGTTCGCCGATGCGACGGGCGACCATCAGTTCATTCACGTGAACCCCGAAATGGCAAAGATGACTCCGTTTGGCACCACGATCGCACACGGATTCCTGACGCTTTCGCTCATGCCGGCCCTTTCGGCCAAGGCGGACCTGCCACGTCTCGACGGGATCAAGATGGGCGTCAACTATGGGTGCGACAAGCTGCGCTTTCTTGCACCTGTCAAATCCGGAAAGCGCGTTCGCGCCCATTTCAAGCTCGTGTCTCTTGAGGAAAAGCGCCCCGGCCAGTGGCAGCAGCTTCAGGAAGTGACCGTCGAGATCGAAGGCGAGGACAAGCCCGCCCTGATCGCCGAATGGATCAGCCAGTTTTTCGTATAACCCCCGATTTTCAAGGATATTCCCATGCGTGATGCAGTCATCGTTTCCGTCGCCCGCACGCCGATTGGCAAGGCCTATCGCGGCGCGTTCAACGCGACGCCCGGCGCAACATTAGGGTCTTTTTCGGTCAAGGCCGCAGTCGAGCGTGCCGGGATCGATCCGGCAGAAGTCGATGACTGCATCTGGGGCTCCGCGCTTCAGCAGGGCACCCAGGGCGGCAATATCGCGCGGCAGGTTGCTCTTCGCGCAGGACTGCCGATTTCGGTGCCTGGCATGAGCATGGATCGCCAGTGTTCATCCGGCCTCATGACGATTGCCACGGCCGCAAAGCAGGTCATTGTCGACCGGATGGAGGTTGTCGTCGCAGGCGGACAGGAATCGATCTCGCTCGTCCAGACGAAGGAAATGCGGGTCGGTCGGGACGATGCTCTCGTGGCCATGCACCCCGACATTTACATGCCGATGCTCCAGACGGCGGAAATCGTGGCTTCGCGATACAGTGTGAGTCGCGATGACCAGGACGAATATTCGCTTCAATCCCAGCAGCGCACGGCGGCGGCACAGGCTGCGGGGAAGTTCGATGATGAAATCATTCCTGTCTCGACCAAGATGGGTGTTGCAAACAAGGAAACCGGGGAAGTCACCTTCCACGATGTGACGATCTCTAAGGACGAAGGCAATCGGCCGGAAACGACACTCGAAGGTCTGAAGAGCCTGAAGCCGGTGATTGACGGTGGCGTAATTACCGCAGGCAATGCCAGCCAGCTTTCCGATGGTTCTGCAGCTGTGGTGGTTATGGAAGCAGCCGAGGCAGCACGGCGCGGCCTGACGCCGCTGGGCCGCTATGTGGGCATGGCAGCGGCAGGTACCGAGCCCGATGAGATGGGCATTGGCCCGGTTTACGCGATCCCCAAGCTTCTGGGACGCTTCGGCCTCAAGATTGACGATATCGGCTTGTGGGAACTGAACGAGGCCTTTGCCGTGCAGGTGCTTTACTGCCGCGACAAGCTCGGCATTCCCAATGACCTGTTGAACGTCAACGGTGGTTCGATCTCGATTGGCCACCCCTATGGCATGACGGGTGCCCGCTGCACGGGGCATGCGTTGATCGAAGGCAAGCGCCGCGGTGCCAAATATGTCGTTGTGACAATGTGTGTCGGCGGCGGCATGGGCGCGGCCGGACTGTTCGAGATTCTTTGACATGCGTTTGCGGGCACCGCGCATCGCGCCGGTCGATCTCGACAAGCTCGATGGCGACCAGCGCGAGGCGCTCTCGCCCTTTCTGGCGCCCGGACGGTCGGCGACGCGTTCGGAAGGGCAAGTGCTCAATATTTTTCGCACGCTCGTGCACGCGCCCAAGGCATTGACGGCATTTCTGGCGTGGGGCAGCTACATCCTGTCGAAGCGTAACGCCTTGCATGAACGTGACCGCGAACTGGTCATCCTGCGCACCGGATACAATTGCAAATCGGGTTACGAATTTACCCAACATCACCGGATCGGGCTCGATTGCGGTCTGAGCGAGGCCGAGATCGAGGCAATCAAGACGGGCCCCGATGCCGCAATCTGGGGCGCACATGATCGGGCACTGCTGCGCGCGACAGACGATTTAACCAGCGATTTTTTCGTGAGCGAGTCCAGCTGGGCTGCGCTCGACTTCCTTACCGAGAAGCAGAAGATGGATCTGGTCATGACGGTAGGGCAATACACTCAGGTTTCGATGATGCTGAACAGCTTTGGGGTGCAGCTGGATGATGGTCAGTTGCTCGACCCGCAATTGGACGGGCGGCCAGCCTAACCCGCCAAAACGTCCGCCGCCCTGTCTCCGATCACATAACGTGGCCCGGCCCCACGCGAAGCTGCGCGGTCCTGCGGGTTGTAAAGCGCACATTTCCTGAGCGACAGACAGCCGCAGCCTATGCAGCTGTCGAGCAGGTCGCGTGTTCGGGTGAGCGAGGCGATCCGCGTATCGAGCAGCGCGCGCATATGCCCGCTCATCCGCTTCCAGTCGGCGGCATTGGGCGTACGGCCGTTCGGGAGTTTGGCCAGCTCGGCGCGGATTTCCTCAATCGTCAGCCCCAGCTGCTGCGCGATCAGGATGAACGACACGCGGCGGATGTCCGAACGCAGAAAGCGCCTTTGTCCTCCGCTGTTGCGGAATGGCTCGATCAACCCCTTCGCTTCATAGAAGCGGATCGCCGAAACCGAAACGCCCACGCGTGCCGCGAGATTTCCGATCGAAATTACATCGCTTGCCTGCATTACATGCCCCAACAACAAATGTCTTGACCTCAACTTAGGTTGAGATTGCATGAGGTTTGCGTCAACCCCGAATCACTTGTGAGGACTATATGGCGCACGCGATGATTGAACATGTGAACCTGACCGTCAGCGACCCCGAACGCGCAGCCAGGCTGATGATAAAACTCTTTGGCTGGTATGAGCGCTGGCGCGGCCCGGCGCGTGATGGCGGCTTTACAATTCATGTCGGCAACGATGTTAGCTACGTCGCGCTTTATACCGGGCCGGACGGGAAACACGCCGACGCGCATTTTGAGAAGGGCGAGCCGCTCAACCATGTCGGCGTGCAGGTAGATGATCTCGACGCGATAGAGGACAAGGTGATTGCCGAAGGGCTGATTCCCTTTTCACACGGCGATTATGAGCCCGGGCGGCGCTTCTATTTCTTCGATCCCGATGGCATCGAATATGAGGTGGTCAGCTATAACTGAGCAACCCGCCCGTCAGGATGAGCGGGCGGTCACGATCCTTGGCCAGCAGCAGCGCACCGTCGAGATCGACCCAGTCTGCGACTTGCGCTACAAGGAATGCCGGCGCGATGCCGAGACTTGTGGCGAGCATGCAGCCGACCATGACCTTGAAGCCGAGCGCTTGAGCTTCGGCCCTCAGGGCCAGGGCTTCGGTCAGCCCGCCGGCCTTGTCGAGCTTGATGTTGATTGCCTGATAGCGTCCGTGGCATCGCGCAAGATCGGATCGGTCGTGCAGGCTTTCATCGGCGCCGAGCGGGATAGGCGAGACAATCCCGTCGAGCCGATGGTCTTCGCCTCGTCGCACGGGCTGTTCGATGAGTTCCACGCCAAAGTGGACGAGCGCAGTGGCTTCGGCCGCAATGTCTCGATTCGTCCAGGATTCATTCGCGTCGACAATCAACCGGGCGTCGGGAGCTCCGCGACGGACGGCTTCGACGCGAGCAATGTCGTCCTCACCGGCGAGCTTGATCTTGATGAGCGAAGTGCGCCGGGAAAGCTCTCTCGCCGCGGCTTCCATCCGTTCGGGACGGTCCAGAGAGACGGTCATGGCCGTCACCAACGGGCGAGGCCGAGCAAACCCGGCCAATTGCCAAAGCGGCACGCCGGCGCGCTTCGCGCCCAGGTCCCAAAGCGCGCAATCGACGGCGTTCCGGGCAGCACCCGGCGGCAGGATCTGCTGCAAGCTGGCACGATTTATACCCGGCGGCAGGGCATTGATCTGTGCAATACATCCTTCGGCTGTCTCGCCATTGTAATAGATGGGCGTGCCTTCGCCGCGACCGGAATGCTTGCCATCCTGGGCCTGGACCATAACTACATCAACAAGAGTCTTGGCGCCGCGCGCGATAACAAACGCTCCGGCAACCGGCCAGCGTTCAATAGTTGCCGTGATTTTCAGATTCAGGGGACTTCCGGTTCAGGCGTCTTTTCAGAATAGGATTCCTGGAGCTGCTTCATGAAGCAGCCGGTCCATCCACCAGCACCCACAGTCGAGCAGCTGTCCGTTCCGGTCTTTCCCTCACCCATAGTCCTCTGGGAACGAATGGCCCAGCTCGTATTCTCGGGCGATTCCTTCCGCAGGCCTTCACGGAAGGGCTTTGGAATTCTGAAACGCTCGGTTTCCGGCGCCACGACGCAGATGGTGTCCGAAGGACATTTGTCATCCCCGAAGATCGTGAGTGTGCGTTGCTGGGCCGCCGCAGGCGACGCAGCAGCCAGCGGAACGAGTGAGAGGGCAAAGGCAAGAACGAGTTTCATAGTGTTGCAATCCTCCGCCTTTTTCGATGAACGCACAATGACCAAAATCAAATTCTCTTGGAAAGCTGGATCGCCATTTTGCACCCCAACCTGATCGTGGCACTCAGAAGCGGATAGGCAGGGGCTCTTTCCGCTCCTTCCGCAAGCGCCGTTGCCTTGTGTTCGACTTCTTCGGAGCGAAAATCGGCAATGGCCTCACTCAATTCGGCGTCGTCCGATCCAAGTGCTTCGAGCTGTTCGCCATAATGCTGGTCGATCTCGGTCTCGATCGCTGCAGTGCAGGCCATGGCCGCTTCGGGACCGATTGCGGCCGTGACGGCGCCCAATGCGAATCCCGCCACATGCCAGAACGGCTGGAGCAGGGTCGGGCGAACGCCGCGTTCTGCCATCATTGCATTGAACCGGTCGAGGTGCCGCTGTTCCTGCGCGGCCATATGGCGAATCGACCGGGATGCCGAATGCCGGTTGCCCAGCACCGCGAGTTGGCCGGCATAGATACGCGCCGCGCCATATTCTCCTGCCTGATCGACGCGGATCATTGAATGCCGGTCATCTTGCATCATGACTTGTTCCTTGCAGCCATCCAGAGGACCAGTAAGCCGCCGCCAAGCGAAAAGATGGCGTTGAAGCCGGCAAGCGAAATGGGACCAAGTGTCCATTGCGGCTGATTGCAGCTGACAAGCGGGGCCGCCATGATGTCCGCCATGATGTTTCCGCCCGAGGTGCCCGGCGCGCGCGTACAGGCCGTGATGCCGTCCCACCATTTATATTCGACGCCGGCGTGGAAGACCCCGACGAGTCCGCTCGCCATGATCGCGAGACCGGCCAGCACAACGAACAGGCGCCGAACGCCCGGATCGCGGCTGAACAGCGCAAGCAGCGCAAATGCGAGAGCGGCTTCGTGCGGCCAGCGCTGCCAATAGCACATCTCGCAGGGGAACAGCCCGCCGATATACTGCGATCCCAATGCCCCACCCAGCAAGGCAGCGGGAATGAGAAGCGCCAGCCAGGAAGCCCTGCGCACGGGTGTCATGTTCAACGGCTTCCCTTGCGGGTGCCTGTTGAAACCGCCGTTTGTGTCCGGGGCAGGCGGCTCAGGGTTTCCAGCGCATAATGAAGCTGGAAGTCCTTGATGCCTTGCGCCTTTAGCTGATCGGCAGTGGCCGTAAAGCGTGGATCGGGCTTCGTGTCCGCTTCAAGGACGGAATTGTCGACCTTGCTCTCGTTGATGAGATGGCGGCTGAGGTCTGCTTCCCGGAAGCGTGGCCGCGCCTTGTAATCCGGGTCGGACAATTGCGGCACGGCAATATCCGGTTCGATTCCGCCTTCCTGCACGCTGCGGTTCGATGGCGTGTAATAGCGCGCGGTGGTCAGGCGCAGTGCGCTGGTGTCGTCGAGCTGGATCAGTGTCTGGACGGAGCCCTTGCCAAAGCTGCGTTCGCCCATGACAAGTGCACGGTGCTGGTCCTGAAGCGCCCCGGCCACGATCTCCGCTGCAGAGGCGGAACCGGCATCCACGAGGACGATGATCGGAAGGCCATGCGCCATATCCCCCGGACGGGCATAATAGCGTTCGATATCGCGGCGGTTGCGTCCGCGCTGCGACACAATCTCGCCGCGCTCAAGGAATGCATCGGAGACTTCGATGGCCTGATCGAGCAAGCCCCCCGGGTTTGAACGCAGGTCAACGATATAGCCCGTCGGCAAGTGGCCGAGCGACTTTTCGATGCTTACCAGCGCAGAACGGACATCGGCACCAACGCTCTTTGAAAAGCCGTTGATGTTGATGATGCCGATATTCTTCTGCACTTCCCACTTCACCGGCTTGATCTCGATGATCTGGCGCGTGATCGTCACGTCGAACGGCTTGTCGCGGCCTGGGCGAACGACTGTCAGGCGGATGCTGGTGCCCGGCGTTCCGCGCATCTTGTCCACCGCTTCGTCGAGTGTGCCGCCATAGATCAGGACGCCGTCCAGATGCGTGATATAGTCGCCCGCCTTCACCCCTGCCTTGTCGGCCGGAGAATCCTCGGTAGGCGCGATGACCTTAACGGCGCCGTCCTCAAGCGAGACCGTCAGCCCCAGCCCGCCGTAATTGCCGTCCGTCTGCACACGCATATTCTCGAAATCGCGGGCGTCGAGATAGGAAGAATGCGGATCGAGGCTCGCCAGCATGCCATTGATCGCACCCTTGATCAGGGCCTTGTCATCAACCTTGTCGACATAGTCTGCACGGACACGTTCGAATACGGCAAGGAACTGGTCCATCTCGCGATAGGTGTTCGCATCGACCGATGCCATGCCCGCGGTCGCCGCCGGGATCAGGGCAACACCGGAAACAAGGAGGGCGGCACGCAGGAAATCACTCTTCATTTTGAACACTCTTAGCTGGCTTTTGCCGCTTTTAGCGCACCCGGGCCGAAAACGGAACCAGCGTTGTAGACACAATGATTTCATGTTCGAAACGCCATTCGACGAACTGCATCATTGGCCGACGGGCCGCCTTGGACGTTGTTTGGCCGAAATCGATTTGATCAAGATCTTTCCCGGCCCGTTCGAATCAAGCGGACGCTTCGCCTTGGCTATTGCAGTGGCCAACAAGGCCTGCATATCAGGATGGTTGAGCATTTCCGGCTCCACAAGGCGGATACTGCGGACCTGACGACCTGAACCGCCAAGAAGTTTGTGTGGATCATCGAGTTCAGCGCCGTGCAGGAAGAATAGTGATACCCAGCGTGGATAGGCCGCAATTGAAACGATCACGTCGCTCGCCTTTTCGGTGGCCCCGAAACCCACGGCCAACGCATTATAGTTGTCATAGACGAGCAGGTTCGCGCTGGGCAATTGGCGGCGCATGATCCCAATGGCAGCGTGCATCTGCGCTTCGACTTCGCGCGAGTAGCGGGCAATGAAGCCATCGAGTTCACGGCTACCGGTCGACATTATGAAACTCCTTACACTGGGCCGTGTTAAGGCGCTAGGAACGTGCGGCATGACTCGCGCTCGCGTCCTCCTTCTCAATCCCGCCCTCGGCCCGCTCGATTATCGCGTGCCGCATGGCATGACAGTGGAGCCGGGCAGCATCGTGCTTGCGCCTTTGGGGCCGCGTCAGATGATCGGGGTGGTCTGGGAAGAGGATGCCATGCCGTCCGATGCCGAAGTGGGCGACAACCGGCTTCGCAACCTCCTCCAGGTCTATGAAATTCCGCCCATCGGAGCGCCGCTCAGGCGGTTGGTCGAGTGGACTGCCAATTATTACCTTGCCCCGCCAGCTGCCGTGTTGCGCATGGCCCTGTCATCGGCCGCCGCGCTTGAAGGTGCGCCGACCGTTGTCGAATATCGGCTGACAGGCAGGGCGCCCGACAAGATGACGGTGCAGAGGGCACAGGCACTGGAACGGATTGGCGAGCGTCAGGGGCTGATCCGCGAGCTCGCGACAATTGCCGATGTGTCGGACGGTGTCATCCGCGGGCTGGTGAAGTTGGGCGCCATCGAGGCGGTCGAGGTCTCGCTGGAAACCCCCTTTCTGGCGCCCGATCCCGATTTTGCCCCGCCCGACTTGTCGGAAGAGCAAGCGGCAGCGTCAGACTGGCTTGTCGATGCCGTCAAGTCCCGGGACTTTGCGCCTGTGCTGCTGGACGGCGTGACGGGCTCGGGAAAAACTGAAGTCTATTTCGAGGCAATCGCCCAGGCCCTGCGGATGGACCGTCAGACTCTGGTCCTGCTGCCGGAAATCGCCCTGACCGAACCGTTCCTGCGGCGCTTCGAGGCGCGCTTCGGCCATGCACCGGTGGCCTGGCATTCAGACCTTCGCCAATCCCAGCGCAGGCGGGCCTGGCGCGCCATTTCGAAGGGCGAAGCGCTTGTGACGGTTGGTGCGCGCTCCGCCCTGTTCCTGCCATATCGCAACCTCGGCCTCATCATTGTGGACGAAGCGCACGAAGCGAGCTTCAAGCAGGAAGAAGGCGTGCAATATCATGCCCGGGATGTCGCCGTCATGCGCGGTCGGTTCGAAGGATGCCCGGTCATTCTGGCCAGTGCGACGCCCGCGATCGAAACGCGCCAGCAAGTCGCTCTCGGCCGTTATGCGGAACTCAAGCTGCCGGAGCGGCACGGCACGGCAGAGATGCCCGAAATCACGGCAATCGATCTCACCCAGGACCCGCCTGAGAGGGGCCGCTGGCTGGCGCCGACGCTTGTCCGCGCGATGCAGGAGACGCTTGAACGGGAAGAGCAATCGCTTCTTTTCCTCAACCGCAGGGGCTTTGCGCCATTGACGCTGTGCAGGCACTGCGGGCACCGCTTCCAATGCCCCAATTGCACGGCATGGATGGTCGAGCATCGTTTGCTCCAGCGCCTTCAGTGTCATCATTGCGGTCATAACATGCCACCGCCGCGGGCCTGCCCGGAATGTCATGAGGAAGACGCACTTGTCGCATGCGGACCTGGTGTCGAGCGGATTGCGGACGAAGTCGCCCTGCTGTTTCCCGAAGCCCGCCGCGCCATCGTGACATCGGATACGCTCTGGTCTCCCGCGAAGGCCGCCGAGTTCGTCGGCAAGATGGAAGCGGGGGAGATCGACATCGTGATCGGCACCCAGCTTGTGACCAAGGGCTATCATTTTCCCAACCTGACGCTGGTCGGCGTTGTCGATGCGGACCTGGGGTTGCAGGGCGGGGACCTTCGCGCAGCGGAGCGCAGCTTTCAGCAGATTGCACAGGTGGCCGGGCGGGCAGGGCGGGGTGAGAAGCCGGGGCATGTTTACGTCCAGACCCATGAGCCGTCTGCGCCCGTCATTCGCGCCCTAGTCTCTGGCGATGCCGAGAGTTTTTACGCGGCTGAAACCGAAAGTCGGCGTGAAGCTGGGGCGCCGCCCTTTGGACGGTTTGCGGGGATCATCGTTTCCTCGGAAAGCATGAAGGACGCGCAGGATACGGCGCAGCAGATCGGCAAGTCTGCGCCGCTGGTCGAAGGGATGCATGTCTATGGCCCGGCGCCGGCACCGCTTGCGATGTTGCGCGGGCGTCATCGTCAGCGCTTGCTGGTCCACGCACGCCGCGCGCTCGACGTGCAGGACGTCATCCGCGACTGGCTTGGCGCGCTGGAATGGCCGCGATCAGTCAGGGTGAGTGTAGACGTCGATCCTTACAGTTTTGTTTGATCAGGCTTCAAGCATCGCGGCTGCTTTCAGCAGGCGGTGGGCATGATCGCTCTCTTCCCCAGCGTTGAGACGTAAAAGGGCGGCGGCTTCCGGGTTGCTCATATTGTCTGCCCAAGTGGTGTAGAGCTTGTCTCCGGCGAATTCCGCTTCCGCAGTCTTCCTCAATCCTTCTGCAGTCAGGGTCGCGCGCGGGAAATCGCCCGTCAGATAAGGATTCTCGTGCGCAGCGGGTGCCGGGAAATCCTCACCGGACAGGATTTTGATTGCGGCGCTCACGCGGCGGGCATGCCTCATTTCCTCATGCCCGTTCTCGATCAACAGAGCACGGACGCCTTCATGGGCAGAGCCTTCTGCGCTCGCTTCATAGAGCGTCTGGCCCGCGGCTTCGATGAGGACCATGACCTTGAGATCGTCAACGCTCGGGGCCGTCAGTGCGTTGATATGGGCAAAGGCTTCACCAAGTGTCTGGGGTGCGCCGTTGGGGATAGGTGTCATGCTCGCTCTCCTGTTCGCACCCCGTCTAGCCTCGAAAGTCGCAGCTATGCAACGCTCTCCCGCTTCAGCAATTCCTGTTTGATAGGCAGCCCATAGGCATAGCCTCCCATTGAGCCGTCGGTGCGAATGACGCGGTGGCAGGGGATGAGCACTGCCACTCGGTTCGCCCCATTGGCTGATCCGGCGGCGCGCACGGCCTTTGGCTTGCCAACCGCAGCCGCAATCTGGGCGTAGGTCCGCGTTTCACCTGGTGGAATTTTCGTGAGTTCCTGCCAAACCGCTTGCTGGAACGCTGTACCGGCAATGTCGAGAGGAAGGCGCGGCATGGCGCGGGGGTGTTCAACTGCTGCAACAGCCCCTTCGACCAGAGCAGACAATTTCGCACCGCCGTGTTCGACCGTCGCCTTCGGGAAATGTTCGCGAACGTCAGCTTCGCCTTCGTTGAAAGACAAACGGCATATTCCCTTGTCCGTCGCTGCGATCAGCATAGGCCCGAGCGTCGTTTGGGCGACCGCCCAGCGGATCGTCACGCCAGCCCCTCCATTCTTCCAGGCGCTTGGCGTCATTCCGAGCCTCCGGCCTGTTTCGGCATAAAAGCGGCTAGGTCCTGAATAGCCCGCTTCGTATATTGCGTCGGTGACCCGGCCATTGGCCTTGAGTGCTGCTTCCGCCCGCTTTGTCCGAAGGGTGCGCCAATAGGCAGATGGCGTCACACCGGTTTCGCGCTTGAAGAGGCGATGGAAATGGTGCGGTGCATAGCCGACTGCGCGAGCGAGCTCTGCAAGCGACAGGGATTCCTCTGCGTCTTTGATCAGTTGCAGGGCCTTGTTCACAGCCTCGCGGTCGCGGCCGATCTCGTCCGGCTTGCAACGCTGGCAGGCGCGATAACCGGCAACGCGCGCTTCGGCTGGTGTGCTGAAGAACTCCACATTCTCCCGCAAGGGCCGCCTCGCCGGACAGCTGGGCTTGCAATAGATGCCGGTGGTTTTCACAGCGCCGACAAACTGGCCGTCAAGACTCCGGTCACGCCGGTCGAAGGCTGCAAAGGCAAAATCAGGATCCAAGAACATCAGGAGCGCTCCACGCGCGCAGCAAAGCAGCCGTGCGCAGCGTTATGTGCATCAATATAGGCAATGTCGGGGCTGCTGAACAGTCCTCGGATCTTTGCATCGGCTTCTCCCGGCATGGCGAGTGCCGCATTCCGCAGCATTCCGTCTGCGTCGAAGGCGCGCAGGCCAAGGGGGCGACCCTCAAAGACCGGCGGTGCATCATCCTCGAAACGCGCCGCCTCACGTGCATTCTCCCGCACATAGATTGCATAGGCGGAGCGATAAGGCGTTGCCACGTCATGGCTTGTATAATTCAGCAATATCAACGTCTCGCCTGCCTTCGCATCCTCAAGGCTGACGCGGCACGGAAATCCGCGGTCGGCAGTTGCCGTAACGCGCATTGCACCATGGGCAGAAAGTTCCGCTTCGTCGAGGTTGAACAGCGGCGCGAATTTGTCCGGGTTCAGTCCATTGATCTGATAGGTCATGTCGGTCTCCATATGAGGGTGTGGAGCCTCATTGGCGCATTGCGCAGCGGTGTGCGTCCCGAAGCTTGCGCTCAAACTTTTGCTATCTGCCATCCCTTAAATGCAGACAAGGCCGGTTTAGCCTCCGCATGCCTTGAACAGGGCGAGCGTCCGTTCGCGGGCGAGGTCGGCGCTAGGTTCATGGTAATCTTTGCGCCGGTCGGAGTTGAAGCCATGCCCGGCTTCATAGATGAAGATCTGAGCCGTTGGGTGGCCCTTTTCAATGAGTGCCTCGACCCCTTCGATGGGGATGCCGCCATCAAAGCGGCCAAAATGGGCGATGGTCGCGCATTTCGGAACCTGATCGGCAAACATGGTTGGCACCAGGCTGCCATAATAGCTGGACGCGGCGGCAAGGTCGTCGCTCTGCCCGGCCATCGCCCAGGCGACCGAGCCACCATAGCAATAGCCCGTGATGAACACCGGCCCCTTGGCCTTCAGAGCATCGATACAGGTCTGCGCGTCCTTCAAGGACAGTTCGAACGGATGGAGCTTGCGGGCCAACTCCACGGCACGATCAAAATCGGGGCCTGTGTAGTCGGCTTCGAATCCGGGGTGTTCGCGGTCATAGAGTGAGGGGGCAAGGACTTCATATCCGTCCGCTGCATACTCGTCGCACAGATCCCGAATATGGTCAGTCACGCCAAAGATTTCTTGGATGAGGACGAGCCCACCCCGGCGAGCACCTTCGGGTTCGGCATGATAGACGGCGATTTCTGCACCGTCGGACATGGTCATGCGAATCATCTGGCCCATTTCATTCTCCTTCTGAGATCGCTTCTTTGCGTCTTGGCGCGAAAAAAGAAAGATTGGGCCGCCGATCGAGACGCATTGGCGCGGAGGGGGAATCCTATCTTGCATCGCAGCAAAATCGTTGCTAGGCGCGCCGCGACTTTGGCGGGGGCGTAAGCCCGTTGCCCTTGGTCTCGGGCAACATTCTCGATCTCATGAGGAACATTCGCGCGTGGAGAATTCCGGCGGCATTCAGGCTAGTCTTGCAGGGCGTTACGCTACTGCCCTGTTCGATCTGGCGCGTGAGTCCAAGTCGATTGATTCGGTCGGCAAGAGCCTTGCAGCTCTCGAGTCCGCGCTCGCGGCATCGTCCGATTTCGCGGCCCTGACCAACAGCCCGCTTCTGTCGCGCACGGCCGCAGCCAAGGCCGTAGCGGCCGTGGCACGCAGCATGAAGCTTGACGGCCTTACGACGCGGTTCCTGGGCGTCCTCGCGCAGAACCGGCGCCTTGCGCAACTCGGCCCGGTCATCCGCTCCTATAATGCCCTTGCGTCTGCCCATCGCGGCGAAGCGACGGCCGAAGTGACGAGCGCGCATCCGCTCGGCGCCACGCAGGTCGCTGCACTCAAGAAACAGCTTCGTACCAAGGTTGGCCGCGACGTCGCGGTCGATCTCAAGGTCGATCCCGCCATTCTCGGTGGGCTGGTCGTGAAGATCGGCTCCCAGATGATCGATTCGTCGATCCGAACACGCCTCAATACCCTCGCGAATGCGATGAAAGGTTAGAACATGGACATCCGCGCCGCAGAAATTTCAAAGGTCATCAAGGACCAGATCGCCAGCTTCGGCACAGAAGCCCAGGTTTCCGAGGTCGGCTCGGTCCTCTCGGTGGGTGACGGTATCGCCCGCATCCACGGGCTCGACAATGTCCAGGCCGGTGAAATGGTCGAATTCTCGAACGGCATCAAGGGCATGGCCCTCAACCTCGAAGCGGACAATGTCGGCGTCGTGATCTTCGGCTCGGACGCCCAGATCAAGGAAGGCGATGTCGTCAAGCGGACCGGCACGATCGTGGACGTGCCTGTGGGCAAGGAATTGCTCGGCCGGGTCGTTGACGGCCTTGGCAATCCGATCGACGGCAAGGGC
Organism: Aquisediminimonas profunda; assembly: GCF_019443285.1. GTDB lineage: Bacteria > Pseudomonadota > Alphaproteobacteria > Sphingomonadales > Sphingomonadaceae > Aquisediminimonas > Aquisediminimonas profunda. The sequence continues at coordinate 1,673,818 of NZ_CP080327.1, forward strand.
CCGATCAAGACCACGCAGCGCAGCCGCGTCGAAGTGAAGGCTCCGGGCATTATCCCGCGTCAGTCGGTAAGCGAGCCTGTCCAGACCGGCCTCAAGGCGCTCGACGCGCTTGTGCCGGTTGGCCGCGGCCAGCGCGAACTGATCATCGGCGATCGCCAGACCGGCAAGACCGCTGTCGCAATCGACACCTTCATCAACCAGAAGGACGTCAACAAGGGCAAGGACGAGTCGAAAAAGCTCTATTGCATCTATGTCGCGATCGGCCAGAAGCGCTCGACGGTGGCACAGATCGTCCGCGCGCTCGAAGAAAACGGCGCGATGGAATATTCGATCGTGGTTGCAGCAACCGCTTCCGAACCGGCACCTCTCCAGTATCTCGCACCTTACACCGGCGTCGCGATGGGCGAATATTTCCGCGACAACGGCATGCATGCCGTGATCGTCTATGACGATCTTTCAAAGCAGGCCGTTGCCTATCGCCAGATGTCGCTCCTGCTCCGCCGCCCGCCGGGTCGTGAAGCTTATCCGGGCGACGTGTTCTATCTCCATTCACGCCTGCTCGAACGTGCGGCAAAGATGTCGGACGTCAATGGTGGCGGTTCGCTGACCGCGCTGCCAATCATCGAAACACAGGCGGGCGACGTGTCTGCCTACATCCCGACCAACGTGATCTCGATCACCGACGGCCAGATCTTCCTTGAAACCGACCTGTTCTTCCAGGGCATCCGTCCGGCGATCAACGTCGGTCTTTCGGTCAGCCGCGTCGGTTCAGCCGCACAGACCAAGGCGATGAAGAAGGTTTCGGGGTCGATCAAGCTCGAGCTGGCCCAGTATCGCGAAATGGCCGCGTTCGCGCAGTTCGGTTCAGACCTCGATGCGTCGACGCAGAAGCTGCTCAACCGCGGTGCCCGTTTGACGGAACTGCTCAAGCAGAAGCAGTATAGCCCGATGCCCTTCGAGGAGCAGACTGCATCGATCTTTGCCGGCACCAATGGCTATCTTGATGGCATTCCGGTGTCCGACGTGACGCGTTTCGAGGAAGCAATGATTGCTGACTTGCGCGCCAATCACGCCGATGTCCTGAAGGGCATTCGCGACAGCCGCGATTTCTCGGACGACAGCAAGAAGGCGCTGGCAGCTGCGCTCGACAAGTTTGTGAAGACGTTTGCATAGTTAGATAACCCGTCGTCCCTGCGAAGGCAGGGGCCTCTGGAGGCGTCAGGGTCCAAGGTGTCAAGCCGATCCCTGCCTTCGCAGGAGCGACGATAAGGAAACCAGATGGCTAGTTTGAAGGCCCTGAAAATCCGGATCAACTCGGTCAAATCGACCCAGAAGATCACCAAGGCGATGAAGATGGTCGCTGCTGCGAAACTGCGCCGCGCGCAGGACGCGGCAGAGGCATCACGGCCTTATGCCGAACGGCTTGAAAAGGTTGTTTCATCAATCGCCTCGAAAGTGGAGCGCAGCCCGCAAGCGCCAAAGCTTCTTGCCGGCACTGGCAAGGACGATGTGCATCTGTTCGTCGTCTGCACGTCCGACAAGGGGCTGGCAGGCGCGTTCAACACAAACATTGTGCGCCTCGCGCGCCGGTCTGCCGAAGAGCTCAAGGCTGCAGGCAAGACGGTCAAATTCTACACGATCGGGCGCAAGGGCCGTGACCAGCTGAACCGGACGTTCCGCAACGACATGCTTCATGGTGTTGAGCCCGGCGACCTTGGCAAGATCGGCTTCGAGAAGGTCCAGGAATGGGCAGCTGATCTGACGGCGCGCTTTGAAGTCGGCGAATTCGACGTTGCGCATCTCTTCTTCAGCAAGTTTGTGAGCGTACTCACGCAGGAACCGACCCAACTCCAGCTCATGCCAGTCGCTGTGGCAGCAGATGGCAGTGGTCCGGCTGGAGCGTCCGCTGCGGTTGAATACGAACCGGACGAAGAAGAAATCCTGGCAGACCTGCTTCCACGCAATGTTGCTGTGCAGTTGCTGCGCGCCCAGCGCGAGAATGCGGCTTCCGAACAGGGCTCAAAGATGACGGCAATGGACAATGCCACGCGCAATGCGGGTGACATGATCAACCGGCTCACCATCCAGTATAACCGCACGCGGCAAGCCGCGATCACCACCGAACTCGTTGAAATCATTGCGGGCGCAGAAGCGCTCTAACAGACATAAAGGCAAGGAAGACAGACATGGCGACCGCCCCGAAAAAGACCGCAGCTGCAAAACCAGCCGCTGCCAAGGCAGCTGCACCCAAGGCTGCGGCAAAGCCCGCAGCCAAGGCACCGGCCAAGGCCGCTGCGGCGGCAAAGGCGCCAGCCAAGGCTGCAGTCGCAAAGCCTGCAGCGGCCAAGGCTCCGGCAGCCAAGAAAGCTGCCCCTGCGAAGCCGGCAGCCGCGACCAAGGCCCCGGCACCCAAGGCAGGCTCCGGCGCAACCAAGGCAAACATGGCGGGTGCAACCGGCCGGATCAGCCAGGTCATCGGCGCCGTCGTCGACGTGTCTTTCGAAGGCACGCTGCCAGCGATTCTTTCGGCCCTCGAGACCGAGAACAATGGCAATCGCCTTGTTCTCGAAGTCGCCCAGCATCTGGGTGAAAATACCGTGCGCACGATCGCGATGGACGCGACCGACGGCCTGACCCGCGGCCAGAAGGTCCGCGATACCGGCTCGCAGATCCGCGTGCCCGTCGGCCCGCAGACGCTCGGACGCATTCTGAATGTCGTCGGGGAACCGATTGACGAGCAGGGCCCGGTCAACACCACCCTGTCAGCCCCGATCCACGCAGAAGCGCCTCTGTTCGTCGACCAGTCGACCGAAACGGAAATTCTCGTCACCGGCATCAAGGTGGTCGACCTTCTCGCCCCTTATGCGAAGGGCGGCAAGATCGGCCTGTTCGGCGGTGCTGGCGTCGGCAAGACCGTGCTGATTCAGGAACTGATCAACAACATCGCCAAGGGCCATGGCGGCACTTCGGTGTTCGCAGGCGTTGGTGAGCGGACTCGTGAAGGCAACGATCTTTATCACGAGTTCCTCGATGCCGGCGTTATCGCCAAGGACAAGAACGGCAACCCGACACCGGAAGGTTCCAAGGTGGCCCTGGTGTTCGGCCAGATGAACGAACCGCCGGGCGCTCGCGCTCGCGTTGCTCTTTCCGGCCTGACCATTGCCGAATATTTCCGCGATCAAGAGGGGCAGGACGTGTTGTTCTTCGTGGACAATATCTTCCGTTTCACCCAGGCGGGTTCGGAAGTGTCCGCGTTGCTCGGCCGTATTCCTTCTGCCGTGGGCTATCAGCCAACGCTCGCAACCGACATGGGTGCGCTGCAGGAACGCATCACGTCCACCAACAAGGGATCGATCACGTCGGTGCAGGCCATTTACGTCCCTGCGGACGATTTGACCGACCCGGCGCCTGCAACGTCATTCGCCCACTTGGACGCAACGACCGTTCTCAGCCGCGCGATCTCGGAACTTGGCATCTATCCGGCGGTGGACCCGCTCGATTCGACCTCGCGCGTGCTGACGCCTGCGGTCGTCGGCCAGGAGCATTATGACACCGCTCGCCGGGTTCAGGAAACGCTGCAGAAGTACAAGTCGTTGCAGGACATCATCGCCATTCTCGGGATGGACGAACTTTCCGAAGAGGACAAGCTGACTGTTGCCCGTGCGCGCAAGATCCAGCGTTTCCTGTCCCAGCCGTTCCACGTTGCCGAAGTGTTCACCAACATTCCGGGCAAGTTCGTGCAGATCGAAGATACGGTGAAGTCGTTCAAGGCTGTCGTCGACGGCGAATATGACCATCTTCCCGAAGCAGCCTTCTACATGGTCGGTGGCATCGAGGAAGCGGTTGAAAAGGCTGCCAAGCTGGCGGCAGAAGCGGCGTAACGAACGATGGCACTGCACTTCGAACTCGTCACGCCGGAACGCTTGGTCCGTTCGGAAGACGTCTATATGGTCGTCGTTCCGGGGACCGAGGGTGATTTCGGTGTGCTCGAAGGACATATGGCTGCAATGTCGACGATCCGCAGTGATGCGGATCTCGCCATCTATGCCAGTGCCGGTGCCGCACCCGAAATGCTCAAGATCACAGGCGGTTTTGCCGAAGTAAATGAAAAGGGCCTTACGGTTCTGGCTGAAGCAGCGGGCTAGTCTGACGAATTGCAAGCGGGCTACCTCCCTGACACTATGCGTCGTGGAGAAGTGACATGCTTGTCGGAATGATTGCACTTGTTCTTGGGGCTGCGTTCTGTGGAGCAGCACTTTATATTCAAGTGGCCGAACATCCTGCCCGAATGATGCTGGATGATCGAAATGCCCTGGCACAATGGGGCCCAAGCTATGCTCGTGCCTTCAATCTTCAAGGTGGTTTGGCGGTGGCCAGCGGACTTGCGGGAATCGTAGCCGCATTTCTGATGCGTGATTTGACCTGGACGTTGGGCGCTTTGCTGATGTTGGCAAATTGGCCCTTTACAGTCTGGGGTATACTTCCCCTGAACAATCGACTGAAGGCGATTCCTCCCGACTCGGCGGGACGGGAGTCACGCGCGATGCTTGATCGCTGGATCTGGCTTCATGCCGTGCGTACTGGCCTTTCTGGTTTGGCGGTTCTGGCTTATCTATGGGCGGCGGCTTCATGATTATGTTCATTTGATCGCTTCCGTCGATCACAAACTTTCAAAAAATCGATTCCGCAAATTGCAGTCTGTGCGCTAGGGATGAACATCATCACCCCAACCATGGAGAGCGAAATGGGTCTTGCCGGGACGAAAACCGAAGCCAATCTGAAAGCCGCATTCGCTGGCGAAAGCCAGGCGAACCGCCGGTATCTCTATTTTGCCCAGAAGGCCGACATCGAAGGCTATAACGATGTCGCTGCCGTGTTCCGTTCGACGGCCGAAGGCGAAACCGGGCACGCGCACGGTCACCTGGAATTTCTTGAGGAAGTAGGCGACCCCGCGACCGGCGAGCCCATTGGCGATACCATCAAGAATTTGAAGGCATCCATCGCCGGCGAAACGCATGAATATACGGACATGTATCCGGGCATGGTCAAGGACGCCCGCGAGGAAGGCTTCGACGAAATTGCGGACTGGTTTGAAACGCTTGCCAAGGCTGAAAAGAGCCATGCTGGCAAATTCCAGAAGACTCTTGAGTCAATCGGCTAACGGCCCCATCCCCTCCCCCCCCTGACAGGGGCCGTATCCGGCCGGGGCCACAGAATTGTGGTTCCGGCCGTTTGATTTTCTTCTCTCATCGATCGAGGACAATTCATGCGCGAAGGAAGCCTGGACGCTCCAACCCGTCACCCGATTCCGTGGCAGGAGGAGTCATTTTATGACGAAGCCGACCTGGATGCAGAGCTGCGCCGCGTGTTCGACATTTGTCACGGATGTCGCCGCTGCTTCAATCTCTGCGACAGTTTTCCCAAGCTGTTCGACCTGATCGACGAAAGCGCGCATGAGGATGTCGAGCATCTCGACTCCGCCGATTTCAAGCCAGTCACTGATGCATGCACGCTGTGCGACATGTGTTTCATGACGAAATGCCCTTATGTGCCCCCGCACGAGTTCAACCTCGACTTTCCGCACCTGATGTTGCGCGCGCGGGCAATCGAAAATCGCAAGGGTGAGACCGGTTTCATGGACAAGAGGCTGGCCGAAACCGATGCGAATGGAAAACTGGGCACGGTCTTCTCCGATTTTGCCAATGTTGCGACGCGCGAGGGCAGTTTCGCCCGCCCGCTGATTCAGGCCGTTTCGGGAATCGACACGCGTGCACACCTGCCCGAATTTGCAGACGTCCCCCTCACGAAGCGCGCTGGCGCGATCAGGCCTGCACCCAATGCACAGGCACCGGCGTTTGGGCGCAAGGCAGTGCTTTATGCTTCCTGTTACGGGGAGTTCAATGATCAGACTGTTGGCGAAGCGGCCTTGAAGCTGCTTGCGCACAATGGCGTGGACTGCCGGGTCGAGCACCCGCAATGTTGCGGTATGCCCAAGTTCGAAAATGGTGATCTTGGGGCCGTCGCGAGCAGCGCGGAGAGTGTCGCTGCCTTTTTCGCGCCCCTGATCGAACAGGGTTATGACATTGTGCCGCTCACGACCAGTTGCGCCTTGATGCTCAAGTTCGAATGGCCGTTGCTCCTGCCGGACAATGCCGCAGTGAAAAAGCTGTCACAGGCTACATTTGATCTCTCGGAATATGTCGTCGATTTGTCGAAGCGGCATGGGCTGGTTCCGATCGAAGCCATGCCAACCGGTATCGCAGTTCATTTCGCCTGCCACGCCAGGGCGCAGAACATGGGTCCCAAGGCCGTGGAGATGCTGAAGCTCATTCCCGAGGCGCGGCCTCAAGTGGTTGAGCGGTGCTCGGGCCACGGCGGAAAATGGGGAATCTTCAAGGAGAATTTCGACACCGCGATCAAGGTTGGCAAGCCAGCCGCACGCGCGATCGACAAGCTGAAACCAGATTATGTCGTTTCCGAATGCCCCCTGGCCGGGCCACACCTCAAGCAGGTGCTGAAGGCAGTGGATTCGGATGTTACCCCGGAACGGATCGGTCACCCCATCGAGGTGATGGTCAAGGCTTATGGACTCTGAGATGCCCCGCGAAAACCGAACAATAACTGAAGCAGACATCCTGCCGCTTTCCGAATGGGCGAAGGTGAGGGTCGCGCATCGCAAGGCGCTTTCCGAACGGAAGAAAAGGCGGCGGGTCGCCATTGGTCCGCATGCAACGCTTCTGTTCGAGAATTGGGATACGATGTGGTATCAGGTTCAGGAAATGCTCTGGATTGAAAAGGGCGGAGCGGATCAGCTGCCGGATGAACTGTCGGCCTATAATCCCATGATCCCGAACGGATCGGATCTCACGGCAACGCTCATGTTCGGCATTTCCGACGAGGCCAAGCGGCGCGCATTCCTGGCTGAACTCGGTGGGGTCGAAGACCATATCTCGATCAGCATCGGAGGTGACCGCGTGAAGGCCGTGGCCGAAGAGGATCTCGAACGCACGACCGCCGACGGCAAGACCTCAAGCGTCCATTTCCTCCATTTCCCATTCTCGGCCGAACAGATTGCCGCCTTCAAAAGAGGTGGGGACATTCTCGTGAGAATCGATCATCCGCGTTACGGCCATGCAGCCATCATCGGGGACGAAGTGCGAGCCGAACTGGAGAGTGATTTTTCCCGTTAAGTCGAAGCTTGAGGGCAAAAAAAATGGCCGGGAGGGGAAGGGAACCGCTCCCGGCCAAGGGTCTCCTGCCTAAGGGGGGCAGGCTCGGGGTAAGAGAAGGCGTTACGCTTGCGGCGTTACGATGGTGTAGGCCTGCACCTGAGCAGGCACGTTCGTATAAGTCGCGCTGAACATCATGCTGCCTGCGACCATGAGGACGCTGACGAAAGCGGCGGTAACGCTGTTGCGAAGATTGAAGCCATTGTACGTATTCATCTTAAGTCTCCCTGCATTTGAGTGTCTTGACTGTCGGCGAAGTGCCGTCATGCCAACTCAATAGCATGTACCGTGCCAATTGCAGTTCTTGGCAGATTTCCGAGGCTTTGGGAGATTTATCAGTAAGATGCGGGGTGTTTAGTTTACCAATGTTGGGTCTAATTTGCGGAAATTTGGCGAATTTTCCGGACGTCTCAGATTTTTTGTTTGGGTGCGTCGCTGAGCGGTTAAGTCGCTCATGTGACGAGGATGTAGAGCGCCACGGCTGAGACCATGACTGCGAAAATGGCGCTTGCAACACCGACCCGGGTTGCAAGCCAGCGTGATGCAGGAAGTCCGACAGCTGCTCCGCCTGCCCCGCCGGCGACCAGGGCGCCGAAAAGCGGCCAATCGATCTGGCCCGATATTGCATAGCTTGCGCTGGTGGCGCCGCCAAAAAGCGTGACCGAAACCAGGCTTGATGCTGAGGCATTGGCCAGTGTCATGCCAGTTGATGCCATAAGGCCCGGGGCAATGAGAAATCCTCCACCAATCCCGAAGAATCCTGCGGCAAAGCCTGCTGCAAGTCCGACCGGGGCCAGTTTCCACACCATTGCAGGGGCGAGCCGCACCGCCGGATCGCCCTCGCTTTTGCGCGGCACAAGCATCGATATGGCGATGGCGATCATCGCGATTGCGAACCAATGAAGCAGAGTCGATCCGTCAATTGTCTTGCCGACTTGCGCACCTGCAAGCGCGCCAGCCAGCCCAGCCGCAGCAAAGACGCTGGCACAAGGCCATTTGACTGTGCCCGCCCGCGCCTGTGCCCAAAGGCCCGTTGCCGCGTTGACTGCAACAGCTGCAGCGGAGGTGCCAATTGCCATATGCGTATCTGCGACACCGACAACATAGATCAGCCAGGGAGTGGCGAGGACTGATCCTCCGCCCCCGAAAACCGTCAACAAAAGCCCGATCAGGACACCTCCCGCTGCGGCAAGGAGAAGGGCCTCAAGCATAGTTCAGGCCGACCCCGTGCGGCGGTTCCAGGGCGCGAGCATCAGCAGTCGAGCCATGCCGCAAAAGCCCGTCGCACCCGCGAAGGTCAACCCTGCTCCGACGAAGGCCGACAGTCCGAACCAGGCCGGCGATACCATGAAGCCAAGCAGGACTCCGACGAGGACGAGCGAGCCCGCCGCAATCTGCACCTGCCGCATGATTTCCAGCGGCGCCTTCGCATTGACGACGAGTGGCAGGCCATGTTTCGTCCAGGCGTCGAGGCCGCCCTGCAAGACAAAGGCAGGTGATGAAACCCGCGTGGCAAGGCGATCGCAAGCGCCAGCCGTTCGCATCCCTGACCAACAGGCAAAAATGATTTCCTGACCCGGCATTGAAGGGATCCTCGTCCCTTCCCACTGCGACAGGGGACTGGACAGCGATCCTGCAATATGGCGGCGGGCGAATTCATCCTGTTCGCGCACGTCGACAAGTATGGCACGACCGGCGTCAAGCCGACGACGGGTTTCTTCGGGGGACAAGGGTGTGAGAGCAGCGGTCATAGATTACCTTCTTCATCAGTAGGGCAGAATAGTTCGGCGAGGGTGGCCATGATCCTGAGCGCGGCAGGATCGACAATCCTGTAAAATATGGTCTGGCCTTCACGCCGCGTTCCAAGAACGCCTTGTTCTCGCAAGCGGCCAAGATGTTGCGACAGCGCGGATTGGCCGATGCCAATGCGCGCCTGAAGCTGACCTACCGAGCGTTCCCCGCCGTCCGCGAGCTGGCACAGAATCATCAGCCTTCGTTCATTTGCGAGCAGGCGCAGCGCATCTGCGGCTCTGGCCGCACTGGCCTCAAAAAGCGCGAAGTCGAATTTTGTCAGGTCAAACATGCATCAAATATATTAGTTGATTTTAAATTAGCAAGGCCTAATATAAAAACAGTGGAGGCGTTGCATGACCGATTCCCTTTCCTCTCGCAAAACGGCCCCGCATGTGCGGGCAGCATTTGACCCCGCGACCAACACGATCAGCTACATTGTGCACGATCCAGCCACCAAGGCGGCGGCCATCATTGATCCTGTACTCGACTTCACGCCCCGCAACGGGCGGACGCGGACCACCAGTGCTGACCTCCTGCTTGAGGCTGTTCGCAATGATGGCCTTGATCTGCGCTACCTTCTTGAGACGCACGCGCACGCGGATCATCTTTCCGCCTCGCATTATCTGCGTGAACGGACTGGCGCGCCTGTTGTCATAGGCGAGCATATCACCGATGTTCAGGCAATATTCGCTGATCTTTTCGAGGCCGATGATGTCGCGCGCGATGGAAGAGCGTTCGACAGACTTGTCCGTGAAGGCGATACCCTGCCGCTGGGTAGCATGGAGATTCGCGTTCTGCATACGCCGGGCCACACGCCGGCTTGCGTGAGCTACATGATCGGCGATGCGGCCTTTGTCGGCGATACGCTTTTCATGCCTGATTACGGAACTGCTCGTGCCGATTTTCCGGGTGGCAACGCTTCCACATTGTACCGCTCAATCCAAAAGCTCCTCAGTCTTCCTGAGGAGACACGCATTCTGACTGGACACGACTATCCGCCGCCGTCGCGCGGAAGTCCGGCCTGGGAGGCAAGTGTTGCCGAACATCGTCGAGCGAATATCCATGTTCATGACGGAATCGAGGAAGCGGCATTTGTCGCCATGCGGGAAGCGCGCGATGCGACCCTTGAGGCTCCGCTGCTCATTCTGCCATCGCTGCAAGTCAATATCCGGGCAGGGCAAATGCCACCGGCCAGTCCGGGCGGGCATGTCTATCTGAAAATTCCGATCAACGCGATCTGATAGCAGCCAAATACATGACGCCCGCCGGAGTCTCCTCCGACGGGCGTATTTTCCTCCCCAGGAAATCTTGGCCTATTTCGGCATCGCGCTCCCGAGCCGATGATAGAGCCTTGAAAACTTGATCGATTCTGGCTTGTCCGCAATGACCGTCAGGTAATGAGCAACGGCTTCACGCAACAATTCGAAATCTTCATTCGAAAGTACGGCACGTGAACGAGCGGGTTCTGGCATTGTCTTGCTCCCCTGTGATCAGCCGAACTGGTTCATCGTATTGTGGGCGCCGCCTGCTTTCAGCGCCGCCTCGCCAGCAAAATATTCCTTGTGATCGTCGCCAATGTCCGAGCCGGACATATTCTGGTGCTTCACGCAGGCGATGCCCTGACGAATTTCCTGACGCTGGACGCCAAGGACATAGCCAAGCATGCCCGCGTCGCCGAAATATTCCTTGGCGAGGTTGTCAGTGGATAGCGCGGCCGTGTGATAGGTGGGCAACGTGATGAGGTGGTGGAAAATGCCGGCCCGCTTTGCACCGTCGGCCTGGAAGGTGCGGATGCGCTTGTCTGCCTGCTCACCAAGTTCCGTGTCGTCGTATTTCGCACTCATCAGGTCCGCGCGGTCATAAGCCGAAACGTCCAGGCCCTCGGCTTGCATGGCATCATAAACTTGCTGACGGAAATTGAGGGTCCAGTTGAAAGATGGCGAGTTGTTGTAGACGAGCTTGGCATTCGGGAAGACCTCGCGAACGCGGTCCATCATGCCTGCAATCTGTTCAACATGCGGCTTTTCGGTTTCGATCCACAACAGATCGGCGCCATTCTGGAGCGACGTGATGCAATCAAGCACGCAGCGGTCCTCACCAGTCCCGGGGCGAAACTGGAAGAGGTTCGAGGGGAGCCGCTTTGGGCGCAACATCTTGCCGTTACGGTTGATGATGACATCGCCATTCCGTGCCGTGGCAGGGTCGATCTCTTCGCAATCGAGGAAGCTGTTGTACTGATCACCAATGTCGCCGGGGGTGTGGCTGACAGCAATCTGCTTGGTCAAGCCTGCACCGAGTGAGTCGGTGCGCGTCACGATGATGCCGTCTTCGACGCCCAGTTCGAGGAAGGCGTAACGGCAGGCGCGGACCTTCGCGAGGAAATCCTCATGCGGAACGGTCACTTTGCCGTCCTGATGTCCGCACTGCTTTTCATCCGAAACCTGGTTTTCGATCTGGAGCGCGCATGCGCCGGCTTCGATCATCTTTTTCGCGAGCAGGTACGTGGCTTCGGCGTTGCCAAAACCAGCATCAATGTCCGCAATGATGGGCACGACATGCGTCTGGAAATTCTCGATCTTGTCGAGCGTTGCCTTTTCCTTGGCGAGATCGCTTGCTGAGCGCGCCGCATCCAATTCACGGAAGAGCAGGTTGAGCTCTCGGGAATCGGCTTGCCTCAGGAAGGTGTAGAGTTCTTCGATCAGCGCAGGGACGCTTGTTTTCTCATGCATCGACTGATCGGGAAGCGGGCCGAACTCCGAACGGAGGGCAGCAACCATCCAACCCGAAAGATAGAGGTATTTGCGCTTCGTATCGCCGAAGTGCTTCTTGATCGAAATCATCTTCTGCTGGGCAATGAAACCGTGCCAGCAACCAAGCGATTGGGTATAGAGCGCGGGGTTGGCATCATAGGCCGCCATGTCTTCGCGCATGATCTTTGCTGTGTAGCGGGCAATATCAAGCCCGGTCCTGAACCGGTTCTGGAGCCGCATGCGGGCGACTGATTCAGCATCAATGCCGTCCCAGGTGCCGTTTTTGGTGCGGACGAGTTGCCCGATCTGCGAGATATGGTCCTGGTATGACATGGCCTGTAAATTCCTTAACAAAATATCAAACAAGGGTCGTCGCCCTCAAGCATCCTTATGCCGTTGCATTTCCTGCAGACGTTGGCGATTTGCCAGAAGAGAATCGCAATTCTGCTGTGTTGTGGTGATGACCACTTGCAAGTTTTCTTGTCATTTTGTAAATAAATTACAATGGCTGAGCAGAAACTTTTCGCTGGACATACCGTGCGTCGCCTTCGCCGGTCCAATGGTCTTTCGCAGGCGGCGCTCGCCGAGGCGCTTGAGATCTCGCCGAGTTATCTCAACCTTATCGAGCGTAATCAGCGTCCATTGACCGCTGCCCTGCTCCTGAGGCTGGCAGACCAGTTTGACACGGATCCGCGCGCGTTGGCCGGAGCAAGCGATCCGGGAGGGGGCATGGATGCCATGCGCCGCCGCCTGGCCGATCCGATGTTTGCCGATCTTGAAATTGATCGCGTCCAGATCGAGGAGTGGCTTGCAGCGGCACCTGCAGGGGCAGAAGCTTTTGCTCGCGCCTTCGACAGGGTTGGGGCTGCGTCGGGCTTTGGGTTGGATCCCTTTGCAGAGTTGCGTGCTGAAATTGAGCGCTGGCGCAATCACTTCGCTGACCTCGACAGCGATGCCGAAGCACTGGCAGACGAACTGAGGCTGGGCGCTGGCGACCTTTACAATGCCATCGCCGAACGTCTGCGCGTCAAGCATCAGCTTTCGATCCGTATTCTGCCAGTGGACGCGATGCCTGACCGGCTGCGGCGTCTGGATCTTCACGCGCGACAATTGCAGCTTTCGGAACTGCTTGACCCGGCAAGCCGAACCTTTGGTGCGGCTTTTCAGCTTGCACAGCTTGAAGCAAAGGATCCGATCGACTGGCTCGTAAAGGGTGCAGGCTTCAAGGAGCGCGCGTCCGAACGGCTCTTCCGCCGACATCTCACAAGTTATTTCGCCGCCGCATTGATGATGCCTTATGCCCGCTTCCTCAGGGCCTGCGAAGCAACCGGCTATGATCTGGAATTGCTCCAGCGGCGTTTTGGTGCCGGTTTCGAACAGGTTGCCCATCGGCTGACAACCTTGCAGCGCGTTGGCGCTCGGGGGTTGCCGTTTTTCATGATCCGGATCGACCGGGCCGGGCAATCGTCAAAGCGCTTTGGCGGAGCCAGCAATTCGCCCTTGGTCGAGGAAGATGGACGCTGCCCGCTTTGGGCATTGCACCGGGCGTTCGATCATCCAGGGACGCTCCTGACCCAGCTCGTGGAACTGCAGGACGGCAGCAGGTGGTTCACCTTGGCCCGGACCGTGCGACCGCAAGGCGTGAGCATTGGCAGCGTTGCTGCCGAATTTGCGATCGGGCTCGGGCTTGCAGCCGATGTTGCGTCGCCACTGGCCTCGGCGCGGGGGATTGACCTTAAGCGCGGCGAGGCAGTTGGCGTTGGACTGGGGTGTCGCAGCTGCACGCGCCCCGATTGTCCACAGCGCTCGGCACCTCCGGTTTCTCGCGCGCTTGTCTTTAATGAGCGGGAGCGAGCCATAGCCCCGTTTACATTTGCCGGAGATTAGCTGCTGAACTTCTTGACGTCCTGCGACGACCCGCGCGGGAGGATCATTACTTCGTTGCCGCTTGCCACGATGATCAAGTCATGCACTCCGGAAACAGAGATGCGCAGTCCGTCGCTCTGGATCAGATTGCCCTGTCCATCGATCATCCGCACATCCCCTTTCTGGCAATTTGCATCCTGGTCCTTGGCGCCGAGCGCATAGATCGCATCCCAACTACCCACATCGGACCAGCCCATTGCGACCGGTATGACGGCTACCCTTTCCGCCTTTTCCATCACGGCATAATCAATGGAATCGGCTGGGCTGGCAGCAAAAGCCTGCGCATCAGGCAAGATGCGGTGCCCCTTGCGGGTCGCCGTCTCGATGCTCGCCTTGGCTGCTTCAAGGATGGCGGGTGCATGCACTTCCAATGCCTTGAGAAACATATCGGCGCGAAAGAGAAATATCCCGCCGTTCCAGAAATGCCCGCCGGCGGCCAGCATGGCTTCCGCTCTTTCCCGGTCGGGCTTTTCAACAAATTGTGCGACACAACGTGTTGTCCCATTCAAGGGTCCGCCAGCTTTGATATAGCCATAGCCGGTTTCAGGTCCGTCAGGTTCGATCCCGAAGGTCACGAGCCAGCCATCATCGAGCAATGGTAATGCCTGGGCAATGGCGTAGTGGAAAGCATCCACGTCACCAATCACATGATCGCTCGGCATGACAAGGAGAGGGGCACGACCGCCGCCGAGTGCTGCCAGTGCGATCGCGGGTGCCGTATTGCGCGCACAGGGCTCGAGAATGAGTGCAGCGGGGTGAACTGAAATTTCTGCCAGCTGCTCCTCGATAAGGTCGGCATGTCGCTCGCTCGCGACAATAACTGGAGGCGCATATCTGCTCGCGTCACCAGTCCTGCCGACCGTTAGCTGAAACATGGTCCGTTCGTCCGTCAGCGGGAGGAACTGTTTGGGGCGCTCAGGTGTCGACATCGGCCAAAGCCGTGTCCCCGATCCGCCTGAGAGGATGACAGGTATAATGCGCGTTTCGTCGCTCAAGCTGAACTCCTTTTGTTGTTCTTGCCTAGGCGGAGAAGGTTAAATTTGCGAGGCCTTCAGCAAATATTTGTAAATTTTGGCGACAGTGCGAAAAGTGTCGGGATTTTTGACGCTCCTGGTGTCGCATGGGATTGAGTCGGCCTGAATGCTGAAAAGTAACAAACCGTATGTGGGGCACGACAACGTGACGTCCCGAGTTGAGTGTATCCGATGATCATGTTTGTCGGTCAATGGGGTCATGCGCTTGCCGCAAGCCTGTTTGGAGCTTTGGCAATCTGGCTTGCCCAAAGATCTGCCGGAGAGAGAGAAGGCAGGCTGCTGATCCTTGCCACGTTCGTTACAGCTGTTTGGGCGTTGGCAGTCGCCATGGGGGGGCATGAAGCCCCGGCAGCGCGCTTGACCGAGCATGTGCGCAACGCATCGTGGCTCGGTTTTATGTACGGACTTTGGCGTCAGGGCCAGAGCCGGCAAAGCCTGTTCTCGGTTGCTCTGCTTTATGGCATACTTTCGGCCGTTATCGGCTTGGCAGTTGCCGTGGAAATCCTGCCTGTATGGCTCATCGGTTCGCCACGACTGCTTGAGGCCGCCTATCTTGCCTCAACGGTCCTGCACATGGTCGTCGCGGTCGGCGCCCTTGTCCTTGTCCACAATCTCTACACGGCCGCCAACCAGGATGCACGCGCCGCGATCCGGCTGCCGATGGTCGCACTTGCCGCAATGTGGACCTATGACCTCAATCTCTACACCATTTCCTATCTTGCGCGAGGCTGGTCATACGAATTGTATGCTCTGCGGGGATGCGCGAACGTCCTCATTGCCCTTATCTTCGGGCTCGGCGTTCGGCGCACCCGGAACTGGACCGTGCAGCTTTCGCGCACAATGACCTTTCAGTCGCTGAGCCTCATTGCCATTGGTGTTTATCTGGCGGCCCTGATCGGCGTCACATCGGCGCTCGAGCTGATCGGTGGGGAATATGTCAGGACGGTGCAGGTCGCATTCGTCTTCGGGGCGTCAATTGCGGCTCTCGTGTTGCTTCCATCCAAGGCGTTCCGCGCATGGTTCAGGGTCAAGATATCGAAGCATCTGTTCCAGCATCGCTACGATTATCGCTCGGAATGGTTGCGGTTCACGGATACAATCGGACGGCCGGGCGAGGGCGCCGATCCTTTGCAGACGCGGGTTGTCCAAGCGATTGCCGATATTACGGAATCGCCCGGCGGATTGCTCCTTGTTCCCGACGATTTGGGCACCTTGGTGCCACAGGCCCGGTGGAATTGGCAGCTCGTCGATCCGCCTGTTGCCGGCGCGAGTGCGCAGGCGGCGGCCTGGTTTGCACGGACGGGCCGTGTCGTCGAACTCGACGATCTTCGAAGGGAGGACGATGTTGATGAGGACATGGCGGCGTCGGTTCCCCAATGGATTGTTGCAGAGCCGCGGGCCTGGGCGATTGTTCCGCTCGTTCATTTTGATCGTTTGGCCGGGCTTGTCCTGCTTGAACGCCCGCCGATAGACCGAACGCTCGACTGGGAAGATTTTGACTTGTTGCGCGTCGTCGGGCGGCAGGTCGCGAGCTATCTTGCCGAAGCGCAGGGGCAGGAAGTGTTGTCCGATGTGAAACGCTTCGACGAGTTCAACCGCCGCTTTGCCTTCATCATGCACGATGTGAAGAACCTGGTCAGCCAATTGACCCTGGTCACGCGCAATGCGGAGCGACATGCCGACAATCCCGAGTTTCGTGCTGACATGATCGCCACTCTCCAGAATTCGACCGCCCGGATGAATGACTTGCTTGCCCGATTGTCGCAGCACAACAAGAGTCGCGCGGAAGATCCGCGTCCTGTTGCGGTGAGCGCCCTGATCGAAGGCATCGCTGCTGCCAAACGTGCATCGCATCCAATCATCGTCTCCGGTGATGTCGGACAACTGGTCCTTGCCGATCCGGCACGACTTGAACAGGCGCTGTCCCATCTTATCCAGAACGCGATCGAAGCCAGTCCGACTGCCGAGCCCGTGACAGTGTCCTTCAGTCGGCAAGGTAGCGAAATCGAGATATCGGTGTCCGACAGCGGAAGTGGCATGTCTGCTGCGTTCATTCGGGAGAAACTGTTCCGACCGTTCGCCTCAACAAAGGACGCAGGCTTTGGCATCGGCGCCTATGAGGCGCGGACCCTGATCATGGCAATGAACGGACGGATTGAAGTCAGCAGCCGCGAAGGAGAAGGCTCGCGCTTCACAATCATCCTTCCGGTCGCACAGGCCAGTTCAGCGCCGTCCCATATTCCGTCAGCCGAGGCCGCATGAACGACAACGCAAGACCCAAACTCCTGATTGTGGAGGATGATGAGGGGCTCCAGCGGCAGCTCCGCTGGGCCTATGACGACTATGACGTCGTGGTTGCCAGCGATCGGTCAACAGCGATCGATATGCTGCGTGCTGAAGAGCCCGCCGTGGTGACCCTCGATCTCGGCCTTCCGCCTGATCCTGACGGCGTGAGCGAGGGCTTTGCAACGCTTGCCGAGATTCTTGCATTGAAGCCGGACACCAAGGTCATCATTGCCTCGGGCCATGGCGCGCGGGAAAGCGCCATGCGTGCCATCGCGAGCGGAGCCTATGATTTCTATCAAAAGCCCGTGGACATCGATGAGTTGGGCATGATCGTGAAGCGTGCCTTCCACCTGCACGCTATAGAGGCTGACAATGCGCGCCTTGCGGCCCAGCCAACGGAAGATGCGCGTGTCCTTGGTGGGATGATCACAGCGGCACCGGAAATGCTCAAGGTCGCGCGGACGATCGAACGGGTCGCCAACACGGACGTATCGGTGATGCTGTTGGGCGCGAGTGGTACCGGCAAGGAATTGCTGGCGCGGGGCGTCCATCAGGCAAGCAGCCGCAAGGGTGGAGCGTTTGTTGCCATCAATTGCGGCGCCATCCCGGAAAACCTGCTTGAAGCCGAACTTTTCGGGCATGAAAAGGGTGCCTTCACAGGCGCTGTGAAAACCACAGAGGGCAAGATCGAGCTTGCGCAGGGTGGAACGCTTTTTCTTGATGAAGTCGGCGACATTCCCTTGCCACTGCAGGTGAAGCTGCTCCGCTTCCTGCAAGAACGGGTGATCGAACGCATTGGCGGCCGTAAAGCCATCTCCGTGGATACTCGGATCGTTTGTGCCACGCATCGCAATCTTGAGGAGATGATTGCTGAAGGCAGCTTCCGCGAAGACCTCTACTACCGTTTGGCAGAAATCGTTGTCCGTATTCCGACGCTTGCCGAACGGCCAGGTGATGCAGCCCTTCTTGCCAAACATTTCGTCAAGATGTTTGCCTCGACCATGAATCCAACGGTCAAAGGGCTCTCTCCTGATGCGCTGGCTGCAATCGACCGTTGGCCTTGGCCCGGCAATGTCCGCGAACTTGAAAATCGCATGAAGCGCGCGGTGATCATGGCCGACGGCAAACTGGTCACGGCGGCGGATCTCGATCTTGATGGTGGCGACGACGATCATGGCGACGGCGACCAGATCAATCTCAAGGCCGTGCGCGATGCTGCAGACCGCAAGGCCATTCGCAGGGCAATCGCGCGGACCGAGGGCAATATTTCAAATGCGGCCAAGCTGCTCGGAATCAGCCGACCGACGCTTTACGATTTGATCAAGCAGCACGGGCTGCAAGTCTGAACATTGCGCTAGCCCATGCGAGGCAATAGGGGCCACACTATGGATCATGCCCTTCTCGAACGATTGGTCTTGGCGCTTGAGCGACTTTCACCTCCCGCGCCGGAGCCGGTCGATCCGGCCGCGCCGGCCTATGTCTGGCACGGTGGTACGCTCCATGTTGCACGGTTTGCCCCGCTTCAGCTCTCGCTGCTGACCGGAATCGATGCACAGCGTGACGCTGTTGTCGAAAATGGACGGCGGCTCGCCAAGGGGCATGCCGCCCATGATATCCTGCTTTGGGGTGCGCGCGGCGGCGGGAAGTCCGCACTTGTAAAGTCGTCGGTTGCAGCCTTGCAGGGCGAAGGGCTGGACATTGC
This sequence comes from Aquisediminimonas profunda, assembly GCF_019443285.1. GTDB lineage: Bacteria > Pseudomonadota > Alphaproteobacteria > Sphingomonadales > Sphingomonadaceae > Aquisediminimonas > Aquisediminimonas profunda. Next base: position 1,692,539 of record NZ_CP080327.1, read on the forward strand.
CCTGGTCGAGGTTGGGGCAAGTGACCTGGACCAGCTGCCCTTGGTCTTTTCGAAGCTGGAGAACTGGATTCGACCGGCGATTGTCTTTGTTGATGACCTGGCCTTTGAGGGAGGAACAGACGCATCGCGCAGCTTGCGCTCGATGCTTGAGGGCGGAGCCTCCGGGCGGCCGCCGCACGTTCGCCTCTATGTCACATCGAACCGGCGGCATATTGTTGCGCGGGACATGGCGGAACAGGAGTCAGCAATCAATATTCGCGATGTCGTCGATGACCGCCTCGCGCTAGCGGACCGGTTCGGGCTGAGCCTGGGCTTTCATGCGTGCGATCAGGAGACATTCCTTGCGATGGTGTTCCGCTATGCAGAGTCGTTCGACCTTCCGTTCGATGCCGCGGATGCACTGACCTGGGCCACACAACGCGGAGCGCGATCGGGCAGGGTCGCCTGGCATTACACGGTCGAACTTGCTGGCCGTGAAGGGCGGTCAATCTGAGGCAGCCTTCGTGCTTCCCATCGGAAATTTCGCTGCTAGACTTTCACACTGAAACCGAAAGCCCCAGAGCCACGAACATGGGGTAGGCGGGCCGGGCCGTGCGCAGTTGCAACCGTTTCAAGATGGGGGAAGTCCAATGGCCATTACCGATCATGTCGATCTCAATACCTTTGTCGAAGGTGTGAAGAAGCGCAATCCGGGGCAGCCCGAATTTGTTCAGGCTGTGACCGAGGTTGCCGAGGATATCTTCGATTTCATCGAGGATAAGGAACAATATCACGAAGCGCAGATTCTGCGCCGCATTGCAGAGCCGGACCGGGTGATTTCGTTTCGTGTCTGCTGGCAGGATGACAAGGGCAATATCCGTGTCCAGCGTGCCTGGCGCGTCCAAAACAACAATGCGATCGGCCCCTACAAGGGCGGTATCCGTTTCCATCCGTCGGTGACGGAGTCCGTGCTCAAGTTTCTCGCCTTCGAGCAGACGTTCAAGAACGCCTTGACCGGTCTGCCAATGGGTGGGGGCAAGGGCGGATCGAACTTCAATCCAAAGGGAAAGTCTGACGGCGAAGTGATGCGCTTTTGCCAGTCAATGATGACGGAACTCTATCGCTACATCGGCGCGGATGTGGACGTGCCTGCCGGCGACATTGGAGTTGGCGCTCGCGAAATCGGATATCTGTTCGGGCAGTACAAGCGGATCAGCAACGAATTTACCGGCGTGCTGACAGGCAAGGGGTTGGAATATGGCGGTTCGCTGATCCGGACGGAGGCAACAGGATATGGGGCAACCTATTTCCTTCAGAACATGCTTGCGACCAAAGGCCAGACGCTTGAGGGCAAGACTGCGGTGATTTCCGGGTCGGGCAATGTTGCGACCCACGCGGCCGAAAAGGTTACGCAGCTTGGCGGCAAGGTGCTGACGCTTTCGGACAGTGCCGGCTGCATCCACGATCCAGAAGGGCTGACGCAAGAAAAGATCGATTGGATCAAAGAATTGAAGAATGTCCGTCGCGGGCGGATCAGCGACTATGCAGATCATTTTACCGGCTCGACTTTTCATCCGGGAAAGACCCCCTGGGGTGTGCCGTGCGATGTCGCACTGCCCTGTGCAACACAGAACGAATTGCTTGGTCCCGATGCCGAAATGCTCATCAAGAACGGGTGTATCGCGGTCTCGGAAGGGGCCAACATGCCGACCAACCTTGATGGCGTGCATATTTTCAAGAGGGCAAAGATCCTTTTCGCGCCCGGCAAGGCGGCCAACGCGGGCGGTGTTGCTGTTTCCGGGCTTGAAATGAGTCAGAACTCTGCGCGCATTTCATGGAAGGAGGAGGAACTGCAAAGGCTCCTTCTCGACATCATGGCTGGCATTCACAGCCGATGCCAGGAATATGGTACCGATTCATCAGGTTATTGCGACTATGTGAAGGGTGCCAATATTGCCGGTTTCAAGAAAGTGGCAGATGCCATGCTGGCTTATGGAGTGGTCTAGACCTTGATGTAACTGGCAGCGTTGAGCTTGCCCGTGCTGATGACATGGAAAATGGCGTCGCTGCTGACGATTTCGAAGTGGCGCCATTCCTTGGACGCTTCAGATACGGGCTGGCTGGCCGGGAGCAGGGATGCCAGCCAGGTTGATGGATGGATTTCCTGAAACGGCGGGCTGAAGCGTGGCGAACTCGACTGAAGGCCCAAGGCGAGTCCGTCTTCTTGCCATGGATCGACAATATTTTCGGTATTCCAATAGGCAAGGACCGGCCCGAACCGCAGAAGAATGCGGATTGAGACCTTGTTCTCATCCGGCCGGACACAATGGAGGATGGCAGACAGGCCTGTTTCCGCCCGATAGGCCGTTTCAAGCGTGGCGCACCAGACATCCGGCAGCCCGATAATGGGGCTCCAGTTTATGCGTCGATCCGCAGGGCGGCTCAAAAAGGTCATGGAGCAGTTTCGCATCCCCGAGCACGATGAACAATGGGCTGCGGGTGGGCGTTAACCCTGTTTACGCCGTCGCTTCTCGCGCGCGTCGCGATATTGCACAAGAATATCGCGCATGCGTGCGATGGCCTCCCTCCGGCGTCCTGCAGCTTCAATCTGCTGGAGTTCGTGCTTCAGATCCACCGCAAAGCGCGCATAATCATTCTGCCAGTCGCTTTCGACAGCATCGCGCAGGTCCATCCGGCCGGTCTTGATGCGGCGCGCGGGGGCACCGGCCGGGAGTTCGTAGGCTTCACCGATCTCAGGTGCGATGATGGACGCAAGGTCAGGCTCCAGCAGCGATCTCAGACCAGTGACGGCAGCGGCTTCACCATGAGTCAGGAACAATGAGCCGGCAATGGGCCTTCGGGCCAGGATCCATTCCTTCAGCTCCGTGCGGTCCGCATGTGCCGAATAGCTGTCGATCTTCTGGATTGCTGCCCTCACAACGGTATCGCGGCCTGAAATCCGGACACGGCGCGCGCCATCGAGAATCGTTCTGCCTAATGTGCCACCAGCCTGAAAGCCGACGAAGAGGATCGTCGAGTCGCGCCGATCGAGGTTGGCCAGCAGATGATAACGCACGCGTCCCCCTTCGCACATTCCGGAACCGGCCAAAATGATCGAACCTGAGGTTTCGTTGAGCCTGCGGGACTCGGCGGCGTCATCCACGAAGTGGAACGAGGGATGGTCAAACGAGTCGCGTGACTCGATGTCTTCGAGTTGGCGCGAATACCGAGAAAAGACTCCAGTGATCCGTGTGGCGAGGGGTGCATCTATGAAGATACTTGCGCCTCCGAGACGGCCAGCACTGGCCAGTCGCGCCAAGTCCAGCAGCAATTCCTGTGTTCGCTCAAGAGCAAAGACCGGAATGATGAGATTGCCTCCCCGCGCAAGAGCCGCTTCGACTTCAGTGGCCAGGATTTCCCGGCGCTCTTCTATCGTCACGGTTTCGCGTTCCCGGTCACCGTATGTGCTCTCGCAAAAGACATGATCCAGCCCTGTCGGTCCCACCGGATCGGGCTCAAACGCCTTGTGGGCGGGGCCCAGGTCTCCGGAAAAGAGCAGACGAGACCCGCCGCATCGCAGCTCGACAGACGACGAGCCCAGAATGTGCCCGGCATTCCAAAGGACGGCTTCAAATCCGGGAGCTGCCGTGAAAGGCGATTCCTGAGGCTGCGTCTGGATCAGGTCCAACGCGGCATCAGCGTCGGCCATTGTGTAGATGGCCTGAATTGGCGGATCGCCCGCACGGTCATGGCGACGATTGCGCCGCGTCGTCTCCTGTTCCTGAAGGCGCGCTGCATCGGCAAGCATCGGAACAAGCAAGTCTGCGGTCGGCGCTGTCGTCCAGATCGGTCCAGAAAATCCGTTCGCGACAAGCTTTGGCAAAAGTCCGCTGTGATCAAGATGGGCATGGGTCAGGATGACGGCATCAATTGCTTTTGCATCGAACGAGGCCGCTGTGTGGTTGAGCGTCTCAAGCGTACGTGACCCCTGAAAAAGGCCACAATCGACCAGAATAACTGAATCGCCGCAGGCAACCTCATAGCATGAGCCGGTGACTGTGCGTCCCGCGCCGTGAATTGTGACTGTCGGTGGCCTCAATGTCTTGTCCTTCATCTGCACCAGCAGGCATGAAGCCTAAGACGGTCCGTTGGAATTGGGAACACTACCTAATTGTTGCTTCTCCTTGGCGGCGGGATTGTTCCTGAGAAGGGCTTTGGCTAACGCCCGATCCAATACTGACCGGTCGAAGGAGGCTTGCATGTCGAAAACAGTTCTGGTGACCGGTGCGACAGCTGGTTTTGGAGCAGCGGCTGCGCGGCTGTTTGTGAAGAATGGCTGGCGCGCGGTCGTGACAGGGCGCCGCGCCGACCGCATCAGAGCGCTGGTCGAAGAACTCGGGCCGGGCAAGGTTTGCGGTTCAGTGTTTGACATTCGTGACAGTGCGGCAATGGGGACAGCGCTTGATGCGCTTCCGTCCAGCTTTGCTGGCATTGATTTGCTGATCAACAATGCCGGTCTGGCGCTTGGCACTGCCCCTGCATTCAAGGCCGATCTCGACCAATGGCGTCAGATGGTCGACACCAACATCACCGGCCTGATGGCAATCACGCACAAGATGTTGCCCGGCTTGATTGAACGGCGCGGAGCCATCATCAACATCAGTTCCGTGGCCGCATCTTACCCGTATCCCGGCGGCAATACTTATGGCGGCACCAAGGCCTTTGTTCGGCAATTTTCGCTTGGCCTCCGATCGGACCTGCACGGAACAGGCGTCCGAGTGACATCGATCGAGCCCGGCATGGCTGAAACCGAATTTACGCTTGTGCGCACGGGCGGAAATCAGGAGGCTTCGGATACTCTATATGGTGGAGCAAATCCCATGACGGCGGAAGACATCGCGAACACGCTTTATTGGGTCGCGACCCTGCCACCGCATATCAACATCAATGCGCTGGAACTCATGCCCGTTAGCCAGTCATGGGCGGGCTTCCAGGTTGCTCGCGCCGGGACCTAGCTTCCGCCGTTCGCCTTGAGCCAGGCAATCACGTCGGCGCGCTTTTGAGGATCGGGATAGCCTGCAAAGCTCATCTTGGTTCCCGGCACCAAAGCCTGCGGCTTTTCAAGGTAGGCGAAGATCTTATCCTCGCTCCAGACAATGCCAGAGGACTTCATGGCCGAAGAATAGCCATAACCCGCGACCGAGCCTGCCGGGCGACCGATGACCTTGTGAAGGGTCGGGCCAATCATGGTCTTTCCCTCTTCGAGGCTGTGACAGACTTTGCATTGCGCAAATGCCGCTTCTCCGGCTGCAACATCGCCTTTCAGACTGGCATAGGCGACCGGGGCAGAGGCCGGTTCGGCAAGCGGCGCTTCAGGGCTCGCTTCAGCGCTGTTGCTGGCTTCTTCCGCTGGCTCGGAGCAGGCACCAAGCGCCAGCAGTGCGGACACAGACAAGATAAGGACAGGTTGGAGGCGGATCATTCAAGCATCTTTCTCAACTATTCCGGATGCTGCGCGACTAGACAGGCTTCGATCGTTGCGCAACAGGTTTGCAATCTTGCCACAGGGCCAATTAAGCGGGTTGCGATGAATTCGAATCTCTATGCCCATTTCAAGTCCGCTTTCGCACATGACTGGCAGGCTCCTGCCTTGGTCGATGCGCATGGCTCCGGCCTGAGCTTTGGTGAGCTCGACGAGCTCTCTGGCCGATTTGCCGTGGCCCTTCGCGGACGCGGTGTCGGTCCGGGAGACAGAATTGTCGTGCAGGTCGAAAAGAGTGTCGGTGCAGTGGCGCTCTATCTGGCTTGCTTGCGGGCAGGCGCAATCTTTGTGCCGCTCAATACGGCCTACACCCCGGCTGAAATCGAATATTTCATCAAGGATGCGGAGCCGAGTCTATTTGTGTCGGCAGCCGATATGGCTGGGCCGGACGCGCCAATCTGGGCTGAAGCGCGAGCATACGATCCGGATAATGCCGTCGTTTCCCGCTCAGCCGACGACATCGCTTCGATCATCTACACTTCGGGGACGACCGGCCGGTCCAAAGGGGCAATGCTCAGCAACGGGAACCTGCTGTCAAACGCGCGGACCTTGATCGACATTTGGGCGCTCAAACCGGATGATGTGCTGATCCACGCGCTGCCCATCTTTCATGTCCACGGCCTTTTTGTTGCGCTTCACACCATGTTTCTCAATCGGTCGAAGACAATCTTTCTGCCCAAGTTCGATGTGTCCGAAGTCATCGGCCTGATGTCTCAAGCCACAATCCTGATGGGCGTCCCGACTTTTTACACGCGACTGCTCGCTGATGCCTCGTTCGACAAGGACGCTGTTCGGGCAATGCGGCTTTTCATTTCTGGATCGGCACCGCTGCTCGCCGAAACGCACAGGGCATTCGAGGCGCGAACGGGCATGCATATTCTGGAGCGCTATGGCATGACCGAAGCCGGAATGATCACATCGAACCCGCTCGAGGGCGATCGGATTGCGGGGACCGTGGGCATGCCGCTTCCGGGCGTCGAGCTTCGGGTTGCCGATGCGCACGGCAAGCCCGTTACTCCGGGCAGCCCTGGCGTCATCGAGATTCGAGGTCCGAACGTCTTCAAAGGATATTGGCGCAACCCGGAGAAAACGGCCGAGGATATCCGGCCTGACGGATGGTTCATCACAGGCGATATCGCGACAATGGATGCCGAAGGCCGCGTTACGATCGTGGGGCGGGCGAAGGACCTGATCATTTCCGGGGGCTACAATATCTACCCCAAGGAAATCGAAGAGGTGATCGATGCTGTGCCGGGCGTCGTCGAAAGCGCTGTCATCGGAGTTCCAAATGCCGATTTTGGCGAAAGCGTGCTGGCCGTCATTGTGGGAGACGCTTCACTAGAACCATCGGTGCGCGCCGCAATCGATGGCAATCTGGCCCGATTCAAGCACCCCCGCCGGTTGATCTTCGTTGAAGACCTACCCCGGAACGCGATGGGAAAGGTTCAGAAGGCGTCCTTGAGACAAAACTATTCCGGTGGCTGAGCGAGAGGCGCTCCTCGCATGCGTGGATGCCCGGGGAATACTGGCTGTTCGGGTGACACCGAACGCCCGGTCAGCCAGGATTGCGGTTGAGCCCGACAATGCTGGAGTTAACTCAGTCCGCATCTGGGTTACTGTGCCGCCAGAGGATGGCAAGGCCAACAAGGCTGTGATTGCCCTGCTCGCCAAGGCACTGGCCTTGCCAAAATCCACACTCTCGATTGAACGGGGGGACACATCGCGTCTCAAACAGATTCGGATCAGCCGCTAGGCATTACTAAAAGGGCGACAGCCCCTCAGGGGAGCATATAGGTCACACTGGCCTGTCCCACGGGCCTCATTTCGTCTTCGGTCCAAAGGCGCAGATCAGCGACAACCGAGCGACGGCCAAGTCTGAGCAAGCGCGCATCAGCCGTAACAAGCCCCGGTCGGCAGGGCCGGAGAAACTGATAATTGAGCGAGCTTGTGACGGCCATCGCCACTGGCCCGATATGCGACAGAACGAGCGCATAGGCCGCACTGTCGGTCAGGGCCATCTGGGTCGGGCCCGACACGATCCCTCCCGGTCGCAGATGCCCATCGTTGCTCTGGAGTTGCATTCGGACATGCCCCGGCTCAGCGATGACGACTGTGCCGCGGGTGCCATCGGTGGAGTGCGGAAAGGCATCCCGAAGGAATGCGTTCAATGCGGCCACATCCATTTTCAGATAATCGGCAGAGGCGGGGCCGCTGTCAGCCATGGGCGCCGAAGTGGTTTGCAATGGCTGTGCTGATCCGGAGGCAAAGACTGTATGCGTTGGCAATCGGGTCAATATAGGCAGACTGGATTCCCGCATAGGCCTGATCATCGCCGTCCGGATAGTCACTTGGTTCATTGACCGAGAAATCCGCCAATGCCGGGGCTTCGACAGGAAAGGCCTTACGCAGCAGGCCGACCGCATCATCGATCCGGAGCGTGAAGACCATTTCAAGCACGTCATCGCGGCTGATGTCGTTGCTGCGCGAAAACGCCGGAATTTGGACAGCGCGCAGGAACATGTGCTGCATGAGCGCGAGCCGCAAGGCCTGAAGCACACCCAGGGTTCGGCGGGTTTCCTCCATGTCGTCCGGCCCTTCGGACTTTGGCAAACGTGCGAGGAGACGGTGGAACTTGAGGCCATCGACACGCAAACGCGACGCAAGCCTGCGAAAGACTCCTGTCCGGTCATCGCTGGTCAATCTCTCCGCGAGCGCTGTGCAAGCCCCTTCAAGATGCGGCTCGCTCCCGCGATAGGTGCGGCTGGCCCAATAAGCGCTGTTGAACAGTTCGCCATAAGCCGCGACTGATTTGATGCTCGCCAGGCGATTGGCTGCGCCGAGCAGGCGAAACAGCTGCCGCCCGCGCGCCGAGGCGCTGATCAGCTCGGAAATTGCTTCGAGATTGTCGTCCGCAGCGGTCCCCGCGCCCGACAGGACGTTCACCGGGTAGCCGAGCTGCTGGAGGATGGCATTGTGCGGAATGGCCCGGATTTGCCTGAGGCTCATCTCCCGGTCCGCCGAAATATCCGATTGGCGTCGCGACTTGCGCGAACCGGTTTCGTTCAAGAGGCCAAGCCCGAAGGCCGTGATTGCTCGGGCATAAGTGCGTGATGCAAGGTGGTCGCGCTGGACCTTCCGGATCCCGCGATAAAAGTCGAGACTGAGGTCGGTGCGCTTGTAGAACGGGTCTTCCGCAGCAGGTGGGGGTGCGATCTCCGTTTCGGCGATACGGGTCAGCGTCGCGAGCGCCAGCTGTGGGGTCCGGAACAGCAGAAATCCGTCACCGCCCTGAAAACTGGCCTCCAGTTCGGTGCGGATGCCCTGGTGCGCGAACTGGGCCCTTGCCCAATCGCTCATGGGATGACGCAGCCGGTCGTGAACGCTTGCAGGATGCGCGCCGCGGCCCATGGATTCTCCGTGGGTGTTGAAGATCAATGCAGCCACATCGCCCAGGCCGTGCTTTGCCATGATCCGCGCCATCCGGCCTTGCAGTCGTTCAATCGCAAGAGCAGCCGGAAGCTGGCCGACAAAGCGCCCGGCATCCGAAAAGCCGGTCTGCACTGAAACCCGCCCCCGCATTCGGGCATAGTCGCGATAGGCAGGTTCACCGAGGAGCGCATCGAGGAAGCGTGCGCCATGTTCCATCGCGCTCTCGGTTTCGAAGAGCGGCGATACGTCGACCTTGTCCGCAATGCCAAACAGGCGCGCGAAATAAAGCGCGGCAAGCACAGTCTGCGGCTCTTCGCATTCTGCGATCAGCATGCGGATGGGCGTATCGCTGTCCACATGATGGAGGATCTGCGCCATGGCCAGGAACTGGCGCAGCGCAGTAGTATTCTCGATCGCAAGCGCCGCAAAATTCGATCGCAGCGGCCTGACGTCGCCCAGCAATGTGCGCATGCGCTTGAGCGCAGTGCCACTGGCAAGATCGAGCGTATTGTCCGGATCGATGCGCCTGCGGATCGCGTTGTGAAGCTGGGCACTGTTCACGCGGAAATGTATGCCGCCCATGCCAAGCCCGTCGGCGCGCATTGCCGCAGCTACAGTCAGCAGGGCTTTGGCAGTCTTTTCGTCCTGCGAGGCAGCAAGCGCTTCAAGCTCCGAGATGATCGGCGCCAGAGAGAGCAGTTTTCCGGGCGCTTCCGCCGTCAAGCGGTTGGCTGCGGCAGAGAGCGCCGCGGGCTGGGAAAGATCAGTCGCAAAAAGCGCGGCCATTTCGCGGCTGTGCGCTTCCGCGGCCTTCAGGCGTTGCGCGATCCCTTCATCCAGGTCGGCGAGTGCTTCGGCATAGCCGGCAAGACGTTCTGCCTTTTCGAGGAGCCGAAAGCCGATGCTCGTCGCCCAGCCAATATCGGTTCGGCCATCCATATCGTAGCCGACCCAGGTTGCCAGCCGCCACGGGAGGGGTTTGAAGGATTGCCAACGATCCGGCCAGTACTGTGCGGCAACATCCAGCAGAACGCCGACCATCGCGTCGCGTGCCGACCCTGCCCGTCGCATCGCTGCAATCGCCTCATCATGCTCGCCAACGAGGGTTATGGGCGGGCGTTCCGTCTCGATGAGGCAAAGCGTGGCTGGCGCCGTATCTCCGCTGCTCGCCGCTTCGGCTACTGCGTCGCTTTGGGCCGGGGTGAGCAGGAACGTCGGGTGACCGGTGAAGACAACATGCAACAGCGGTTGGCTCCACCGGGCGCAATAGCCCTCAAACCCGAGCATTTTTGCGGAAGCATCGGCAAGGGCTCGCAACCGGTCAGTATTGTCGTCCAGGCCTACCTGCGCCAGCAAGCGACGGATCCGCATGGCGCGGCTTTGTAGGGCTTCGCAGCTGAGATCATTCACCAGAGCGTCGATCACTGACAGATCGATCACGCCGCCTTCGAGTTCGCGCGAAATGTCCAGGCTCAACTGAAAGACCGGATTGAAGAGCGGCGTTTGCGCGGTGAGGGCATGGAGTTCCTGAAGCCTGTCGCGCAGATCCTGATTTGTCTTCATCATCGTCTTGCCAATATCTTCTGCGCCTGCACGAGGTGCGGTCGATCGAGCATCTTGCCATTGAGGCTTGCGACGCCAGCATCCGGGTTTGCCTCGAAGACGGCGACGACGGCTTCGGCGTGGGCAATTTCTTCAGGCGTGGGGGTGAAGGCCGCGTTGATGATCGAAACTTGGGCCGGATGGATCGCCAGCATCCCTGTAAAGCCGTCACGGCGTGCTCTTTGGGCCGCTTCAGCAAGGCCAGCCTCGTCGCGGAAATCGGCATGGAGCGTATCGATGGGCGCAACTTCAGCCGCCGATGCTGCGAAGAGGCACAACGAACGAGCCAACTGGTAAGGCGCCGTCCATTGGCCATTTTCCTTGTAACCGGTTGCACCGACGGCTGCGCTCAGATCTTCGGCGCCCCAGGTCATTCCGGCCAGGCGCGGACCAGCGAGGATATAGGACCCCAAGGTAAAAAGTGCCGCCGGGGTTTCGGTGGCAACAGGGATGATCCGGGTCGATTCCGGCACAAAGCCGAGCGCAGCCTCAAGCTGGTCGAGCACAAGCGACAGCTCTGCAATGTCCTCGGCGCCCCGAGCTTTCGGCAAGACGATGCCGTCTGGCCGGCCCGGCATTATCGCCTCAAGGTCGGCAAGCGCATCGGGCGTGTCGAGCGGATTGATGCGGACATAGAATAGGCTTGTCCGGCTGGCAGCATCGGCTTCCAGATGGTTGAGAACCAGTCGGCGTGCCTCGGGCCTGCGCGCAGCGGCCACTGAATCCTCAAGGTCGAAGATCAGCACGTCGGCACCGACGCTGCCCGATTTCGCGATCTTGGCTTCGCTGTCACCGGGAACGAAAAGGAGCGAGCGGAGTTTCATGCGGATTGGGGCTTGCGGATCATCAGTGCGGAGCGCTTGCACTGGGCAACAAGTTCGTTCTTCTGGTTGAAGGCCCGATGGATGAAAACCACGATGCCGTTTTGCGGGCGCGACTTGCTTTCACGGATTTCAGCCACCTCGCTTTCGACGCGCACTGTATCTCCATGAAAGAGCGGCTTTGGAAAGCGGACCTCATCCCAGCCGAGATTGGCCACCGTTGTTCCCAGCGTCGTATCGCCAACCGAAATCCCGACCATCAGGCCAAGGGTGAAGCAACTGTTGACGATCCGTGTACCGAACTCGCTGTTTTCGCGGCAATATTCTTCGTCGAGATGGAGCGCGGCCGGGTTGTGCGTCATTGCGCTGAACAGAAGGTTGTCCGTCTCCGTCACAGTTCGCTTGAGTGCGTGTCGGAAACTCTGCCCGACCGTGAAGTCTTCAAAATACAGCCCGGCCATAAGCGATCCCTTGCCGTGAGTGAGATTCCTGATCCCTATTGTGTTTCGTCGCTCCGGGAAAGCCTAGACTCGGGGTGGCAATTGGCGTCAATTTCGAGGGCGGCCGCGAGGGATTCGCAATCAGGAGGAAGATATGGGGTGGAAGCCGTGGGTGATTGTCGCTGGTCTGGCTGCGCTGGCAACTCCTCTCGTTGCTCTCACCGACTCACCCCCGCAGGTGGTCCTCGCAACACCGGGTGGGGCGGGGGGCAACAGTGGAGTCATAGATCGCTTCACGATGCGTTTTTCGGAACCCATGGTGCCTTTGGGCGATCCGCGAGCCGCGCCACCGTTCTCGGTCACATGCCCGATCAGCGGCACGGGGCGCTGGGTTGATCCGCAAACCTTTGTCCACGAGTTTTCACGACCGCTCCCCGGTGGACTGACGTGTGAGGTCAAGCTGCGCCCGAACCTTGCGAGCGCCAAAGGCGTCAAGCTTTCCGGCGCTGCCAGTTACAAGATCGATACGGGCGGGCCATCTGCGCGTGCCGTGCTGCCGGGCACATATGATGGCGATATTGAGGAAGATCAGGTTTTCCTCGTTGCGACCAATGTCCAGCCGAACCGGCAATCGGTCGCGGCACAAGGTTACTGCGCCGTCGATGGAATAGGCGAGAAGATCGCGCTTGATGTGCTCGACCCTGCTGTTGCGCCGAAACTGATCGCCGACCTTGGCACCAACAACTGGAACCTGCGCAACTTTCTGGAAGAGGGCGGGTTTCCGGCAGAAGTCTCGGCCAGCGCATCCGAGCGCGCCGCAGCCTATCAGAATGTGGTTGCTGTCAAATGCCGCCGTCCGCTGCCGCCGGGCCGCGATGTTGCGCTGGTCTGGGGGGCCAACATTGCCGGCAAGGATGGACGTCTTGCCGGGCGTGACCAGCGGTTCGATTTCACAGTGCGCAAGGAGTTTTCTGCGCGGTTTGAATGCGGGCGCGTGAATCCGCAGGCAGGCTGCAACCCGGTCCAGCCTGCATATGTGCGCTTTACGGCCCCGGTACCATTGGCCATGGCCAAGGCCGTGCGGCTGAGCTTCCCGGACGGCACATCGCTTTCGCCAAAACTGACGAAAGAAGAGGAAAACAGCGCGACGATCAGCGATCTGAAGTTCGTCGCGCCGCTGCCTGCAGCGGTGAAGGGCAAATTGACGCTGCCGGCGGACATTGCAGATGAAAGCGGTCGAAAGCTCGTCAATCTTCAGCGATTTCCGCTTGAGGTCAAAATCGATGCTGCACCGCCCTTGGTGAAGTTTGCGGCTGATTTCGGGATTATCGAAGCCAATGAAGGCGGTATCCTTCCGGTCACCGTCCGCGCTGTAGAGCCAGCGCTCGCGCAGCGGATCAGCAAGGTCAGCGGAGACATGCTGCGCGTCGATGCGTCTGACGGGCAGATCGCTCAATGGCTGCGCGATCTCGACGATGCCAATGACAATGACTTCCGCACCGAGACGATCAAGGGCGAAGAGGTCGATGTGAATTACACGGGCACCAAATCCCTACTGAACGGCAAGGGCGAAGGGATGAGCCTTTCACTGCCCGGAAAGGGCAAGGATTTCGAAGTGGTCGGTATCCCGCTGAAGGCGCCGGGATTCTATGTCGTGGAACTGAACAGTCCGGTGCTGGGGCAGACGCTGCTGGGACGCAATGTGCCGCGCTATGTGGCAGCAGGGGCACTTGTGACCAACATGGCGGTCCATTTCAAATGGGGCCGCGAAGCGTCGCTGGCGTGGGTGACGACGCTGGATACCGGTCTACCTGTTGCCGGAGCCGATGTGCGGGTGACCGACAGTTGCGACGGTAGCCAGCTTGCGCGGGGCGTGACTGACAAGCAGGGTCGACTGACGATCTCGGGCGGGTTGCCGGAACCCGAAACCTCGGGCAGCTGCGATGAATCCTCCGAAAGTCACGCGCTGATGATCTCGGCGCGGCAATCTGGCGACTTCAGCTTTACGCTTACCGAATGGGGTGAGGGCATCAGGCCCTATGACTTTGACTTGCCTTATGGCTGGTCCGCGCCTGACGATATCATTCACACCATCTTCGATCGCACGCTCGTCCGCGAGGGTGAAACGATCAACATGAAACACATCCTGCGCCGCCCGATCGGCTCCGGCTTCGGATTTGCGGACGCGATCAATGGCACGTTGAAGCTGACGCATTCCGGGTCCGGTACGACGTTCGACATGCCGGTTTCGATCGGCAAGGACGGGATCGGAGAAACCAGCTGGACCGTGCCCAAGGGCGCACCGCAAGGCGATTATTCCATGAAGATCGAAACCGGAGAGGACATTGTCTATCTCGATCAGACCTTCCGCGTCGATGAATTCCGCCTGCCGACAATGAAGGCGACGATTACCGGGCCCAAGTCTGTTCTGGTTCGGCCAACGTCCGTTCCTCTCGATCTTTTCGTGGGCTATCTGTCCGGAGGGCCGGCGCCCGGACTTGCAGTGAATATCCGCACAGCGTTCGGCACGCGTGACAATACGCCTGAAGGTTGGGAAGACTGGACCTTTGGTGGCCAGATGGTGAAGGAAGGCACCTTCCCGCTTGCTGGCGACAGCGAAGTAGACCCACCCGCTGAATTGCCATTGGCGCAGACGCTGCCAGCAACGCTCGGCGCCGATGGCACAGCAAAAACCAACATCGATATCGGTCGCGAGATCGAGGATGCGACCGACATGACGGTCGAAATGGATTATGAGGATGCCAATGGCGAAACGCTGACTGCCTATCGCAGGATTTCCCTGCTTCCATCGGCAATCCAGTTGGGCATCAAGACCGATGGCTGGTTGATGCGCGATAGCGATTTGCGAGTGAAGATCGCCGCTCTCGATACCGAAGGGCACGCGATCAAGGGGCGGCCGGTTCGGCTCGATGTCTATACGCGCGAAATACTCACGGCGCGCCGCCGACTGATTGGCGGCTTTTATGCCTATGACAACCAGGTTCGAGTAACGAAGATCGGTGGCGGATGTTCAGCGACGACGGACCGACAGGGGCTTGCGTCCTGCCAACTGGCGCCGGGGGTTTCAGGCGAAGTGACGGTGGTTGCGACGACAACGGATGCCGATGGCAATGTTGCGCGCGCCGTCCGGTCGGTCTGGCTTGCCGGAGAGGATGACTGGTGGTTCGGGGGCGACAATGGCGACCGGATGGACCTGATTCCCGAAGCCAAGAGCTACAAGGCAGGTGATACCGCCAAATTCCAGGTGCGGATGCCATTCCGGGACGCGACGGCGCTGGTCACGGTTGAACGTGAAGGTGTGCTGTCGAGCTTTGTCACCGAACTTTCGGGCAAGGATCCGGTTGTGTCCGTGCCGATGCCCGGCGCCTATGCGCCCGATGTGTTCGTGTCGGTTCTGGCCGTCAGGGGCAGGGTGAGCGGCTGGCGGCAATGGCTTGCCGAAACGGCAAGAGAGTGGAACTTGCCCTTCTTCAATCGTGAAGGCGGAGGGGTCACCGCGCTGGTCGACCTTGCGAAGCCCAGCTACCGGCTTGGCATCGCCAAGGTGAAGGTTGGCTGGGAGGGGCATCGGCTTGCTGTCAAGGTCAAGGCGGACAAGCCAAAATATGGCGTCCGCGAAACGGCAGGCGTCGACATCGCGGTTACAGAACCTGGCGGCAAGCCAGCCAAGTCGGCGGAGATTGCCTTTGCGGCTGTCGATGAAGCGCTGCTTCAGCTTTCACCCAATGACAGCTGGAACCTGATCGATGCGATGATGGGCGAACGGCCGCTTTCCGTCCTGACTTCAACCGCGCAGACCCAGGTCGTCGGCAAGCGCCATTATGGCAAGAAGGCCGTTGAAGCGGGCGGCGGCGGCGGTGATGCATCGGCCGTGACTCGAGACGACTTCAAGCCGGTCCTGCTCTGGCGCGGACGTGTCGCACTGGATGAAAGGGGAAGGGCCAAGATCCCGGTCCAGCTTTCGGACTCGCTTTCTGCTTTCCGGTTGGTCGCGATTGCCAATGAAGGCGCCGGGCTCTTCGGAACCGGTGCGGTGACAGTGCGGACAAGTCAGGATCTGCAGCTTTTCTCTGGCCTGCCGCCGCTGGTTCGGACGGGCGACTGGTATGGCGCGAGCTTCACGCTCCGCAACGCATCCGACAAGCCCATGAAGGTGACGGCAACAGTCAGCGTGACGCCCAGCGTCGCCAAGGGAGAGCCTTTGACGGTAACCATTCCAGCGGGTGGCGCTGTCCCCGTGACATGGAACCTGACCGCGCCCGAAGGTGTCGGGAAACTCGACTGGACGGTCGAAGCCAGATCATCGAACGGCAAGGCCGCAGACCGGATTGCCGTTTCGCAGGACGTGATTCCGGCAGTTCCGACCGAAGTCTGGGCCGCGACGCTGGCCCGCGTGGGCAATGGCGTGCCGATCCCTGTTGCGGCGCCGGAAGGCGCTTTGCCCGGCGGCTATGTCGATGTGAAGCTGACGGATACCCTTGCACCGCCACTGGCGGGTGTCCGCGGCTATATGAGCGACTATCCCTACAACTGCTTTGAACAGCGCCTTTCGCGCGCGGTAGTGCTTGGCGATGCCGGGGCGTGGACGGGGCTGGCCGGAGATATTCCCGCCTATATGGATGGTGACGGGCTGCTGCGATACTTCCCGATTGCCCAGATTCAGGGCTCCGAAGCGCTGACGGCCTATGTCCTCTCGATGACGGCGGAGGCCGGGTTCCAGATTCCGGATGCGCCGAAGGCCCGGATGATTGACGCGATGAAAGCGGTCGTTGACGGGCGGCTTGAGCGGGAAGCGCGCTGGAGCGGCGATGCCCGGCTGATCCGGATCGCGGCATTGGCGGCGCTCGCACGCAATGGAGCATCGACCCCGGCCATGCTGGGCGCGATCGGCCTTGCCCCGGCTGACATGCCGACATCGGCTTTGACCGACTGGCTGGCGGCGATCGACCGCACCAAAGGCGCGAACACCAATCTTCGCCTGACGGCGGAGCGCACCCTGCGCCAGCGGATCGTTTATGAAGGGTCGCGACTGGACCTTGCCGATGCGGCGACTGCGCCCTGGTGGATGATGACGTCGGGCGACGAAATGTCGATCAAGGCGTTGCTTGCTGTCCTTGGGCGTCCCGGCTGGGGTGACGAGGGCCCGAAGATGATGATCGGCACTGCGCTGAGGCAGCGGCGCGGTCATTGGGATACGACGCCCGCCAATGCCTGGGGGACGATTGCCACGCGTCGGTTCGCAACCTTGTTCCCGGCAACGGCTGTCAAGGGCGTGACGACGATTGCCCTTGCCGGCAAGAGCCTGACACAGGGATGGCCGATGCCAAGCGACGGTGGTCTGTTGCGCCTGCCGCTGCCGACGGCACCTGCGCCACTCACGCTTTCGCAGACGGGCGGGGCAGGACCCTGGGCAATGATCAGCGTCCATGCCGCGGTTCCCCTGCAGAAGCCGCTTTTTGCCGGGTACCGGTTGACCAAGTCGGTCGCCGTTCTCAGCCAGAAGGTGCCGGGGCAATTGACGCGGGGGGATGTGCTCAAGATCACGATCACCGTTGATGCCACGGCAGAGCGCAACTGGGTCGTCGTCAACGACCCCGTGCCGCCCGGCGCGACGATCATCGGCAATCTGGGCGGTCAATCGGCCATTCTCGGAGCAGCAGCCACGGGCAGTGAAGGTGTTCAGCCTTCTTATATCGAACGTGGCAAGGATGCCTGGCGCGGCTATTTCGAGTGGGTGCCGCGTGGCCGGTTCGTGACGGAATATGCCGTTCGATTGAACGGCACCGGCAATTTCAGCCTGCCGCCGACCCGCGTCGAAGCGATGTACTCGCCGGATATCCGCGCACAGGTGCCGAACAAGCCAATCACGGTGGCCATGCGGTGAGATGGCTTGAGAAAATCCTCCTTGGCCTGAAAGGGCGGGGAGGGGGACCGACGCAAAGCGATGGTGGAGGGGCAGATTCGATTGCCCAGCCCCTCCACCGTCCTGCGGACGGTCCCCCTCCCCGAAGCCTCGCTTCAGGGAAGATGGTGTTGCTCCTTCTGCCAATCGTCGTGATGCTGTTGTTTTGGCTGGCGACAACCCCGCCGATACTTCCGAGTTATGGGCGGGTTGTCGCGGCGTGGCAGCCCAGCGAATCCTGGCTCTACGATCGAAACGGCCAATTGCTCGATAGCCAGCGCGTCAACTTCCATGCGCGGAGGCTGGCCTGGGTGCCGCTTGGGCAGATCGCGTCGCCGCTGGTCGAAACTGTCGTGGCATCCGAAGACAAGCGCTTTCGTGATCATGGGGGTGTCGACTGGCTGGCGATTGCAAGCGCGGTGAAAGCCCGGTTTTCAGGGGAGCGGTCGCGCGGGGCGAGCACGATTTCGATGCAGGTCGCTGCCTTTCTCGCCCCGGGCCTTGCCGCTCCCGGCACGCGAAGCTGGTTCGACAAGGTCCGCCAGATGCGGACAGCACGGGCGCTGGAGGCGCGCTGGTCAAAGGACCAGATTCTCGAGGCCTATCTCAATCTTGCAGGATTCCGGGGGGAGGCGCAGGGGATCGGTGCAGCCGCACTCGGCCTGTTCGGAAAGACCCCTGCTACATTGACGGGAGACGAAGCACGGCTGGTTGCGGCGTTGTTGCCCGATCCTGCGGCTGCTCCCGCGGCGGTGGCCGCCCGGGCGTGCCACACCCGCCCCGATGATTGCGCGCGCTTACGTGACATGGCCAACGCCATGCTTGGCAGCCAGCGGCAGTTGGCGCTCGATCCCGGCCTGGCGCCACATCTTTCGGTCAAGCTTCTCACCCAACCCGGGATGCGCGTGGCGACCACCCTTGACCGGGGCATCCAGGCCATGGCCACAGCCGCGCTGCGGCGCCAGCTTCTCGGGCTTGGCAGTGCGCGGGCGCGCGACGGAGCTGTCGTCGTGGTCGACAATGAAAGCGGCGATGTGCTCGCTTATGTGGGCGGCGTCGGCGGCGGATCGACGGCTGCTTCGGTCGACGGAGCGGACGCCTATCGCCAGGCCGGATCGACCCTGAAGCCATTCCTTTATGGCATGGTGATGGAGCGGGGTTATCTGACGCCTGCCTCCATCCTCGATGATTCCCCGGTCCAGCTCGACACGGCATCGGGGCTGTATGTCCCGCAGAATTACGATCATGTCTTCAAGGGGCCGGTCTCGGTCCGCTCGGCGCTCGCCGGGTCCCTGAACGTGCCGGCAGTGCGCACGCTGGTGATCGGCGGGACGGAAGCCTTTCGCGACCGGCTTTGGGATACGGGCTATCGCGGGCTGACCGAGGACGGCCAATATTACGGATTTTCGCTGGCTCTTGGTTCAGCAGAAGTGACGCTACTCGAACAGGCCGCGGCCTATCGCAGCTTTGCGCTGGGCGGACGCTGGTCTCCATTGCGGCTGCGGGCGAGCGATCCGCGCATAGCGCCGCGGCGGGTATTGTCGGAACAAGCCAGCTGGCTGGTCGGGTCGATCCTGTCTGATCCGCTGGCGCGCTCTGGCACGTTCGGGCTGGACAGTGCACTGAAGCTGCCTTTCTGGGCAGCCGTCAAGACGGGGACCTCCAAGGCAATGCGCGACAATTGGTGCGTCGGCTGGTCAGAACGCTATACCGTTGCGGTGTGGATCGGGAACCTTGAGGGCGACAGCATGAAAGCCGTGTCCGGGACGAGCGGCGCTGCGCCTGTCTGGCGGGATGTGATGATGGCGCTTCATGCCCATGCCCCAGGCCGAGCGCCGCCCATGCCGGCGGGCATCGAAACGCGACCGATCCGCTTTGCGGGCGGTCTTGAATCCCCAAGGCAGGAATATTTTCTGAAAGGAACCGGACAGGCAGTTCAGATGGCGGCACCGGCGGCCGCGCGGCGTCCAAGAATAACCAATCCGGTTTCAGGAAGTGTCTACGCGCTCGATCCCGATATTCCCATCGACCGCCAGCGGCTCGGATTCGCGGTCACGGGAGAGGTGACGGGACATCGACTGGTTCTTGACAGGAGGGATTTGGGAGATGCTGAAAATGCGCCAATGGTCTTGGCTGGACCGGGTGTGCATAGGCTCGCCCTGGTCGATCCATCAGGGCGTGTTGTCGATCAATCCCGCTTCACCGTGCGCTGACAGGAAGTTCCTGTTATGATCCTATTTTGTTGACAAAAATGCCAAATGGGTTATTGATATTGCCATGAATGAGAGTCGACCCACACCGCGTTCAGCGCTGAGAGAGTTTCTTGAGAGCGAAGCTGCGGGGGGCATCCTCCTGATGGCGGCGGCGGCGCTCGCCATGCTCGTGGCGAACAGCCCGCTGGCTACGCTCTATTTTGACGTCTTTCACCTCATGGCCGGGCCGCTTTCGCTGCACGCATGGATCAATGATGGGCTGATGGCGCTGTTTTTCCTGCTGGTCGGCCTCGAGATCAAGCGCGAGTTTGTCGATGGTCATCTGTCGACTTGGGCTGACCGGCGCTTGCCGATGATCGCAGCGGCGGCCGGAATGATCGTGCCCGCGCTGGTCTACCTTGTTGTCACGGGCGGCGAGCCTGCGCTGGCAAGGGGTTGGGCCATTCCGGCCGCAACGGATATTGCCTTTGCCATCGGCGTGCTCGCCTTGCTTGGCAGCAGGGCACCGGCATCACTGAAGCTGTTCCTGACAACGGTTGCCATTGTGGACGACATGGGAGCGGTGGCGATCATCGCCCTGGCCTATACCAGCGCGATACACGGCGCAGCCTTGCTTGCTGCGATTGCCATCGTTGCGTTGATGTACACTTTGAACCGTTCCGGCGTCAGGCAATTGCGATGGTACCTCCCTCTCGCGGCCCTGCTCTGGGTCGCAGTCTACCTCTCGGGCGTGCATGCGACGATTGCCGGGGTGCTTGCAGCCATCACCATCCCGCTGCGCCCGACGCCTGGTGCTCCCGAGGCTGAGGATTCGACGCTCCACCGGCTCGAACATGCGTTGCACAAGCCTGTCGCCTTCGGCATTGTTCCGCTGTTCGGTTTTGCCAATGCGGGGGTTTCGCTTTCAGGCGTGGGTCCTGATGCCCTGCTGGCACCGCTTCCGCTCGGCATTGCGGCTGGCCTGTTTGTGGGCAAGCAGCTCGGGATCTTCACCAGTGTCTGGCTCGCCGTCAAACTCAGGCTCGCGGACAAGCCCGCCCATGCAAGCTGGCAGCAGATCTATGGCGTATCGCTTCTGTGCGGGATCGGCTTTACGATGAGCCTGTTCATCGGCGGCCTGGCTTTTGAGGATCACAGCATGAGTGACGGTGTGAAGATGGGCGTACTCATGGGCTCGGTTGTCGCCGCGCTGTGTGGCTATGTGATCTTGCGCTTGGGCGCTTCGAGAGCGAGATCGTGATCCCGTTTCTTTCGCAGGCGTCGGCCCAGACAGGGTTGCTCAATCTTCCCTTGAGTTCGGCCGGGCTTGACCCGGTTCTTGGCCTGTTGCTGGCGACGGGTATTGGCCTGCTTGTCGGATTGGAACGCGGCTGGCGCCAGCGCAACGAGCATGTTGGGGGAAGGGTCGCCGGGATCAGGACCCACGCCTTGCTGGGTTTGGGCGGAGGACTTGTCGGCCTTGTATCCACGGCGCTGTCGCCCTGGTTCGGTGTCCTGGGCCTTGCCGGATTGATTGGCGTCCTGATGCTGGGCTTTCGGGAACGGCTCGCGGAGCCTGACGACAATGTGTCAGCGACGGGAGCCGTGGTGGGCGTGCTGACGATCCTGTTCGGCATGCTGGCTACGGTCGGCCTTGCTCGCGAGGCGATGGTGGCAGGGGCCGCAACGACCCTGATCCTGTCGATGCGTGAAAAGCTTCACGGCTGGCTCCAGACACTCGATGAGCGCGATATGCTGGCAGCCGCGCAATATGGCGCGATAGCACTTGTCATCCTGCCTTTGCTGCCCGACCGCGCAATGGGCCCTTATGACGCGCTCAATCCGCGCATGTTGTGGCTCGTTGTTGTCTTTGTGACCGGACTTTCCTTTGCCGGATACTGGGCGAGCAAAAGGTTCGGCAGCACGCGGGGCACGATCCTGGCAGCGGCAATCGGGGCCACCTATTCGTCGACGGCCGTGACAGCCGAACTGGCCCGGCGGCTGCGGTCGGATGGAGAGGACCGTTCGATGCTCAATGCCGCGATTGCAGCGGCGAGTGCGATGATGCCCCTGCGGGTCCTGGTCTTGTGTGGCGTGCTGCTGCCGTCCGCACTGGGAGTCTTTGCGATCGGCATCGGTGCCGCCGCGGCGTTCAATGTGCTTTACGCGCTGCTTTCCGTCTATCGCGCGGACAGGAGCCAGGGCAGCGGGGTCGCCCCGCGGCGAAATCCCTTTGATTTCTGGCCAGCGGTGGGTTTTGCGGTGATGGTTGCCGCGATCGTGATCGCTGCACGCTGGACGATCGACCGATATGGCGCGCAGGGGATGACGGTCCTGGTCGGCCTGACTGGCCTTTACGACGTGGACGCCGCGATCATCATGACGACGACTCTGCCTAAGGTTGCGTTGCCATTGGCACAGTTTGGCATCCTGCTTTCGCTTCCGATATTGGTGAATACGGTTCTCAAGTCCGTCCTCGTCGTCGCCCTTGGCGGGATTCGCGCAGGAGTTGTGGCTGCGCTGCCGCTGTTTGTCGATGCGGGCCTGATCGGGGGCGGCATTTGGATGCTCAGCCGATAGCCAAAAAAAGGGGCGGCCGGAGCCACCCCCTTTGAATGCGGTATGCGTCGGTCTGAGCCTAGAGCTTTTCGACCAGTTCGGGCACCGCCTTGAACAGGTCGGCAACCAGACCATAGTCCGCGACCTGAAAGATCGGTGCGTCCTCGTCCTTGTTGATGGCGATGATCGTCTTTGAATCCTTCATGCCTGCCAGATGCTGGATCGCACCGGAAATGCCGACGGCAACATAGACTTCCGGCGCCACGATCTTGCCGGTCTGGCCGACCTGATAATCGTTGGGGACATAGCCCGCATCGACCGCCGCGCGGCTTGCGCCGACAGCTGCGCCAAGCTTGTCTGCAAGCGGGAAGATGACCTGCTGGAAGGTCTCGCTGTCCTTCAGCGCACGACCGCCCGAAACGATGATCTTGGCGCTCGTCAATTCGGGACGCTCGAGCTTGGCGATTTCCGCGCCGACGAACGTCGAGAGGCCTGCATCGCCACCACCCGAAACAGCTTCGACGCTGGCTGAACCGCCTTCGGCCGCTGCCTTGGCGAAGGCTGTGCCGCGCACTGTGATGATCTTCTTCGCATCGCTCGACTGAACTGTGGCGATGGCGTTGCCCGCATAGATGGGGCGCGTGAAGGTATCGGCGCTCTCGACCGAGAGGATGTCCGAAATCTGCATCACGTCGAGGCTGGCCGCCACACGCGGTGCGATATTCTTGCCGTGCGACGTGGCGGGCGCCACGAACGCATCATAATCGGCCATCAGACCCGCAATCAGCGGCGCGACATTTTCCGCCAACCCATTGGCATAGGCAGCGTCATTGGCCAGGAGGACCTTCGAGACGCCGGCGATCTTCGCAGCCTGATCGGCCACAGCCGAACAGCCATTCCCGGCGACCAGAGCGTGGACTTCGCCAAGCTGGCCCGCCGCCGTGACGGCAGCAAGCGTTGCGTCCTTCAGCGACGCATTGTCATGTTCTACCCAGACGAGGACGCTCATGCCGCCACTCCCATTTCCTTGAGTTTTGCCACCAGTGCATCAACATCGGCGACCTTCACGCCAGCCGAGCGGACCGGCGGCTCCGTAACCTTCAATGTCTTGAGGCGCGGGCTGACATCAACGCCGTAATCGGCTGGTGTCTTTTGTGCCAGCGGCTTGGACTTCGCCTTCATGATGTTCGGCAAGGACGCATAGCGCGGCTCATTGAGACGGAGATCCGTGGTGATGATCGCCGGGGTCTTGAGGGAGACTGTTTCCAGCCCGCCATCGACTTCACGCGTGACCGACACGGTGTCGCCCGACACTTCGACCTTCGATGCGAACGTGCCTTGTGGGCGACCCGTCAGTGCAGCGAGCATCTGGCCGGTCTGGTTCGAATCGTCGTCAATGGCCTGCTTGCCGAGAATCACAAGGCCGGGCCCCTCTTCTTCGACAATCTTGGCGAGCAGCTTGGCAACGCCGAGCGGTTCCACATCTTCGGCCACGACAAGGATGGCGCGATCGGCGCCCATCGCAAGCGCAGTGCGCAGCGTTTCCTGAGCCTTTTCGGGACCAACGGATACAGCGACGACTTCCGTCGCAACGCCCTTTTCCCGGAGGCGCAGCGCTTCCTCGACTGCGATTTCGTCAAACGGATTCATCGACATCTTGACGTTGGCCAAGTCGACGCCGCTGCCGTCGGGCTTCACCCGCGGCTTCACATTATAATCGATCACCCGCTTCACGGGGACGAGGATTTTCATGTCATTCCTCCAGAGAATCGCTTTACGTTAACGTCAAATTTTTCGCCGCACTGCACAAATGTGCGGCGGTTTGCAAGCCTTACGCTGCCTTGCGGACCTCAGCGACGATCTTCTTTGCTGCGTCACCGAGGTCATTGGCAGCAACGATCGGCAGACCGGAGCCAGCAAGGATATCCTTGCCCTGCTGCACGTTCGTGCCCTCAAGCCGAACGACCAGCGGAACCGACAGATTCACTTCCTTGGCTGCTGCGACAATGCCGTCTGCAATGATATCGCACTTCATGATCCCGCCAAAGATGTTGACGAGGATGCCTTTCACGGCCGGGTCCTTCAGGATGATCTTGAACGCCGCCGTTACCTTTTCCTTGCTGGCACCGCCGCCGACATCAAGGAAGTTGGCCGGGAATTCGCCGTTGAGCTTGATGATATCCATTGTCGCCATTGCGAGGCCGGCACCATTGACCATGCAGCCGATATTCCCGTCGAGCTTGATATAGGCGAGGTCATATTCGGATGCCTCCACTTCTGCCGGGTCTTCCTCCGTCAGATCGCGCAATTCGGCGAGATCCTTGTGGCGGAACATGGCGTTGGAATCGAAGCTGACCTTCGCATCCAGCACGAGCAACTTATTGCCCGCGCAAACGGCAAGCGGATTGATCTCGATCTGGGAAGCATCTGTGCCAAGAAAGGCATTGTAGAGTCCTGCAAGCGTGCTCTGCGCCTGCTTAGCGAGATCGCCAGTCAAGCCCAGCGCGTTCGCGACGGCGCGGCCGTGATGCGGCATCAGGCCGGTGGCCGGATCAATCGTGATTGTGGTGATCTTCTCCGGACTGTCGTGGGCCACATCCTCAATGTTCATGCCGCCTTCCGTTGAAGCGACAACGGCGACACGGCTTGTTGCGCGATCAACGAGGAGCGCGAGGTAGAATTCCTTTTCGATATCAACGCCATCCGTGATGTAGAGGCGGTTGACCTGCTTGCCTGCCGGGCCGGTCTGGACCGTGACCAGCGTGTTGCCGAGCATGTCCACCGCATTGGCGCGCACCTCTTCAAGCGTCTTTGCCAGGCGAACACCGCCCTTGGCATCCGGGCCAAGTTCCTTGAATTTTCCTTTGCCGCGACCGCCTGCGTGGATCTGGGCCTTGACCACATACAGCGGCCCGGGAAGCTGTTTTGCAGCTTCGACGGCTTCCTCCACGCTTAGCGCTGCATGGCCCGCCGGCACGGGAACGCCAAACTTGGCGAGCAATTCCTTGGCTTGGTATTCATGAATGTTCATGTCTTGGCCCGAGTCCTCTGCATTGGAATGCAGGGGCCTAAAGCACAGGAGTGAGCCGTTGGAAAGTCTTTAGCGCAGGATTGCGCAGCTCAAGGCGGCGCGTGTCGTAACGGCGAGGATCTCGCTATCTTCCAGCGAACGGATATTGTGGAGGAAGCGATCAATGCTCATGTCGCGGATTCGCTCCTTCTGGAAATTCTTGAGAGAGGCGATCCGGCGCAGCTGGATGAGCGATAGCCTGTCGACCATCCGGTCCGCCATACAGGCTGATTGGCCCGAACTGAGGCCGGCGTTCATCAGGCCCGTGCGAAGTCGGGTTTCGGGGGTCGCACATGCGGAAAGCGCAAGAAGCGGGGCGATGAACACAAGACTGCGGATCATTGGCGTCTCCAGCGGGGCAGGGGCGAAAGACGGCAGGTACCCCGACAATACACGCCCAAACGCTACCCGAGCAACGCCGACGGGGCAACCTGCCTGAAAAGGTCTTTGCTGAACCGGGGTGACGCGAAGCTGAATGAGTTGTTATACTGGCGTTCATGTTGACATTTGCCGGTCCCGCACTCTTTCTGACGACGATCATTGCCATGGAAGGTGTTGCCTATGTGGCGCACCGCTGGGTGATGCATGGGCCGGGGTGGTTCCTCCACGCCAGTCATCACCGGGCACGGGTTGGCCTTTGGGAGGCCAATGATCTTTATGCGCTGATCTTTGCAATCCCGTCGATCCTCCTGTTCTGGTGGGGCATCGGGCTGGGCAAGGGCGCGCTCTATGCCTGGGCAGGAGGCGGGATCGCAGCCTATGGCGCCATCTACTTCGGATTTCACGACGTGATCGTGCACAGGCGCATCCATCACCGTTACATCCCCGCAAGCAATTATATGAAGCGGATCATTCAGGCGCATCGCTTGCACCATGTGGTCGAAACCCGGGAAGGAACTGTCAGTTTCGGTTTCCTCTGGGCGCCGAGGCCGGAAGTGCTGAAGGCAGAGCTCAAGCAGCGCGGCAAGGATGGCTTGCGCGAACCTGTCGGGACGTTCCGGGACTAGGCATCTTCGGGCGGCAATCAGCCGTCGATATCAATCGTGCCGCTCGTTGCGGCCTCTCCTTTGGGTGTCAACGTCAAGACAAAGGCATCGCCGTCATTGGTCTTGCCCGAGAAACCGGTCTGCGTTTCCGAAAACGCGACTTCATGTTCACCAAAGGCGCTCTTGAACCAGTCCTTGACCTTCCCCTGATCTGCTGGAGATTCGAATGACACCCTGACCTTAGCCTTGTCCCCTTCCCCAGCATTCACGACAACGCCGCGCACTTTCGAACCGGGATAGAGCTTCACCCCATCGAGGTCGAAATTCGAATGATCCAGCATGATCTTCGGCAGGTTCAGATTGGCGCTGAAGCCGGGCAGTTTGACATCGACCTTTCCGGTTTTGCTATCGGCATTGATTGCAACGACCCCGTCCTTGTCCTTGCCGTCGTCCCGACTGCCGCAGGCCGACAACGCAAGGACTGCCAAGGTGGAAAGGAGGATTGAGCGAAAAATCATGACGGACATCCTTTGTGTATTACGTAAATAATACACTCATGATTGTCAGGCGTCAAGCGGGACGAGCGCAATCGGGAGCCCGTCGCGTGGCTTGGGGATTGGCCAAGCCTGCCATTTGTCGCCAGACCCTTCACTTATATCGATCCGGTGATTGCGCAACATGTGCCACATCAGGATCTTGATCTGCATATAGGCAAAGTGCAGCCCCAGGCACATATGCGCTCCGCCGCCAAAGGGCACCCAGGCATATTTATGCCGCACCTTGACCTGTTCCGGCTCGAATCGCAGCGGGTCAAATTTTTCGGGATCGGGCCAATGCTCGGCCATCTGATGCGTGTAGGCCGGCTGGATGCCCACATAGGTGCCAGCCGGGAAATCATAGCCGCCGAACGAAAAGGGCTTGATGGCCCGGCGCGGCAGTGAAGGCACGGGCGGGATCATCCTGAGCGATTCCTTGAAGGCATAGTCGGTCAGGACAAGATCGTTCAGCCGGTCATAAGGCAGATCGTCACCATTGACGCCGAGTTCTGCAAATTCTTCCCGCAGCTTGACCTGCCATTCCGGGTTTCTCGCCAGCAGCATGACCAACGATGTTGCCGAGGATGTGATCGTGTCATGCGCTGCCATCATCAGGAAGTTCATGTGGTCGATGATCTCGTCATCGGTCAGCAGCGTGCCGTCTTCCTTGGTCGCGCGGCAGATCTGACTGAACATGTCCTGCGCGTCGCTCGCGCGCCGCTTTGGCACTTCACGGCCGAAATAGTCGAGCAGGAACTTACGGCCGGCCACGCCGCGGCCCATCGCAGTGCCAGGCAAGGGAATGCGGACAACGCCGATTGATGCCTGGACCATGTCGACAAAGGCCCGGTTGATCTTGTCTGCATCTGGTCCCCAGGGGAGCCCGAGGAACGAGGCCGCTGCCAGGTCGAGCGTCAATTGCTTGATGGCAGGATAGAAGGCAAAACTCTTGCCGGACCATTCGCTGACCCGCTTTGCGATCCCGGCATTGAGGGCATCGGCATAGAGCTTCATCGGTTCGGGCTTGAAGGCGATGGACAGTGTGCGCCGGTCGCTCCGATGCTTCTCGAAATCCATCAGCATCAATCCGCGCGGGAAAACGAGGTTGAGCACCGGACCCCAGCCCTGTTCGGACGAAAAGATCTTGTCGCGATCGAACAGCACGAGCTCATTCGCGTCCGGCCCGATCAACTGGACAAACCGGCCGCCGAAGCTGTTGGTACGGTAGATGTGGCCGAACTTGTCGACCATCTTCCGAGTGAAAGCATGCGGATCCTTCAACTGCTCAAACGTCGTCCCCACCAGAGGCCAGCCATCCCGCCCCGGAACATAGTCAATTTCCTGGCCCTGTTTGGGAGGAAGCCAGTGCGGGTTGGCGGTATGGGTATGGGCGTATGCCATCTGAGGAGGCTCCGGGGCTAATTGCTTACAAGAGTGTCAATAACCGAACTGCCAACGGCATGCAACCGGGCGGAAGGAGCGTTAAAGTTCGCGGGCGACCATCTGGTTGCCAACGCCGGGAACAAGCCGAAGCCGCCCGATTCCAACGGGATTGATGAATTCACCACCAAGGATGCCGCCCTTCGACCAGACAATGCGGGCCAGGACAATTCCGAGACCGGGCACTTTGAGCCGAACGAGCGATTTTGGCGGAATGTGCGTTCCAGCCATGGCCTTGAAGCCATTTTCCGAAAGATCAACGATGACAATGTCCCCGCCATGATAGCCCTGGATGAAGGCGGCCTCATCGGTCTGGACGTCAAAGCGTTCCTTGCGCCTCCGATCCGGCGCAGCAGATTGAACGGCCATACGTGCAGCAATGCGCATCGAGTTACCCCCAGTGATTTCATAGGCTGGTTTGGTTAACACAACGTAACCGAATGCTTGCACCGGCGAGCGCAAGCGCGCAGACAGTCATTATGCGAAATCTTGTTTCTATCGTGCTTGGCCTCATTGCTCTCGTGCTCGTCGCGATCGCGTTCATTCCATTGCTTGGCTGGGCAAACTGGTTCATCATTCCGATCGCGATTATTGGCCTTGCTCTGGGCGCCATGTCCGACAGGACGAGCGGCAGGAACCTCAACATTGTCGTCATCGTTGTCGGCGTGCTGCGGCTTATGCTTGGCGGCGGAATCCTCTAGGCGGCCGTCTCCGGAATGCCGGGAATTGCCGATTTGAGCAGGGCGGGCTAGGCTCGCGCAATCTCTGTTCTTGCTGGAGTCGCGAAATATGGCTTGGGGTGGAAAATCGGGCGGGCCTGCGGGCGCGTCGGGGTCGGGCGGTTCGCTTTCGTTCATCGGTTCCGAAGTGACGATTACTGGCAATATCAGCGGAAAGGGCGATCTGCACCTTGATGGCTCGGTTGAAGGGGACATCCATTGCGCAAGCCTGATCCTTGGCGCAGGCGGACGCATCAAGGGCAATATCAGCGCCGAGACGGCAACGCTTGGCGGCACTGTTGGTGGCACGGTCAACGCTCGCACCCTGATCGTTGAGAAGACCGCGCGGATCAGTGGAGATCTGTCTTATGAAAGCGTGTCGATCGAGACGGGGGCGCTGGTCGATGGGCGCCTGACCCAACGGGGCGGTGAAGGCCAGTTGAAGCTGGTGTCGAGCAGCGAGTAGAAAGCTTCGTGCTGAGGTCTGTACCCACACTCTCGCTCGACCGGCAGGCGAGCGATGCTGAAGGCTTTGCGCACAGCCTGGGCGAGTCTTTCGAGACGTTCGGATTCGCCGTGATTTCTGACCATGGCGTCGATCCGTCGTTGATTGCGAAGACTTGGGATCTGATCCGCGCCTTCTTTGCGTTGCCCGTTGAGGCAAAGCGGAAGTATACTCTTCCCGGCCTTGGTGGCGCGCGTGGTTACACGCCGTTCGGAATCGAGATTGCCAAGGATGCTGACACACATGACCTGAAGGAATTCTGGCATGTCGGGCGAGATTTGCCGCCCGGCCACCGGTTTCGCGATCGAATGCCTGATAATATCTGGCCAGAGGAAATTCCCGAATTCAGGAAGACGCTGCTGGAGATCTTTGCCGCCTTCGATTTGGCAGGAAACAAGCTCTTGTCGGGTATTGCCCGATATCTTGGGCTGGCGCCGGACTGGTTCGATCCGGCAGTTCGGGATGGCAATTCGGTGCTGCGGTTGCTGCACTATCCGCCAATCCCTCGCGATGCAGACGGCATCCGGGCCGGGGCGCATGAGGATATCAACCTCATCACCCTTTTGCTGGGCGCGGAGGAAGCCGGATTGCAACTGTTGACCAGGTCAGGCGAATGGTTGCCGATTGATCCGCCAGATGGGGCAATGGTCATCAACGTGGGGGACATGCTCCAGAGGTTGACCAATCACCGGCTGCCGTCGACTACCCACCGCGTGATCAACCCTCCGCCCGAACGCAGGCACATCCCGCGCTATTCAATGCCGTTCTTCCTGCACCTTGCGTCGGATTTCGAGATCAAGACGCTGTCGGGTTGTGTCGACGCGGCGCATCCCGATCGCTATCCGCAGCCGATCACGGCTGATGACTATCTCCAGCAAAGGCTCGTCGAGATTGGCTTGAAGACCGCCTGAGCGTCGCGATCAGAAGGGGAGCAGCTTCGACTTTTCGCTGAACTTCATATAGCCGATGTTCGCGCCAAGCCGGACGCCGACGCCCAGCCGGATGGGAATGATCACCACATCGCCGCGGCGCAAATAGGTCGCAGAAAAGCCGCCGACGAAATAGGCGCGCCCTTCAACCTGCGGATAGCGGCGATAAAGATCCTGGCTGTCGTAGAGGTTGTAGACCAGCACGAATACCTTGGTCGCGTCTCCGCCCAGATCAAAGCCGACCGATGGGCCGGTCCAATAGACAGGGCGCTGCCCCTCAACAGTGTGGGACAGCGTGCCCGAACCGTAACGCAGTCCGACGACAATGGCGCCTGACGCTTCACGGCCCGCAATATAGGCGTTGGGTTCGCCCTGATCCTTCAGGATTTTTTCGACAATCTCGGCAAGGCCCTTGGCGCCCTTCCCGAACACACCCTCGGCAGCACCGATGACATCGTCCTTGTGATAGGTCGTGCCGGTCGCGGCCTGTTCCCGCACTGCGGCCGACGTCGATGTCGATGTCGCAGGCGCCGGTGCAGCAGGTGCCTGACCTTCGGCTGGTGCAAGATCAGCATTGATATTCGCATTGGGGTCAGAAGCCGGTGTGACATTTGCCGTCGAAGAAGAAACGGGGTCAACCGCCGCCGGCGCGCTTGGATCGATCGTCCGAATTTCGGCAGATGCCGGGGCGACCACCAGAGCCATTGCGCTGAGTGCTGCAGCGGCCCAGGCCGGAAACTTGAATGCCATGCCAATCTCCCTCGGTCCGGCCCACACCAAACCCTGTCCGGCGACTAGAATCCTTCGCCGCGCGTCCTGCAAGCCAGCCGCGACGGGTTGAGTCAATTCTGCGTCCAATTGCGGCGCAATCGTAAAAACTGGCCTGTTGCGCGCCACCAAAGCCCTCGCTATAGCCCCGCCTCTGCCAGGCGCCGGAGACGTGGGTGAGTGGCTGAAACCAACGGTTTGCTAAATCGTCGTACCGGCAACGGTACCGAGGGTTCGAATCCCTCCGTCTCCGCCAGAATCTGTCCTTTTCCGCCATAGCGCCACAAGAGGCGGCAAGGTTTCGACAGCCCAAGCATGCCCGCCCGTCCGGTCTTGCAGGCTTCACGATCTCCCGGACATGCTGCGTGCCATGTATCAGCTCGATGCAGACTGCGCTTCGATGTAAATCCACGCCTCAACACAGCCCTCGGCCGTTTCGACCCGAGTGGCCACGCGCCGATATTGAGTCCCCTCGAAGGCATCCAGGCGTGACCAATGTGCCGGCAAATCTGGCGAATTCAGCACATGAACGCCAATGCGGCCGCCGGCTTCATCCGGTACGAGGGCGGGATATCCAAGGGCTGAACCCCAACCCTTGTTCACGAGCCAGCCCTTGACGTTGCCTGTCAGCCACACGCCCGGCAGCGATGCAAGCTGGTGGTGATTGGGTTGGCCCGGCGCAAGCGTGCCATAGGTCGCCAGGAAATTGTCTATCGCCATTTCGGCTCAAGTACTGCCGGTCTGAAATCGACTCAATGCCCTCGTGCGCGTTCGTGTTAGCCAATTCGACCATATTCGGCGTTTATGCGGGGCTTTGATCGGGTCAGCGAGCCCAAGCGCATCGTGACTCGACTCTCTGCTCGAATCGGCGCAGTCTGATCATGTCAGGGGGTCGGGTCTCAAGCTTTGTGACACGTGACCAATTCTCGGCGCCGGATGTGTTCCTCGCGTAGCGTGACCAACGAACAACGATAGGGGATTTCCAAATGATGAAAGCTACCGCCTTTCTGGCGGCCATTGTGGCTGCCACCACTGCAACTGCTGCAACGGCCCAGACCTTCACGTTCCAGTCCATGTCCAATGCGCCGGCCATGGCCATGTCAAACAAGGCACCGGACGGCCGCACCTATGGCGCTGCTGGCTTCAGCGGAAGCGGCGAGACTACATGGGCGGACGGAAAGAAGTCCAAATATACGTTCAAATGCATCACCATGAGCCAGCCGCCCCATGATGCCATCTTCATGAGCCACATGATGTGCGACGTTGCTGCGCCGGACGGGAATTTCTTCGTAACCTTTGGCTGCAACTACATGTCTGCTGACGAGCAGGGGTGTGTCGGTGGTCTTGCGGGAACAAGCGGCGTCTATGCTGGCAAGAACGGTGCCGTGACGAGCCACGGCAAAGGCACAGCATCGAGCGGCACAGGGCAGTGGTACGACTGACCTCGACATGCAACTCGATGCGGTTGCAACGATGACGCAAGGCGGCCCTCCAAGGGCCGCCCTGTTGTCGCTTCTAGTGTTGCACCAAGGCCATTAGCTGTGACGGAAACGGTGCCACGAGGCTTTGGGCGTTCTCACCGCTCAACCACCTCTTGTAGTCCGTTGGATGCAGGATAACCGGCATTGCTTTTGGGTGAAGCGGAGCGACCAATGGGTTCGGTTCGCAGGTCAGGAACGCAAACACATTTCCCGATTCCGAAGGGCGCCAGAGTCCGGCGAAGGCCGCAACTGGCTGCGCGGGAACGTTGAACCAATATTGTGCCGGTCGACCGGTTGCGGCATCCTTTCCGGGCGCCGGCTCGGCGAATTGTGTGAACGGAACAAGGCATCGCCGCGTCGGATCCTGCAGGGTCGCTTTCCAGAACGGGCTCTCAAGGTTCCGCACGTTGGTCACATGCTTCTTTACACTCGTCCCTGGCCGCTTGCCGGGCAAAGTGATCGGAACTCCCCAGGGCATGACATCCCAGACAGGCGCATGGCCTTCGATCCTCAGGACCAGGCCCTTGCCCTTCGGGTACATCTGCTGGTCGAACGGCGCGAGGATGGGGGGAAGAGCCAGGTCTTCCCAATCCCTGAATAGCCGAATGTCCTTTTCATCCATGCGATAGAGATTGCACATTCGCTTGCTCCACCAGATCAGTCGGTTTCGGACTTAGGCTTTTCTGAAGGACGCGGAGGCTTTTCAAAGCCGTGCATCCCCAGCCACCATTGCGTCGCAATGATCGCGCCCTTGGCGGGCTGCAGCATCGCAAGCATCATCACGAGCGCAAGGGACACGATCAGTGCCATGAGGCCCCAGACTGGCAAATCTGTATGGTTCACAAGTGCGATGATGAGCGGCGCCAGAACATGGCCTGTCACGAGGATTGCAAGATAGGCCGGAAAGTCGTCTGCTTGCTGGTGCGCCCAATCCTGGCCGCAAGATCCGCAGCGCGAGATGGGCTTCAGGAACTTGAAAAAGAGATGTTCGCGGCCACAACTCGGGCATCGGTTGCACGCCCCGCGCAGGGCCGATTGCCAGGCCGACCTCGGCAATTCCTGTGGCAGCAAGTTCGCTGTCATGCGCCGACCGCCTGAAAGAATGCCTTCAGTATCCATCTTGCCTTGGCTGCTTTGCTGACGATCACCCGTCGATCCCAGGCAGCCTGTCCGCGTGCTGCAACCTCGCGGGCAATATCACCATAGATCCCTGCCGCCGCCAAGACAGCCCATCTTGCGCGAAATGGCAATTTGCGTGCGCCTATCCGGCCGCTGGCTTCGAAGTCCTGTGCCATATCGGCCAGCCACCAGCCGATATCCGCAAGGCGGGACCGGTAAAACGGGCGCATCTGCTCTCCGGGAGGAATATCCGCTTCCGCAAGCCATTCGTCCGGGATGTAGCAGCGTCCTGCGGCGTCATCTTCACTGATGTCGCGCGCGATGTTGGCCAATTGGAATGCCTTGCCCAAATCTGCAGCGCGCTCAAGCGTGTCTGCGTCGTCCGGGTCTGCACCCATGACAATGGCCATCATGCACCCCACGGCGCCGGCGACATGATAACAATATTTCAACAGGTCCTGCTCGGTGCGCGGGTGCCAGCCCGAGGCATCAAGCGCAAACCCTTCAATCAGGTCATAGATATATGTGTGCGGGATGGCACATTCGCGGGCAACAACACCCAGCGCATCGAACGCAGGGTCGCCGGTTTCCTTGCCCTCCAGCGCCAGTGTCGTCAGGTCCGCGATTCGCGCCAGCCTCTCTGCCGGGTCATCTACTGCAGACATGGTGCCGCCGTGATCCTGGCCATCGGCTATGTCGTCGCAGCGCCGGCACCAGCAATAGAGCAGCCATGCCCACTCACGGGTCTGTCGATCGAAGAGCTGTGACGCAAGAGCAAAGGATGTCGATCCGCGGCCGATGCTCTCCCTTGCATGGGCGACAAGGGCAGTACGATTTTCGGTCACAGGTCGAAGCGATCAAGCCACTTGGCCTGATCCGGCGGCTCAAAAGCCTGCATAGTGTCCAGCAGGCGGCCAGGCTCGGTATCGGCGATGACCATGTCGCGATGCACGCTGGTCACGAACCGAGCAGTCACACAGTGATCAAGAAACATAAAGAGATTGTCGTAAAAGTTTGAAACATTGAGAAAACCGCAGGGCCTCGTATGGTATCCCAGTTGACCCCAGGTCAGCATTTCAAATATTTCATCGAGCGTTCCAAAACCGCCCGGCATCGCAATGAATCCCTTGGCAAAATCTGCCATAAGGGCTTTTCTTTCGTGCATGGTCGCGACGACATGAAGTTCCGTGCAGCCCCTGTGCGCCAACTCCTTGTCCTCAAGCGCAGACGGGATGACGCCAATCACTTCCCCGCCTGCGTCAAGCACCGCGTCGGCTATGACGCCCATCAACCCGATGCGACCTCCGCCAAATACAAGTCCAATCCCGCGCGCCGCCATTTCGGCGCCAAGGCTTCGGGCCGCTGCGGCATAAACGGGATCGGCACCCGGTGACGAGCCACAGTAAACAGCCAGCCTGTTCACCGCGCCAGATCTTCCAGCATCAGCTTCGCTGTCGCTTTTGCACTGCCGACGACCCCCGGAATTCCGGCTCCAGGATGCGTCCCGGCGCCAACGAAATAGAGATTGGGAATGGCATCGTCCCGATTGTGCGTGCGGAACCAGGCCGATTGGGTCAGGGTTGGCTCCAGACTGAAGGCGCTACCCTGATAGGCGCTGAGGTCATGCGCAAAGTCGGTCGGGGCATACCGGAAGCTGGTCACGATGCGGGAACGAATGTCAGGGATCAGGCGGCGCTGAATCTCGTCAAGGATGCGATCCTCCAGCAGCTTGCCAATTTCTCCATCCCAATCAAGCGGCGCCTTTCCCAGATGGGCAACTGGTGCGAGCGCATAGAAGGTCGAACAGCCCTCCGGGGCCATTGACGGATCTGTGACGGTCGGATGATGGAGGTAGAGCGAAAAATCGTGCGGCAGGATGCCGTGCTTGTAGATATCCTCAAGCAACCCTTTGTAACGCGGGCCGAACAGGATCATGTGATGGGGAATGCCCGGCCAGCTGCCCCTGATCCCGAAGTGGACGACGAAAAGCGACGGCGAAAAGCGTTTGCGTTCAAGCGAAGCCGCAGCGCGTTGCCCCCGCCGGTTACTCGTCAGCAAGTCCCGATAGCTGTGCATGAT
The DNA here is from genome assembly GCF_019443285.1 of Aquisediminimonas profunda. Taxonomy (GTDB): domain Bacteria; phylum Pseudomonadota; class Alphaproteobacteria; order Sphingomonadales; family Sphingomonadaceae; genus Aquisediminimonas; species Aquisediminimonas profunda. The sequence goes on from NZ_CP080327.1 coordinate 1,728,658, forward strand.
ATCGGCATTTGACGCGACAGCGTCTGCATCGGCCTGCCATCCTGACCGCGTCCTCACCCCAGTCGCCTTGTCGCCAAGCGTTTCGATCTCTTCAACCGGATCGTCGAGCCTGATCGTTCCACCCAAACGTTCGAACTGTGTAACCATTGCAGCGATCAGCCTGTTGGTCCCACCGCGCGCAAACCAGACGCCACCGTCCTTTTCCAGTTTGTGGATCAGCGCATAGATCGCGCTGGTCGTAAAGGGGTTTCCGCCCACAAGCAGTGTGTGGAAAGACAGTGCCTCGCGCAGCTTTTCGTTGCGCACAAAGGATGCAACGATCGAATAGACGGAGCGCCACGCCTGATATCTTGCAAGCGCCGGGGCCGCCTTGATCATCGAGGCGAAGTCAAGAAACGCCACATGCCCGAGTTTCAGATAGCCTTCCTCATAAACTCCTGCCGCATATTCCAGGAAGCGCTGGTATCCTGCCAGGTCTGCGGGATCGAGCTTGGCGATCTCATTCGTCAGTGCGGCATTGTCGTTCGAATAATCGAAATTGGTGCCATCTGGCCAATTGAGTCGGTAGAATGGCATGACCGGGTCCAGCACGACGTCATCTGACATGCTGCGTCCCGAGAGCGACCAGAGTTCCTGAAGGCAATCCGGATCCGTAATTACGGTTGGTCCGGCATCAAAGGTGAAGCCGTCCTTCTCCCAGAAATAGGCACGACCGCCGGGTTTGTCCCGTGCTTCCACGACCGTGGTTTCGATGCCGGCCGACTGCAAGCGAATGGCAAGCGCTAGCCCACCAAAACCCGACCCGATAATGATGGCGCGCTTCAACTTTTATATCCCAATATTGCCCTGATCGCTCGACCGATAGGGACTGGCGGCTTTCCGCTCAAGATGCGGATCTTGTCGAAGAATGTAGAGCGTCCGGCATAAAACCGCTCGATGAGCGGGGGAGAGAGCCGATAGAATCGTTCAAGGACCTTGTATTCCTTGTCGGGCTCCGATGCCCGAAAAAGCATTGTGTCGAGCATTCTATAGAAGCCCCGTTCCTCCCAGCGCCTTTTCGCATAGGCCCGGGCCCGCTTTGGCGTCATTGCCGGGTCGGTTGTGATGGCGATCGCAAGTCGGACCGCGTCAGGCAGCGAATATCCCGTGGTCGGGTGGAAGAGTCCCGCGCGCATCCCCGCCTTGGCGACCGCGCCGCCAGAGTCCCAATAGGCTGCAAAATCACCACCCATGGCAACGGGAAGGACTCCCGTTTCCTCGCGCTCGATTGCTTCGATCTGCCAACCGCGTCGTTGTGCATAGGCTGCGATCCGCTGGCGCAAGGCCTCTGGTTCGAGCGACGGGCCGTCGCTGTAATAGGTGTCTTCGACAAAGACCGTATCGGCATCGAATGGCAAGCAATAGACGAAGCGATAACCGTCATTCTGCAAAACAGTCGCGTCCATCACGATCGGGCGCACAAGGCCATGTCCGCCTCGGATGCGCAGTTTCTGGCCAAGGAATTTCTGCCAGCCCACATCAAGGCAGGAGATATCAGCCGGGCCGCGAGCATCAATGACAACCGGTGCGGCAATCGATCTGCCGTCGGACAGCGTGATGCTTGTATCGATTGCTGCCACTGCGGCTGCGATGATCTGGTCAGGGCGCAATTTCGCCCGAACCACAAGATCCAGCCGTTCGGACTCGATGCTGTTGTAGCCAGTATGAAGTGTGCGGTGGTGCGCCGGAAATGAAACGTCATAATCAGGCCAGTGATGACAGATGAGAGGGTCTATCAGCCACCTGTCTTTAAGGGCAATATCGCTGTCGAAAAACGACCAGAGATGATTTCCGCCGATATTTGGCGATGATTCTATCAACCTGACGTCAAGGTCCGGCCTTTTTTCTGCCAGCGCCAGTGCAATCAGTCCGCCGGCAAGGCCACCGCCAGCAATCGCCACATCACAGTTGATCTCATCGTGCACACTTTGTCCGTAGACGGGTTTGGCCGCAGGCGAAAGCCGGTGTAAAATGACCAGGATGACACAGCCGCTTGACCCTGCACTTCTCCTGAAGGCCTATGCTGCCGGGATATTCCCAATGGCTGACGGGCGCGATGCGCCTGACGTCTATTGGGTTGAGCCGCGCAAACGCGGTATTCTGCCGCTTGACGGATTCAGGCTTTCGCGTTCCCTGGCAAAGACATTGCGATCCGGGCGGTATGAAACAACCGCTGACCTTGCCTTTGCGGATGTCGTGCGGCTGTGTGCGGAGCAGGCTGCAGATCGCCCCTCCACCTGGATCAACCACCAGATCGAAGCCTCGGTGGCGCTGCTTCATGCAGGCGGGCACGCGCACAGTATTGAGACATGGGAAAGGGGCAGACTTGTAGGCGGTCTCTATGGCGTAAAGCTCGGGCGGGCCTTTTTCGGCGAATCGATGTTCAGCCGAGCGACCGATGCCTCGAAAGTGGCCTTGGCTCATCTCGTTGCGCGGCTGCGTGCCGGTGGCTTCACGCTGCTTGATTGCCAGTTCATTACGCCGCACCTCGCCTCATTGGGAGCGATCGAAATTGACCGTTCAGCCTACCTGGCGGCGTTGGTTTCGGCAGTTGCGGGTGTCGGCGCCGGAGCGGACGTTTCGGCAGTCGCTGGCGCAGCCCCATCAGGTGATTTTTCGGCGCTCGACCGGTTGTTTGAGGCCGAAGGATCTCCGCGCAAGACAATCGTGTCTGGCCCAACATCGGGATGCTTCATCGCGCAGGCCTTGGTCCAGACGTCGTAGATCGGGTGCTCGACCGTGTTGAGCGAGGGCGATTCCTTGAAGAGCCAGCCCGAGAAGACCTTGCGCCATTTGTCATCACTGCCATGGACAATGACTTGCACGAATGCCCCGGTATAGGGTTCCGCTTCCCAAGGAGCGGTCGTTTCGCAGGCCTTCAGTCGCACGACGAGATCGCCGATGCGCACAGCTTGGCCGGGTTTCATGACGAGATCGCGATAGAGGCCGTTGCGTTTGTTGAGGATGCCGAGTGTCGCGACACGTTCGGCCATCGGCGTTTCCTTGCCGATAACCACGGGAGGTGCGGGCTTGGGCGCTGGTGCCGCAATCTGGGTCGGGACCGGCTCGGTTGTATTGCTGGCAGTCGAATTCTCGATCTGAGCAAAACCTTGCCAGGCGGCCAGCCCGGCCACCAAGCCGCCAAGCACCCAAAGGGCAGGGCGTTTCATCCCTGTTCAGGGCTCCAAGGTTGATAGTCGCCCGTCGCAGCCGCGCGTTCGCCACCCGCTTCCGGCGCTCCGGCGGGGCGATAGGCATGGACAGTGCCAGTCAGATTCCGGCTTGGAGGCTTTTGCCAGATTCGTGCGGGTGGAAGCGCATTTTCCGGCACATCGTCAATCATGTGATGCAGCCAGCCGTGCCATTCGGGCGGCACGCGACTTGCGTCATTCAAGCCATTATACATCACCCAGCGACGCGTGAGACCGCCGACGGTCTTGCCACCTTCGTAATAGACATTGCCTTCGGCATCATGGCCGATCCGCTTGCCCTTGGTCGCGGTGCCAAGCCACGTGCCGAACGTCGCGCCTTCCCACCAGGTGAAGATATTCTTGAATATGCCCATGGATGGGCGATTACCCGTGCTCGCGGATTCGTGCAACGGTGTTGGTGCCTGCCTGCTTCCGGCAGAATTTCACCAACTGAGGCAACTGCCGTACAAAATGGCAGCTTGAAAAACGAGTTCCCGGCTAACGGCGCCGCAATCTTGTCGAGTGCTGGGCGAAATGACCATTTTTGGGACATTGTTAAGCATTTATTAGCTTTTGCGCCGGGCGAAAAGGAACTATCGGTCGGGCAAATAATTTGAGTCGCACAAAACCGTGGACCGTTTGGCGCCAAGTGCTGAACATTTTAATTTTGGAGCTTGTATCGTGAAAAAATATTCTATCCTTGCTGCGGCTGCCCTTTGTGCCGCTGGTTTTGCGACACCTGCTTTTGCTGCCCAGCCCATCACTCCGGTACCGAGTTGCGCAATTATTGGGCTGGATGACATTGTTCCTAATGCACTTGCATGTTCCGGCTATTTTCAGGGCAACCTGCTGAACACCGCAAATCTTACCGAACAGACGAACGCGTTGGCGAGCATCGGCCTGACCTGGAATGGCGTTACGATCGAGAAGCTTGATCCGGGTGCTGCAATCCTCAATTTCGTCACCCCCCTGAACGGCTTGACCTGGATCGGCATCCATTATGGCGCCGGTCAGGGACCGGTGAATGTACAGGGCGGTGTAACGGCCTTCTACAGGTTCGATGCAGGCACCAATCGTGACACCTTCAACATCACGCCGGGATCGATTTCTGGCGTATCGCTCTTTGCTACGGGCCCTGGGACTGCGGTTCCGGAACCTGCCACTTGGGCGATGATGCTTCTTGGGTTTGGTTTTGCAGGAATGATGCTGCGCCGCCGCAACGCTCCGCAACACGCATTCTCCTAATCTGAGGCCAATTTGAATTGAAGCCGCGGGCCGAAAGGTCCGCGGTTTTCTTTTGCCTGAAGAACAACCGCTGCAGCTCTGCCGCTGACTCACGCGTGACCGCTGTCCAGTGCCAGCAACCGCGGATCTATTCCCTGCGCTTCGAACGCAGCTGTCCAGCGTTCTTCAACGGGCATGTCATAGAGAAGCGTGTCATTCGCGTCGGCCACGTGCCAGCCGTGGCGGTGCATTTCCTCATCAAGCTGACCCGGCCCCCAACCTGCATAACCGAGCGCGACCAGCCAGCGCTTTGGTCCCTTGTTCGTCCCGATCACGCGGAGCACATCAATCGTCGCGGTCAAACCCCACAAGTTCGAGACTTGCATGCTGTCCTGCCCGCTCCAGTCGAGGGAGTGAAGGACGAAACCGCGCTGGGGTTCAACCGGCCCGCCCGCGTGGATCGGCACATCCGGCGCTGATCCCGGCTCAATCCCGAACTGACCCAGCAATCCGTGAAGTCCAAGGCGCGGCATGATGCGGCCAATGCCGATGCCCAGCGCTCCTTCTTCGTCATGCTGGCAAATCGCGATAACCGAGCGCTCAAAGCGGGGATCGCCAATACCGGGCATGGCAAGCAGCAGCTTGCCGGTCAGAAAGGGGGGACTCGGCGCCATGATCGCCAGGAAGATTGATCCGCAACTTGGCCAATGTCCAGCACCCACTTGCAATAGGCGGCAGTTGGAACCAGAGGAGGGACAGCCAGAGACAAACTGAACTGAAAGGATATGCCATGACTATTTCTGTTGGAGAGAAGATCCCGTCGACAAATTTCGTTCAGCCGACTGCGGACGGCCCACAAGGTGTTTCCAGCGACGAATTCTTCAAGGGCAAGCGCGTCGCACTCTTTTCCGTGCCAGGCGCATTTACGCCGACTTGCTCGGCCAAGCACCTTCCGGGTTTTGTCGAGCATGCAGCTGACCTCAAGGCCAAGGGGATTGATGAAATTGCCTGCACCGCCGTCAATGACGCATTTGTCATGGGCGCATGGGGCAAGGCATCGGGCGTTGACGGCAAGGTCACGATGCTGGCCGATGGCAATGGCGATTTCGTAAAGGCCGTCGGCCTCGAAATGGATGGGTCGAAGTTCGGCATGGGGCCGAGAGGCCAGCGCTTTGCAATGGTCGTCAACGACGGAACGGTCGAACATCTGTTCGTCGAAGGCCCCGGCGAATTCCGGGTAAGCTCCGCCGAATATATGCTTGAAAACATCTGAGCGACCAACTTGAAGCTGTCATCTTCCGCGCGTAAGCGTGGAGGATGGCTGCTAAAGGCACACTTCAATCCGGGGCCGCAATCGTTGCCGAGCTCGATGCGCTCTTCGTGGCAGCGGTCGGTCGACTGCGCAAAGCGATCGAAATCTTTGTCGAAACCGGGACACCACCCGATCCGGCGATGCGAGAGGACGGCAGTTTCGCCTATCCCGAAATCAGGCTGCATTATAAGGGCGACGAGGCCCTTTCGCCGCCACTCCGGTCCTTCGGGCGGCTCACCGAGGCCGGCGACTACGTTACGAGCGTAACCAAGCCTGCGCTCTTTGCTGACTATCTTGCTGAGCAGATTGACATATTGATCGCCGATTACGGGGTTGAGGTCATTGCCCGGCCCGGGCGGCAGGAAATCCCGTTTCCCTACGTCCTCGACGCCAATGACGATCTGGCCGATGTCCGCGCCAAGGATCTCTCGCGCTGGTTCCCGACGACCGAGTTGGCCTATATCGGGGATGAAGTGGCAGATGGCCTGTTCGATTCTGGACTTGATGATCCGCGCCCGCTGGCCCTGTTCGATGGCTTGCGCACCGATTTCTCGCTGGCCCGGTTGCGCCACTATACCGGTACGCCGCCCGAACATTTTCAGCGCTACGTCCTTTTCACCAACTACCACCGCTATGTCGATGAGTTCGTGGACTGGAGCTGTGCTCAAATCGGAAATGGCGGGGCCTATACCAGCCTGTCGTGCCCCGGCGGGGTGATGGTTACAGAGCATACTGACGATCCCCACAGCGTCGTCGCTGACAGCGCCTGGAGGCGACACCAGATGCCGGCCTGGCACCTTATGGCGCCGGACGGGACAGGCATCACGCTCGTCAATATCGGGGTCGGTCCGTCGAACGCGAAGACAATAACCGATCATATGGCCGTCATGCGCCCGGAGGCGTGGCTGATGATCGGGCACTGCGGGGGGCTCCGTCCGAGCCAGCGGATCGGGGATTATGTCCTTGCGCACGCTTATCTGCGCGACGATCATGTGCTGGACGACATGCTGCCGCCGGAAATCCCCATTCCCCCGATTGCCGAAGTCCAACAGGCGTTGGCGCGCGCCGCGGAGCAGGTTTCGGGAGAGAGCGGCGAGAAGCTCAAGAGCCGGCTGCGCACGGGCACGATTGTCACGACCGATGATCGGAACTGGGAATTGCGGTATTCCAAGTCGGCGCTGCGCTTCAGCCAGTCACGCGCCGTCGGCATAGACATGGAGTCGGCCACGATTGCGGCGCAAGGCTATCGCTTTCGCGTTCCTTATGGAACGCTGCTTTGCGTCTCTGACAAGCCCATGCACGGCGAACTCAAGCTGCCGGGACAGGCGAACCGGTTCTATGAGCGGGCGATTGCCGAACACATGTTGATCGGCATCGAGGCCTGTCGGCAACTGAAGGCCGAAGGCCCGAAACTGCATAGCCGCAAGCTGCGCGCCTTCAACGAGCCGCCGTTCAGGTGAGTATCGCGGCTCCCTTCTCCCCTCCCGGGAAGAAGGGACTCCGCCTTCATTACCAACCGCAGGCCTTGCCCTTGTTCTGCTGCTTGAGCCAGGTCATCAGCGGCTTGAAATAGGCGACCATGGCCGTGCCATCCATCTCGCGGCTGCCGGTGAAGGCCTGCAGTGCGTCCGGCCAGGGCTTTGATGCGCCCATCGCAAGCATGGCGTTCAGCCGCGCGCCGACCTCCTTGTTGCCATAGAAGGAACAGCGATGGAGCGGACCCTTCCACTTCGCAATGTCGCATGCCGCCTTGTAGAACTGGAATTGCAGGATGCGCGCAAGGAAATAGCGCGTGTACGGCACATTGCCGGGGACATGATATTTGGCGCCTGCGTCGAAATTCGTCTCATCACGCGGGACGGGCGGGACAATGCCCTGATATTTGAGGCGAAGATCGGTCCATGCCTTGTTGTACTGGCTGGTCGTGGTCTTGCCCGCAAAGATATCCCAGCGATATTTGTCGACGAGAAGGCCGAACGGCAGGAAGGCGACCTTGTCCATAGCCTGACGGAGCAAAAGGCCGACATCCTTGTCGGCACTCGGCACCTTGTCTGCATCGAGCAGGCCGATCTGAACCAGATACTGTGGCGTGATCGAAAGCGCGATGAAATCGCCGATCGCTTCGTGGAAACCGTCATTGGCGCCGTTCAAATAAAGCAGGGGCTGCTTGTTGTAGGCGCGCTGGTAAAAATTATGGCCGAGTTCATGATGGATCGTGCGGAAATCATCGGCGTTCACTTTGGTGCACATCTTGATGCGCAGATCGTTGAGATTGTCGAGGTCCCACGCGCTTGCGTGGCAAACGACTTCCCGGTCTGCCGGCTTTGTGATCTGAGAACGCTGCCAGAATGTTTCAGGCAGGGGATCGAAGCCCAATGACTTGTAAAATCCTTCGCCGGTCCGGACCATCTTGATCGGGTCATAGCCTTTGGATTTCAGGAGTTCGCCTGTGTCATAACCGATATCGCCCGCGCCCTTCGGAGCAACGATGTCGTATATGTTGCCCCATTCCTGCGCCCACATGTTGCCAAGCAGGTCGGCACGGATCGGTCCAGTCTTGGCCTGAACAGCATCGCCGTATTTCTCATTGAGCTTTGTGCGTGTGTAGCAGTGCAGCTGGTCATAAAGCGGTTTCACCTGTGCCCACAGCTTGTCGGTAAGCTTGGCGAAGTCATCTGCTGGCATGTCATATTGCGAACGCCACATCGCACCCACATCGGCATAGCCAAGCTCGCGCGCACCGGCATTCGCAATCTCGACTTCGCGGGCATAGTCGGCGCGCATCGGGCTGCCGACATTATTGTTCCAGCTGGCCCACATTTCCTTCAGCAGGTCAGGGTCGCGATTGGTGCCCATTTCGGCTTCGATGTCAGACCCGCCGATCGGCTGTCCCTTCAGCGTGCCCTTGCCCTTGCCATAGGCGGATTGCAGGCGCGTCGCGATCGTGTTCAGCTCGACTGCGGCGCCCTCGGTGGTCGGCGCAGGCAACGTCAGACCGCCCCGGAGCAAGTCCAGCTTGCGTTTGGTGTCATAGGACAGGTTGGGGATTGCCTGATACTTTGCTGCTTCCGTCGCGTAACGGACGCCGAGTTCGGTGCCCTGCGCGCCAACCCTTGCCGCCACGGCATCGGTGTCGTCGGTTATGTATGTCTGATTGATCCAGCTGACTTGGGCATTGAAGACGGTGAAATCCCCCAGTTCCTTTTCGGCGGCCGCCACGAACTTGTCCGCATCGGCAGCTGTGGGGGCGGTCTGGGAAAGGGCAGGGGAGACGACGGAAAGCGACAGCGCAAGCGCCAGCGAAGAGACGGCGAATTTCATGGAATCAGAACCTCGGCTTTGAAATATTATTGCGCGGAGATTGGCGCGACAATACACCGCGGTCAAGCTATTGGATGCGCTCGACCTTCACCTTTTCCTTCGCCAGCATCGCGACAACCGAGTCCGGGCCAGCCAGATGCCCGGCTCCGACAGCGACAAAGACCGTTCCAGGCTGCTTCAGTCGCTTCTCGACCCAAGTCTTCCAATTGGCATTGCGATTGTAAAGCAGCGATTGGGCGAGCTCAGGAGAGCGCTTGAATTCATCGTCGAAGCTTGCAGCAATCGCGGTGTCGTCACCCTTGCTCCAGGCGGACACCATATCGTTGAATTCCTTCGCCGGATCGACTGAGTCATCGACCATGCTTGAGAGGAATGCACGCTGCGCGGATTCCGGCAGCTTGTCGAACAGCCCAAGCTGCAATTCTGTGGTTTCTAGGCCCGAAACGGGCTTTTTGGATTTCGCGAATGTCGCCTGCAATTGCTTCTCGACGCCATAGTCGGGGCTGACATCCAGGTCCTTCAGCAGTCCGCTGGCGAGCGTCACCGCAACCGCCCAGCTTTCGAACTGGTTGAGCGCAGGCCCCGACATTCCGGCCTTTTCCATCAATGCCTCTAATCCGGCCCGCTTGTCGGGTGGGACGCGGTCCAGCACCGGCGGGAGTCCGGGAGAGATGGCCAGCTTCAGGAAGGTCTTGGCGGTCGCATCCTTGTCTTGCAGGTCATTGACCTCAAGCACAAGTTCCCGGGATCTTTGCACGGCCTTGTTGATTGCGGGCGTGCGCCACTGGAAGTCCTTGCGCAGCACATGGATCGTCCCGAACAGATAGATTGTCGTGTCCGCATCGGAGACTTTCCACAATGCAGGACGCGCAGGGGGAGCCTTTGGCGGGGGCGGGGAGGCGCTCGCGCAGGCGGCGAGCAGGGACAGTGCGGGCAAGGCCCAACGCATCTTCTTGAACATGGCGCCCTTCAAGGGCAATTTCGGCGGCAAAGCAAGGCCGGATTGCTTGACCCGAAGCGGTCCATCGGCCAAAGGCCGCGCGCATGATGGAAGGCAAACCCCTGAGCTTTCAGGACCTGATCCTGACTCTCCATGACTATTGGGGCAAGCAGGGCTGCGTCATCCTCCAGCCATATGACATGCGCGTGGGCGCGGGGACATTTCATCCGGCGACAACGTTGCGTGCCCTCGGGCCAGATCACTGGAATGCAGCCTATGTCCAGCCGTCGCGCCGACCGACCGACGGTCGCTATGGCGAAAACCCCAATCGGCTCCAGCATTATTACCAGTATCAGGTCATCATGAAGCCGAGCCCGGCCAATCTGCAGGAACTCTACCTCGGTTCGCTGGACGCAATCGGCATCGATCCGCTGAAGCACGACATCCGCTTTGTCGAGGATGATTGGGAAAGCCCTACGCTCGGTGCCTGGGGGCTGGGCTGGGAAGTCTGGTGCGACGGGATGGAAGTGACGCAGTTCACCTATTTCCAGCAGATGGGCGGGTTCGATTGCAAGCCGGTTGCAGGCGAGCTGACCTATGGGCTCGAACGGCTCGCCATGTACATCCAGGGCAAGGACAGTGTGTACGATCTTGCCTTCAATGACGCGGGCGTCACCTATGGCGATGTGTTCCACAAGAACGAGGTGGAATTCAGCACCTATAATTTCGAAGTCGCGGATACCGCGAGCCTGTTTGACGGGTTCGCCAAGGCGGAAGCCGAATGCAAGCGCTGCATCGACGCGAATATTCCGCTTGCGGCTTATGACCAGGCAATCGAGGCAAGCCATTTATTCAACCTGTTGCAGGCGCGCGGCGTAATCTCCGTGCAGGAACGCGCCAGCTACATGGGCCGGGTCCGCGATCTGGCGAAGGGCAGTTGTCTGGCGTGGATGGACAAGAACGGGTGGACGGCGTGACCGATTTCCTGCTCGAACTCCGTTCGGAGGAAATCCCGGCACGGATGCAGGACAAGGCGCGTGCCGATCTGGCCCGGCTTTTTGCCGAGGAGATCGGCAAGGCCGGTCTGCAGGCGACCGAAATCGTCACCTATGCCACGCCGCGCCGCCTGGCTCTGATCGCCCGAGGGCTGCCGCTTGAGACAAGCGCTGTCAGCGAGGAACTGAAGGGACCGAAAACGTCTGCGCCGCCGCAAGCACTTGAAGGATTCCTCCGCAAGACCGGATTGACGCAGGACCAACTGGAGGATCGCGACGGCACCTGGTTTGCCGTGATCGCAAAGCCCGGACGCCAGACAGCGGATGTGCTGGCCGAGGCGATCCCGACCATCGTTCGCGCCTTTCCCTGGCCCAAGTCGATGCGCTGGGGCGCGGCCTCTGCCTCGACTGAAAGCCTCCGCTGGGTGCGGCCCCTCCAGGGCATTGTGGCTCTGCTCGGCGACACTGTGGTGCCGTTCGAGATTGACGGCGTGGCGAGCGGATCGGCAACCGTCGGCCATCGCTTCCATCATTCGGGGGACGTCACGATCGGCAACGCAGCCGATTATGCGGCAAAGCTCAATGCCTGCCATGTGATCGTCGATCAGGAAGAACGCCGCGCAATCATCCGCTCGGGCGCCGAGAAGGCCGCAGCGGCTGCGGGCCTCACACTGGTTCCGGATGAAGGTCTGGTGATCGAGAATGCGGGCCTGACCGAATGGCCAGTTCCCATGCTCGGCCGCTTCGATCCCGCGTTTCTCGCGGTGCCGGAAGAAGTTATCCAGCTGACGGCGCGCGTGAACCAGAAATATTTCATCTGCCGCGATGATGCGCGCAAGCTCGCCAACGCCTTTGTCTGCACCGCCAACATTAATGCGAATGACGGCGGAGCAGCGATTGTCGCGGGCAATGAGAAGGTTCTGGCTGCACGGCTTTCCGATGCGAAATTCTTCTGGGAACAGGATCTGAAGGTTCCGCTGGAGACGCAGGCCGAAAAGCTCAAGGACATTGTCTTCCACGAGAAGCTGGGGACGGTGGCCGACAAGGTCGAGCGCGTGGCGAAACTCGCGCGCTGGCTGGTTGAAGAAGGGATCGTCAAGGGGGCCAGCGCCAACGATGCCGAACGCGCGGCGCTGCTGTGCAAGGCCGATCTCGTCACCGGGATGGTCGGCGAATTTCCGGAACTGCAAGGAATCATGGGCGGCTATTACGCCCGCGCACAGGGCGAGACAGATGCGGTCGCCGATGCGGTGCGCGATCACTACAAGCCAGTCGGGCAGGGCGATGACGTGCCAACCGCGCCGGTGACGGTGGCGGTGAGTTTGGCGGACAAGCTGGATACCCTGGTTGGGTTTTTTGCAGAAGACATGCTGCCAACTGGATCCAAGGATCCGTTTGCGCTCCGTCGTGCGATGCTCGCGCTCGTTCAGCTTGTCTTGTCGAACAACCTTCGCTTCGATGCCAAAGGCGCTTGGTTTGAAGGCCGAAGCGAATACATTGAGCAGATAAGAACGAAAGCCACTGCTGATTTGTGGCCGAAGATATTTGCCGATCACGAGCGAGCGATAGATTTAGCGGCGGAATTGGCCGCAGTGGAAAAGGCACCAGTTCTTCATATCTCTGCGATCTGGAAAGAAATGGAGCAGCAGCCGTCGCTTCAGATTACCCAAGACCAAGCACGCGATATTGCGTCAGCCTATGTCGCTCGCGAAACTCAGCTTCTTTATGGGGCTAGCGTCCCAGTTTATGAGGAATTGTCCAAGTTCCTCGCCGACCGTCTCAAAGTCCAGCAGCGCGAGGCGGGTGTGCGGCATGACCTGATCGATGCAGTTTTCGCGCTGGGCGGGGAAGACGATCTCGTCCGCCTTCTTGCCCGCGTGAAAGCATTGCAGGCGTTTGTCACCACTGAAGAAGGTACGAACCTCCTCGCCGGTTACAAGCGGGCGGCGAATATCTTGAAGCAGGCGGAGGGCGTCGCCCCTGCGGAGGCAGGGGCCTCTGCGGGAGTCGGGAGCCAAGGCGTCCAACAGGTCCCTGCCTTTGCAGGGGCAACGGAGTTTGACGTAGCCCTCCTCAATGCACTCGAAGCTTCTGAGCCCAAGGCAACAGCTGCAATCGAGGCAGAAGATTTCGAAGGGGCAATGGCGGCACTCGCCACGCTCCGCGCGCCGATCGACGCGTTCTTCGATGGTGTGATGGTGAATGATCCAGACCCGCAAAAGCGGGCGTTCAGGTTGGGATTGCTGGCAAGGTTCCGTGATGCGGTGCATCGCGTGGCGGATTTTTCCAAGATCGAGGGGTAAGCCTTCATGACGCAATATGTGTATCGCTTCGGCGGCGGCGTTTCGGACGGTGGCGCTGGCGACAAGAATCTACTCGGCGGCAAGGGTGCGAATCTGGACGGGATGGCCGCAATCGGCCTGCCGGTTCCCCCGGGATTCACAATCACGACAGCCATGTGCACGCGCTATTATGATGAAGGCGAAGTCTTTCCGGATTCCCTGCGTGATGAAGTCGCAAACGGCATCGCCCATATCGAAGCGGTGACCGGAAAGCGCTTTGGCGATGCAGCGGATCCTCTGCTCGTTTCCGTCCGGTCGGGCGCGCGGGTTTCCATGCCCGGGATGATGGATACCGTCCTCAACCTCGGCCTCAATGACCAGACTGTCGAAGGCCTGGCGGCCTCTTCGGGCGACGCGCGGTTTGCGTGGGACAGCTATCGCCGCTTCATCCAGATGTATGCCGATGTCGTCCTTGAACTCGATCACGGATCGTTCGAGGAAGCACTGGAAATTGCGAAGGAAGACAAGGGCTTCTACCTCGATACTGAACTGACGGCTCAAGACCTCAGGTCACTGGTTGGCAGCTACAAGGCACTTGTCGAAGAGCAATGGGGCAAGCCTTTTCCGCAGGATGTGCATGATCAGCTTTGGGGTGCGGTGGGCGCAGTGTTCGGCTCATGGCAGTCGGAACGCGCCAAGGTCTATCGCCGCCTCAACAATATTCCGGGAGACTGGGGCACAGCCGTCAATGTACAGGCGATGGTCTTCGGCAACATGGGTGAAACATCAGCCACCGGCGTCGCCTTCACACGCGATCCGGCGACAGGCGAGAATGCCTATTATGGCGAATTCCTGATCAACGCCCAGGGCGAAGACGTCGTTGCCGGCATCCGCACGCCGCAATATCTGACGAAGGCCGCGCGCGAGCGAGCGAACGCAAAGCCGCTTTCGATGGAAGAAGCGATGCCCGACGTCTACGGGCAACTCGCCAATGTCTTCAACATATTGGAGACCCACTACCGCGACATGCAGGACATCGAGTTCACGGTCGAACGCGGCAAGCTCTGGATGCTCCAGACACGTTCGGGCAAGCGGACCGCAAAGGCAGCGCTGAAGATCGCAGTCGACATGGCCGAACAGGGCCTGATCACGCGGGAGGAGGCAGTGGCGCGCGTCGACCCCGCTGCGCTTGACCAGTTGCTGCACCCTACGCTTGATCCGGCTGCGGTCCGCGACGTTCTGGCCAAGGGCCTTCCGGCCTCTCCGGGTGCTGCCTCAGGTATTGCCGTGTTCGACAGCGACACGGCCGAAAAGCGTGCCGAGATGGGTGAGAGCGTCATCCTCGTCCGGATGGAGACGTCTCCTGAGGATATTCATGGCATGCATGCCGCAAAGGGCATTCTCACGGCGCGCGGCGGCATGACCAGCCATGCGGCTGTTGTGGCGCGTGGCATGGGCCGGCCCTGTGTCTCGGGTGCGGGCAATGTTGCCATCGACTCCAAGGAAGGCGTCTTCCGCGTGGGCGGACGTGAAGTCCGCGAAGGCGAAGTCATCACGATCGACGGATCGTCTGGCGAAGTGATGTTCGGTGAAGTGGCGACCGTCCAGCCGGAGCTATCCGGCGATTTCGGCACGCTGATGGTCTGGGCCGATGCGGCGCGGCGGATGAAGGTGCGTGCCAATGCCGAAACGCCTGCCGATTGTCGGATCGCCCGCGATTTCGGCGCAGAAGGGGTCGGCCTGTGCCGGACCGAGCATATGTTCTTCGAGGCGGGCCGGATCACGGCCGTACGGCAGATGATCCTTGCCGAAGATGAAGCGGGTAGGCGTGCAGCGCTGGCCAAGTTGCTTCCGGAACAGCGGGCCGATTTCAAGGGCATCTTCGAAGTGATGGCCGGCCTGCCGGTCACGATCCGACTGCTCGATCCTCCGCTGCATGAATTCCTGCCGACGGAAGAATCCGATTTTGCCGATGTAGCCGAAGCGGCGGGCGTCGGCATCGATATCCTGAAGCGTCGCGCTGCGGAACTGCACGAGTTCAATCCGATGCTTGGGCACCGGGGTTGCCGACTGGGCGTGACCTATCCTGAAATCTATGAAATGCAGGCCCGCGCAATCTTCGAGGCGGCCTGCGACCTAAACGATTCGCCCATTCCGGAAGTCATGGTGCCTCTTGTCGGGACGCGGCGCGAGCTGGAATTGATGAAGGAGGTGATCGACCGGACCGCTGAAGCCGTCTTTGCCGAACGCGGCAAGCGGATCACGTACCTGGTCGGCACGATGATCGAGTTGCCGCGCGCCGCGCTGATGGCCGGCGAAATTGCTGAAGTCGGGGCCTTCTTCAGCTTTGGCACCAACGACCTGACTCAGACGACGCTGGGCGTCAGCCGTGACGATGCGAGCCGCTTCCTGACACAATATGTCGACAAGGGCATTTATGCGCAGGACCCCTTTGTCAGCCTTGATATCGATGGAGTGGGGCAACTCGTCCAGCTTGCGGCCGAACGGGGCCGTGCAACACGACCCGACATCAAGCTGGGGATCTGCGGAGAACATGGCGGTGATCCCGCGTCGATCCATTTCTGTGAACGTGTAGGGCTCGACTATGTGTCCGCATCGCCATACCGTGTACCAATCGCACGTCTGGCGGCCGCCCAGGCCGCGCTTCGAAAGGGTTAGCGATGAAACGCTGGCACCATTATGCCCTTGCCGTCGTCGCCGGACTGGCAATTGGTGCGGGCAGTGCATGGACCGTCATCCACAAGGGTCTCAACGACGGACGCCTGAGCAATGGCCCCTGGTCGACCGCGCTGAATTACGGAACGAAAGATACGGATTCCCTGACGCGCGCGTCAGTTGCGTTGCGCGGGATCCTGGCCTTGCCGTCGACCGAAACCGTCTATTGGAACGCATCGACTGATAGCGACGGAGTGCCGCTGGACGGCAGCTGCACCTATGCCATGACGGGCAAGCCGCTCGATGCCCGCTGGTGGAGTGTGACCTACTATGACAAGCAGGGCTATCTTGTCGCCAATGCCGCCAATATCTGGTCGTTCAGCGGGGTGTCGGTCACGCCGGCTGAAAAGGACGGTTGGCGGGTGACGATCGGTCCGGACAAGGTGGATGGCCATTGGCTGCCGAGTGCCAAGGGGCAGCCATTCGAGCTGACCTTGCGGATGTACAATCCGGGCGCCGGATTTCGCGCTGCGCCAAAGGATGCGATCCTTCCGGTGCTGAAGAAGGAGCATTGCGCATGACGCGCTGGATCGTTCCGCTTCTCGTCTTTCTGGCAACTGCGGCAGGGGCCTGGCATGCGACACTGGCTGCTGCGACTTTCGGCCTGATGGAGGGCGCAGTGCGACGCCTGTCTGCGCGGGCTGGCGTGAACACCATGTCCTATGGTCAGCTCGCTACCCCCGCCAATCAGCCGATTGTCAGGCCGAGCCCGGATCTCGCCTATTCAAGTTGTCCCTTTGATCTTTCGGCGGGGCCGCTCCTGATCCGGTATGTGCCCGTCGCTGGCCGTTATTCTTCGCTCAGTGTTTTTGATGCGCGGACTGACGTGGTCTTTGTGCGAAACGATACGCAGGCTGAAGGCAAGCCGGTCCGGATCGCCATCGCCCGCGAGGGCCAGAAGGTTCCGGCTGGTGTCGAGACCATCCGCGTCGGTTATGATCGCGGGATTGCACTTGTAAGGCTATTGCTTGCCGATCCAGCGGAAATTGCGCAGTTCGACACCATCAGACGGCAATCGAACTGCGCCACGATCAGAGGCTAGGCCCTAGATCTTTCCGTTTACGAAGGTGTCGCTGATCGAGCAGGCCGCTGGGCCGAGGATGACAACGAACAGCACCGGAAGGATGAAAAGGATAAGCGGCACCGTCATGATCGCGGGAAGGCGCGCAGCCTTTTCTTCCGCACGCATCATGCGCTCATTCCGGAATTCGGCGGAAAGAACACGCAGTGCGGACGCGAGCGGCGTACCGTATTTCTCGGTCTGGATCATTGTTGTGACGACGCCGCGAACTGCATCAAGCGCAACGCGTCGCGACAGGTTTTCGAATGCCATGCGACGCTCTGTGAGGAAGCCAAGCTCGATCGCGGTCAGCGCGAATTCGTCGCCAAGTTCCGGGTAAGCCTTGCCAAGCTCGCGTGCGACGCGATGAAAAGCGGCATCGACTGTGAGGCCGGCTTCCGCACAAATGACCAGCAGGTCGAGTGCGTCAGGCAAGCCCTTGCGGATCAGGTCGGAACGCTTCGAAACCTTGTTCTGGATGAAGATGTCAGGCGCCTTGTAGCTGCCGATCAGAGCGCCAGACACGAGGAAGAACTTCTTTGTGGCCGACCAGTCTGCATGCCAGCCAAAGGCATAGACAGCCAGCGCGACGCCACCGCCAATAACGATCGGCAAGACCATGCGCGCGAAGATGACCGCGACGGCTGCGTCTTTTGAACGAATGCCTGCCTGGACCAGTTTTGTCTGCGCGGCCTTGAGTTGTTCTTCCTGCAAGACCCGCAGCGAAGAGAGCAGCGAGCGCATGCGGTCCGTGGTCTCATTCTTCTGCGTCAGCTTTGCGCGCCGCTTCCCGCTCGAAACAATGATGCCGGCCTTCAACTGCTCGCGACGCTCATTCAGCGCCTTGACGCGGCTGGCCATCGGATCGCGAACCGTTGTCGCAGTATAGAGCGCGAAGATGACGGCAAGAGTCGCAATTGCCGACAAAATTGTCGCGACCCAGAGGACGTCGACTCCCAGCAATGTTGGCCCACCCGTTTGCATCTCTAGACTCTTTCCTTTGACCGTACCGTCAGATTTCGAAACTGATCATCTTGGACATGATGAATGCACCGATGCCCATCCACACCATGCCGCCAAGGCCTGCGACCATCAGTCGCTGGTCTTCGAAGAAGTGCATCATATAGGGCGGGTTCACGTACATGATCATGCCGAACACACCGAAGGGGAGCACGCCGATAATGTAGGCGGACGCCTTGGATTCGGACGACATCGCCCTGATCTTGAGCTTCATCTGGGCGCGCTTGCGCAACACGTCTGCCAGGTTTGAGAGTGTTTCTGCCAGGTTGCCGCCCGTTTCGCGCTGGATCGCAAGCGTGATACAAAAGAATTGAAATTCGGCCGTTCCGATACGATCGGCAGCTTCCTCCAGCGCCATTTCCATTGTCTTGCCGATCTTGATGCGGTCTGCGACACCGCGAAACTCCGAACCCACGGGGTCGGGAACTTCGCTCGCAACGATTCCAAGCGTTTCAGAGATGGGCAGACCAGACCGCAGACCGCGAACCATAAGCTCGATGGCGTCGGGAAATTTGGCATTGAAGTTGTTGATCCGCTTCTTGATCTGGCTTCCGACAATCAGATGCGGCACCAGAAGTCCGATGGCCGAACCGGCGAGCAGCCCCAGAATGATCGGCGCGCCCTTGATCAGGGCCAGCAAGGTGATGACGAGCATGATCCCGACGCAGGTCATGACATATTTCGCGAGCGACCAATTCTTGCCCGTCTGTTGCAGGCGCTTTGCGAGCAGTGCAGGATTGGGAATATACTTGCTTGCAATGCCGTCCGCGCGCGATCCCCGGTTCGCCGTAATCTTGCGCATCTGGGATTCGACGGTGTACGATGGCATGTCCCCATGACGTGCCTTTACCCCGTCGATACGACGCGACTGCGCCTTAGCAAACGACGGCCCGGAGAAGGCCACGCCCAGCATGATCAGGCTCAAGATCATCCCGGCGACTACCACGATCCACTGCATTGGTGATCCTATCCTAACCGGTCAAACGACCTGCAATTCACGCGTCCAGATCGGCCTTTGCCTTCTTCGACGGGAGAAGTGAGCGCAGGCTGCCAATCTTGTCCGCAAGGGAGGCCGACTTTCCGGATTTGGCTCCGCCAATATCGACGCTGTCGTCGCCGCCGTCGGCCGTGAGAAGGAGACGCGTGCCAATCGCCTGCAGCTCCTGGCCGACCTTGGATGTCTTGCCGACTTCGACAACTGGCTTGCCCAGCTTTGCGGCTTGGCAGACAACTTTTGCGTCAAGCGGGATCACGAAATCGACCTTGCGTTCGATCGAAGATTCGAAATCCTTCTTCGAAAGCTCGGTCGTTCCGTTCGGCCCGACCCGATTCAGCGTTACCACCACATTTGCATGCGGGGCATTCGCTTTGAGCCAGGACAGAATTCGGATCACGTCGCGTGCGCCAACGAGTGTAAGCTCCGAGACAACAACCACTGACTGGATCTCGTTCATCAGGTGCGGATGCTGGATGACCATCTGGCGTGGCAGATCGATGACGGTGCATTCGAAGGCCGCGCGCATTTCTTCCTGAAGCTGGTAGAAGGCTCCACCATCGCTCAGCAGGGGCTGGCTCATTGGAGCTTCGGCCGACAGGATCGAAAGCTTGTCATTCGCACGCACCATGGCGCGCTCGATGAACAGGCCGTCGATACGCCCTGGATTTTCGATGGCATCCGTCAGGCCTCGACCCGGTTCGAGATCAAGAGACAGAGCGCCGGTCCCGAAGTGAACATCGAGGTCGAGCAATGCCGTTGAGCGCTTTTGGCTGTCGCTGAAAAGCCAGGCCAGCGATGCGGCAATGGTCGAAGCACCTACGCCGCCGCGTGCGCCAATGATGGCCGCCGTCATGTGCGGACGATCCGCGACAGGTTCGCTGTGGCGCGGCCCGTTCAGAACGGCCTGGGCATGTGCGAAGGCTTCGCGCAGCTGGTCGGCATTGAAAGGCTTCAGCAGATAGTCCTGAATCCCGCTCGCCACGAGATCCCGATAGAGCCTGACATCGTTGACTTCGCCCGCAGCGATTACAACGGTACCAGGCTCGCAGACCTCTGCAAGCGCATTGATGTCGTTCAGCGGATCACCGGATTCGGACAGATCTACAAACAGGATGTTCGGGCTGGCGGACACGGAGAGCGACTGGACTGCGTTGCGCAGGCCGCCCTTGTTGATCTTTTCGACCGGCCAGCCCATTTCTGCGCAGACGGGGCGGATGGTATCCGCCGTAGCATCGTCGCAGATGTAAGCAGAAAAAGGATCACGTGTTGTCGCACCGTGGCGACTGGGAGACCATGGCGCGTTCATCAGTTGCTCCTCGAACTTTCTTGTTTCAGCTCACCTTCGCCCGTTGGCTTGCGGTTCCGATAGGAATTGATCGCCTTTGACGCCGTCGAAGCGTCGTTCGCGCCAGTCGCCCGCTGTCCGTAAATCAGGTCTTCCGGGTTCGCGACCATGGCAGCAAGGTTCGAATTGATGCTGCATCCATAGTTGGACATGGTGTTGGAATTGAAATCGTTACCACCCTTGTCACTCCAGTCAGGGCAGTTCGGCACCTTTGCCGTTGTGCGGCTGACGACGACGCGAACCTTACCAGGGGCGATTTCGCCATTGGTTACAGGGGCGGTTGGGTCGATGAGCAGGCCATAGCGCGCAGCCACATCGGCAACCGCCTCCCGTGCCGCAGCATCGCTGCCGCCGGCCGCATCGACCGACACGTGGTCGCCATAGCCAAGTCGGAGGGATTCGAACCAGCCGGCTACGCGGCTGGATTCACCAGGTGCGAGGCCTTCATAGCCCGAATTGACGTCCAGCACATAGTTGGATTTGCTGACGACCGGCTGATGGACCGCCTCAACGCCCCGATTTTGGGTCCCGCACGCGGTGAGCGCGACGCTCATTCCAATCAGGGTTGCAAAGTGGGATGCACGCATGACTTTCATCTCCATGATTGGGGTTAATTTCCGCTGAAGCCAGGCGCTGGGGCCGCTTGCGAAGTCTTCGTCTGCTTGTCGGTTGAAGGCTTCGCGCTGGCACCGACCGAAGGCGCGACAATCGTTGCCGGCGGGGCTTCTGTCGGGACAGGGCGCTTTTCGCCCGAGTCACCGGAATGCGTCTGGCCGAGCAGAATGCGTTGTGCATCTGTCGCAGCCTTGAACCCGTCAGTCGGGAGCGCAATCTGGTTGGCCGATACAGGCTTGACGAGATAAGGCGTCACAATGATCACGAGTTCGGTTTCGCTCTTGCGATACCGTGTGGACCGGAACAGGGCCCCAAGAACCGGCACATTGCCGAGCCCAGGCGCTCGATCAATCGAGTTGGTTTGCGAATTGCGCATCAGGCCGCCGATCATGAAGGACTGACCGGAACCAAGCTCCACAGTCGTTTCAGCGCGGCGAGTTGTAATGCCAGGCACGGTATAGCCGTTCAGCGTGACCGAACCTTCGTTCGTGAGCTCCGACACTTCCGGGCGGACGCGCATTGAGATGCGGCCATCGGCAAGGACCGTCGGGCTGAACGCCAGGCTGACGCCATATTGCTTGTATTCGATCGAGACCGAACCCAACTGCTGTGAAATCGGGATCGGGAATTCGCCACCGGCGAGGAAGCTGGCGGTTTCGCCCGAAAGCGCCGTCAGATTCGGCTGGGCGAGCGTCGTCACCAGGCCTTCGGTTTCAGCAAGGTCGATGGCGGACGCCAGGTCCAGACCGAGGAACTTGCCTGCAAGGCCAATTGAGGTCTTGCCCGCGCCAAGGCCAAGATTCTTGAAATCATACGCTGTGCCGACGCCGCCAAAAATCGGGAGGCCCGTGGCAGGGTTGATTGTCACCGTACCGGTGGCGCCCGGAAAGAAGTTCGATGCAGGCACGGTCGGAAAGCCGGTCGTCGGGATATTCCCGATGGTTCCGAAATTGCGGCCCTGCGAAATTCCGAACAGGAACCCGCCGGTTGTGTCACGGTTCAGCAGGTTGACCCCGAGTTCCTTGACCAGCGTGCGGCTGACTTCGGCAATCTTGACCTGCAGATTCACCTGCAATGGCGTTGCAGTCCGCAGGCGGCTGACGACCTTCGTGTCGTCGCCCACAAAGGCCTGGACGAGCCGTTCTGCCTCTGCACTGTCTTCCGGCCCAGCAACGGTGCCGGTCAAGAGGACAAGGCCGTTCATTGGCGTGCTCTGGATGACCGCTTCCGGCATCGCGAGCTTCAGCATCGAATCGATGGAATTGGTGTTCGTGCCGGCCCGGACGTTCGCCGAATAGACGACTGTTCCGGAACGGGTTGTCGCGAACACGCTCGATTCGCCTGGCTTCTTGGCAAACACATAGATCTGCGTTGCCGAACGAACCTGGACGTCAGCTACATCTTCATTGGCGACGAAGACGTCACTGATGGGAGCGGACAGGTTGATCAGCTGACCGCGACCGACTGAGAGGTTCAGGTCCGTTGAAGGACGTTGCGTGCGCGGGGCGCCGCTCGAAACATTGACCGCTGGATAGGACTGGTTCTTTTTCGGTGCGGCGTCTGCTGCGATTGCGCTGACCAGCATCGCCGATCCGGCAATCATCGTGGCAAGGCGCATGGCCGAGGCACTGGCGAAGAGTTGCGATTTTTTCATCTTACTTGCCTCCCACCGGAATGACATCCGGCGTCTTGTTGCTCCCGCGGAGAACCTTCACCACCGGTCCATATGCTTGTGGATCTGCTGCGCCGCCCGAATAGGCTGGGGCACTTGGCGCTGCACCAGGCGCAATTGACTGGCGCGGGACCGAGCGACGCTGGAACCGCGAAACATCTGCACCCGTCACGAAGGTAGTGTCGGTATCGACCGGACGCGATGCTACCGCGAGCAGCATGCTCTTTTCGGCCTTTGGATCATTGCCCTCGGGAACCTTGACTTCGCCTGCTGCAATGGCGCGTTCGAGTTCGGCCGTGTTGTCGGCGATCGAGCGCAGCGAGAGAGAGACGCTGCCGATTGTCTGGGCAACCGCAATCTTTTCTGCGATGCGTGGTGTTGCTTCGAGCGTTACGGTCGCAACGACTTTGACAAGCTTGTTGCCTTCATCGTCTTCCGGAACGGTCGACTGATCGACGGCAAGAACGCGGACATTGCGAATGAAGGTCTCAGAGGTCTTCAAGGCCGGGCCGCCGCCATCGCCACTGACTGTCTGGGTCAGCACGAGGTCAACACGGTCTCCCGGGAAGACGAAGCCGGCGACGCCGCTTTGCGCCGAAACCGGCACAGTCACTGCGCGCATGCCCGGGCCGAGGGCCGCAGCAAGGAAGCCACGATCGCCGGACTTGACGAGCGCGCCCTTGGTCAGCGGCTGGCCAGCCGTCACGGCCGTGCGAACAACTGTTCCCTGCAGGCTTGCCGGATCAGCTTCGCCCTTCACATAATAGGCATTCTCGATCAGCTCGGAGGGCCAGGGCTGATAGCGGAAGCTATCGGCTTCTATGATCGTGCCGACTGGCAGCGAACGTGTCGCGACCAGGATCTGTGGACCGTCCTTTGCCGGCATCACTGCAGCAGACACTTGCGGCGCAGAGGCCTGGCTGAACATGGTCTTCGCCATGAACGCAGTGCCGCCCGCGACGATCAGTGCTACAACGAGCAGGATAATCTTCTTCGCATCCATGATGCCGAACCCCCGAAATTACAGGTCAAACCCAATGAGACAGGTCTTCACCCAAAATGGTTAAGATTTCGTTCGTAGATGGCCCACATCCCGGCGAGCGAAATTGCGATGCCGTAAGGTATCTCGAGCTGGCCCTCGATTTTCATCAATTTGTGCCGCACCAGCATGAAAATTGTCAGAATTCCGCCAATGATCGACATGACGATCACGAGCCGCATCATGGCAAGGCCCGGGAACCAGAGTGCGAGGCCGCCAAGCAGCTTTACGTCGCCGCCGCCCATTGCGCCCATTGCGAACAGGCCAATGCCGATTGCAAAGATAACGGATGCGACGGCGACCTGAATGGATATTTCAGGCCAAAGGCCAAGTCCTGCGGCCCACCAGTAGAGCGGTGCTGTCAATGCAACGGTCGCCGTTAGCCAATTGTCAATGCTTCGGCGTCGCCAATCCGTGATGGCCCCGACCAGAAGCAGAGTTGCCAACAGTCCCAGCAGGACGATTTCCGGTGTTCCGATCCTCATAAGCCTGTGCCAATAGGACCAATCACTTACGAAAAAGTAACCATAGCCATGACTTCTCCGCTCAGTGTCAGACGTTCCTATCCAGACGGATCCCGCTTTGACGCCGTGCAGATGCGCGATGGCTGGCCGTTGCGGACCTTTGAATGGCCGATTGAGGGGCAGGCGGCCGGATCGATCCTGTTTCAGGGTGGCCGAGGCGACATTATCGAAAAGTACCTAGAGGTATTCGATCACTGGCATGGGCTGGGCTGGAATATCACCGCCTTCGATTGGCGTGGACAAGGCGGCTCGGGGCGCCTCTCCGCCGATCCGCATGTCGGGCATTGTACCGACTTCGGTGTCTGGATAGATGATCTTGCCGAATTTGCAGCCGACTGGACGAAGCGTAGTGCCGGCCCTCATGTGATCATGGGGCACAGCATGGGCGGCCACCTTGTACTCCGTGCATTGGCAGAAAAGCGCATCTCGCCCGACGCTGCTGTGCTGATCGCCCCCATGCTCGGATTTGAGACAGGCCCGCTGCCACTGTCGCTCGTTGCCTGGCTCGTGAGGCAACTCGCGCGCTTCTGGCCAGAGCGCGCAGCCTGGAAAGTCAATGAACGGCCGGCCCCGCGCGGGGCATCGCGGCAGAATTTTCTCACGTCGGATGTGGATCGGTACAATGACGAGCTCTGGTGGAAGCATGAGAAGCCCGAACTGGAACTTGGCCCACCCAGCCTCAAATGGCTTGAACAGGCCTATGGCTCGGCACTCGCACTTGAGGCTTCCCGAGGCATTGGCGAAATTCGATTGCCGGTTCTGTTGATCGGCACTTACGGCGACCAGCTTGTGAGTCCTGCGGCCATACCGCGCTTTGCAAAGAGAATTCCCGGTTCAACGCTCAAGATGTTCGACAAAAGTGTCGCGCACGAAATCCTGCGCGAACGCGATGGCCCGAGGGATGAAGCGATTGCCCTGATCGACGCACTTCTTGGGAAGATTGGGGCAGGCCGCTGATGCATTACGATGTTGCAATTGTCGGAGCTGGAATGGCAGGCGCGAGCCTTGCCGCGGAACTGGCAGCGGACATGTCCGTTCTGCTGCTGGAGGCCGAGAGTCAGCCTGGCTATCATGCGACCGGCCGTTCGGCGGCTTTCTGGCACGAGACCTATGGCGGGCCCGATGTGCAGCCGCTGTCCAAGGCGTCGCTGTCCTGGCTTGCAACACCACCGATCGAAGTGGGGGCAGGGTCTTTCCTTTCGCCCCGCGGTGCAATCACGCTGTGCCGGTCTGGAGAACGAGACAAGCTGCAGGCCTTTGCAGATTCCTTTGCGGCAAACGGCCTCAGTTTCGAATGGCTCGACCGGTCGGGCCTTGATCAGCATTGTCCTGGCCTGAGGCCGGACTGGACATTGGGCCTGCGTGAACCTGACTGTGCAGATATCGACGTTGCTGGTGTCCATCAGGCCTATCTTCGCATGGCTGCACGTCGTGGCGCTGTTCTCCATTGCAATGCAGCCCTGACGTCAGCGCGAAGAGGCGGCGCGGGCTGGAACCTCGAAACGCGCCATGGGTCGTTTTCCGCACAGGTTCTTGTCAACGCTGCCGGAGCCTGGGCGGATGAGGTAGCTGCCATTGCGGGTGTGCGACCGATTGGCATCACGCCGTTCCGGCGAACAATCATCCAGTTGCGCTTTGATAGGCCGATCCCGAGAACTCTGCCCCTGACGATCGATATCAATGGCCAGTTCTACTTCAAGTCGGACGGCGGTGACGGACTTTGGCTCAGCCCCCACGACGAAACGCCGTCACCGCCTACCGATGCTGCGCCTGAGGAATTGGACATAGCAATAGCGATCGACCGGCTTGAACACGTGGTCGAATGGCAAGTGAGGCAGGTAAGCCACAAATGGGCCGGTCTCCGGAGCTTTGCGCCGGACCGCCTTCCTGTTTACGGATTCGACATCGCGGATCCCGATTTTTTCTGGTTCGCGGGGCAGGGAGGCTTCGGGATTCAGACCGCGCCTGCCGCTGCCAAGATCGGCGCAAGCTTGCTTACGGGCAAGTCCGCTGCGCCGATGATCGAGAATATTGACGCCGCGCGATACGCGCCAGCCCGATTTACTTGAGCGTTACTATTTCAGCCGAGCTCGAGTTCTGGACATTCTCGATGCACTTCATCGCTCCGGCCTTGGAGGCATAGCCCTCGCTTGCGGTTGCAAGGATGTTTCCATTGCCATGGCGCAGACGCCAGCGATGTTCGCCCTTCTTATCCTTGTACACCTCGAATTTCATAGCCCCGACTCCTTCTGGTGGAATCGCAAGTTATGCACCGCTTGCCTGTGCAATCAAGGCTGCATCGCTGGCCAGTCGGTCTGCCCGTTCATTGTCCTCATCGCCGGCATGGCCTTTGACCCAGACCCAATCGATCCTGTGCCGCGCCGTGGCCTCGAGAAGCTCCTGCCAGAGCTCGGCATTCTTGACCGGCTTCTTGTCGGCGGTTCGCCAGCCATTGCGCTGCCATCCATGGATCCAGCGCGTGATTCCGTCTTTCACATAGACGCTGTCAGTCACAAGGGTCACATGACACGGGCGCGTGAGCGCCTCAAGGCCGCGAATGGCTGCAGTCAATTCCATGCGGTTGTTGGTCGTGTGCTTCTCGCCGCCTGACAATTCCTTCTCTCGCGTACCGGAGCGGATAAGGACGCCCCAGCCACCGGGCCCCGGGTTGCCCTTGCAGGCGCCGTCGGTGACGACTTTCACGCGGGAAAGCTCATTCATTGCGCGGCGTAATGCTCAAGGCGCCGAAGAAAGGCGAGCGGATCCTTGCGGGTGACGAGCGCATCGGTTGGTGTGTTGAGCCAGTCCCACGCGCGTGTCAGGAGGAAGCGCAGACACGCGCCGCGCGCGAGGATCGAAAATGCGGCGCGCTCATCGTCGGTCAAACCGAATGTTTCCTCATATCCGTCAAGGATCGCGTCTCCGATGGCAGCATCGAATCCCGTGCCGTCGTTCTGAAAACTCCAGGCTGCATGGGTGATCGCGACATCCCAAGCGCGCACTTCGGTGCAGGCAAAGTAGAAGTCGATCAGTGCGCTTACCGAGCTGCCGACCATCAACACATTGTCCGGAAACAGGTCTGCGTGAATAACGCTCTTCGGCAGGGTTGCTGGCCAGTGGCTGTTGAGGAACGTGCATTCCTTGGCAATTCGTTCCCTCAGGCCAATCTGGATTGCATCGAGATCTTCTCCACAACGCTCGGCAAGGTCGAACCAGCCTTCCGGACCCAGACTGTTCGGCCGGCTCATCTTGAAGCTTGCTGCCGCTTTGTGGACTTGGCCCAGCGCCGCACCGACGGCATGCGCTTGGGCAGCGGTCGGATGGGAAACCGACAGACCTTCCGCAAATTCGATCAGCGCAATGGTCTTTCTATGCCAGACAATTGTTGCGGCGCCGCTCTCAGTATGGCGCGCGCGAGGCACTGGGCAGCCATTGTCTGCCAAATGGTCGATCAGCGAAAGAAAGAAGGGGAGGTCGTTGGTGTCGACACGCTTTTCATAGACAGTCAGGATGAAACGGCCATCCGTTGTATCCAGAAGGTAGTTGCTGTTCTCCACGCCCTCGGCAATGCCCTTGGCAGAAAGCAGGCTGCCCGCGCCGAAGGCATGGACAAGCTCCGCCATGTCTTCCGCGGGAATATGTGTATATACGGCCATAACGTCAGCCGCCGTTCAGGGTCTGAGGGGCAAAAAGTAAAATCATCAGGGTTTGCCCCGTAAAGGAGGGTCTTGCCCGACGCAATTCGCTTGATTGCGCGAGGTAAAGCCGCTTGTCTGTTATGATGCGTTTGTCAGCCACTCTTCGGCGAATCCTTTTCTCCCTGGTCATCCTTGCCTTTCTGGTGGCCTTGGGACTCTATCTTGAACGGAAAACGATCGCGCGTCGCTTTGCTGACGCGCAACTGGCGGGGCGCAAAGTCAATGCGCACTATGACATCAAGGCGATTGGGCCAAGAACGCAGCGGCTCGAACATATCGTTATTGGCGATCCGAAAAACCCCGATCTTGTCGCGGATTGGGCAGAGATTGAACTGGGCGTCGGCCTTTCCGGCGTGGTGGTCCGCACCTTGCGGGCGGGCGGGGTTCAACTGCGCGGGCAATTTTCGAACGGCAGACTGAGCTTTGGTGCTGTCGACAGATTGCTTCCAACGCCCAGCGGTGAACCTTTCACTCTTCCAACCTATGACCTTTCGCTCAGCAACGCCCGCCTGGCGCTTGCAACAGATTACGGGCAGTTGGACTTCCGCCTTGATGGCAAGGGCAATCTTGCCGACGGCTTTTCCGGCTTGCTGGCCGGCACGTCAAAGCATGTGCAGGTCGGTCGCGTGGGGCTTGATGACGTTGCAACACGATTGAAAATCACCACCGAACGACGGCGCATATTGGCTGAAGGGTCAATCGCGGCGTCAAGGCTGAAGTTTGACAGGAATATTCTCGCCCAACCAGCAATACGACTGAATGGAAGCACGAACGAATCCTTCACAAGTGCAACGGCGGACTGGTCGCTGGGCGCTGGTGTGGAGTCGCTCGCGCGGGGCAAGGCAAAATCTCTGCGCGCCGACGGAAAATTCGCGCAGGACGGCGGTGCCAGAACTTTGGCCGCGAAACTTCAGTTGGATGGCGTTCGGCCCACTGCGGCTGAACAGAAACGGCTTGTTGCTGCGATTCCAACGGCCGGAGGGACGCCGCTCGAGCCGCTTCTGAAGCAATTTCGTGAGGCTCTGGCTGGCCTCGGCAAGGGCAGTACCGTGATTGCCCCAGTCGAGTATCACGCGACCCGAATGCAACAATCCGTGTTCGTCGGCCCACCGACAATTATTGCCGCGTCAGGCGCCCGATTGCTCGGAAATGGTCGCGGATTGGTTTTCCCGCTTGGCAAAGGGCAGGCAAACTTCAGTGGCGACTTTGCCCTTTCGGGTGGGGGATTTCCGATCAGTGTGGCACGCTTCGCCCTGAACAAGGGAGTTTGGACCGGGTCGGCCCGTTTTCAGCCGTATCGCGCAGGCAGCGCACAACTGGTGCTTACGCCAGTGGAAATGCGCGCGAACGCTTCTGGCTTTGGCGTACGGACCAATGCGCTTCTCGATGGCCCCCTCGGCAGCGGGCGCATTACGGGTTTGAGCGTACCGATTGCAGTGCGACCTGGGCACAATCCGCTTGGTGGATGCTTCAAGTCCGGATTTCGCACTCTGGAAATAGCAGGGCTCCGTCTGGCACCTTCCTCCTTGAACGTGTGTTTGGCCGGCAAGGAAGCGCGGCTCGCGCCAGCACTATTTGCTGGCCGCCTTGGCGACTCCCCCATTCGAATTGCGGCCAATGGAGCCCGCATCGGGTTCTCGCGCGGCGATTTTGCCGTCGACAGCCTGGGTGTAAGGCTTGGGCCGGGAAATCGCCTCTCCATGCTTGATGTGACTGCATTGACAGGAAGATTTGGCGAAGGACGGGCTGAAGGCAAATTTTCCGGAGCGTCTGGTTCAATTGGCAATGTGCCGTTGAAAATGTCCGAGGGGAGCGGGGCCTGGCAGTTCTCGAACAGCAGGTTGATGCTTCAAGGCGGCTTGCGGCTTGCTGACGGCCTGTCGACCGATCCACGCTTCAACCCGCTGTTTGTGGATAGTTTCTCGCTGCAATTTGCCAATAATCTGATCCTCGCGAACGGCGTTGCGCGCGAACCGAAAACCCTCGCCCAGGTTGCAGAATTGGCGATCAGGCATGAACTGTCGTCAGGAACCGGCGGCGCGACAATTGACGTGAACGGCCTCACGTTCGGCCGCGCACTCCAGCCTGAAATGCTCACGACCACGACATTGGGCGTGATTGCCAATGTCGTCGGCACAATCAACGGGCGCGGTGAAATCCGCTGGAGCCCTGATACTGTGACAAGCACGGGCAAATTTCGAACCGAAAGTCTGGATCTCGCGGCAGCATTCGGTCCGGTCACGGGCCTCAAGGGCGAGATTGCCTTGTCAGACCTTCTGGGGATTGAGACCAAGGCGGGCCAAATGGTGACGATCAGTTCGATCAATCCCGGT
Source organism: Aquisediminimonas profunda (assembly GCF_019443285.1). Lineage (GTDB taxonomy): Bacteria > Pseudomonadota > Alphaproteobacteria > Sphingomonadales > Sphingomonadaceae > Aquisediminimonas > Aquisediminimonas profunda. The sequence continues at coordinate 1,759,001 of NZ_CP080327.1, forward strand.
ATCGCTGTAGTCGATGGCAATATTCACTATCAACTTCTGCCCGGGCTGAAACTGAGGATCGAAGGGGGGAGGTGGCCATTTGCCGGAGGGTTCCTGATTCTCGAACCCACGACGATCGATCTTTCGGCGGCAGCGGAGCGGCGTTTGACTTTCCGGGTGGAGGGAATGGATGCTGGGCAGTTCATCAATCAGCTGCAGTTCGAGAATATCGATGCGACCGGGGTCTATGACGGCACGTTGCCGATGATCTTCGATGAACATGGCGGGCGGATCGAGGGCGGCAGGCTCGTTGCGCGCAATGGCGGGACACTGGCCTATGTCGGTGAAATATCGAACCAAAACCTGGGAACAATGGGTCGCGTTGCATTCGATGCGCTGAAATCGATCAAATATGATCGGTTGAGTATCGATCTTGACGGCCCACTGGACGGGGATGTCGTGACGCGCGTCAGCTTTGCAGGCGTCAATCAGGCACCGATCGAAGGGGTTCGGGCCAAGTTCCCGATACCAATCCGTGTCACTGGCCTCACCAATTTTCCATTCATATTCAATGTCACGATTACAGCGCCATTCCGTAAATTGTTCGACATGAGCCGGACAATCAGCGATCCTTCGCTACTGATCGAAAGACTGAATCCCGATCTTCAGCGGATTGGGCCAGCGAAAACCATTCAGCCGCCAGAAAGCGAGCGTGTGCAATGAGGGGATTGATGTTGACGACAGTGAGGCCCGAAGGTTACGCCGGTCGCATGAAACAACACACACTCTTGGCTTTCGCCGCTGTAGCGGCACTTTTGGCGGGATGTGTGACTGTGAAAGCGCCCGACAAGCCTATCGAGATCAACCTGAACGTGAATATCAGGCAAGAGGTGGTTTACAGCCTGAAACAGGATGCAAACGACCTCATCAAAGATAATCCGGAGCTGTTTCCAAAATGAAGAAGACGTTGACTATCTTCGCGGGCCTTGCGGCAAGTGCTACACTTGTCATCAGTGGCGGTATTGCAATTGCGCAATCGGCCGGCCTTGTTTCAGCAGCTCTCGCAGAAGGCAGTGTGGGCGAGCAGGCGGACGGCTATCTGGGCATCCGCGGCTCGGCTTCCGAGGCCTTGCGTGCGGAAGTCGATGCAATCAACATCAAGCGTCGCGCCGCCTATACCCAGCGGGCCGCGCAAAAGGGCGCTACGGTGAAGGAAGTGGCCGCAGCGGTCGGCTGCGAAACCCTTGCCACGCGCGTGCCGACGGGTCGCGCCTATTTGCTGCCCGACGGCGTATGGCGCGTGAAAAGCGACGCACCAATCTCGTTGCCAGCCTATTGTGCGGGTTAACTCAGGAAATCGGCAACAAACGCATTGGCCGGTTTTTCGACAATGGTGTTTGGCCGGTCGAACTGTTGAATGGCTCCAAAGTCCAGTATGGCAACCTTATCCGCCAGGGCGAAGGCCTCTTCCCGGTCGTGCGTCACAAAAATTGACGTGATGCCGAGCCGGTCGTGAATTCCGCGCAGCGCATCGCGCAGTTCTTTGCGGACTTTCGCATCCAGCGCGCCAAATGGTTCATCGAGCAAGAGGATGCTCGGGTTGCGGGCGAGGGCGCGGGCCAATGCGACGCGTTGCCGCTGGCCTCCGGACAATTGTGTGGGATAGCGGTCGCCCATACCTGACAGCTGGACAAGATCGAGCAACTCGCGGACCCGTTCATTAATCGCAGCTTTTCCAGGCCGTTCCCGCCGTTTCATGACATTCAGGCCAAAGGCTATGTTCGACGCAACCGTCATGTGCCGGAACAGGGCATAATTCTGGAAGACGAAACCTATCCCACGTTCCTGCACAGGAACGTCGGTCACGTCCTTGCCACCGAACAGCACTGTGCCTTCATCGGCAAAGGCAAGTCCCGCAATGATCCTCAAAAGGGTGGTCTTGCCGGATCCTGATGGGCCGAGCAGCGCCACAAATGCGCCGTCGTCAATGGCCAGCGAAACGCCGTCGAGGGCGCTATGCCCGTCATAACGCTTCACAATGTCACGCACCTCGATTGTCATGTCGTCAGTGTCCTTGTGCCTTCAGATCGTCGCCATGCCGCCATTCGAGCAGGCTTTTAAGAACCAGCGTGACCAAGGCGAGGCCAGCCAGTATCGACGCGACTGCAAAAGCAGCCACAAAATTATATTCGTTGTAAAGCACCTCGACGTGCAGCGGGATCGTATTGGTTTCCCCACGAATGTGCCCGGATACGACCGAAACGGCTCCGAATTCTCCCATGGCCCGCGCGTTGCACAGGAGCACGCCGTAAAGCAGTGCCCAGCGAATATCTGGCAGGGTCACATGCCAGAATGTCTGCCACCCGTTTGCGCCGAGCGACAGTGCAGCTTCCTCTGCTGCCCGCCCTTGCGCGGTCATCAGCGGGATTATCTGTCGGGCCACAAAGGGGAAGGTCACGAAGATCGTCGCCAGCACGATGCCGGGCACGGCAAAGATGATCTGGATGTCACGTTCCTGCAGCCAATCGCCAAGCCAGCCCTGTGCTCCAAAGATCAGCACATAGATCAGGCCGGAAACGACGGGGGAAATTGAAAAGGGCAGTTCGATAAAGGTCACAAGCCAGGCTTTTCCCCGGAAGTCGTGCTTGGTGATTGCCCAGGCGGCCACGATGCCAAACACCATGTTCAGCGGCACGGAGATTGCGGCCACCCAAAGCGTAAGCTTGACGGCCGCAACGGCATCAGGTTCCTCGAGTGCCGCAACATAGGCCGGCCACCCTTCGCGCAACGCTTCCACGAAGACTGCCGCCAGCGGCAACAAGAGCACGAGGACGATATAGGCAAGCGCGCCGCCAATAAGCGCAACTTTGAGCCATCCTGGCGTTGCAAGGCTCGAGCGCCTGTTCACAGGCCCACCCTGCGCTGTGCGCGGTGCTGAAGCCGATTGATCAGTGCAAGCATGGCAAAAGAGATCAGCAACATGACGACCGCAATCGCGGAAGCGCCGGCATAGTCATATTGCTCAAGGCTCGTGACGATCAGCAGCGGGGCGATCTCCGAAACTTTGGGGATATTCCCGGCTATGAAAATCACCGAGCCATATTCACCGACGCACCTTGCAAAAGCCAAGGCGCAGCCGGTCACCAGAGCCGGCGCGATTTCCGGGAAGATGACGCGGGAAAAGACTTGCCACCGCGTTGCTCCCAGGCTCGCCGCTGCTTCTTCAAAGCCCCGATCAAGGTCGCCGAGCACCGGTTCGACCGCACGAACGATGAAGGGCAGGCCAATGAAGATCAGCGCAACCACAATGCCCTGCGGTTGATAGGCGATCTTGATGCCAAGCGGCTCGAGCCAGGACCCGATCCATCCTGTGTCGGCATAGATGGCCGTCAGGGCAATGCCGGCAACGGCTGTAGGCAAGGCAAAGGGAAGATCGACTGCGGCGGAGAGCATGCGTCGTCCCGGAAAATCGAAGCGCACCAGCACCCAGGCCACCAGCAGGCCAAAGACGGCATTGATCAGGGTCGCCAAAGCGGCCGCGCCGAACGTGACGCGATAGGCAGCCATCGCGCGGCTCGAAAAGCCGACCGTCAGAAAATGGTGCCAGCCGTCGCTGAGGCTTCGCAGGAAAACAGCTGCAACCGGGATGATGACGATAAGGCTGACCCAGAACAGTGTCAGCCCCAACGTCATGCCGAAGCCTGGGAGGGCGGAGCGTCGCGTCATGATAAGATTCCCGATTTACCCACGCCGACCATCAGAAATCGAACTGGAGCCGCGTGGCAAAGGCATCGCCTTTGGCCGTCGTCCCGTTCACCAGCACTGGCGCCACCACCAGGGGCGAGTTTGTCCCCTTGAAGCGGATATAGTTGAACAGGATTTTTGTATTGGGGTTGAGATACCAGTTCAGGGCGCCGGTCACGCTGGTTGCCTTGCGTTTGAGTGGGGAGAGGTTCTTGTCCGTCAGGTTCAGCGTATCGTAGCGAAGTGCAACTTCAAATGCGCCCAGATCACCTGTCGCAGGATTGAAATTCTTGAACGGCTTGAACTTGTCGACAACGCCGTTCTTGACCGCACGCGCCTCGCCGGTGATCGACAAGGTGCCGAACACGTTGAAGCCTTCGAAACTCACGTTGGGCGCCGTGCCAAACCGATCGAGCGACAGGTGGCCATATTCGCCCTGCACCGAGAATGGTCCGCGAATGAGCAGGGCCTCGGCACCAAGGAAGTCGGCATCCTTGACGCCCGTGGACGGGCCGCTTGCGGGATTGGTGCCCGCAATCGCTGCGGAAATGATCCTGCCGTCATCGATCCGGACGTTGGGCCGTTCACTGACGGTTAGCGAGTTGCCCGGGAAGTTCGTTGCATGGAATGCTGATAGCCCGACGTGTACGACCTTTCCGGTATCGAGGATCGGATCCCATGTGATGCGACCGTTGATGCCATAGCCCTCATCGGGGGTGGTTGCATTGCGCAGGACAGATTCGCTCGATCCGAAGAGGCCGAAGGCTGCGTTGAGCTTGTCGGTCTGGTAGGCAAGGCTGAGGCCGACACGCCGTTCGGCACCGACCGCGCCAAAGGCATTGCTCGCCATGCCGCGCTCAAGGAAAGTGTTCGCCGAATCCGATGTGTTGGCTTCCAGTCCGTATGGCGCCTTGTGCTGACCCGCTGTCACCGACCATTTCGGGTTGATCGCGTAGGTGACATAGGCGTCCAGCAACGTGACCGAGTTCTTCACCAGCTCGGCCTCGATCCGCCATTTGAAGTTCTTGTATGCTGTTCCTTCAAAGCCGAAACGCGCGCGCCGGATATCTGTACCGTTGCTATAGTCATAGCCGCCGGCGCGTTCATTATAGCCGGCATAATCGATCTGAAACACGCCGCGTGGCTTGAATGTGAAGTTGTCGTTTACATCGGCAAAGGTCGGCACGACGCCGGGCTGTGCTGCCCTGGCGGAACGCACTTCGACCCGCTCGACGCGCGACTGGGTGTCAGCTGCTGCTGCTTCCAGCTGGGCATTGCGGGCCTCAAGCTGGCGGATACGCGCTTCCAGGGCATTGAGCCTGTCGACAACCGGATCTCCGGTCTTTGCCGGTTCGACTGCCGCATCTGCAGTGGTATCATCGGTAACAAGCGTATCCAGTCCGGAGCCGGAGTCCGGCTGCTGTTCCTGAGCGCGCACAGGCGCAGCGATCAGTGCAAGCGCAGAAGCGCTCACAAACAAGATTGTTTTCATCGTCAACCTCCCTTGAAGGGCCCGGCCATCCAGCCGCCCCGTCTTATTTCTTTGCGTCTTCGAAGACCTGATCGAACAGGCCGCCGTCGTTGAAAAAGGTTGCCTGAGCCTTGGCCCAACCGCCGAAATTGCGATCTACAGTGAAAAGAGGAATGTTGCGGAATTGCCCCTTGAACTTGGCTGCTGCAGCCGGGTCGCGGGGGCGATAATAGTTTCGACCAATAATATCCTGCGCGGCCGGGGTATACAGGAAGTTGAGATAAGCCTCCGCCACCTTGCGTGTGCCCTTGCGGTCAACGACCTTGTCTACGACGGCGACAGGCGGTTCCGCGAGGATCGAGATGGACGGCGTTACAATCTCGAACTGGCCCTTCCCGAGCTGACGCTGAGCCAGCAAGGCTTCATTTTCCCAGGTAATCAGAACGTCTCCTTGCCCCCGCTGAACGAACGTGGTGGTTGAACCGCGCGCGCCACTGTCGAGGATTGGCACATTGCGGAGCACCTTGGTCACGAACTCCCGCGCCTTCGCGCCTGAGCCATAGGTCTTCTGGCCATATCCCCAGGCCGCAAGGAAGTTCCAGCGCGCGCCACCGCTCGTCTTCGGGTTTGGCGTGATCACTGAAACACCCGGACGCGCCAGATCGTCCCAATCTTGAATGCGTTTCGGGTTCCCCTTGCGGACGAGGAAGACGATGGTCGAATAATAGGGTGCGCTGGCATGCGGCAGGCGGCGCTGCCAGTCGCGCGCGATCAGGCCGCGCTGGGCTATCGCATCAATGTCATATCCAAGTGCCAGTGTCACGACATCAGCCGGCAATCCGTCAATCACGGAGCGTGCCTGCTTGCCCGACCCGCCGTGGCTCTGCCGAATCACGACGTCCTGGCCTGTCTTGGCCTTCCAGTCGCGGGCAAAGGCGGCATTGACTGCAGCATAAAGCTCGCGCGTCGGATCATAGGATACGTTCAGTAGTGTCGCCGGCGCTGCAGCGACCGATGCGGCAGCGGGTATAAGCGCCAGTGCCGTGGCAGCAAGCGCTGCCCGGGTAAAATATCTGCGGTTCATCTTGAAAATCCTTTGAACAGGTTTGGCTTGCACGCAGGAAAGATGATGCGGCCGGTAGACCGGTCCGCATCAGTTTCCTTGGGAAGCGCGTGGTGAATGTGCATGAGTTTTCCGGTCGTCCGGTCAAGGTTGATGTCAATTCTGGAAGCGTCGCTTTTCGGTCACATCCATCTGCACGAGCTTGCCTTCGTGAACGGTAAGCTGGATGGCTCCGAACCGCATTCTCGCCAGCGCCTGACGGAGAATCTCGAGCTGGTCAGCATTTGACCGGGGGTGCGCGCATGTATCCTGACCTGATGTGTCGATCTGCATTTCGTTTTCCTCGAGCTGCTCAATTTCAAAATTAATATCCACTAAAAAAGTAGTCTTTAAGCAAGATAGTTTTGCTTTGATCGCTCAAAGCCGATTTCCATGCGCGACGTTTAGCCGGGCTACGTCACGGCAATTCGTGCTCCTGGCGGGGCCAATGTCTGATTCGGGATTGAAAAGGGTCACATTTGGCCCGCGGGTTTGGCGGAAGACATGCAAGAAAGAGCGAAAAACTGGCGTAAATTGCGATGGCACACAGAGTTTCGTTGCTGCTGGCATATCCAGACCCCATTTCAGGTCGCGCTGCGAGTCGACCGGTCCCGAATGCTGATCCCCACTAAATTGATAGACAAGAGTGCATTGAGACGAGTCGAGTGGAAATTGCGATTAAAGACTATTGTATCAGTAGGGAATAAGATCTTCAGACCATTTGGCCGAACTGACGTTGGGTCACTTGCCCTTCAACATTCGAAGGAGCCTGCCTTTGCGGGTGTCGACTAATTGTTCAAACCAAGGCATTTGAACGAAATGCCTGACGTTCTGAACAAGCCAGATTTCGCGACGCTAGTGCGGGCCTTTGGACGGATTGGCCTGATCAACTTTGGCGGTCCGGCAGGGCAGATTGCGTTGATGCACAAGGACCTGGTCGATGATCGCAGGTGGATTGCCGAGTCTGACTTTCTCCATGCCCTGAACTTTTGCCATCTTCTACCCGGGCCAGAAGCGCAGCAACTTGCGACTTATGTTGGTTGGCGTCTGCACGGGGTGAGGGGAGGGCTTGCGGCCGGACTTCTGTTTGTCGCGCCAGGCGCGCTGGTCATGCTCGCTCTTTCCGCGCTTTATGCCTTTGCCGCGCATCTGGGTTGGTTTGCGGCACTCTTCCTTGGGATCAAGGCCGCGGTGCTTGCCATTGTCGTGCAGGCATTGCTTCGCATCGCGGGACGAACGCTGGACACGCCCTTCAAGAAGGCACTGGCTGTCGCTGCCTTTTTTGCTCTTTTCCTGTTCAACCTGCCTTTTCCTCTCATCGTGCTGGGCTCGGGTCTTCTCGGTTTGATGGTTTCTGCGTGGCGTCCACAATGGCTGGTGAAGGCGTACCGGGTCGAGACGGAGAATGTTGGCGATCGGCCGAATTGGCGGTCGACAGCTCTCACGGTCTCAGTCTGGCTGCTGATCTGGTTTGCACCGCTGGCCCTGATTGGCCTGGCCCTGGGCCCGGATCACATCCTTTGGAAGATTGGCGTGTTCTTCTCGCAACTGGCAGTCGTGACCTTCGGAGGCGCGTATGCCGTGCTGGCTTATATGGCGCAGGAGGCAGTCCAATCCTTTGGATGGCTCCAGCCGGGGGAGATGGCCGACGGGCTTGGTCTGGCGGAAACGACGCCAGGGCCGTTGATCATGGTCACACAGTTTGTCGGATTTCTTGCTGCCTTCCGCGCGCCGGAGCCATTCACGCCGCTTTTGGCAGGTCTCGCAGGCGCAGCGCTGACCACCTGGGTGACCTTTGCGCCCTGCTTTCTCTGGATCTTTGCCTGCGCGCCGTGGATTGACCGCCTGCGTCACGCGACGCGTCTGAAAGGCGGGCTGGCAGCGATCACAGCCACAGTCGTGGGCGTGATCGGCAATCTCAGCGCCTGGTTTGCGTTGCATGTCCTCTTTCGCCGCGTTGACATGGTTGACGTCGGTTTTGCACGGTTTTCCGCACCCCTGTGGTCCAGTTTTGACGTGATTGCGGCAGGTCTTACTGCGCTGGCGTTCTTCCTGATGTTTGTTGCGCGATGGAATATTGTGCGGACACTCGGTTTGTGTGCCGGTGCTGGCTTGTTGGCGAGTTTGCTGTAAAGCGGGGATAGAGTTCGCCGCACCGCACAACGCGCCGGTTGACTTGCGCGGCGCCGCTTTCTAAGGGGAGCGCGCCTTGGCGGGGTTGCCCGTTTTCATGGCGGTTTTCCCTTAAACAAGCGGACGAATCGACATGGCTGCGAACGACCCTGAACAAGCCTCCAACGGCGCACAAGACCCACGGCTGGCATCGCTTGATGAACAGCTTCAAAAGGTCAGGCGTGCCGAGCAAGAGCGAACAGCACCATCGGCCAGTCCGGCGGCGCTGACAGGCAAGGGTGCGGGCCAGGGGCAGCGCGTTCTTTCCACGCTTCTGGGGGCGCCATTGGGGGCGGCGTTGATCGGTTGGGTGTTTGATCGCTTTGCCGGAACGACGCCAGCCGGACTGTTGATCATGCTGTTCCTCGGGTTCGGCGCGGCCATCAGTCAGGTGATACGAATTTCAAAGGAGCGGGCCGAATAGGCCTCCTCCGCTCAAAAGGAAGAACAGGGTAAGCCATGAGCGCTGCGGCCGAAGTCAAGATCGACCCGATGCATCAGTTCCAGATCGAATCGCTTGGCGGTTCGGTTCTTGATGGCACGCCTTTTCATTTTACGAATTCCGCCTTGTGGATGCTGATTGTGCTCGGCTCGATCCTTCTCTTCATGTGGGGTGGGATGAAGCGCGATCTGGTTCCCGGGCGCTGGCAGGCGGCCGTCGAAAGTGTCACGGGTTTCATTTCCGGGATGGCGCTGACCAATATCGGTCCCGAAGGCCGCAAATATACGCCCTGGATCTTCACGGTTTTCATTTTCATCCTGTTTTCCAACCTGATGGGCATGATGCCTTTTGGCATCGTTGACGCAGCCCATCCCTTCACGGTGACGAGCCAGTTCACTGTCACGGGCGTGCTTGCGGTCATCAGCTTTTCGATCGTGTTGATCGTCGGGTTCTGGAAGCACGGCTTGCACTTCTTCTCGCTGTTTGTGCCGCATGGAACGCCGGGGCCTTTGCTGCCACTGATCGTGCCGATCGAACTGATATCGTTCATGGTCCGCCCGTTCAGCCTTGCGCTTCGTCTCTTCGTGGCGATGATCGCGGGTCACATCCTTGTTCATGTGTTTGGCTATTTCATCGTCAACGGCATCAACTCGGGCACACCAATGGGCTATGGCATTTCGCTGATCAGCTTCATCTTCATAGCAGGCGTCAATGCGCTCGAACTGCTGGTCTGTGCGATCCAGGCCTATGTGTTTGCACTGCTGACCTCGCTTTACATCAATGACGCGGTGCACCTGCACTAGGGTCTGAATTCAACCACCAACGGAATTTTCAAAGGAGTTAATTATGGATCTCGAAGCTGCAAAAGTGATTGGTGCCGGCCTGGCTGCCATCGGTGTTGGCGTTGCCGCAACCGGTGTGGGCAATGTCTTCGGCTCGTTCCTTCAGGGTGCACTGCGCAATCCTGCGGCTGCAGACGGCCAGCAGGGGCGCCTGTTCATCGGCTTCGCGGCTGCTGAATTGCTTGGCCTGATCGCCTTCGCGGTCGCCATGATCATTCTTTACGCCGTTTAAGTCTTAGATACGCCGTTCCCGCGAAGGCGGGAACCTGTGCAGGATAGGGGCAAGTGTTCGGCTTGCCCCTGCCTTCGCAGGGGCGACCTGAAGGATCGACAATGCCTCAGATCAATCAGCTATTGCTTGTCTACCAGTCACAGTGGTTCTGGCTGCTGCTGGTGCTTGCTGTCATCTACATCGGTATCGGGAAGGGGATGCTCCCCAAGATCGAAAAGACTGTGGATGATCGCGATGCCAAGATTGCCGGTGATCTGGCTGCGGCCGAACAGGCCCGGGCGGCTGCTCTCGAGATAGAGGAACGGGCGAAGGCCGCGCAGGTCGAGGCACGGACTGCGGCCCAGGCCGTTGCGGCACAAGCCAAGGCTAAGGCGGCCAAGGACGCGGAAAATCGGCTTGCCAAAGCAGATGCCGAAATCGCTGCCAAGGTTGCTGAGGCAGAGGCCAGTCTTGCCAAGGCGCGGGCAAAGGCGCTTGACGGGCTCGAAGCGGTCGCAGTCGATGCGGCACAGGATATTGTTGCCAAGGTTTCAGGCGCGAAGGTCACACCTGCACAGGCAGCGAAAGCAGTGAAGGCGGTATTGGGCAATGCTTGATCTAGCGATGTTTGCTGCGGAAGCAGCCGGTGCGGTGGCGGAACATGCCGAAGAGCCGACAGCCCTTTTCCTGACGCCCGGAGGCTGGGTCGCGGCATCGATGCTCTTCGTATTCGGCATCATGCTTTATGCGAAGGTGCCCGCAATCATTGCGGCAGCACTCGACAAGCAGATCGCCGGGATCAAGGAGCAGATCGATGCGGCGGAGCGGCTGCGGATCGAAGCCGAAAGCCTCAAGGGCGAGTATGAAAAGAAGATCAAGAACGCGTCCAAGGAAGCGGCTGTTCTGAAAGCTGCTGCCGAGGAAGAGGCCAAACTGATCGTCGCAAAGGCCAAGGAAGACGCAACCGCCCTGATCGCGCGTCGGACCAAGTCAGCCGAACAGAAAATCGAAGCGGCAGAACGTGCGGCCATCGCCGATGTGCGTGCAAAAGCTGCTGAAATGGCAACAGCTGCGGCCACCCAATTGATTGCCGCCAATCATGATGCACAGGTCGACAAGGCTCTGGTCGATACGACAATCGCTCGCCTCAATTAGGCTCTGCCCGACAGGAAGGGATGTCTCGATGAAGTATTTGATCGCCTCCGCCGCACTCTTTGCCAGCCTGTCAACTGCAGCAGGCGCACAGACTGTGACAGGCCCAGCGCCCGCAGCTGCAGCTGTGGCAGCATTCTCGATCGACTCCCCAATCGAGCAGCTCGTCGCCAACCCGGCGACAAAGGCTGTCCTTGAAGCGGACTTCCCGGGCGTCACGACACATCCGGCCTATGAGCAGTTCAAGGCCATGTCGCTGAAGCAGCTTGCGCCCTATTCGAACGGTATCATTACCGACGAGATGCTTGCCAAGGCCAGCGCGGACCTCGCAGCCGTCAAGTAAGGCTTTGCACGTCGCCCCTGCCTGTGCAGGGGAGACGGAATCGCTTCATTTGGAGCGTGACCGAGTCTAGGCTGATCCAATGTCCCAGCCCGACGCACCGGATCGTTTCAACGAGGAAAAGCAGACCTACACCATTCGCGGTGTGGATCAGCCGAATCTTGAAGCCGGGGTTGCTGCGATCCGCAATGTGCTGAAGACCCTGCCGCCCAAGCCGGGCGTCTACAGGATGCACGATGCGCGAGGCGATGTCCTTTATGTCGGCAAGGCCCGGGCGCTCCGCAACAGGGTGACGAATTACACTCAAGTAGAGCGGCTACCGAACCGAATCCGGCGGATGGTCGCGCAGACGCGCAGCATGACGATTGTCACGACCAACAGCGAAGCCGAAGCGCTGCTCCTCGAAGCGCAGCTCATCAAGCGCTACCGCCCAGCTTACAATGTGTTGCTCAGGGATGACAAAAGCTTTCCCTTCATCCTGCTGCGATCCGATCACGCGTTCCCGCGGATTCAGAAGCATCGGGGCGCCCGAAAGGCCAAGGGCAATTATTACGGCCCGTTCGCCAGCGCCGGCTCGGTCAACACCACAATCAATGCGCTGCAGAAACTCTTCCTGCTCCGTTCATGCACGGACAGTTTCTTCAACAACCGAGACCGGCCGTGCCTCCTTTACCAGATCAAGCGCTGTTCCGGGCCCTGCGTCGGGCGTATCGGCGTAGATGGCTATGGCGAACTTGTTGCCGATGCAAAAGCATTCCTGGGCGGCAAATCGACTGAAGTGCAGGCAAAACTCGGCAGGGAAATGGAAGCGGCAGCAGAAGCGCTCGATTTCGAGCGCGCCGCAATCCTGCGTGATCGGCTCAAAGCGCTAACCTTCATACAAGGAAGCCAGGCAATCAACGCCTCAGGCGTTGGCAATGCCGATATCTTTGCGCTGGCGACCAAGGCCGGGCAGGTCGGCATCCAGGCCTTCTTCATTCGCGGCGGCCAGAATTGGGGCCACCGCGCATTCTTCCCGACGCACACGCAGGACTTGTCGGAAGAGGAGGTCCTGACCAGCTTCCTCGCCCAATTCTATGAAGAAGTGCCACCGCCGAGGACCATTCTGCTCGATCGCGATTTGCCAGAGGCTGCGCTGCTGGCCGAAGCGCTGGTCGAGCGGGCAGGGGGCAAGGTGGAGATTGTTCGGCCACAGCGAGGGGATCGGGTCCGCCTTGTCCAGCAAGCAACGCGCAACGCGGTCGAGGCTTTGGATCGCCGGCTCGCCGAAAGCACAACACAAGGCAAATTGCTGCAGGACGTCGCAGACTTGTTCGAACTGTCCGAACCTCCGCAGCGGATCGAAATATACGACAACAGCCATATACAGGGCACGAATGCATTGGGGGCGATGGTTGTTGCCGGGCCGGAGGGCTTCCTCAAAAGCCAGTATCGCAAGTTCAACATCAAGCGCCCCGAGACCGCTCCCGGAGACGATTTCGCAATGATGCGCGAAGTGATGGAGCGTCGCTTCGGCCGCGCCCTGGAGGAAGACCCTGACCGCGAACGCGGCCTCTGGCCCGACCTTGTCCTGATCGACGGCGGCAAGGGGCAGATGAGTGCTGTGAAGGGTGCGCTGGAAGAACTCGGTGTCGAAGATGTCCCGCTCATCGGTGTTTCCAAGGGGCCGGATCGAAATGCGGGACGCGAGACGTTCCATTTCCCGGATGGCCGGGAAATAAGCCTGCCGATCAATGCTCCGGTGCTCTTCTATCTCCAGCGCCTGCGGGATGAGGCCCATCGTTACGCCATTGGCGCACACCGGACCAAACGCAGCAAGGCCATCACCGCCAGCCCGCTGGACGAAGTGCCCGGCATCGGCCCGGCCCGAAAGAAAGCGCTGCTGATGCACTTTGGAACAGCGCGGGCTGTGCGCGATGCATCGCTGGAAGATCTGGCGCGGACGCCGGGTGTGTCAGAGACGGTGGCCCGGGTGGTGTATGATTTCTACCATGCGGGGGGATGAGACGATATCGACCGTCGCCCCTGCGCAGGGGCGACGGCTTTTCGGGACCAGGGCAAGATCCAGTCATCCTTTTCCCGAATCCTTCGATGCCCGCCAAACGCCGCACTCGCGGGTCGTTTAGGACGCCCAGCAATGATTTTGCCTTATTTCGCCACTCGGCTATCCCGTGCACATGCACATCTCGGCCTCTGCAATCATCTGTGCCGTTCGTCCGCATGGCGAAGCTGGAGCAGTCGTGCGGCTGATGACGGCGGATCATGGGCTATTGGCGGGCTATGTCCGTGGCGGGCGTTCGCGCACGATGCGGCCCGTCCTTCAACCCTCGAATATCGTCCGCGCCGAATTTCGTGCGCGCGTCGAAACGCAATTGCCGGGCCTGACCGTAGAACTTGAACGAAGCCGGGGGCCCTTGATGGCAGAGCCTCTTGCAGCGGCTGCACTCGACTGGTCAACCGCGCTGACAGCCTCCGTAGTGCCTGAACTGCACCCGTATCCGACGATTTATTCGGCTCTGGATGGGCTTCTCATTGCGATCGAGGCCGCGCCAGCCGCGCGAGGCTGGGCGGGTGCCTTGGTCAGTTACGAAGCCCTGATCCTTTCTGCGCTGGGGTTCGGGCATGGCGATGGCGGACGGCCGGACGACTGGACGGATGTGCTTGCGAGCCTCAACCAGTCCGGCGCCCGGCTTGACCGCTATCTGTTCGCCGACAGGCGTGCTGATGTACTTGCCGCGCGCGAACGTCTGGTCGAGCGGTTGAAAAGGGCGGCGGCTTAGGCCAAAGCGCGGCTCGCTTTCCCGAACGGAGTCGATCATGCGCGTTGCCCTGCTGCCCGGAGACGGGATTGGTCCAGAAGTGATTGCCGAAGCACGGCGGGTCCTTGATGCGCTCGGGCTCGACTTGACCTATGAAGAGGCTCTGGTTGGTGGGGCTGCCTACAAGGCGACCGGCCATCCTCTTCCATCGGACACGCTGGAGGTCGCCAAGCGTGCTGATGCGATCCTGTTCGGTGCCGTTGGCGATCCCGATTGTGACGCGCTGGAACGGCATTTGCGGCCCGAACAGGCGATTCTTGGCTTGCGCAAGGAACTCACGCTCTTTGCCAACCTGCGTCCGGCAAAACTGTTTCCTGAACTGGCAGACGCATCGGCACTCCGTCCCGAGGTCGCTGGACAGATCGACATGGTCATTGTCCGTGAACTCAATGGCGACGTCTATTTTGGCGAGAAGGGCATGCGCAAGACGACCGATGGCAAGCGCGAAGGCTATGACGTCATGTCCTATGACGAGGACGAGGTGCGCCGGATTGCTCGGGTCGGCTTTGAAACAGCACGTGCGCGAAAAGGTCGTCTCTGCTCGGTCGACAAGGCCAATGTGCTGGAGACTTCGCAGCTCTGGCGCGATGTGGTGATCGAGACGGCGGCGGAGTATCCGGAAATCGCGCTCAGCCATATGTATGTGGACAATGCAGCCATGCAACTTGTTCGCAACCCAGGCCAGTTCGATGTGATCGTGACGGGCAATCTGTTCGGCGACATTCTCTCCGACCAGGCAAGCATGTGCGCGGGGTCGATCGGCATGTTGCCCAGCGCGTCGCTCGATGCGAACCAGAAAGGCCTTTATGAGCCGATCCACGGCTCCGCTCCTGACATTGCAGGGCAGGGCAAGGCAAACCCCTTGGCGACGATCCTGTCTGCTGCGATGCTGCTGCGCTACTCGCTTGCGCAGCCTCAAGCTGCTGACCGGATCGAAGCGGCAGTGGCCCGAGCGCTTGCGGCAGGTGCCCGCTCGCCTGACCTTGGCGGCACCATGTCGACAAACCAGATGGGTGATGCCGTCCTTGCCGCATTGACCTGAGCCGCGCTCCATCGGAAAAGCAGAGACATGAAACGCACCACCGGCCAGAATCGTTCGATTACCCGCACATGGCGCCCGGCCACACAGGCTGTCCGTGGCGGGACCTGGCGCTCGGAACAGGGCGAAACGTCCGAAGCCATTTTCGTCTCGTCAGGCTACAGCTATGACGATGCGGAAACGGTTGCCGCGCGTTTTGCGGGCGAGCAGGCGGGGATGACCTATTCCCGCCTCCAGAACCCGACGGTCCAGATGCTGGAAGAACGCATTGCATTGATGGAAGGTGCAGAAGCCTGCCGTGCGCAGGCGACGGGCATGGCAGCGATGACAACCGCGCTCCTCTGCCAGCTCAAGACCGGCGATCATGTCGTGGCGGCGCGCGCGGCATTCGGGTCTTGCCGCTGGCTCACAGACAATCTGCTCCCCAAGTTCGGGATCGAGACAACGACGATTGACGCGCGCGACAACGATGCCTGGAAGGCCGCAATTCGCCCGAATACAAAGGTCTTCTTTTTCGAGACCCCGGCCAACCCGACAATGGATATCGTGGATCTCGCCTATGTCTGCGGGCTGGCGCGCGAGAACGGCATCACGAGCGTCGTGGACAATGCCTTTGCCACTTCAGCGCTGCAGCGGCCGCTTGAATTCGGCGCCGATGTCGTCGCCTATTCGGCGACCAAGATGATGGACGGGCAGGGACGCGTGCTGGCTGGCGCCGTATGCGGTAGTCAGGCCTTTATCGATGAAGTGCTTTTGCCGTTCCAACGCAATACCGGGCCGAATCTCTCTCCCTTCAATGCGTGGGTGATCCTCAAGGCGCTGGAGACGCTGGACCTCCGCGCAAAGCGCCAATCCGAGAATGCGCTGATTGTCGGCAAGTTTCTCGAGGGCCGCGTACCCAAAATGCTTCACCCCGGCTTGCCGAGCCATCCACAGCACAATCTTGCGATGCGCCAGATGTCCGCCTGCGGCCCGATCTTCTCCTTCATTCTTGACGGCGGTCGCAAGCAGGCAATGGCCTTGCTCAATGCAATCGAACTGATCGACATTTCGAACAATATCGGCGACAGTCGCAGCCTGATGACTCACCCATCGTCGACAACACATAGTGGCCTCTCAGAAGACGTACGCGCCGACATGGGCGTTGAGGAGGGGATGCTGCGCATCAACATCGGCCTTGAAGACCCGGCTGACCTGATTGACGATCTCGATCAGGCGCTCAAGGTGGTGGGGCTGTGAAGTCGCTCTTCCGTTATGCTGCGGAAACGCGAGGCTTCATTGTCCGTGTGTCGGTCAGCTTCCTGCCGGAGCAGTCCGAAGTCGGCAAGGGACGCTGGTTCTGGGCCTATCATATCCGGATTGAAAATGAGGGATTGATGGCAGCGCAGTTGTTGACCCGACACTGGGATATTCGCGACGCAAATGGCGTGCATCACATCGTTGACGGCGAAGGCGTTGTTGGCGAGCAGCCGGTGATCAAGCCGGGCGGAGCCTATGATTATGTATCGGGTTGTCCTTTGACGACTCCGAGTGGATCGATGCAGGGCAGTTACCAGATGTTGGGCGAAGACGGATCGCGGTTCGACATTGCGATTCCCAAATTTGCATTGACCACGCCTGTGACGGCCGGATGAAGCGCACGCATCTGCCCCTGAATGGCCTGCGCGTCCTTGATGCAGCCGCGCGGCACCTGTCTTTCACCCGAGCGGCGGACGAACTGGCCGTGACTCCAGCAGCCGTAGGCCAACAAATCCGTGCGCTTGAAGACGTCTTGGGCGTCGTCCTGTTCAGGCGAACGCCAAAGGGTCTTGAGCTTACTCCGGAAGCCGAAGGCGGGCTTGATGCGTTGCGGGCTGGATTTCTGCAGTTCGAAGAGGCGGTGCGAGCTATGCAGGCGCAGCAATCGTCCAAATCGCTCACCATTGCTGCGCCGAGAGATTTTACGGCCAAATGGCTCGCCCCGCGTCTTGCTGCCTATGGCCGCAATGACCCTGAACTGCGCTTTGCCCTTGTCGCTGCGGATGACACGCTTGATTTTACTGAGGCCAATCTCGATCTTGCAATCCGTTTCGGAAAAAATGGCGGCGAACATGAAAGCGTGCGCCTTGCAGAAGGGGCGATGGTCACGGTTGAATCGCCCCATGGTGGGGGAGACACGATGATTGCCTGGCCGGGCTGCGAAGGACTTGAAGGTATCGCCGCGTTGCGGGTTGCTGACGCAGGCTTGGCAATTGACGCGGCGGCAAATGGCTTCGGGCGTGCCTGTGTTCCTCATCTTCTGGTTGAAGCGGACATTGCTGCTGGCCGGGTTCGGGCCACCGAAAACGCCAAGCCGTCAGAGAATGCTTATTGGCTTGTCGCGCCCCTTCCGCAATGGCGCCAGAAAAAGGTCCGAGCGCTGGTCGAGGCTCTGAGCGGGTAGATAAGCCCTTGATGTGCAAATTTTGCGCTAGCAGTGTCATGGTTGTTAACCTTTGCGCGTTTCAAGGGCGCCATGACAATCGACCGATCTGGATTCGGCCTCGCCCTTCCGCTCGGACTGGGCTGCAGTCGGCTTGGCTCAGTTCTCGGGCCCGGCAACGATGCTGCGACGGCATTGATCGCGGCTGCTCTGGATCAGGGCATCAGATTTTTCGATACAGCCGCCATTTATGCGCAAGGGGACAGCGAGCGACTTCTCGGTCGTGCACTTGGGAGGCGGCAGGATTGCATCATCTGCTCAAAGGTCGGGCAGCAACTTCCATTGCCGAACCCTGCGCTGATTCCCATCAAGCGGCTCGCACGATTGGCTGCTGCTCGATCGCCTGCTGCGCGGCGTTTAGTGGCGAAGGCGCGTGCGCAACTGCTGCCCCGCAACTGGTCGCCCAACTTCCTTGCGGAAGCCATAGAAGCAAGCCTGAGGCGGCTCGGCCGGGATCAGGTTGACATTATGCTCCTGCATGGCCCGCCGAGCTCGGTGCTGAAGGACGGAGATGCAGTGAACGCGCTCGATCAAGCCCGTCGCGCTGGCAAGATCGGCAGGATCGGCGTTTCGGCAGACGATGTTCCATCTGCCTTGTCTGCCCTTTGCGATGATCGCGTCCAAGTGTTGCAAATACCGCTCTTGCCTCAGTCGTTGGAGTTCGAGCCTGTCATCGCAAAGGCGGCAGGGGTCGGTGTTGCCGTCATTGCGCGCGAAGTTCTTGGTGGGCCGCAGGCGATTTCCGGCGAGATCAGGCCGGAGCGCTTCGCAGCAGCCCGCATAGCCGAACTCGCTGCGCGGCAGGAACTGGCCGTTACGCTGATTGGCACAACGAACGAAGTTCATCTGCGCGAGGCATTAGGCCAAGCAATTGGCGTGGGCAGGGGGCCACTCACATTGCGTTCGAACAAACCTTTGGCCAAGGAGCAGCAATTATCCCTCGGATTGGCCTGAGTCCTCCCGGTTCAACGACACGCCCCATTAAAGTCAAAGGAATCAGAACCGGATCATGATGGCTTCTGCAAGCCGCGGTGACATCGAATGCACCAGCTTGAGCAGCTTCACCATGCCAACATTGGCTTCTTCGCTGTCCCGCTCGATTGCCGTGACAATTTGCGCAGCACATTGTTCCGGCTTCATTTTCGAACCACTGCGCGCGGCTGTCATGGCCGTATCGACCACCGGGGGCAGGGCCTCGATAACGGTAATGTTCGAGCCACGCAGTTGGTAGCGGATGGCCTTGGTAAAGCTGCGCAGTCCCGCCTTTGTGGCGCAATAGACGGGTCCGCCCGCTCGCGGCGCAATTGCAAGGCCCGATGTCACATTGACAATTGCAGCCTGCGGCCGCTCCCTCAAGCGCGGCACGAGCAGTGCGGTAAGCCGGATGGGAGCATCAAGGTTGAGGAAAATTGTCCGGTCGACGGCATCGAGGTCGATCTGTTCACCAAGGTCGAAATCCACACCTGCTCCGGCATTGTTGACAAGAATGTCGAGCGTACGGCCCTTCATCGCGTCGACCAATGCCTTGACACCTGCCAGTGACGACAAGTCGGCTTCTATCGCTTCCAGTCCTTCAGCCGTCGCCGATTCGAGGAGATTGGCGCGACGACCGCACACAATAACAGAGGCGCCCTTTTCCTTCAGCAAGCGCGCAATGCACAAGCCAATGCCATCAGTTCCTCCAGTGACCAACGCCACTTTTCCGCGGATATCCATAACTTCTCCATTCCCCACTTATGTCATTCGTCTGCGTAGATCGCCACTTGTCGCATGCCTCCGGAATCTGCACGGCCTCGATACATGCCTGGCGTGTTGAAGGCCCAACCCGATGTTCCGTGAGCAGGGGCCAAGATCACGCCGCCTTTACCCCCAAGAGCGGACAGTTCATCAATCAGGGTATTTGCCGCCGATAGCATATCTATCCCGCACAGTCGCGTTATGGCGGCAATTTCGTGGGCCACGCCGAGCCGAATGAAATATTCACCCGCCCCAGTGCATGAAATGGCGCCGGCACGATCATCGGCATATGTCCCGGCCCCGATCAATGGCGAATCCCCAACGCGGCCCCATTTCTTGCCGGTCAGTCCGCCAGTAGATGTTGCTGCGGCGACATGGCCGGACAAATCGCGGGCAACTGCACCCACTGTTCCGTATTTCATCCCGAGGTCGAACGGCGCATCCGGATTGGCAAGGAGTTCGTCGAGTTGCCGACGCCGCTCAGCCGTTTCGAACCATTCTGGTCCTGCATCCTCAATCGCTTTGGCACGCGCAAATGCATCCGCTCCAGATCCCGCCAGGAAAACGTGAGGGCTTTGCTCCATCACCGCTCGGGCGAGAACGATCGGATTGCGCGTGGAACGGACACCAGCGACGGCTCCGGCCATACGATTGCTGCCATCCATGATCGCAGCGTCGCATTCTACCCGCCCTTCCGCTGTAAACACCGAACCGCGACCGGCATTGAATAGCGGATTATCTTCCAGAACCCGCACGGCGGCTTCGACTGCGTCAAGCGAGGGGCCGCCCGCGCTCAGGACAGCAATCCCCGCATCCAGCGCAGCAGCCAGTCCGGCGCGCGCCAGGCGATCCTGTTCCTGACTGAGCATTGATCGGTCCATTGATCCTGCCCCGCCATGAATGGCGATGGACCAGCCACTGGCTTCGGCGGTTGTCAAAACCGCATCGCCAAGGACATGCCTGCGCCTTTGCTGTCACCCCAAGGCACGACCAATGCCGTTCGATTTGGCCGGTCGCGGGTAATCAGGAATCCCGAAGTTGTCCCGATCGCAGCGCCCGCCACGACATCATACCAGTGATGCTTGTCTGCCTTGACGCGGGCAAAGCCGACAAAGCTTGCAACGACAAATGCAGGTATTCCATATGTTTGGCCTTGCCGATTGAAAAGAGTGGCTGCTGCTGCAAAAGACATGCTTGTGTGGCCTGACGGAAAGCTCTTGCGGTCGCTGCCATCAGGCCGCAGTTCGGGAAATGTCTCCTTCAAACCGAAGGTAACGAGTTGTGCTGCCGCAATTGACCCTCCGGCTTGAATGGCACCATTTGTATCGCCCTTGATCAATGGCGTTCCGACAGCCAGCGCAGCAAGGCCATAGGCGCCAATATCGCTAAGCGTTGCGTAGGTTTTTTCATTCTTGGCATAGGCCGGACTGGAGAGCGCAATAGATGATGCGACACAAGTGATCGCGATTTTGGAGATGATAGGGCGCATGAGGCTTACTCCTCGTTTGGGAAGCGATCCTGAAGGGGTGACATACACCCGCAGGATGTGCAAGACGCTCCAGTCATGATCAACTATCGCCCCGCCGTCGCCGAGGATGCGCCTGCATTGGCTGAACTTGGCCATACCAGTTTTGTGGATGCGTTCGGGCATCTCTACAGTGCCGAGAACCTGAACAGGTTCCTAGAGCAGACCTACTCCCTTTCAAAAATCGAGTCGGAGATTGCAAACCCCGACCGGTTGTATCGTATCGCCGAACGCGCGGGGCGGATGTTAGGCTATTGCAAGCTTGGGTTCGATACCACGCTTGACCATGACAGCAGGGGAAGGCGCGTGATGGAGCTCAAACAGCTTTACATGCTGGGCGGTGAAACGGGCAGCGGCCTTGGTGCGGAACTCATGGCATGGGCCCTGAGCGAAGCGCATGCGCGCGAATTTGAGGATGTCATCCTGAGCGTGTGGAGCGAAAATAAAGCGGCTCAGCGCTTTTACGCGCGATACGGCTTTGAGAAGATCGGGGATACAATTTTCATGGTGGGAGACCATCGCGATGAAGAATATCTGATGGGATTGCGACTGCGGTAACGCCGCGCCTATAAGCAGGGTTATGTCTTCGATACGCCCCTGGCGCGATATTGCGCGCCGAAAGTCCCGCCAGATCATGGTTGGCAATGTGCCCGTCGGCGGGGATGCCCCGATCAGCGTCCAGACAATGACAAATACGCTCACATCTGACGCGAAGGCGACGATCGACCAGATTCGCAGGTGCGAGGAGGCTGGTGTCGATATTATTCGCGTATCCTGTCCCGATGTCGAATCGACAGCCGCACTGAAACAGATCGTGCGGGCGGCTCGTGTCCCGATCGTTGCGGACATCCATTTTCACTACAAGCGTGCGCTTGAGGCCGCCGATGCAGGTGCTGCCTGCCTTCGGATCAATCCCGGCAACATTG
Organism: Aquisediminimonas profunda; assembly: GCF_019443285.1. Lineage (GTDB taxonomy): Bacteria > Pseudomonadota > Alphaproteobacteria > Sphingomonadales > Sphingomonadaceae > Aquisediminimonas > Aquisediminimonas profunda. Next base: position 1,780,963 of record NZ_CP080327.1, read on the forward strand.
GATCGTCGGAGCGGGTGCGAGAAGTTGTCAATGCGGCCAAGGCCAACGGCTGTGCAATCCGGATCGGCGTGAACGCAGGCAGCCTAGAGAAGGACCTGCTCGAAAAATATGGCGAGCCATGTCCGGACGCGCTTGTGGAGAGCGCACTCGATCATATCAAGCTTTTGGAAGATCACGATTTCCGTGAGTACAAGGTGGCGGTCAAGGCGTCCGACGTCTTCCTTGCCGTGTCCGCCTATATGGGGTTGGCCGAGGCAGTCGACTGTCCCCTGCATCTGGGCATAACCGAGGCCGGGGGTCTTATTGGAGGCACTGTCAAATCCGCGATTGGCATCGGCAACCTGCTTTGGGCGGGGATCGGGGACACCATCCGTGTCTCGCTTTCTGCAGAACCGGAAGAGGAAGTCAGGGTCGGGTATGAGATCCTCAAGTCATTGGGCGTAAGGACGCGTGGAGTGCGGATTGTGTCCTGTCCGTCCTGTGCCAGGCAAGGATTTGATGTGATCCGCACTGTGCAGAAGCTGGAAGAACGGTTGCAGCATATTCACACGCCGCTTTCGCTTTCGGTCCTTGGCTGTGTCGTCAATGGACCTGGCGAAGCACGCGAGACCGACATCGGGCTGACAGGCGGCGGCGCAGGCAAGCATATGGTCTATTTGTCCGGAGTGACCGATCATCACATTCAGGACGAGGAGATGGTCGATCATATTGTGCAACTGGTGGAACAGAAAGCGGCAGAGATCGAAGCCGGCGTGTCGAAAGCCGCAGCTTGAGCACCGCCATTGTCTTTCACTCTTCCCTAACCTGAACCAGACTATGACACTGCCATGTCGCACAAGCTGTTAGCCTTTGTCATTGGGCTGGGCCTCGTGATCGGAGCCCTTTGGCCTTCGAGCCGCAAGCCCGCTGAAACTCCGCCCGCGGTTCCGCCGCCCAAGAGCGGCAAGGTGATTGCAGTTCCGTCAGCGCCAAGCGAGATTGTCCTCACAAGAAGCCAGAATGGCCATTTCTATGCTGATCTCAATGTGGATGGGCAGATCATACATTTTCTCGTCGACACGGGCACGAGTTCAATTGCTCTTTCCGCCGCCGATGCTCGAAAGCTGGGAATCAGCTGGACCGAGCAGGACCTGAAGCCTGTCGGTCGCGGCGTGTCAGGTCCGGTCAATGGCAAGTTTGTCACGCTTCATCGCATGCAACTCGGGAGCAAGGAGGCATGGGACATGGAAGCCGCCGTTATCCCCAACGGGCTTGAGGTTTCTCTTCTGGGCCAGACCTTCCTTGAAAAGATCGGCTCCGTCAGCATCAATGGCGACCAAATGATCCTTCGCTGAACAAACGGACTGGACAGGCCGAAGCTGCATCGGCAATCCGGATGGATGACGGATTTGACACTTTCGGGGCGGGTAGCCCTTGTGACGGGAGCAAGCAGGGGCATTGGTCGCGGCATTGCGCTGGCGCTTGCCCGCGCTGGCGCAGACATCGCCGTGAACTATCGACGGGAGGCTGAGGCAGCCGCTGCCGTTGTTGCCGAGATCAGCGCGATGGGCAGAAGGGCCAAGGCCTATCATGCCCCTGTGGACGATTTTGAAGCCTGTGCGACAATGGTCGACGCCGTCGTTCGGGATTTTGGAGGACTCTCGATCCTCATCAACAATGCGGGCATCGCGAGCCGCGGCAGAACGGTCGCGGAAACCGATCCGGCGGAAATGGAGCGCGTGGTTCGTGTTCATGCTTTTGGGCCGCATTATATGTCTAAACTTGCCATTCCGCATCTGCGCAAGAATGCACGCAGCGACATCGTAATGATTTCGAGCGTCGCAACGCAGACCAATTCGGCAAATGGGGCGCCTTACAACATGGGCAAGGCAGCATCTGAAGCGCTTGCTCTGACGATAGCCAAGGAAGAAGGCGCGAACGGTATCCGTGTGAACATTGTCGCGCCCAGCCTGACGGTGTCCGACATGGGTGAACGTTTGGCAAAGGCAGTTGCCGGCGTCGACGACATTCATTTGCTCGACGCAGGCTTTCCCTTCGGCAGGGTGCCTACCCCCGATGATGTGGCATCTGCCGTGCTGTGGCTGGTGTCCGATGCCAATACTTATGCTTCGGGGCAGAAAATTAACATTGATGGTGGCTCAAGCGGCAGCGTCCGCTAAGAGCAGCACATGTCGAGTTCTGACCACACATCGACGGCCATCCCATATGGCATGGCAACGCTAGGCATTGCCACATTTTCGACGATGGATGTGGTGATGAAAGGCCTGTCAATAAGCCTTGGTGCCTATAATGCGATGCTGTGGCGGATGCTGGCGGGTATCATCCTGGGGGGGCTTTTGTTCCTGGTTTCCGGGACGCGGCTGCCGGCTCGATCGACTTTCAGGCTTCATGCCCTGCGCGGCACAATCGCCGCGTTCATGGCCACCTGTTTTTTCTGGGGATTGGCTCGCGTTCCGCTTGCCGAAGCGATTGCTCTGTCCTTCATTGCACCGCTGATTACACTTTATCTGGCTGCGGTTTTGCTGGGAGAGAAAATCAGCCGGGGCGCGATTTTTGCGACCATCCTCGGCTTTCTGGGTGTTCTTGTCATTCTCTCGGCGCGGGTGACGGGCGATTATCAGCCAGAAGTCCTGAAAGGCAGTGCAGCAATTCTGGTCTCTGCTGTTTTGTATGCCTATAATCTGGTGCTCCAGCGCAAGCAGGCTCAACTTGCATCGCCGATCGAAATTGTCTTTTTCCAGAACCTGACAGCGGGTGCTGTGCTTTTACTTGCCGCTCCCTGGCTCGCGGTCGTGCCTGCGGTTTCCCACGCGCCCGCAATTGTCGGGTCTACGGTATTGGCCATAGTCTCGCTGCTCTTGCTGTCATGGGCCTATGCACGGGCAGAAGCGCAAGTGCTTGTCTCGGTTGAATATACGGCCTTTGTCTGGGCGGCCATTTTCGGCTGGTATTTCTTCAGCGAGGCCGTTTCGCTCGCGACACTCATCGGGACTGTTCTGATTGTTGGTGGATGCTTCATTGCGGCGCGACAGAAGTCCGGTTCCAAGCCGTCCCATGTGGAGGTTGTGGCTTTGTGAGCAGGATCCAGAAGGCTGCGATGCCGTTGTCCCATTTTTCCTTGGCATTGGCCGTGATGGCAGTCTGGGGCAGCAACTTTGTTGTCATCAAAACCGCGTTGCAGCATTTGACGCCACTATTGCTTGCGGCATTGCGCTTTACATTTGCATTCTTCCCGCTTGCTTTCTTTCTCAAGCGGCCTGCGGTTTCACTGGGCAATCTGGCGAGTTACGGGCTGCTTATCGGTGTCGGCCAGTTCGGGTTGCTGTTTATTGCGATGCGGCACGATATCACTCCTGGCCTTGCATCGCTGGTGGTGCAGGTCCAGGTATTTTTCACAATCGGCTTTTCGATGCGCATGACTGGCGAACATGTTCATCGATTCCAGTTTGTAGCGCTCCTGCTGGCCATCGCAGGCATTGGAATGATCGCGACACATGCTGAAGGGAGTGCGACCGCACTGGGGCTTTTTCTGGTGATCGGTGCGGCAATGAGCTGGGCAGGCGGCAATATCGTTTCGCGTGCCGCGGGGCAGGTCAATATGTTGTCCTATGTCGTCTGGGCGAGCATTTTCGCCGTGCCCCCATTGTTTCTTTTGTCGTTCCTGTTCGAAGGTTGGCCAGCAATGCAAGCTGGCGTCCAAGATGCCGACATGATGACTTGGGCTGCTGTCCTCTGGCAATCCGTCGGGAATACGATGTTTGGCTATGCTGCCTGGGGCTGGCTGCTGTCGCGACATCCCGCAGCAACGATAACGCCGATGGCACTGCTTGTGCCAGTCTTCGGAATAGGTGCATCGGCGCTGTTGCTGGGCGAAGCTTTGCCAGCATGGAAGCTCCTCGCGGCTGCACTGGTTATGTCTGGCCTAGCAGTCGGTTTGCTATGGCCGCGCTATACAGCAATGAGGCGATTTCAATGACATTATCTATTCGCGCAGCCAAGAAAGACGACATTGGCCTGATCTTTCGATTTATCTGTGACCTAGCCGAGTATGAAAGGCTTCGACACGAGGTTTATGCTGATGTCGATATGCTTGGCCAATATCTTTTCGGACAGCGCCCGATGGCGGAAGTGCTCATTGGTGAAATCGATGGCGTGCCAAAGGGCTTCGCGCTCTTCTTCCATAACTTCTCTACGTTCGAGGGGAGACCCGGGCTTTATCTTGAAGATCTGTTCGTCGATCCCGAGGCGCGTGGATCGGGCCTGGGCAAGGCTCTCCTCTCTCGCCTTGCCCGGATTGCGCTCGACCGCGGCTGCGCGCGCTTCGAGTGGGCGGTGCTCGACTGGAATGAACCCGCGATTGCATTTTATAGATCAATCGGGGCAAGGCCTATGGATGAATGGACAGTGCAGCGCCTTGATGGCGAAGCGCTGAAGCAGTTGGCGGAACAATGATCAAAGACCCTGAAGATTGCATGACAATGGCGGACGTCAGGGCCGGCGTCGACAAGGTTGATGAGGCTCTCGTCTCCCTTCTGGCCCGGCGCTTTGGCTATATGGCCGCGGCCGCGCGCATAAAGTCCGATCGCGCACAGGTGCGTGATGAAACGCGCAAGGCTCAAGTTATTGCCAATGCGCAGCGGAAGGCGCGCGATGCGGGTATCCCCGAACCCCTTGTCGCGGCTCTGTGGGAGACGTTGGTCGAAAGCTCAATCAGTTATGAAACAGTGTTGTTCGATCAAAAGTCGATGACCTCAGCCTGAAGCGGCTTCAGCCAGCAGCGCAACGGTCTCATCCAGCGCTGTGATCATGGCCATATGGCCGGTCTCGATGCGGCGGGCCGTCCATTGCGGCCCATAGGTGCCTGCCACCACTTCCCTATGGTGTGCCACAAATGGCGTGCCCGGCATCGGCGGATTGTCACAGACAATATAAGTCGAAGGTATCTGCGGTCGACCGTTTGCAAGGGGCAGGGGTTCGACAAAACTTGAAAGCGGCTGCTCTGTCATGTTGCGCAAGTCCCACTCGCGCAATTCCGGGGTCGCCAAATGGAGTCCAACCAGTTCGGCAGGTGGCGGGGCAATCCATTCGCCGTCCTTGGCCTGAGATTCGAGCGAACGACGCAGGCGGTCCATTGCCTCCGAACTGGCACCCGGCGCGCATGTAACGACTGACTGGCCATCATTGGGTGCAAAGGCATCGAGATAGACCAGCCGCTTGATGCGGTCTGGCAGCCGGTCTGCCACACCTGTGATGACCATTCCGCCAAAGCTGTGACCGACCAACACAACGTCTTGCAATTCTTCGGTTTCGATAACGGCGGCAACGTCTCTGATGAAGGTTTGCAGCCCTTGATATGCAGCGCGGAGATGTTTCTTGGCCCCGAGCCCGGTCAGCGTTGGAGTATGGACCAGGGCACCGCGAGCGCGCAGCCGCGCCGCGACATCGCGCCAGCACCAACCACCGTGCCATGCCCCGTGGACGAGGACGAAAGTCTGACCATTGAGGTTTGTCATGCGCCTTCCTTTTGGGCCCGTTCAATGCACTCGACTATGATGCGCTTGGCGGTTTCGGCGTCGCCCCATCCCTTGAGTTTTGCCCATTTGCCGGGCTCGAGATCCTTGTAGTGCTGGAAGAAGTGCTCGATCTGCTGTGTCACGATCGGCGGCAGGTCATCATGCCCGCCAATTTCCGAATAATAGGGGAAGGTCGTATCAACAGGGACAGTGATCAGCTTTTCATCGCCACCCTTGTCATCTTCCATGAGAAGGACACCAACCGGGCGCACCCGGATGACGGCACCGGGCACGATTGGAGAGCGGGCGATCACCAAGGCATCCAGCGGATCGCCATCTTCACCCAGCGTATGCGGAACAAAGCCGTAATTCGCAGGATAGCGCATCGATGTGTGCAGGATGCGGTCGACGAACAAAGCGCCTGAAGCCTTGTCGATCTCATATTTCACCGGCTCCCCACCGATGGGCACTTCGATCAGGACGTTGATACTTTCAGGGGGGTTGTCGCCCGCCGGGATTAGTTCGATTCTCATGGGCGGCTCCCTAGCGGGAATTATCAAACAATTGCAGCCAATATTATTCCGAAGGGATCAACTCAGGAAATCTCGGACGCTTCGGATCAATCGTAATACCAGCTCAAGCTGCGTCTGCGCCGAGCGCGACGGCGTGCGCGCATGACTAACGCAAATGTAGAAATCATCGCAATGACTGCACCAACGAATATTGCAGCCAAGATGATCAACGAGTCCGCAGACATGTACTTTTCCCTAACGGCGCAATGAGAGTCCTATTTCGCCCAGCCCTATCTAACTGTAAAGGGTTGCAGTGCAACCAATGCACGTCGGTTCCGTCCCAATTTGGATAAATTTGGATCTACTGACACAACCGGTACCCGACACCTGGTTCATTCCTAATAAATTGGGGGCGGCTTGGAACGGGTTCCAACTTGAGCCGCAGCGCGCGTGCCGTGACTCGCAAATATTCTATGTCGTCAACATGCGCAGGCCCCCAAATTGCCTTTAGGAGGTTGGAATGTGTTATGACGCGGCCAGGGCGTGCGGCTAGCGCGGATAGAAGTGCATATTCTTTCGGGGTGAGATGCACCTCAAGCCCGGACTTCTTCACCAGCCTAGAGGAAAGGTCGACCTCGACATCTGCAAACATGACACGCGTAAGCTCCTGCTCGGCGTTTTGTGTTCGGCGGAGCGCGGAACGGAGGCGAGCGAGCAGCTCTTCGGTGTCGAATGGTTTGGTCACATAATCTGTTGCGCCAAGGTCCAGTGCGGCAACCTTTTCGCTTGTCCCATCTCGCGCTGAAATGACAATGACTGCACAGGCTGATCCCTTCGTGAGCAATGAAACCAGCTCTAGCCCGTCGCGATCGGGAAGACCGAGGTCTACAAGTGCAGCGACAGGGTGATAAAGCTCGTTCAAATGTGCCGCCTCGCGAGCCGTCGCCGCTTCAAGCGGCTGATAACCGGAACGTCGTAGCGCCGCACAAAGTAGGCGCCTAATCTGCATTTCGTCGTCGACAACAAGGACTTGGGTCACTTCATTCACAAACCGGCCTCCTTCAATTCACTTACAAGGTTGGCAGTTGGAAAGTGGATCATGAATTCGGCACCGTTGCCCTCGCTCCTGTTGCTGCATTGCACGTCGATTCCCAGTGCCTTTGCATATCCCGCCACGATAGCCAGTCCAAGGCCAGTGCCGGGCACTGACGAAGTACTGATTCCCCTGTTGAATGGCAAAAACACGTCTCTCACTTTGGCGTTGCCTAGCCCCGGACCAGTGTCGCGCACTATCACTGAAAGGCCACCGTCACTCATCTCCAGAGCGATTTCGATTGGCCCACCGGGTGGCGAAAATTTACAGGCGTTATCGATAAGATTCACTAAAATGTGATGGAGCAGGCGCTCGTCAGAGCGAACCAATGGCACTGACGCAGGTATGTCATAGATGATTTCATGATCCGCAGTCTGACGCTTCAGCGCGTCAAGCGCAGACGCGATGGAATCGGCGATTTCTATCGGCTCAAGGCGCAACGATATCGCTCCGGCGCGAATGCGTGCCAGATCGACCAGGTTTGAAAAAAGCCGTTCAAGTCGGTCAGCGCCCTCGCTCGCGGCTTGAAGTGCCGTCAAATTGCCCGGCTCATCCTTGAGTGCTGCAAGTCCCGATTTTATGGTTGTAAGGGGTGTTCGCATGTCATGACCAAATGACGCGAGCAATGCTTCGCGCATCGCATCCTGTTCGGCGCGCGCTTCCAACGTGCGACGAGCCATTGAAATCCCAAATCTTGCAATGGCCTCGCTGCAGCGATCTGCCATTGCTTGGATGAATGGCAGTCTCGCAAATGAGACCGGGACCAACGTATCCGCTCGCCAAAGTTGGACAAGCAGGGCGCGTTCGCCGTCAATCCTGGATGCGAAGAAGAGATTGTCGGCGCTGGACATTATCGGTGTCCCCCGGCCGGCAGCGTCACCATGAGCCAGTGCCCAACGCGCAGCGGCCAGATCAATCGGGCTCGTTGCTACCAGCTCACCCAATGCCTCATCGGCTTCGGTGACGGTGACAGTGCATTGTGTTTCCGACGCTAGGGCTTCCACGAGGCATTGGCGCATCGCGCTTTCACTCGTCTGTTTGCCGAGGTTCGCAGTGAGATTCGACAGCGCCTCACTTTCGGCGGCCTTTTGGCGTGCAATGCCTGCTTGGGCTTGGAGGCGCGCTGCGAAATTGCTGACAGCAAATGCAACGACGAGAAGGATTACAAGTGTGACGACATTATCCGTGTCAGCGATATGGAGCGTGTAACGGGGTGGCACGAGGAAGAAATTGAAGGCCAAAGTGGACAATGCCGCTGTGATGAAACCCTGGGACATCCCGTACCGGCCGGAAACCGCAATAACAGGCAGAAGAAACAGAAAGGCCAGATTGGCGAGGCTCAATTGATCCGAGAGTAACGCGCTAATGCAGGTCACGACGGCGATGGTGGCCGTACTCACCAGCAGCCAGCGGATTGACCTCAACCCAGTCTGCAATTGCGACTCACTCGCCCTCATGATGGCAATATTCCCACCAAAGGTCGTCGCCGTCGATGAGGCAGGTTCAAACTTCTACCCTGGAGCCCATTTCAATCACACGATTGATTGGAATGTTATAGTAAACGGTCGGGTCGGACGCGTTCTTGTGCAAGAAGATGAAGATCAGATCCTGCCAGAATGGCAGGCCGACATCACGGCTTGGGGATAGCATGTTGCGCCCGACAAAGAAGGATGTACCGCCGCGATCAGACAGAACCTTTCCGGTTCGATAAAGATCGCTCGGGACGTCCGCGACTTCCATATAACCATAGGTGATTTCCACCTGGCTGAAATTTTCGTCGATGGGCGTGACGGACACCCTTTCGCTTTCGTCCACCCGCGGCCTGGTGACAGTACGGACGGTCAGGATGATGTTCTGATTGTGGAGAATCCGGTTATGCTTGAGGTTGTGGAGGAGCGCGACAGGAGCAACCTCCGGCTCAGACGTCAAGAACACTGCTGTCCCCTCGACGCGCCTGGGTGGACGGGCAGAGAGCGCCTTGGCCAGGTCTATCATCCCAACGCTGTTCCAGTGGGTTTCTCTCGAAAGGAAGATCTTTCCCTTCACCCAGATATGAATCAACAGCCCGATGATTGAGGCGATAACAAGCGGGACCCATCCGCCTTCGACGACGCGCAGGATGTTTGCCCCAAAAAAGAAGAGATCTAGCAACAGGAAGGGAGCGATAAATGCCAGAGCAGAGGCAAGGCGCCAATTCCATAGCTTCCAAAGAACAATGAAGGCAAGGCAGGTGGTGGCGACCATCGTCCCGGTCACAGCAATGCCATAAGCCGCCGCCATGGATGTCGAGGTGCGGAACTGGATGATCAAGACGGCAACACCAGCCAAAAGCAGCCAGTTTATGACCGGTACGTAGATCTGGCCGAAATGCTCTTCGCTTGTTTGCAGGATCTTGAGCCGCGGCAGCAAGCCTAGCGAAATCGCTTGTTGGGTAAGAGAATAGGCCCCGGTGATCACGGCCTGGCTGGCAATGATCGTTGCTAGAGTGGCGATAACGACGACCCATGGCCGGACTGGTTCGGGCGCCATCAAGAAGAACCAGTCTGCGTTGGCAAATGTCTTGCCGGCGGCGGTTGCTTCTCCCAACTGCGCAAGCGCAAATGCCCCCTGGCCGAGGTAATTCAGCACAAGCGAAGGGAAGACAAGCAGAAACCAGCCGAGTTTGATTGGCAAACGGCCGAAATGACCCATGTCAGCCGTCAAGGCCTCCGCTCCTGTGACAGTCAGAAACACCGCCCCAAGGACGAACAGGCCGGTCATGCCATGCTGAAGGAGGAAGCTCACCCCCAAGGACGGATTGAACGCCAACAGGATTGATGGCGCATCATACAGATGCAGCAAACCGAGCGCGCCAATTGTGAGGAACCAGATCGCGCAAACAGGGCCGAAAAGTCGAGATACATTCGCCGTTCCGCGCGATTGGATCGCGAACAGCCCGACTAGAATGGCAAGCGCAATATTCATGATGCTCCGCTCACTCAGCGCCGCATCCAGTCCTGGCAAGGTCCGGAGTCCCTCGACCGCCGAAAGAACGGAGAGTGCCGGCGTAATGATAGCATCGCCGTAAAAGAGCGCCGCTCCAACTGCGCCAAGGGCAATGACACTCTTCCACCCTCCGGTTGCGCGCTTTGCGAGCGCCATCAACGAGAGCACGCCACCTTCACCGTTATTGTCGGCACGCATGAGAAAGGAGACATATTTGACGGTCACCACAAGGATCAGAGCCCAGATCATGAGGCTGAGGACGCCGAGAATTTCAGCCGCATTGATGCCGCCGCCTGCCGTCTGGCCAAGTGCCTCGCGAAAGGCATAGAGCGGGCTTGTTCCGATATCTCCGAACACGACACCTACCGCGCCGATTGTCAGTGCGGCCAAGGGCGCTACTTTCGCCTTGCTTGAATCCTGATGGTCGATCATCGAGCTACCACAAATCATTTCAGGTGGCGGCAACAGCCACACATTGGCATAAGAAATCTATGTGAGATGCGGGGAGGCGGCGTAAGAATTCCGTAAAATTGCTTTGAAAGTGGAGCCAAGATGACATCCGCCAAAATCGCGATCCGTTCGGCCTGGGTCGAGGACGCGCCCGCTATCGCATCCATTTATGCACATCATGTGCTGAATGGCACGGCCAGCTTCGATACTGTGCCGCGCACAGAGGCCGAAACGGCTGAGCGGATAAGCTGGATTTCCGGACAGGGCTGGCCATTTGTTGTCGCGGAATTGGATGGAAAAGTGCTCGGCTATGCCTATGCGACCCAGTTTCGTGATCGACCGGCCTATGCTGCAACATGCGAAAACTCGATCTACCTCCATCCCGAATGGATCGGTCAGGGCATTGGTCGCTTGCTGCTTACCGAGCTGATCGATCGCGCGCGTGAATGCGGCTTCAAACAGATGATTGCCGTTGTTGGTGGTGGCGAACCAGCGTCAGTCGGGCTTCACCAAAAACTTGGATTTGAGCATGCCGGGCGGATGAAATCCGTGGGCCACAAGTTCGGTCGCTGGCTCGATACGGTCTACATGCAATTGCCGCTGAGTGGCGTGTCCTGATCAGGCCATATTGAAGGGCAGCATTTTTCTGTAAGTGGCAAGAGGCGGCTTCCCCTCCAAATGGATACCGTTCCGGAGCAGGAAGGCATGGCGGACGATCTCGGCCTGCTGCTCAATCCCATATCGCTGGAGTGCCCATCCCGGGCGCAGGGTATAGCCGTAGCGGCAGAACGGGTGCCTTTTGACAATCAGGTTCACGCCCTGTTGATGCTGCCAGACATGCGCCATTTCGTGGATGAACAGACCCTGACGTTCAATCGGACTTTGGCAGAAATCGTCGCAATAGAGGGAGCCCTTGGGGCTGAGCCAGAGGTTACCATCCGGAGCCATGGCAACCTGCCGCGGTTGGAACGGCCACCATTTGCGCGCAAAGACCTTGACCCTTGAATAGTCGATCGCATCGCCAAAGACGCTTCGGGCCAGCACTGTTTCCGCCACCGTCAGGGAACGGCTGCTCATCAGAGTGCTTTCGGTTCCTCATCGCCTGCTGCAACGACGGCAGCCTCCGTCTCCAGCTTCTGCCCGCTTGCCATTGTAAATGTCAGCGTCATCTTGCCTCCCGGCAGCGCCTGTGGCGAGATGTCGAACAGCATGACATGCTTGCCACCGCTGGTAAAAGCGACTTCGCCCTTGGCCGGAACGGCAAGCCCCCCTTCGATTGCCGCCATCTTCATGACGCCGCCATCCATCGACATGTCATGCATTTCAGCCCGGATAGCCTGGGGCGAACCGACGGCCATCAGCCGATCTTCGACTGCACCGCCGTGGATCGTGAAATAGGCCGCACCAGGCCGTCCGGCGACGGCAGGCAGGCGCACCCAGGCGCTATCCACGCTCGCAGCCTTCGGCGCCGACTGCTGGCAGGCTGCAAGCGCAAGTATTACTGACATCGCTGCAAAAGGGCGCATTGCGTATCTCCTTGAAATTGAATCGCTCAACTAATCGTCTCAAAACCTTGCGACAAGCAAATCGACACCTATATCGCACTTCGAACCACGGGTCTTACCGTGCCTTGCGGGCGGTACCGGGCCTAGTCTGCTTGAATGGAATGAGGGATTGAAATGGGAAAAGTGATCGGGATCGATCTGGGCACCACAAACAGCTGCGTCGCAGTGATGGAAGGCGGCAAGCCCAAGGTTATTGAAAATGCCGAAGGTGCACGCACGACGCCGTCGATCGTGGCCTTTGCCAAGGATGGTGAGCGCCTGATCGGCCAGCCTGCGAAGCGCCAGGCCGTCACCAACCCGGAAAACACGATTTTTGCGGTGAAGCGCCTGATTGGCCGACGCTTTGATGATCCGATGACGAAGAAGGACATGGGCCTTGTCCCCTACGCGATCGTCAAGGGAAAGACTGGCGATGCCTGGGTCAAGGCTGGCGGAGAAGATTATTCGCCGTCGCAGATCTCTGCCTTCACGCTTCAGAAGATGAAGGAAACCGCCGAGAGCTATCTTGGCGAGACGGTGACACAGGCGGTCATCACGGTTCCCGCTTACTTCAACGATGCACAGCGCCAGGCAACCAAGGATGCAGGCCAGATCGCGGGCCTGGAAGTATTGCGTATCATCAACGAGCCGACTGCGGCTGCGCTCGCCTACGGCCTTGAAAAGAACGACGGGAAGCTGATTGCCGTCTATGACCTTGGTGGCGGCACGTTCGATATTTCGGTCCTCGAAATCGGCGATGGCGTGTTCGAAGTGAAGTCGACCAACGGCGACACCTTCCTCGGCGGTGAAGACTTTGACGCGACAATCGTCGAATTCCTTGCGGCGGAATTCAAGAAGGCCGAAGGCATCGACCTGACGCAAGACAAGCTGGCTCTTCAGCGGCTCAAGGAAGCTGCGGAAAAGGCCAAGATCGAATTGTCTTCTGCAGCAACGACCGAGGTCAACCTGCCATTCATCACGGCGGATGCTACCGGACCAAAGCACCTTGTTAAGGCAATCACGCGTGCCGACCTTGAAAAGATGGTCGAAGGGTTGATCAAACGGACCCTTGATCCTTGCAAAAAGGCATTGGCAGACGCTGGTGTAAAGGCTGCAGACATTGCAGAGGTTGTGCTTGTCGGTGGGATGACCCGCATGCCGCGTGTTCGCGAAGTCGTGAAGGAATTTTTCGGCAAGGAACCGCACACGGGCGTGAATCCGGACGAAGTCGTGGCTATGGGCGCTGCCATTCAGGCCGGTGTTTTGCAGGGTGACGTCAAGGATGTCCTCTTGCTTGACGTGACCCCGCTTTCACTCGGTATCGAGACGCTTGGTGGCGTCTTCACCCGAATGATTGATCGCAACACGACGATCCCGACGAAGAAGAGCCAGGTCTATTCAACTGCCGAAGACAATCAGCAGGCGGTGACGATCCGGGTTTTCCAGGGTGAACGTGAAATGGCGGCAGACAACAAGATGCTCGGCCAGTTTGATCTGGTTGGCATTCCGCCAGCACCCCGCGGTGTTCCACAGATTGAGGTGACGTTCGATATCGACGCGAACGGCATTGTTTCCGTCCATGCCAAGGACAAGGGCACCGGCAAGGAACAGCAGATCAAGATCCAGGCCTCAGGCGGATTGTCGGACGCTGACATCGAACAGATGGTCAAGGATGCAGAACAGTTTGCCGAAGAAGACAAAAAGCGTCGTGAAGCGGCCGAGGCCAAGAACAATGCCGAAAGTCTGATCCATACAACGGAGCGCCAGCTTTCTGAGCATGGCGACAAGGTGGATGAGGCAACCAGGTCCGAGATTGAGGCTGCAATTGCCGAAGCGAAGACCGCGGTTGAAGGCGGCGATGTCGCAGCGATGACCGCGAAGGGTCAGGCTCTTGCCCAGGCAGCAATGAAGCTTGGTCAGGCAATTTATGAGAAGGAACAGGCAGCTGCTGCCTCACCCGAGGCGGAAGCGCCGAAGGATGAGGATGTGGTTGATGCCGAATTCTCCGAAGTCGACGAGAACAAGGGCTGAGAAATACTCCCCGGGGCTGTTCCCCGGGGAGCATCTTTCCGGGGGGTTCCATGTCTCTGCCTGACGACTATTATGAATTGCTGGAGGTCGAACGCACCGCCGATGACGGAGCGATCAAATCCTCATATCGCAAGCTCGCCATGCGCTACCATCCGGACAAGAATCCCGGATGCAAGGATTCAGAAGCCCGATTCAAGGCAATCAGCGAAGCTTATGATGTCCTGAAGGACCCTCAGAAGCGCGCCGCCTACAACCAGTATGGCAAGGCCGCATTCCAGAATGGCGGCGGCGCCGGGCCTCAGGATTTTGGCGGTTTTTCAGATATATTCGACAATATATTTGGTGAATTCATGGGCGGCGGTCGCGGCCGCCAGCGCGGTCCCCAGCGTGGGGCGGACCTGCGCTACGATCTTGAAATCACTCTTGAAGACAGTTTTCACGGCAAGGAAACCGAGATCCGTGTCGAAGTTTCAGCCGTCTGCGATCCGTGTGGTGGTTCCGGGGCAAAGCCCGGGACGTCAGCCAAGACATGCGGGACGTGTGGCGGCCATGGCAAGGTGCGCACGCAGCAAGGCTTCTTTGTGGTTGAGCGGCCTTGCGCCAGTTGCCGGGGCGCGGGCCAGGTTCTCTCCGATCCCTGCACAACCTGCCGCGGGAGCGGCCGCGTCGACAAGGAAAAAACCCTGAGTGTCAACATCCCGCGCGGTGTTGATGATGGGACGAGAATTCGCCTTTCGGGCGAAGGCGAGGCTGGTGAACGCGGTGCACCTGCTGGCGATCTCTATATCTTCCTGCATCTTGAGCGCCACCAGCTCTTTCAGCGCGAAGGAACGACGTTGTTCGCCCGTGCGCCAATCAGTTTCACGACGGCCGCGCTGGGCGGCACCATTACGGTTCCCGGTCTGGATCGCACACCTCACGAAATCCGTATCCCGGCCGGCATTCAGTCCGGCAAGCAACTTCGCCAGCGCGGCGCAGGCATGCCGGTCCTGAACGGGCGCGGGACCGGCGATCTGGTTGTTCAGATCGAGGTCGAGACTCCCACAAAGTTGACCGCTGAGCAGCGCGAATTGCTTGAAGCGTTTCGCAAAACGGAGACTGGCGAAGAATGCCCGCAAACAGCCGGCTTCTTCACCAAGCTCAAGAACATGTGGGACGAACTGACTTAGTCGAGCTCCCAGCCGCGTTCGCCGTGGCTGGAGAGGTCGAGCCCATCATGTTCCGCCTCTTCGTCCACGCGCATGGGCAGCACCACATTGCTTGCAATGCAGATCAACCATGTGACCAGCCCCGTCCAGACTGCGACGATGCTGACAGCAAGCGCTTGCGCACCCAATTGGCTGGTCAATGTCTGGCTTTCTGCGAAACCAATGCCGCCGATTGACCGGGACATGAAGAGGGGAAAGAAGATTGACCCAAGCATTCCGCCGACGCCGTGCACTGCAAACACATCAAGGGAATCGTCCACCTTCCAAGTCTGTTTGACCAACTGGACTGCAAAGAAGCAGACAAATCCGCCGAGCAGTCCCAGAATGATTGCTCCTGACAAGCCAACATAGCCAGCCGCTGGCGTCACAGTCGCCAGCCCAGCGACGGCGCCGGTCACGATACCAATCGACGTCGGCTTTCCGATCTTCACGCGTTCCAGCAGGATCCAGACAAGTGCAGCTGCACAGGCCGCCATATGCGTGTTCAGAATGGCAGAAGCAGCATCGCCACTGGCCGACAAGGCGGAGCCGCCATTGAAGCCATACCATCCAAACCAGAGCAGTCCCGCGCCAACCATAGTGAGAGCGGGACTATGTGGAGGGAGCAATGATTTGTTGAAACCTCTCCGTTCACCCACCTTCAAGGCAATAACGAGAGCGGCGATGCCTGCTGTCGTGTGGACCACAATACCGCCGGCAAAATCCATGGCGCCAAGGCCGGAAAGCCAGCCTCCACCCCAGACTGAACGTGCAACCGGAATATAGACAAGTAGAGTCCAGATCACGCTGAATGCGACCACCCAGCCGAACCGTATGCGCTCTACGAATGCCCCGATCACAAGTGCAGGCGTGATTACGGCGAATGTCATCTGGAAGAGTGCAAATGCGCTTTCCGGGAGCGTGGTTCCCGCACGCAAATCACCGAGATTTGCCAGAAATGCATTGCTTGTACCGCCGATCCACTGATTGCCTTCGCCAAAGACAAGGCTGTACCCCAGGACCGCCCAGAGAAGGGACACGGTGCATACGATGACAAAGCACTGCATCACGACAGAAAGAACGTTCCGGGCCCGAACCAGCCCGCCATAAAAAAGGGCCAATCCCGGTATCGTCATTAACAGGACAAGTGCAGATGCGACGAGGATCCAGGCCGTATCACCACTATCGGAAACGACAATCGGCTGAGCGACCGCTGGGCTCGCCACGCATGATGCCAGAGCCAATGCCGCAATAAATCTTGCTGCCCCCATATTTCCTCCCCATTTCTCTTGTGGCCCTGCTAGGCGAAGCAGGCAACGGCTTCAACCTTGAAGCGTAGCCCGGATTTTGGCACAAGCCACCGATCATGGATTTAGGGATTATCGGCGTCATGAAGCGTCCTGCGATGCTGGTCGCGGCAGCAGCAATACTCTTGTCACCGGCGTCACAAGCCGTCGCACAGAAGAAGACGCCATATTGGGCCTCAATCTTGCCCGGGCAGGCGCGCATGCGCACGGGGCCCGGACGGCAATTCCCGGCCAGCTGGCTTTACCAGCGCGCCGGGCTCCCCGTCAGGGTGATCGAGACGTATCCGAATTGGCGCAAGATCGAAGATCCCGACGGAGAGAAGGGATGGATGCAGGCCAATCTCCTGAGCGACGAACGCGCCGGTCTTGTTGTCAAGGGGCAGGTCAGGGCGCTCCGCGAAGCCCCGAACAGCGCTGCCCGAATTGTTTGGCGCGTTGAGCCGGGAGTAGTCGGAAAGCTCAGCGAATGCCGCCGTGGCTGGTGCAAAATGGATATAAAGGGAAAGTTGGGATATCTTGAGGCCTCAGCGCTCTGGGGCGTTGATCCGGACGAGCGCGAGCCCTGATTTCCGAGTACATTCCTCTATGGGCTTGGGTGTCGGTCGGCGGCACGCTCGGATTGATAGCGGGAAGCTTTCTGGCAACAGTGATCTTGCGCTGGCCACGGGGCGAAACGATTGTCGCCGGCCGGTCAGCTTGCGAGAATTGTGGCAGGCGCCTGGAAGTCACAGAACTCATTCCTCTTGCCAGCTGGTTTTGGTCGCGCGGTCGGTGCCGGAGCTGTGGCAGCCAGATTGATCGAGTTCATCCCGCCGTTGAAGGCCTTTGCGCATTGATCGGTGCCGTAAGCTTTGCCATTTCGCCGGGTGTCTCCGGAGCGGTAGGCGCCTTGTTTGGCTGGATTCTGGTGGCACTTGCGGCGCTTGACCTTCGGCATTTTTGGTTGCCGGACCGGCTGGTCCTTGTCTTGATATTGTTGTCAATCGCGTCCTGGTGGTTGGGCCTCGCCCCGTCTGGACCAGACCGCCTCTTCGGGGCGCTAGGCGGTTATGCGGCGCTTGCGATTGTCGCCCTATCCTATCGCCGCTTGCGCAAGCGCGAAGGCCTTGGCGCGGGCGACGCGAAGCTGTTCGGCGCATTGGGTGCCATGCTTGGTTGGCAGTCGCTTCCGCTCATCCTTGTCGGGGCCTGCACCGTTGGATTGCTCTTCGTGGCCTTTCGCTTGGCAGGTGGGAACAAAGTCCAGCTTGCGGATCGCTTACCTCTGGGAGCTCTGCTGGCCTTTGCAGCATTTCCTGCCTGGATTCTCCAGCAATAACTTGCTCTCCGTTACAGTCGAGGCCATATCTCATTGCAAACAGAAACCTGATTTTCGGGAGCGGAAGATGACATTAACCAAGGACCAGATGCTTGCAGCCGTAAAGGCGCAGAGAGATGCGTTTACTGCAGAACTTCCAGTGTCAGCTGCTGTGCGCAAGGATCGCCTCAAACGCGCCGTAGCCATGCTGGTGGATCATGGTCAGGCCTTCGTGGATGCGATGTCGGAAGACTTTGGCCACCGGAGTGCGGAGCAGAGCTGGATCACGGATATCACTGCGTCGATCCGCACGCTCAAACATTCGAGCAAGAGCCTGGACAAGTGGATGAGGCCGGACCGTCGCAAGCTGGATTTCCCGCTCGGCCTTCTCGGCGCAAAGGGAATAATCGAATTTCAGCCGAAAGGTGTCGTTGGCATCATCTCGCCCTGGAACTTCCCTGTGCAGCTCACGATGGGGCCAATTGCCGGAGCCTTTGCCGCCGGCAATCGCGTCATGGTCAAGTCATCCGAATATACGCCAACCGTAGCTGCACTGTTCGAAGAGGTGGGTCCGAAATATTTTGATGCGACCGAAGCCTTGTTCATAAGTGGCGGCCCTGACGTGGGCAAGGCCTTCGCCGAATTGCCGTTCGATCATCTGCTGTTCACCGGAGCGACCGGCATTGGCAAGCATATCCTTCATGCGGCCGCAGATAACCTGACGCCTGTGACGCTCGAGTTGGGTGGAAAATCGCCCACAATCATTGGCCGGTCTGCCGATGTCGGTGCTGCGACGCAGCGCATTGCGCTCGGCAAGATGATGAACGCCGGGCAGATTTGCCTAGCGCCTGACTATCTGATGGTCCCCCGCGAAAAAGAGGAGATGGTGGTTGAGGGCATGAAGAAGGCTGTATCGGTCATGTACCCGACGTTGCTTGACAATCCAGACTATACTTCGGTCATGAACAGCCGGCATCGTGATAGGCTCAACGGCTATCTCGACGATGCTCGGGCGAAAGGGGCAGAGGTCGTTGAAGTCAATCCGGCAAATGAAGACTTTGCTTCCTCGAACGGGAACAAGATGCCGCTCTATCTCGTGCGCAACCCGACAGATGACATGAAGGTCATGCAGGAAGAGATCTTCGGGCCCGTGCTTCCAATCAAGACCTATGAGCGAGTGGAAGAAGCCATAGATTATGTAAACGCGCATGACCGACCGCTCGGCCTTTATTATTTCGGTGAAGAAGAAAGCGAAAAGCGCAGCGTGCTTGATCGGACGATCTCAGGCGGCGTCACCGTGAACGACGTTGTCTTCCACGTATCGATGGAAGAATTGCCCTTTGGGGGCGTCGGGCCATCCGGGATGGGCGCATATCATGGTCATGACGGCTTCAAGACGTTCAGTCATGCCAAGAGCATTTATCATCAGCCGAAGATCAACGTCGCAAAGCTTGCTGGCTTCATGCCGCCCTATAGCGATGCAACACGAAAAACGATTGCACGCGATCTGAAAGTCTAGGGCGCTAGAGTCCGCGATATTGGCGATACCATGTGACGAAACGCGGAATGCCGATCGAAATCGGCGTGGTTGGCGCATATCCGAGATCGCGGGCAATATCGTCGATATCGGCATGGGTCTCGTAAACGTCGCCTGGCTGCATCGGCTGAAAGTCGATCTCGGCCTTCTTGCCGCATGCATTTTCGATCGTGGCGATCAGATCCATCAGTGCTTCGGACCGGTTGTTGCCAATGTTGTAAAGCCGGTGCGGTGCCTTGCTGCCGCCCGGCTTTGTCAAGCCATCATCAAG
The DNA here is from genome assembly GCF_019443285.1 of Aquisediminimonas profunda. GTDB lineage: Bacteria > Pseudomonadota > Alphaproteobacteria > Sphingomonadales > Sphingomonadaceae > Aquisediminimonas > Aquisediminimonas profunda. The sequence continues at coordinate 1,800,690 of NZ_CP080327.1, forward strand.
CGGCGGATTGTCCAGGGCGGCGGCAACGCCTGAAATGATGTCGTCAATATAGGTGAAGTCGCGCTTCATCTGGCCTTTGTTAAAGACTGTAATCGGGCGACCTTCCAAAATGTTTCGCGTAAACATCCACACCGCCATTTCGGGGCGGCCCCAGGGACCGTAAACGGTAAAGAACCTTAGTCCGGTCAAGGGAATACGATAGAGGTGGGAATAGGTTTCGCTTATAAGCTCGTCGGCGCGCTTGGTTGCCGCATAAAGTGAAATGGGATGATCTACGCGATCTGAAATCTGAAACGGCAGGTTATGGTTCCCGCCATAAACTGAAGAGCTTGACGCATACACCATCGGCAAGCTGCGCTGGCGAGCCACCTCGAGTATGTTCAAATGGCCGACCAGGTTTGACTGCGCGTAGGCACGAGGATTTTCAATCGAGTAGCGCACACCGGGCTGCGCACCAAGATGCGCGATCGAGCGAATTTCATCCTTGCCCAGAGCATCGTCCAGCGCCTGATGGTCGGAAAAATCAACCCGCCTGAATGTAAATCGATCGCCAAATCTGCTCGTGAGATTATCCAGCCGCGCCTGCTTCAAGGCTGGATCATAATAGCTGTTCATGTTGTCGATGCCGACGACAGAATCTCCCCGGGCAAGCAATCGCTCGGCCAGGCCGTGGCCGATAAAGCCAGCTGCCCCTGTGATGAGAATCGTCATGCTTCGTCCTTTTGCCAATTCGCAAGCGGCCATATCCCAAAACGCGGCGATAGGAGAGATTTCCTTTCCGATACCTTTCGCGCATCCGAAATTTCCCCGGACGGGTCTAAATCATTATGGCCAGCATCAATGTCGCCCCATTGTCAGCACAGCGGCACCCTTGAGAGTGGTTCGCCGCGCTCGACCTGTTGTCGCGTTGGTTTTCGGAACGCGGCCAGAAGCAATCAAGATGTTTCCGTTGGTTCATGCGCTACGCATTTATGCCGAGATCGAAACGCGCGTGATCGTGACGGCGCAGCATCGCGGTTTGCTTGACCAGGTGCTCGATTTGGTCGGAATTTCTGCCGACGTCGATCTCGATCTCATGCACGCTCACCAGTCACTTGATAGCCTTATCGCGCGGCTCGTGAGCGGTCTTGGGGATGCCTTTGATCGCGAAAAGCCCTCTCGTGTGCTGGTTCATGGGGACACTTTGACAACGATGGCGGCATCGATTGCAGCCTATTTCCGAAAGATCCCGGTTGGCCATGTCGAGGCTGGACTGAGGAGCGGCGACATCTACCAGCCTTGGCCGGAAGAAGTGAACCGTAAGATCACCGGGGTGATCGCAGACCTTCACTTCGCCCCGACGCAGGTCTCACGTGATGCTTTGATGGCAGAAAATGTTGCGGCGGAGACTATCCACGTCACTGGGAACACCGTGATCGATGCCCTGCTCGCGACGGCGGATCTGATCGCAAGGCGGCCACCCTGCGCGTCAAGCCTGGATCCCCTGGCAGAGCGCTATGCTGGTCGAAGGATCATCGCGGTCACTGCACATCGGCGGGAGAATTTTGGTCATGGGATGGCCAGTATCGCCGGTGCTCTTGCCGATATTGCAGTTCGTCAGGATGTTGCAATTATCCTGCCCATGCATCCTAATCCGAACGTCCGCCCGCAAATCGAAGCGACTTTGGCTGGACTGGACAATGTGGCAGTGATCGAACCGCTAGATTATCCAAATTTTGTTCGGCTTCTGGGCTTGGCCGATCTGGTGCTGACGGACTCTGGCGGTATTCAGGAAGAGGCCCCGGCCCTCGGCAAGCCCGTACTGGTTATGCGGGAAACGACGGAGAGACCTGAAGGCGTGGTCGCGGGAACAGCTTTGCTCGTCGGCACTGACCGCAATCGCATCGTCAGCGAAACATTCAGGCTGCTGGACGATCCCCTTGCTTATGGCGCCATGGCGCGTGCCCACAATCCCTATGGAGACGGCCGAGCAGCGGAACGGATCGCCAGTATTGTGGTTAGTAAGCTCTGACCGCGGTATTGGGGGGTGCTCACGATCGACCTGGAGCTATAGGTGTTTCTCCGCAATTGAGAATGCCTGCGCGAGATGGAAGGGAAGACGAATGAACGCCGGACCCGAACCCGAAAGTGTCGCTCCAGAGAGACCGGGGCAAGGTGGCGGACTCGGCAGCTTCCTTCGCCGACTTGGGCCGGGCCTGATAACAGGTGCGGCTGACGATGATCCGAGCGGTATTGGCACCCATAGCCAGGTCGGTGCGGAATTCGGCTATGGCTTGGCCTGGACGTTTGTACTGAGTTTCCCCTTGATGGTTGCCATTCAGGAAGTGTCGGCGGAAATCGGTCGAGTGACAGGTGCAGGCATCGCCCGCAATTTGAGGCGACACTATCCAAGGCCGCTGCTCTGGTCGATTGTGACCCTCCTTCTGATTGCCAATATCGTGAACCTTGGGGCGGATCTGAGCGCGATGGGCGCCGCCTTTGCCTTGTTGGTTGGCGGCAATATCGTCTTTTACACGCTGGCCTTCGGTATCCTCTGTGTTGTCCTTGAAGTGGTCCTCAGCTATCCGCGATATGCGTCGATCCTCAAATGGACGACACTTTCCCTGTTTACTTATGTCGCAGTGGTTGCCGTCGCGGGCGTACCCTGGGCGCGCGCATTGAAATCCCTGCTGGTGCCCGAAATTCAGTGGACTTCGGCCTATGCAACCGCCCTCGTTGCAATTCTTGGAACAACAATCAGCCCCTATCTTTTCTTCTGGCAGGCTGGTCAGGAAGTCGAAGAGCAACATCGCCATCACGCCAAGCCCTTGTGCATCACGCCAAAGGATGCTGGACCCGAGCTTGCGCGCATACGGATGGATACGCTGACCGGCATGGCATTTAGCAGCATTGTGTCGTTGGCCATCGTCTTTGCGACCGCGGCGACACTCCACGCGCACGGCATACGTGATATTGCGACGTCTGCTCAGGCCGCAGAAGCTCTGCGTCCGATTGCCGGTCAGTTCGCCTTTGCAATGTTTGCACTGGGGATCATTGGGACAGGCTTGCTTGCTGTGCCCGTGCTCGCCGGTTCAGCTGCTTATGCCGTGACGGAGATGGCGGGCGTCGCAGGCAGTCTCGATTCCAAACCACTCAGCGCGCGGCTGTTTTATGGGACAATCGCGGCGACGACGCTTGCCGGCGCTTCACTCAACATTGTTGGAATCGATCCGGTTCGGGCCCTCTATTGGGCCGCGGTCGTGAATGGCGTGCTTGCCGCTCCCCTGATGCTGGTCATGATGCTGATAGTCCGCAATCCCCGCGCAATGGGCCGTCTCACGCTTTCGCGGCGGTCGGCGGCACTTGGTTGGGGAGCGACGATCGTCATGTTTGTCGCAACGATCATCTTCTTTGCTTCAGTTGTCTGAAGGTGGACCCATCAATCCTGTTCAGGCCCTAGGGCCGCATCCAGATCTCGCGGCCTTATGAAGCGCGTGATGCGACCGCTGCCTTCCTTGATGTCACCCCATTTTTCAACATCGAATTGCAATTCCGCCAAGCTGGCAGTGGGGAACTTGGCTTCAAGCTCGTCACGCAATTCGTCGCCGCGAACATCCGGGATGAGCATAAGCGCCAGGTCTTCAAGCCCGGGATTGTGGCCGCACATCATGACCTTGGCGGCATCTGCGGGCAGGTCATGCACGACATCAAGCAGGGTTGCGCCTGACGCGAGATAGATTCTGCGATCCCAGTTGGGATGCAGGATGTGACCATAGCCGTCCCAGAACGCGTCAAGGGTCTCGGTGCAGCGCACCGCCGGTGACGAAACCACATGATCCCAGTGCAGGCCAAGCGCCAGCGCATGTTCGCCGATCAGCTTGGATCCTTTGCTTCCTCGTTCATTGATCGGGCGGTCAAAATCGCGGGAAACGGGCGAATCCCAGCCGGATTTGCCATGGCGAAACAGGGTCAGCGTCTTCATGGGATGCTGTGATGCCCCATTTGTGCGCTGGAGGAAAGACGGGGTCGTGCAGATGTCAGATCTTTCACGCGGACGATGGCTTCATCAAGCGTGACCCGCTGGATTGGAGTTCCTGGCGGAAAGGCGGTCAGCAGGCGCGACGGCATTGCGGAAGATAAAATTACAAACACGCCTTGGTCGTCGGCCCGACGTATCAGGCGGCCAAAAGCCTGTGCAAGTCGGGCCCTGATGATGCGGTCATCATAGGCGGAGCCTCCATTTGCAGCCTTGCGCGCCGCATGGAGGACGGTCGGCTTTGGCCAGGGCACACCTTCCATGATGACCTGGCGGAGCGAGTCACCCGGGACATCGACCCCGTCGCGCAAGGCATCCGTGCCAAGAAGGCTTGCCCGAGGATCGTCCCTGAAGATGTCGACCAGCGTTCCGGTGTCGATGGGATCGACATGCTGGGCGTACAGGGGCAGCCCGTCGCGCGCCAGCCGATCGGCGATGCGCGCATGGACGGCGCGCAACCTCCTGATCGCTGTAAATAGGCCAAGCGTTCCGCCACCTGCCGCTGAGATCAGCCTTGCATAGGCACCAGCGAGTTGCGGAATATCGCCGCGCTTGATGTCCGTGACAATAAGGACGGCTGACTGTTTCGCATAGTCGAAAGGGCTTGCAGAAGCGAAGTGGTGGACCGGTGCATCAAGGTGACGGGTTCCGGTGCGCGCTTCTGCCGCTGCCCATTCTTCCCCGCTTCGCAGCGTTGCAGACGTAATGAGGGCGCCGTGGGCTGGCTTGAGTACTGCCTGCGCGAAGGGTCGGGTCGGATCGAGCCAGTGGCGATGGAGCCCGATATCGACCTCGCGCCCCTCGATCCGGTCGACTGCAAGCCAGTCGACAAAGTCCGGATCGGCCGGACCACCAAGCCTGGAAAGCATCGAAAGCCAGGCCGAAAGCGCATCGCGCCTCCAGCCGAGGCTGGAAATGGCGCCATCGATCCGCGCACGAGCCTGGCCATCGAGCCAGTCGGGTGCGTCTTCAAGTACAGCCTCCAACCGCCGCCCAAGGATGACGAGCGGACGGAGCAGGGCATCAAGTGCCACAAGCGCTGGTTCGACGGCTGCGATTGTTGGTCCGTCGAGCCCGGCTGCTTCGGTCTCGAGGCCATATCCTGCATCCTCTGCATCGGCGCGGGCATAAACCTGGCCACGCACAGCCGCGAGCATTGCTTCAACAGGGCCAAACGGCGCGCCCTCTGCAATTCGCTGGAGCCAGCCGTCCGCAGGAAGCGCTGTTGCCGCATGGGCCGCTGCAGAGATCGCGTTGCCACCCTCTTCGTCATAGCTCGAAACATCGGCAAGGCGCGCTGCCAAGCCCCGCCTGCGTCCGCGAGACCGGCCCTCAGGGCCAATTATCCAGCGGCGGAGCTCGATTGCCTCTTGCCCGGTGAGTGCGGCCGCAAACATGGAATCAGCCGCTTCGGCGATGTGATGCCCTTCATCGAACACAATCCGGGTGGGCGCGTTGCCCGCCTCACGTCCGCGAGCTGCATTGACCATCACTAGCGCATGATTGGCGATCACAAGGTCGGCTTGCGCCGATGCCCGCGACGCGCGTTCGATGAAGCATTTCCGGTAATGTGGACAACCGGCATAAACACACTCGCCACGCCGGTCGGTCAGCGCGGTCGCCCCGTTGCGCCGGAACAGCGTCGGCAGCCAGCCTGGCAGGTCTCCGCCCACCATGTCGCCATCCTTGGTATAAGCAGCCCAGCGGGCGACAAGCTGCGCAAGAATGGCAGCGCGACCTGCAAATCCGCCCTGGAGTGCATCTTCAAGGTTGAGCAGGCAAAGATAGTTTTCACGACCTTTGCGCACCACAACTTTCGCGCGCCGCTGGGCAGGGTCTGGATACAGTCGCATGCTCTCGGCATCCAGCTGCCGTTGCAGCGCCTTGGTGAAGGTCGAAATCCACACGGCTCCGCCGGCCTGCTCTGCCCAGACAGACGCTGGCGAGAGGTAGCCCAGCGTCTTGCCGATCCCGGTGCCGGCTTCGGCAAGGACCACATTGGGTGCATCCCTGCGTTGGCGGGGGGAGAACGCATCAATCGCCGCGAGCGCATAATCGCGTTGGCCCGGGCGTTCTTCCGCGCCATGGCCAGTCAAGCTGTCGAGACGCGCAACGACATCGCCTGTATTCAGGATGATCGGATGCGGGGCAGGGCGGGCAGAGGTCTCCTGCCATTCTGGAAGTTTGGAGAAGAGCCAGCGCTCCGCCTGTGCCGGCTTGGCGATGCGTGTTTCCAAAACCTGCCCCCAAGGCCAGCGCAGCCTGCTGAGCGATGCTGCAGAAGCCCATGCCCCTTCGCGTTCAAACCAGTCCGGCCTTTCAAGATGCGACAAGAGTTCGCTCGCGGCGCGGTGCAGCATCTGGGCTGCGCCCTGATCATCGTCAGGTGGTTCAAGTCCGATTGCGGTCGCCAGTCCCTTGGGCGTTGGGACCATGAACTTGGCAGGATGGATGAACGCAAAGAGTTCAAGCAAGTCCAATCCCGAAATTTCGGGATAGCCAAGCCGTTCCCCGATCAAGGGGGCATTGAGCAAAATCATCGGCGTTTCGGCGGCTCGCGCGATTGCCTCACCCCGCCCAACGGGCTTGACCACGCCATCTGCCGTTGAAATCCAGATGCCGGCATGGCTTGCATGAAGGGCTGGATAGGCTAGGGGCTCACTCACTTGGGCGACATGGCCCAGCTAGAACGAAAGAGCAACGGAAAGTGACGAACGTGCGCGACGCAGCGATGGTTTCAAAGGCCTGGCCCTATGAAGAAGCGCGCAAGGTTCTGAAACGCTTGCCGTCGGGAAAGCCTGACGGAGCGCCGGTCATCTTCGAAACGGGATATGGCCCGTCAGGCCTGCCGCATATCGGTACATTCAATGAAGTGCTACGCACGACAATGGTTCGTCACGCCTTCGAGACCTTGTCTGACATGCCGACGCGACTGATAGCATTTTCGGATGATATGGATGGCCTTCGCAAGGTGCCAGACAATGTGCCGAACCAGGAGATGCTCAAGGCCTATCTTGGCAAACCGCTGACAAAAATTCCCGATCCCTTCGAGAAGTTCGAAAGTTTCGCGCATCACAACAATGCGATGCTCCGCGAGTTTCTTGATCGGTTCGGTTTCGAATATGAATTCGTCTCTTCGACCGAGCGATACGCTTCAGGCGCATTCGACGATGCACTGAGAAATGTCCTGCGTCAGTATCAGGCGATCATGGACATCATGCTGCCAACGCTTCGCAAGGAGCGTGCTGCAACCTATTCGCCCGTTCTCCCGATAAGCGTGAAGAGCGGGATTGTCCTGCAGGTCCCGGTTGAGGTGGTCGATGCCGATGCCGGGCTCATCCGCTTCGATGATGAAGGGGAAACAGTCACACAGTCGATCCTCGGCGGGCAGGCGAAGCTTCAGTGGAAGGTCGATTGGGCCATGCGCTGGGTCGCGCTTGGTGTTGACTATGAAATGTATGGCAAGGACCTGACGGACAGCGGTGTCCAGTCGGGCAAGATTGCGCAAGCGCTCGGAGGTCGCAAGCCGGAAGGGCTCATCTATGAGATGTTCCTTGACGAAAAAGGGGAGAAGATTTCCAAGTCCAAGGGCAATGGACTGAGCCTTGAGCAGTGGCTGAGCTACGGAACGCAGGAAAGCCTCGCTTTCTATGCCTATCGCGAGCCGAAGAGTGCCAAGCAACTGCATCTTGGCGTCGTGCCGCGTGCTGTCGATGAGTATTTTCAGTTCCGCGGCAATTATGCTGGTCAACCGATCGAGCAAAAGCTCGGCAATCCGGTCCACCATATCCACAACGGCAAGGTGCCGGATGCCGTTCCGCCGCTCACATTCGGCCTGCTGCTCAATCTGGTGAGCTTGCCGGGACTGGGTGACAAGCAGATCGTCTGGAACTTCGTTCGTAAATATGCCCCGGACACATCGCCCGAGACCCAGCCTGAGCTCGATACCTTGATCGGCCTTGCCATCAACTATGCCCGTGATTTCGTGGTTCCCACCCTGAAGCGCCGCGCGCCGCAAGGAGTGGAGGTGGACGCTCTCAAGCGTCTCGATGCAGAACTTGCGGCACTTCCGGCGAATGCCAGTGCCGAGGACATCCAGAATATCGTCTATGAAATTGGCAAGACTGGCCGCTTTGAAAATCTGCGCGACTGGTTCAAGGCGCTCTATGAAACCCTTCTCGGATCAAGCGCGGGTCCGAGGATGGGCAGTTTCATTGCACTCTATGGCATAGAGAACAGCCGCAAACTGATAGGTGAGTCGCTGGGCTGAACACGTGGAACGCTGACGGTCGTATAAGTGTGGACGACCTCAGTGGCGCCCGATAAGCGGCCGACATGTATGTTGCCCTGTTGCGTATTGCGGCCGGTTTCCTGACCTTGCCGTTCATTGGCATTGCAGCGCTCACATTCATGGCGTCGCCCAAATCACTCGTCGATCTTGTGACACTCTATGGCTTTTGGCTTTTGCCTGCTCTCTCGCTGTCAACGACGTGCGGCCTTTGGTGGACCATGCCGACGCGGACACTCGTTCCTGTCGTCATGATCCTCCCCATTGTCCTGTGGCTTGTTGTTGTCGGTCTAGTGTTCGCAATTGCCACGATTGCGAGCTGACTGGTCTGCGGCCTATTTTCTGGATGCGATCCAGTCGTCGATCTTCTTTTCTAGGACGGCCATGGGCAGCGCGCCCGTCATCAGGACTTGCGCGTGGAACTCGCGCGGGTCGAACTTGTCGCCAAGGGCTGCCTGGGCACGGGCCTTCAGCTTGAGGATCGTCAACTGACCGATCTTGTAGGCAAGTGCCTGCCCGGGAATTGCGATATAGCGTTCGACTTCAGCGGTCGCATCGGTGCGGCTCATGCCCGAATTGTCGAGCATATACTGGATCGATTGATCCCGCGTCCAACCCTTGGAATGAATCCCCGAGTCAACAACAAGCCGCATTGCACGCAGCATTTCATCGTTCAGGCCACCGAAACGGAAATAGGGATCGCTTTCAACGCCAAGCTCCTTCCAAAGGCTTTCGGCATAAAGCCCCCAGCCTTCGGCATAGGCCGTATTCCCGCCAAAGCGCATGAAGCTGGGGAGGGCCTCATTTTCCTGGGCCAGGCTGATCTGGAAATGGTGACCGGGAACGGCCTCGTGCAGGTAAAGCGTCTCGCTTTCCGGTTTTGAGCGCGAGGGCAGGTCGTAGCTATTATAGTAGAAGACGCCCGGGCGGGATCCGTCAGGCGTACCCGCATTATAGGAGCCGCCAGCATCAGTCTTTTCGCGATATTCGGGCACTGGCCGGATCTCGAGCGGGCTTTTGGGGATTGTCGAGAATTGTTCGCGAACACGTTCATCGACCTTGCGGCCAATTGCGAGGAACGTATCCCGCATGTCCTCCTTTGAGGAGAATTTGAATTTCGGATCGTCGCGGAAATAATTGAAAAAGGCCTTCAGGTCGCCGTTGAAGCCCGCCTGGACCCGGATATCATCCATTTGCTTGCGAATGCGCGCCACTTCACTGAGACCAAGATTGTGCACATCATCCGCACTCATCTTCACAGTCGTGTTGGACTCGATCAGATAGTCATAGAGTTTCTTTCCGCCTGGCATGGCGGCCAGACCAACGCCGTCGCGAGCGACAGGCAAATATTCATTCTTCAGGAAATCCCGAAGGCGCACATAGGCCGGAATGATGCCCATTTTGATCGTGGCCGCATAGTCTGCGCGCAGCCTGGATTGGTCAGTGGAGCTGATGCCTTCCGGGAAGGTCTTGACCGGCCCATAGAATGTCGAGCCCTCAACGCCTTGGGCGATCTGAAGGTTCAGCTGGTCGATGACATTGTTAATCACGAGCTTTGGCTGCACGACGCCGGTCTTCATGCCTTCACGGAAGCGGCCGATCGCGCGATCAAGCAGCACAATATATTCGCGATGCCGCTTCAGATTATTGTCATAGTCCAGAACGGTCTTGAACGGTGCCGCCCCCTGACCGGAAGCGAAATCAGGATAAAAGGTATGAAAGCCGAAGAAATGATCGATCGGACGGACCGCGACCAACGCGAGCATGTCAGGCCGCAATCCGCGCAGGTTGGTTTCGGTCTGCCATTTGAACACGTCATAGGCAATTTGGTCGGTTGGATTGAGCGCAGCCCGATTGATGGCGAAAAGGCGCTTCAGGTCCTGCTCACCCGCCTTGCGCTCGGCGGCAAAATAGGCATCCGAAATATAGTCACCAAGCCGGTCAGCGTAGCGGAGGTCTCCGCGAAAAAGCGCGTTGATGGGGTTGCGCTTGAGGGTGGCTTCATCGCTGTCGGTGAAGAGCTGCTTGAGGCGGGCATCGGCGTTTTGAGTTTGGGCAGGAGCAGCCTGCACGGGCACCGCAACGGCGATCGGCGAGAGGCTGGCGAGCAAAATGGCAGCGAGGCGAAGAGACATCTGACAAGATCCTGAACATTATGAAGTGATTCCCAACGTCCGCACTAGCGCCCGCGCCAAGAAAAACAAAAATGTTCGATCAAGCGTCTATCATCGTCGACAAAGGGGCCCCGGAGAGTTTTTGGCTCTTCCGGGGCACGCTTTGATTGCGTGTATGGTGATTTCTACCAATAGAAACCGCGGATTACGTTTCGGACGATACCGGTGCGCATGTCGATCAGCAGGACATCGTCATAATGGCGGACCCAGCGCTGGGTGCCATATGCTGGCGGCAAGCGATAATAGGCTGGGTTCACGATTACATAAGGCCGGCCATAATAGGCCGGAGGCAGGCGGCGACCGATTGCAAAGCGTTCATAGCGGAACGGCGCATGCCAGTTTCCGCGGCGATAGACGCCTGAATGCGTGCGCCGATAGTCTCGCCAATCCTCACGATATTCCCTCTTTGCATCGCGATAGTCGTCACGTGCGTCCCGAACATCGCGGCGATCACCGTGACGATAGGCATTGTTGAGTTCGCGACGTTCTTCGCGGACTTCGTGCCGGTCTCGGGCAAGTTCGCCCCGCGATGTGGACGCCGATGAAATCGATGGCACAAGGCTTGATGCCAGGATGGAAAGAAAGACAATCCTTTTCATAAATCTACTCCCGTCGTTCATGACCCCGACCCATGTGTCTTAAGGGATCGATTTTGAACGTCTGCGAAACGGGATTGTCAGCCTTTGTAAAGATTTGGCCTATGCAAAAAGGATTTCGGCACCCCTATCCCATAAGGCCGGGGTGGAAGCCCCAAGGATCGACTGTTCACCGTCCGCAAATTGATAGGGCGTTCCGTTCGGGCGCGCGGCCTTGCCTCCAGCCTCTTCAAGAAAGAGGATTCCTGGAACATGATCCCAAGGCAGGGCGCGGTGAAACACTGAAATGTCATTCTGTCCGAGTGCGAGCCGCGGATATTGTTCGCCAGCGCATCGCGGTATTTCGGCCGGGGTCAAAAGGTCGGCAGTTCGGGCAAGCAGGGCATCCCCTTCTTCGCGAGGCATGAACCGGGTGGCCAATGAAGCAATAGGACGCTCCTTTCCGCTGCCTCGCGCAACGATGCGCTCGCCGTCGATAAAGGCTCCGCCGCGACGCACGGCATGACACAGGCGCCCGGTGAGCGGGTCGAGTATCCAGCCTGCTTCCGCAATGCCGTCATGTGCCAAGGCGATCATGATGGCAAAGGGCGCCATTCCTGCAGCGAAGTTCGCTGTGCCATCAATCGGGTCAATGATCCACAGGGCACCTTGGTCGATCCCCTGCATCAATGCAGGATCCGACGCGGCGGCCTCTTCCCCCAAGATGCGAACATTGGGCATGATGCGGGCAAGTCCCTCGGCAAGCCGCAGCTCACTCTCGCGATCTGCGATCGTGACAGGGTCTCCGGGTGACTTCTCGTCAATGTCTTCAGCGGCAAGCTGCCGAAAGCGGGGCAAAACAATATCGGCGGCAACTTGCCGCATCAATGTGCTGACGGGCTCGACAAGTGCCTGATGTGTCAACTGCGATAGTCTGCGTTGATCGAAATATAGCCGTGCGTCAGGTCGCACGTCCAAACAGTCGCGCGTCCCGAACCCAGCCCCAGATCGACGCCTATGGTGATCTCGGTTCCTTTCAGATGCTTTGCGACCGGAGTTTCATCATAGCCCTCGACCGGCAGCCCATCCCTGGCAACCTGGGTATTGCCAAAGCGTATTGCCAGCCTGTCGCGATCCGCCGGTTCACCGGCTTTGCCAACAGCCATCACGACCCGACCCCAATTGGCATCCTCGCCTGCGATGGCCGTCTTCACCAGAGGCGAATTGGCAATGCTCAGCGCAATGCGGTGAGCGCTTGGGTCAGACACTGCACCTTCCACTGTGATCTCGATCAGCTTCTGGGCGCCTTCTCCGTCTCGGACGACCAGCAGCGCAAGCTGGCGGCACAGATCGGTCAATGCAGATTGGAACGCATAGGCTCCCTCATCATCGAAACTTCTCAAAGGCTCATTTCCGGCTTTGGCGGTAGCAAAAGCCAACACAGTGTCAGAGGTCGAAGTGTCGCTATCGACGGTGATGCAGGAAAATGTCTCCTGGTTGGCGGCGCTGAGCACTGTCTGCAAAAAGCCCGGTTCAACGGCTGCGTCCGTCACAATATAGCCGAGCATCGTTGCCATGTCTGGGGCGATCATGCCGCTGCCCTTGATGATACCGGCAAGCGTTACAGTTCGGTCGCCGATGATTGCAGTCGCAATCCCTCCCTTGGGAAAGGTGTCGGTCGTCATGATCGTTGCGGCAGCAGCCTCCCAACTGCAAGGTGACGCGAGGAATGCTGCATCAAGGCCGGCTTCAGCCTTGTCGATTGGTAGTGGAACGCCAATGACGCCGGTTGCCGAAACAAAGACTGTTTCGACGGGGCAGTTCAGCGCTTGCGCTACACGCGTGGTGACGGCCTCCACAGCGTCACGGCCACGCCTGCCTGTAAAGGCGTTGGCATTGCCGGCACTCACGACAAGCGCACGCGCTTTACCTTGCGGCAGATGTTCCCGACACCAGTCCACTTCGCTCGACGGACATTTGCTCTGGGTCAGAACACCAGCGACATTCGTCCCTTCATCAAAGGTCATGAGGGTCAGGTCGCAGCGATCCCAAGACTTGTAGCGGGCACGCGCGATGCGCCGCGTCACCCCGGCAATTTCTGGAATCACGGGAAACGGGCGCGCAAGCGGAGAGATGCTGTTGGAAGACATGCCGGCGCCTCTAGACTCCAGGCGAGTGATGTTCAATGTTGCTCTGAGTGAAGCTGCCGATCAATTTTGCGCGAGGGATATCTGGCATGAATATTCACCTCAGTCTGTTTATGCCAATCATTGCAATTGCGTCCGCGGTTTCGGCTTCTGAGCCAGTTGCGCAGCGTGCGTCGTTGAAACTGACGGAAAGTCCAGTTTCGGCTGCTGATTATCCACCCTCGGCATTGGCATTGCGCCAGGAGGGAATCGTTGTGGCTGCCTTTCTGGTTGATCCAAATGGCAAAGTGACATCTTGCAACATTGCGCAATCAAGTGGTTCCGACGCATTGGACCAACGGACATGCGAGATTGTCATTCAGAGGTTCCAGTTCAGTCCAGCGCGAACGGCGCAAGGGCGGGCGGTTGAAGAATGGCGGACCCAGAAATTTAGCTGGAGGCTGCCTGCGGGGAGTGTCGGCGATGTTGGAAGCTCCAAACACGGAGAACTTTTGGTCCATATTGCAAGGGACGGTCGCGTTGAATCCTGCGAAGTATCCAAATCGAGTGGAGACAGACTCTGGGACTTGAGAATGTGCAAAGTTGTTTCGGTCAACCGAAAGTTTGAACCAGCGCGCGACCGTTTTGGCCGACGTCAGAAATCCCGGCAAGTTGTGCCGGTGTGGGAGTAATTGGTAAACGGGACTTGCTGCTTTGGACTAGCGCAATGAGGCTTCCCACCCTATGTGGGAAACAATGTTGCATAGGGATCTGATTTGAACCTGCTGTTATTCTTTTCAGCTTTGCTGGCTGGGCTTACCGGAGCGATCACTGGTGGCCAACGAATCCATGCGCCTTCTGTTGAACACAGCGTAACGCAGGCTTTGGAGGTTGCCGTAAAAAAGGCACCGGGGTTGTTTGCGCCGTCTCGATTTCGCGTTGATACCATCCATACCCCGCTCGTGTCCGAACTGCTTTTCAGACCTCACAATGCGAACGTTTCAGTAATGCGCACCGTTGATATGTTCACGATTTTTGCGAAACGCTTGATTTAGTAAGTGCATGGCACGCCAGCGTTGGTGGCAATCGGCACTGCGCCGCCAATAGGGCGGCCTGCTTGGGCATCTCGCCCTTTTAATCACTTGCTTGAACAGGAATTCCTTATGCTCGGTGGCATTGCAAAAGCCATTTTTGGATCGTCCAATGATCGTTACGTCAAATCCCTTGGCAAGATCGTCGACCGGATCAATGGATTTGAGCCGACAATTTCCGCTTTGACGGACGCAGAACTTGCCAACCAGACGATCGTCTTTCGCGAACGGCTCGCCAATGGCGCCGAACTGGACGACCTTCTGCCGGAAGCGTTCGCAACCGTGCGGGAGACCGCAAAGCGGGTGCTTGGCCAGCGGCATTATGATGTGCAGATGATCGGCGGCATCGTCCTCCATCGCGGTGAAATTGCCGAGATGCGGACGGGCGAAGGCAAGACGCTTGTTGCGACATTGGCAACCTATCTCAATGCCTTGCCGGGGCTTGGCGTCCATGTCGTTACGGTCAATGACTATCTCGCCCGGCGCGATGCCGAATGGATGGGGCAGGTCTACAAGTTCCTTGGGCTTACTGTCGGGGTCATTGTTCCCAACCTTACGGACGCTGAGCGTCGCGCGGCTTACGGCTGCGATATTACCTACGGAACCAACAATGAGTTCGGCTTCGATTATCTGCGCGACAACATGAAATATGAACGCGCGCAAATGTCGCATCGTCCGTTCAACTTTGCGATCGTCGATGAAGTTGACTCGATCCTGATTGACGAAGCGCGGACGCCGCTCATCATATCCGGGCCGACTGACGACAAGTCAGAGCTCTACAAGAGTGTCGATGCGGTCGTAAAGCAGCTTGCCGCTGAAGACTATGAGGTCGACGAAAAGCAGCGATCGATTGTCCTCACCGAAGACGGCACCGAAAAAGTGGAGCGCATGCTCGAATCTGCGGGCTTGCTAGAGGGCGGCAACCTGTATGATTTCGAGAACACGCAGGTTGTCCACCACCTCAACCAGGCCCTGCGCGCAAACGTCATCTACAAGCGCGATACGGACTACATCGTAAAAGATGGCAAGGTTGTCATCATCGATGAGTTCACAGGTCGGATGATGGATGGCCGACGCTGGTCGGACGGCCTGCATCAGGCGGTTGAGGCCAAGGAAGGCGCAACGATTGAGCCGGAGAACCAGACGCTCGCGTCGATTACCTTCCAGAATTATTTCCGGATGTATCCCAAGCTGTCGGGCATGACCGGAACGGCTGCGACAGAGGCGGCGGAATTCTTCGACATCTACAAGATGAATGTGGTTTCGATCCCGACGAATGTGCCTGTCCGGCGGATCGACGAGGACGACCAGTTCTTCAAGAATACGACCGACAAGTTCAAGGCCATCGCCAAGGCCATTGCGGAAAAGTCTCGCAGTGGCCAGCCAGTGCTGGTCGGCACTGTCTCCATTGAAAAGTCGGAGCTCCTGTCCGAGTATCTGGAAAAGGAGGGCGTGACCCATAATGTGCTCAACGCGCGCTTCCACGAGCGCGAGGCCCATATTGTTGCACAGGCGGGCCGCTTGGGTGCAGTGACGATTGCGACGAACATGGCTGGTCGCGGAACCGATATCCAGTTGGGTGGCAATGTCGAATTCCGTGTCGAGGATGAGCTTGCCGAGCTGGAAGCGGGACCACGCCGCGATGCCGAAATAGAGCGCATCAAGGCCGAAGTTGCCGCTGAAAAGGAGAGGGTGCTCGAGGCTGGCGGCTTGTTCGTCCTTGCAACCGAACGCCATGAGAGCCGGCGTATTGACAACCAGCTGCGGGGCCGGTCCGGTCGGCAGGGTGACCCCGGACTTTCGCGCTTTTACCTTAGCCTCGACGATGACCTGCTGCGCATTTTTGGTCCCGACACGTTGTTTGCCAAGATGATGAACAGCAACCTTGAAGATGGCGAAGCCATTGGCTCGAAGTGGCTCTCAAAGGCCATTGAGACGGCGCAGAAAAAGGTCGAGGCGCGAAACTACGACATTCGCAAGCAGGTTGTCGAATATGACGATGTGATGAATGACCAGCGCAAGGTCATCTATGAGCAGCGTGGCGATATCATGGATGCCGAGACGGTTGATGATGTTGTCATCGATATGCGCGCCGAAACTGTAAACGGTCTCGTCGGCGAAGCCTGTCCACCCAATTCCTATCCGGAACAATGGAATATCAACGGTTTAAAGAACCGTGTCCGTGACGTCCTCGGGCTGGAATTGCCTATTGAAGACTGGGCGCGCGAAAATGGCATTGAAGCTGAAGCAATCGAGGACCGCATCCGGGAAGCCGCAGATGCCTCAATCCTTGCGAAGTGCAGCGAGCTTGAAGAGGGTGTCTGGGAACAGATTGAAAAAAGCGTTCTTCTCCAAGCACTTGATCACCATTGGAAAGAACACCTCTCAACGCTCGATGCGTTGCGCCAGGTGATCCACCTTCGCGCTTATGCCCAGAAGACGCCGATCAACGAGTACAAGCGTGAAGCCTTTGCGATGTTCGAGCGGATGCTCTCGGCCATTCGTGAAGACGTGACCAAGGTGCTGGCTTATGCGCAATTCCGCATGACCCCACCTGAGCTGCCTGAATTGCCGGACTTCATCACGACGCATATCGATCCGCTGACTGGCGAAGATGACAGCGCTGATCGCGATGCCGCCAATATGGGCCTCATTACGACCAGACTTCCGCCCTTGCAGATCGTGCAGCCTGACATGGACGCAGCGTTGGGGGACGATCCTGCAAATTGGGTGGGGCAGGTGAGCCGCAATGCCCCCTGCCCATGTGGTTCCGGGAACAAATACAAGCACTGCCACGGAGCACTTTGACCCAAAAAAAGAAACCCTCCCCAATGGGGAGGGTCTTTCGATGGGTGAGCCCCAAGGGACCAGCCAGCCTGATTACTTTTTCTTGGCGACCGCCTTCTGCGTCTTGAGGAATGCAATGATGTCTGCCCTTGCGGGTGCATCACTGAGCCGGAAGCCCATTCGGGCGCCGGGAATGGTTGCCTGCGGGTTTGTCAGCCAGCGGTCGAGCGTTGGCTCAGTCCAGATGATCTTCGAGTTCTTGAGGCCCGGTGAATAGGCGAAACCCGGAGCGAGCCCAGCCTTTCGACCATAGACTCCGCGATGCGCCGGACCAATCCGATTGGTATCGATCGAATGGCAGCCTGTACACTTCTGTTCATAGAGTTTGGCGCCGCGAGCAGCGTCACCGACAACAGCTGCGTGGCTTGCATCGATTGCAAGAAGGCCGACTGCGCCAAGCAGAAATCCTCCTGCAAAGACGCGGACTAGAGATCTCATTGTCAACTCCTCGAAAATGGAAAACAGCCAGTCGCTCGGCGACAGGGACGCGTTGCGACTGGCTGCAATCCGGACGGCTTCTTAGCCGAACGGGAAACCGTTAACGCCAACCGGAAGCTGTTCACTAAGCGCTTGCGTCAGCGCCCCATAGTGAAGGACTTCATCAGCGGCCAGCTTGCCGGAAACCTGGGCAAGCGCCTTGTCAGTGAAGGACGGGATCACGCCGAGATAGGCATTGACCGCACCCAGTTCGAGGCGCTGGGCAAGCTTCACGATATCGGTCGCGCTCTTGATCGACGCAACGTTGAGGCCGGTCATATATTCGTCGCGCGATTTCTCCGCGACAGCCTTGCCGCCAAGTTTCTTGATCGTCGCGATCAGAGCATCACGGTGGAATTTGTGATCGCTCTGGAAGGCGACGGCGACGCCCAATGTACCCTTGTCAAGCAGGCCGCTTTCCGCACCGATCTGGTAAGCGTTGATCGCTTCATGCTCGAGGCCAAGCGCAACGTTCAAGATATCCACGTCGCCGGAATGCGCGCTCATCTTGCCCTTCATGGCAGCCATCGCTTCGTTGCCTCCAAGCAGGCCGACTGCAGCCGCCGACAACACGCCTGCGCCCGCAACGCGGAACAGCGAGCGGCGCGTGGTATTCGAATCCTGTATCATCAAACTATCTCCCTAAAAGCCCGCGCAAAGGGGGGTGAGTGGCGCGGCTAATGGGATTACCGATACGGACGGCAGAACGGATGCAAGGGGGCGAAAATTATTGTCCGATCTGCGTCAGGATCAGGCAACCAGTGCGTGTCATGTGCAGGAAGCGGTCGAATCCGCGACGGGAACGAATATAATCTCCGCCGCCGAATGTGCGGCCCCCGATGACGAGATCACCCGACAACACAAGCAGATGTTCATCATCGTCGTGCATGTGATTGGGCAGGATCGCCCCCGCTGCACACCGCAGCAGGGTTGTGCGACCGTTCCACATTGTCTTGCCGTCAATTCCCGGGGCAACGGAGAACCAATCGCCTTCAGCCAATTCAATAATGGCGCGCCCCTCAAGTGCCTCTTTTTCGGAGCCTATTGCAGTCTCGATCCTGTTCCACAGGCCCGGCGGCGGAGGAACTGCACCAGCCGCCAGAGATAAAGGCGCAAGCGAATCTTCGACGTCCCTGATCGCCTGATCAAGCTCAGGGTCATATCTCCGCGCCTGATCCATGGCTGCTCGTTCCTCAATGCTCATATTGCCGAGGACATAATCATCAATTCGGTTCTTCATTGTGCACCCCCATGCAAACGCGCAGTGTGGCCAGGCCACGTTTTACCCATGATTTGACTGTTCCCAGCGGTGCCCCAAAATGTGCTGCAAGTTCCGAATGCGTCATGCCATGGACATACATGAGCACCATTGCCTTGCCTTGCTGCCCCGGTAGCTTCTTGAGGCATTGGCCCACGCGAGCGCTGGGTGGTTCCACGGGCATGACGGCTATTTCAACATCCTCGATGCGTGCCATGTCGCGCTGCTTCGGCAAACGGTCAAACGCCGCATTGCGCAATATGCGTCCGACCCATGCCAATGCTACGCCGCGGGCAGGATCGAACTTGCTCGCGCTCCTCCAAATCCTGACAAAAGCCTCCTGGACGGCGTCTTCTGCCAAGTCTCCGTCGCCCAGAATTCGGCGCGCGGAGGAGAGCATTCGCCCTGCAACGCGATCATAGAGTGTACGAAAGGCGCGCCGATCGCCTTGCCCGATGAGGTGGAGCAAAGCCTCAAGATCAACGACTGAGCCAGCCCTGCCTTTTGCTGCTGGCACAAAAGCTCCTGGCCGAAGTGTTTCCTCAGCCGAAGATTGGGCGTTCATGCGTGATCTCCGGAAACAGTCAGGCCAAGCGACCGGAGTGTCCAGAGCGTTTCGGCGCCAGCTAGTATGACGGCATCACCGTGTACTTGGAACGCAATTCGGTTCTCGGCCCTTCCAAGCCGGGATTTGCAAAAATTCATCGGACCTGACTCCAAAATATGCGTCTCCGCAACCACCATTACTGGCGCTAGTGGAGATTTGGATGCAACCGTCCGAAAAAAATTATGCAATCTCTACGGCAATTGCAGTGCCTTCGCCTCCGCCGATGCAAAGCGAAGCAACACCCCGCTTCAATCCACGGTTCTGAAGCGCAGCAATAAGAGTCGCGATGATCCGCGCACCTGAAGCACCGATGGGATGACCAAGTGCGGTGCCACCGCCATTGACGTTGAGTTTTTCAGCCGGAATGCCCAGCTCCTTCATGGCGATCATGGGCACCATTGCAAAGGCTTCGTTGATTTCGAAGAGATCGACATCAGCCACCGTCCAGCCGGCCTTTTCCATCGCACTGCGGATTGCCGGAACCGGAGCAGATGTGAATTTTGCCGGTTCCTGACTGTGCGTGGCCCAGGACACGATCCGGGCAGCAATGTTCAGGCCCTGCGCCTCCGCAACACTTTGCCGCGTCACGACAAGTGCAGCAGCGCCATCAGAAATCGATGACGCATTGGCGGCCGTGATCGTTCCGTCCTTTGCGAAGGCAGGCTTGAGCGTGGGGATCTTGTCCGGATTTGCCTTGCCAGGCTGTTCGTCGACTGTAATCGTCTCGGTTCCCTTGCGACTGACAACCTCGACCGGAACAATCTCGCGATCGAACGCACCCGAGGCAATGGCTTCGTTCGCGCGACTGAGCGAGCGAAGTGCATATTCATCCTGAGCTTCCCGGGTGAACTGATATTCGGTGCAGGTTTCTTCGGCAAACGAACCCATGGCACGGCCGGGCTCATAAGCATCCTCCAGTCCGTCAAGGAACATTGAGTCCTTGAGCGAGTCATGACCCAGCCGTGCGCCCGAGCGATGCTTCGTGAGCATATAGGGGGCATTGGTCATGCTCTCCATGCCACCTGCCACGACAATGTCTGACGTGCCGGCGATAATTGCCTCGGCCGCCATCATCGTTGCCTTCATGCCGGAGCCACAAACTTTATTGATTGTCGTTGCGCCAACGGACATCGGCAGTCCGGCACCCAGCGTTGCCTGCCGCGCCGGGGCTTGGCCGAGTGCGCCTGGCAGGACGCAACCCATGATGACCTGATCGACGGCCTCTGGCTTCACTCCAGCACGCTCGACGGCAGCCTTGATTGCGGTCGCGCCCAATTGGGTGGCGGAAACGCCAGAGAGAACGCCCTGCATGCCGCCCATGGGTGTGCGAGCATAAGATGCGATTACAACGGGATCTGTGGTCATGTTTGTGTCCTGCGATTGCCAGATTGCCATAGCGAGCCTTGCCTTTGCGGCAGATGTGCTGCGCTCCTTCCTAGCCCTCTCCGACTCGGAAAAACTCTATTTTCGCTTTTTCCCAAGCCTGCATGTTTTGCAAGGGAAACCATATGTTAAATCATGCACCGAGAGCAATACGCGACGGTCCGAGATTGACCTGGATCAAGGTATTGGTGTCTGATGCAGACTTACACGAGATAAACACTACTGGAGAAGGAATTGCCCGTGCCGCAGACCAGCACATTGACCGCAGAGCGCGCAGACGCACAGCAGACACATTTCGACGTGCTGATCGTTGGAGCAGGTATTTCGGGCATCGGTGCGGCCTACCATCTGTCCGATCAAATGCCCGAAAAGAGCTTTGTCATCCTTGAAACCAAGGACAAATTCGGGGGCACCTGGGTAACGCATACCTATCCGGGCGTCCGGTCAGACAGTGACCTTTATACCTTCGGCTATCGTTTCAAGCCCTGGGTCGGTGCGCCCATCGCGACCGCGGACGAGATCCTGAAGTACATGGGCGAGGTGATCGAAGAGAACCACCTTGGCGATCACATCCGTTATGGCCACACAATCACTCATTGCCGTTGGTCCAGTGCGGACAACCTCTGGACGGTCGAAGCCATCAGCAAGGCCGATGGCAAAACGCATTTCTTCACCTGCAACTTCCTTTGGATGTGCCAGGGCTATTACAATCACGATACGCCTTACACGCCCGAATGGCCCGGTATGAAAGATTTCAAGGGCAGGATCGTCCATCCGCAAACCTGGCCTTCGGACATCAATCTCAAGGGCAAGAAGGTCGTCCTGATCGGTTCGGGAGCGACTGCTGCCACGGTCGTACCTGCTATTGCGGACGAATGTGGCTCGCTGACCCTGCTTCAACGGTCTCCAACATATTTCATGCCGAGCGCCAATGCCAATGAACTGGCAGACCGCTTGCGGGAAATCGGTATCGATGAACCGACGATCCACCGCGTGGTGCGCCAACAGATCAATTTTGACATGGAAACCATGATCCGTCGTTGCCGGACCGAGCCTGAAGCCGTGCGGCAGGAATTGTTCGCAGCCGCGCGCGAATATCTGGGGCCGGATTTCGATATGTCACCGCATTTCACCCCGAGCTACCGGCCATGGCAGCAGCGTGTTGCCTTCCTTCCCGACGGGGATCTGTTTCGCAAGATTGCCGAGGGGAAGGTTGCGGCCGTCACAGACCATATCGAGCGCTTCACGGAAAACGGGATATTGCTCAAATCGGGCCGTGAACTGGAGGCTGACATCATCATTACAGCCACCGGGTTCAATCTCTCGGTTCTTGGTGACATCCCGTTTGAAATCGATGATGAACCCGTCGACTGGTCACAAACCGTTACATATCGCGGCATGATGTTCACCGGTGTGCCCAACATGGTTTGGGTGTTTGGCTATTTCCGCGCCAGCTGGACACTGCGGGTCGATCTGCTGTCCGACCTGGTTTGCCGGCTGCTGAAGCACATGGATGAAAAGGGAGCAAAGCGGGTGGAAGTCCAGTTGCGCCCGGAAGATCACAACATGCCGCTGTTGCCTTGGATTGATGCGGACAATTTCAACCCGGGCTATCTCCAGCGTGGGCTCCATCTGATGCCCAAGCGCGGCGACAAGATCGAATGGCAACACAATCAGGATTACTGGAGCGACAAGGACGACTTGCCCAAAGTCGATCTGGACGGTTCGGAGTTTGTCTATTCCTGATCTGGCCGAGGACGGTACTACTTGACGCGAACGCCGCCCTTGATGACACCCTCCACGGCTTCAAGGGTCCGGATATTGCGAAGGGGATCACCCTTGACCGCAATCAGGTCGCCGAAATGGCCGGGGGCCAGGCTGCCGATGTCATTCTCCCGCATGGTGAGCTTGGCCGCCTCGATCGTGGCTGCGCGGATCGCTGCCAGCGGTGTCATTCCGAAGCGGACCATGTAGGCAAACTGGCGCGCATTGAGTCCGTGGGGATAGACTCCGCTGTCTGTCCCAAATCCGATCTTCACGCCCATGCGCACTGCCTTGGTAAAGCCTTCCCGCTGGACATCCGTCGTTTCGCGGTTCTTACGGAGATATTCGGCGGGCCAACCCTCTTTCGTCCCAACCTCTTCAATATAGTCGCCATTATAAACGTCCATCACAAGCCAGACGCCAGCAGCCTTGGCCATCGCAAGACCTTCATCGTCGATGAGGCTTGCATGCTCGATCGATCGCACACCAGCGCGGATTGCGGACTTGATCCCTGTTGCGCCATGCGCATGGGCGGTCGCATAGCTGTTGTGCGTCCTCGCGACCTCGACCGCGGCGTGCATTTCCTCTTCGGTCAGTTCAGGCTGGCCTGGCTCGGTGCCAATCGCGAGGACAGCGCCAGTCGCAATGAGCTTCAGGAAATCAGCTCCGCCTGCAAAGAGCGCCTCTGCCTTGTCGCGGGCCTCAGCGGCATTTGTCACGACGCCGAAGCGCATTTCCGGCGGTACCGAGCCTGCTGGAAGCCCGTTGATCTCTCCGCCTCCTCCCGGAATGGTGAGGTATGTTCCGGCAACCAGCATACGAGGCCCGGCGATCAGTCCCTTGGCGATTGCGTCACGAAGTTTCACGTCTGAAAACACACGGAATGTGCCGACGTCGCGAACCGCTGTGAAGCCGGCCAACAGAGTGTCGCGCGCATTCTTTGCGCCGATGAAGGCGGTTTCGGCCGGGCCGGTCTTGATTGGCTCCGCAACGTCTGCACCTTGCCCGACATCGGCGAGATGCGTGTGGAGATCGATCAGACCGGGCAGAACCGTATAGGCTCGCCAGTCAATCACGGTCGCATCGGCGGGCGGTCGGGAGCAACGGCCCACGGCCTTGACCCGTTCGTCAGTGATTGTGATACATTGGCCTGACACCAGGCGACCGCTTTCGACGTCAAGCAGGCGACCGGCCTGCACATAAGTCGTTCCAGCCAATGCAGGACTGACAATCAGCAGAGGGATAGCTCCCAGCGCCGTGAGAAATCTCATGCGGATTCGAGCACCTTCCTGCCCGGGCGGACTTTCATGCGGTGGCTGGCCTTTGTGGCCGTTGATACCGCCCTTACAGTGTCCATGAAGACCCATTCACATGTGGCGGCTGCTGAAGTGAGCGACACATGCATATAACCGCGATTTGAAGTGTCCGTCCAACGCAGTTCCTTGCTGTTTGCGATCAGGGCCCTTGCGACCTTTTCCTGATCCGTCGCGCGAGTGGCAGACTCGATGCCGGGAGATGTAACGCTATGACCGCCGAATTCTACTCCGGCGGATCGATTGTCTTCTATAAGGTCGAAGGCCCAGGCATTGTGGCTGTCGCCAGTTACCGCGATCAGGTTGGCATCTGTCGCCTGCGCCGCAGAAAGAAGGCGCGCCTTTGCTTGCGGATACCCGCCCCAATTGTCGAGATTGTATGGCAATCCGGCTTTGCCAGCAGCGATTCCTGCTTTGAAATAGGCCATTGCCCGCCCGTCCGCCTTTGGATCAAGCCAGTCCAGCGCATCAGGCGGCGTCGAATTATATCCGATGTTGGTCCCAACCCCGAGGACATGCCAGGTCTTCTTTTGGCGACTGGCAGCGCGGAAACCGTGATAGAGCCAGCTTTCCTGCTCCGTCCCCATCATTGTCGCCGCAGGATCCTGCCATGCCCCGTCCCGGAAGGCGACAAGTGCGGCGGCTGGGTCGCCGCTACGCAAAATCGTGCCATAGCTTGCCGGCCTGGAGCGTGCGATCATGCGTGTGTCTGTCCGGAAATACGTGGCCAGATCACCGATATCGTAGCTTTTCCAAGGCTGCTCGCTGACAGGCATCCATTCGCGCCAAACCTGCATGGCCGCATTCTTGCGATTGGTCCAATCGCCTTCGTCCGGCTGGTGGTTTTCAGCTCCGCCTTCCCATGAGTCATTGGCGCCTTCATGGTCATCCGTATTGGCGATCATTGGAAAGGCGGCATGCAGCGCCTGCAGATTGGGGTCGCTACGGTAACTTGCATAGCGCGTGCGATAATCGGCGAGATTGTAGAGCTCGGTCTCCGGGAGGATCCGCTTCGAAAAGTCGGAACCACTGTCGTAGCCGCCGCGGGCGTATTCGTAGAGATAGTCGCCGAGGTGCAAGACAAGGTCGATATCGTCGCGGGCCGCCGCATGAGCATAGGCGTTGAAAAGCCCGAAGCCGAGGTTGGCACAGGAAAAGACTGCGATATTGAACTTGGACACCTTGCCCAGCGGGAGAGTGCGTGTGCGAGCGATGGGCGAGATTGATCCGTCCGGGCCAATGAAGCGGTAATAATATGTCGTGCCAGGGGTCAGTCCGCTGACCGTGATCTTGGCGGTATGGTCGCGCCAGGGGCCGGTAATCATCTCTCCGCCGCTTGCCACTTTGGCGAAATCGCGACTCAGGGATATTTCCGCCCTGACCTTGGACGGTGCCCCGGTTGCGCTGACGAAGCGAGACCATAACAGCACTGAATCGGAATCCGGCTCACCACTTGCCACGCCATGTGTAAAGCCTTGGCCGCCAAGCAGTGCTTGTGCGGCAAGCGATCCGCCCGGCAAGACAAGCCCGCCGAGCCCGAACGCACCGGTGGTCAGGAGCGCGCGGCGATCCATTATGATTGTCATTGGTCTTCTGCCTCATTTGGTTCCGTATGAAGCATAGTGACGATGCGTTGCGTATGGTCAATATCCCCGGCGATGGGCTGAGAAACTAATTTGATGCGCCGCCTGGGCAGTGATTCCGGAACCTGTCTCAATTCAGGGCTATAGAGCCATTCTCAATCATTACGTCCTGCACCGCGCCATAGCGAACCGTGCAGGTGAAGTGGCGACTATCATCGTCATCGTCCTCATCGTCATTGGTGTTCCAGTCCGTTCCCCGTGTGATGGTGCCTTCGACATTCCAGCCATCGCTGGTGCGATCGACCTGCGTGATATCGCGCACATTTGACTGTTCTCCAGCCTTGGCCTCAGCGGCCTGGGCGCAGGCATCAACAGCCGCATCCTCGCTATCGATGTCGCCTTGCGAGTGACCTACATGGCTCCTGTTCTTGGATGATGACGAGAGGACCGCCGCAAGAATTGCGATCAGGGCGACGCCAGCCACGACATCTCCCCCATCCACATGGTCGTGCCGATGATGCCAACCATGGTGGCCATAACCGTAGCCGTAATCTCGGTCATAATCGCGTGCCAGCGCGGGGGAACTCGCATTGGCCAGCAATGCTGCAGCAACGATACCTGCTGACAATTTTCGCTGAATGGTCATTTCGCAATCCTGCTTCTCGAACAGCTTGTTGCAACAGCTGCGGATTCGCGGTCTACAGGCGCTGCTCTTTCCCGGCGATGAACTGGATCAACAGCTAATGTTCAGGGTGCCTTGATCGAAAGTCCCGTCCATTTTGCAATGAATGCATACATGTCGGCCGATTCCGCGACAATCTTGTCAATTGGCTTGCCGCTGCCATGGCCAGCCCGCGTTTCGATCCGAATGAGGTGCGGCTTGTTCCCGATGTCTGCCGCTTGCAAGGCGGCCACATACTTGAAGCTATGGCCCGGCACGACCCGATCATCTGTATCTGCCGTTGTGACCAGAATGGCAGGGTACTCTCGCCCGCCTGTGACGTTGTGATAAGGTGAATAGCTGCGCAAGACCCGGAAATCCGCCTCCTTTGCGGGATCGCCATAATCATCGATCCAGAACCGCCCTGACGTGAACTGATTGAACCGGAGCATGTCCATTACGCCGACTGCAGGCAGCGCAGCGGCAAAGAGATCCGGTCTTTGGTTGATGACCGCACCTACGAGGAGGCCACCATTCGAACGTCCTTCGATGGCGAGTTGATCCTTCGAAGTAATGCCTTCCGCAATCAGATATTCACCGGCTGCGATGAAGTCATCGAAGACGTTCTGCTTGGCCTGCAGACGCCCGGCGTTGTGCCAATCGGCTCCATATTCTCCGCCCCCTCTCAGATTGGCGACGGCAAGGACACCGCCCTGTTCAAGCCACGCCAGTTTGGAAGCGTCGAATGCTGGTGCGATGGAAATATTGAAGCCGCCATAGCCATAAAGCAATGTTGGCGCCGGACCGGATGCCATTGTGTCCTTGCGGCGGACAAGAAACATGGGAATCCGGGTCCCGTCCTTAGAAGTATAGAAGCGCTGTTCCGTGACATAGTCCGCAGGATCGAAAGGAACCTTCGGGCGGGCAAAAAGCTCGGCTTTGCCCGTGTTCGTGTTGAACCGGTAAACGGTTGGCGGAACGGCGTAGCTCGAGAAAGTGTAGAATGTCTCGGGATCACCTCCTTTGCCGCCAAAGCCAGCCGCAGAACCGATCGCGGGCAGCGTTATGGGTCCAACCAATCGACCATCAAGTGTGCGAAGTTCAGCTTCAGACTTGGCGTCGCCAAGGTAAGCCAGAATCATGCGCTCTCCCACCAGGGATGCACCAACCAAAGTATCCGTGCTCTGTCTGACAATTTCGACCGGCGGCTTTGAACGCCGCTCGACATCAAGTGTCACTAACCTCCCGCGCGGAGCATCCTTGTCCGTCAGGAAGAAGAACCTTGGGCCGACCGATCCGGCCAGTGCCCAATTGTTCTCTAGTCCCTTGACCAGGGTGCGCAATTTGAGCGGGCCCTTGTCGATCCTGGCAACCGTAAGTTCATAGCGCTGGTCTGTGCCGTCGGCAGAGGTGATCATGAGATAACGACCGTCGTCCGTGACTTGGGCAGAATGCCTCAATCGCGGCCTGTCCGGCGTGGCGAAGATTTTTGTATCTGCAGCCTGTGGCGTTCCCAGCGCGTGAAAAAAGACGGCCTGGTTGAGATTGATTGATTGATAGGTGCCGCCAGGCTCGGGCTCCGGAAAGC
The DNA here is from genome assembly GCF_019443285.1 of Aquisediminimonas profunda. Classification (GTDB taxonomy): domain Bacteria; phylum Pseudomonadota; class Alphaproteobacteria; order Sphingomonadales; family Sphingomonadaceae; genus Aquisediminimonas; species Aquisediminimonas profunda. The sequence continues at coordinate 1,828,440 of NZ_CP080327.1, forward strand.
GCGAATAGAAGAATCCGCTGCCGTCAGCCTTCCAAGCTAATGATGAAAACTTGACCCATTTGATCTCGTCTTCCGCCACCTCGCCGATCGCGACGTTGACGACTTTCAGTGTCCGCCAATCGGTCCCGCCATCTTGCACGGCAAAGGCAACCCATTGGCCATCGTTGGAAGGCGCCCATTCTGCAAGAGCTGTGGCGCCATCTTTCGCCCAGCCATTTGGGTCGACGACTGCGCGGGGCTGTCCTTCAAGTCCCTCACGCACCGTGAGTACTGACTGGTTTTGCGAACCTTCATTATGCACGTAGAAATAGAATTTTCCTGCCTTGCGCGGTGTGCCGTAACGTTCAAAATTGGTGAGATCCCTTATTCGGCCCGCGAGTATCGCACGGCCTGGAAGACGCGAGAGATATGAACTGCTAAGTGCGTTTTCGCGATTGACCCAATCACGGACCTCCTGATCGACACGAACGTCGTTTTCCAGCCACCGGAATGGGTCGGCGATCCTTTCGCCAAAATGTTCCTCGACCAGGTCGCTTGCACGCGTATGCGGGTAATTGGGCAACGGACGCTCCGGGACGGATTGGGCAAGGACCGGGCCAACGAAAAGGCCGGCAGCAGCGATCACGGAGACAATACGTTTCAAAACGGGCACCTGCGATTTGAATGGCAGATTATACAACCCCCAAGATGATCTCAAGCGATGCAAACAAGTTTCGAAAGCAGGAGTTTGCTGCACCTAACAACTGGTTAACGGGAGAGAAATTTTTTGGGCCAAACACCTAAAGGAAATCCCTTCTGCGCCGCTAACCATTGCATGAATAACCGCATCTCGCGGCTGGTCAGATGAAGGATAAGATCGTGGCAATGCAATTGGTCCGTGCACCAGAGTTTGCAGAATCCGAGAAGTTCGAAACTGCAGAGCGCCGCTACGCGGTGGTTTTGAGCGCTCAGATCGTGCCTGAAGGAGAGGAGTCTCCGGTTTCCGTGCGGGTCTGCAATATCTCAGCAGGTGGCCTGATGGCGATTGTGCCGCCACATATTGCGCTGCGCGGCCAGGTCTCGATCATGATCCGGCACGTCGGCAAGCTCATTGGCCGCATTGTCTGGACGCAGAAGGATCGTGTCGGCATCCGCTTCGATACGGAGATTGATCCCGTTGCTCTGCTTGCCGAGCGGGCCGAACGCGCTGCCGCGCCCTCCTTGTTGGCGAACCGCTTCGTGGAACTTGCGAAAAAGACGATGGCCGTTCCAGGGATGGACTTCCCAATCGAAAGTCCGATCAGCGAGTTGCGGGCAGCCTGATAGCCTATCCTTCGCGGTGGTAGGGGTGGCCGGCAATAATGCTTGTCGCACGATAGAGTTGCTCTACCAACATTGCTCGAACCAGCATGTGTGGCCAGGTCGCGCGCCCAAACGCGATGAGTCTGTGCGCGCTTTGCCTCTCGTCATTAGTTAGCCCGTCTGCGGCACCAACGAGGAATCGTACTTCTCGAATGGACTCGTCACGCCAAATGGAAAGCAACTGGGCGAACTCTGCTGAACCCATCTGCTCACCTGTCTCATCGAGCGCGACGATCCGGGTTTCTGAAGCAACCGGTGGCGGTTTCCCGCCGACGTCAGGCAGCTCGGTAATCTCGATTGGCCAGCCGATGCGCTTCTGGTAGCGCGCGATGATCTCCGCCTCTGGACAGCGGCCCATCTTGCCGCGCGCAATAATATGGAGCTTCAAGCCGTTTCGGTCGCAACCGGCGCGTCGCCAAAAGCCCACATACGCTCAAGATTGTAGAAGCTGCGGACCTCGGGCCTGAACAAATGGACGATCACGTCGCCTGCATCAATGAGCACCCAATCCGCGGCAGGCAATCCTTCAATCCGGGGTGAGCGGTGGAATTCGCTTTTGATCTTTTCGGCAATCTTCTGTGCCATTGAGGCGACTTGCCGGGTCGAACGCCCGCTGGCGATAACCATGTGATCTGCAATCGTCGATTTGCCGGCAAGCGGGATCGACACGGTTTCAACAGCCTGATCGTCGTCGAGCGACTTCAGAATGAGGGCATGTAAGGCATCGGAAGGCTGGGCGTCAGTGTTACGCTTTGCGGCAGAGGCAGCAGGCAAGTTCGGTCTCAATCGATCATGAGGCGCGTCACAGGATCGCGCACAGGGTTGGCGGTTAAGGAACGGTACCACTCGGGCTTGGACCGGCGGACCGCCGTGGCGGAGCTTTTGTCAGGGGGCAAGCGCAATAGCACGAGCGCCGGGATTCTCCACTTTGTCCAGTATTTTGCCTGACGTGCGGGGCGGACAAATTTCCGCAGCCAGCCCATGGCGCGAGCCGCCTGAGTGGGATCATCATAGCCCGGACGCGCGATAACCGCAATCGGCATCAAGTGCGCGATCTTCCGCCAGTCGCGCCATTGTGGGAATTGGGCGAGATTGTCAGCTCCCATCAGCCAGATGAAACGCCGATTCGGATAGCGCCTTATGAGTTCAGCCAACGTGTCTACAGTGTAGCGGGTACCAAGTAACTGCTCTATCGCGGTTGGGTGGATGATGCTGCGCTGTGCCATCGCTTTGGCAGATTTAAGCCTCGCCCGAAGCGGAGCCATGTCCTTTGCGCCTTCTTTCAAGGGGTTTCCGGGCGAAACCAGCCACCATACTTCTTCTGCGCGAAGAGCTTTTGCGGCGAACAGGCTGATCCGCTTGTGGCCGCTATGGGCTGGGTTGAATGAGCCGCCAAGTAACGCCGTCCGAATCAAGGGCGTGTCTGGCCTGTTCCGCGCACCATCCATTTATAGGTCGTCAGGCCCTCCAGCGCGACAGGACCGCGTGCGTGCAGGCGCCCGGTGGCAATGCCAATCTCCGCGCCCAAGCCAAATTCGGCACCGTCGGCGAATTGCGTGGAGGCATTGTGCATGACAATCGCACTATCGACCGCGTTGAGGAAGGTTTCTGCCGTTGCCTGATTTTCCGTAACGATTGAGTCTGTATGGCCAGAGCCATATTTTGCGATGTGTTCAATTGCTCCTTCGACGCCATCCACGAAACACACAGAACAAATTGCATCAAGATACTCGGTTTGCCAATCCGCGTCGGTTGCTGCTTCAGCACGTGGTTCCAGCGCTAGCGTAAAGGCATCGCCCCGAAGCGCACATCCTGCCTCAATCAAGGCCTTCAGAATCGGCTGCGGCTCAGCATATTTCCGGTCGATCAGAAGCGTTTCCGTCGCGCCACAAACCCCGGTGCGTCGCATTTTGGCATTGACCGCGATCTGCCGTGCCTTGGCTGCATCTGCATCACCATCAATATATGTGTGACAAATGCCGTCGAGATGAGCGAGCACAGGCACCCGCGCATCTTGCTGGACGCGCGCAACCAGCGCCTTGCCTCCTCGCGGCACAATGATGTCAATCAAGCCATGCGCGGCCAACATGGCGCCGACAGCTGCGCGATCGGTCGTTGGGACTAGCTGGATCGCGTCGACGGGAACATCGGCTTCGGCCAAGCCGGCGCACATTGCTGCATGGATTGCCTGATTCGACCGGCTTGCTTCCGATCCGCCGCGCAGGATGACAGCGTTGCCAGATTTCAGGCAAAGAGCAGCTGCATCGGCCGTAACGTTCGGTCGGCTTTCATAGATGATACCGACGACGCCCAGCGGCACACGGACGCGAGACAATTTTAGGCCGTTGGGGCGGATGGCCTCATCAATGACCATGCCAATCGGATCGCGAAGTTGCGCAACAGCTTCTATGCCTGCCGCCATCGCTTCAAGACGCTCCGGATTGAGGGCCAGGCGATCAAGCATGGCAGGGCTGAGTCCGTTGGCGCGACCATCGTCCAGGTCTTTGGCATTCGCTTCCAGAATTGTGTTTGCCGAAGACCGCACTGAAACGGCGGCTGCCGTTAACGCCCTGCATTTGTGACTGGAGGGCAAGCGCGAAATTTGCGCCGCCGCCTTTCGTGCGCGGCGTCCCATCTCTGCGACAAGGGCAGCTGGATCAGACGTGATTTCCGACATGGACCGGCCCTTAGCACGGGCGCGGGGAACAACGCAAAACCGCAATTGACGTCAATGGCCGTGACGATTGTCGAACACCGCGAAGGCCTCTGCAAGCCAGTCAGGAAGGGGAATTGGTCGGTGCGTAGCCAGATCGACATGGACATTGACCAGTTCAATTTCTGCGCGGAGATCGTCATTGTCGTTGGCAGAAGCGCCATGAATTTCGACGATCTGTGTCATGCTAGTTGTGCCGGTACGGGCGGTACGGGCCATGACGTCAATCATCTCGTCCGCCTGAATGGGCTTGTACCATGTCACAGTAGCCCGCTTGACATGAAATTCGAGCGGTTCTTCTGGGTGCTGCGCACGAAAGCCGACGGCACGATAGTATTCCGTAATCGCAATATCTGCATAGTCGAGGTAGCGCGCATTGAACACGACTGCCTGCGGATCGACTTCTGACCAGCGGACTCGGAACTGATACGTGAAGGAGAAATCCGATCTTGCCATTAATGGACGGACCGATCGCGCGCTGGGCCGTTGCTTGCATGGGTAGGGCGGAGTTCCCGTCGCGTCGGCGCTCCGGGCGCGGTCGCGGGGCCGGTGACCTGCGAACAACGTGTCAGTCTAAGCACGGCAGGAAGCCCTATCCGGCCTTTACCGAAGGTGTATTCACACCCATCGATTGGAGATATTTGCGAACATTGCGGGCGGCCTGACGCAGCCGTTGTTCGTTCTCCACCATCGCGATGCGGACAAAGCCTTCGCCTTCCTCGCCATAACCGACGCCTGCTGCAACAGCGACGCCAGCATGAGTTAAAAGCTGTTTTGAAAATTCGAGGCTCCCCAGATGGGCAAGGGCAGGGGGGAGCGGTGCCCATGCGAACATCGACGCGCGCGGCGAGGGGATTTCCCAACCGGCGCGGCCAAAGCTTTCAACCAGAACATCGCGGCGCTTCTTGTAGAGTTCGCGGTTGGCGGCGACAATGTCTTGCGGTCCATTGATCGCAGCAACCGCGGCTGCCTGAATGGGGGTGAACGCGCCATAATCAAGATAGGATTTTACGCGCGAGAGTGCTGCAATCAGCGTCTTGTTCCCGACCGCAAAACCGATCCGCCAGCCAGCCATTGAATAGGTTTTGGACATGGACGTGAATTCGACTGCGACGTCCTTCGCGCCTTTGACTTGCAGGATCGAGGGCGTGGGGCATCCATCATAGTAGAGTTCGGAATAAGCCAGATCAGACAGGACCCACAGGCCATGTTCTTTCGCAAACGCGACGACGCGTTCATAAAAGGCAAGGTCAACGACTTCAGCAGTCGGGTTCGACGGATAGCCCATGACCAGGACGGAAGGCTTGGGGACGGTGAATTTCATTGCCCGTTCAAGCGCTTCGAAATAGCGCTCGTCAGGGGTAGTAGGTACGCTTCGGATTGTCGCGCCTGCAATGATGAAGCCAAAGGTGTGGATCGGATAGGACGGGTTCGGGGCAAGCACGACATCACCTGGCGCCGTGATCGCCTGCGCAAGATTGGCGAGGCCCTCCTTCGACCCGAGCGTTACGACCACTTCGCTTTCGGGATCCAGATCGACACCGAAACGACGGCCATAGTATCCAGCCTGCGCTTTGCGCAGCCCTGGAATACCCTTCGATGCGGAATAGCCATGGGCATCCGGCTTCATCGCCACTTCGCACAGCTTTTCAATGACATGGGGCGGAGGAGGCAGGTCGGGATTGCCCATGCCAAGGTCGATTATGTCCTCTCCCGCCTGACGCGCGGCCGCCCGCATCGCGTTCACTTCGGCGATGACATAAGGGGGCAGGCGCTTGATGCGATAGAATTCTTCGGACATCTCAACTTTCCGGTTCAAGGGATTAGAGATGCTTCCATGCGTCAGATTTGCAAAGACTGCCAGCAAAAGGTCGCTCTCTAGGTTGCGGCAATTATCCAAAAGGGCGGCTCACGCCCTTGTCGACAGGGATTGCGCGCCGATTCCTTGGCGCATTCCACGCAAGCCCGACAGGCGCCGCAGCCCTGCTGCGGCGCCCCCGCTTACAATTTGACGCCGACAGTCACCAGATATGTCGCAGGCGGTGCCCAGCCCTGAAAGAATACCGTTGGCAACGACTGGGTCCGGTAGTTCTTGTCGGTCAGGTTCTTGCCGCTGACACGAAGGAAATAATTCTTCCAGTTGAGCGTCGCAGATGCGTCCAGCAGGCCATAGGATGGCTGGATATCCTCGGCGAGCCCAAAGGTGCCGAGCGAAAAGCTGTCGATCCACGAATAGCCTGCAGTGACGGTAAGTTTGGTATCAGTGCCGATATCACGGGCATAGGTACCCCGGATCGTATAATTGTTGCTCGGCACGCGTTGCAGGCCGATTCCGGTGAAATTGGCAAAGCTGCCCGGAGGACCGGCCTGCGCGCCTGCACCAATGGCAGCCTGTTGGCCGTTGATCTTGCCGTCCCGAACATTTGCGTCCTGGATACCCAGACTTGCAGAGAGTGACAGGCCTTTAAGGCTTTCCGTCATCCTCCCGAGGTTAAGATCAAGCTCGAACTCAAGTCCCTTGATGCGTACCTTGGGATAATTGACCACATATGTGTTTGTGCCCGGCCCATAATTCGGCGTCACGACAACCTGTGACTGCTGGAAGTTACTGATATCATTGATGAATGCAGAGGCGTTGAAGGTCACTGCATTGTCGAAGAAGCGGTTTTTGATACCAACTTCATAGGTCGTGTTGGTTTCAGGTTGGTAAGACAGAAAATTGTTCCCAGGGCAGCCGCCAACGACCCCGCAGTTTGTCTGGCTTGCCGCTTGCTCCGACAATGTGCCTCGTATCGAAAAGCCGCCCGACCGGAAGCCTTCTGACCTTGTAGCATATAGGAGTGTCGTGGGCGTCGCCTGCCACTGGATGTTGAATCTGGTAATCAGCTTGTGCCAGCTCTGCCGGTCGGTGATCTTCGGGATAAGCGGGATTGTGCCAAGCAGAATGTAGGTGGTGTTGAAATTCTTGGTCTCGGAAATATTGCGTAGACCGCCCGAAATCTTGATCGTGTCAGTCGGATTCCAGTCGAGGTTGCCAAAGAATGACCAGCTGTGAGCCTTTTCACCGGAGAATTGGTCGATCGCAGCATTGGTGTTCTGGTGAAGCGTGATCTTGTGGTTGTAGTAGTAGGCGCCAATCAGATAGTCGAATTGCTCAAACGCTTTGCCCTGCAGGCGTACCTCCTCCGTAAACTGCTTGTAAGTTTGATCGCGCAGCGTCTGCAGATACCCGCCGGTGGCTGCAAGGAGCGGGTTGGTAACGCTTGTGCAGCCCGGTCCGGTCACACAGGTGCCGTCAAAATCCTGCCAGACGGTATCGGCCTCATCCATATAAGCAGTTTGCGAAACCAATTCTCCCAGTGGCGTCTTGGCCTTGAGAATAAGGCTGCCGATGTTGGTATTAAGACGGTCCCGGTCGCCACCGAGGCGGTTCTCCACTTCCCGTGGTCCTAATCCGTCGGGGCTACCGGTTACCGGATTGTATTTTGGCCAGATCGCGCCGGGATTGCCGCCGCTGAGGATGTTTGCAGTGAGCACGTTGCCAAACTGAACCGGTGTGCCGCCGCCGGTTTCGTGGATATGGTCGTAACTGAAATCGGCATTGAGCCAGTCAGCAAGATCGTAATTGATCTTGAGATTGGCTGCAAAATAGTCGCTGCCAGCGGCATTGGTCTTGGTGTAAACGTTCTTATAATAGCCATCCGTCCGGTGATATTGCGCCGATCCGGCAATGCCGCCCTTGTCGCCGAGCGGGGCATTGATAACACCGCGTACATAGGCTTCATTGAACGATCCATAGCCTGCTTCGAGCGAAGCGCCCAGCTCACGCGTCGGGGCGCAACGGGTGACATTGATCAGGCCTGCGGTCGTATTCTTGCCATAGAAGATGCCCTGTGGACCTCGATCAACCTCCACCGAACATACGTTGAACATATCGAGGAGCTGGCCTGTATTGTTGCCAAAGAACACGCCGTCCTGAATGACACCCACCGGCGGGCTCTGGGTCTTTTCGACATCGGCATAGCCTTGGCCGCGGATGAAAATGGCGCTTTGGCCCGGTGCGGCCGTGCCGATACCGATGAAAACGTTTGGTGCAGTGCCTTGAATGTCCTGAAGCGTGCGTGGAGCAAGGATTTCCAGCTGTTCCTGCGTTATTGCCGTAAGCGAGACACCGAGCTTCTGCTTGTCAACGTTTTGGCGTGTCGCCGTAACAATGATCGTGTCCCGTGCTTCGTTGTCAGCAGCTTGTTGCGCCGCGGCAGGCGATGCCAAGCCAACGGTCAGGGCGACAAGTGAACAATATCCGAGCAGTTTCCTGTGCATGGCCATTTCCTCCCTATGCAGAGCTTACTGGCGGCCGGTTTCGGCTCGCTCTAGATTAGCTCCCACCGAAGGAAGGTTAGTCTTAAAGGCCGGGGTTTCCATTCGACAAACTGATAGTATTTTTGGAGCAAGACAGCATAGCCTTTTCGGGCCACTTGAGGCTGTTTCCGTGTGTTCGAAAGCGAATTCAAGACCCGAGCAGGAGACGTTCTGAAAACAGGCGAATTGTTGTTCATGTTAGCGACAGGACCATGCCACCATGCTCGCCCGATGTCGCTTTCCCTGATCATCATCACTGCCGCCTCCCTCGTCACATCGGCCAATACGGTTTCGACGGCGGAGCCCTTGGCTAGCCCGCCTGCTGGCATCGTGCACAGACTGACTGCGAAAGACGCTGAGGCTATACAGGAAGCTGCCTCGAGGCGCGCTATTGATCGTGTGGCAATCGATGACCTTCACGTTCCAGATGGCCAAATTCATGGCGAAATCGGTTTTGGCGTTGGGACGGGCGGCTACACTTCGGTGTTTGGCGCTGCCATCGTGCCTTTGGGCGACAATGGCATCGCGGCCTTTTCATTTGAGCGGACGAATTTCGGACGTCGCCATTACCGATACTAGGTCTTATTCCGCAGCGATGGCCATAGGTTCGGCCGCGACGCTCTGGGCAACACCCTTCGCTTTGTAGAAATGCATCGCGCCGTCCTCAAGCTTGCCATAGCGCATCAACTTCTTGTCCAGTGAATAGTTGTGGTAGACAATCCACGGATCGATATCGCCTTGCTTGGGCACACGGTCCTTTGCACGTTGCACATAACCGGATGACAGGTTCATCATGCCTTCGCCGGTTTCCTTGACTCCATGTGGTTCAGCCACACAGATGTCGGTTCCGGTTTCGCGCATGTGATTCAGCAGCCGGCAGACATATTCGCTGATCAGGTCCGCCTTCAACGTCCAGCTTGCATTGGAGTATCCAAATGACGATGCAAGGTTTGGAATGTCGGAGTACATGCAACCTTTATAGCTGAACGATTGGCTGACGTGTCGGTTCTCCCCGTCAACAACTATTTCGACTCCGCTCATGATTTCCATCTTCAGGCCCGTTGCCGTAACGATGATGTCAGCGTCGAGATGCCTACCCGATTTGAGGACAATGCCTGTCTCGTCAAAACGCTCGATATGATCGGTGACCACTTCGGCCTTTCCGCTCTTGATCGCTTCAAAAAGATCTGCGTCCGGTACCAGGCAAAGCCTTTGTTCCCAAGGCCTGTAGCGCGGCGTGAAATGTGTCGCGACATCATAGCCGGCTGGCAGTCTTTCCGTCGTCAACTCGAGCAGCTTCTTGCTGACTTTTTCAGGCTTTCTCTGGGTCAGATTGAAGAAATACTGCTGCATGTTGATGTTCTTGAAGCGTGTAAGCCCGTAGGCGACACGATTTGGCAGGAACTTGCGCAGCGTATTTGCTATCCTGTCTTTCGCAGGTCGGGAAACGAACCAGGTTGGGGAGCGCTGCAACATCGTCACATGGCCGGCGCCTTCCTTCACCATTGCTGGAATGATTGTCACGGCCGTCGCACCGCTCCCGATAACGACAGTGCGTTTGCCCTTGTAGTCCAGATCTTCGGGCCAGAACTGCGGATGGAAAACCGGCCCCTTGAACGTGTCCCGCCCGGAAAATTCGGGCTGATAGGGGTCGGTGTAGCTATAGTAGCCGGTGCACATGTAAAGGAAGCGGCACTGCATCTGCACCGTATCCTTGCCATCCTTTCGGACGGTCACAGTCCAGCGCGCAACCGCGCTGTCCCATTCGATGCGCGTGACGCGGTGATTATAACGGATCAGCTTCTCGATGCCGTATTCCCGGGCAGTTTCACGCAGATAGTCAAGGATCGCTGGCGCATCTGCAATCGACTTCTCGTGCGTCCATGGCTTGAAGGAAAAGCCGAGTGTGTGCATGTCGGAATCCGACCGGATCCCCGGGTAGCGGAAAAGGTCCCAAGTCCCACCAATTGAATCCCGACCTTCCAGAATCGCATAACTGCGATCAGGGCAGTTCTTAGACAGGTGTACCGCGCCGCCAATGCCGGAAATGCCTGCGCCGACGATCAGGACGTCAAGACTTTCCATTTCCAATTCCTCTTCTTCAACCTTATCACACAGGGTGAAACAGTCTCGAATTGCAACGAATTTGTCAACTTTCGGGCCCGTTATGCGCCATGACGCTAGGGCGTAGCGGTGCTTTCGATGCCGCCAAAAAGGGTGTAGCCCAATCAGGATGACCGATTCGCCCCAATCGCCGCCCGAAACCGAAGCTGCCATTCAGGGGATGGCTGAAGCAGGGACCCAAATAGTCAATTTCTGGAGGCAGGGTATCGATTCATGGGCGCCTCTTCTCGCCCCGCTTGCAGCCGCAGGTCGCGACAAGGTCCATCCTCGCGACAAGAGATTTGCAGGCAGCGAGTGGGAACATCCCGTCTTTGACTTGATGCGGCAAGGCTATTCGGTGATGTCCGACTATATGCTGGGCGCAGTCGAAAACCTCGATAATGTGCCGCCGGAACAGCGCGCGCGGATAGCCTTTGCTGTTCGGACAATTGTCGAGGCGATGAGCCCCGCAAACTCCCCTTTGACCAACCCTGTTGCTCTTAACCGCGCGGTCGAAACCAAAGGGCAAAGCCTGATGTCAGGCCTTCAGCATCTCGTCGAGGACTTGAAGCGCGGCCAATTGACGCACACCGACCCGCAAGCATTCCGGCTGGGTGAAAACATCGCCGTCACGCCAGGCAAGGTTATTCATCAGACACCACTCTATCAATTAATCCAATATGCTCCGCAAACGGAGACTGTGTTGAAGACGCCGCTGGTGATTTTCCCTCCGTGGATCAACCGGTTTTACATTCTCGACCTGACCGCGGAAAAGAGCTTTATCAAATGGTGCGTGGATCAGGGCATCACTGTGTTTGTAGCCTCATGGAAGTCTGCGGATGCAAGCATGTCCGAAGTGGTGTGGGACGATTATATCGCCGCACAGATTGATGCGATCGATACTATCCGCGGATTGCTTGATGTCGATCAAGTTCACACTATCGGATATTGTGTTGCCGGAACCACGCTTGCTGCAACTTTGGCCATCCTCGCAGCGCGTGGAGAAGCGAACAAGGTAAAGTCAGCAACGTTCTTCACCGCCCAGGTCGATTTTTCTCGCGCAGGAGATTTGCTGAATTTCATTGATGACGCGCAGCTCAAACTCATCGAAAGCTTGGAAACCAATGGTTATCTCGATGGCCGTTACCTCGCGCTCAGCTTCAACCTGTTGCGCGGCAAGGATCTGATCTGGAGCACGGTGGTCAATAACTACCTGCTCGGCCAAGATTATCCGGCGTTCGATCTCCTTCACTGGAATGGGGATGTGACGAACTTGCCGGCAAAATGGCACCGGGCCTATCTTTGCGATCTCTATCGCGACAACAAGCTCGTGCAGCCAGGCGCTCTCAGCGCACTTGGGGTGCCAATCGACCTTACCAAGGTCGAAACGCCCAGTTTCATTCAGGCAGGTCGCGAGGATCACATTGCCCCGGTCGAGAGTGTTTGGAAAATCCGGGATCACTTCAGAGGGCCAATGGAATTCCTGCTGGCGGGAAGTGGCCATATCGCAGGAGTCGTCAATCCGCCGGCGCAGATGAAGTATCAATACTGGACGAACGCGAACCCGGTATCCTCGCTTGAGGAGTTCGTTGCTGGCGCGACCGAGACGAAGGGCAGTTGGTGGCCTTACTGGCACGAATGGCTGGAACGTTTTGATGCAGACAGGGTGCCTGCGGAAGGGCCACGGATTCCCGGCGGTGGAAATCTAAGGGCGATCGAAGACGCGCCGGGAACCTATGTGAAAACGCGCTAAGTCAGCGTTTCCGGCTTTCCTTCCAGCTTTGGACGGCCTTCAACGTGTTCGCGACGTGATTGCGATAGTCCATGTCCGAATAGGCATAGATAATCTGGCCATTCGGCGCGATGACATATGATGTGCGGCTTGATCTTGTGTTGAGCTGCGGCAACACCACGTCGTATCCCTTTATGATTGCGGGCGTGCCAACTGCCACTGCGAACTTGTTGCGGCATTCCTCCACTGAAAAGCGCTGAAGGTCTTCGATCTTGTCTGCGGCAATCCCGAGGACTGTTGCGCCTGCCTGTTTGAACAATGCCGTCTTCTCCGCAAACTCATGGGCCTCGGCTGTGCAGCCTGGCGTGAAGGCTGCGGGAAAGAAATACAGGACGACAGGGCCCTTCTTCAGTAGATTGGCGAGCGTGACGTTAAAGGGCTTCCCCGCGAGTGCGCCTTGCGTGGTAAAGTTTGGCGCCTTTGCTCCGGGAGCAAGGGCCGCAGTTGCCGGAGCAGCAGCCAAAAGGGCAATGATGAGAGGAATGGCGCGCATTGTTAACTCCGAGCGTTTACATGTCAGTTTCTACTAGCGAGTTCGTGCAACGCGTGAAAGGTGTTACACGCATTTGTCTTGCGCTCAACGCTTGACAGTGCGCCGACTCATGTCTACCTCGCAATCACTTCCAAAACACCGTTTCCACGGCGGCGCTTTCTCGCGCTCGTCGTGTATGTTGTTTTTCGGAGGTTCAAAGCGTCGAGATGGGCCGGTTCGCCAGCCGCCCCGTGGAGCAGGAGATCAATTTAGATGGCACGTATCGCCGGGGTGAACATCCCCACAAACAAGCGCGTTGAAATTGCGCTGACATATATTCATGGCATTGGACCCGCCAAGGCCAAGGAACTGACAACCAAGCTGGGCATCACGTCTGAACGGCGCGTGCAGGACCTTTCCGATCAGGAAGTCCTTCACCTGCGCGAAGCGATTGATGCGGATTATACTGTTGAAGGTGATCTTCGTCGCCAGACTGCGATGAACATCAAGCGCCTGATGGATTTGGCCTGTTATCGCGGCCTGCGTCACAGGAAGGGCCTTCCGGTTCGTGGCCAGCGTACGCATACCAATGCACGGACCCGCAAGGGCAAGGCCAAGCCGATCGCAGGCAAGAAGAAGTAACCTTCAGCCCGCACGTTTCAGCTTTCAGATTTAGGTTGGGAATTCAAAAATGGCACGCGAACCACAGCGCATCAGGCGCCGCGAGCGTAAAAACATCACGGCCGGCGTTGCTCATGTCAACGCCAGCTTCAATAACACGATGATCACGATCACAGACGCGCAAGGCAATGCGATTGCATGGTCTTCGGCGGGCATGATGGGCTTCAAGGGCAGTCGCAAGTCGACGCCTTATGCAGCGCAGGTTGCGGCAGAAGATGCCGGCAAGAAGGCTGCCGAACATGGCGTTCGTACGCTTGAAGTCGAGGTCAAGGGTCCGGGTTCGGGCCGCGAAAGTGCACTCCGTGCGCTTCAGGCAGTCGGCTTTCAGATCACTTCGATCCGCGACGTGACTTCGATCCCGCACAATGGCGTGCGTCCGTCGAAACGGCGCCGCGTTTAATGTTATCGGGCGGGATGCGTTCATCCCGCCAAATTGTTTCAATCGGTGGCAAGGCGGACGCGCCTGGCACCCAACCCCAAGGGGACTATCGTGGCAGTCAACACCCGGAACTGGCAGGAACTCAAGAAACCCGACACGCTCGAAAAGAAGACGGGCGGTGATGCAGGACGCAAGGCGAGCTTTATCGCCGAACCTCTCGAGCGCGGCTTCGGCCTGACGCTTGGAAACGCTCTGCGTCGCGTGCTTTTGTCGTCGCTTCAAGGCGCGGCGGTCACTTCGGTGAAAATCGAAAATGTCCTTCACGAATTCTCGTCGCTTGCCGGCGTGCGTGAAGACGTGACCGACATGGTGCTTAACATCAAGCAGATTGCAATCCGCATGCAGGGCGAAGGCGCAAAGCGTCTGCAACTCTCGGCAACCGGCCCCGCTGAAGTGACGGCAGGCATGATTGCTGTTTCTGGCGATATCGAGATCATGAATCCCGATCATGTGATTTGTCACCTTGATCAGGGCGCATCACTCAACATGGAACTGACGGTGGACACCGGCAAGGGCTACGTCCCTGCTGCTGCCAACCGTCCGGCGGATGCTCCGATTGGCCTTATTCCGGTCGATGCCTTGTATTCGCCTGTTCGCCAGGTTGCCTACAAGGTTGAAAACACGCGCGTCGGGCAGGAGCTTGATTATGATAAGCTCACGCTCACGATCGAGACGGATGGCACTGTGACGCCCGACGATGCGCTCGCCTATGCCGCGCGCATCCTGCAGGACCAGCTTCAGCTATTCGTCCATTTCGACGAAGCATTGGCTCAGTCCTCGCAGCTCATCGGTCTTGCCGCACCTGCGCCTTCGGAGTCCTCAAGCGACAGCAACAGCATCAATCGCTACCTCCTCAAGAAGGTGGACGAGTTGGAGCTGAGTGTCCGTTCGGCGAATTGCCTCAAGAACGACAACATTATCTACATTGGCGATCTGGTTCAGAAGACCGAAGCGGAAATGCTTCGCACACCGAACTTTGGCCGCAAGTCGTTGAACGAAATCAAGGAAGTGCTCTCCAGCATGGGTCTGCGGCTCGGCATGGACATTCCTGGCTGGCCGCCTGAGAATATTGAGGAAATGGCCAAGAAGCTCGAGCAGGAACTGCTCGGCTAATCCTGCGTCTACAAGTAAAGTGAAAAGGGCCTCGTGCGGTGCACGGGGCCCTTTTTGTTTTTCGTCTCATCCTGTCGCAGTGTTTACACTTTCCTAACATGAGGCCAGATAGCCTCAGTCATCGAGCCATTGGGGTGGGACCAGTGAGATGAGAATCAGGCAAAAGATTTCGGGTCGAGCGATATCAGCTTTGACGGGAGTGCTCCTTGTCGCGGGTTGTGCAGGGGGCGTAAGGCAATCAGCCTCAATCCGGCCCGCGCCAAATGTATCTCCGCCACCCGCAATTGTTCCAAGCCGACCGTCGGCGTCGATCAATGTCAATCTTTCCGAACAGGAAGCGCTTTGGCACCTCCGATCCGGCTTGAATGTCGCCGCGCTCAGCTGCAGGACCGGCAAGATGGTTGGCATCGCATCAAGTTACAACCGGATGCTTGCACGCCACAAGGCAGCTCTCGCTGCTGCAAATGCGGCCGAAATCGCCCCGTTCCGAGCGCGCTATGGCGCCAAATGGTCAAGTGCTTATGATACGCACGCCACCCGACTATACAATTTCTTCGCAATGCCGGCGGCACAGGCACAGTTTTGCAATGCTGCCTATCAAGTGCTGGCTAAAGCAACGGGAATGCAGCCGGACTCAATAACCAGTTACGCACCAGTCGCCTTGGCGCAAATTGAGGCTCCGTTTCTCCGGCGTTCAACCTACGCGCGTCGCTAATGTCGGCTAACTAAAAGCGGCCCCAGTGATCCAAATGGCCGATAGGGCTAGAACAGCCAGCAAGAGCGAGGCCGCAAGCACATAGCGAACAATGTGCGGTTGGCTTCCGCCGCTGGCCTCTTCTTCGGTAACGTGGACTTCTTCGCCTTCCATTCGCATGGCATTTCTCCTGCGGGCGATCGGGATTTCAGCCCGCGTGCAGGAGCATAGCAGCTTCCAACGCCATACAGCAGCGCAAAATTCTAAAGCACCATCTGCGTCTGCGTGACCAATGCAACTGCTTTGCCGTCGCTCCTTGTGATATGCGTTTGCCAAACGGACAGGCGGCGGCCAATCGAAACGGGCGTTGCAATGGCTGTGACCGTTTCACCTTGTGGCGCCGCCCCCAGGAAGTTGGTCTTGCTTTCGATCGTCGTTGTTCCCTTTGCACCTTCAGGAAGGTTCAGGAAGGCGCCTATGGCCCCAAGCGCATCGGCAAATGCCATGATGGCTCCTCCATGCATGATGCTGCCCGCCGTACAGAGATCGGACCGGACGGTCAGTTCACCTTCAATCCGCGATTTTTCTGCTTGAACGATATGGATACCCATCAATTTCGAGAATGGCATCGTATCCGCGAGGTTGCTGGACATGTGGCGGGTCTTTCAATCGCTCATTGCCGGGGTCTTGCCTTCATAGGCCTGCGCAATCATCGTGTTCAACCGCTTTGCCTGCGACTGCCAAGCCAGTTCTTGCTCGAGTGTCCAGGCTGACCCGGCTGCTTCAGCCAGCGTGACAACAAGCATATCCACAAAGGCTATGTAGAGTTCGAGCGGAATGTTCCCATAGTTACGGTGAAGATCGACAAAATTCGTGATTGTTACCGGAACCCAGTATGCGTTTGTGGCAAGCCCAATCAGGGCCTCGATTGTTTCGTTTGTCATCCGCCCTTGAGCGGCTTCAAGGTTCGTGAACGTTGAGCGCTGGTCCGGATATGTCTCAAGAAAACGTTTGAACAGCAGGGGAACGATATCCTGATCTGCAGCGGCAATAGCAAAGAGTGTCTTCTCCATCGTGGCAGCAACTTCATTACTCTTTATGCAGTTTTCCGGGTTGTGAATGGCCATTCTATAGTTCCACTTGCCCAAAGAGCCCACCACACAAAGACAGGCTGGAACGCCAGTCTTGGCCCATGATACCACCAACTCAGATGCTTCCCGCCAATTGCAATATCATTGATCGCATGGTTGATATTGGCTGGGAAGACACAAACGGCGTAAGCTGCTAGCCCTATGCCCGCCGCGACCCTCAACCTTGGCACAAAGACCAGGGCCAGGGATCCTGCAATTTCTGCGAGGCCTGTCAGGAAGATCACTTTGCTTGGAAAGGGCACCCAGTCAGGCGTGATCTTCAAGAATCCGCCCGGAGCACGGATGTGGGCAACGCCTGCAATCAGGTAAACGATGCCCAACAAAATGCGGAGGCAGATTCTTGCCGTCTGTTTCGTGTTTGTCATGGCGCTCTTATTCCCGCCGGGTGCGGCGGTGTCAAAAGAGCGCAGGAAGGGCTGTGTGCAATTGTTTGACCATGGGACGGGGCGCCGTCGAGCAAAGCCTCAACCTTCGTGGAGAAGTTCCAGCTTTATCCCGTCAGGATCCTCAAAAAATACTGCATAATAGCTCTGAGAATATTCCGGATATTCAGCTGGAGCATCGAGGACGGGAACCCCTCTTGAAATCAAAATCCGGTGGAATGCATCGACTTGCTCCCGGCTTTCTGCGCGCCAAGCCAAGTGGTGAAGGCCAGGGGCATAACGCCTGTGTACGTGGTTGATCCATTGCGGATCAGCCAACCTCAGCCCAAAGGACGCCCGTCCGTCGACGCCAGCAAAGTCCCATTCGCAGCCTTGGTCGTCATCCTTGACCATTTGGTAGCCTAGAAATTCAAGCAAGATGCCATAGACGCGACGTGCAGCCTTCAGGTCACTCACATTCAAGTCAATATGGTGGAATCCGCCGTGACGAGAGGCTGACATTAAATGTATCCAGACTTTGCTTCGTCCGTTCGATAGCCCCGTAGACCCAAAAACCCAAGCGGGCCTCAGGCGGCCTTGCGCAGGCGCGATACCGATGTCCCTTCCGCGACTTTCGCAGGCATGCGGTTCCAGGCATCAAGTGCCGCGATCTTGTAGGCTTCCGCGAGGGTCGGATAGTTGAACGTATGCTCGATGAAATAGTCAAGCGTCCCGCCGAGGTTCGCGACTGCCTGACCGATATGAATCAGCTCCGTTGCGCCTTCTCCAATGATGTGGACACCCAGCAGTCGTCGATCTGTCAGGTTGAATATCATTTTCAGCAATCCGCCGCCCACACCCATGATATGGCCCCGGGACGTTTCGCGCAGCCTTGCGACACCGACTTCGAATTGCAGTCCGGCGGCGCGGGCTGCTGCTTCAGTCATGCCGACAGATGAAATCTCAGGAACGGCGTAGATGCCGAACGGAAACATTTCTGCGCCCTTGGGGAGGGGAGCGCCGAACGCGTGGCAAGCCGCGATGCGGCCCTGCTCCATTGAAGTCGAAGCAAGACTGGGGAATCCAATTACGTCTCCAGCGGCGTAAATGTGCGGAACCACCGTCTGCATGGACTTCACGTCTACTGCCAGTTTCCCCCGGGAATCCGCTTCCAGACCGCAATTCTCGAGGCCGAGGCCTGCGGTCGCTCCGATCCGACCTGCGGCATAAAGCAGCATGTCTGATGAAATAGTTCGTCCGTCGCTCGTTGTGGTGCGAACAATTCCTTTTTCGAGCGTCACGTTTTCCACCGACACACCGAGGCGCACAGAAATGCCACGATCGCGAAGCTGATGGAGAAGATAGTCAGTAATCTCGCTATCGATGAAATCCAAAATTGTGTCACGGGGTTCGATGATTGTAACCGGGATGTCGAGCGCGCTCATGATGGTTGCATATTCGATGCCAATCACGCCCGCCCCGACTACGGCCAGACTGCGCGGCAGTCGCGGCGTTTCGATAAAGGCATCGCTGTCGAGAATATGGACGTCGTCAAACTTGACTGAGGCCGGACGGTAAGGGCTTGTTCCAACGGCAATCAGGATATGTTCGCCGTACACGGTTTCTTCGCGTGTCGAACCGTTTTCGGTATGGGTCACGGTAATGTGATGTGGGTCCCTGAAACGACCCAGGCCTTTGGCTACGCGTACGCCATTGCGGGCAAACTGCAGCTCGAGCACATCGACTTCGTGCTTCAAAGTTGTGGCGATGCGGGCGCTGAGGTCAGCTGCACCAATGTCGCGCTTGACGCGATAGGCCTGCCCGTAAAAGCCGCGCTCACGCCAACCTGACAGATTGAGTGCTGTTTCGCGGAGTGTTTTCGATGGCACGGTTCCTGTATGAACGGAAACGCCCCCTATCTGCGCGCGATTGTCGACAACCAGCACGGAACGACCAAGCTTGGCCGCCTGAATTGCAGCCCGCCGACCTGCAGGGCCACTGCCCAGGACGATGAAATCATATCTTGTCATGGCAATGTCCTTGATTATCGCATGTTGAACCCGGGACGCGGGACCGCAGTCTTGGAAAATTGTATGTGGGAAGCTGCCGGCGCGCCTGTCAGGGCCTGGACCACAGTTTCGAGACTGATTGGCTTGTCGAACTTGATCCCGACTTCACCCTTTCTGCACCATGCCACCTTTGCGCGGACTTCGCCGATGCCCTTCAAGATAAGCCTTAATGGGTGTCCGCGCTTCAGAACCACAGGCAAAGTGGTCCGCAGCCCGCCGCGGGAAATGTCGAGTACGCGCGAGTTTACCGACGGTTCCAGATCGTCGTATCTGATTGTTACCAGCAAGAGCATGGCCTTACGCGCAGCCAGCCTGCGCTCAGCCTCTTCCTCGCTTGTTGTGCCAGCCATGTGCGACGTTTTCGTCACTGGTCTATTTGCCCTCGGTACCTGACCTGATCAGTCTGTCACCTAATACGGCACCAATGGCGAATTATTTACCTTAACGCTGCAGTCACGATAAATTTTGGATGTTTGGCAATGTCAGGCGGCAGCGTGATTTGCCCCGGTTTCAAGGCCTTCGTCCACGTCCGTCAACAAGTCTTCAATGGCCTGCAGCCCTGCAGGAGAGAGGCGGAGCAAATAGGATCGCCCGTCTTTGGGATTCTTGGAACGCTCGATAAGCCCTCGTTCCGACAGGACCGTGACATAGCGCAGGGCGGTTGTAATGGGGACCATTGATGCGGCACAGACACTTGTCACGCTCACGTCCTGATTGCGACTATTGTGTATGTAAAGGTCCAGAATGATGTCCCATGCCGGATCGGAGAAAATGTCTCCGCCAAACCGCGCCGTCATCAATGCCTCACGACGCCTGCGAACTTGATACATCCTTTCGGCAAGCGCAGTTAAATCGTGTTCGGGGACTTTGCGTGGACCCTCTTTCGCTTCAGAGCTGGTCTTTATCAAACGCGACAAAAGATTCACAAAGGTTGACAATTCCTTGGCATCAAGACCAAGACTGTTCAATTCCAAATCGTCGCCGAGAAGGTGAACCTGCCCCATGTGTTTACCCTTCATCACCAAATGACTTATGTTCTGTGCATTTATCGATCACGTAACCTGCCACAATAGGTAACTTCACTGACATTGTTTACATCTTTGTAACTAACTGCTCGCTCCCGTGCAATTTTCGAACATTAGTTTCGCTCAAAAAGAAAGAATGTAAAGCCAAAATTGCATCAGACTTCCCAAAGCCATCCATTTTGGCAGGATCTACTGCCGAATTTGGTTGGCTCCGATCCCGGTGGAGCGAATCACGCGTCACATTGCCAGTTCCAATTCCACCAAAAAAATGACATTTTGCGTCATGGTTGATTCTAGAAATGAATCGGTAGCTCTTCCGATGCAGCACCTTAGGCTGGCGTTGCGGATGTTTGGGGGTGCGGCAGAAACCGTTGAAAGACTGCTGGCTGGTACGGGCCTTCACCAAAAAGATTTGGATGAACCGGATCTTACAGTTCCTGCTTCGGCCCTTTTGACAATTTGCGACAATGTTGCCGAAATGGTGGGCGAAGACTGGTTCCTGAATTTGCCCATTCTCTGGAGCACAGATGCGCATTCCGAGCTAGGTCTGGCGATGCGGGTTGCACCGGATTTCCGCGCAGCGATCGACGTGATGTCTGAATTTGCCCACTACCGCTGGCCGGTCATGCATTTCGATAGGCGCGACGATCGCGTCAATATTGTGATCACCTTGGGACTGCTAGTTCCGGTCAGCCCCAAAAACCGGCACTTCGCAATGTGCGTTGCCTTCCTCTCGTTCCAGTCGATCGTCAACGCGATGTTTATTCAGAAAGCTAATGCGATCCGATATGAATGTGAAGGTGATCCGCCTCCTTATGCGGCGCGCCTGTCCGAGTTGTTTTCAGGCAAAATCTCCTGGGGTCATGGCCGATCGACTATTACAATACCCCAGGAATTGGCCAATCAGATTTCCCCGATGGCCAGCCCTGCACTCTTTACAACGCTCCTGAAGGCATTGCGAAAAATTGCGGCAGATCAAGGTCAGAAGCACCCGATGATCTCTCAGAAAGTTGCGATCACGCTTGACAATGTCACGCTTGGCCGCCTTGACGCAGAAGAGGTCGCCCAAAGGATTGGCATCTCAAGGCGCACCATGGAGCGCCGCCTTCGCGAAGAAGGCACAAGCTTTCGGGAGCTTTCAAATGCGTCATTGAAGCAGCGGCTTGAACAAGCGCTGCGTGACCCCGGCATTACGGCTGAAAGCATGGCCGAACGTCTTGGCTTCCATGACGCATCAAGCCTGTTGCGTGCCAGCCGCAGACTGTTTGGCGCATCGTTTTCACAACTCAGGCGGGAAGCCAAAACGCGTCAATCCGCAAACTGAGGCCCGCGCGGCATTTTTCACCTTGCGCTATAGCGATACAATGGCTGCTTTCGTGCGTTCCGCAATCCGCCTTTCGAGTATCGAGAGTGGCATTGCCCCTTCCTTGAGGATTTCGTGGAATTGTCTCAGATCGAATTTTGCTCCCAGTGCTGCTTGGGCATTAGAACGGGCTCTGAGCCAAGCGGCATGACCGACCTTATAGCTGCAAGCCTGACCGGGCTGCGTGCAATAGCGCTCAACCTCACGCTTTGAGCGCGGTGCCGCAAACCCTGTCGTCTGCACCATGTAGTCAGTGGCCTGTTCGCGAGACCAGCGTTTTGTGTGGATCCCCGTATCGACAACAAGGCGGGCCGCGCGAAAGAGAAAGGATTGCAGGTAGCCGGCGCGTTCAAGGGGTGTGGCATAGGCTCCGAGTTCATCCGCCAACTGTTCGGCATAGAGGGCCCAGCCTTCGCTGTAGGCACTGAAGCCGCCAATTTTGCGCAGGGTTGGAATATCGCCCGAGGTCTGCGCTGTGCTGATCTGCAAATGATGGCCCGGCACGCCTTCGTGGTATGTGAGTGAAGGCAGACCATATTTGGGCCAATCGCCGACATCCTTTAGATTGATGAAGTAAATGGCGGGGCGCGAACCATCAAGCGAAGCCCGGTTATAGTAGCCGTTCGAAGCCCCATCCTGGATCTCGACCGGCACTGCCCGGATTTCGAGCGGAGTGTTCGGCACGGTTGCGAACGCTTGAGGCAATTTGGCGCACATTGCCTTTACACTGTCATTCAGTGCCGCAATCAATGCAGCCTTGCCTTCCGGCGTGCCGGCATAGAGTTGATCGGGATTGACGTTGAGAGCCGCAAGCCTGGATCCAACGGACCCGTTTGTCATGCCCTGAGCCTTGAGGATCGCGTCGAGTTGGGCAGTGATTTCTGCAACCTGAGCCAGCCCCATGCGATGCACTTCGTCCGGCGGATAATCTGTTGTTGTCCACTGTTTGAGAGCTGCCCCGTAAATCGCGTCGCCCTGCGGCACGCGCCAAAGGCCATCACCCGCTGCAGTTGTCGGGCGCAATTTCTTGACGAGTTCAATCTGGCGATCAAGCGCAGGGTAAACCTTGCCATCGACAAGCGCTGCGGCGCGCTTTTCCCAGTCCCCGGCGATCCCTTTTGCCGCTGCACGTGTCACGAGTGATTGGACAATGCTGCTTGAGTTCGCCTGCTGGTTTCGGAGCTTCGCCATTTGGCCGAGCGTAAGCTCGAGAGAGAAATCAGGGGCCAGATACCCGCGTGAAGCGTCTTCCCTTTGGACATCGCTATCAGAGTCAAGAACGGTGGCAAACGCTTCGAGCCTTGCAAGATAAGCCTCGCAATCGGCCGTTGTGCCAATTGTATGAGCGGTATTCAGGAAGTCCGGAATCTCGAAATAGGCGCCTCCTTGCTGGAATATCCGGTAGGGTCGGCCAACTGATGCCAGTCCGAAACGGGCTGGTGCGACGGTTTGTTGTTCAAGAAAATAGCTGACGACTTCAAGATTGAGCGCTGCAGCTGGCGGCAGCGCGCCCGGCTTGAACGCGGCAAGTTCCGCCAGCCCCTTTCTGACCAGCTGCAGCTGCTTTTGCGTCCCTGCCGCAGAGTCGTCATCAAGCTGCGATTTTGCCCCGGCGCGCGCGCCCTTGTCCAGACCAAGGCTCGAGACCAGGGCAGGAGAAATATCGAGGAAGCGCTGGAAAATCGTCTCAAATGCCGCATTGAGTTCAGCTTCCTGAGGTGAAGCCTGCGCTGATACTCGACCGGACGCCGCTACAAGCGCCGCAATGCTGCTGGAAATGATGAATGTTCTGCGGTCCATATCCCCTCCTTTTATCCGATGACTTTTTTCTAGCGGGCGGTCGATGGTCGTCCAGAACAAACCGCCTCATTGCTTGAAAGTTTCGACGAGCGACAGGAGTGGTTCGGAAAGTGTAAGGTCCAAATCACAGTACACAGTGGCAAAGTGCTCAAGACTGATTACCGTCAGCACCGATTCGCATTCTTAAAATCAGAGGAATTCTGGTGGCCTTCAATGATCTGACGTCTCCAATCCGCCTGATTGAAACACGTCGTTCCGGCAAGCCGAGGGACATGGTCGAACCTGGGCCCAACCCTGCCCAACTGGATCAGATTCTTGCAGCCGCAATGCGGGTGCCGGATCATGGCAAGCTGGCGCCCTGGCGCTTCATTGTGGTTGATGCGGACAAGCGTGACGCCTTGGCAGATTTGATTGTAGGAGCTTATCTTGCGGAAAAGCCTGATGCTGGCCGGCTGGAACTTGATGCGCTGGAACAGTTTGCGCGCCAGGCGCCAACGCTTGTCGTCGTCATTTCGACGCCAGATTCCCAATCCAGGATTCCGGGATGGGAGCAACAACTTTCGGCGGGCGCTGCCTGTATGATGATGCTGCATGCATCACATGCGCTTGGCTATGTCGCAAGCTGGCTCACAGGATGGGCTGCTTATTCCGACGCTGTACGAAACGCCTTTGCGGGCAGTGAGGACAGGATTGCCGGCTTCATCTTCATTGGTTCTCCGGGCAAGGCCCTCAGCGAGCGCCCTCGCCCTGAATTCGCGACCATTGTCAGTCACTGGCGCAACAAAATTGAGGGCTGACAATAGGATGCATTTGGTGTATTAGAACGACATGACACCAAATGATTCCGCTGATATCCCGGTCTATCTCAGGCTACGAGGCCTGTTGGCAGCGGCGATTCTCGAAGGAAAGTTCTCAGAAGGGGATCAATTGCCCTCTGTCCGCTCATTTGCGGCTGACCACGGTGCGAATCCGCTGACTGTCGCCAAGGCCTATCAGGCCTTGCAAGATGATGGCTATGTGTCGGTCAGGAGAGGTGTCGGCATGTTCGTTGCCGAAGGTGCAGTGGATCGACTGCGCGTTCAGGAGCGCGAGACTTTTCTGACCCGCGTCTGGCCGCGGATGCGTGCACATATCGAACGACTTGGCATCGACCCCGCTGAACTAGTCATGCGGGAGCCCGCCTGAACGCTAGTCAAGGATGGTGATCCGGATTATAGGATGACTCCCCCTTGGTCGAATTGATGGTCCTATGGTGTTCAAGCGGCTCTTTGGCCGGAAAGAAGAAATCCCGCCGCGCATCTGGACCGTTCCCGAAGGGCAACGCATATACGCGATTGGCGATATCCACGGCAGGCTGGATTTGCTCGATCAGCTGATTCTGCAGATTGAACAGGACAATGCGTCTCGCAGCCGCGTAAGGACCCAGATCATATTTCTCGGGGACCTTTGTGATCGGGGTCCCAACTCACGTGGCGTCATCGAGCGCGTCATGCAACTCGCATCCGCAAGTTCCGACGTTCGCCTGATCGCTGGAAATCATGAGGAACTCCTCATCCGCGCCTGGGAAGGTGATCGGCGTTCTGCCGGTTTGATCAATCGCGTAGGGGGGCGGGAGACTTTGCTCAGCTATGGCGTTGATGAAGTCAAATATGATGAGGCCGACTCCGATGAATTGCTGGACATGTTCGTCACGCATATCCCGGAAAGCCATATCGCATTTTTGAAGGCTGCTGACGACTGGATCGTTGCAGGCGATTATCTGTTCGTTCACGCCGGGATCAGGCCGGGCGACGCCATCGAAGAACAAAGAACCAACGACCTGCGATGGATACGCCGCGAATTCACCGATTTTGAGCGTGACCACGGGATGATGGTCGTGCATGGGCACACCATAACAGAAGACGTCGAAGAGCGGGCCAACCGGATCGGTATAGATACGGGGGCGTATGCATCCGGCAAGCTGACTGCGCTGGGCCTTCAAGGCTCAGAACGATGGTTCCTGCAGACCTAGAGTATTTCGCGCACGGTTTCCTGAGGTCGGCAAAGCCGAACCCCCTTATCGGTTTCAACCAAAGGTCTTTCAATAAGGATGGGGTGCACAGCCATGGCCGCCAGAATGGCTTCATCATCGGCCTCGAGAAGTCCAAGTTCTTCTGCAGGAGAACCTCTGGTTCTCAGGCCCTGGCGAGGAGTGATTCCGGCGCGATCATAAAGCGAACGAAGCTTTTCGACGGTTGGTGCAGACTTCAGATATTCAATCACCGTCAATTCGACACCGTTTGTCTCCTCCAGGATCGCCAGAGTCTTGCGCGACGTGCCGCAATTGGGATTGTGCCAGATTGTCGCCTTCATGCGATTTTGTCCCTTTTTAACTGAAAACTGATTCTTTTTGTCGTATAATGAGTCTCTGTCGGAACCACGAACGGTGTGGAGTGCGATAACTGGATGGTTGTTAGTCGTCGACAATTTGTAGCCGGAACTGCTGCGCTGGCCCTTGTGCCAACGCGTTCCTTTGCTGCTGTCGATGAAAATCAGTTACGCAGGATTGCGCATCGCGAACTTACCCGCAATCAATCGACGATCTGGCTGAGAGACACTGTTGGAATTGCCGATTTCAGCCGGCCTTCAAGCGAGCCGAGATTCTTCGTGGTCGACATGATTAGTGGAGAGGTTCGGTCGTTCCTTGTTGCACACGGGCGCGGATCCGACCCAGAACATGAAGGTGTTGTCAGGCGCTTTTCAAATGAATTTGAGTCTCTTGCCTCATCGCGAGGCGCGTTCCTGACGCACACCTGGTATGAAGGAATCCACGGCCCATCAATGCGTCTCTATGGCCTTGATCCCGACAACAGCAATGCTGAGGCCCGAGCGATTGTGGTCCATGGCGCATGGTATGCCAATCCTGACATGATTGAAAAATGGGGCAAGCTGGGGCGGAGCGATGGCTGTTTTGCGTTCCCTGAGGACGATCTGATGCAGATTATCGCACGCGTCGGCCCGGGGCGGCTGATCTTTTCCGACAAACTCTTGGACGCCTGATTAGGATCAGGCGCCTGGTGCCTCGATCGGCACCACAATGGCTGGTGTCGTGACAATCTTGTCTTGGCGCGGCTGCGCAAAGGACGCGATGACGGGAGCATCGCGACCGTAAATGTCGGCGAAGCTGTTCAGCTTGCCGTCGCCATTACTCGCCATCGTGAAGTAATTGATAAACACTTGAACTGGTTCGGTGAACGGAATCCTGTCGTTCAGTCCTCGCTTGAAAAGCGTCGCCGCTTCATGTGGGTCGAAGTCTGCTTGCAAGATCGACATCAGGATAGCGAATTCGACGGCGCGGTCGGTGCGAATACAGCCATGGCTGAGCGCACGGACGGAGCGGTCGAACAGATTGCGTGCAGGTGTGTCGTGCAGGAAAATGGCGTGCGGATTGGGCATGTCCATCTTCATCATGCCCAGCGAGTTGCCTGGCCCGAACTTTTGAACCACCGAGAGGTTCTTGCCTGATCCAGTCCAGGTATAGCCGCGCGCGCGCGCTGCCGCCGGGTTGTTTGTGATGAGCGCGCCCACGCTTTCCTTGATGATGCTCTGTGGGATCGTCCAGGTGGGATGGATGATCATGCCGATAGCTTGCGCATCGAGTTGGGGGGTCGCGGTTTTGGGTGCGCCGACAATTGCGCGATATGTCGCGATGTTCTTGCCCTTGCCGACGACGCGGACAATGTATTCCGGGACATTTACATAGACATAACGCTTGCCGAGATCGTGTGGCAGCCAGCGCCACCGGTCCATATTGGTCTTGATAATTTGCTGACGAACAGTGTCCTTGGTGGTCGCCAGCGCTGCTTTCAGCGCTGCATAGTCCGGATGGGTCGGCTCCACCGAAGCAAAGACACCTTCAATGTCATGGCTGTCCAACGCCTTGCGCAGCATTTCGTCAGTCGGGAAGGTGGCCGCGTCAGGATCCCTGATGAACCATTGAACCCGCGCAGTATAGGGTGTGCGGCCATCACGCAGGTCAACAAGCAACTGCGTGAAAGCCAAAGTCGCCAGATCGTTGAGCGCGGTTCCCTCCCCAGCCTTGATCGCAGCCTGCAGCGCGTCCGGACCATAATCAGCCGGATTGAGCCCGCGAGTTCCGACGCCTTGAATGAATGCCAGCAGCGCAGAGGCGTTGCCGAGCGTCCACGCTGGCGCAGGTTGCGCCGGAATTGCGGCCGGCGCCGCAACTGTGGGTGGCACTACCGGAGAAGCCGGCGCAGGAGTCTGCGTCTGCAAGGTTGGTGGCAGAAGGTTGACTGGCGTGACCGGCTTTGGCGTTTCCGCAAGAGCAGGAGCCGCCAACGCCAATACAATACTCGTCCCAATCACAGCCTTGTTCACGGCCATCAAGCATCAACCTCCGGCTTTTTCTGCAAGCCAATCCTCAAGCCACTTGATCGAATAGTTGCCGTCAATAACATCGGGCGCTCGGAGAAGTTCCTGATGCAACGGGATGTTTGTCTTGATCCCGTCAACAACCATTTCTTCAAGCGCACGGCGCATCCGCATCATGCAGCTTTCACGTGTGCGACCATATACGATGAGCTTCGCAATCATCGAGTCATAATATGGGGGAACACGATACCCTGCGTAAAGCCCGCTATCCACGCGGACATGCATGCCGCCCGGCGGATGATAATAGTTCACTGGTCCAGGTGAGGGAGCAAAGGTGCGGGGATCTTCCGCATTGATCCTGCATTCGATGGCATGACCGCGAAATTCGAGAACATCCTGCGTGACCGAAAGCCCCTTGCCCTCAGCGACGCGGATCTGCTCGCGAACCAGATCAAAGCCAGTGATCATTTCCGTTACGGGGTGCTCAACCTGGATGCGGGTATTCATTTCGATGAAGTAGAATTGGCCGTCTTCCCAAAGGAACTCGATCGTGCCGGCGCCCCTGTAGCCCATGTCTGCCATCGCCTTTGAGACGATCCCGCCCATGCGCATGCGCTCTTCGGAGCTGATGACAGGTGAGGGGGCCTCTTCAAGAACCTTTTGGTGACGCCGCTGGAGCGAGCAATCGCGTTCCCCAAGATGAATGGCATTGCCATTGCCATCGCCGAATACCTGGAACTCGATATGCCTTGGATTGCCCAGATATTTTTCGAGATAGACCGTCGCATCGCCAAATGCGGCTTTGGCCTCTGTGCCCGCCTGCTGCATCTGGCTTTCAAGTTCGCTTTCCGAGTTCACGACCTTCATGCCGCGCCCGCCGCCGCCGGAAGCGGCTTTGATGATCACTGGATAGCCGATATCTTTAGCAATCCGCTTTGCTTCGCCCACGTCGTCGATTGCGCCGTCAGAGCCAGGGACAAGCGGCATGCCCAGTGCACCCGCCGTCTTCTTGGCCTGGACCTTGTCTCCCATGGTCCGAATATGTTCGGGCTTTGGGCCAACAAACGCAATCTTGTGTTCTTCCACAATCTCCGCAAAGCGCGCGTTTTCCGAGAGGAAACCATAGCCCGGGTGGATCGCATCGGCGTT
The DNA here is from genome assembly GCF_019443285.1 of Aquisediminimonas profunda. Classification (GTDB taxonomy): domain Bacteria; phylum Pseudomonadota; class Alphaproteobacteria; order Sphingomonadales; family Sphingomonadaceae; genus Aquisediminimonas; species Aquisediminimonas profunda. The sequence continues at coordinate 1,857,443 of NZ_CP080327.1, forward strand.
GCTGATCTCGGCCGCAGAAATGATCGCCGGAATGTTGAGGTAACTGTCCTTGGCCGCTGGGGGGCCGATGCAAACAGCTTCATCGGCCAATCTGACGTGCATCGCGTCCACGTCTGCTGTCGAATGGACAGCGACCGTCTTGATCCCCATTTCATGTGCAGCGCGGTGAATGCGAAGCGCGATTTCACCGCGGTTTGCGATGAGCAGCTTTTCGATGGTCATTCGATCACGACAAGTGGTTGGTCAAATTCAACGGGCTGGCCACTGCCAACGAAGATTTGGGTCACCTTGCCCCCACGTGGAGCAACGATGGGGTTCATGACCTTCATCGCTTCAATGATCAGGATCGTATCGCCTTCCTTGACCGAGCCACCGACCGTAATAAACGGCGCAGCATCAGGCTCTGGAGTCAGATAGGCAGTGCCTACCATGGGAGATTTGACGGTGCCTGGGTGATCCCCCGCTGTCGCGACCGGCGCTGGAGCAGGTGCGGAAGGCTGCTGGGCTGGCGCAGCAGCCTGCACGGGCGCAGGAGCCGCCACGACGGTCCCGGCAAGGGTCCTCGCAACGCGGATCTTGCGGCCACCATCTTCGACTTCGATTTCCGAGAGCGCAGTCTCGTCGAGCAGTTCCGCGAGTTGGCGGACCAGTTTCAGATCGACTTGCATGGCGCCTGATTTTTCGGTCATTGAACCCCCAAAATTTTCTGTTGGCCTGCCATTGTCAGAGCTTGGCCGCCGCGTCCAGCGCCAGCGTGTAGGAATTCGCTCCATGGCCGGCAAAACTCGCGACGGCGGCCATGCCGATATAGCTGATGTGGCGAAAAGGCTCGCGCTTCATCGGGTCGGACAGGTGCACCTCGATGACTGGGACCTTGATGGACTTGATCGCATCATGAAGGGCAATGGACGTGTGCGTATATCCGCCGGCGTTCAACAAGATCGCTTTTGCGCCGCGGGCATTGGCTTCATGCATCCAGTCAATCAAATGGCCTTCATGGTTCGACTGCCGCATATCGATTTCAAGCCCAAGCTGCCGGCCCTGATCTTCCAGCCGTCCGGCTATGTCATCCAGCGTGTCCGTTCCGTATATTTCCGGCTCGCGCAGACCAAGCAGATTCAAATTCGGCCCGTTGAGGACATAGATCACTGGCAATTCAGGCATTTCTCTGCAGTTCCGGTTGCGGGGCCTTTGCGGCCTTCTATATGGGCTGCATTGCAAAAGGCCAAGGACGAGTCTCCAACCCATGCTTTCCATTACGCTGAATGGTGAACCGCGCACTGTTGCGCCAGAGAGCACGATTGCTGATCTGGCCAGAGAACTCGGGCTTGATCCGGCGAAGATTGCCGTTGAACGCAATCTGGAGATCGTGCCGCGCTCGACGCTGGCGGAGGTGCAACTCGAGCAGGGCGATCAGGTGGAAATCGTTCATTTTGTAGGCGGTGGTCAGGCTGACTCCTGGACGGTCGCAGGCAAGACCTTCAATTCGCGGCTGATTGTGGGGACCGGGAAATACAAGGATTTTGCCCAGAATGCAGCCGCCCTTGAAGCCTCGGGCGCAGAAATCATCACGGTTGCGGTTCGTCGCGTCAACATATCCGATCCGAAGGCTCCGATGCTGACGGATTTCATTGATCCCAGGAAATACACCTACCTTCCGAACACCGCCGGTTGCTTCACCGCCGACGATGCGATCCGGACCTTGCGGCTCGCCCGCGAAGCCGGTGGGTGGGATCTGGTCAAGCTTGAGGTGCTTGGCGAAGCGCGGACGCTCTATCCGGACATGCGCGAAACCCTGAAGGCGACAGAAGTGCTTGTAAGTGAAGGCTTCAAGCCGATGGTCTATTGTGTCGATGATCCGATCGCCGCGAAACAGCTTGAAGAGGCCGGCGCTGTTGCCATCATGCCCTTGGGCGCACCGATCGGGTCCGGCCTTGGAATCCAGAACCGTGTGACGATCCGCTTGATCGTCGAGGGCGCGAAGGTCCCCGTGCTGGTTGATGCAGGCGTCGGAACGGCATCCGATGCCGCTGTCGCCATGGAGCTGGGTTGTGACGGTGTCTTGATGAACACTGCGATTGCAGAAGCAAAAGACCCTGTGACTATGGCGAAGGCCATGAAGCTTGCAGTTGAGAGCGGCCGATTGGCTTATCTGGCCGGTCGCATGGGCCGCCGAATGTATGCCGATCCGTCCAGCCCCTTGGCGGGACTGATCTGACACCTCTTGTGCATTGCACAAAAGCAATGCAGTCTGCCGCAAATGGGGCGGCCCTTTGACGAGATTCGAGGCTTTTCGGAAGGGGCAGGTGCGCGCCCGGAGTTTGCAGCTCTTGGCCAATGGCTCGATGAAACGCCAGCCACCGAACTCCAGCGGCGCCAGGAAGCGGCCGAAGCCACATTCCGCCAGCTCGGCATCACATTTGCTGTCTACGGTGACGAAGCGGCTGCCGAACGGATCATTCCTTTCGACATTGTACCGCGCATTTTCACGGCATCCGAATGGTCTTCTCTCTCCGCCGGACTCGTTCAGCGAGTCGAGGCCATCAACGCATTCCTGACTGACATTTATGGACCGCGCAAAATCCTTGCAGACGGGATCATTCCCGAGGACCTGATCCTGCGCAATCCACAGTTCCGGCCCGAAATTGTCGGGTCCCGGCCTCCGCATGATGTCTGGTCGCACATTTGCGGCATTGATCTGGTGCGGACTGGTCCTGACGATTTCTGGGTTCTGGAAGACAATGCCCGAACGCCATCCGGTGTGTCGTACATGCTCGAAAACCGGGAAGCGATGATCCGGCTGTGCCCCGAACTCTTCCAGATGTACCAGGTGGAGCCTGTCGACAGTTATACCGACCTGCTCCACGAAACGATGCAGTCAGTGGCGCCGCGCGGATGTGGCAGCGATCCGGTCTGCGTGATCTTGACGCCGGGTCATTACAACTCGGCCTATTACGAACACAGCTTCCTCGCAGACACGATCGGCATAGAATTGGTCGAAGCAGCGGATCTGGAAGTCGATGACGACAAGGTCTGGATGCGTACAATCACGGGGCGCGTGCAGGTCCACGTGATCTATCGACGAATTGACGATGATTTTCTCGATCCGCTGATCTTTCGCCCGGACTCGCTCCTCGGTGTGCCCGGGCTGATTTCGGCCTATCGTGCCGGGAATGTGACGATCGTGAATGCGCCTGGCACCGGCATTGCCGATGACAAGGCTGTATATTCGTACATGCCGGAAATCGTGCGCTATTATTCCGGGGGCGATCCCCTGCTTCCCAATGTCGAAACCTATCGGTGCCGTGAGCCGGAAATGCTGTCCTACGTGCTCGACAATCTTGAAAAGCTGGTGGTCAAGCTGGTGGACGGTTCAGGCGGTTATGGCATGCTGGTTGGCCCGATGGCCAGCAAGACGCAGGTCGAGGACTTTCGTGCCGCCTTGAAGGCTGAGCCGCATCGCTACATTGCCCAGCCGACGCTCGCTCTGTCGACGGTCCCGACCCTCACCGAAAAGGGAATCGCGCCGCGCCACGTGGACTTCCGTCCCTTTGTCCTGAGCCAGCCGGGCAGGGTGAAGATCGTGCCGGGCGGCCTCACGCGCGTCGCTCTCAAGGAAGGCTCGCTGGTCGTGAATTCGAGCCAGGGGGGCGGCACGAAGGACAGCTTCATTCTGGCAAATAACGGAGGCCGAGGCTGATGCTGTCCCGCACTGCGTCCTGCCTCTACTGGCTTGGCCGCTACGTCGAGCGGGCAGAATTCACTGCGCGGCTTGTTGAAGCGACCTTGCGCCTCGATGCACTTTCCACGCGGCCAGCCGGGGACGCGGCATGGCTGAGTGCAATGAAGGTTCTGGACGCAGACTTAGCCTTTGCAGCGACGGGTCAGGCTTTGACTCCCAGGAATGTCACGCGGTTTCTGACTGTCTCGGTAGGCCACCCCGGGTCAGTACTGTTCTGCCTCAATGCTGCGCGAGACAATGCAAAGGCGGTGCGCACTGCACTTTCACGAGAGGCGTGGAGCGCGATCAATCGAGCCTGGCTTCTGTTTCATGGCAAGACCAGCCCCGGCGATACGGAACAGGTGCTCAACCTTGTTGCGCAGGCGGAAGCGGAAACGCGTGGCTTTGAGGGTGCAATAGGGCGAATGCTCCGAAATCCGTCGTCCCGGTTCATTCGTCTTGGGGCAGCGGTCGAGCGGGCAGACAACACGGCTCGCTTGCTTGACGTCAAATATCATATCCTTTTGCCTGAAGGTGAGGCGGTTGGAGGAACAGTCGATCGGGACCAGTGGACCACGATTTTGCAGACGGTCTCCGCGGTCAACGCGTATCGCTGGCTCTATCGCGAAGGGTTGAAGCCCTGGCTGGTCACCGAGTTGCTGATCCTAAGACGTGAATTGCCCCGTTCTCTTGCGGCTTGCGGCGAGGAGGTCGTTCAGCACCTCGCTGGAATTGGGAAGGAAACCGGCAACCAGGGTGAAGCCGATCGCCTCGCGCGAGACCGGCACGCAGAGTTCGGCAGCGCCAGGATTGAGCAGATCATCGCGACGGGCCTCCACGAGTATCTGGAGGACTATCTGGAGGCGAATGCGGCGCTCGACGCCGCGATCGCGCGGCAGTTCAGGTTCTATTGATGCGGCTGACGATCGATCATCGGACGCGTTATCAATTCAGCGAACCGCAGGCTCGGGTCGTTCAGCTTCTCAGGATGACGCCGCTTGATTTCGGCGGGCAAACCGTGATCGACTGGAGCATTGATGTCGATTGCGATGCCCGTTTGCGCGAGGGGCGTGACGGCTATGGCAACATCACCACAATGCTCTACATCGACGGCCCGATTAATGCTGTCTCGATCATGGTACGCGGAGACGTGTTGACCGACGACCTTGGCGGCCATGTGCGCGGTACTCTGGAGCCCCTGCCGCCGCTCTTCTTCACGCGCTCGACGCCGTTGACGGAGGCAAGCGAGGCAATATCAGGCCTAATACCCTCACGACCGATGGGACTTGATCAGGCGATGGCCCTTAACTTTGCTGTCAAGGCAGCGTTGGCTGTCGAGCCGGGACGTACACCCAAGACCCGCACTGCAGCCGAAGCCCTGGCAGAAGGCCGCGGGAGCGTGCGCGACTGCACCCATGTCATGCTCGCGGCTGCCAGGAGCGCAGGTTATCCGGCCAGGCTTGTATCGGGTCATTGCCTCGATGGCCCAAACGCTGGGGGCCACAAAAGCGCACATTGTTGGGCAGAGCTTTTTATCGATGGCGAGGGCTGGATTGCGTTCGATCCTTCGACAGGGCGCCTGCCGGGCGACACATATGTCAGGGTGGCAGTCGGGCTTGATGCCGGAGATTCAACACCTCTGTCCGGTACGCGCCGAGGTGGTGGCATTGAGGAAATGGATGTCGAAGTTCGGGTTGCGATGAGTCAATCGCAGGAATAGGCTGAGCCATGACATATTGCGTTGGCATGCGACCAAAGGCGGGTCTGGTCATCATTTCTGACACGCGCACCAATGCTGGTATCGATAATATTTCGACCTTTTCCAAATTGCATATTCTGGCAGAAGATGCGGAACGGCTGATAGTTTGCGCGTCCGCCGGGAGCCTCTCGGTAACGCAGTCCATGCTTGCCATGCTGGCCGAAGGCCTGGAGCCGGACGAGGAAGATGGCCCTCGTAGGACTGTTGCGACAATGCCCTCCATGTTCCGCGTTGCGCAACTTGTGGGCGAGGCTTTGGTCAGCGCCAGACATGACATCATGCGAACGCTTTACGGCACCGACATTAGCACTGACGTTTCGCTCCTGCTGGGTGGCCGGATCGGCGACGGTCCGCTGGCTCTTTATCTGGTCTATTCCGAAGGCAATTTCATCGAATGCCAGCCGGACAGCCCCTTCGTCCAGATCGGTGAACTCAAATACGGCAAGCCCATTCTAGACAGAGCCCTGCAGTGGGAGTCAACTCTTGATGAAGCCGTCAAGGTCGGACTGATTTCGTTTGATTCGACCATGCGTTCAAATCTTTCCGTTGGATTGCCGTTCGATCTTATTGTCATCCCCGCTGATCGCTCGAAGCCAGTCATCCGGCGCCGCATTCTTGAGAACGATGCCTATTTCAAACAGCTTTCCGCTGATTGGGCGAGGCTCATGAATGAGTCCCGCCAGCAGATCGCGGACCCTCCATTCATGAGCCCCCAATAAGCCTACGCTGCCACCAACGTCGGGTCGGCAAAGGTCTTGCAGCAATCGGGTCGCGTTTGCGCTGTCCAATGGCAATTTTGTGCGAATGATGGCTTCTGCGCGCGTCTAACCGAATCCCTCCGCTTGCCCCAATTGCGCGCAGCGGCTAAGGGCGCGCCCGGCTCTTTCAATACCATCAGGTGAAACATGAAAATCAACGCGGTCGAGATTCGTCCCGGTAACATCCTCGAATATGAAGGCGGGCTGTGGCGCGCGGTGAAAATCCAGCACACGCAACCCGGCAAGGGCGGCGCCTATATGCAGGTGGAAATGAAGAACCTGATCGACGGCCGGAAGAACAATGTCCGTTTTCGTTCGGCCGAGACCCTCGAAAAGGTCCGTCTCGACACGAAGGATTTTCAGTTCCTCTTCGCTGAAGGCGATACGCTGACCTTCATGGACAAGGAAACCTATGAGCAAGTCTCGCTCGATTCAGGCATATTGGGGGATGCGGCGGCGTTTCTACAGGACGGCATGGATGTCGTGATGGAACTTTGGGAAGACCGACCGATTTCGGTACAGCTCCCGGATACCATCGAAGCACTGATTGTAGAGGCGGATGCTGTGGTGAAGGGGCAGACGGCGTCTTCGTCCTACAAACCGGCCATACTCGACAACGGGGTACGCATCATGGTCCCGCCGCATATTGGCGCCGGGACTCGGATTGTCGTCGATGTCTATGAACAGGCCTATGTAAAGCGGGCGGAATAGCCAAATGGTCTCGCATTCCGGCCTGTTGACCGTCATGGATCGCGCCGCCCGCAAAGCAGGCGCAAAGTTGCGCCGGGATTTCAGCGAGGTCCAGCATTTGCAAGTCAGCCGCAAGGGACCTGCAGATTTCGTGTCAAAGGCCGATCAGCGCGCCGAGCGCACTCTTTACGACGAATTGCTCCACGCTCGGCCGGATTGGGGGTTCCTGCTCGAGGAAGCGGGAGAGATTCCTGGCGATCCGAACAAGCCACGCTGGATCATCGACCCGCTTGATGGCACATCGAACTTTCTTCATGGCCTTCCCCATTTTGCGATCTCGATTGCCGTTGAGGAACCTCTTGCTAACGGAAAGCGCGAAATAACCACGGGCCTGGTCTATCAGCCACTGACGGATGAGAGCTTCTGGGCGGAAAAGGGAAGGGGGGCCTGGCTGCAGGACCAGAGGTTGCGCGTTTCGGCGCGTCGTGACCTGACCGAAGCCCTGATCGCGACGGGAATTCCCTTTCATGGCCAGGGTGATTTTGCGCGCTGGTCGCGCATTTTGGGAGCGGTGGCGCCCCAAGTGGCGGGCATCCGGCGTTATGGTGCAGCCTCCCTTGATTTTGCTTGGGTCGCGGCCGGTCGGTTCGACGGCTATTGGGAGGCAGACCTTCAGCCTTGGGACGTGGCCGCCGGTATGCTTCTCGTCCGGGAAGCTGGTGGTTTTGTGACGGACTTCCGGGGCGGAGACAAGGCAATGGAACGCAGCGAATTCCTTGCCGGGAACGATGCCATGCACTCAAAGCTCCACAAGCTGGTGGCTGGCGCGCTCCGGTGAGGCTCATCGCGGCGCTCGCGCTGCTTGCTCTTGTGGCTGCCGATGTTCCGGACTTGTCAGTTCCCGCCGAATTCGGGCTGGTCGAAGGTGTCGCCTGGGATGCGCGAAGCCGGCAATTGTTTGCGGGCAGTGTGGAAGACGGTGCGCTCCTCGTCCGAGAAGGCGATCATTGGCGAAGAGCAGTCCTGCCCGTGCCAACAGCTGGTCTGTTCGGCATGGCTGTCGATCAACGGCGTGGCATCTTGTGGATGTCGAGTGGCGTAGCAGGGCCGACGCGCCGCAAGGACGGCTTTCGCGGCCTGATCGGGGTTTCGGCATTGGGTTTTGAAGCAGTAGGGCTCGCACCCGTTCCCGCGGGGGATACTGTGACACAACCCGGTGATGTGGCGGTTGCGCCAGACGGCTCGGTCTATGTCAGCGATGGAACCGCCGGCGGCGTCTTTGTCTGCAAGCCAGATTGCACCCAGCTTGAATTACTGGTGCCCGTTGGTACGTTTCGGAGTGCGCAGGGAATGGCGGTCTCGCGCGATGGGCGCTTCCTCTTTGTTGCCGATTACGCCAGCGGTTTGTTCAAGATCGATCTCAAGAAGCCGAAGGTCGTTGTGGCGGTATCACAGCAAAAAGGCATCGACGGGCTGATGCGTTACGGTGACACGCTCATTGCCATTATCAATGGAGATGGCCGAAAGGTAATCCGCCTGTCCTTTGATCCAAATGGATCGCCGTCCGAAGAACTGCTTGAGACTCCGCCGGGGCCGGGGGATCCGACCCTTGGCACGATCGCAGACCGCAAGCTCATTTACGTGGCCGATGCCCAATGGGACCGGTTCAATGCAGCGGGAACATCGCAAGGTCGGCCACGTGAGACGCGTATCCGCACACTCGACTTGCCGGCCTTGCCGATGCCTCGGTGACAATTCCGCCGGAATTGGCGACCTCAACTGTCAATGTGCTTTTCGAACTGCGCCATCAGCAGGACCCAGAATTCAAGATTGTCCTCGAAAAGTTTGGTGCTGATCCCACCGTCATCGAGATCGACGTCCATTTCGATCCGAGCCGCGCCCTTGTCCGAGATATAAGCCCGGCCAAATCGCTTCCTGCTGTTCCAATCGTTCATCTGACTGAGCGACGGCGACTTGTCGCGATCATAGCCAGCAAAGAACTGGATCGTGCGGCAGTCGACATTCTTGGTGCAGCCGAAAAAGAAGATCGCAAAATTGGAGCCGGATGACGTGCTGCGGATCAGGGGATCGCCGCTCTCATCCTTGGTCATCTCTGCCTTGTAGCCAGCGCCCTGAAGTGCTCGGACCACCGAGGACGGATCCTGGGCGCGAACCATTTGGGCATGCGCGGTGCCGGAAAAGCTGAACAACGCCGCGACCAAAATGGCAATTCTTCTCATGGTCTTTCCCCCGTTTCTTTGGCGGCTATCCCCGCTGTTTTCAGAACACCTCTTTGCGATGCTAGCGCGATTCTGTCTTGTAAGGAATCTACATCTTCTGGGCGTTGCATTTTCATTGCAACCACACCGCCAAATTGCATTTCTCGCGCTTGCGAACGGCTTCCGCCTCGCCTAAAGCCGCCACGAATCTGGACCGTTCGGCCCGGAAATAGGAAAGCCAATAGCCATGTCTTCGGTTGCTGCCGGATATTTGCCGATCCTGTTGTTCCTTGCCGTTGCACTGATCCTGTCTTCTGCCTTTGTTTTCCTGCCGATGATCGTGGCTCGCTTGACAGGTGCACATAATCCGACGCCCGAGAAGCTGGCGGAATATGAATGCGGATTTCCGGCGTTCGAAGGCAGTCGCGCGCAGTTTGACGTTCGTTTCTACCTTGTCGCGATCCTCTTCATCATTTTCGACCTCGAGGCTGCGTTCCTCTTCCCTTGGGCAGTCAGCCTCAAGCACATTGGCTGGGCGGGTTGGGCCGCGATGATGATTTTCCTCGCCGAACTGGTACTTGGCCTTGTCTACGCGTGGAAGAAGGGAGCGCTCGAATGGGAGTAGAACTCGCAGCACCCCCTCCGGGCACTTTGCCCGAGGCGAGCTTCTTCAACGGCCTGAACGATGAGCTGTCCAACAAGGGATTTCTGGTCGTCGGCACTGAAGAGCTGTTCCAATGGGCCCGCACAGGGTCGCTGTGGTGGATGACGTTCGGCCTAGCCTGCTGTGCGGTCGAAATGATCCATGTGAACATGCCGCGTTATGATCTCGAACGCTTTGGCGCGGCTCCGCGGGCATCGCCGCGGCAGTCGGACGTGATGATCGTCGCTGGCACATTGTGCAACAAGATGGCTCCAGCGCTGCGACGTGTCTACGACCAGATGTCCGACCCCAAATATGTGATCTCGATGGGCAGCTGCGCCAATGGCGGCGGCTATTACCACTACAGCTACAGCGTCGTGCGCGGTTGTGACCGTATCGTGCCGGTGGATATCTACGTGCCCGGCTGCCCGCCAACGGCCGAGGCGCTGCTCTATGGCATCATGCAGTTGCAGCGGAAGATCCGCCGCGTGGGGACGATCGAACGGTGAGCCATTCCGCCCCCCGCTATGCCTCGAATGATGGCGTGATTGATGCAGCGCGCGAGGCGCTTGGCGTTGATTTGCTTGATGCTGTCGAAGCGAATGGCGAAATCGCGCTGACCGTGCGGCGCGAAGAACTCCTCGGCTGCATGATGCAGCTGCGTGATACGCTCGACTATCAGCAGCTGATGGAAATCGCCGGCGTGGACTGGCCCGATCACGAACCGCGCTTCGAAGTGGTCTATTGTCTGCTGAGTGTCACGAAGAACCACCGCATTCGCGTCCATGTCTGGACGAACGAGGATCAGCCAGTGCCATCGGTGACGGGCATCTGGCCGGTTGCAGGCTGGCTCGAGCGTGAAGTGTTCGACATGTATGGCGTCCTGTTCGAGGGCAATACCGATCTGCGGCGCATCCTGACCGACTATGGCTTTACCGGCCATCCACAGCGCAAGGATTTTCCGCTGACCGGCTATGTCGAACTCCGCTATTCCGAAGAACACAAGCGCGTGATGTATGAGCCTGTCCAGCTGGCTCAGGACTTCCGCAACTTTGATTTCATGAGCCCCTGGGAAGGCGCCGACTATATCCTTCCCGGCGATGAGAAGGGGGACGCGAAATGAGCCTCGTGCAGGATGTCGCCCCGACCACCGGCGATGAACAGATCCACAATTACACGATCAATTTCGGCCCACAGCATCCTGCGGCGCACGGGGTGTTGCGCCTCGTCATGGAACTGGATGGCGAGATCGTGGAGCGGCTCGATCCGCACGTTGGGCTGCTTCATCGCGGCACTGAAAAGCTGATCGAATACAAGACCTATCTTCAGGCGCTGCCCTATTTCGATCGGCTCGACTATTGCTCGCCGCTCTGCATGGAGCATAGCTATGTCCTCGCGGTCGAGAAGTTGCTCGATCTCGAAGTTCCACTCCGCGCGCAATATCTTCGCGTCCTGTTCGCCGAACTGACGCGAATCTGCAACCACATGCTCAACCTCGGGTCGCACGTGATGGATGTTGGTGCCATGACGCCAAACTTGTGGATGTTCGAAATCCGCGAAGACTGTCTCAATTTCTTTGAGCGGGCATCCGGCGCGCGCATGCATGCGGCGTGGTTCCGCCCCGGCGGGGTGCATCAGGACGTGCCGCTGAAGCTGTTGACCGACATTGCCGACTGGCTCGACACACGCCTGCCGCAACTGTTCGAGGATGCAATCAGCCTTGTCGCGGACAATCGCATCTTCAAGCAGCGCAATGTCGATATTGCGACGGTCTCGAAGGAAGACGCCCTCAAATGGGGTTTTTCCGGCCCGATGATCCGTGCTGCCGGTATCCCATGGGATATCCGTCGTTCGCAGCCCTACGACGTGTACGACCGGATGGAATTCGACATTCCTGTCGGCACCAAGGGCGATTGCTATGATCGCTTCATGGTCCGCGTGGAAGAAGTCCGCCAGTCCGCCCGCATCATGAAGCAGTGCCTGAAGGACATGCCCGAAGGCCCGATCGCCAGCGACGACCGCAAGGTGGTGCCGCCCAAGCGGGCGGAGATGAAACAGTCGATGGAAGCGCTGATCCACCACTTCAAGCTCTACACCGAAGGCTTCAAGGTCCCGGCAGGCAGCGTCTATGTCGCGACCGAAAGCCCAAAGGGAGAATTCGGCGTCTATCTCGTCTCGGACGGCACGAACAAGCCATATCGCTGCAAGATCAGGCCGACCGCTTTCTCGCACTTGCAGGCGATGGATATGATGAGCCGGGGGCACATGCTCGCAGACACAACCGCCATTCTCGGCGCGATGGACATCGTTTTCGGGGAGTGTGACCGGTAATGGCAGACGCACCGCACATTCCCGACGAAGCCGAAACCCGCGCCAAGTGGGGCGATTTCGCTTGGACGCCGGAAAACGCCAAGACAGCGGCCATGTATATTGCCCGCTATCCGGCTGGGCGGCAGGCGTCTGCGGTCATGGCGTTGCTTGATCTTGCTCAGCGGCAGGTGGGGGAAGAGACAAAGACACAGGGCTGGCTGCCTGTGCCGGTGATCGAATATGTCGCCGCACAACTCGGCATGCCCTATATGCGCGCCTATGAGGTCGCGACCTTCTACACCATGTACAATCTTGCGCCGGTCGGCCGCTTCCATGTGCAGGTCTGCGGCACGACGCCATGCATGCTCCGCGGCTCGGATGACGTGCTTGCTGCCTGCAAGAACCGCGGGCTGGTGAAGGGCGGAACCACGCCCGATGGCCTCTTCACGCTGACCGAAGTCGAATGCCTCGGCGCCTGTGCCAATGCACCGATGGTCCAGATCAACGACGACAATTTCGAAGACCTGACCTATGACAGCATGTCCGCGATCCTTGAAGCGCTGGCAACTGACAAGCCGTTGAAGATCGGACCGCAGATCAAGAGGCAGACAAGCTGCCCCGAAGGCGGGCCGACAACGCTCAAGGAAATGGTCAAGGCCAATCACGACTATCGCGGGGAATGGAAATGAGCCTCGCCAACAAGGACCGCATCTTCACAAACCTTTACGGCTTTCAGTCGCCAGGTCTTGCCGAAGCCAAGAAGCGCGGGGACTGGGACAAGACGAAGAAGCTGCTCGATATCGGCGCGGACGAGATCATCGAGCGCATCAAGGCATCCGGCCTGCGCGGGCGCGGCGGTGCCGGCTTCCCGACAGGCATGAAGTGGAGCTTCATGCCCAAGGCGCCGACCGAGAACCGGCCCAATTTCCTCGTCATCAACGCAGACGAATCCGAGCCCGGAAGCTGCAAGGATCGCGAGATCATCCGCCACGATCCGCACAAGCTCATTGAAGGAGCGCTGGTTGCGGGCTTCGCGATGCGCGCGCGGGCGGCTTACATCTATATTCGCGGCGAATTCATCTTCGAGGCCAAGGTGCTCGAAGCGGCGGTGGCCGAAGCTTATGCCGCGGGCCTCATCGGCAAGAATGCCTGCAAGTCCGGTTATGATTTCGACGTGTTCGTCCACCGGGGCGCGGGGGCCTATATCTGCGGCGAAGAAACCGCCATGCTCGAAAGCCTTGAAGGCAAGAAGGGCCAGCCGCGCCTGAAACCGCCGTTTCCCGCAGGTGCGGGTCTCTATGGCTGCCCGACAACGGTCAACAATGTTGAAAGCATTGCTGTCGCGCCGACGATCCTGCGGCGCGGGCCGGACTGGTTCAAGAGCTTCGGTAATCCGGGCAATGCAGGCACGAAACTGTTCCAGATTTCGGGCCATGTGAACAAGCCCTGCGTCGTTGAGGAAGCCATGAGCATCCCGTTCAGCGAGCTGATCGAAAAGCATTGTGGCGGCATTCGCGGCGGGCGCGACAATCTTCTGGCTGTGATCCCCGGCGGGTCCTCTGTGCCGCTTGTGCCCGCCGATCAGATCTGGGATGCCCCGATGGATTTTGACGGGCTTAAGGCGCTCGGTTCCGGTCTTGGCACAGCCGCGGTGATCGTGATGGACAAGTCAACCGACATCGTCCGCGCCATTTCGCGGCTCAGCTATTTCTACAAGCACGAAAGCTGCGGCCAGTGCACGCCTTGCCGCGAAGGCACCGGCTGGATGTGGCGCGTGATGGAGCGGCTGCGCGAAGGCAATGCCGATGTGTCGGAAATTGACATGCTCTTTGATGTGACGAAGCAGGTCGAAGGCCACACCATCTGCGCGCTCGGCGACGCAGCCGCCTGGCCGATCCAGGGCCTGATCCGCCATTTCCGGCCGGAGCTGGAACGGCGGATTGCGGAACACGGCGGAATGCTGGAGGCGGCGGAATAAACATGCCCAAACTGACCGTAGATGGCATCGAACTCGAAGTCCCGCAGGGCGCGACTGTCCTTCAGGCGTGCGAGCTGGCCGGCAAGGAAATTCCGCGCTTCTGCTATCACGAACGGCTGTCCATTGCGGGCAATTGTCGGATGTGCCTTGTCGAGGTCGCACCGGGGCCGCCCAAGCCGCAGGCGTCGTGTGCGCTCCCTGCGGCTGAGGGCCAGGTGATCCGCACCGACAGCCCGATGGTCCGCAAGGCGCGCGAAGGCGTGATGGAATTCCTGCTGATCAATCACCCGCTCGATTGCCCGATCTGCGATCAGGGCGGTGAGTGTGACCTGCAGGACCAGGCTATGGCCTATGGCCGAGGGGCGTCGCGTTTTGACGAGAACAAGCGCGCCGTCACAGAAAAATACATGGGCCCGATCGTCAAGACGGCGATGACCCGTTGCATCCAGTGCACACGCTGCATCCGCTTTGCGGAAGAAGTGGCCGGCATTGAGGAAATCGGCGCGATCGGCCGCGGCGAGAATATGCAGATCACGTCCTACCTCGAGCGCGCGGTGACGAGCGAACTTTCGGGCAATGTCGTCGATCTCTGCCCGGTGGGTGCGTTGACGTCCAAGCCTTACGCTTTCGAAGCACGGCCCTGGGAATTGAAGAAGACGCCGTCGATTGACGTGATGGACGCTGTCGGCACCAACATCCGGCTCGACAGTCGCGGACGCCAGGTGCTGCGCGCGCTTCCGCGGATCAATGAGGATGTCAACGAAGAATGGGCGCACGACAAGACGCGCCACGCGGTTGACGGCCTGATGCACCGCAGGCTCGACAAGCCCTTCGTGCGCAAGGGTGGCAAGCTGGTCGAGGCAAGCTGGGAAGAGGCGCTGAAGGCGGTTGGCAAGGGCCTGAAGGACGCTGGCAAGTCGATTGCGGCGATTGCGGGTGACCAGGTCGATTGCGAAACCATGTTTGCCGCGCGCGAACTCGTCAAGAAGCTTGGCGGTTCTATGCTCGAGGGGCGGCAGACCGGACTGGCCTATGACGTCTCGTCGCTGGCGGCGGTGGCGTTCAATACCGGCATTGCCAATCTCGAGACCGCCGATGTGATCCTGCTGGTCGGCAGTGACCTTCGGCATGAAGCGCCGCTGATCAACACGCGCGTCCAGAAGGCGATCCGCAAGCGGCAGGCCAAGGTCTTCGCCATCGGCCCCGAAACGGACCTGACCTACAAGGCCGAATGGCTTGGCACGTCGCTCAAGCTGCTTGGCAAGCTGCCGAAGCATGTCGCGGATGCGCTCAAGGCCGCCGAACGTCCGGCCCTGATTCTTGGTGGCGGGGCGCTTCGCTATGAGGGCGCGCACGGCGCGGCACTGGCGCTTGCTGCCAAGTACAAGCTGGTCCGTGAAGGTTGGAACGGGTTCAACGTCACCCATTTCGCGGCTGCGCGGATGGGCGGGATGATGCTCGGCTATGCCTACAAGGGCGGCATCAAGGCGCTGGCGGCCAAGAAGCCGAAGCTGGCCTTCTTCCTTGGCGCGGACGAAGTGAATTACGATCTCTTTGTCGATACGTTCAAAGTTTATGTCGGCCATCATGGTGATGCCGGCGCACATGCTGCGGACATCATCCTGCCGGGTGCGGCCTATACCGAGAAATCCGGCACCTATGTTAACAACGAGGGCCGCGTGCAGCGCGGTCAGCGCGCGGTCTTCCCGCCGGGCGATGCCCGCGAGGACTGGGCGATCTTCCGGGCGCTTTCGGACGTTGTTGATGCAACCCTGCCGTTCGACAGTCTCGATGATCTCCGTGCAGTAATGGCAAAGGCCGTGCCAGCGCTCGGTCGCGAAGGACTGGCTGGTTACGACTGGAACCCGCCGGCTCTGCCCGACAAGCCGGTGGACGATATTGCCGATTATCCGATCAAGGATTTCTACCTGACCAACGCCATCTGCCGCGCATCGCCGACAATGGAACGTTGCTCCAACGAACTCATCCACGGGATCGAGTGGCTGGAGGCAGCGGAATGACCTATACTGAATGGTTCCAGTCCTGGGCTGGTTTCGGTTTCGGCTGGTTTCTGAGCAATCTCACACTCGTTCTGCTGATTGCATTCCCGCTGATGCTTGCGGTGGCGCTGATAATCTATGCCGATCGCAAGATCTGGGCGGCGATGGCGCTTCGGCGGGGCCCGAACGTGGTCGGACCGCTCGGGATCCTGCAGAGCTTCGCGGACGGCATAAAGGTCTTCCTGCAGGAAACGATCATACCGTCCGCTGCCAATCGCGGACTCTTCCTGATGGCGCCGATCATCACCTTCACGGTCGCGCAGATCGTTTGGGCGGTGATCCCGTTCGGGCCGAAAATGGTGCTGGCCGATATCAATGTCGGCCTGCTCTATATCCTCGCGGCCTCGAGCCTTGGCGTTTACGGCGTGATCATTTCGGGCTGGGCCTCCAACTCGAAATACCCGTTTTACAGCGCCTTGCGTGCTGCAGCGCAGATGGTGTCCTATGAAGTCTCGATCGGTTTCGTGCTGATCTCGGTCGTGCTCTGGGCGGATTCTTTCAACCTGTCCAAGATCGTCGAAGCGCAGCAGGGGGCTGGCATCCTGCCATTCCTCAATGGCTTCGGCTTCAATCCATTGCTTTTCCCGATGGCAATTGTGTTCCTGATTTCGGCGCTTGCCGAAACCGCGCGCGCGCCGTTCGACCTGACCGAGGCGGAAAGCGAACTCGTCGCCGGGTATCAGACCGAATACAGCTCGATGAGCTTCGCGCTCTTCTGGCTTGGGGAATATGCCAACGTCATCCTGATGTGTGCCCTGAACGCGATCCTCTTCTGGGGCGGGTGGTTGCCGCCGGTCGATTGGGCACCCCTCTATGCTGTCCCGGGCATTCTCTGGTTCTTTGGCAAGATCCTCGTCTTCTTCTTCATCTTCTCCTGGATCAAGGCGACCGTGCCGCGCTTCCGCTATGACCAGTTGATGCGGCTCGGCTGGAAAGTCTTCCTGCCGATTTCGCTGCTCTGGGTGTTCCTGGTGAGCGGCTACCTGATGCTGACGAGGTATGGCGGATGAGTTATGTTGTTCACCTCATCAAAACTTTCACCCTCTGGGAGTTTGTGAAGGCGCACGCCCTGACCTTGAAGTACTTCTTCAAGCCCAAGGCGACGATCAACTACCCCTATGAAAAGAACCCGCTCTCGCCGCGGTTCCGGGGGGAGCACGCCTTGCGCCGCTATCCCAATGGCGAAGAGCGCTGCATTGCCTGCAAGCTGTGCGAGGCGGTTTGCCCGGCACAGGCCATCACCATCGAAGCCGAGCCGCGCGACGACGGTTCGCGGCGCACAACCCGCTACGACATCGACATGACCAAGTGCATCTATTGTGGCCTCTGCCAGGAAGCGTGCCCGGTCGATGCGATCGTCGAGGGGCCGAACTTCGAATATGCGACTGAAACCCGCGAGGAGCTGCTTTACGACAAGGCGAAGCTCCTTGAAAACGGCGATAAATGGGAACGCGCAATTGCCGCGAACCTTGCCGCCGATGCACCGTATCGATAGGGGGCGGCGCGTGATCCAGGTCTTTGCTTTTTATCTTTTTGCGGCGTTGGTCATCCTCTCCGGCGCGCTCGTGATTTTGTCGCGCAACCCCGTGCATAGTGTGCTTTGGCTCATCCTTGCGTTTTTCAACGCAGCGGGGCTGATGGTTCTTGTCGGTGCGGAATTCATAGCGATGCTTCTCGTCATTGTTTACGTCGGGGCGGTCGCCGTGCTGTTCCTGTTCGTGGTGATGATGCTCGATATCGACTTCGCGGAATTGCGCAGTGGCCTTACGCGATACGGCCTGTTTGGCGCGCTGATCGCTTTGGTGCTGGTTGGCGAAATGATCATAGCAGAGGGCGCCTGGAGCGCCGGTGCCATCCAGCTGGCGCAACGTGCCGCACCAGCGCCTGCGGATATGCCGAATATCGAAGCGATGGGTGCGCTCATCTACTCGCGTTATCTTTACGTCTTTGAAGCCGCAGGTCTTGTCCTGCTTGTGGCCATGATCGGTGCGATCGTTCTGACGCATCGCGAACGCCGCGACACCCGGCCACAGAACATCTCGCAGCAGGTTCGCCGCCGTCCGCAGGATGCTGTCCGCAATACGAACCCGCCGGTCGGGCAGGGAGTGGAGCTATGATCGGCATCGAGCATTATCTTGTTGTCAGTGCGATCCTGTTCGTGATGGGCGTGATGGGCATCTTCATCAACCGGAAGAATGTGATCATCATCCTGATGGCGATCGAGTTGATCCTGCTCGCGGTGAACCTCAATCTCGTTGCCTTCAGTGCCTATCTCGGCGACCTGGTAGGGCAGGTTTTCGCGATGTTCGTGCTGACGGTTGCAGCCGGCGAAGCGGCAATTGGCCTTGCAATCCTCGTCATCTACTTCCGTGGTCGCGGGACGATCGCGGTCGACGATATCAACCGGATGAAGGGGTGAGCCGGTAGCCATGGAGACCATCAAGCTCATCGTTTTCCTGCCGCTGCTTGCTGCGATCGTGGCGGGTCTTGGCAATCGGATGCTTGGCAATTTTGCCGCCAAGCTGGTGACGACTGGCGCATTGTTCATTTCCTGCGCGCTGAGTTGGCCTATCTTTGCTTCTTTCCTGGCCGGCAGCGCCGAGGCGCATGTTGTGCCAGTGCTCGATTTCATCCGGTCGGGTTCACTGGACGTCCAATGGGCCTTGCGGGTTGATGCCTTGACGGCGGTCATGCTCGTTGTGGTGACGAGCGTATCGAGCCTCGTTCACCTCTATAGCTGGGGCTATATGGAGGAGGATCCGAGCCAGCCGCGCTTCTTTGCCTATCTCTCGCTGTTCACCTTCGCGATGCTGATGCTGGTCACGGCAGACAGCCTTGTCCAGATGTTCTTCGGCTGGGAAGGGGTGGGCCTTGCCTCCTATCTGCTGATCGGTTTCTGGTATCACAAGCCCAGCGCTAACGCCGCGGCGATCAAGGCATTTGTCGTCAATCGCGTTGGCGATTTCGGTTTCTCGCTCGGGATTTTCGGCGTGTTTCTGGTCTTCGGCACAGTCTCGATCCCGGCCATATTGGAAGCGGCTCCGGGCTATGCCGGAAGCACGATCGGCTTCCTTGGCCACCGCGTCGATACATTGACCTTGCTCTGCATCCTGCTGTTCATCGGTGCGTGCGGCAAATCCGCCCAGTTGGGGCTTCACACCTGGCTGCCGGACGCAATGGAGGGGCCGACGCCCGTTTCTGCGCTGATCCATGCCGCGACCATGGTGACGGCAGGCGTCTTCATGGTTTGCCGCCTTTCACCCCTGTTCGAACAGAGCCACACGGCGACAACGGTCGTGACCTATGTCGGCGCGGCAACGGCCCTGTTTGCGGCCACGGTCGGGACGACGCAGACGGATATAAAACGCGTGATCGCCTATTCGACCTGCTCGCAGCTGGGCTACATGTTCTTTGCGGCAGGCGTGGGTGCCTATGGCGCGGCCATGTTCCATCTTTTCACGCACGCCTT
This sequence comes from Aquisediminimonas profunda, assembly GCF_019443285.1. GTDB lineage: Bacteria > Pseudomonadota > Alphaproteobacteria > Sphingomonadales > Sphingomonadaceae > Aquisediminimonas > Aquisediminimonas profunda. The sequence continues at coordinate 1,877,050 of NZ_CP080327.1, forward strand.
CTTCAAGGCGCTGCTGTTCCTAGGTGCGGGTTCAGTCATCCATGCCATGCATCATGAGCAGGACATGCGCTATTACGGGGCCTTGCGCAAACAGATCCCGCTGACCTTCTACGCGATGATGGCCGGCACGCTCGCGATCACCGGTGTCGGTATTGCAGGGGTGTTCGGGTTCGCCGGCTTTTACTCGAAGGATGCAATTATCGAGGCTGCTTTTGCGAGCGGCACAGAGGCCGGCGGCGTAGCCTTTGCAGTTGCCGTGTTCTCGGCGCTCCTGACGAGCTTCTATTCCTGGCGGCTGATCTTCCTGACCTTCTATGGCAAGCCACGCTGGTCAGGGTCCGAACATATTCAGCACGCGTCTCATGGGCATGATCATGGCCACAGCCATGACGATCATCATCATGCGCATGACGACGGAACGGCGGGGTATCATCCGCATGAAAGCCCGGCGACGATGCTCGTGCCGTTGGCACTCCTTGCGATTGGGGCCATCTTTGCAGGCTGGTATTTCCACGAATGGTTTATCGGCGCCGAAACCGGTGGCGGTTTCTGGAAGGGCAGTCTCGCCTTCAATGAACATCTGATGCACGCCATGCATGAAGTGCCGATCTGGGTGAAGTATTCGGCAACTGCCGTGATGCTTGCCGGTTTCGGCATTGCCTGGATGGCATACATCAGGGACACGACCATTCCCGCGCGGTTCACCGCCACATTCAGCGGCCTGTATCAGTTCCTGCTCAACAAATGGTATTGGGACGAACTGTATGACCTGCTCTTTGTTCGCCCGGCACTCTGGATCGGTCGGCAGTTCTGGCAGCGGGGCGATATCGGGACGATTGATCGGTTCGGGCCACATGGAGCAGCTGAACTGGTCCAGCAGGGCAGCAAGCTCGCGGCGCGATTCCAGTCCGGCTATCTTTATTCCTATGCCTTTGTGATGCTGCTTGGCCTCGTCGGCCTCGCGACCTGGATGATCGTGCAATGAGCGGCTTTCCCATTCTGTCCCTGATGATCCTGCTGCCGATAGCGGCTGCCGCGATGTGTCTATTTGTTTCTGCAAGTGGTGCTCGTTGGGTAGCGCTCGGCACGACTCTTGTTCTTTTCGTCTTCGGTATCCTGCTCTGGGCGAACTACGAAATTGGCGGCCCGCAGTGGCAGTTTGTCGAGAGTGCGCCAATATTCGGACGGTTCGCCTGGGCTTTGGGCATAGATGGCATCGCCCTGATGCTGATCATGCTTTCGGTCTTCTTGATGCCGATCTGTGTTCTGGCAAGCTGGGATGCGATCGAGAAGCGCGTGCCGGAATATATGGCCGCGTTCCTGATGATGGAATCGTTCATGATCGGCGTCTTCGCGGCGCAAGACCTTTTCCTCTTTTACATCTTCTTCGAAGCTGGCCTGATCCCGATGTACCTGATTATCGGCATCTGGGGCGGTGTCGAACGGATCAAGGCGAGCTACAAATTCTTCCTTTATACGTTGCTCGGGTCAGTCCTGATGCTGGTCGCGATGATGTATATGGTGGCAACAGCCGGCACGACCGACATCCCGACGCTGATGCAGTTCAACTTTGATCCGGCGGTGCAGAATTGGCTCTGGCTGGCCTTCTTCGCGAGCTTTGCGGTCAAGATGCCGATGTGGCCGGTCCATACCTGGTTGCCGGACGCGCACGTTCAGGCGCCGACGGCGGGGTCCGTCATCCTAGCAGGCGTCCTTCTGAAAATGGGCGGTTACGGCTTTGTCCGTTTCTCCTTGCCGATGTTTCCGGACGCATCTGCTGCGCTGGTCTGGGTCGTCTTCGGCCTTTCAATGATCGCAATCGTCTACACATCGCTTGTCGCGCTTGTGCAGCAGGACATGAAAAAGCTGATTGCCTATTCGTCGGTCGCCCACATGGGCTTCGTCACAATCGGCCTGTTCACCTTCAACCGCCAGGGCATTGAAGGTGGCCTCATTGTCATGCTGGCGCACGGGCTGGTTTCGGCTGCGCTCTTCCTGTGCGTGGGCGTGATCTATGATCGGCTCCATACGCGGGAAATCGATCGCTACGGCGGGCTGTCCAACAACATGCCCTATTACGCGCTGTTCTTCATGTTCTTCACAATGGCGAGTGTCGGCCTGCCCGGTACTGCAAACTTTGTTGGCGAATTCCTGGCGCTGGTGGGTGCCTATAATGCAAACAGCTGGGTCGCTGCGGTCGCGACAACCGGCATCATTCTCGGCGCGGCCTATATGCTTTGGCTTTATCGGCGCGTCGCCTTCGGGGAAAGCAAGAATGCCGATGCTGCGGCCATGCCAGACCTGAACGCTCGCGAATGGGCGATGCTTGCTCCGATTGCTGCGGCGACCCTGTGGATGGGCATCTATCCGGAAAGCTTCATCGCGCCGATGCGTGCCGATGTCGGCTCCTTGCTTGCACGCGTCGCGGACGCAACTCCAGCCAGCGATGCCCAACTGCAGATGGGCAAGCCAAAAGCTGTCGCGCATGGGGAGGCGCATTGATGTTCGATACCGCGTCTCTTTTGCTCACTGCGCCTGAGCTTATCCTCTCGATCGGCGCAACTGCATTGATGCTTGTTGCCGCCTTTGCTGGTGACAGGTCCACACGGTTTGTCAGTGCTGCCGCCGTCGCGATCCTCGCCGGTGCAGGGCTCTCGCTTGCGGGTGTTGCGGGTTCGGGTGGCACCGCCTTCAACGGACTCTACAGCGCCGACGCGTTTGGCGCCTTTGCCAAAGTGCTCATTTATCTTGCGGCCGCGGTGGCCGTTCTGATTGCGCCGCACTGGTTCGAGCGGGAAGATCGTCTGCGCGCCGAATATCCGGTGCTGATCCTCTTCTCGGCCGTTGGCATGGGCATGATGGTGTCCGCGACCAATTTGCTCACGCTCTATGTCGGGCTCGAACTGCAAAGCCTGGCAGCCTATGTGCTTGCGAGTTTCATGCGGCGGGACACCCGATCGGCAGAGGCCGGGCTCAAGTATTTCGTGCTTGGTGCGCTGGCATCAGGCATCCTGCTTTACGGCATTTCTTTGCTCTACGGATTTTCCGGCACGACCGACTATGCGGGTGTCGCCAAAGCACTTGGCGATGGTGTGAGCCTCGGCGAACTGTTCGGCATTGTGTTCCTGCTTTCCGGCATGGCCTTCAAGGTCTCGGCCGTGCCATTCCACATGTGGACGCCCGATGTTTATGAAGGCGCTCCAACCCCTGTCACAACCTTCTTCGCAAGCGCGCCCAAGGTGGCAGCCATTGCAATGCTGGTCCGCGTGAGCGTGTCCGGCATGGGCACGGCAACGCATGACTGGCAGCAGATCATCATCTTCATGTCGCTGGCTTCCATCGTCCTTGGCGCGGCAGGAGCGATTGGCCAGACAAATATCAAGCGCCTGCTGGCCTATTCCTCGATCAACAATGTTGGTTTCGCTCTTGTCGGGTTAGCGGCTGGAACCGAAGCAGGTGTGGCCGCGATCATGAGCTATATGGCCATCTATGTCGTCATGACGCTCGGCAGCTTCCTGTGTGTGCTACAAATGCGGGACCAATCGGGCGCACCGGTTGAGACAATTGCCAGCCTTTCCGGCCTTTCCCAGACCAACAAGGGTCTTGCCGCTGCATTTGCTGTTTTCATGTTCTCGCTGGCCGGTATTCCGCCGCTCTTCGGGTTCTGGGCAAAGTTCCTGGTTTTCGAAGCTGCAGTAAAGGCTGGGCTGTTCCCGCTGGCTGCGATTGGCATTGCGGCTTCCGTGATCGGCGCCTTTTATTATCTCAAGATCATCAAGACGATGTACTTTGATGAGCCCGCGACACCTTTTTCCAAGGGGGAATCCTTGCTTGAAAAGGGACTCATTGCCGCCTCTGCAGCCTTCATCGTGCTTGGCTATGGATTGATCCCTGTTCTTGGTTCAGCCTCAGCTGCTGCTGCAAAGGCCTTGTTCTGACGAACATGATCAGAACGGTCGAAGAGACAACTTCGACCAATGCGGACATGCTGGCTCTGGCGAAGGCAGGTGAGCCCGAAGGCCTTTGGCTCCGCGCAGATGCGCAGAGCGGCGGGCGCGGGCGAATGGGACGTGCCTGGCATTCACCGATTGGCAATCTCTATGCGACGACACTGGTTCGCTTGCAGCCCCAAGATCCATCGGCCGCCACGCTTGCACTTGTCGCTGCGGTTGCGCTGCATGAAGTTCTGACTGCCTATGCAGCGAATATGTGCGAAATCGTTATCAAATGGCCAAATGACCTGCTCGCCAATGGAGCAAAGCTCGCCGGAATTCTGCTCGAACGCGCAAATGACGTCGTTGTCATAGGAATCGGAGTCAATCTTGGCTTTCATCCGGTAGGATTGGATCGACCGGTAACAAGCTTGGCAGCACTGGGGCTTGATGCGCCGGACCCGCATTATTTCTGCGAAGACCTGGCCCGGGCCTTTGCTCATTGGCTTGCCCAATGGCGAACAATGGGATTGGATTCGGTTCGTGCTGCCTGGCTTCGAGGGAGCCATGGGATTGGCGCAGCGCTGACTGCCAATTTGGGCGATGGCTCTTCTGTTGACGGACTGTTCGACGGTCTTGAAGCCGATGGTGCATTGCGACTTCGCTTGGCGGATCGTTCGGTTCGTGTCATTCACGCCGCCGATGTTTTCTTGATCTGAAGGGTTTTTCTGATGCTGCTCGCGATTGATGTCGGCAATACGAATGTCAAATTCGCGTTGGTTCAAGGGCTGGAGATCAAGACGCGGTGGCGGGTGGCTACGGATGCCCGCCGCACCGCCGACCAATATGCTGTCTGGCTGACGCAGCTGCTGGAGCTTGAAGGCTATCAACGCAGTGATGTCGAGGAAGTTGTCATATCCACCGTTGTGCCGCGCGCGCTGCATAATCTTCAATTGCTGGCGGATAAGTATTTCGGTGTCGACGCGAAGGTCGCCGGACGTGCGCCACTTGAATGGGGAATCGCGCTGGATGTGCCACAGCCCAGTTCTGTTGGGGCCGACCGGGCCGTCAATGCCATTGCCGCGCATGCTGGACACGCTGGGGATCTGATCACCATCAGCTTTGGCACGGCAACCACGTTCGATCATATTGCCGCTAATGGCGCCTACAAGGGCGGAATCATTGCGCCCGGCCTCAATCTATCTCTCGATGCTCTTGTTTCGGCCGCGGCGAAGTTGCCGCGCATTGCCATAGAAGCGCCCGCCGACGAGAGCGTGATCGGCAACACGACCGAGGGCCAGATGCTGATCGGCATCTATTGGGGCTATGTCGCCATGATCGAAGGACTGTTGACCCGCATGAAGGCAGAGATCGGTCGGCCCGTAACAGTCGTTGCGACAGGCGGCCTGGCGAGCCTTTTTCAGCAGCACGCCCATTTGTTTGATGTAATCGAGCCGGACCTGACCCTCAAAGGGCTTGCCCTGCTCCACGCGCGCGCCCAATAGGCGCCGTGCCCGACCGTGCGGGCAGAGATTGAACTGGAAATTCCCCAAGTGACAACCCCGGGTAACGAACTCCTATTTCTCGCGCTTGGCGGGTCGGACGAGATTGGCATGAACGTCAATCTCTATGGCTGCCAAGGCAAGTGGATCATGGTCGATCTGGGGCTGACCTTCGGCGGTTCTGATTATGCAGGATGTGATCTTGTTCTGCCCGATCTTGAGTTCATCGAGGCACGCAGGGAAGATCTGCTCGGAATCGTGCTCACGCATGGCCATGAGGATCACATCGGGGCTATACCCTACCTTGCAGCAGATCTTGATGTTCCTCTCTACGCGACGCCGTTCACAGCAACGCTGATAGCAGGCAAGCTTGCGGAAGAGGGGCTCACCGACCAGGTCGAACTTCGCGTGATCGACAACGGCGGGAGTTTCGAGCTTGGGCCGTTCGGTCTACGCTATGTCACGCTTGCGCATTCGATCCCGGATATGAATGCAGTCGTTATCGACACGCCCTATGGCCGCGTTTTCCACACAGGCGACTGGAAGCTTGATGACGAGCCGGTCATCGGAACGGCTATTAATGCGGACGATATCCGCAGCATTGGTGACGAAGGTGTTCTTGCGCTTGTCTGCGATTCAACCAATGCCTTCAATCCGGAGTATAGCGGCACCGAAGGCAGCGTTCGCGACGGCCTTATGGAGAGCGTCAAGGCAGCAAAGGGCAGGGTCCTCGTTACCAGCTTTGCATCCAATGCCGCACGACTGGAAACCTTGCATCAGGTCGCTGTCGCTTCGGGGCGCCAGCTCTGTATTGCCGGTCGCTCGCTTGATCGAATTGTGCGCGCGGCACAGGCGAACGGCATGCTGCCAAAGTTTCCGCAGATTATGGACTTTGATGCCGCAATGCGTTTGCCACCGCGGGAATTGATGATTGTTGCAACGGGCGGGCAGGGGGAAGCTCGCGCAGCATTGGCGCGCATTGCAGGTGACAGCCATCCGCTGAAACTCGACGCGGGAGACACGGTGATTTTCTCATCGCGGCAAATTCCCGGCAATGAAACGGCCATCGGGCGCATCCAGAATGCGCTTGCTCGGAAGAACGTGATCATGATCACGGAAAAGCAGGCCCATGTGCACGTTTCGGGCCATCCCGGCCGCCCTGAACTTCAGATCATGTACGACTGGATTCGGCCTGAATTGCTTGTCCCCGTCCATGGCGAGCGCCGCCACATGGCGGAACAGGCGCGGTTCGGCTTGGCATGCGGCATCCCGAATACACTGGTCCAGTCAAATGGGGATGTGGTCCGCCTGGCTCCGGGTGAACCAAAGATTCTCGGCCATGAGCGGACGGGCAGGCTGGTCCTTGATGGCGACGTGATCCTGCCCGCCGATGGCGGCACGATCACCGAGCGGCGACGGATCGGACTTCATGGAGTTATTGCAGTTGCGGTGGTCCTTGACGCGCTGGGCAAACTAGCAGTCGATCCGGAGTTTCGTCTGCAGGGCGTTCCGGTTGAAGAGGACCGGAACGATTTCCTGAAAGATGCGGAAGCGGCGGTGGAGCGTGTGATCGAAAAGGGTGCCGCGAATGAAGACGCGTTGCGCGAGGCGCTTCGCCTTGGCGTGCGACGTGTCGCGACCGAATGGACGGGCAAAAAGCCCATTGTCGAAATCATGTTGATGCGATTGGGGTAAGGCAATGCAGTGGACATCTGCGCTGGCAATCTATGTGTTGTTCTGGGTCATGTCGGCGTTTCTGGTGATGCCATTTGGCGTCAAGACGGCGGACGAACTGGGCGCGGAGAAAGTGCCCGGTCAGGCGGAAAGTGCCCCTGCCAATTTCAAGCCCCGTCGCGTTGTAATCATCACCACGATTGTGGCAACACTGCTCTTTGGCCTTTACTATGCCAATTATGTCAAAGGTTGGGTGACCACAGACATGGTCAATTTCGCACCTTTTAGCGGTTAGCTTGTCAGCAGCCGCCCGGGGCTGCCCAAGAGTGTCCATTACATGCGCAAGCGTTCGATCGCCTGCGCCAGTGCTACATAAAGCTTGCCCGTATCCGAAGAGAGCAATGTCACGCTTAACGGGGTTCCGTCACGCGTGGCGAGGATGTTGCGAAGCATTGCTTCGAAATCATGGACATACCTGTTCACTTGTTCGCGGAATTCAGGCTCATTTTCATAATGCCGCGCGATCTCGCGCACTTCCCCAGCACTGAGCAGCTTTACAGCGCGCCGCGTGAAAATGCCGCGGTCGCCGCGCAGATAGGCAGCCCAAGCGGTGTCGGTCACTTCATTGGAGAGTATCTTGTTGATATCGATGGCCGTTGAATTGAGCGATTCAATCAGCAACGCCACCCGTCGTGCAAAGTTGGCCTGATCACTCTGCTCGACCTGTTCCTTGGCTTCATTAATCCTGGCTTCCAATCCGGCGCTCGTTTCGGAAATTGTAAGCATCTGGCGCATGAGCCGTTCGGTCGCCTTTTGGGCAGCTGAAACTGCCGTTTCGGTCGTACGGGCGATTTCCGACATCTGCGCTTCAACTTGCGCTGTAAGCGCCTCGGCAAGCGCCTGCTTGCTCATTGTTCCAAGCGTTTCGGCCGATTGCGGGATGATTTCAGCCAGCGCGGCCTTGGCCTGTGCGCTTGCTTGGGTCGCGGTTTCGTTGATCTGGCGAAGCGCTTCGGCAAGCTGCGGTGCCGCGCCCTGCGCCAGCTGCTCGGCATCGGCGGTGGCCTTGGCGATCGATTCGCTCAAATCCTCGGCAGTCTTTCGCGCGTCTGCCAATTGCGTCTCACTCATTGAGGTGAGGCCTGCAATGGCCTCTCTTTGCACGGTCAGGGCAGCGCCAGCCTGGGCCAGCCGTTCCAATGCCAAGGCTGCTGCTTCGGACAGTTCTGAAACGACCGGAGTTGCAGCCCGAATGGTCTCCATGCTTTCGGCTGCGCGCGCATCGAGCCGCGCATAGGCTTCTGGCAGCGCTTCATCGATGCCCTGCGTAGCCGCATCAAGCGCTGCAGTCAGCGCCTCCACGCGTTCAATCAGGGCCACTGCCGTCGTGCCGCCGTCAGACAGGGCATTTTTGAGGTCGTCTGTGTTGTTGCTGAGAGACTTGATTGCGGTGGCAAGCCGTTCAGTACGCGTGAGACCACCACTTTCAAGCAGCGCGAACCTCTGTTCCACAGAGTCGAGATCTGTGTTGAGACGCGACACAAGTGATTGGCCAATATCATCCTGAGCCGCAAAGCTCCTTGAAATGGCATCAACTTGTTCGCCAATCTCGGCCACGCGGCGAGCCAGTTGATCCGTGGAATCGTCGCCAGCCTGAACAAGTGCGGCCTGGCTCTGATTGACCAGTGCCATCATAGCAGCACCTTGTGCTTCCATACCCTGCCGCGCGCTTTCAAGAGCCTGCGCCGCACGCTCGAGAGCATCGTCAACCGCCCCCGTCATCTGCTCCGCAGCATGTTCAAGCCGCGCCCCGGCAGACTCGCTTACGCCTTCCATTCGAGCAAGATGTTCAGCAAGTTTTTGCGCAGCAGTGCCGGCCACCTCCTGCGCTTCCTGTCCACGTGCTGTAAGCTGTGACAGCTTCTCGTCCAATGCTCCTGCATGGTCCTGTGCGAAGCGACCTGCCTCTTGCAGCGAAGCAGTAATTTGGCGCGTCTGCACATTGGCCTTGGGCAGGTTGGCAAGTAGCACAGCAAGGTCTGCTCGCGCCGATACCGCCGATCCTGACAGGGACTGCGTGTGCCGAGTCACTGTTTCGACTTCGCTCTCGATTGAGCGCGCAAGGCTGCCCAGCCGGTTCGCAGCCAGATCTCCCAAACCAAGCAGCATATTGCCTTGTTCTGCCAGTTCGGCCCGGCTCGCATTCAGACGGGTCGTTACCAGGGCGAGTAAATGCTCCAGCCGCGCCGTCTCGCGCTGGATTGAGTCTGACGTCCTTTGAAAGCGACGTTCTTCTCCCATTCCAGACCGTGTGACAATAAGCCAGAGCGCTGCAATCAGGGCCAGCGGTGCACTGGCCGTTGCAATGAAATCCAGGCCTTCATCCAAGGTCGGAAGTCTGTTGGTCAGGCCTGCAAAGCGCTGGTAGCCGAGGGTTGCCAGCCACATTGCCGCCAAAGTCAATGCTCCGGCAATCGCCAGCCGCCTTCGCCAAAGGCCTGTAGCCGGAGCCTCATCGTCACCGGTTTCAGCCGCGAATTGCGGTTCGTTTTCAATCAGGGCTTCGTTCGGATCTTCGACCCGTTCCTCCCCCAGTTCCCGGTCGCGCCAGAGCCCGACAACAGAATTTCCTCCACTCATGTCCCGATTCGTAACACGGAATTAAAAATTCGCGAAACATTTCTGAAACGAGTCGTTAAGCATGCGGCTTTAAGCTTAGGGAATGGCTTATGAAATTGGTGCACTTGATGCGTCGCTTGCAGCAGCGGTCGGAAATGATCCGTCGCTTGTCCTGGAATTGCGCGCTGCCCTGATCGATGGCGCGCTTCACTACCGAGACCTTTTGGCTCGGTCACGCTGCGACGCAAACTGGACGGCAGCAGCGCATCGCCTGAAGGGGCTTGCGGCGAGTTTCGGCGCAGTCACATTGATCGAGGCCGCGGATCTTGCGCTCCAGTCCGCGCCCGGCGATCCGGTGGCACTCCGGAAGATCCAGCGCGCTGTCGATATCATCGCGGCCTGAAAGCCGCGGCTTTTCAAAGCGTCGCGAACATCCTATCGCGCCTCTCGAATTCCTTCGAGGAAAGGCGAATTTTTGCCACTTGCCGGCCTCATATTGACCGATGATGATACCCTTGCGCCAGACGTAGGCGGGCGGGCGCTCATGCCGATTGCTGGCCAGACTCTGATTGAATATCAGGTGCGGATCGCCCGGGCCTGCGGAGCCGCACATATCGTGGTTCTTGTGGATCGCATCCCGGCACCTTTGGAAGCCGCGTTTGAGAGGCTTCGCCTGGACGGAATCACGTTTGAAGTCGTGCGCAGCGCGAGCGAGGCTGCAGATTGCATTCACCCGGAGGAGCAACTGCTGGTCATGGCCGCAGGTGTGGTGGCAGCAAGGGGTATCGTGGACCACCTCGCTTCCAAGACGGTGCCAACCCTCCTGACCCTCCGTGACGCGGATACGGTTTCCCATTATGAGCGGATCGACGCTGTGGATCGCTGGGCTGGCCTCGCCTTGCTGAATGGCAAGCTTTTGCGCGAAACGGCAGCGATGCTTGGCGATTGGACACTTGGTCCGACCTTGTTGCGTATGGCACTGCAAAGTGGGGTTGAGCGGTTGCCAACGGATGGCTCGGGGCTATCCCTCGTTCGCAATGAGCAAGAGGCCATGTTTGTGGCGCAGGAACTGGCCGGGCGCAGCCGGTTCGGCGGAAGCGGATTCTGGCAGACGCAAATTGTCGATCCTGTTGTCCGTCAGTTCCTGCCTCAACTTCTGGGGCAGAAGGTTACATTGGAGCTTTTGACTGCATTCCCCGCCACGTTGATGGCTGCGGCCATGCTTGCTGGCGCGTTGGGCTGGATTTCGGCAAGCTTCGGACTGTTTCTTCTTGCAGGCTTTCCCATGGCTGCGGCCGGGGTTCTGGGCGATATTGCAGCGCGCTCCGATCGCGTGTTGCGTTGGATGGCAGAAGCCAAGTTGCCGCTGCTCCTAGCACTCCTGGGCTTTGCGGGCTGGGCGCTCGATGGCCCGGGGCTTGGTTGGGGGCCGCTCGTCCTGGCTCTCTGGGCGGGAATCGCCTTGATCCTTCAGCCGCGAACCGGCGTTCGCGAGGCGTGGATTGCCGATGCGGATATCATTGCGGTTGAGGTTTTCATGGCAAGCCTGATCGGCCAGCCGGTGCTTGGCCTCATGATCGCCGTTTTTCATAGCGTTCTGTCGCAATTCTGGCTTGTGCGCCGCCAAAGCTGATTTAGCACCTCTTAACCATGATTGATCTAGACTGTCTGAATGGCAGTGCACGCCCTTCGTTCGGCCCGCATTCTCCAATGACGGAGAGTGAGGAGGTTGTCGTCAATGGCACGGTCGATCGGCAGGGCCGGTTGATCGCAGCGGATCCGCGCCTTCTCGCCCTCCATCTCGGTGCCGGTGGCGAGGAAGGCGGGATTTTGGCCATTCCGCAAATCGCATCCCTGGCCCGCTTGGCCCGGACACTTGGTGTCCTGGTCTCGCGAGGGGTCGTTGCTGCAGATGGATCACGCGATCTCGATCTGTGGGTTCGGGCAAGGCCCGATGGCGAACGCGTTGAGCTTGCGATTGCAGGCTGGGAAGAACTGCCTGCGCCAGCCCATGATCCAATCTTCCTGCAGAACCGTGCCCGGGATTTCGCGAAGCTTGAAAGCGACGGAAACTGGGCTTGCGATGATCAACTCAGGCTGACAGACGTCGAACCGGAACTGATTTCGCTGTCCGGCGTCGATGCCCTGGATGCGCTTGGCCAGCCCTTGACCCGATTTTTCCGACTGACCGAAGATGAACAGGGCGATCTGCCTTTGCTTGTTGCTGTTGCAGGGCGCCACGAATTCTTCATGCAGCTGGCAGAGTTGCGCAGCTTGCCGAATGCGCGTCTCTGGCTTCATGGTGAAGCAAGGCTTGCAGAGGATGGCAGCTTTGCAGGCTTTTCCGGCGGATATCGGTTGATCGAGCGCTCGCTTGCCCCTTCGAGGACAGATATCGTCCCGCGCTCGCCAGTGGATGACGGATTTTCCCAACGACTTGAGACAGCATTGCGCACACCGCTGGCGCGCATCATCGACAACGCCGAAGCGATCAGCGGCCAAGGTGAAGGTCCGCTGCGCCATGACTATGTCGATTACGCCGGAGATATTTCTGCTGCCGGTCGGCACCTTCTGGGCTTGGTGGATGACCTTGTCGATTTGCAGGCGGTCGAACAGCCAGGCTTCCGGATTGAAACGGAAATTATCGATCTTGCCGACATTGCCCGGCGTGCAGCAGGGCTTCTCGGTGTAAGGGCGGCAGACAGGGGCGTGCGGATCGACCTGCCTCCCCGGGACGAAGTACTTGAAGCGCACGGAGAATTTCGCCGTGTCCTTCAGATCCTGGTCAATCTGATTGGCAATGCCGTGCGCTATTCACCCAAAGACTCAAGCGTCTGGCTGCGCACCGAGCAGGAGGGAGACCTCGCGGCGATCATTGTCGCGGATCAGGGCAAGGGCATTGCGCTGGACGATCAGGCACGGATCTTCGATAAATTCGAACGGGTCGATCCGTCAGAACCCGGTGGCAGCGGGCTTGGCCTCTTCATTTCACGCAAGCTTGCGCGTGCCATGGGCGGGGATATCACGCTCGACAGCGCACCCGGCCAAGGCGCGCGTTTTGTACTCACCCTGCCAATGGCGAAGTTGCCCGACGCCTAGCGTTTGTCGACGGGAACGTAGTCCCGTTGGGCAGGGCCGGTATAAAGCTGACGCGGCCGCCCGATCTTCTGTTCAGGATCCGAAATCATCTCGTTCCATTGCGCGACCCAACCAACGGTGCGGGCAAGCGCAAACAGCGCCGTGAACATGGTTGTCGGGAAGCCGATCGCGGACAGGATCACGCCCGAATAAAAGTCCACATTCGGGAACAGCTTCTTCTCGATGAAATAGGGGTCGTTCAGCGCCATGTGCTCGAGCTGCAAGGCAACTTCAAAGACCGGGTCTGAGACGTTCAGAGCCTCGAACACTTCGCGCACAGTGCTTTGCATCACCGTCGCCCGCGGATCGTAATTCTTGTAGACCCTGTGGCCAAATCCCATCAGTCGGAAGGGGTCGTCCTTGTTCTTCGCACGTTCGATATAGTGCGGAATCCGGTCAGGCGTGCCTATTTCGCGGAGCATGTTGAGGGCTGCTTCGTTCGCACCGCCGTGCGCTGGGCCCCAGAGGCACGCAATGCCGGCGGCTATGCAGGCAAAGGGGTTCGCGCCGGAGGAACCGGCCAAACGAACTGTCGAGGTCGACGCATTCTGTTCATGGTCGGCATGAAGGATGAAAATGCGATCGAGCGCGCGCTCGACGACCGGGTTCACATAGTAATCTTCAGCCGGCACGCCAAAGGTCATTCGCAGGAAGTTGCCCGTGTAGCTCAGATCATTGCGCGGATATAGGAATGGCTGGCCGACGGAATATTTGTAAGCCATGGCGGCAATCGTCGGCATCTTCGCAATGAGGCGATGGCTTGCAACCATGCGCTGATGCGGATCGGTGATGTCGGTCGAATCATGATAAAAGGCAGAAAGCGCGCCAACGACGCCGCACATGATTGCCATCGGGTGCGCATCGCGCCGGAAGCCGCGATAGAAAGTCGCCAACTGTTCATGGAGCATCGTGTGGCGGGAAATTGTGCCGGAAAACTTGTCGAGCACATCCTTGCTCGGCAATTCGCCGTTCAGCAGCAGATAGGACACTTCCATGAAGCTGGAATGCTCCGCAAGCTGTCCGATCGGATATCCGCGGTGCAGCAGAACGCCTTCATCGCCATCGATATAAGTGATGGCCGAATCGCAGCTGGCCGTCGACGTGAACCCGGGGTCGAACGTAAACGCGCCCGTCTGCGCATAAAGTTTGCGAATGTCGATGACATCCGGACCAACACTGCCGGAGCGCACCGGGCAGGATACCTGATTGCCGTTGAGGGTTACCGTCGCGCTGGAGCCGCCCATGTGTCTTCCTTCCTCACTCAGGCCGCAAGGGCCACTGCTTCATCAATACGTGCCAGAGACTCTTCTCGCCCGAGAAGCATCAGCACGTCAAATATTCCTGGCGAGGTCGTTCGACCGGTGAGCGCAGCCCGCAAAGGCTGAGCAACCTTGCCAAGGCCCAGTCCGGCATCCTCTGCGACCCGACGTACCGCAGACTCCAGCGCGGTTTCGTCCCATTCCGAACTGCCACCAAGTGCACTCGAGACAGACTCGAGCAAATCTCCGGCTCCCCCTTCTAGCAGAGCCTTCGCGCCCTCGTCGAGTGTCAAAGGCCTTGCCTCAAACAGGAACATTGCACCTTCTGCAAGTCCCAGCGTCGATTTTGCCCGGGGCTTGAGTGAAGTCATTGCTCTGACAAGTGTTTGGACCTCGGGCTCGCTGAGTGTCCGGCCCAATTTTCTTTCGATCATTGGTTGCGCAATTGCAGCAAGGCGCGAATCCTCTGCCTCGCGAAGGTAGTGGCCGTTCAAATTCTCCAGCTTCTTGAAATCGAATCGGGACGGAGAGCGGCCGACGCCATCCAGGTCGAACCAGGCAATTGCCTGTTCCCTGCTGAAAATCTCGTCATCCCCATGCCCCCAGCCAAGGCGCATCAGGTAATTGTTGATGGCTTCCGGCAGGTATCCAAGCTCGTCGCGATAGGCGTCGACACCCATCGCACCATGTCGTTTCGAAAGTTTGGCTCCGTCCGGGCCATGGATAAGCGGCACATGTGCGTAGATCGGTTCCTGCCAGCCCATCGCACGAATCAGCGCCAGTTGGCGAAACGCGTTGTTGAGATGATCGTCACCGCGGATCACATGGGTTATTCCCATGTCGTAATCATCAACGACCACGGAGAGCATGTACGTCGGTGTTCCGTCCGATCGCAGCAGCACGAAATCGTCCAGCTCTTCGTTGTTGACTGTAACCGGGCCCTGGACCCGATCGTTGATCGTGACACTGCCTTCTCGTGGTGCTTTGAGCCGGATCACAAAGGGCGCGCCGTTCGGAGCCTCTGACGGATCGCGGTCGCGCCAACGGCCATCGTAACGCATGGGAAGCTTGGCGGCGCGCTGCGCTTCCCGCATGGCCTCAAGCTCTGCCGACGTCGCATAGCAGCGGTAAGCATGTCCGCTTTCGAGCAGTTGATTGGCCACTTCAGCGTGCCGGGCCGCCCGCGCAAACTGAAAGACAACGTCGCCGTCCCAATCAAGGCCCAACCACTGCAACCCGTCGATAATGGCATCAATGGCTGCATCCGTTGATCGCGCCCGATCCGTATCTTCGATGCGCAGCAGGAATTTTCCCCCATGGTGACGGGCATACAGCCAGTTGAAAAGAGCCGTCCGCGCACCGCCGATATGCAGGAATCCGGTAGGCGAAGGGGCGAAACGCGTAACGATGCCCGCTTCTGACTGTCCTGCGCTCACCCTGTCTGTCTCCGTGCCTGCCAATTCAGGCTGGAGCCCCTAGCATGGCAATTGCGCACCTTCAAAGGGGGCTGGGCAAATGGCTTGACCGCATTGAAAACTGGCTGGATCGCGAGCGCGATCAGTTTGCGCTCTGGTTGCCCGTGATGCTCGGTTCGGGAGTCGGGCTCTGGTTTGTCCTTGAGACACGCTTTTTGTGGATCGCGGTGATTGCGGCCGGCCTCGCTTTGGCACTTGCAGCATCTGTCTGCGACCTTGGCCGCCGCGTTGCCACCGCGATGCTTTGGGCCGGTCTCAGCATTGCGGGCGGTTGCGCCCTTGTATGGCTGAGAAGCGGAGAGGTTGCGGCACCTCGTATCGAGCGACCTTTAGTCGTAAGGTTCGGCTCCCGAATTCTCGCAATCGACGCACTTCAAGGCAAGGACGGGAGCCGGCTGCTGCTTGCCCCTTTCTCCGGTCAAAGGCTCCCTCCCAGAGTCAGGGTATCTGCTGATGCCGACAAGCTCGCATCAGACCTTGTTGTGGGTGAGGATGTCAGTGTGCGCGCCAGGCTGGTGCCGCCGCCCGATCCGGCGATTCCTGGCGGCTATGACTTTGCCCGTGCGGCATGGTTTCAACAGATTGGCGGCACAGGCAAGGCACTTGATCCAGTGAAACGGCTCGGCCTTCTTCCGCGGAGCGAAGTCTCGTTGAGGCAACGCATCACTGCGCACATCCATGAACGCCTGAGCAGCAGCGCTGGTGGAATTGCTGCTGCTTTTGCCACAGGTGATCGCGGCGGAATTTCCGAAGACGATGAGGATGCAATGCGCGCAAGTGGCCTCACACATCTTCTGTCGATAAGCGGGCTTCACATTACGGCCGTTGTAGCAGCGACAATGTTTGTGACGCTCCGGCTGCTGGCGCTCAGCCCCTGGCTGGCGCTGCGCGCCCCGCTTGTGCTGGTTTCCGCTGCCTTTGGGGCCCTTGCGGGGATTGGCTATACGCTTCTCACAGGCGCGGAGGTCCCGACAATACGGTCTTGCATTGCCGCATTGCTCGTCCTCGCCGGACTTGCCATCGGGCGAGAAGCCATGACACTCAGGCTTGTGGCAACAGGTGCCCTGATTGTCCTTCTGATCTGGCCCGAATCGCTTGTCGGTGCGAGCTTCCAGCTCAGTTTCGCTGCCATAACCGCGATTGTTGCTCTGCATGAGCATCCACGCGTCCGCGCAGCCACGATGCGCCGCGAAGAAGGCATGTTGGCGCGGCTGGTGAGGGAAATGCTGTCCTTGCTGCTGACTGGTCTCGTCGTCGAACTGGTTCTCGCGCCGATTGCCCTTTTTCATTTTCACAAATCGGGCCTGTATGGCGCCCTCGCCAACATTGTCGCAATTCCCATGACAACCTTTGTCGTGATGCCGCTGGAGGCTCTTGCCCTGCTCTTTGACGCTGCAGGGCTCGGCGCCCCGTTCTGGTGGGCAACAGGATTGAGCATTGACGCCCTGCTATGGATAGCGCGCACCGTGGCGACGTTTCCCGGGGCGGTGGCAACCTTGCCTGCAATTTCCGATCCGGCTTTTGGTGCAATGCTGTTTGGCGGCCTCTGGATACTGCTTTGGCGGACGGGACCCCGCTGGCTGGGGCTGCTGCCGTTCCTGGGCGGCGCGCTGCTCTCCGCCATTCGACCTGGGCCCGACCTGCTGATCAGCGGGGATGGCCGCCATCTTGCTGTCCGCAGCGATGATGGTCGCGTTGCCCTGCTCCGGGCGCGGACAGGCGATTATATGAAGGACCTGCTTGCAGATCGCTCCGGCGAGCTTGATCCTCTTGTCGACCTGGATAACGTGTCCGGGGCGCGGTGCAGTCGCGATATCTGCGTCGTTTCGCTGCTCCGCGACGGACGTCCCTGGCGCATTGCCGCGACCAGAAGTTCCTACGCCGTTTCGCGAGCAGGCCTTGTCGATCTCTGCAGGGTCACAGACATATTCGTGAGCGATCGCGCCTTGCCGAAGGCCTGCAATCCACGCTGGCTGAAGCTGGACAAACCAGTTTTCCGGAAGACCGGGGGGCTGGCCATCAACCTCTCAACCTCGCAGGTCGAGAGCGTGCTGAAGCCAGTCGACGATCACCCTTGGCGTCTTTCCCGTCGGTCGTTCAATAACGGCGGAGAAGTCCGGCCAAAAGCCCTTGCACGCGAACCTGGTTCGGTGCGTAGCGTTGCGGCTGATAGGCCCGGTTTGCAGGGTCAAGCCGAACCATCGAACCTTCCCGGCGGAAATATTTAAGAGTGGCCTCGGAGTCGTCCACAAGTGCGACCACAATCTCGCCCTCGCGGGCCGTGTCTGCCTTCCGGATCAGGGCAAAATCCCCGTCCAGAATTCCAGCCTCGACCATCGAATCTCCCGACACTTCGAGTGCATAATGTTCGCCCGAACCCAGCAACGCTGCCGGAACAGCAAGCATCGACTGACCCTCGAGGGCCTCGATCGGCATGCCTGCGGCAATTCTGCCATGGAGCGGAATTTCATAAACATCATTGGCCGCAATGGGCTTGCCCTTGGGAGCCATTGTCTTGGGTGCCAGATTGACGACATTGGTGGTCGAAACGGGTCGCGTATCCCCGCCACGATCCGGCATCCGCACGACTTCCAGAGCCCGGGCTCGATTGGCCAGACGTCGGATAAAGCCACGTTCTTCAAGAGCGGAAATCAGTCGATGCACTCCGGACTTGGACTTGAGATCGAGGGCTTCCTTCATTTCCTCGAACGACGGCGAGACACCAGTGTCAGAGAGCCGGTCATGAATGAAACACAGCAGCTCATGTTGTTTGCGGGTCAGCATCTCGGGTGCCTCCAATAGGGAACGAACGAGGAACTTCTACTAAGGAGATTCCAACACGTCAAGCAGAATGTTCTCTAAAGGTTCGCGCTTCTTCAGTCCAGAATATAGATCGGGACTGTATCCCCGATGTCTGCGGCGGGCGCATTCGGTGGTCGAACGATCAGGCAATCGGCACCGGCAAGCCCGCCCAGCGAAGCGCTGTCGTTGGGTCCGACAGGCACGACTCCGGCAGCCGTGTTGCGGGCGCGAAGATGGTCGATGCGTTCGCCATTGGCGGGCAGGGGGGCGGCAACCCGGACGGTGAATTGTCGCGCAAGGGGTGCGTTGGCGCCGGCCAGCGCAGCAGCAACAGGCTTCGCAAACAGCAGGGCCGTAACGAAGGCAGACACGGGATTGCCAGGCAGACCAAGGACGAGCATGTTGCCAAGTTGTCCGGCCATGACCGGTTTGCCGGGCCGCATTGCAACCTTCCAGAAGTCGAGCTTAGCGCCGCAAGCCTCCAGTGCCGGCCTGACCAGATCATGATCCCCGACAGACGCACCGCCCAGCGTGATCAAAAGGTCTGCATCGGCCGCCCGTATCGCTGCGACAATTTCAGATAGATTGTCAGGAATGATTCCTATTCTTTTGATATCACACTTCAATTCATCAAGAAGTCCGGCAAGCATCGTGGTATTGGATTCTGGTAGGAAGTCATCGCCGGCGTCCACCCCTGGCGCGACCAGCTCGTCACCCGTAGCAATCAAGGCGACCCTTGGCCGGCGGCGGACGGTCAATTGGTCATAACCCCCGCCTGCGGCCAGCGCGACCTGCGCAGGCATCAGCCGGTCGCCGCTCTTGATCAACAGATCACCTGCGCGAAAGTCCGAACCCTGCTGACGGATGTGTCGACCCGTGATGGGAACGTCCGCAGGCGCTACCCGGATGATGTTGCCGTCTCTGACAATATTCTCCTGAATCACGACGGCATCTGCCCCGTGCGGCACGGCAGCGCCCGTAAAGATACGCGCCGCTTCACCGTCTCCGACCCGGCCTGCGAAGGGACGCCCCGCGGCTGACTCCCCGATGACGCGCCAGGGGCCGACGCTTCCCCCAGCCATCGCATAACCATCCATCGCTGACAGGGCCCGCGCCGGCTGCGTCCGCTTCGAATAAACGTCATCTGCCGACCAGCGCCCGGTCGCGTCCGCGAGCGAGACGGTCTGCAGCGGCAGGGGGCTTGCAAGCGCGACCAGCCGTGCTTGGGCGGCTTCAAGCGAGATCATGGCGCGCGCCACTCCCCCGACTTTCCCCCGCTTTTGGAAAGCAGGCGGATTTCGCCAATAATCATGGCCTTGTCGATGGCCTTTGCCATGTCATAAATGGTCAGGAGCGCCACAGAAGTTGCTGTCATCGCCTCCATTTCGACCCCGGTCTGACCGGATGTACGCGCCGTTGCAGTTGCTCGCAGGCCATTGCTGAGCCGTTCGAAGTCAACTGCAATACTCGAAAGCCCCAAGGGATGACAAAGGGGGATCAGGTCACTTGTGCGCTTCGCAGCCTGGATTCCGGCAATCCGGGCAACGGCAAGCACATCGCCTTTGGCAATGCCCCCTTCGTGGATCGCTGCCAGCGCCTCGGCGCTCATCGTGATGATCCCGGTTGCGACTGCTTCCCGCGCCGTAATCGCCTTGGCAGAAACATCGACCATGCGCGCGGCGCCGTTTTCATCAAGATGTGTGAGCCGTGTCATGCGTTCCCCAGCAGTTTGCGCGTAGCCAGCCCCACATCGTCTGCACGCATCAGGCTTTCGCCAACAAGAAAGCATCTTACGCCATGGCTCGCCATGGCGGCAAGGTCGGCATGTGAAGTGAGGCCGCTTTCTGCAACAAATGTGCAACCATCCGGGGCCCTGTCGATCAATTCGTAAGTTCTGGCGAAATCGACTGTAAAATCCTTGAGATTCCGGTTGTTCACGCCAATCAGTCGTGATTGGAGTCGCAGCGCGCGGTCCAGTTCGGCAGCGTCGTGCGTTTCCACCAGCACATCCATTCCGCGCTCGATTGCTGCTGCTTCGATCTCCCGCATCTGGCCATCGTCGAGCGCCGCCACAATGATCAGAATGGCATCGGCACCGATCGCGCGGGCCTCGGCGACCTGCCAGGGATCGACCATGAAATCCTTCCGCAGCACGGGAAGCGAACAGGCTGCGCGCGCGGCCACCAGATAATCCTCATGGCCCTGAAAATAAGGCGCGTCGGTCAGCACCGAAAGGCAAGCGGCACCGCCTGCCTCATAGGCTGCGGCGTGTTCTGTCGGCCGGAAATCGGCGCGGATCAGGCCTTTTGAAGGGCTCGCCTTCTTGATTTCCGCGATAAGGCCAAACCCTTCAGCCGCCTTGACGTCAAGTGCGGCCCGGAATCCGCGCGGCGCGGTTTGCGTGGCCGCCAGTCGATCAAGATCCCCGATCGACTGCAGCATCTTCCGGTTCGCCACTTCAACGCGCTTGGTTGCGCAGATTTCGTCGAGCTTGTTCGCCATCTAGAACGCAATCCAGCAATCGAGCAGAGTGTTGGCGAGGCCATTGTCCAGGACTTCCGCCGCTTCCTCCACGCCGTCCCGCCAGTTTGCGGCTCTACCGGCAACGATGAGCGCTGCCGAAGCATTGAGCAGAACGGCATCGCGGTAAGGGCCTCGCTCGCCCAGAAGAAGCCGCCGGAGCGCTGCGGCATTGTGGGCCGCATCACCCCCGCGAATGGCGCTGGTCGGCGCGGCAGCAAGGCCTGCATCACTCGGCTGCACTGTTTCGCCAACCGGCAAATGACCGATCCTGAAAATCCTGCTTGGCCCAGCGCCTGACAATTCGTCCAGCCCTTCGTCACCGGAAACGATCATGGCCGCTTCTGCGCCGAGGCTTTCCAACGCCCGGCCATAGACCTGCACATAATCCGGCCGGGCAATGCCAATCAGCTGCCGTGAAACCCGCGCCGGATTGGCAAGCGGCCCCATCAGGTTGAAAATCGTCCGCTTCCCGATCGCCTTGCGGATCGGCTGGATGCGCTTCATCGCGGGGTGATGGTTCGTCGCGAACAGGAAGCAGATGCCAAGCTCATGAAGTGTCGCTTCTGCCGTTTCGCCGACGCGCTGCATATCCAGCCCAAGCGCCTCCAGCGTGTCCGCCGCGCCGGCCTTGCTTGATGCCGCGCGGTTGCCGTGCTTTGCGACCGGCACTCCGCAGGCCGCGACGATGATTGCGACAGCGGTTGAAACGTTTAGGCTGTGATGGCCGTCTCCCCCTGTGCCGCACACATCGATTGTCCCGGGCGGGGCATTGATCGGTATCATGCGCGCGCGCAATTCACGCGCTGCAGCCGCAATCTCGACGCTGGTTTCGCCGCGTTCGCTCAGCCTCGTGAGGAAGCCTGCAATGTCCTCATCCGACACGCGGAGGTCCAGAATGGCGGAGAACGCTAGCCGGGCAGCGTCCTCTTCAAGCGCTTCGCTCGGGTTGGGCAGCTGGAGCGTGGCGTTCACGCCCGTTCCTTCACACGCATCCCGGCCAGGGCCATGAAATTGGCGAGCATTGCGTGGCCATGCTCAGTGGCAATGCTTTCGGGATGGAACTGGACACCGTGGATCGGCAATGTAGCGTGACGGAAGCCCATCACATGCCCGTCCTCACTGCGCGCGTTGACGATCAGGTCGGCCGGAATGTCCTCGACAACAAGACTGTGGTAGCGTGTCGCGTTGAACGGCGAGGGGAGGCCTGCGAAGAGCCCGGACCCGTCGTGTGTCACTTGCGACGTCTTTCCGTGCATCAAACCGCCGCGCACTACGTGCCCCCCGAAATGCTGGCCAATTGACTGGTGGCCAAGGCATACCCCGAGCAAGGGGCGCCCGGCTTCTGCGCAGGCCGCCACGAGATCAAGGCTCACGCCTGCCTCATTGGGCGTGCAGGGTCCCGGCGAAATGAGGAACGCCTCCGCGCCGGACGTGATGGCTTGGCCTGCTGAAATGGCGTCGTTCCGAACAACCTCCACCTCTGCCCCCAATTCCATCAGGTAATGGACAAGGTTCCAGGTGAAACTGTCGTAATTGTCGATGACGAGGATCATGGGGCAGCCCCTAACGACTGATCGTTGGCTGTTGAAGCAAATTGTGCGGGCGGCCAGGAAGGCAACGGGATGTCAAAGAGGCCGCCGCAATTGTGTTGATGCTTCGCCCTACTGCGGGACTGATCCCTTGTTGGCCTGCAGCAGCGCGCCCAGCACGATCGTCACCAGCAGCAACGCTGGCACGTCGCCTAGTAAATGGCCGCGATGCATGTCGTTATTGAGAGACTGCAACGCCATGATGCCGGCATGCACTGCGCTCGACCAAACTGTAAACCAAATCAGGGACCGATGTGCAGATGGATTGCTGGCTGCACGGATGAGGAAAATGCCAAGCGTTGCATAGACGCCGACAATCATCATGAAATATTGGGAATCTGCTGGCGATCCCTCATGCCATGCCCAGCCCGATGGCCAGACGATCGCCAAGGGATAGACGAGACAAAAGACCGCGCCGAAAGCCACAAGTGCAAATTTCAGAAGTTTTTCGCTTTGTAACATGATGCCCCTCCATGTTCGGGATCTGACGGCTTGCTCCACCTGCGTCCCGATAGCCGCCAGTAACGCACTTTCACGCAGCCAATGCAATGGGCTCAGCAGATTGGCCTCCAATCGGCGGCCAGGTTTACTCGGCCATCAGCCTTGCCAGATCGGCCTTCCAGAACTTGGCCCAGGTGTGGGTGCCGTGACCCTTAGTGTCCGCGCTTTCAGGGATCAGGATGAAGCGCGCCCGCGGCATACGCTTGACGGCCTTTTCGGCCATTCCCAACCCTGGCGGGTTGATGAAGTCGTCAGCAGAATTGATCCAGAGGACCGGCACTGTAATCTTTTCGAGACCGGGTTCAGGATTGTAATTCCGCGAGGAGTCCAGTTGGTAGATCGCGTTGTTCGCATCCACGCCTTTGCCGCGCGCTGCGAAACCCGTTTCCAACGCCGCTTCCGCGAGCACGCGCGTCGGGAATTGCGCCTGAAGCGCGACAGGGTTCCCGCCCGCAATCATGCTCAAATCCGTATAGGTTCTGAGGCCCGAGGCGGGCTGTTCGATATAATTTCCGCCGTTCCAGGCCGGGTCGGCCTTGATCGCGTCGATCGACATCTTGCGCCACATGCGGTTTCGGCCAGCAATTTCGGACGCGTTGCAAGCGAAGGGCGCGAGCCGTTCGGCAAAGCCCGGATATGTCTCGCCCCAGACAAAGGTGTGCATGCAACCCATTGAGGTGCCCAGCAACAGTGTGAGCTTCCGGACGCCGAGGCCTTCGGTCAACAACCGGTATTGGGCTTTGACCATATCGTCATAGTCATATTTCGGAAAAGCCATGCGCATCCCGTCGCTCGGCTTGGACGAGCCGCCATGGCCGATGTTGTCGGGCAGGATGATGTAATACTTCGCGATGTCGAGCGGCTGGCCGGGGCCATATAGTTCATCGGCGAATTGCGGCTGAAGGAACTGTTTGCCAGAGCCGCCAGTGCCGTGAAGGACCATGATTGCATTGTCGATCTGGCCCTTTTTGTCCTTATGCGGGGTTCCAAGCGTCGTGTAATGCATCCTCACTTCTGGGAGCTTTTCGCCGGAAACGAAAGTGAAATCCTTGAGGACTGCCTCTCCGTCCTTTGCGGGCCAGGTTTCGGCAAGGGATGGGGTGGCAAAGAGTGTGAAAGCCGCAATCAGGGGCAGGAAGATGGTGCGCATGTTGCTATGCTATCTGGTGTCGGGTTGAAAGGAAACCACTCGTCGCGCCGGTGCAAGGGCGGCGAGGCATTATTGTCCGAACCCGGCCTCGCTCGCGACTTTCAATGCCTCTTTTGCCGCTGCCATCAGGGCGCCGGCTTTGGCTTCACATTCGCGCTGCTCGTAATCGGGGTTGCTGTCGGTGACGATTCCGGCACCGGCTTGCACGTGCATGACCCCGTCTTTGACAACAGCTGTCCTGAGGACGATACAACTGTCCATATTGCCGTTCGGGCTGAAATAGCCAACTCCTCCGGCATAGGCACCACGTGTTTCGGGCTCAAGTTCCGCAATGATTTCACAGGCTCGAACCTTTGGTGCGCCGGATACCGTTCCTGCAGGGAAGCCCGCAAACAATGCGTCAAGTGCGTCTTTCCCGGGCGCCAACTGTCCGACGACGTTCGAGACTATGTGCATGACGTGGCTGTAGAATTCGACGGTATAGCTGTCCGTCACGGTCACGCTGCCGGCAGCTGCAACGCGACCCACATCGTTCCGGCCGAGATCCAGCAGCATCAGGTGCTCGGCGCGCTCTTTTGGATCGGCAAGCAGCGACGCACGGTTTTCAGCATCTTCGACTGAATTCCTGCCGCGTGGCCGGGTTCCGGCAATCGGGCGTATCGTCACTTCTCCGTCCCGCGCCCGAACGAGGATTTCCGGGCTGGACCCGGTCAACGCAAAACCGGGCAGATCAAGATGGTAAAGAAACGGCGAGGGGTTGATCCGCCGGAGGGCGCGATAGAGATCGAACGGAGGCAGGGGGAAGGGCTGTGTAAATCGCTGGGCCAGGACAACCTGAAATATGTCTCCTGCCGCGATATAGTCCTTCGCCTTCAGCACCATCTCTTCATACTTGCCGGGTGGCAGGACCGACGATGCGGGCTCAAGTGTCGCAAGGTCCGGATGCCCGGACTGCACCGGCAAGGGGCGGGCCAAGCGGGCCGCAGCGGCCTCTATGCTGTCCAGAGCCAGCGCAACCTGACGTTCCGCATTTCCATTTTCCGGCCATATGGGCGCAACAAGGTACAATTGGTCGGAAAGCCGGTCGAACACCAAAACGAGTGTTGGTCTGACGAAAAGCATATCCGGCAAGTCGAGGGGATTGGGTGCAGGCCGAGGCAGATCTTCGACAAGACCGATCGTCTCATAGGCAAAATAACCCACCAGGCAGGCGAGTGCACTCGGCAGTCCTTGTGGGACATCGATGCGGCAGGAATTCACCAGCTTGCGCAATGCAGGAAGCGTTGGCTCTTCGAGTTCCTGGAAGGCGCTTCGATCGGTCAGCCATGTCGAATTGATTTCCGCATGCTGGCCGCGAGCACGAAAGACGAGGTCTGGCGCAAGCCCCAAGAGGCTATATCGTCCACGCACGGATCCGCCTTCAACCGATTCAAGCAGAAAATCGCCGCGTTCCGCTTCAAAGAGCTTCAGAGCCGCGGATACCGGTGTTTCGGTGTCAGCAATCAGCGCGCGCCAGACCAGCGCAGGCTTGCCTTGGGCAAGCTGCGTCCGGGCAAGTCCGTCGGCCTCCGGGTTCACTGGCTCGTCGCGGCACCCGTCAAGCTGCGCTTGAGGGCGGCAATGGTCGAGTCGTTCTTCTTGACGCCGACATCGACCTTGATCGCAGCGGCAAATTGCTGGGCATATTCGTCGCCCAATGATCGGGAAAGCTCGCCCTGCATCACTTTCACCAGATTCGGCTCGCTGGCGATATTGCCGGGTTCGATCTTGTCGAGCCAGATTACATACCAGCCCTTCTTGTCTTCCGCCTCAAGAACCCGCGCATGACGGGCGGGGATGCTGAACAGCAAGGCAAGCTCCGGCGGCACTTTCTGCTGGCTCCGCGAAAAATCGATCCTGCGCGCGCCAATTGGCCTTGGGGCTGGCAAAGCTGCACCTGCGCCAGCCATGGCGGTTGCCAAAGGTGCACCCTGATTGGCCTTGAGCGCGATGGCATCCGCAATGCGCTTTGCTTCCCTTGATGCCCGATCCTGCAGGAAATCGGCCTGCACTTGAGCTCGAATGCTGGCGAGCGGCTTGGGTGCGGCAGGATTGATCCGGTCAAGATCATAAAAACCATAGCTCTGGCCGGGGGTGATGGTCAGCACGGCCGCATCGTCATTGACTTCGGCCTGAAAGGCATCGCGCAAAATGGGCTGCAGTTCCGGCGGTGCCTTGAAACCAGGCGCATCGGGAGCAATGCCGCTACCCGTCAGCGCAGGCGTCGTCACCACCGTCAGACCTTCGGCCTTGACCACATCGTCAAATGTGGAACCGTCGGCGACTTCATCTTCAATCTTCGTCACAAAATCTGCAATGGCGATATCGACCTTTTGCTTCACGATTTGTGCTGCCAAAGTTGCACGGACATCTGCGAGCGTTTTTCCGCCAGTCCGGTTGATCGCGTCAACACGGATGACCAGCCAGCCAAGCGGAGATTTTTGGGGGTCAAGTATGGCGCCCTTTGCCGCAGCAAAGGCTGCCTTGGAAATCGCGGGAGATGCAGCCAATCCAGCGTATGCAGCCTCATCCTGCGCGGCAAGCGTGGTTGCCTCTGTACCGGCAGCCTTGGCTGCGGATGCCAGCGGCGTCCCTGCGCGCGCCTTTGCCGCAATTTGAGCAGCCACAGCTTGGTTCGGCGCCACAACCTGACTGAAGACCCGCGTTTCCTTTGCTGCATATTGGGCGGCGTTGGCCTTGTAGGCTTGGGCGATTTCGGCCTCGGTCGGTACGATCTTGCCTTCGAACCTGCTGCGATCAAACAAGGCGTAGCGGACAATGCGGGTTTCCGGAACAGTATAGCGGGACACCTGACGCTGGTAGAATTTTTGCAACTCCGCATCGCTTGGTGGCGCACCGTTGCTCATTGCCGATGTCGGCACCATTGCAATTTGCCCCATCCGTGCCTCAAGCAACAGTGCGGCCACGGGCGTTGCCAGCCCGACGGGCGCACGCGCAGCGCCTGCAGCAGGAAGGATCAAGGCATTGGTCATCTTGTCGCGGGCGAAATCTTCCCGGACGACGCGTTCGGTCAGCTTCCGCTGGGCAAGCACGCCCAGGAACGTGTTTCTGTCAAACGATCCTGCAGGCCCGCGAAATGCTGGAATACTTGCAATTTCTCCGTCCACAAGGCGACTGCTTACTGTCATTCCATATTTCAGACCAAATTGTTCGAACGCGCGGCCATTGATCATCTGGTCCACCACTTGGTCGACACCGCCAGACCGAACAAAAGTCCCGATATCGAGCCCCGGGTTTTGCTGGCGGGCGCCGTCGAGTTGGGCTTGAACGCGAGAAGCCGCTTCGGTCGACGTAATTTTGCTGCTCCCAACTTTCGCCACGTTGGAGCCGCCGCCCGAGAGGTTGTCCAACCCTGAAGGCGTGCCGACACCCGTCACGATAAAGGCAATCATGATCAGCCCGAGCAGACCGAGGAGTACCCATGATGAGAGCGCACGGCGAAAAAAGGAAATCATGTACAGGCTTCCGGCTTGAAGTTGGTTGCGGCTCGCCATAGGGCGGCGCGGGTTCCGCTTCAAGCGGGCTTTGGGAAAGGGCTTAGGGGCTATGGCATTGCGCAAACTGGTCGCCGGGAACTGGAAAATGAACGGGTCGTTGGCGGCGCTCGCTGAGCTTGACGCAATTGCTGCGGCAGCATCGGACAATCTGGATATCGCAATTTGCCCGCCGGCAACATTGATTGCGGCGGCCGCAGCCCGCCAGCCCACGCTGCCAATCGGAGCGCAGGACTGTCACTGGAATGCATCCGGAGCGCACACCGGCTGTCTTTCTGTCAACATGCTGAGGGAAGCCGGAGCGCAGCTGGTTATCGTCGGGCACAGCGAGCGGCGCACAGACAATCACGAAACCGATGCCGAAGTAAAGGCAAAGGCCACTGCCGCTATCGCCGGCGGTCTGATCGCGATCGTGTGCGTGGGGGAGACTGAAGCTCAACGTGACGCCGGCCAGGCCGTTGCAGTCGTGACAAGTCAATTGCGGGGCTCTGTTCCGGAGGCGGGAACGGGTGAATCATTGGTCATTGCCTATGAACCGGTATGGGCAATCGGAACTGGTCGAACCCCAACTATCGCAGACGTCGCAGACATGCATGCTGCCATTCGCAAATGTCTGAGTGAACTTCTCGGCAATGAAGGGGCCAAGGTGCGCATCCTTTATGGCGGTTCCGTGAAGCCTTCGAACGCGGCCGAACTGCTCCATATCCCCGACGTGGATGGCGCTCTTGTTGGCGGCGCAAGCCTGAAAGCGACGGACTTCGTGCCGATTATCGACGCAGCAAAATAATCACAGCCAAGTGTGCATCCAAATCGGATGCCTCGCCAATATAGCAGATAACTCCGGCGCATTTGCTCGGGGCATTCACGCTTGCACCTGTGGCAGGGGCAACAAACTATTTTGAAATGAGGCTACCGCATGAAGAAGACTGTCGTCAAAACGCTCATGATCGCTGCTGCTGCAATGGCCATGACTGCATGTTCCAAGAAGCCTGCCGAAGACGGCAATGCCATGATGGCAGACAATGAAGCCATGATGGACAATAGCGCGATGGCAGACGGCGCAATGGCAGGAGGCGATATGCCGATGGTCGGCGGCGCGCCGATGGATCCTGCGAATGACGTTGTGACGAATGCGTCAAAAGCTGGCAATCTCAAGACGCTGGTCGCTGCCGTAGGCGCGGCTGGTCTGGTTGATACCCTGAAAGGTGCTGGACCGTTCACCGTGTTTGCTCCGAATGATGACGCTTTCAAGAAGCTGCCTGCTGGCACGGTCGAGACGCTGTTGAAGCCGGAAAACAAGCAGAAGCTGGCAGGTATCCTGACTTACCATGTTGTTTCGGGCAAGCTGGACACTGCAGAACTCGACAAGGAAATCGCTGCAGGCGGCGGCAAGGCGAAGCTCAAGACAGTCGCAGGCGGCTCGCTTACGGTTTCGAAGGACGGGGATAACTACACGCTCACGGACGCAACCGGCAACAAATCCCAAATCTCGGCCGAAGAACGCAACGTTTATCAGTCGAACGGCGTTGCCCATGTGATCGACACGGTTCTCTTGCCTTCAACGTAACTTCTTATGCGATCTCGGTGATCCAGGCCGGTCAACACCTGGTCACCAAGATGCGGCCCTGGCCGGGACCCCTCCCCGCCAGGGCCGTTTTCTATTCGGATAGAGGAGGGCCTGATGCCTCGCTTCCTGCCATCAAAAGGTTTGTTCTCACGCCAAAGGTTGCAACGAGTGGTCGGTTTTCCGGGGCCACGCCAATGCCGGTTGATCCGCTGCCCTCGCTCCGCTAAGGGCCGCGCCCATGTATAAATTCCTTCTTGTCGTTCACGCGATCATTGCCGCAGCCATGGTCGGGACTATTCTCATGCAGCGCTCTGAAGGCGGCGGGCTTGCTGGTGGTGGAAGCCCCTCAGGTCTCATGACAGCACGAGGCGCAGCGGATTTCCTGACGCGCGCGACAACGATTCTAGCAAGCCTCTTCGTGTTGCTTTCTATCGGACTGGCCGGTCTCGCGACATTCAACCGCGCGCCTGCAGAACTGGATACATCGCTTGCCAGACAGCCCGTTTCGGCGCCTGCTGCCCCTGCCTCTGACGTTCCCCTTGCCGGAACTGAAACTGGCGGCGCGGTTTCGACACCGGCACCTGCCGCCGTATCAACGAAGGCACCGCCCGCAGTGCAGACCAAGCAAGTCGCATCGACTCCCCCTGCCAAACCCAAGTCAAATCCAGCTTCTGCGCCAGTTTCTCAGAAGTCGGGCACAGTCACACCGCCTCCCGTAACGGTAGCCCCGTCTGCGCCTGCATCGGCTCCCGCCGACAAACCACAATAATATTTCCTGCTCAAAGGGGTTCTGCCCCTTGCCGAATCTGCATAGAGGTGTCTAAGCCTCTCCTCCCATGGCGCGGTTTATATTCATTACCGGCGGCGTGGTTTCCTCGCTTGGCAAAGGGCTTATGGCAGCGTCGCTTGCCGCGCTCCTGCAGGCGCGTGGTTACCGTGTCCGCATTCGGAAATTCGATCCCTATCTCAACGTCGATCCCGGGACGATGTCGCCCTATCAGCATGGCGAAGTTTATGTAACGGATGACGGTGCCGAGACGGATCTCGATCTTGGGCATTACGAGCGCTTTACCGGAGTCGCGGCGCGCCAATCCGACAATGTCACGTCCGGTCGCATATATCAGCAGATCATTACACGTGAACGTCGAGGCGACTATCTGGGGGCGACGGTTCAGGTGATTCCCCATGTCACTGATGCCATCAAGGCCTTTGCGATGACTGACGTTGATGACCTCGATTTCGTCTTGTGCGAAATTGGTGGAACTGTCGGCGACATTGAGTCGCTGCCGTTCATCGAAGCCATCCGGCAGCTGCGCAATGATGTCGGGCGCACCAATACGGTGTTCATTCATGTCACGCTTGTCCCCTATATCGCAGCCGCGGGAGAGCTGAAGACCAAGCCGACCCAGCACAGCGTGCGCGAATTGACGAGCCTCGGCATTCAGCCGGATATCCTCCTCTGTCGCACCGAGCACCCGCTTCCGGAAGGTGAACGGGCAAAAATTGCCTTGTTCTGCAACGTTCGCAAGGAGGCGGTGATCCAGGCACTCGATGCCAGCAGCATCTATGCGGTACCGCTTCAATATCATGCAGAAGGTCTCGATAACGAAGTCCTTCGTGCATTCGGAATGGAGCCGGGTTCTCCTCCTGACCTTGGTCGATGGGATGACATCATTGACCGGCAGAAGAATATCGAGGGCGAAGTCACCATTGGTGTCGTTGGCAAGTATGTTGGCCTTCCGGATGCTTACAAGTCGCTTCATGAGGCACTCATCCACGGCGGTCTGGCAAACCGTGTCAAGGTCCGGATCAACTGGATCGATGCCGAACTCTTCGAACAGCCCGAAAGCGATGTGGCTGCAGCATTGGAGCCGATGCATGCTATCCTTGTTCCCGGAGGCTTTGGAGAGCGCGGCAGCGAAGGCAAGATTGCGAGTGTCAAATTCGCGCGCGAACGCAAGGTGCCATTCTTCGGCATTTGCCTTGGTATGCAAATGGCGTGCATCGAAGGTGCGCGGAATACGGCTGGTATCGCTGATGCGACCAGCAGTGAATTCGGCTCTGGCGGCTCACCCATTGTCGGCATCATCACCGAATGGATGAGTGAGGAGGGACTGCAGAAGCGTGAGGCTGGCGGTGATCTCGGGGGTACAATGCGCCTGGGCGCCTATGAGGCAACGCTTTCAGGCAACAGCCATGTCGCCAGCATTTATGGGACGACCTCGATTTCGGAGCGGCACAGGCATCGATACGAGGTCAACGCGCATTACAAGGCACCACTTGAAGCGGGTGGATTGGTTTTCAGCGGCATGTCGCCCGATGGCGAATTGCCCGAAATTGTCGAGCGCCCCGATCATCCATGGTTTGTTGGTGTCCAGTTTCACCCGGAACTGAAATCCAAACCATTTGACCCGCACCCGCTCTTTGCAAGCTTCATTGAGGCTGCGGTCAAGCAAAGCCGCTTGGTCTGATCAGCGCAGGTTCAGGCAGATTGCGGGGTTCCGCCGGCTGATGTCAGAATTGCAAGCGCGCGAACGGCACGCGCCATTGGCTGTTCGCCGACACAGATTTCAATCAGCGCCAGACCATCGATAAGGGCAATGATCGCCAGTGCAACTCCGGCGCGGTCGACCCCATCAGGCAGGTCAAGGCGGGATTCTACCCAAGCTTGAAATCCGAAAATGATCTGGTTGGAAATTGCTGCGAATGGCACTTCGTTGCGGGCTGCTGCTGCAATGACTTCGACCCAGAGTCTCATGAAACCGCGCATTTCCGGTTGACCAGCGACGCCTGCGGCACGCGAAACAAAGTCAGCAACGTGAAAAACCTGCCCCTCTGGCAAGGCACGTTCAAGAGACGCCATCATTTGCCCGGCGATGCGTTCCAATGATGCGGACAGCACTTCCGCCTTGTCCTCGAAATAGTAGAGCAGCATGCGATCGCTGACGCCCGCGGCGGCGGCAAGCTGGCGTAGGCTCATTTTCGCAAGACCGTTCGCGAGCAAATGGGCAGAGAGTTTTTCGACAACACGTTCGCGCTGTTCGTCCCGGATGCTCATATTTCCTCTTGTAGCATATGCTACATTATTTTAGTGTGTAGCAAATGCTACAGGATTCTCACATGTACGAGCCTCTATATGAGTTCCTTCCCATAGGCGCACTTGCAATCTTTCTCGTAACTGCAGTGATGGCGGCGAACGGAAGGCAAGCAGCGAAACCGGCTGGATGGAGAATTCCGGCTGCATTTTCAGTCCTCTTTCTTGGCTGGTCGCTCTTTGCCTTGGCACAAGGGGGACTTGGCGGAGTGTGGGTCGAACACACGCGCAACGCTTGGGGCAATCAGATCTGGTTTGACCTGTTGCTGGCTCTTGGGATCGGATGGTCCTTGCTCCTGCCTCGCACGAGAGCCGTTGGCATGCGGCCTTGGCCGTGGCTGGCTCTGCTTCTCGCCACAGGAAGTGTGGGGCTGCTCGCCATGCTGGCACGCTGCTTCTTCCTGGAAGAACGCGTTGCGCAACAATCGAGGAGGCAATGATGCAACTCTTCAGACTTTTCCTGACTGCCTGCCTGATTGCGATCATTGGATATACGTCAGTAACAATCGCCAATCACGGGCTGAACCTGATGCCGGTTTTCTTCGGAGACATGGCTGAAATGGCATGGCCAGGCCAATTCAACCTCGATTTCATGACATTTCTCGGGCTTTCGGCGATCTGGGTATCCTGGCGCCATCAGTTCAGCCTCGCTGGCATAGGTCTGGGATTGGTGGCATTCTTTGGCGGGATGTTGTTCCTCTCTACCTATCTCCTGTTCCATAGCTTCAGGACAGGGGGAGATGTCAGCAAACTGCTGCTGGGTGAGGGGCGCGCGGCCGGCCGTTGAGCGAGCGCCGGGAGTTCCGCGGGACTGCTTGCTGCCAAAGCAGTCAGGATTTCTCACCGGTTATGAGGCCGACGCCAAAGCGCAGTGTAAAATAGGACCAGATCCAGTTCGTTACGACGGCAATCCGGTTTCTGACGCCTGAAAGGAAGCCGACGTGGACGGCGCCCCAAAGGAACCAGGCCAGCGCGCCGGCGATCTTCAGCCGACCGATTTCGACGACTGCGGATTTCCGCCCGATTGTCGCGAGGTTGCCTTGATGACGATAGACAAACGCAGGAGGCTTTGGCCGGCCGGAGAGTTTGTCCCGGATCAGGTCGGCAACATAACGGCCCTGCTGTTTTGCCGCAGGGGCCAGTCCTGGTACAGGCTGGCCGTTCCAGCCCAAGCTCGACGCGACGTCGCCAATCACGAAGATTTCGGGATGGCCCGGCACGGAAAGATCGCCGTCCACCGAGACGCGCCCCGCAGGACCGGGTTCGATGCCCAGCCAGTGTGCAGCGGGTGAGGCGGTTACGCCTGCAGCCCAAATCACGGTTTCCGTTTCGATCTGTTCGTCACCCATGAACACTGACTGCGGGCCAATTTCAGTCACGCGCGCATCTAGGCGGACTTCGACGCCAAGTCGCTCAAGCGCCTTTTGGGCCTCTACAGACATTTCCGGGGCAAAGGTCGGCAGCAAACGGTCTCCAGCATGAATGAGGATGACGCGTGCCGTGGCAGGATCAATTGCGCGAAAATCGTCTCTAAGGCCATTGAGTGCCATCTCGGCAATGGCTCCGGCCATTTCAACGCCTGTCGGACCTCCACCGATGATGACGAAGTTGAGCAGCCTTGCGCGCTGCTCCTCGCTCGCAGCAGCTTCGGCATGCTCGAAAGCGCGCAGGACGCGGCCCCGGATTTGAACGCCATCTTCGATGCGCTTGAGGCCCGGCGCATAGGGCGTCCATTCGTCGCGCCCGAAATAGCTGTGCTGGGCACCCGTCGCGATAACAAGCATATCATATGGCACGGCTTTTGTTGCCGTCATGACCTGCTTCTTCTGCTTGTCGATAGCAGTAACTTCCCCGAGCAGCACGTTCACATTGTGGTCTGACCGGAACAGCCCACGGATCGTGATTGCAATATCCGCGGGGGAGAGGCTGGCCGTGGCAATCTGGTAGAGCAGCGGCTGGAAAAGATGGTAATTCTGGCGATCAATAACGGTTAGCTTCACCGGCAGACGAGCGAGCCTTGCAGCGCAGGCAAGTCCTGCGAAACCTGCTCCCACAACAACAACGCGCGGCCAATTGTCGGGGATGTGGTCATTGCGCCGTTCAAACAGGACGTGGCTCTGCAGCCAATTCGAAATAAATCCATCAATCGAAAGCCAGCCACCGCCATAAAAGCCCATGAGGCCGCACAAGAGAAGGGCCATCGGGTCGACGCCGGTCATTTCGAGGCCAGCCATGACGTTCATTGCCTGCTGCCCAAGGATGCCCAGAACGAGCAGCCCAAGTTGCACGGGCATGGCAATCCCGAGCAGCGCCAGTGGCAAGCCGATCATGGCAAAGCTGGGCGGCGTGTTCGAAAAGGTGTTCACGGGCAAAAATGCAGCAGCTTGCTGGGATGTCTCCGGCAGGAAGCCGAGGTAAAACCAGGTGGCAGCCAGCCAAAGGCGGAGCAATAGAAGCAAGACCGGTTGCCCGTGGCGATCCAGAGATCTTGCGAGCTTGATCACGCTCGGGAATATGGGAAGGGCGCCTTGACGAAGGCCGGAGACAAACAACGCATCAAGGGAAAAGGCCCCGGCCCCGTGCGTGACAAACCACATCAGAAAGACAATCTGAAACAATGTGCTATCGAATGGATCGCCGCTGAATTGGGCAATCAGGGCTGGCAAAAGCAGGATCAAAGCAGACCCTCGCCCGGCAAGGCCAATCAAGAGCAAGGTTGCCGCTGCGATCTTGATCAGCAAGCTGCCGTCGAGACCGTCCATCGCTGGCATCACGGTTGCCTGGAAAATCCAGAAACGCCCTCCAAGATCAATGAGCGGCCGGACCGTGGTCATGATGGAAGCATAGATTTTCAACCAGATACGCAGGCTTACTGTCAAAGACTTGTTAAAGCTGAACATGGCGGCGTCTCTTTCCGGCATCTGCCGGATTGGCGACCGCTTGTCGCTCCGGCACTCTTAATACGCTGCCTGGAAGCAATCGGATACAATGGCCCGAAATTTTGATTACCCAGCGATCAAAGGCTCGCCGAACTGCAACCTGCTGTGAGCAGGGGCAACTATCCGTCCGCGAGATAGGCTGCAAGCGTCTGGCGCATGTGGCGTATCCGGACTTCCTGATAGGTGCCCAATGTCTGGCCGGGCTTGCGGCTCGCCCGGATGCCGCGGGTCAATCTGGCAAGATTATCGACATCCTGATCATAGATATAGGCGAGCTTGGGGTCGAGCCCGGGCGCAGACGCGAATGGCTCGTCCAGCGCGAGGTCAATGGTCTCTGGCGGGGGAGGCGGCCGTTCTCCCGGCCGGGTTGGGGCCAAGAACCAGAGATCGAAAAAGCAACGGTGAACCGAGTCCGGGTCCGGGCTAAACCGGTAAACCATTGGAAGCGATATGCCCGGAAAGAAGACGAAATTGGGGAAGCAGAAATACTCGATGGAATCCATCATTTGAGTGGATGAGACTGCGCTCAGGTCGACCCCGGTCTGCTCAGCCATCACTGTTCTCAGATGAGCGGCAAAAACATCGCGTGCGCGTTCTCCCGGCTGAAGTTTCAAACGTGCGCGGCCGCGGTCAAGACGTTCAAGCATCTCTTCCTCGGTCGGCGCACTCTTGAGGTGCGGGCTCTGAAATCCGATGGTGTGGATGAAGCGGCTGACATGGGGCCCCAAGAGATCATATTGGCAATTGGCGTCGCCCGCGCTCTGAAGTCCTTCGGGATGGGTTGCGATCACGTGATAGGCTTCGAGAAATGCCTCGACAGAAAGCTTCCAGTTCGCCGGCAGATGCTTGCGGACGTGCGTGACGATATGCCGTTCGTCCATTGGCACGGGCAGATCAAGCGCGGTCACGGGATCGAGAAAGTCCGCTAGTGGCGGAGGGTCGCGCCCCAGGAATACGAAAACGAAGCCACCCCAGCGCTCAACAGAGACTTCGTCCAGGCCGCTGTTCGCGCGGTCGACATGGTCGAAGTCCCACGCGCAGGGCAGGGACTTCAGTGCGCCATCGGACCCGTATGTCCAGCCGTGAAAAGGGCAACGAAGTAAAGCGGTTCGCCCACGTGCACCTGATGGCAAAAGCTGCATGCCACGATGGACGCAGCTATTTATGAAAGCGCGGATCGATCCATCCTCTTGTCGAACGAGGATCACGCTTTCGTCTGCAATATCGAAGACGACATAATCCCGGGGCTCCGGCAATTCCTCTTCGCGGCACGCCATTTGCCAAGTTCGTGGCCATAACCGTTCGCGTTCGAGGCGCGCGATGTCCTCACTCGAATAAGCATCGTACGAAAGATCCTCATCGCCAAGATAGGTGTAAGCCTCTGCAATGAAGGTTTCGGGCGGGGGCGCGGCATCGGCCAGAACAATGTCCTGCGTCGAAGGACCGGGGCAACGTGCGATTTTCTTCTCGGTCATCGGGTACGTACTTCTTGGCGTCGGGATGACAGGTCGTTGTCGCCACGCGCACCGCGCAGCGCCGACGGAGTCTCGCGCAGCCAATTGTCTGTGGCCGGCATGCTCCAGCAACTGTCGTTGAGCTCGCTTCGGTGCGCGATTTTCCAGATCCCGGCGCGCCTTTCGTAACGGTCGACATACCGACCAATCACGACAAAGTCCGTTTCGACGCCTTCCGCAACAATCCGATGGTAGGCATTGAAGTAGATCTCGCC
Organism: Aquisediminimonas profunda; assembly: GCF_019443285.1. Classification (GTDB taxonomy): domain Bacteria; phylum Pseudomonadota; class Alphaproteobacteria; order Sphingomonadales; family Sphingomonadaceae; genus Aquisediminimonas; species Aquisediminimonas profunda. Next base: position 1,914,097 of record NZ_CP080327.1, read on the forward strand.
GAAAGCGACATCGCCTTCGATTGAGATGTTCATTTGGCCAAGCATGTGATGATTGAATTTGTGGTCGCGCAGTATCTCAATGGCAAACTCGCAAAAATCGCTCCCCGATCCGGCGAAGAAACCTCGGTCGTCTGTGGCATCGGGATGATAGACCGAACGCAGCAGCTCAAGGTCAAGCCGGTCGAGGCCGCGCATATAGTCTATCGACAATTGGCTAATCGCACGATGGTCAAGCAGTTCCTGTAGCGCGGGGTCGCGTTCGATCATCGCACATTCCATTCGTAGAGCGGATCATCCGGTTTGCGCGCGCCGTGTCTGCGCAAACTGTTGTAAAGTCCGCCAACGACCTGCATCGTTGTTGGCCCTTGGCGATTCCAGTCCATGACATAGAGACGCTCAGTGATGCGCCACGCGCCGTCCCGTAGTTCGAGCGTATCCAGGTAACGACCCCCCACAGTCATTTCCACTTCGGCGCCGTGCTCACCCAAGATGTGCAGAGCCACGCAGCCGGTTTCGGCCCGTGCGCGGTTCCCAGAAAGTTCGACGATCGTATTGCAGATTCGGTGATGGGTGAGCCGCATTCCAGAGAGGGCCTGCAGCAGCGAGGCGCACGTCGATGCCTTATCCTGTGGACCGCTTCCATAATCCAGCGTGGCGTCGTCAGCGAAGACCCGATCCAGTTCTTCAGCATCACAGCGATCTATCCCGCGACAATAACGTGCGAGCACTTCCGCAATCTCCTGCCGCGCAGCCACACTGCGGATTAGTTCAAGGTCGACCTGATCCATCGGATCAGACTAGACTGCGGCATGCTTGAGTTGGGCCTGACGCAATTGCTAGTCCGAGTTCTTGTAAAGCGTCAGCCAAAAGCCGGTCCCGATGGCCCGCAGGAAAATCGCACAAGTTGGCCGACGCGATTTGAAGCCTGCGGTACCCTCTGTTAGAGGGCCTCCGCATTCCCCTTTTCGACACAAGGATGTTTCATGGTCCCGCGCTATTCCCGTCCAGACATGGTCAAGATCTGGGAGCCCGAAACGAGGTTCCAGATCTGGTTCGAGATCGAGGCCCATGCGACCGATGCACTCGCAGAACTCGGTGTCGTTCCGAAGGAGGCTGCAAAGGCCATTTGGGAACGCGGCGGCTTCGATGTTGCGCGCATCGACGAGATCGAAGCGGAAGTGAAGCATGACGTCATCGCCTTCCTGACTTCGGTTGCCGAGCATGTGGGCGACGAAGCGCGTTTCATGCACCAGGGGATGACGAGCTCCGACGTTCTGGACACATGCCTCGCCGTTCAGCTGGCTCGCGCCACCGACATACTGATCGACGATCTCGACAAACTGCTTGCCGTCATCAAGCGCCGTGCTTTCGAACACAAGATGACGCCATGCATTGGCCGGAGTCACGGCATCCACGCAGAACCGGTCACGTTCGGCCTGAAGATGGCAGAGGCATATGCCGAATTTTCTCGCGGCCGTGATCGCCTCATTGCGGCGCGCAAGGACGTTGCAACCTGCGCGGTGTCTGGGGCGGTGGGGACATTCGCCAATATCGACCCTAGGGTCGAAGCGCATGTTGCCGAAAAACTGGGCCTCGCAGTCGAACCGGTTTCGACCCAGATCATTCCCCGCGATCGCCACGCCATGTACTTCGCTACGCTGGGCGTGATTGCTTCATCGATTGAGCGGCTTGCGACCGAAATTCGCCATCTCCAGCGGACCGAGGTTCTTGAAGCGGAAGAATATTTCTCTCCGGGTCAGAAGGGCTCTTCGGCAATGCCGCACAAGCGCAATCCGGTCCTGACTGAAAACCTGACCGGGCTCGCGCGCATGATCCGGGCCTATGCCATGCCGGCAATGGAAAACGTTGCTCTTTGGCATGAGCGCGACATCAGCCATTCCTCGGTCGAACGCTATATTGGCCCAGATGCAACGATAACGCTCGATTTCGCGCTCGCTCGTTTGACCGGTGTCGTTGACAAGTTGCTCGTCTATCCGGAGCGGATGCAGAAGAATTTGGACAAGATGGGCGGGCTGGTCCATTCGCAGCGCGTGCTGCTGGCGCTTACCCAGGCTGGCGTCAGTCGGGAAGATGCTTATCGGCTTGTGCAACGCAATGCGATGAAGGTCTGGGACTCCGATGGCGCGCTGTCGCTGCTCGAGTTACTCAAATCCGATCCCGACGTGATTGCTGCCCTTTCCCCAGCGGAAATCGAAGAGAAGTTCGACCTTGCGTATCACTTGAAACATGTCGACACTATCTTCACGCGGGTCTTTGGCAGCGATTGAAATATTCGGGCCAGGTCGCGCGGCGCCGGATTCTGTTTTCGGGCTGGAGTAAGTGAATGAAGCGCGCCTTGAAATGGATATTCCTGCTGTTTGCAACGGGATTGTTGGCGCTGTTGGCGTTCTGCTGGCAAAGCGACCTGGATCCGGCGGACTTGCAGGCAAAATATGCGAATGGCGCGTCGCAATTCATTGATGTCGGCGGGGGCCTGTTGGTCCACGCGCGAGATCAGGGCCGAGGTGAAGCCCCCGTCCTCGTGCTGCTGCACGGTTCAAACGCTTCGCTCCAAACATGGGAGCCTTGGGTCAAGCGACTGCAAACCAAATATCGCATCATAACTCTTGACCAGATTGGTCATGGCCTGACCGGCCCGAACCCGTCCGACGACTATAGCCCAGCGGCATTTGTATCCACGCTCGACCGCACGCTTACCAAGTTGGGCGTCACACATTTTGCACTTGCCGGCAATTCGATGGGTGGAGCAGTCGCCTGGAATTATGCGCTTGCCCATCCGGAGAAAGTTGATGCCCTTATCCTGATCGATGCAGCGGGCGCTCCTGTTGCCGTTCCTGGTCAATTGCCTTTGGGTTTCCGCATAGCGAGGATGCCCGTTATCCGTCGCCTCGCAGAAGTCGTGACGCCCCGGCGTCTTGTCGAAAAGACCATACGCCAGACGATCTACAACCAGTCAATCATCGATGATCGCATGATTGATCGCTACTGGGAATTGTTGCTTTATCCCGGAAATCGCCGAGCTACAGCCCTGCGTTTCTCCGCGCAGCGCGTTGCTGCAGACGCGAAGGCGCTTTCCAGGTTGCATATGCCGGTGCTCGTCATGTGGGGTCGGGAGGATCGGCTGATCCCGGTTGCCGCCGCTCGGTGGTTTGTGAAGGCACTGCCGCAAGCGCAGCAGATCGTTTATCCAGGAGTTGGGCATGTGCCGATGGAGGAGGCGCCAGAAAGGTCGGCGGATGACGTTGATGCATTTCTCTCGCGTCTTGCACGCCCGACACAAAAGTGAAACGCTGCTGCTCCAATGGTTGAAAAAGGCAAATTGGGCGTGGCGAAATCGCGAATGGCAGTCATTGCAGTGTATTCGCTAAAGGGAGGGGTGGGTAAAACGACACTCGCGGTCAACCTTGCCTGGTCGTCTGCGATCCAGTCTTCGCGGCGTACCCTTTTATGGGATCTCGACCCGCAGGCGAGCGCATCATTCCTGCTGGGGCATGAAGGTCGCGGCAAAGGATCGGCGCAAGCCGTTTTCGCAAAGGATGTTGCCCCGGATCAATTGGTGGTGACGACTGCCATTGAGCGACTTGACTTGCTTGCTGCTGACACATCGCTGCGCAGCCTTGACCGGCTGCTCTTCTCTATTGGCAAAAGGAAAAGGCTGTCCAAACTCCTTGCCGGACTTGAGAAATCCTATGACCGCATCATCCTCGATTGTCCTCCTGGACTTACGGAAACCAGCGAGCAGGTGATGTACGCGGCAGACGTGATTATCGTGCCACTGATCCCTTCGCCACTTTCGCGTCGTGCGTTGGACGAAATCGTGCAACACCTTGATCGCGAGCATAATGGGCACGGTCCCATCCTGCCGGTCTTCTCGATGGTCGATCGCCGCCGGACCCTGCATCGTGCAGCTCTGGAGGCTCAGCCTGACTGGCCTGTCATCCCCATGGCGAGTGCCGTCGAACAAATGGCCGTCAATCGCGCGCCGGTAGGGGTTTTTGCCGGAGATTCACCTTCTGGGAAGGCCTTTTCCACCCTTTGGCGGGGTATCGAAGCACGGTTGGCTCGATTGAGGTAGGGGCCGCGGCGGAATTTGCCGCGACCCGCTCGATTCAGCACTTGCAGGGGTTGCAGGTACAGGGGTTGCACGAACAAGCACTGCAGGTGCACGGATTGCAGCGGCAAGTGCCTTTGTTTGGCGATGCAGCTGGATTGGTTTCGATGGTCTTCTTCATGGGGATCTCCTTGTTTTGCCAAATGGCGAATCAGTCTATAACCTCCGTACTGTGGTACGGAGTCAAGCGGTATGGGTGGAATGACAATTGGTCGGCTCGCAGAGGCGGCTAATGTGGGTGTCGAGACTGTGCGCTTCTATCAGAGGCGCGGACTTCTGCCGGTTCCACGCAGCGCAGGTGCAGTGCGACGATACGATGAGGAGGATCTGCGGCGTCTGCGCTTTATCAGGAGAGCTGCGACGGCGGGCTTCACCTTGGCCGACATTGCGGAGCTGATTCGCCTCGATACGACGGAAGATCGTCCTCGTGCGGCTGCGATGGCAGCAGACCGGCTGGCGGCACTGGACATAAAGATTGCAGAACTTGAGGCGTCCCGCGCCGCTCTCGCCCGATTGAGTGCCGCCTGCGGCAAAGGGGAGGAGGGTCCATGTCCGATTCTTGAAGCTTTCGATCCTGATTGAATCCCGCCTGCTACCTTATCATTGCGCAATGCCGGACTAACGCTGGCTTAACGGCTAGCGTCGGCGCATTCTGCCAGACAAGGTCACGAAGAAGGCCGTTGACCAGCCAATCAGGACGATCCCGTTAATCCCTTCAATGGCGGCGACCAGGCGCCAACGATCAGCCATGGCCAGATCATCATAGCCAATCGCACCATAGGTTATGGTCGAGAAGTAGACTGCATTGCGCAGTCCTTCCACAGCCCCGATAAAGTCATAGACAAAGGCGTAGAGCCAGATTTCAACACCGTGCAGGCCAATGAGGGCAAGGATCACAGAGAGGGTCACACCAAAACCCCGCAAGGACATCGGATGAATATGCTCGATTGCTTCTTCAAGTTCTTCAAGCCGAAGCAGCCGCGCGACCGTGAATAGGCCGACGGCGTGAATTATCACGGTCAGAATGACCATGACCGTCGCCAGCGAGAGTTCTGCAAGCATTGCGACTCGATAGGATCGGATTGCTCGGGACTCAAGCCACTGTTAGCGCAGGATGCCTTTCGCCCGCATTTGTCGCGCATAGATGAAGAGGCCGATTGCTGCAGCCCAAAGAACTGCGTTGAAGGCCCGACCACCAGCTGTGTTCAAACCCTCTGGAACATCGGCCAGAACGAATTGGTGGAACGACGAAACAGCCAATCCAGCCAAGGAAATCGCAAATGCGGGATACGCCAAGCCTTTCCTCGAGATCAGCAGGATTGAACCCGCGATTGCGCCCCAAACTCCCAATGCCCAGAAAAGGTTCGCCCAGAATGGAAAACTGTCGAGCCAGGAAATTTGCTCTGCCGTGAAATCCTTGAGCCACGCCGCATTGTGGGTTTTGGTCATGGTGTAATCAAGCCCGCCCATGCTGTTCCACAGGAGGCTACCAATACCGACCGCCCAAAGGTGCCATGGCGCTTTTTTTGCCTCGCCAATTCCTGGCATAATCTCCCACCTCGTCTGGCGGCATATCTTCCAATTACCGCACGGAGATTTGCGCTATTGCTCCGTCGCTTTCGCGGTGTTCGAGACCACATTCCAGGCAATCTTCCAGCTGCCATCGGCTTGTGTCTTGTACCCGATCAGCCAATTGCCGCGTTCGATGACGGGTTTTTTCGTTTCGCTGTCGGTCATTGTATAGGCGTATTCGGCCCGATAGACGGCCATCTCGCCTGAAGCTGCGACATCGACCTTCTCATTGCTGACAGCGATCTTGGCGAGCGGATCCTGCATTTGCTTGGCCGTCATCATCAGATCAGCTTCTTTCCCGACGGTATTGGGTGCTCCATGAAACATGCTGACCTCATCGGGCATGTCATGCTCGACGACCGCCTTCGCATCATGCGCGTTGAATTCTTCGACCAACTTGGCGACGTCTGCTTTTATTGCGGCCTCTGCCTTGCTGGTATCAACCTTTTCGGTTGCGGCGGGCTTGGTGCAGGCGGCCAGAGATGCGCAGCACAGAATGAATATGGCGCGGCTGGCCAAGCGGTTCAGTTTCATTGGATCGACCCCCACGTTCGGCATTTCGGATCGGGAGATGCTCGTCCGGATCAAGCTTGAAGTCAAGGATCAGCTCGCTGGGCTTTCAGGCGGACTCGGCAGCAATTCGTCAAAGACTATTTGCCAACCGTTGGGTGTGGCTTGCCAGACGCGCGCAAAATGGCCTTTGATTGTACTTCCCGAAGTGTTTTCCCAATGAGCAGGACCCAGTGTAAAGACAATGTCTCCTGCTTTCGACGCAAAAGTCAGGTCGGCCCGTTCGTACGCAATTGTGTGGCTCGGGAAGGACATTTCGGTTTGAGCTGCGGCTCCAGTTGAGGGAGGACGATCAGCACGAAGGATGCGGACATTCTGGGCGAGAAAAGGGATCAACACCCTCGCGGCATTATACTTTTCTTCAATGGCAGTAACCTTGGCAATGGCCGCCTTGGCCGTTGTGCGCCGATTTGCCGAGGTCATGAATTCAGCAACGGCACCCTCTCGCGCGACGGAGGTCGGCTCTTCAGTTCCCGTTCCGCCGTCGAATATCCACCGCCAGCGTTTGTCCGGCTGCAACTTCCATACAGTAAAATACTGACCCTGAATTCGGCCGGTGTCGTCAACGGTATAAGGCCCGGTCGTGAATCCAAGATCGCCGGAGCGCGATATCAACGCGACAGCCGGCCACCATTTTAATGTTTTCGAACCAGATTCCGGCCGCGCACCAAAGAGAGCACGAGCATTGCGAATCTGCCCTTTTGCGATCACGACCCCGTCAGGTGCGGAATATGTTCGAAATGCCGAAATCCAGCCATTCTGAGCTGCGTAAGCAGCAAATTCCCTTTCGACCGCGACGATGGGGGCGGCACGCTGGGGTGGCTTGGCAAAACAGCTGCTGCCTACACTCGCCAACAAAGCAAAACCAATGGCACATTCAAGTTTATACCGGATATTCATGGCCGATCCGCCCTGGTGCTTGGACGACGGCGATAGGTAAGGTCCCAAGTGACAACCCACGCTTGCTTCGCATTGTCCCATCCTTCGCCCCACTGACGTACAGTGGAATCGTCAATCGGGTGGAAATTCATACGCCTCTTAGCAAATTTCTGATTGGCTAGCGTTTGACCGCTGCGATCGTCCATGATCAGCGTTCCGTCCTGCATCGTGCCGCCATAGGGGGTGATCCGTCCGGTAGCATCGATCCAGGTCTGCTTCCATTCTTTGGCCGACGAATCAAAACCATTGATGCTATGACCCGAGGCTCCCTGGAACGGGCGCCAAGTTTCGAGGATGACGCAACCCTGATCGGCAAGCGTGATGCTGCTTTCTGCGACAAGGTCAGTGGTACCCGTCATCGAAACATCCCATTCGCCCAACCAGAAGTCGAATTGCCTGTTTTCCGGTTCGGTACAGCCAGGCGGGCGCTGTCGCACCACGGCACCGTTCGATTTGAGGGCACGGAGTTGGGTCAACTCGCGGTCCAGGTCTGCGGGCTTCAATTTGGGGCTTGCAGGTGCCGCAAGCGCTGCCTGTGCGAAGAGTGTCGACGCTGCCGCAGCTTCAAGGAAGATTCTCGCAAGAATCATGAGGTGCCCTCCCGTGTGAACCGTGTCGGATTAAGCCGCTCCTCGCCCGAATTGGCCTTGCTTTCGACAACGGGGCACATTTGAACGACAAATGACATCACGCTTGACTTTTTGTGCTGGTTGTCGCTTAGGAGCGCCTATCACTGCGGGGCGGTTTCGCTCCGCTTTGTTTTTTGGGAAAGGGGCGGGCCCGCAAATTCCGCCTGGTCTGGGGTACCTTGCACGGCCCCTTAACGAACGAAGGATATTACGATGCGTCATCGCGTTGGCGGCCGCAAGCTGCAGAGAACCTCCTCCCATCGTGCGGCGTTGTTCCGCAATATGGCAGCAGCCCTTATCAAGCATGAGCAGATCACGACGACCCTCGCAAAGGCGAAGGAACTGCGCCCCTATACAGAAAAGCTGGTGACGCTCGCAAAGAAGGGCGGACTTTCTAACCGCCGCCTTGCGCACGCCCGTCTTCTTGATGAAGCGCAGTTGACGAAGCTATTCGATGTGCTGGCTGATCGCTACCGCACCCGCAATGGCGGTTATATTCGCATCGTGAAGGCCGGTATTCGTGCGTCAGACGCTGCCTCGATGGCAGTAATCGAGTTCGTCGACCGTGATGAAAGTGCCAAGGGACAAGATTCCGGGCCTGTGATGGGCGACGAGGATATGGCCGAAGCTGCCTAAGGCTGCCCGATGTCTGACGACGATTATGTCTATGACGAAGCGTCAGGCGAATGGATCAGTGCCACTGAAGCAAAGTCGAAGCTTGATTTTGCCGATTCAATCGAAGTCCGTGATGCCGTCGGCAACCTGCTTGCCGACGGGGATCAGGTCACACTGATCAAGGACCTGACTGTAAAGGGCGCGGGGCAAACGCTTAAGCGCGGTACACTTATCAGGTCGATCCGGCTGACCGGAGACCCGCAGGAAATTGATTGCCGTTATGACGGCATCAAGGGCCTTGTCCTGCGGGCCGAATTTGTGAGAAAGCGCTGAGCAGCATCGCTTTTGAGGCAACCGGCCAGATCTGGGTCTGGACGGCTGCACCCTCGGCCAGGGGTGCCTGGCATTTCATGACAATTGATCCGCAGACCGCAGTTGAGATCCGCTATGAAGCCTTGGGTCGCATCGGCGGTTTTGGCAGCGTCAAGGTTTCGGCGACGATTGGCAAGACACGCTGGTTCACTTCGCTGTTTCCGCATAAGGAGTCTGGCGGCTTCCTTCTGCCGCTAAAGGCCGATGTACGCCGGGCGGAAGGATTGGCCGTGGGCGATACTGTGACGGCGCGTCTCGAAATCTGAAAGGGTCGTTATGGACACGCAAGAGATGATGGCACTGCGGTCTTTATCCGGGCGGATTGCTCTTGTTACGGGCGCCGCGAGTGGCATGGGGCGTGCCACAGCACATTTGCTGGCTGCAATGGGGGCGAAAGTGGCAGTGACCGATTTCAACGGTCCCGGCGCCGAAAAGGTCGCCAAGGATATTGTCGGCGACGGCGGATTTGCAAGAGCATGGGCGCTGGACGTTGCAGATCGGGAGCAGGTCTTGACGGTTGTAGCGGAAGCAGCTGGAGCATTCGGCGGGCTCGACATTGTCGTCAACAACGCCGGCATTTCCAATGCGCTTGCGTTTGATGATCCGCAGTATGAGGAAGCCTGGCAGCGGCTGATCGCCGTTATCCTGACCGGAACGCAGCAAGTGACCCGGGCAGCCTTACCCTGGCTCAAAAAGTCGAATGCAGCTCGCGTGGTCAATATCGCTTCGACCGAGGCCCTGGGCGCGACCGCCGGACACAGCGGTTATAGTGCTGCCAAGGCCGGCGTGACCGGTCTGACGCGTTCACTCGCCGTTGAGTTCGGACGCTCGGGCATCACTGTCAACTGCATCTGCCCCGGACCAATCAACACTGGCATGACGGCGGTCATCCCTGCCGAGGCCAAGGCGATCTTCGCGAAACGCCGCACTGCAATGAACCGCTACGGCGAGCCTGAAGAAGTCGCGCAAATCATTGTAAGTCTTTGCTTGCCTGCAGCATCCTATATCACTGGCGCAGTCATCCCGGTTGATGGTGGCTTGATGGCGCGAAACGCCTGAAGCGCGATTCAAGTTGGATTGTTGCGCATGGCTACCGATTGGAGATAAGATAGATCAATCGTAAGATATTCGGATCGCGCTACGATTGCCACACTGTCAGACTGGTTTCTCAATCAGGGGGTAAGACAATGGATTTACAAGGTGCGCCAGGCAGCTTTCAGGAAAGCCTCATTGCTCGTGTCAAGAAGATCATCCTGACACCGTCAACAGAATGGGATGTTATAGAGAAGGAGCCTGCCGAGATTGGCGGGCTGTACAGGAATTATATCCTGATTCTCGCTGCGATCGGCCCGGTCGCCGCAATGATCAAGAGTGTCGTCTTCGGCTATTCCTTCCTTGGGATTACATACCGCCCGGGGATCGGACAGGCCGTTGGCACAGCGATCACGACATATGTCATCACCCTGGTTGGCGTATACATCCTCGCGCTGGTGATTGACGCACTAGCGCCAAGCTTCGGTGCTGAGAAAAATCGAATCCAAGCCTTCAAGCTGGCAACCTATAGCGGAACCGCAGCCTGGGTGACCGGTATTTTTGGTCTTCTGCCGGGACTAAGCGTGCTTACCCTGCTCGGTATCTACAGCATCTATCTGCTCTATGTCGGATTGCCAAAGCTGATGAAGGCACCTGCCGACAAGGCCGTAGGATATACTGCCGTTACAATTGTCGCCGCGATTGTTGTCGCTTTTGTCTCCAGCATTGTCCTTGCGCCAATAGTCGGATTGTTCGGCGGCGGCCCTGCGCTGACGGGGCCGAACAGTTCGGTTTCAGGTACCTTGTCGGTGCCGGGGGTCGGCAAGGTTGATATGGACAAGCTCGATGCGCTCGGCAAACAAGCCGAAGCGGCGTCGCAGCAATTGGAAAGCGGCAAGACCAACGCAGTCGCGCCTGCAGTTCTCGAAAGCTTGCTGCCAACGTCCCTAAGCGGCTTGTCGCGCTCGAAAATATCGAGCAGTTCCGCGGGCTTGGCCGGCGTTGGCGGTTCGAGTGCCGAGGCCCGTTATGAAGGCGGAGACAGCAATATCACGCTTTCCATCACTGATATGGCTGCCGTCGGCGCAATCGCAGGCATAGGTGGCGCATTGAATGTTCAATCGAACGAACAGACTGCAACGGGTTACAAGAAGACCGGATCCGTCGATGGGCGTATGACGTCCGAAAACTGGGACTCGTCTGGCAAGAGCGGAAGTTACAGTACGGTCTTTGCGAACCGCTTCATGGTGGAAGCGCGGGGCACAGGCACCAGTATGGATGTCCTCAAGGCTGCGGTTGCGGAAATTGGCTCGGGCTCGCTGGAATCGCTGGCGAAATAGTCGAACCTGCGTGCACGATCCTGTAGTCATTGGCGCTCATCCCGACAGCGCGCTGGAACGCTGCTGATAGTCGGGCGACATCAGCATATCCGGTGTGCTCCGCGACCTGCTTGAGCGGCAGGCCTTCCAGAATGAGCGAACGGGCGCGGTCGATTCTCTGAAGGGCGACAAAAGCTGCCGGAGATTTGCCCGTTACGGCCACGAAATTCCGATGAAAGCTGCGCAAGCTCTCGCCGGCGCGCGCCGCCAGCGTCTCGACATCAAGCCGGGAGTGAAGGTTGTGCGGGATCCACGCGACCAGATCTGCATACCGGCCGCTTCGTCCGGCTTGCGCGCCAAGCATGGCACTGAATTGCGACTGCCAGCCTGGTCGTCTAACGCTCAATACGAGGCGTTGCGCGATTACTCGCGCTGCTTCCGGTCCGTGATCTGCCTCGATGATGGCCAGCATCATGTCGATGCCTGTCGTTATTCCCGCCGAAGTCCAAAGCGGGCCATCCGCAACAAAGATCGCTTCTGCGTCGAGGTTGAGTTCCGGCCAACGCTGTCGAACGGTCTCGGTCGCTTCCCAATGCGTGGCAAAACGGCGGCTCCCGATCAGGCCCCATGAGGCAAGGACTGTGCTTCCCGAACAGATGGATCCGAAGCGCCGTGCAGCCTTGCTGGCCTTGACGACCCATTCGCGAATCGAGGCGTTCCTGGACAGAGCGCGCAGACCGTCGGTGTCGCCACCGACGATGAAGACACTGTCGATTGTAGACGCGGACAGGCTATCGACATCCTCCGCGACTGTTTCGACGCCACAACTGGATCTGACGCGGCCGGGAACGTCCGCCAACACATAGATGTCATACTCGTTTCGGCCAAGCAGATCATTTGCGGCGCCCAAGACGGAGCAGGGTCCCGTCAGGTCGAGCAACTGGAAGTGGTCGAAGATGATAAAGCAAGTCTTGCCGGACATGGCAGAAATATAGACTAACTTGTCATTTATGCCAATCGCATTCTCGGTTATCAGCTTGCGAAAGCAAAGGAGTCCATCATGTCCCCCATTTCAATCGCATTTCTGCTGTTTCCGGGCGTTACCCAGCTGGACCTGACTGGTCCGGCTCAGGTCCTTTCGCGTTTGGGCGAAGCAAAGGTCGACTTGGTGTGGAAGTCGCGCGATCCGGTGATGACCGACGCCGGCTTTGCGATCATGCCGACGACCACGTTCGATGAAATCAAGGAAGCGGATATTCTGTGTATACCCGGCGGCGTAGGCGTTACCAGTGTGATGATGGATGAGGACGCCATGGCTTGGGTGCGAGGGGTCGGGAGCACGGCGCGATGGGTAACGAGCGTTTGCACGGGATCGCTTATTCTTGGAGCGGCTGGCCTCCTGAAAGGATACAAGGCAACATCGCACTGGGCTTGGCACGATAACCTCTCACTGTTTGGAGCCGAGCCCGTAAAGGCGCGAACAGTCTTTGATCGCAACCGTGTGACGGGAGGCGGAGTTACCGCAGGAATCGATTTCGCCTTCGCCTTGATGGCAAAGATCCGGGGTGAGGAACATGCAAAGATGATCCAGCTTGCACTCGAATACGATCCTGCCCCGCCGCTGGACTCAGGTTCTCCCGAAAAGGCAGGCGAGGCGATTGTTGCGGCGTATGCGGAGCGTATGGCTGCGCTCGCGCCGAATCGTGGCGCAGAAATGCAGGATGCGGCTGCACAACTCGGGTTTTCATGATAGTCGCAGTGCATGCCGACGCATGCACCATTCATCCCGGTTCAACCGCCCCGAACTGCGGACTGGGTGCCGGGTTGGCGCGGGTTGTTTGGAGAGCGGCTCCGCAACACTATTTATGGCTGGCCTGAACCTGCCTTTGACGAGTTTTATCGAAAGCGCCGTATTCTTGGCTTTACCGTCCACATCGTCACCGATCCGGACATGGTCGAGCGCGTGCTGCTTGGCAACAAGGAGAATTATCTACGCCCGCGGATCGCGCAGAGGATACTGTCTCCCCTGATCGGCAATGGGCTTCTTTCTGCCGAAGGAGAGGATTGGAAAAAGCAACGGCGGATCGTTGCACCGACCTTTGCGCCGGGCGCTGTTGCCAAAATGTCGGCAACAATTGCTGCGGTCGCTGCAAGACAAACAGGCGACTGGTTGCGCGGGACAATCCGGACAGACATGGCTTGCGCAGCGACTGATGCAACGATGCACATCATTGCCGACACGCTTTTTTCAAGCGACGCACGCCTGACGACCCGCGCTGCTGGAGAGCATATCGACAACCTCGTCCTGGCCAGCGGACAGGCACGCATATCGACGATTCTCGGACTGCAGGATTTGGACATCAGCCCTGTCATGGCGCGCGCGCGGCGTGGCCGTGTCTATTTGCGCAGCACGTTGACAGCGCTCGTGCGCGAACGCGGGCCGACGGGCGGTGCAGACGATTTCTTCGGTGGGCTCATTCGCTCGCTGTATGAACAGTTTCCGGCAGCACAGGCCGAAGCGCTAGCGGTTGACAATGCCATCACTTTTTATGTGGCCGGCCATGAGACAACGGCCAACGCGCTCGCCTGGACAATGTACCTGCTCGCGGCTCAGCCGTGGCTGCAGGAAGAAGCACGGGCCGAGGCGGTAATGGCTCTTGACGGGGATATTGAAACACTTGCGGATCGCCTGCCGTTGCTGCGGCAGATTTTGGACGAAGCGTTGCGACTCTATCCACCGGCGCCGCGTTTCGATCGCGAAGCGCAAACTGCGGACCAGCTTGGAAATGCTGAAATTGCAGCGGGTGACCTGATTTCTCTGTGGCCTTGGGTGATGCACAGGCATCGCAAGCTGTGGGACAATCCCGACGCGTTTGACCATACGCGCTTCGCGACTGACGCCAAGGCCAGGCTTCACCGTTTCCAGTACTTGCCGTTCGGTGGCGGACAGCGCGTATGCGTCGGCGCGCGATTTGCCATTGTCGAGGCTCTGATCATTCTTGCGCATTGGCTTGCTGCGCGTCGCTTTTCGCTGCCGGCCGACTTTGTGCCCTACCCGATGGGGACGGTTACGCTCAGGCCCAAGGGCGGCATGTGGCTTCAGATGGAACCGATCTAGCCGCGCACGTCGAAGCTCTTCATACCAAATAGCAACCATTGCCCTGCTTTCGCTGCTCTGCCAATCTGCGACCTCATGCTGCATTTTCACGATTTCGACATGATGGTCCGCGGTGGCTCAATTGCGCTGCTCGTCTTGTGGAGCTGGTTGCTCCTGCGCGACCATTGGCGCGCATTGCCGGCCAGGTTGGCAGTTGCCATGAATTTCTCGATTGCCTGCCACGTCATCGCGACCGTTCCAGGGCAAGCACCTTTCGGCTTCATCATCAACTGGGTTGTCGAGCTCGGTTCGGTAACTGTGCCTGCCCTCTTTTGGCTGTTCGCACGGACATGGTTCAATGATGAGCGGAAGATCAGCGCGGCTAGCTGGGCCCTTTTGCCTGTCTGCATGATTTTGCTCATCCTGGTAGAGGCGAACCTTGGAACCAGAACTTTGACTTTTTATGCAAGTGCCGCGGTCTTGCGCCTCTTCATGTTTGGCTTTGCGATTGCCGGCCTCTGGATTGCTTGGAAGGGCAGAGAAGACGATCTGGTTGAAGAGCGCCGCCGACTGCGGATCCAGATGATTGGCGCTGTCGGCGCGTATGTCGTTTTGACCAATGCTGTTGAAGTTGCCGTGTTCAATGGGTTTGCCCCGGAATTTCTGCGTTCGCTCCTGCAGTTTGGCATCGTTGTTCTGACCTTCGCTTTTTGCGCCGCCATGTTCACGATCCGCCGCACAGACCTCCTCGGCCCTGCGCTCCGGAGCGATGAAAGTGCGGCCGCGCCCGTTCGCGATGATCCGCTGGCGGGGCGCCTGATCGCCTATATGGAGAATGAGCGACCCTATCGTGACGAGACTATCACAATCGCAAAACTTGCAGCGCAGCTTGGCGAACCGGAATATCGCTTGCGTCGCTTGATCAATGGCCAATTGGGGCATCGCAATTTTGCAGCATTCCTCAACGGGTATCGGCTTGAAGAGGTCAAGGCGGCACTCGTCGATCCGGAGCAGCGGCAGGTGCCCATACTTACGATTGCGCTGGATGCGGGTTTTGGCTCGTTAGGGCCATTCAATCGGGCCTTCCGCGAAGTCGAGGGCATGACGCCGACAGAGTATAGAAACCGTGACGCCTGATTGATTCCAGAATCAGCTAGCCGAATTCGAAACTGGCAGAGCATTGCTCTCCCGCTTCAACCATTGATCTTCCATCGCATTATCGGAGTTGGTCAATGGAACACGCAACGACATTTTTGGGTATCGCACAGGAAAAGGCGCTGCACCTTTTTGCCTTCGACTTTGGTCGCTATGCAATTGCAGCGTCTCTCATAGCAGGACTTGTCTGGATGCTGAAGCGGACGCCATGGCGCGCGCGCCAGATCCAGAAGCGCACCGCAAAAGCATCGGATTTCCGTCGGGAGTTTTTCGCTTCGGCGCGCACAGTGCTTGTTTATGTTGTCGTCAGCATAGTTGTAATCTGGGCGATCCGGCACGGCTATATGCACGAAATGCAAGGCAGTTATGGACTGGCTGGCAATATCGGGATGATCGCTGCGATCATTGTCGCCCATGATGCCTATTTCTACTGGAGCCATCGTGCCATGCATCATCCGCGGCTGTTCAAACAATTTCATCGCTTTCATCATCGCACGGTTACCCCGACGGCGTGGGCTGCCTATAGCTTTGCACTTCCCGAAGCCTTTGTGATGGCGCTCTTCATGCCAGTCTGGCTGTATCTTGTGCCGACACCGGGAATCGTGGTTTTCATTTTCCTGATCGTCATGATCCTGCGCAATTGCATGGGGCACGCGGGGCTTGAACTTCATGCACGCGGATGGGCGAGCCACCCGGTTCTCAAGTGGATCAGCACCACGACGCATCACGACCTGCATCATGCCGGCAGCTTCAATCACAATTTCGGTTTCTATTTTACTTTCTGGGACAAGATGATGGGCACTGAACATCCAGACTATGTTGCCGTATTCGACCGTGTCACTGGAACGAAACCGGCACCCAAGACGCTTGTTGCGGAAATCGCCTGAGCAAATTGCCAAATGGCCCATCTCCCGTTGGCAAACCTGGACGGAACTGGATGGAATGAACTTCATCCGGTTCCGGCCATTTTCGTTTGCGAGGACGCTTCTGCTGTGCCAGCCTCGATTGGCATCCGGGAGGTGAATTATGATCAGCAGGACATTGTGCGCGCTGCCTTTGGCAATCGCCCTTTTTGTTTCGGCAGCGCATGCAGCGCCAGCAGACGATTTGCAGACCATCATCGCCGACCACTGGAAATGGTGGCTTTCGATCAACCCCGTTCAGGCGACCGCACTCGGCGTGCATGATTTTGACGACAAACTGGGTGATCTCAGCCTGGCTGAACAGGACCGCGAGGCAAAGGCAGCGCAGGCATTTCTGGACCGGCTGTCAGCTATTCCCGATCAGGCTCTGTCGGTCGCGGATCGAACGAACAAGGGTGTGCTCGTTCGTATGCTGTCGGATCAGGTAGAGGGAAATCGCTATGGCGAAAGGATGATCCTTTTTACGACCTATTATGGCTGGCACCAGGGTTTTGCGGGAATAGCCGATAATCTGCCGTTTCGTACACGTGCAGACTATGAGAGCTATCTGAAGCGACTTGCACTTTATCCCAAGCTCAATGGCGATGCGATCGCCATATCGCGACAGGCGGTCGCCAAGGGCTATGTTCAGCCTTGCGACGCGCTGGCCGGCTTTGAAGACACGATTACGGGTGCCGTTCAAGGCGAACCCGAGGACACCCGCTTTTTTGGCCCATTCAAGCGTCAGCGGCCTGTTGACATGAGTGACGCTGAATGGACAGCGATGCAAGCGCGAGCGGTTGCGGTCATCCGGGACGTTGTCGCTCCTGAATATGCGAAGTTCGCGCAATTCTACCTCAAAGATTATAAGCCGAAATGCCGCAAGACAGTCGGCGCGTCAGCGATGCCGCAAGGCGCGGCCTGGTATGCGTTTCAGGCGCGCTCGCATACGACGACGAACCTTTCGCCCGAACAGATTCACCAAATAGGCCTCTCAGAGGTTGCGCGGATCAAGGCGGAAATGGTGAAGGTTGCTACGGATGCCGGCTATCCAAGTCGAGAGGCCTTCATCGCCAAATTGCGCACCGATCCGGCATACTATGCCAAGACCCCGGAAGAATTGCTTGCCGCTGCGTCACGAGTGGCCAAGCAGATCGATGGGAAAATGCCTCAATTCTTCGGAAAACTTCCGCGTTTGCCTTATGGCGTGCGGGAGATTCCAAAAGAAACGGCCGAAACCACAACGACCGCATACTATAATGGAGGCTCGCCCGAGAGCGGGATCGCGGGCAATTTCTATGTGAACACGTCAAAGCTGTCTCAACGACCGCTTTGGGAATTGCCCGCGCTGACGGCGCATGAAGCTGTCCCGGGGCATCATAACCAGATCGCATTGCAACAGGAGCTCCCGCTGCTCGAGTTCCGCAAGAATGCTGCTGGATTTACGGCCTTTGTAGAAGGGTGGGGACTCTATTCGGAACATCTCGGGATTGAGATGGGTCTTTACGACACGCCTGAGAAAAATATGGGTCGGCTGTCATACGAGATGTGGCGGGCCTGCCGACTCGTGGTTGATACGGGCATGCATGCCAAAGGTTGGACCAAGGCGCAGGCGATTGCCTTCATGCGGGACAATAGCGCCCTGTCTGATGCCAACATCGAGGCGGAAGTGAACCGCTATATCAGCTGGCCCGGCCAAGCCCTGGGGTACAAGCTGGGCGAACTCAAAATCCGCGAACTTCGGGCGCGCGCCGAAGCTGCCCTTGGTCCCAAATTCGATCTCCGCAGGTTCCACGATGCGGTGCTGGGGCAGGGTCCTGTTCCGCTTGACGTGCTTGAACGCCAGATCACAGACTGGATCGATGCGGAGACCGCGAGGCCCTGACTGATCAGTGGCTTTTCATCATGTAGTCGCGAGTAATTGGCAAGGCATGACGGCTTCGGGCATACTGGATCTGGAAGTTGACCATCCCGCCATACTGAAAGACAGTTGCGGCCCCGGCGAGGTAAAGTGTCCACATCCGGAAAAAGCGCTCATCGTAGAGCGCCTCAATCTGTTCGCGCGCGGCGACGGTGCGGCGATACCATTCCTGCAGCGTGAAAGCATAGTGTAGTCGCAGTACTTCGACATCGGTCGCAATCATCCTGTTCGGCTCGCTGCCTTCCAGGATTTCGGAAAGGGCAGGGATGTAACCACCGGGGAAGATATATTTGCGCGTGAACGCGTCAGTGCTGCCTGGGCCAGCCATCCGGCCAATGGTGTGCAGCAGCATCACGCCATCGGAGGTGAGCAGGTTGTGGCACTTGCGGAAGAACTCACGGTAGTTGGGAACGCCGACATGTTCAAACATTCCGACCGAAACGATACGATCGAATGACCCCGCAAGATCGCGATAGTCGCGCAGTTCAAAGCGGACATGATCCGAGACTCCGGCTTCGGCAGCGCGTTTTTGTGCAACCTCAAGCTGTTCTTCCGAAAGCGTTATGCCGAGAACATCGACCCCGTAATGCTTGTGAAGATAAAGAGCCATACCGCCCCATCCGCAGCCAATGTCGAGCACCTTTTGCCCTGGTGACAGCGCAAGTTTGGCCGCAATATGCGCCTTCTTGTCTTCCTGTGCCTGTTCAAGGCTATTGGCGGGATCGGTGAAGTATGCGCAGCTGTATTGCCGGTCGCGATCTAGGAACAAGTCGTAGAGCTTGCCCGACAGGTCATAATGATGAGCGACATTGCGTTTCGATTGCCGCCGGAAATTGATCTGGTTCCACCGACGGGTCGCGCGCTTGAAAGCGCGCCGGAGCGGTCCCTTTTTTTCAATGTCGAGCCCCTTTTCCCAGGGATTGTTGGCGCGGATCAGGCCAACAAAGTCCATGATGTCGCCCTTTTCAAAGCTGATCCGGCCATCCATGAAGCCCTCAGCAAAGCCAAGGCGGGGTCCCCGAACAATATCGAAGGCTACTCGCCTATCATTGAAACGAACAACAATGTCCGGAAAGAATGGATCCGGTGAGCCGAACACATGACGGCTGCCGTCGGCTTCAACCAACGTAACCACACCCTTCTTGATCAGTCGACGAAAGACGGCGTGGAGTAATGACATCGGCTAATCCCTGCAGTTGAACACGTTATACGCCCGGTGCAGACGTTTGGTTGCATTCCGTTCCAGATATTGTCCTCCATGTCTTGCAAGGCCCGGCCCGGCCCTGAAAGAAGATAGGCAGGCAAGGGGCCTCAGCCCCGTTTGCGCGCCTGCGGATATGTACCAAGCAACCGAAGCGAGCGCGAGTGGAATTGAAGTTCCTCCAACGCGCGCGCGACGGCCGGATCATCTGGGTGTCCCTCTATGTCTGCAAAGAAAGTCGTGGCGGCAAAGCTGGACCCGCGCTGGTAGCTCTCCAGCTTCGTCATGTTGACGCCATTCGTCGCGAAACCTCCCATTGCCTTATACAGCGCCGCCGGGATGTTCTTCACTTCAAAGACGAAGGTTGTCATCACCACCCCTTCGTTGGGAGCGGGTTCGCCCGATCTGGCGAGGATGACGAAGCGCGTCATGTTGTCGCTGGAATCTTCCAGTGCTTCAGCGAGAATCTCGAGGCCATAGACCTTCGCAGCACCTGGTGGCGCTATGGCTGCAATCGTCGGGTCGCCCAGCTCCACGACACGTGCCGCTGCGCCTGCTGTGTCCGGATATGCGATCGATTCAATGCCGCGGGCCCGCAGCCAATGCCGACATTGGCCTAGAGCCTGAGGATGGCTGATTGCCTGTTTGATGCCTTCAAGAGGGCCAATTCCCATCAGCGCATAGTGAATCGGCAGGAAGAACTCCCCTGTGATTACAAGGCCCGATTCGGGCAAGAGAAAGTGAATGTCGGCCACGCGACCGTGAAGAGAATTTTCAATCGGGATCATTGCCTTCGCCGCGCGTCCTTCGCGCACGGCATCGATTGCATCGGGAAAGCTGAAGCATGGCAAGGCAATGCTGTCGGGAAACGCCTGCTGGACAGCAATGTGGGAATTGGCCCCCGGCGCGCCTTGGAATGCGACTGCCCTTGCAGGATCCGCCGCAGACTCGGCAATCATGGCGGCAACGAGCGGTCTTGCAGGGGCGGGGTAGTTTTCCATCGGGGGCAGCGCTTACGGACCTCTCTGCCGCTGCGCAAGCATTGGTGCATTTGGTTCGCACCGCGCGCTTGCGAACCGTCCAATGGCCGACTAAAGCGAGCGCGATTCACGGGGCACTCTCAGAAGGTTTCAAGCATGGATGATCGTTTCAACACAGCAGCCGGGTGGGCGCTTTTCGCGGGCATTGTTGCGCTGGGAGGAACGATCCTGTCAGGCGAATATTTCAAGCATGAAAAGGTTGAAAAGGGTGGCTTTGCAGTCGCGGATGCTTCTCCCGAGGCAGGCGCTGGTGGCGCAGCTGCCGCAAAGCCCACGGATTTTTCGGCGGGTGATCCTGTAAAAGGTGCCGAAATCTTCAAGAAATGCGCGTCTTGCCACACGATTACCCCGGGTGGCGCGGCCGGGGTAGGTCCGAACCTTTATGGCGTTATGGGCAAGAAGCACGGTCATATGGCTGGCTTTGCCTATTCGCCCGGCATGATGGCCATGGCTGGTGTTTGGGACTGGGAAGCCATGGACAAGTGGCTGACATCTCCCAAAAAATATCTTGAGGGCACGAAAATGAGCTTTGCTGGCCTTTCCAATCCGGAAGACCGTGCAAGTGTCATTCGTTACATCAACGAACAAGGTTCTAATCTGCCGGTCCCGGCGGCACCAGCAGCTGAAGCTGCGGCTGCGCCAGCAGCAGGAGCGGACAACGCTGCCGCGCCTGCCCCCGACGCAGCGAAGAAATAGGTAAAGCTAATCCATGCCGTAGAAGCGCTGGATCGTATTCCAGCCTTCTTCGGCAGATTCGGTAAATGTCAGCAGCTCAAGATCAGCTGGTGAAATGACGCCTTCTTCGACCAATGCATCGAAATTGACGATTCGGGTCCAGAACTCCCTGCCATAGAGGAGGACCGGCATTCTTTTCGTCTTCCCCGTTTGCATCAGGGTGAGCAGCTCAAACATTTCGTCAAGCGTGCCAAAGCCGCCGGGAAAAACAGCAACAGCGCGTGCTCGCAGCAGGAAGTGCATTTTGCGCAGTGCAAAATAGTGAAACTGGAAGCTCAGCCCAGGCGTCACATAAGGGTTTGGAGCTTGCTCATGCTGCAGGACAATGTTGAGGCCAATCGATTCGGCTCCCACATCTGCTGCGCCGCGATTTGCCGCTTCCATGATCGAAGGCCCGCCGCCTGAACAAACGACAAATTGACGCATGCCGTCGGAATCCGGAGGAGTCTTGCTGGCCAGAGCCGCCAGCTGTCGGGAAACTTCGTAATAATGAGACTTCGCTTCAAGCCGTTTCGCAATCTCGGGTGTAGCGGCTGTCGCCGCAGTTCCAGGGGGCGGAATGCGCGCCGAACCATAGAAGACGATTGTCGAGCCAATCTTTGCTTCATCAAGCAGGAGCTCAGTCTTGAGCAGTTCAAGCTGGAACCGAACTGGCCGCAAGTCATCGCGCAGCAGGAATTCGTCATCCTGAAATGCCAGCCGGTATGAGGCTGCTTCAGTCTGGGGTGATGAAGTGGCCTTCTTCGCAGCTTCAGCATCTTGGGCGGCATGCGCGAAAATGCGCCTGGGGACATGTTTTTCAGTCATCTAACTTGCTTAGCGACAAAACGGGCCGCGACCCAGATCGAAATGAAAATGGTCGCGATGAGCTGCATTGAAATCCGGGCTGAGGACAGTCTGGAAACGCTTGCAGGCCGCGGCCCTAATTGAACGCAGAAATCGCCTTTCTTCCTCGGTGCCGTTCCATCCACCCTCTACGGAAATCCGCCGACCGTTCGCCAACACAAAGCCGGAAATGTCCACTGCATTTGCGGTTGCATGTTCCGATCGGGTGCCTGCCATTTGCGGCCTACCCTTGACGTTCCGGCAGCTGTAACTGCCAAAACTTTCCAGGCGTACAACGCGTTGGCCGAAAACTTGCTTGGCCGCGGGCTGAACGGCTTCTCGCGTCCAAACTGCGAGATTCAGCGCCAGTGGGCACTGGATTGCCGTAATGTTGGAAATCGGGATGCCGACGTCGGTCAGTTGAACCGACGAAATTGTTGAACACCCCCCACCATAGTTGCGGTCAGGAAGGAGCGCATATCGCGCCTTAAGGCGTCCAAGATCTGCAAGACATTGTCTGAGCTCGGGGCTTTGTGGCACAACCGGGACTGGACGTTCGCTCATTGGGCGCCGCTTACTGGGCGGACCAACACAGGCTGACACGAGGGCGAGCAGCAAGACCGATAAAAGCAGCCGTTTCATGAGGCGATTTTGCCGCCCGTATGGTTAACGATCCACTAAATTCGTGAACCGTTCGTCGATAACGAGAGGTTGACATTCCTCCGTTCGCCACTAGGGGCGGCTCCGGGCCACGCGGTCCCAACGCCGCGCGAGCTCTCTGCAAGGAGATGCAAGACATGACAGTTACCAAGCCCGCGGGGAAGCCCGCGCGTCCGTTTTTTTCCTCCGGACCCTGCGCAAAGCCGCCGGGCTGGAATGCCTCAAAGCTCAAGACTGAATCCCTTGGTCGCTCACACCGTGCCAAGATCGGCAAGTCGCGCCTGCAACTTGCGATCGATCTCACACGTGAGGTGCTGCAGGTGCCCGATACCCACAGGATCGGCATCGTTCCCGGATCAGACACCGGTGCGGTTGAAATGGCGCTCTGGTCGATGCTTGGCGCGCGCGGCGTGACAATGCTGGCATGGGAAAGCTTCGGCGAAGGCTGGGTGACAGACGTCGTCAAGCAACTCAAGCTCGACGCCACGAAGTTGGCGGCCCCTTACGGAGAGCTCTCAGATCTTGCGGCCGTGAATTGGGCTGATGATGTGGTCTTCACATGGAATGGCACGACTTCAGGTGTTCGGGTTCCAAATGGTGATTGGATTGCCAAGGATCGCGAGGGACTGGCAATCTGTGATGCCACATCGGCGGTGTTTGCCTATGATCTGCCATGGGACAAGCTCGATGTGGTGACGTTCAGCTGGCAGAAGGTCCTTGGAGGCGAGGGCGCGCATGGCGTGCTGATTTTGGGCCCCCGCGCTGTTGAGCGGCTCGAAAGCTATACTCCTGCGTGGCCGCTGCCAAAGGTTTTCCGGTTGATGGCGAAGGGCAAGCTCAACGAAGGTATATTCAAGGGCGAAACAATCAACACGCCATCAATGCTTGCCGTTGAGGACGCGATCTTTGCGCTCGAATGGGCACAGTCCGCAGGCGGACTGAAGGGCCTGATCGCCCGTTCGGATGCCAATGCCGCTGCGCTCGACCTGATCGTGTCCGAACGCCCATGGCTTGGGCATCTTGCCGCGCAACCGGAGACCCGTTCGAAGACCTCGGTCTGCTTGACGGTCGAGGGTGCAGATGAGGCGTTTATCAAGAGCTTCGCAGGTCTGCTTGATGCAGAAGGGGCAGCCTATGACATCGCCGGATATCGCGATGCGCCGCCGGGCCTTCGCATCTGGTGCGGTGCCACCGTCGATACGGCCGATATCAAGGCCCTCGGGCCTTGGCTCGACTGGGCCTGGGCCTCACTCGCCGCATAGTCGTTGCTCCTGCGCAGGCAGGGTTAGCTTTCCTCTAGATAGACAGGCCCCTACTTTCGCAGGGGCGACGGAGTACAAACAATGACCAAACCCAAAGTGCTCATTTCGGACAAGATGGACCCCAATGCAGCGCAGATCTTTCGCGAGCGTGGATGTGAAGTCGATGAAATCACGGGCAAGACTCCTGAGGAACTGAAAGCCATTATCGGCCAATATGACGGCCTTGCCATTCGGTCCGCAACTAAGGTGACGCAGGAAATCCTTGATGCTGCGACAAACCTCAAGGTCATTGGCCGCGCCGGGATAGGCGTCGACAATGTCGATATCCCGGCAGCGTCTGCGAAAGGCGTTGTCGTGATGAACACGCCATTCGGCAATTCTATCACCACGGCAGAACATGCCATCGCGCTTATGTTCGCGCTGGCGCGGCAATTGCCAGAAGCCGATGCGTCGACCCAGGCCGGGAAATGGGAAAAGAACCGTTTCATGGGTGTCGAAGTGACGGGCAAGACGCTGGGCCTGATCGGCGCTGGAAACATCGGTTCCATTGTTGCGTCGCGCGCCTTGGGCCTGCGGATGAAGGTTGTCGCTTACGATCCATTCCTGACCCCCGAACGGGCAGTGGAAATGGGCGTCGAAAAGGCAGATCTTGATACTCTGCTTGCGAAGGCGGATTTCATCACATTACATACGCCGTTGACCGATCAGACGCGCAATATTCTGTCCAGGGAAAACCTGGCGAAGACGAAGAAGGGCGTGCGCATCATCAATTGCGCGCGAGGCGGCTTGCTTGATGAGGCGGCGCTGAAGGAAGGCCTCGACAGTGGACATATCGGGGGCGCAGCGCTCGACGTTTTTGCTGAGGAGCCGGCCAAGCAATCCCCCCTGTTCGGCACGCCCAACTTCATCTGCACTCCGCATCTTGGCGCTTCGACCAATGAGGCTCAGGTCAATGTTGCACTGCAGGTTGCAGAGCAGATGGCGGATTATCTGGTCAGTGGCGGCGTTACCAACGCTCTCAACATGCCATCACTGAGCGCGGAAGAGGCGCCCAAGCTAAGGCCGTACATGGCTCTCGCTGAGAAGTTGGGTAGCCTTGTCGGGCAGCTTGCACATGACAATCTCACCAAGATTGCAATTGAAGTTGAAGGTGCGGCGGCGCAGCTGAATATCAAGCCGATATCGGGGGCGGTGCTGTGTGGCCTGATGCGTCGCTATTCCGATACAGTAAACATGGTCAACGCGCCGTTCCTCGCCAAGGAGCGTGGCCTTGACGTAAGAGAAGTGCGTCATGATCGGGAAGGCGACTACCATACCCTGATCCGGGTCACCGTTCAAACCAGCCAAGGTGAAAGGTCGGTTGCCGGAACGCTGTTCGGAAACGGCGAACCGCGTCTGGTTGAAGCGTTCGGCATCAAGGTTGAAGCCGATCTTGCCGGACATATGCTTTACATCGTCAACGAAGATGCGCCAGGGTTCATTGGACGCATTGGAACGCTTCTTGGAGAGGCCGGATTGAACATCGGCACCTTCCATCTAGGTCGCCGGTCAGCCGGCGGGGAAGCCCTGCTCCTGCTCTCGATCGATGCTCCGATACCGGAGCCTGTCTTGTGGAAGGCTTGCAACCTACCTGGCGTCAAAACGGTAAAAGCGCTGCAATTCTAAACGGAATTCAAATCCTCGCCGCGACATCATCGGCCGCCAGTGCCTTTGCCAGCCGGTCCCGGATCGCACGCAATTCCTGGAGCGGCACTGTCGGCGTGGGTTGAATCGGTTGCGGCTCAGGCTTCTGGACTTCAGGAGCCGGCGGAGTAGTGGCGATTCCGGACGACAGAAGCTTTTGTACGCCCTTGACTGTGTAGCCATCCCGATTGAGGAGCAAGTTTATCCGCTTGGCGAGGGCGACGTCGTCAGGGCGATAGTAGCGCCGGTTGCCCGCCCTTTGCAGCGGGCGCAACTGCGGAAAGCGGGTTTCCCAATACCGCAGAATGTGCTGTGGCAGACCCAGTTCGTCCGCCAATTCGCCAATTGTGCGGAAAGCCGAGGCACTCTTTTGAGTTGCGGCCATTCCTTTGCCTAGCTTGCCTTGGCGATGCGTTCGCGCATCTTCTGGCTGGCCCGGAATGTCAGGACCCTGCGAGGCGCAATCGGCACTTCCACGCCGGTCTTGGGATTGCGACCAATTCTCTGGGTCTTGTCGCGCAAAATAAAGGTGCCGAACCCGGAGATCTTGACGTTTTGCCCCTTTGCCAGCGCATCGCCCATCTGCGTCAAAATTGCTTCCACAAGGTCCGAGCATTCCGCCCGCGACAGCCCGATTTCATTGTGGATTGCATCAGACAGGTCAGAGCGCGTCAATGTGCCCGCGTCACTCATCAAATTCCCCCTCTACCCGATTTTCACTGCCATTCTATCTCCCCCGCAAGGAAGGTCAATCGTGCGGCATGCTAGATTCGTGCAACGCAGGCGCCCCAGGTGAAACCGCCACCCATGGCTTCCAGAACAACCAGATCGCCAGCCTTTATTCTGCCATCCCGCACGGCAAGATCAAGCGCCAATGGCACGGATGCGGCCGAGGTGTTGGCGTGCTGGTCAACCGTCACGATCACTTTTTCTGCCGGCAAACCAAGCTTTCGGGCCGTTGCATCAAGAATGCGCGCATTCGCCTGGTGAGGTACGACCCAATCGACATCGCTTGTGACAACATTCGCCCGATCAAGCACTTCGTTCATCACTGATGCCAAATTGGTCACCGCGTGCCGGAATACTTCCGATCCCTTCATGCGAACCTTGCCGACGGTTCCAGTTGTCGAAGGCCCGCCATCGACATACAGGAGCCCATTGTGTCGGCCATCGGCATGCAAGGCAGTAGCCAGAATGCCCGAATCGCCTTCTTCCGCACGCAGGACAACTGCGCCGGCGCCGTCACCAAACAGGACACAGGTTGTTCGGTCCTCCCAGTCGAGAATGCGGCTGAATGTTTCCGCTCCGACGACAAGTGCCGTTCGCGCAGAGCCGGACCTGATCATGCTGTCGGCCACAGACAACGCATAGAGAAATCCTGAACAGACTGCAGCAACATCGAATGCAATGCAGTCATCAATGCCAAGCGCTGCCTGCACTTTGGTCGCGCTGGCAGGGAAGGTTTGATCCGGCGTTGCGGTGGCGAGGACAATGAGATCCACGTCCGTTGCAGCGATTTTTGCAGTGTCGAGTGCTTTTCTGCATGCTTCAGTAGCAAGGGACGCCGTCGTTTCCCCATCCCCAGCGATATGACGAAAGCGGATGCCGGTTCGCGCGACGATCCATTCATCGGACGTATCGACACGCTTTGCGAGTTCATCATTCGAGACCCTGTTCTTGGGTAGCGCTGATCCGGTTCCAACAATCCGTGCGCGCAGGGTCATTCAGCTACATCCTTCACATTCGCCAGATCGTCTGTAATTCGACTGGTAATATTCTCGGCGACCAGTTTCGCCGCCACGCCTATCGCGTTGGCGACGCCATAGTCAGTTGCGCTCCCATGGCTTTTGACAACAACGCCATTGAGGCCAAGAAACACAGCGCCATTGTGATTGTTGGGATCAAGGTGATGCCGCATCAATTCAGTCGCAGGGCGGGATATCAGGAATCCGAATTTTGAACGGATTGAGCTCGTAAAGGCGCGACGAAGCAGGTCTGTCACGAAGCGCGCGGTACCTTCCATTGTCTTCAGGGCGATATTGCCTGAAAAACCGTCGCAAACGACGACATCTGTCTCACCCCTGGAGAGTTTGTCGCCCTCAATGAAGCCCATGAACGAGAGTTGAAGATGGGCAGAACTGCGCAATGTGGTCGCTGCATCACGAATGGCATCGGTGCCCTTCAAATCCTCGGTGCCGATATTCAGCAAAGAAACTCTGGGTCGTTCAATACCCAGTGCGATGCGCGCGTAAGCGGCGCCCATCACACCAAATTCAACCAGATTGCGCGCAGCGCATTCTGTATTCGCTCCGAGATCCAGCATGACAAAATCTGTTTTCCCAAGGCTTGGAAGCAATGCTGCCAGCGCCGGTCGGTCAATCCCCGGCATCGTCCGGAGGGACAGCTTGGCCATCGACATGAGTGCACCAGTGTTGCCTGCGGATACGGCAGCACCAGCAAGGCCTTGCTTCACGCGGTCGATTGCGATGCCCATTGACGTGGTCTTTGCCCGCCGGATGGCCTGGGCAGCCTTGTCATTGCCGGAAATGACTTCAGGCGCATGAATGATTTGCGAATTTGCCTTGAGATTGGGGTGGTTCTCAAGCGCGGCAGCGATTGCTGCTTCATCCCCAACCAGATCAAACGTCAGTCCCGGCCAGCGACGGCGGGCAAGGGCAACGCCGCGCAGCATGACTGCCAGCCCCTCATCGCCTCCCATCGCGTCGATGGCTAGTCGTGGCGCGTCTGCCACCTGATCCATCTCCCGGCTTGCTGGTTGGATCTGACTTAGCTTGAGATGCTGACGACTTCGCGGCCGTTATAATGGCCGCATGCCGGGCACATATTGTGCGGGCGCTTCAGTTCGCCGCAATTGCTGCATTCCTGAAAGGCCTCGACCCTCAAGGAGTCATGGCTGCGGCGCATATTGCGCTTGGAGGGCGTAGTTTTTCGCTTTGGAACGGCCATCGAGGCACCTGTCTCTTCGTCTGTTGAACCTGCTTGTAACAGGGCAAGTCGCGATGCAAAACGCTGCGGCCCCCGAAAAGGCCGCGTCCGCACGCGGCCGGACTGTCACATTGAGCGAGCGCCTATAGCGATTCCCGCAGACGTTGCAAGTCCGGCGTTCCCGTGGCAACCAGTGATAACGCAATAAGGGGGAAGCCTGAACATGATCTTGCCAGTTTCACTGACCGCCGCTGCCGTTGCAGCCTTTATCAACCTTTGGCTCGGCATTCGAATCGGTCAGGTCAGGACGTCCGAGAAGGTTTCGATTGGAGACGGTGGGAATGAAAAAGTAATCCGTCGGATGCGCGCGCAGGCCAATTTCGTCGAATTCACACCCTTTGTCCTGATTTTGATTGCGCTGATCGAAATGGCTGCTGGCACGTCGACCCTGCTTTGGGCAGTCATGGCCGTCTATATGGTCGCGCGCATTGCTCATGCGCTAGGCATGGACGGCTTGCCCAAGGGTCGGCCAATCGGAATCATGTTGACGCTGCTGATCATGACGGGGTTGGCTGGCTATGCCGTCTATATTGCTCACAGCTCAGACGGAAAAGTCATAGCGCCGGCAGAGGTTATTCAAGCAGGCTGATCAGGCCAGCGCATAGTCCGACACATAGCCGTTCGTCTTGCGTTCGTGGGCAAAGGTCGACATCGGCCCGTGTCCTGGAACAAACGCGGTTTCATCTCCGAGCGGCCAAAGCCGTCCCGTGATCGAGTCGATCAGTTGCTGGTGGTTTCCCATGGGGAAGTCGGTTCGGCCGATCGACCCCTGAAACAGGACGTCGCCGACTATTGCCAGCTTTGACGGAGCATGGTGAAAAACGACATGCCCCGGCGTATGGCCCGGGCAGTGATATACGTCGAGCACCAGCTTGCCGACGGTTACTGTGTCTCCATTCTCAAGCCAGCGGTCCGGTTCGAACGAGTGGGCCTGCATCCCATATCTTGATCCGTCATCGTCCAGGCGGGAAATCCAGAATCGGTCCGCTTCATGCGGCCCTTCAATCGGGACCTGAAGTTCACTCGCGAGCATGCCAGCTTGCCCGCAATGATCGAGATGGCCATGCGTGATCAGGATCTTCTCAATTGTGACGCCTTGCTGGGCAGCGGCTGCTTTCAAGCGCTCAAGATCGCCACCGGGATCCGTAAATGCGCCCCGCATGGTTTCTGTGCACCAGATCAGGCAACAATTCTGCTGAAGTGGCGTGACCGGAATGATCGCGGCCTTGAGGGGAGGGTTCGTTGACATGATGCCTCCTGTGCCGTGATATGCCTTTGCT
Source organism: Aquisediminimonas profunda (assembly GCF_019443285.1). Taxonomy (GTDB): domain Bacteria; phylum Pseudomonadota; class Alphaproteobacteria; order Sphingomonadales; family Sphingomonadaceae; genus Aquisediminimonas; species Aquisediminimonas profunda. The sequence goes on from NZ_CP080327.1 coordinate 1,944,044, forward strand.
GGTCAACACGATTTAACGTCGATGCCCTTGGGCCTGCGCCGTCGTATCCACAGCCTGCGTGGCTAGGCCACGCAGGCTGGCATACCTCATCGCAGCTCGGCTGGACTGTCGTTCCGCGTCTTCCAAAGTGAAAATCCGATTCCGCCAAGGATAAGTGCGAATGTTACGCCCAGGCTCAAGACGGGCGGAAACTTTGCGCCGCCCATCACGAAGTCCGAGACGTAGATCTTCGATCCTATGAACACCAGAACGAGCGCCAGGGCGTATTTCAGATATTCGAAGCGATGCACCATCGCCGCAAGCGCGAAGTAAAGCGCGCGCAGGCCAAGGATCGCCATGATGTTCGATGTGAAGACAATGAACATGTCTGTCGTGATTGCAAAGATTGCGGGAACGGAATCGACCGCAAACACCAAATCCGCGACATTGATGATGACCAGGGCGAGGAAGAGGGGCGTTGCCGCACGAACCAGTGCCCCAGTCTTGTCGTCAGGAACCATTACGAAGAATTTCTCTCCGTGCAGTTCTTTTGTCACCCGCATATGTGTCGAAATCCAGCGAACAACCGGATTTTTCGCAACATCGATTTCATGGCTGCCAGCGAACAGCATTTTGATGCCAGTCCCGATCAGGAAAGCCGCAAAAAAATAGAGGACCCAATAGAACTCTTCCACCAAGGCAGCACCAGCTGCAATCATGAGGCCGCGCAGTACAATGACTGCAACAATGCCCCACAAAAGGGCGCGGTATTGGTACTTTCGGGGGATCGCAAAAAACGTGAAGATGAGGGAAATGACAAAGACATTGTCAATGGACAGCGCCTTTTCGATGAAGAAACCCGTGAAGTATTTTATCCCCGGATCTGCGCCCTTTTCGAACCATATCCAACCTCCAAAGAGCAAGGCAATGCCAATGTAGAAAGCGGAGAGCTTGAGGCTTTCCGCGATGCCCATCTCCTTGTCTTCCTTGTGGAGCACACCGAGATCGAAGGCGGTCAACGCAACCACCAATCCAAGAAAAACCAGCCAGAACCAAACCGGTGTACCCAGCCAATCAATGACAAGAAAGTCCACGAGGCAATTCGTCCTTAGTCAAAAACAAATGAAAGCAATGGCCGCCTGCAGCCCAGGTAGTGACTGATGGCGGCCAAGTTACTGGAAAATCGGGTTCAGGCCGTACGTTGATGGCCTTGTAAACCGGCAAGCCGGTGCAGTCGATCCTTTACCGCCAGCTTGAGCTTCTTGAGCCGCTGAATTCGCGTCACGTCCTGCCATCGCTTCTTTTGCTCAGCCCGAATGATATCATCAATTTGCTTGTGCCTGAGCAACAACATGAATGCTTTGGTCGTCATCAAACCCACTCCTTGACAGTTTCCACTGGATCGGGAGCAAGGCTGAAGGGAAACGAACATATGGACCCTGTGCACCGGATTCTCCCGATGCGGTCCGACATCACGATCAACGCAACACAATGGTCGTCAATCGCCAGAGGGGCCCGGCCCGCACCTCTAGAATAGGAACAGTCGACCTAAATTCAAGAGGCGGCCAGAATTATTTTGCGATAAGCCCGTTGGCTGCGCTGAGAACCGCCCGCACACTGGCTGTCGCGACGTCTTCATCGATGCCGACACCCCATACAGTACGGCCATCCGTCGTCCGGCATTCGACATATGCGGCAGCGCGAACGTTTGTGCCTTGGCCCATTGCATGTTCACTATAATCGGCGATTTCGAGGCCGATCGAAAAGCTTTGATTCAGCGTTGCGACCACGCTTGAAATCAAGCCATTGCCTCGACCGCTGACTGACTGTTCACGCCCGTCAATCGCGATTTTGCCAGCAAAGATGCGATCGCCATTCGCGGCTCTCGTCTCATCATACTCGACGAGCTGATAATGTTGCGGCGTGTTCAAGCAATAGGCACGCTGGAATACGTCCCAGATATCGCCTGCGTGGAGTTCTCGGCCGACCTTGTCTGCAAGTTCCTGAACATGGCGAGAGAAGTGCGCCTGCATTTTCTTTGGCAGCTTGAGTCCCTGATCCTGTTCGAGAACCCAGGCAAAGCCACCCTTGCCGGATTGTGAATTCACCCGGATCACCGCTTCATACGAGCGCCCAAGGTCGGCCGGATCGATGGGCAGGTAGGGGACTTCCCAAAAATCGTCATTTCGGGCTGCCTGCGCGGCAAAGCCCTTCTTGATCGCATCTTGATGACTGCCCGAAAATGCTGTGAAGACCAGTTCGCCAGCATAAGGGTGCCGAGGGTGGACCGGCAGGTCGTTGCAATATTCGACCGTCTTGATGACCTCATCGATGTCGGAAAAGTCGAGACCGGGATCCACTCCTTGCGTGTACATGTTGAGCGCGACAGTCACGAGGTCGACATTGCCGGTCCGTTCGCCGTTTCCAAACAAGCAGCCTTCGACACGGTCTGCGCCTGCAAGCAGGCCAAGTTCGGTTGCTGCCACGCCTGTTCCACGATCGTTATGGGTATGCAGGCTGATGATCACACTTTCACGGTTCGGAATGTTGCGCCCGAAATATTCGATCTGGTCTGCATAAATGTTGGGCGTTGCAGCTTCTACTGTTGCTGGCAGGTTAAAGATGATCGGCCGCTCGGGCGTAGGTTTCAGTATGTCCATGACCGCTGCGCAGCATTCGAGGCTGAAATCGAGTTCCGCGGTTGAGAAGGTTTCGGGGGAATATTCGAAATGCCATTCCGTATCGGGCTGTTTTGCCGCTTCGTCGCGCAGAATCTTGGCACCAGTGATGGCGATGTCCCGAATTTCGCTTGGCTCCATCTGGAAGACGATGCGGCGCCACATGGGTGAAACCGCGTTGTAAAGGTGCACAATCGCTGCTCGAGCACCTCGCAGGGAGTCAAAGCTCGTGCGGATCAGGTCTTCGCGCGATTGGGTGAGGACCTGCACCATGACATCATCCGGGATGCGTCCCGATTTGACCAATCCCGAGATAAAATCAAACTCTGTTGCACCAGCGCTCGGAAATCCGACTTCGATTTCCTTCACACCAATCTTGAGCAGCAGGTCGAAAAAGCGGGTCTTCTTTTCCGCGTCCATCGGATCGACAAGTGCTTGATTGCCGTCGCGCATATCCGTTGAAAGCCAGCGAGGCGCATGCGTGATGGTTCGGCCCGGCCATTGACGGTCTGGCAGGTTGATTTGCGGAAACGGACGGTATTTTTGAGATGGATTACGCAGCATGATTCTTCTCTTCAAAGCCTGGTTGGGTCTGGATTTGGCCCTTAGGCAGCATCCGCGCAGGCGACACCCACGCATTCATGACGCGCCTAAGGGCGCGTAAGTCGAAGGAGAAGAAGGGCAAGAGCCGAATTCATGATGACGGGCATATGCCGCGCGTCCCGCAACTTGTCTAGCCCTCAAGCACCCGGATGAGCGTGCGGACATCATTGTCGATCTCGCTGTCCTCGCCCCTCAGCCGCTCAATCTGGCGGACGGCATGGATCACGGTTGTGTGATCGCGCCCGCCAAATCGCCTGCCAATTTCCGGCAAGGAGCGAGGGGTCAGCTGCTTTGCGAGATACATCGCAATCTGACGGGGGCGAGCAACTTCGCGGGCACGCCGAGCAGACACCATTTCTGCATGCCGGATGCGGAAATGCTCAGAAACTCGTCGCTGGATCTCATCAATCGTAATGCGTCTGCGGCTGGCCCTGAACATGTCAGCCAGGACTTCTTCGGCGAATTCAATCGTAACGGGCCGGTTGCCAAGAGAGGCATAGGCCAAGAGCCGGTTCAAACCACCCTCAAGTTCCCGAACATTTGTTGCAAGCCGGGCGGCCAACAAGTCGAGAACCTGATCTTCAATCACGGCACCTTCGATCGCCGCTGCCTTGGCTCCAATGATTGCCCGGCGGAGCACAAAGTCGGGTGGCTGAATATCGACCACAAGGCCTTGTGTGAGGCGGGAAAGAATACGTCCTTCAACCCCATCCAGCGCCTGCGGCGCGCGATCAGCGCTGATGACCAGCTTTCGTCCCGCAGACATGAGTTCGTCAACCGTGTGGAGGAATTCCTCCTGCGTCGAGTCCTTGCCTGCGATGAACTGCACATCATCAATCATCAGCAAATCGGCGGAGCGCAGTCTTGTCTTGAACGTGATCGTGTCCCGCGCGCGCATTGCGGAAACAAAGTCGAACATGAAACGCTCGGCCGACATGTACAGCACCCGGGCGGACGGGTGCGCGCGCTGATACTCGTGTCCGATCGCATGCAAAAGATGGGTTTTGCCCTGACCGGTCTGGGAGTGGATAAAGAGCGGATTGAACCGCATGGAAGGGCCGCTTGCAAATGTCAGTGCAGCATTGGCGGCAACTGCATTTGCAGGACCAGTAACGAACCGCGAGAACGTCAATCGAGGATCGAACGCATGGCCATCGGGCTTCGGTGCCGGGTCACTTGGGAGTTGTTCAGATTTCGCTTCGTAACGTTCTGCAGACTCTCCGGCGACTTCAATACGGACCCCGCGAACCTGCGGGCTTGCGGCCTTCCAGGACTGCGCGAGACGATCGCCATGATGCGTGCGCACCCAGCTGGCCATGAATTCGGAAGGAAGGGATAGGCGGACCAATCCCTCCTCAGCCTGCCAGCCTGCAAGCGCAACGGGCTTCAGCCAATGATCAAAGCTTCTCGCACCGATACTGTGCCGAAGCGACTTGCGAATATCGTCCCAAGCCTGTGCCAGCGCGTCGCTCTCGGTCGGATCCAAGGGACATGTGGACGGCGGCAACGACATAAATTCAGGTAACTCCCCCAAGGCTAAAACCGACAGTATGCGCCCCGCCCCCCGGCAACACGCAACTTCCGAACCCGAAACAACTAGGCCGGGACAAAACTTCTCACTGGCAAGAACAGCTGCGGACCGATTCGCCCGCGGCTTGAGGGGATTTTTAGGGGCGCTAAGGCCCAGCGATCAAGGGTTCGGGTGTCAAAAAAATGAAATAAATACTGTTGACTCAAGCAACCGCACGAATCCGTTAACCTATCTTAAAATATTGAAAAATAACCAAAAAATATTGGGGGGTCATTTTGGACTTCCCGCGAATCGTGGATTCAGCTTGGGTTTTGCACGCGCTGCACCGCACAATTAAAAGCCCGCCGATCGTGAGATGGGCGGGCTCTTGAACCGAAGCGGGACGCTCCGATCAGGAAAGTGCGGACACCGCCTTTGTAAGACGCGAAAACTTACGTGATGCTGTGTTCTTGTGGAGCACGCCTCGGGCAACCCCGCGAGCGAGTTCAGGCTGAACGGCGGCAAGTGCCGCGGCGGCAGCCGACTTGTCACCAGCTGACAGGGCCAATTCAACTTTCTTGACGAAAGTCCGGATACGGCCAACACGGTTGCCGTTGATTTCCGCGCGACGTTCGTTGCGACGGATGCGCTTTTTTGCTTGCGGCGTATTCGCCATGCCAAAACCCTCAAAATCAGTGCAAAAGAAAAAGCGGCGCAGAATCATCCGCACCGATCCGGACGCGCCATTAGCCAAGTGGCCCATTCGGGTCAACCTTTAACGCTGGCATCTGGGGCAGTAAAAGGTCGACCTCCCGCCATCGATGCGACGCAGAACAGGCTGACCGCACTGGCATGCCTCCCCCTCGCGACCATAGACGCGCCATTGCTTGAAGAAATATCCCAGTTCGCCATCGGGTTGGGCATAGTCACGCAGGGTGGAGCCGCCGGCTTTGATTGCTGAGGCCAAAACATTCTTGATCGCCACAACAAGCGGTTCAAGACGTGTCTTTGCGACGCGACCGGCGGGTTTGTTGGGCTTGATACCGGCCATGAACAGGGCCTCGCAGACATAGATGTTGCCCAAACCGGCAACAATTCTCTGGTCAAGCAGCAGTGACTTGATCGACGCACTGCGTCCCGCAAAGGCCTGCGCCAGGACCTTGGCGGAAAAGTCATCGCTCAAGGGTTCCGGCCCGAGTGCCTGAAAGGCTGGCCAGTCCATTGCCGATTCAGTCCTGAGCAGGTCGAGTGAGCCGAACCGCCGGTGATCGTTGAGAGCGAGCAGCCGTCCAGTCGCCGTTTCGAGGATCAGATGATCGTGCTTTTCGATCTCGGCAGGATCGACGCGCCACCTGCCCGACATGCCGAGATGGAAAACGAGCGTATCGCCTCGATCTGTCTCGACCATGCCATATTTTGCTCGGCGTCGAAGACCCGTGACGCGCGCACCGGTCAGCCTTTGGCGCATGTCCGGCGGAATTGGTCTACGGAGATCTGCCCGGCGGGGCTCGACGCGAACGAGAACCTCACCCTCCAGCACCGAGGCGAGTCCGCGAACAGTTGTTTCGACTTCGGGCAATTCAGGCATGGATTTGCGCTAGCGGGAGCGCTGCCCCTTGGCTAGAGCGGCCTGCATGAGCGAAACTGTATCTTTTGGCTATCAAGAGGTTGCACCCGTCGAAAAGACCAAGCGCGTAAGGCAGGTCTTTTCGAGTGTGGCGGAAAACTATGACCTGATGAACGACGCCATGTCGGGCGGCATGCACCGCCTCTGGAAGGATCGCTTCGTGCGACGCGTCAAGCCTCGCGAAGGGGAAATGGTTCTCGACATGGCTGGGGGCACAGGTGACATTGCCTTTCGCATGCAGGCCCTTGGTGCCTTGATCACCGTGGCCGATATCAATCCTGACATGCTTGCGGTCGGGATCGAGCGCGCCCAAAAGAGAGAAATCGGCGGGTTGAGTTGGTCAGAACAGAATGCCGAGCAACTGACCTTCGACGACAAGAGCTTCGATGCCTATACCATAGCCTTTGGTATCAGGAATGTGACCCATATCGACAAGGCTCTCTCTGAGGCATACCGCGTCCTGAAGCGCGGCGGCCGCTTCTATTGCCTTGAATTTTCGACAACGCTTTGGCCGGGATTTGCGGAAGTCTACGACGTCTATTCGCACAAGCTTGTGCCAAAACTCGGCAAGCTTCTGGCGAAGGACGAGGAAAGCTACCGATATCTGATCGAGTCGATTCGTCGCTTTCCGGACATGTTGGCCTTCGAAGGCATGATCCGTCAGGCCGGGTTCATTCGCACCAACGTTGAGCCAATGCTCGGCGGACTGGTGGCTATCCACAGCGGCTGGAAGATTTGACCGCTCGTACAATCCATATTTGGCGGACGCTCAAATGGGGGCGGACGCTTGCGCGCAACGGCGCTTTGCTTGGCATCGAACGCGATGGTAATGCGCCCGCAGCCCTGCGTCGTCTGGTCCGTATCGCCCGGCTGGGAAGTTTTCCGCCAAATCCGCCTGCTTATGCCAAGGCGTTCGAGCAGATTGGCCCTGCCGCAGTCAAATTGGGACAATCGCTCGCAACGCGTCCCGACCTCGTTGGCGAGGAAGCGGCCCGCGACCTTTTGCGCTTGCAGGATTCGCTGCCGCCTGTTCCCTATGCCAGGATCAAGGCCGCGATTGAAACGGGGCTGGGAGTGCCCGCTGAAACCTTGTTTCGTTCGATCGATCCAGAACCGGTTGGCGCTGCATCCATCGCACAGGTCCACCGGGCGGTCACGACCGAAGGCCGCGATGTTGCAGTCAAGGTTTTGCGCCCCGGCATTGAAGAGAAGTTCGCCGGTGACATCGAGACCTATGAATGGATTGCGGCCCAAGCATCAGCGCGAGGTGGAGAGCTGGCCCGACTTCGGCCTCGCGAAGTTATCGCAACCTTCAGGCAATGGACTTTGCGCGAGCTGGATCTGAGACGGGAAGCGGCGTCAGCTTCCGAGCTTGCCGATGCGATGAGCGGGGAGGACGGCTATGTCGTTCCGGCCATCGACTGGAAGCGCACCAGCCGAAGGGTGATGACCCTCGATTGGGTCGAAGGGATCAAGCTTACGGACCGGGACGCACTTGTTGCGGCAGGCCATGATCTCAATCATCTGGCCAAGACCCTGGTGCGGGCCTTCCTGCGCCAGGCAATTGCTGAAGGCTTTTTCCACGCCGACCTCCACCAAGGCAATCTTTTCGTCACGCCGGAAGGCCGTATCGCGGCGATAGACTTCGGAATCATGGGAAGGGTCAACCGGCAGGCCCGGCTCTGGCTGGCCGAGATCCTGCACGGCTTGATAACGGGCAATTATCGCCGCGTGGCTGAAATCCACTTCGATGCGCAATATGTGCCTGGCCATCACAATATCGATGAATTCACGACAGCGTTGCGAGCGGTTGGCGAACCGATCCGCGGTGTTCCAGTCAAGGACATCAGTGTCGGCAATATGCTTGACGGCCTTTTTGCAATCACGCGCGAGTTTGACATGCCGACACAGCCGCACCTGCTGCTGCTGCAGAAGACAATGGTCATGGTCGAAGGCGTTGCATCCACGCTCGATCCCGAAATCAACATGTGGGAAGTGTCCGGTCCGTTTGTTTCGGAATGGTTGCGCGACGAACTGGGCCCTGAAGCCGTTCTTGCCAACCATCTGCAGCGGGCAATCAAGGCCATTGGAGATTTGCCAGACCTGCTTCGCAGGATCGAGGCAGCCTATCCCAAGCCGGGTGCTGCGCCGCCAGCTCCTCCGCTGCCCGAGATTGAAATCGGGCCCCGCGGTTGGCTCACAAGCCTTGGCTGGAGCCTCCTTGGTGCTCTTGCTGGTGTGGCGATCGCCAGCGTCCTATATGGGTGGGTATGACCGGCAAACGAATACTCCTGATCGTGGGTGGTGGCATCGCGGCTTACAAGGCCTGCGAGCTGGTCAGACTGCTCAAGAAGGACGGCATGTCGGTGCGCTGCGTACTGACACATGCAGCCCAGAAATTCGTAACGCCGATGACGCTTGCCGCGCTGAGTGAGGACAAGGTCTACACCGACTTGTTCGACCTGAAGGACGAGGCCGAAATGGGCCATATCCAGCTTTCCAGGCAAGCCGATCTTGTCGTTGTGGCGCCTGCCACGGCTGATCTGATGGCGAAAATGGCGCAGGGCATTGCAGACGACCTGGCGACGACACTCTTGCTGGCGACCGACAAGCCCGTGCTTGCGGCACCTGCAATGAACGTCCGCATGTGGCAGCACGCTGCGACGAGGCGCAATGTGGCGACCTTGCGGCATGATGGCATCACCGTTCTGGAGCCTGATGAAGGGCCGATGGCTTGCGGAGAATTCGGCCCCGGTCGCTTGCCAGAGCCCGACGCCATTCATGCAGCTATCGGGCGCGCTTTGGCACATCAGGATGTTGATGTTCTGGCCGGCCAGCCCGACTTTGCGGGCAAGCACGTGCAGCGGCTTCTTGGTAAGCATATCATTGTAACGGCTGGACCGACGCACGAACCGATAGATCCAGTCCGCGTCATTGCCAACCGATCGTCCGGCAAGCAGGGCTTCGCGATTGCTGGTGCACTGGCCCAGGCGGGAGCACGCGTGACACTTGTGGCCGGGCCAGTAAGTCTCGCAACGCCTGCAGGCGTCGACCGGATCAATGTCGAAACTGCCCGTGAGATGCAGGCCGCCGTCCAGACGGCCCTTCCTTCAGATGCCGCGGTTCTTGTGGCAGCCGTTGCTGACTGGCGGGTCGATGAAGCAACGGAAAAGCTCAAAAAGGAAAAGGGACCGCCAGCGCTCAACTGGCACAAGAATCCCGATATTCTGGCGGAACTGGCACAATCAGCAGAGCGGCCCAGGCTTCTGGTTGGCTTTGCGGCAGAAACCGAAACGGCAGTGGAACATGCTCAGGCCAAACGTGTCCGCAAAGGCTGCGACTGGATCGTTGCCAATGACGTTGCCGTGGACAAGATGGGTGGAGAAGACAATCGCGTTCACCTGATCACTGAAAATGGGACGGAGAGCTGGGCGCGCATGTCCAAGCTGGACGTCGCGCGCAAACTTGTTGAAAAGATTGCCGATGCACTTGCCTGAGATTGCCATTGCCATTCAGCGCCTGTCGCACGGGGAAGGCTTGCCGCTGCCTGCTTACGCGACGGATGGGGCAGCAGGCATGGATGTGGTTGCCGCGGAGGATGTCGATCTTGCTCCCGGCGCACGCCATGCCGTTGCCACAGGCTTTGCATTGGCCATTCCGCACGGATTCGAAGTCCAGGTTCGTCCGCGCTCGGGTCTTGCTCTCAAATTCGGCATTACCTGTCTTAACACACCGGGAACGATCGACAGCGACTATCGGGGCGAAGTCAAGGTGATCCTCGCCAATCTCGGGAGCGAACCCTTTGCGGTTCGACGCGGCGATCGGATTGCCCAGCTTGTTCCGGCTCCGGTGCAACGGGCAAATTTTCTCGAGGTCGCCCATCTCGACGAGACTGAGCGCGGAGCAGGGGGCTTCGGCTCGACGGGTATATGACGCTGAGTGATCAGCAGCTTGAACGCTATGCCCGCCATATTGTCCTGAAGGAAATTGGCGGGGCAGGGCAGGCACGGCTGGCGCAGGCGCATGTGCTGCTTGTCGGCGCTGGCGGGATCGGGTGTCCGGCGATCCAGTATCTGGCCGCGGCCGGCGTTGGCAGGTTGACCGTCATCGACGATGACCAGGTGTCGCTGTCAAACCTCCAGCGGCAGGTCCTTTATGGCGTGGACGATATTGGCCGCGACAAGGTGGATGTGGCGCGTGAAGCTGCAAGCAGGATCAATCCCGAAATCACCTTCGCCACGGTGCCGCAGCGGCTGACGGCAGATTTCAATGCATCATTGCTGGACGGCGTTGATGTGGTGTTGGACGGCTGCGATAATTTCATGACCCGGCTGATCGTCAATGATCTCTGCCATGCTGCGCAAGTGCCGCTTGTGTCTGCGGCGATAGGCCAGTTTCATGGCCAGATCGGCACCTATCGCGGCTGGGAAGAAGGTAAGCCTTGCTATCGCTGCTTCGTGGGTGATGCGCACGATCCAGATGATTGTGACAGTTGCTCCGAAGTTGGTGTGCTTGGCGCGATGGTCGGTTTGATGGGCAGTTTTGCAGCGATGGAGGCGATCCGTGTCATTACCGGTTTCGGTGATGATCCTGCGGGCAAGCTCCACATTTTCGACGGCCTTGCGCCGTCGATGCGGACAATCAGGCTTCCGAAAGATCCCGCCTGCTCGACATGCGGAACCGGCTCATGATGTCTTGGCGCGATCAGACGAAAGCTCAGCGTGGCGAATTTGCCCAACGCAAAGAGGATGACATTCTGGAAACGACCGGATCGACGGTTGAACGCGCCAAAATCAGATACTCAAGTACGAGCGCATGAATGGCGCCGGACGGATCGCCAAACACATATCGTTCGTAGAAGATGTTTGCCCCGACTGTGCCCGAAAGTGTCAGCGATCCGGGCCTAATCAGCCTGTAGCTGATCCGCCGATAGCGCTGAGGGTCCGATTCGGCGAGAGACCGCGCATAGCTGGCAGGCGTCTGCTTCAAGCTATTCCATGAACCGAAGATCAGCAATTTGGCGCCGATGGCTGAAGTCCAACGCGCACCATCACCATTGTCCGAAGCGAAACGCTTCTTGAACAGATCGGCCGGATATTCGGCATGGGTGCCAAATCGGGTGTTGTTTTAGTTTTCCCACCGATGGGCGGACGAGAACGCAACTGTTGCAGGGGAAGCTGCAATGGCAAGTGTAATCGCAAACGGCATTGCAGAACGCCTTATCGCGAAAGGCCCAGTGCCGAATATGCCCTTGCAAGTGTTGGTGCAGCCAAAACACGTGCCCTTTCAGCGCCCTTGACGAGGATCGCGTCAAGCGCTGCTGCGTCCCGCCGCAGCGCATTGAAACGCTCCGAGATCGGCTTGAGCGTCTCAACCATCAATTCGGCAAGAGCAGGCTTGAATGCCCCGAACCCCTGGCCCCCAAAACGCGCAAGCACGGAATCGACGCTTTCGTTTGAAAGCGCCGAATAGATGCCAACCAGGTTTTTTGCTTCCGCTCGGCCATCAAGCCCGGCTGCCTCGCTTGGCAAGGGTTCGGGATCAGTCTTAGCCTTTTTGACCTTGTTCACAATTGTGTCCGGGTCGTCGACCAGGTTGATGCGGCTCATGTCGGAGGCATCGGACTTCGACATCTTTGCGTTGCCGTCCCGAAGCGACATGATCCGCGCGGCAGCTGGTGGAATGATCGGGTCGGGAAGAGTGAAGACGTCCCCGAAATCATTGTTGAACTTTTGCGCAATGTCTCGCGCCAACTCGAGATGCTGCTTCTGGTCTTCGCCGACAGGGACATGCGTTGCTTGGTACAGGAGAACATCTGCAGCCTGCAGGACGGGATATGAAAACAGGGCGACCGACTGCCCTTCACGGTTCTTTCCCGCCTTGTCCTTCCATTGGGTCATGCGATTCAGCCAACCCATCCTCGCTGTGCCATTCAAGAGCCACTGCAATTCGGCATGTGCAGTCACGCGAGCCTGATTGAAGAGGATGGATTTGTCCGTATCAATCCCGCAAGCGACGAGGGCTGCAGTCATTTCGCGTGTATTTGCCGTCAATTCCGCGGGTTCATACGGCATGGAAAGCGCATGAAGGTCTGCCAGAAAGTAAAGGCATTCGCCCTCATCCTGCATCGATACCCAGTTGCGGATGGCGCCAAGATAATTGCCGAGATGGAGGTTGCCAGTTGGCTGGATGCCGGAAACAACGCGCATCATTCCGCACTCACTTTCTTGCGCCGAAGAAGGATCATCGCCGCATCGCGGTCCATTCCCCCTGTCAGGAAGGCCGTGACCAGATAAGCTGCACCGCCTGCCGACACAATCGCGCCGACCGCGAGTATACGGCGGCCCGTTGAACCGGAGAACCAGTCCGCAAACTGATCACGCAAGAAGAATAGGACACCAGCCATGACAGCCGCTGCGAAAAGCTGACGACCGATCCGGCCCCACAGCCAAGGCTCAATATGAAAATGGCCGCGCTTGCGCAAAATGACGTAAAGCATCACGCAGTTGAGCCATGAGCAGATCGCGATGGCTGAGGCCAATCCGTAGATCCCGAAAGGCGGGATAAGCGCAAAATTGAGAATGACGTTGGCAAGCAGGACGATGCCAGCAGTTTTCACTGGGGTACGGGTGTCCTTGCGGGCATAAAATCCGGGCGTGATCACTTTTACAAGGACGTAGGCGGGCAGGCCCGAGACGATGATCGCAAGTACATTGCCAGTGATCGCCGCGTCCTGAAGCGTGAAGCGTCCACCCTGAAACAGGGCCGTGCATAGCGGAATCGAAACAACCCAAAGGGCAACTGCAGCGGGGAGCGTCAACAGCATCGATAGCTCGACAGCTTGTCCTTGGACTTTGGCAGCCTCTTCCGGCTGATCCTTGTCGATAAAACGCGAAATAGCCGGCAGGATTGCGGTCCCGAGCGCGGTGCCGATGACGGATAGCGGCAACTGGTTCAGCCGGTCCGAATAATTCATGTAGCTGAGCGATCCCTGCGGGAGGCGGGTCGCAAAGAAGGTGTCGATAAATTGGCTCACCTGGTAGACGCCCGCGCCAAGGGTTGCCGGGATGACGACATTGATAAACTGCCGGACGCCCGGCGTCATGCGCGGACGCCGCAAGCGCAACGAAATGCCGGCGCGTTTTGCCGCTGCCCACAACAGTCCAATCTGGAGGAATCCGCCAACTAGAACGCCAATAGCGAGTGCCTGGGCGGTCTTGGCGCCACCAGCCGGCACGATCAACAATGCTGCAACCATGCAGAGGTTGAGCAAGGCAGGCGCAAAGGCTGCCGCAATGAATCGCGTCATGGAATTGAGAACGCCCGCGAAAAGCGACACGAGGCTTATGAGCAGCAGATAGGGAAAGGTAATCCGCGTCAGGAAAATGGCCAGATCGAATTTTTCCGGCGTGTTGACCCATTCCGAGGCCAGTGCCCAGACAAAAGCAGGCATGGCCAGTTCAAAGACGAGGGTGAACAGGAAAAGTGTCGGCAGGAAGACGGCAAGGACTTCCTCGGAAAATTTGCGTGCCTCTTCAAGCCCTCCTTCGCGGTGTAGGCGTTGGCTGAACAGCGGAACGAACCCGGCTGAAAAGGCGCCTTCGCCGAAAAGGCGCCGAAAGGTGTTTGGAACGCGAAAGGCAAGCTGGAACGCATCTGCAGCCATTGTTGCGCCCATGATGCGCGACATCAGCATGTCGCGAGCAAAGCCGAGCACGCGGCTGACCATGGTCAGCCCACCGATCGTGCCAATGGCTTTGCCGAGTTTCATATTGTGCTTTTACGCATTGCCTTCTTCGGCTTGCGCACCTTGTTGACCCTCTGCATTGGCAAGCGCCTGCTGCATGTAAAGCGCACCAAAATCGATCGGTTCAAGCAGGAGCGGCGGGAATCCCCCGTCTCGCACCGCATCTGCGAGGACGCGCCGAGCAAACGGAAATACGAGGCGAGGGGCTTCGGCAAAAAGGAACGGCTGGATTTGATCTTCCGGTACGTTGCGGATTCCAAACAAGCCGGCAAACGCGAGCTCTACCTGAAATGCGACCTTGTCGGCGCTGGTTGCGCGGACGTCGATTTTCAGAATGACCTCATGCACATCGTCGGCAATCTGGTTTGCGCCGATATTGAACTGCACATCGATCTGTGGCTGCCCTTGCCATTGGAAAACGGCCGGTGCATTCGGGTTTTCGAACGACAGATCCTTCACATATTGCGAAATCAGGCCCACTGCAGGGGCGGTATCTTCACCATTGGCAAGCGGTTCGTTGCCGGTTTCATCAGCCATTTGAAAATCCTCAGGTCAGACGTGAATTTGTGGCGTGGAGTGAACCATTGCCGTGCCGCGGGCGCCTAGCAGCCGAGGCAGGCGAGGGCAATGGGAGAGATTTTCCGCGAAAGTGATTTGAATCCAGCGGTTGTCACGCCTATGTAATGATCTTGATCGCCTTGGAGACATCATGATCGGCATTATCATCTTTGCCATGATCGCCCTTTTTTTGGGACTTCGGCTTTATGCAGTGCTCGGCAAGCGTACTGGGCATGAGCAGCCATTGTCGCGACCGGCGGAAGATCTGGTGCGGGATCGACCCATCGTTCCGGCCATTGAGGACTCGCGAGACGGTCCGTCAATAGTCCCTGAGGAACAGCATGTTGCTGGTGCTGAAGCCGGGTTGCGCGCGATATCTGCCGCGGATCGCAATTTCAGCGCGGCAGATTTCCTCGACGGTGCCAAACAGGCCTATCGACTCATTCTCGAGGCATTCTGGGCCGGCAAGGAAGAGGATTATCGGCCCTATGTTTCGGAAGAGGTTCGGCAAGCCTTTGGCGAAGACATTGCAGAGCGCGCTGCTCAGGGACATGTGCTCGACAATCGCATGGTCCGGATCGAACGGGCTGTGATTGCGGATGCTAAGTTCAGCAATGGTACTGCAGAGATCACGGTGCGCTTCGATGCCGATATCGCGGCCGTCACCAGAGATACCGAGGGCAAGGTCGTTGCGGGGTCGCTTACGGATGCCGTTCCGACGCACGATGCATGGACCTTCGCGCGCAACTTGCGCTCCTCGGATCCAAACTGGCTTTTGACGGATACCGACGAAGCAGCCTAAGACTACGGGTATGTCTGCCCGCGCACTCATTTCCATTGCAATGCTTCTGGCACTTGCCGGGTGTGGAGCCCGGATTGTACCTAATGGGCGACCCCCGCAAAGTGCAGGTGCAACCGCAAAGCCGATACCCAACATTCCAATCCCGCCAAAGCCAGTTGTCGCGCCTGCACCAGGGCCCAACGCCCGCTCTGCGGGTGTTATCGCAGTCGACATGCCCCAATTGGACAACGCGAGTGCAAACCGTGCCTTGCAGGCTTTTCGGATTTCCTGCCCTTCACTAATCCGCCGCACGGACCAATCTGGGCTTACCCGCGCAGAAGATTGGCGCCCGGCCTGCGCTGCCGCTGCAAGCTGGCGCAGCGAAGATGCAACCGGGTTCTTTGCGACAAATTTCGAAGCCGCTCAGATTGGAGACGGCAAGAGCTTTGCGACAGGCTATTATGAACCCGAAATTGTTGGTTCTCGAACTCAGGGCCCTGGCTATGAAGTGCCAATTTACAAGCGTCCGAACGATCTGATCGATGTCGACCTGGGACTGTTTTCAGACGAACTCAAAGGCAAGAAGATCCGCGGTCGTGTGAAGGGTCAGTCCTTTGTGCCCTATGCTGACCGGACAGAAATAGAGGAAGGCGCTCTTGCAGGCCGAGGATTGGAGATCGCTTGGGCAGCCGATGCAGCCGAATTCTTCTTTCTTCAGGTCCAGGGATCGGGGCGGCTTAAACTGCCTGACGGCAGCATCATGCGAATCGGCTATGATGGTCAGAATGGACGAGATTATACTGGTATCGGCAGGCTGATGCGGGACAGAGGGTTGCTTGGTCCTGACCAGACCTCAATGCAGGGAATCATCAACTGGCTGCACGATCATCCCGATGAGGGCCGAGCAATCATGCGCGAAAACAAAAGTTGGGTCTTCTTCAAGGAACTGACCGGTCCGGGGCCGATTGGCGCGCTTGGCTTGCCCGTTACCGGCAATGCCACCGTTGCAGCCGACCCCAGCTTTGTGCCACTCGGCGCGCCCGTTTATCTTTCAATGGACCGACTTGAAGCGACCGGGCTCTGGGTTGCGCAAGACACCGGGGGGGCAATCAAGGGCAGCAACAGATTCGATACATTCTGGGGCGCTGGCGTCCGCGCCCGAGCAATAGCCGGCGGGATGGCAGCACGTGGCACAGCATTCATCCTCCTTCCGCTTGGCACGCTTGCCAGGATTGCACAGGAACAGGCCAATGTCCCGCCGCCTCAGCCCTGAGGAACGGGCTGTCTGGCGGCGTGTGACGGAAACGGTCAGTCGCGCCGGGCCGCGGGAACCTCAGGAGGCTGAGCGACCCGTCGCCCCTGCCAAAGCAGGGGCCCAGGTGAGAAGCAGGCGCCCAAACGTCAAACAGGCCATTGCCGTCGCAGGGGCGACGCACAAACCGCATTCTGCCAACACGCTGGACGGCGGGTGGGACAAGCGGCTTTCAAAAGGGAGGCTCGAACCGGATTTTACAATCGATCTTCATGGCGAAACGCTGGCGAGCGCGCATGTCAAGCTCAACAGGGCTTTGGCCCTTGCCATCCGGAATGAAGCGCGAATCCTGCTGCTCATTACAGGCAAGGCAGCGACAGACAATCCACGTCTGCCGCCCACTACGCGCGGTGTCATTCGTGCTTCAGTGAAGGATTGGCTCGCTGCATCGCCGCATTCGGCACATATTGCAGCTATCCGAGGCGCTCACCCAAGACACGGTGGCGCAGGGGCACTCTACCTCATTCTGAGGCGCGGGCGATAATCTCGGCATAGATCTTGGTCAGTTCCCGGATGTCGTCCAGTGCGACGGCCTCGTCGAGCTTGTGCATGGTTGCGTTACAAAGGCCAAATTCGACAACAGGGCAGATCTGGGAAAGGAAGCGGGCATCCGATGTGCCGCCAGTCGTCGAAAGCTCGGGCCGGATCCCAATCACCTTTTCAACCGAACTGGCCACAAGATCGCTCAATTCACCTGGAAGTGTCACAAAGGCCTCGCCCGAAATCCGCGCTTTCACCTCGCCTTCCGGAATTTCCGTACGGACAATCTCCGAGATCCGGTCAACCAGATCCTGGCCCGTGTGCAGGCTGTTGAAGCGAATGCTCAGCCTAGCCCGCGCCAGTGGCGGAATTACGTTTGTTGCCGGGTTGCCGACCTCAATATCGGTGACTTCAATGTTCGAAGGCTGGAACCAATCCGTTCCGTCATCAAGCAATATGGCATCGATCTGGGACAGGATGCGGACCAGTCTCGGAATCGGATTGTCCGCCATATGGGGGTAGGCAACATGTCCCTGAACACCCGGCACGCTGATCCAGATGTTGACGGAGCCACGTCGTCCGATCTTCATCATATCGCCCAATCGATTGACGGACGTCGGTTCGCCCACCACGCACAAGTCGGGAATCAAATTCCGGGCCTTGATATGATCGATCAATGCAACCGTGCCATGCACTGCCGGGCCCTCTTCATCTCCCGTGATGATAAGGCTTATGCGGCCGTCCTGCTCCTTCGGCACGGCTGCCACGAAAGCGGCAATACTCGATTTCATATCGACTGCTCCACGCCCATAGAGCAGGTTTCCGCGTATTTCTGGCTTGAATGGGTCGCTGGTCCAGCCTGGACCGGGCGGCACCACGTCCAGATGCCCGGCAAAGGCAAGATGACGACCTTCCTCTGAGCCCGCACGCGTTGCAAAGAGATTCTCTACGGGGCCGTCGGGCGCTTCACCGGAAACAAATCGATCAACCTCAAAACCAAGAGGCCGCAAGGCCGATTCCAGGATGTCAAAAACAGCTCCCGTAGCGGGTGTCACGCTGGGAGCAGCGATCAGGTCCTGAGCCAGCCGGATTGCGTCAGTCATTTGCTCCGCCTAGCTTGAGTAGACGCAATTGCAAAGGGAAGGCTGATGCCCAAACTCAATCTGGATATGATCGAGCAGACAAACAAGACGGGATATCCTCCCGTCTATGCCAGTCAGGTGAAGGAGCGGTGGTATCGCAGGCTTGCTCCAGCTTCTGGGATTGAGGATTTCGGCGTCAGCCATGTGACATTGAAGCCCGGAGCCTGGTCTGCCCAAAGGCATTGGCATGTTGGCGAAGACGAATTTGTCGTGATGCTATCCGGCGAGGCCGTTCTGGTCGATGACAATGGCGAAACGCCGATGCGAGCGGGCGATTGCGCCGCTTTCCCGAAAAATGATGGGAACGGCCATTGCCTCATCAACCGGAGCGACAAGGATTGCGTTTACATAGCGATTGGCAACCCATCGGCTTCGGACTGCTTTTATCCAGACATCGACATGCACCTTGATGCCGCTCGAGGTGTGCAATGTCACAAGGATGGCACGCCCTGGTAAAGGCGTCAGCTTGTCATGGCTTGCCAGGCTGCCATCGCAAGGCTGAAGCCCCGAATGTCGCCGCTGGTGGTTCCTTCCATCCGGTTCATGACATACGCGAGGCAGCTGCGCGATTCCATGTCGATGATCACCAGCGATCCGCCATAACCACCCCAATACATGCAGCTTGAATTGGGAAGGGGGACCAATCCGCCCTGCAAGCCAAAGCCCAAGCCATAACGCACTGGAATGCCAAGAACGAGATCATTCCCCTCGATCTGCAGCTCCAGCGCTTTTCGGCAACCGGCTTCAGAGAGGAAAGTCTGGCCTCCAATGGTGCCGCCATTAGCCAGGATACTCTGGACTGCAGCAACCGAGCGAGCGTTTCCTGTACCGCCAGCTGCAGGGATTTCGGCGCCGCGCCATGCGCGCGTCCGGGTCGCAAGCACATCGATCCCGGGATTGTTGGCCATATTGGCCGCAAGCGAATCCGCTGCAATGGCAGAGATTCCGGCGCCCGGTGGAGGCGGGACCAAATCGGCCACGCGATTGTCTTCGGACGCAGGCAGGCCGATATGAAAATCCGCGCCAAGGGGTGCCGCTATTTCCTCACGGAAGACCGTGCCCAAAGATTTTCCTGTAACGCGGCGAACCACTTCTCCCACGAGGTAGCCTTGCGTCACGGCGTGATAACCGGCGGCCGTACCAGCTTCCCAGAATGGTTCTTGGGCTGCCAAGAGCGACGTGACCTTCTCCCAATCATAAAGGTCCTCCTTGGCAATCGTTTCACGCCAACCCGAAAGACCGGCAGAGTGGCTCATCAAGTGGCTGACCTTGACACCCTGTTTGCCAGAGGCTCCGAATTCCGGCCAATAGCGAGCGACAGGCGCGTCAAAATCAAGCTCACCGCGATCGGAAAGAAGCAATGCCGTCAGCGCCGTCATTGTCTTCGTTGTAGAATAGACGTTGACGATAGTGTCCCGCTCCCACGGTCGCGTGCGCGCTTCATCCGCATGACCGCCCCACAGGTCGACGACCGTCTCTCCTGCGACAGTGACGCAAAATGAGGCCCCGAGATCTGCGCCCGATGCGAGATTGTTCGCAAAAACCTCGCGAACGGCGCCGAAGCGATCAGCTGTAAAACCTTCAACACGCACGTCACTCATCAATCAAACTCCTTATTGAACAAAATCAGGCTGCTTCGGCGCCTTCATCGCTTTCAGCCTGTTGGCGGGCCCACATTTCGGCATAAAGACCATTTTTGCGCAACAATGCGGCGTGATTGCCGCGCTCTGCGACGCGCCCTGATTCAAGCACCACAATCTCGTCGGCATCCACAATTGTCGAAAGGCGGTGGGCAATGATGATTGTCGTCCGTTGTCTGGAAACTTCAGCCAGCGTATCCTGAATCTCGGCCTCCGTACGGCTGTCCAGAGCACTCGTGGCCTCATCCAGAATCAGAATGGGGGGATCCTTGACTAATGTGCGAGCGATCGCGACGCGCTGCTTTTCACCGCCGGAAAGTTTCAGGCCCCGCTCGCCGACCGGTGTATCATATTGCTGTGGCTGGGCAGCAATGAAGCTGTGGATCGCTGCACCTCGAGCGGCTGTCTCGATCGCCTCTTGCGTTGCGCCCTCACGGCCATACCCGATGTTGTAACCTATTGTGTCATTGAACAGCACGGTATCCTGCGGCACGATGCCAATCGCCGCACGAAGGCTCGATTGCGTGACATCGCGGATATCCTGTCCGTCGATCAGGATGCGACCGCCAGTCACATCATAGAAGCGGAACAGCAGACGCGCGAGCGTCGACTTGCCTGCTCCTGATGGCCCAACCACGGCGAGTGTCTTGCCGGGCGCAATCGCAAAGCTGACCCCGTTCAGAATGGGGCGATCGCCTTCATAGCTGAAATAAACGTCTTCAAACGAGACAGCTCCTCCGGCAATGGCCAGGCGGGTTGCGTCAGCCTTGTCCTTTATCTCTGCCGGTGTGTCGATCAGGCCAAACATGGCTTCCATGTCGATCAGTCCTTGCTTGACCGTTCGATAGACCATCCCCAGCATGTCGAGCGGGCGGAACAATTGCGCAAGCAAGGTATTGACCAGTACAACGTCTCCCGTGCTGAAGCGGCCCACCGACCAGCCCCAGACGGTAAAGCCCATGGCTCCGGCCATCATCACGTTCGTGATTAGCGACTGCCCGACATTGAGCAGTGCCAGCGAGTTTTCCGATTTGACTGCCGCATCCGCATATCGTTTGGCAACGCGGCCATATTGCTCGGTCTCGCGGGCTTCCGCGTTGAAATATTTGACAGTCTCATAATTCAGAAGTGAGTCGACTGAGCGAGACACTGTGGCTGTATCAAGCTCGTTCATTTCTGCACGAAGCTTGTTGCGCCAGTCGGTGATGCGCTGGGTAAAAACGATGTAGCACACAACCATCGCCAGAGTCGCCCCGACAAGGCCGATGCCGAACTTCGTCCAGAATATTGCTGTGACGGCGGCCAGTTCCACCACGGTAGGTGCTATGTTGAAGAGCAGAAAATATAGCATCGTATCGATGCTCTTGGTGCCGCGCTCAATCACCTTGGTTACTGCACCTGTGCGTCGGCTGAGGTGGAACCTGAGTGAAAGCTGGTGAAGATGTGCAAAGACATTGACGGCAAGACGTCGCGTCGCATCCTGACCAACGCGTTCGAATACGATGTTGCGCATATTGTCGAAAAGGACGCCGGCGAAACGCGCTCCGGCATAGGCGAGAACAAGCGCAATCGCGATGCTTGCGGCAGCCTCCAGCCCCGGCTTCATCCGATTTATTGCTGCTGCATAAAGGAAGCCCATGCTCAGTTGCACGGCCTTTGAGATAAGGACAAGCGAGAGCGCGGCGACGATCCGTGCGCGCAACCCAGGGTGATCCTTTGGCCATAGATATGGCAGGAATCGCCGCATGATCGCAAAGTCAGTCTTGCTGGGCAGCTCAGTGCTTAGATCAGGAGGCATGGACTTCGCTTAGGACATTCGGGGGTGGAATGGAAACCACTGCAGCAAGCCATTTGTTGATGCTGAGTGCATTGATCAGAAAGCGTCCTCCAGGAAGGGTTCGGCCACATCGAGCGGTACGCGGGCGATTCGGCCAGTTGTCCTGTCGACAATCGCCCAGGTGGTTTTGGATCGCACGACAATCTTTCCGGATGCATTGCTGAATTCCATGTTGCGATCGAAACGGGCGCCCTTTGGCGGATCGCTGATCCAGGTTCTCGCCATGACGGTTTCGCCGACACCGACGTTTCCCAGATAGTCGATTTCATGGCGCACCACGACCCAGATCCAGCGAGCCACATGCTCGGCAGAGGCAACAGCATTCCAGTGCGCCGTCGCAACATCCTGTATCCAGCGCACCCACACGGCATTGTTGACATGGCCGAGTTCATCAATGTCGGCCGTAGACGGGGTAATCCGGAGGGAAAACGCCCTCATTGCTCTGCCATGCCCAACTGCCAGAGAAAGAACGCAAATTCTTCTGCCTCTTCGCGCAGGCTCTCGAAACGTCCTGATTTGCCGCCGTGCCCTGCGCCCATGTTGGTCTTGAAGAGCATGATGTTGGCATCGGTCTTGGTTGCCCTGAGCTTGGCTATCCATTTTGCCGGCTCCCAATAGGTAACGCGAGGGTCGTTGAGCCCTGCCGTCGCCAGGATCGGCGGATAATCCTGCGCTTTGACCTGATCGTAGGGCGAATAGCTCCGGATCAGGTCGAACGCGGCCTTGTCTTCAATGGGATTGCCCCATTCCGGGAATTCCCCAGGGGTGAGAGGCAGGGACGCATCGAGCATTGTGTTGAGCACATCGACGAACGGAACATGCGCCGCGATTGCGCCCCACAAGCCTGGATCCATATTGGCAACCACGCCCATCAGTTCCCCGCCAGCCGAGCCCCCTGCTGCAACGACCCGGCCGGGTCGAGCAAAGCCGAGGTCGATCAGTCCACGTGTGCAATCGATGAAGTCGTTGAACGTGTTGGTGCGCTTCGTGAGCTTGCCGTCGAGGTGCCATTGCTGGCCAAGGTCGTCTCCTCCGCGAATATGGGCGATGGCAAAGGCGAATCCGCGATCCAGCAACGAAAGCCGCAAGGTCGAAAAACCAGGCGGAATTGCAATGCCATAGGCACCATAGCCATAGACATACAGGGGACCATTCCCGTCCTTTCTGAAGTCTTTCCGGTAAACAACTGAAACCGGAACTTTTACCCCATCACGCGCAGTAATTTCGATGCGCTCCGTAACATATTGGCTGGCATCATATCCTGAGGGAATCTCCTGTACTTTCAAGGTCTTCATAGCACCCGTTGCAAGGTCATACTCGGCGATTGTGTCAGGCGTGACCATTGATTCATAGGATAACCGCAAGGTTGAGACGCCGTATTCAGGGTTTTCATCCAAGCCGGCTGAATAGCTCGCTTCCGGGAAGGCGATCCGTCGCGCCGGGCCGCCCTCATAGCTGTGGAGCTCAATCTGATCGAGGCCGTTATCCCGGCCTTCTACAACGAAGAAGTCAGCAAATGTCGTAACGTCAGTCATGTAGAAAGTCGGCGAGGGCGCGATCCGTTCGACCCATTCCCCCGGACTTGCAATCGATGCAGTTACGAGACGGAATTGGGGGCTGATATCGTTGGTATGAATGAACAGCGTGTCGCCATGTGCCTCGACGTCATACTCGATACCTTTCTGCCGTGCGCGCACCAGGATCGGTTCAGCACGGGGGTTGGTTGATGGTATCAGGCGGACTTCGCTCGTCTCATTGTCGCCTACGGCAACGACAATCCAGTTGCGGTCATGCGTCATGCCGACGCCGGCCTGAAATCCAGGATCGGATTCGACGTAGATGGTTTGGTCAGTTGCGACGGGAGTTCCCATCGTGTGGCGCATGATGCGGTCGATGCGCCAATTGTCATTTACCAGACCGTAGAAGAGGTTCCGGCCGTCCTTTGAGAAAACCATGCCGCCAAGCGTGCCCGGAATTGTATCGGTCAGATTCTCGCCGGTCTCCAAATCTCGAAAATGGATGGTGAACCGTTCCGACCCGTCGGTGTCAGATGACCATGCCATGATCCGATCGTCTTCAGTGATCGCGATTTCGCCCAGCCGAAAGAAATCGGTGTCTTCGGCTTCCTTCGCTTCATCCAGTATGACCTGGTCAGCGCCTCCAGTGACGGGCTTTCTCATCCATTGCTTGTATTGCGCGCCCTTTTCAAAGCGCCGCCAATATAAATAATTGCCGTCCTTTTGCGGGACCGAGGATTCATCCTCCTTGAGCCTGGCCTTCATTTCCTGGAACAGGGTTTCGACAAGCGGGGCGTAGGGCTTCATCTGCGCTTCGAAATAAGCGTTCTCGGCATTCAGATGGGCAAGGACATCGGCATCGTCGACCTTGGGATAAGATTGATCCCGCAACCAGAAGTACGGATCCTCGATCTCCACCCCGTGATGCGAAAAAACATGTGGCCGTCGCGCGGCTACCGGTGGTTGGGGGGTGTCATTTGTCATGCGGACTTTCTAGGCAAGGCTTTCATGACCGCGCCGCCTAGCCTATATCGGCGCGTTCACACAATTGAGAGTTTGCCATGTCCACCTATGAAGATCGCCTCAAGGCTTTGCGCGAACAATTGAAGGCGGACCGTCTTGACGGTTTCGTCGTGCCAATTTGTGATGAGCACATGAGCGAATATGTTGGCGCCTATGCGCAACGTCTGGCTTGGTTGACCGGTTTTGGCGGTTCCGCGGGTACGGCAGTGGTTCTGCCGGAAGAAGCGGCGATCTTTGTCGACGGCCGATATACGCTGCAGGTGCGCGAGCAGGTGAACGGCAAGGATTGGCAGTATCAGTCTGTCCCGAAGACAAGCGTTGCTGCCTGGCTCAAGGACCATGCCGCAAACGGTGCACGGATCGGATATGATCCGTGGGTTCACACCAAGACATGGGTCGAAACGGCGACCAAGGCACTGGCCGAAAAAGGCGCTGAGCTTGTCGCCGTCGAGCGCAACCCGCTGGATGCAGTGTGGACCGATCGACCTGCACCTTCGCCGGCCTTGATGACGGTCCATCCCGATGAGTTCTCCGGTCAGTCATCTGCGGAAAAGCGAGCTGCCGTTTCGGATTGGCTGACCGAAAAGGGACTTGATGCGACCATTGTTTCGGCGCTCGATTCGGTGGCCTGGCTGTTCAACGTGCGCGGCAGTGATGTTGATCGGACGCCGGTTGCGCTCAGTTTCGCGGTGGTCGGACAAGACGGGATTGCGGACCTTTATGTTGCGCCGGAAAAGATCGATGACGCCGTCCGCCAGCATCTGGGGAATTCCGTGCGTATTCACGATCGCGAGGATTTTGCGCCGGCGTTGAAAGCCATGAGCGGCAAGAAGATCGCGGTCGATCCGGAGCATGCCGTTTCGGCGATCTTTGCAGCCTTGCAAACAGGGGGCGCGACCGTCGTCGAGCTGCGCGATCCCACTATTTTGGCAAAAGCCCTGAAAAACCCGGTCGAACAGGCTGGCCACCGTGCGGCGCAACGCCGCGATGGGGCGGCGCTCTCGCGTTTTCTCCATTGGATTTCGGTCGAGGCGCCTAAGGGGACTGTAACTGAGCTCTCGGCAGCAGCGAAACTCCAGTCCTTTCGGGCGGCGACCGGAAAGCTCAAGGACCTGTCGTTTGATACGATTTCCGGCGCCGGCCCGAATGGCGCCGTCGTGCATTATCGCGTTTCGGAAGAAACCAATCGCACGCTCGAACCGTCGAGCATCTATCTGGTCGATTCAGGGGGGCAATATCTCGACGGCACGACAGACGTCACACGCACGGTCTGGGTCGGACCCGGTGAGCCGACTGCAGAAATGAAGGACCGGTTCACGCGGGTGCTCAAGGGGCATATTGCCTTGGCGCGTGCAGTGTTTCCGGTCGGAACCCGTGGTACGCAGCTGGACACGCTGGCGCGCCAGTTTCTGTGGGCTGCAGGTGTCGATTATGCGCACGGCACCGGTCACGGGGTCGGCAGTTTCCTTGCCGTTCACGAAGGCCCGCAACGCATTGCTACCTCTGCCGGCGGTCAGGCGGGAACGGAAGAGCCACTTGCAGCTGGCATGTTCATTTCAAACGAGCCTGGTTATTACAAGACCGGCGAATATGGCATTCGCATCGAAAATCTCATCCTCGTGGAGCCCCGCGAAATCGAGGGCGCGGAGGGTGATTACCTCGGCTTCGAGACTTTGACATATGCTCCGATAGAGCGTGCGCTCGTCGACACCGAGATCATGACACGCGACGAATTGCGCTGGTGGGACGATTATCACGCCAAGGTTCTCGAAATTGTCGGACCGCAATTGGACGGCGAAGCAAGAGTCTGGCTTGAGGCAGCCTGTGCGCCGCTGACGCGGGGATAAGCCGGGCTGAAATTTAATGCTCGTCCGTTAATGCCGTTTCCTGTTTTTACCCGGACCAAGCGACTGGGTGAATGGAGACGGCAATGGATATGCGTATTAGCGGGACGGGTTCGGTTTCGGCGGTTCACGCGCATGCTACAAGCAACTGGAAAAAGGGTCTCGAAGGCTTTTCGGCGCTCAAGACTGCGCTGCAGTCAGGTGACCTCGAGGCTGCAAAGACCGCCTTTGCAGGCCTCCATGTACCCCAATCAACACATGCGAAGAGTCCGTTGGCCAAGGTCGGTCAGGCGCTCCAAAGCGGCGATGTCGCAACCGCACAGACGATGATGCAGGCACTGCTCGACGCCCGGATGAGCAAGGCGGCAAAGCCTGCCCCGGTCGCGCAGCCGCCGCAGCCCGCGACAGGGATCAGCCTGCTCGCCTGAACGGAAATCAGGCGGCGATCGGGTGGCCGCCCTCCATGGCCTGAAGGACCCGGGGATCATCAAAGACGGGAATGCCCGCGTCCTCATATTTCTTGCGGGCCGTTGGTGTCAGCAGTCCGACCCGGGCAAGGGCAGGCATCATCAGGTCTTTCATCGAATGAATCTGCCCGGGTGGCAGGTCATGCGCGATGCCCATGGAGGCCGCTTCATCAAGGCCTGCAAAAAAGTCCTTCGCGTCGATATTGCTGTTTTCCAGAACTTGCATGAAGCCCGGATCTGCGCGGCTCGCGTTGGTTTCGGCTGTCGTGCTGTGGGCGAGGATGTTGACCGCCTGAAATGCGAAGTCGGCCAGATCCTCGACTTCATCCTCTGGCCGTTCTGCAATCACTGGTCCCAGAAACGCATGGCCGAACGAGACGTGGCGTGATTCGTCTCGCATCACGTTGAAGGTCAGTTTCTTCAGGAGTTCGCACTGGGTGTTGCGGTACATGTTGTTGAAGGCACCAAGTGCCAGACCTTCCACGATCATGTTCATGCCGATCATGACCTTTTCATAGCGGTCAGACTTCAATGTGGCGTCAATCAGTGCCTTGAGCCAGGGTGACATCGGGTAGATGATCGCAATTTTGTCGCAATAACGCGCATACACTTCGACATGCCGTGCTTCGTCCATTGTCTGGGTCGCTGCATAGAGCTTGGCTGTCGCGTCCGGCACAGAGTGAGTGACGCACGCCGCCGTCATCAGGGCGCCCTGTTCGCCATGAAGGAACTGCGACAGCAATTGTGCCGTGGAATGAGCCGTAAAGGTTTCCTGCTGTGACTTCGACAGTTTCGAAAAGAACGGCATCCGGTGATACATGCCTGTCTGGTCGTTGATCATGGGCTTTGAAGGATCGACCTCAGTGTCCCAGGGAAGATAGGTGTCGGAATCCCATTGTTGCTGTTTGGCGCGACGATAGAGATCCTCGACCTTGTCGCCCGACATGAGATAGTCGAATGACCAGGCAATGCTCATCGGATTGCGATAGATGTCGTCGGGCGTCATCGTGACCCGCCAATCCTGCTTCGGCTTCGCGAATTCGGTCGTAATCACGGTCATCATCATTCTCCTTTGATCATGCGGGAATTATTGGCGAACCGGTGTGCGCACGATGAGGCCCTCAAGGGCGTCATCGATCTTGATCTGGCATCCGAGGCGGCTGTTTGGTTTTGGGTCATGGACCAAGACCAGCATTTCCTGCTCGAGTTCGCTCATCGGGGGGAGGCGCTCGAACCAGCCGCCTTCGACATAGACATGGCATGTGCTGCAGGCGCAGAATCCGCCACAATCACCATCAATGCCTGGAATCTTGAAGCTTTGGGCATTGTCCAGAACGCTCAGCCCGGCAGTTGCATTCACCTTTCGGGCCGTTCCATCGTGCTCGATGAAGGTGATTGTCACCATGCCGCTGCCTTTCGGAACCCATTTCTGAATTGGCCCGATGTTCTGCGCGTTCGCCAGGAAGTTCATTGACTTTTGTCAAATGAAAGCCCCTGTCGCGGCAAGGGTTGGACTTTCCTTGCCTTTTCGCTTCCTTGCGTGTAGAGGATGTTTTGCTAACGTCGCCACCGACGAATTCTGAGGCTCCCGAGGTGGGGCAGCGCTTTCTCCGACACGACCCAGCATCGTTCCCGTGCTTTTGCGGGAGCGATCACCAATGTTTTCGTGAAAGGAAACGCATCATGCCTATCGGCACAGTCAAATTTTTCAATGCAGACAAGGGCTATGGCTTCATTCAGCCCGAAGATGGCGGAGCCGACAGCTTTGTCCATATTTCCGCGGTAGAGCGGGCCGGAATGGTCACACTCAACAAGGAACAGCGCGTTTCCTATGAGGTTGAGACCGGCAAGAACGGCAAGGCATCCGCCGTCAACCTCTCGGCAGCCTGATCTTATGGCCAAAGAGGATCTTATGACCCTCGAGGGCCAGATTGACGAGATCTACCCGGACGGGCGCTTTGGCGTCATGCTGGAAAATGATCACCGGATTATCGCTTACACGGCGGGCAAGATGCGGAAGTTCCGTATCCGGTCCGTCGTGGGCGATCGGGTCCACGTCGAAATGACACCCTATGACCTGACCAAAGGCCGCATCGTTTTTCGAGAGCGTACGCCGGGTGTGGGTCCCAGTCAGAGGCGCAGTTTCAAGCGCTGAATTTGAACGGAAAGGGAATCAAGTGTCGACCCTTGAATTCTATCAGGAACGCGCCGCCCAGTGTGCACGTGAAGCGGAAGCAACAAATCTCGTCAACGTGCGGGAGCGTCTTCTGAACGCTCGTCTGACCTGGCTTCAGATGGCTGAACGCCTCGAACGCACCAATGAATCCCGCGCAGTCGGACTGGCGCACAAGGCCGAGGCCCTGGCACAGGCCGCCAAAGAGACGGAGATGGCCACAAATTAGTTCAATCCGGGGAGATTTCGTGCCACGTTGTGGTGCATGATTGAAATCACTCCGTCGGGACAGGCATGCGGCGCAACCGTGCGCGGCATCGACCTTTCGCAGCCGCTGGCGCCTGAAGATGTTACGTCCATACGGGAGGCTTGGCTCCAGCATCACGTACTGTCATTTCCGGATCAACGGATGACGGACGATGATCTCGAGCGGTTTACGCTTGCCTTCGGTGGCTTTGGCAATGACCCTTTCATTGCGCCTGTACCGGGGCGCGAGCATATCATCGCGGTAGAACGCCAAGCCGACGAGACGTCGCCATTGTTCGCGGAGAACTGGCACAGTGACTGGAGCTTCCAGGCACAGCCACCAGCGGGCACCTGTCTCTATGGCATCAAGATTCCGCCGGTCGGCGGCGACACGCTTTTTGCCAACCAGCATGCTGCACTTGAAGCAATGCCCGATGCTCTTCGGGGGCGAATCGATGGACGTATGGCAATTCATTCGGCGAAGCGTGCCTATGCGCCAGACGGCTTTTACGGCGAGGGTGACAAGGCAAAACGGTCCATGGACATTCGCCCGTCTCGCGACGCGGAAGCAACCCAGCTTCATCCGATGGTTCGCAAGCATCCCGAAACGGGTCGTGAAGGCCTGTTCAGCTGCTTTGGCTACATCATCGGGATTGAAGGAATGGACGATACAGAAGCCATTCCGCTGTTGTTGGAACTTTACCAATGGCAAGGCCGCGAGGAATTCCAGTACCGACATCGCTGGCAGCCGGAGATGCTTCTGATGTGGGACAATCGTTCGCTGCTGCATGCTGCAACCGGCGGGTATGACGGCCATCACCGTCTGCTCCACCGGACGACGATTGCGGCATCGGGCGCATAAATATCGCTTGACAAATCCGAGATATGTTCTCTATATGTTCCTACAGTTTTCGAGGAGGCGAGAATGATCGGATATGTTACGCTGGGCACAGACGATTTGCCGCGCGCGGCGCGGTTTTATGACGCCATCGCGGCTGAAATGGGCACTGGCCGGATGATGGATTTCGAAACCTTCATTGCATGGGGCACGCCTGGCGGCGGGGCGGGGATTGGTCTGACCAAGCCGTTCGATGGAAAACCTGCGACGGTCGGGAACGGCGTGATGGTTGCGCTGGAAGCGAAGGACAGGGATCAGGTTCATCGTCTCTACGACATTGCGCTGGCCCACGGCGGAACCGACGAGGGCGCCCCCGGGCCGCGTGGCGAAGGATTTTATGCGGGCTATTTCCGTGACCCTGACGGCAACAAGCTCAACGCTTTTGTCATGGGGCCTGCCGCGGGATGACTTTGGGCATTTTTGCCGGATTCGTGAGTCCATGACTGAGGATTGAAGATGCCGAATCTCTTTTCGCAGCCGATCCATCTTGGACTTGGAGCAACGGCAGTCGTGCAGCCGGAATTCACCGGAATGGATTGGTATGCCGATTATTCTGCACGCTCAGAGATGGATGGGGCCGAAGGAAGGCTGGTCAGCCTCCATATCTTCACGGAAGACTGGACATCGTGGGAATGTCATCCGAGCGGCCATGAGGTCGTGGTCTGCACGAAAGGCCGGATGACTCTGCATCAGGAAATGGCGGACGGCAGCAAGGCGACCGTGACCATTGGCCCCGGTGAATATGTCATCAATCCGCCCGGTGCATGGCACACGGCCGATGTCGAGGGGGAAGCTACGGCGCTTTTCATTACGGCCGGGTTGGGGACAATGCACCGGCCCCGATGACATCAGGACAGGCGGATCGGATCAAGTTTTGGGTCCTGTAGGTGGTGCGGTTTCAATGGTCGGGTC
The DNA here is from genome assembly GCF_019443285.1 of Aquisediminimonas profunda. Classification (GTDB taxonomy): domain Bacteria; phylum Pseudomonadota; class Alphaproteobacteria; order Sphingomonadales; family Sphingomonadaceae; genus Aquisediminimonas; species Aquisediminimonas profunda. The sequence continues at coordinate 1,975,018 of NZ_CP080327.1, forward strand.
CGCTTCCTGACGTCCGCCTTCCTTGCGCTTGCGCAGATTCGCCCTGAGCGCTTCGGCAAGTCTTCGGGTTCTTTCATCTTTGGGACTGGTCATGATCGAGACTGATTATCTGTCGTCCCTTGACGCGTCCACATGCTTTGTCCATAGGCCCGCGCCTACACGGGCGGTCCAGACGTCCAGTGCTGCCGTAGCTCAGTGGTAGAGCGCATCCTTGGTAAGGCTGAGGTCGTGAGTTCAATCCTCACCGGCAGCACCATTTTCTGGGCTTTGTGAGTGGCCGCTTCTTTTTCAATCTTTCGGTAGAAACAAAGAGGCCCGCAGCCCCGGCTGGTTGTCTTCCAGAAGCAGTCGCCCATGGTGAAGATGGGCCACGGCTTCCACGAGCGAGAGACCGAGGCCGGCACCTTCCGACCCGCGTGACGCATCGAGGCGGCCAAAGCGGCGCCGCGCCTCGGCGCGCTGCTCTGGATCAATTCCCGGCCCGCGATCAGCGACGCCAAGGGCGATGCCTTCAGCCGTCGCTTCGGCAAAAATGCTCAAGGACCTGCCGGAACCAGCGTGCAAGATGGCATTGTCGATGAGATTGCCAAGAGCCTGTGTCAAAAGTTGCCGATGCCCGCGCGGCGCGGGGAGTGACTCTTGAACATTGACCGATATGGCAATGCCCTTCTCGTCGGCCACCGGCTCGAACAGGTCGCCAAGTTCGCGAACGAGCAGGACAGGGTCGATTTGTTCAAATCGGTCAGTGCCACTCATTGACTCGGCGCGACCGATTTCAAGGACTGTTGTGAGCTGCCGGGTCAGCGCGTCAGCATCAAGCAAGGCGCTGTTGAGCAGGTCGCTGCGCTGCAACTCGTCGTCAAGCGCCAGAGCCCGCTCAACCTTGGTTCGCAGGCGCCCGATGGGTGAGCGCAAATCGTGCGCCAGGCTGTCGGTCAGCAGGCGGACCTCCTTCATGAGTTGGTCGATCCGATCGAGCATCAGATTGATCTGGGTCGCCAGCAGGTCAAAGCCGTCCCGGCGGCCACCGCTCGAAAGTCGCATGGTGAAATCGCCACGGCCGATGCCGTCTATCGTCCGCACCATAACCCGGACTCGCCGATTGACGTAGAATGCTACCGCAAGCCCGGTTACGCCCCCCAGAAAAGCAGCAAAGATCAGTGCCAGGAGCAACGCACGCTCCAGCGCGTGGGCCTGGGATAGGGCATCTCCAAACCTGTGTCCGGTCACCAGCGACGCATTGCCATCCAGCCTGAGGGCGATCAGACCAGCTTCGCGCGCGGATTCACTTGCAGTGCCCGGCAGGGATACAACCTCATAGGATTGGCTCAACAGAAACGCCCTGGGCAGCTTTGCGGGAACATTGCCAATCAGCTGATGGCCGGAAGCATCGAAAAGTCCGGCCAGGAAGTCCTGGTCTGCCTGATTGATTTCCTGCTGCACCATGCGTTCGCGCCGATCTGGAGGCGCCGCCTCAACGGCATCATGCAATGCCTGCGCCTCTTCGCTTACTCTTTCTCGCATATCAGCGAGGGCGCTCGTCTGCGTCGTGTAACGCACGTAGCCGATCATCGCCGCGTCAGTCACGAATGCCAGCAATGCTGAGATAACGGCGATCCGCAGTGTGGTCGTCACGCGCAACGCCATCGTCAGGATGCTTCGAGCCGGTAGCCCGCACCACGGACAGTGTGCAGGATCGGAGCTTCGCTTTCTGCCTCAAGCTTGCGCCGCAACCGGCTCACATGCACGTCGATTACATTGGTTCCCGGATCGAAATGGTAATCCCAGACTTGTTCAAGCAACATGGTGCGCGTGACGATCCGACCAGCGTTCCTCGCGAGATACTCGACAAGGCTGAACTCACGGGGCTTCAGGTCAATTATGCGGGTACCGCGACGCGCGCGCCGTTTGAGCAGATCAATTTCAAGGTCGCCGACGAGAATCGTTGTTTCCTCGCGCGCGCTATCTCGTTGTTCAGCACGGCGCAGTAAGGCCCCGATCCGCGCATGCAGTTCAGAAAAGGCAAAAGGCTTGACCAGATAGTCGTCCGCTCCGGCTTCCAGACCTTCAATACGGTCATCGACCGCCCCGACGGCTGACAAGATCAGCGCAGGCGTCGTTATGCCAGCACTGCGCAAAGCCTTCAGAACGGCAAGTCCGTCCATGACAGGCAACATGCGGTCAACGATGAGGACATCATACGTGCCGTCGCTTGCAAGGAACAGTCCTTCGCGCCCGTCCGGGGCGACATCGACAGTGTGCCCATGTTCGCGCAGGCCACGGGCAACATAGTCTGCCACATGATTGTCGTCCTCAATGATGAGAATTTTTCGACCCATGTGCGAATGACCTGTCGGAAAGGATGAACCTGCACCTCATAGCGGTTGTTGCTAAAACACCGCTAGCGAAAATGAGGCGGGCCGCCAGCACGGAAGGGGGTGGGGGAGACTGGCGGCCCGGCTCAAGGGTTGGCGCCTCGGGAATGGCGCCAGCGATGAATTACTTTGCGGTGTCGGCGGCAGGAGCAGCCTTTGCAGCCTTCTTGGCAGGCTTTGATGCCTTCTTCGCCTTCTGGACATGAGCCTTGGCAGGCTTTGCTGGTTTTGCAGCCGCCGCCATGGCAGGCTTGTCGGACTTTGCGGTCGCAGCCATGGCCGGTGCAGCGAGGACTGCGATGGCAGCGATGGGTGCAAGCATCTTCATATTCATGTCGATCATCTCCAAATGCTCGAAGGAACAATCCCTTCGGTGCAGAGGTGATTTGCCCCAACAGGCATTGCGCGGAGGTGGCGCAAACATGAAAAAAACGTAATGTTGGCCAGGTGGCTTCAGGACACGCGCTGAAAGACCACGCTTCGCTGCGCGGGCAGGGCTGATTCAAGCCTGACCTGCAAATCTGCCCCGGGTGCGACATTGTGCGCATCGACCCGCGCCACGACGGGAAGGTCGCGCAGCTGAATGCGGGCACCCCGATCATCCAGGTCGGTCACAATTGCCGGGAAGATGCGGCCGATGTCGCCTTCCAGCATCACCGCTTCTGCCAAATCGATCACAGCGCGTTCGACCTGTCCATCCAGATTGCCGGCCCGCGCCATGACTTCGGGCAGCCTGGAAAAGGCTTCGGTGACAGCCGTCTCGACAGGGCGGCCATTTGCAATGGCGAGAGTCGCACGAACCACATAGCGATCGGCAAGACGCCGAAGCGGTGCCGTCGCATGCGCATAGGTTGCAGCAATGCCCGCATGCCAGGGCACCACACCATCGGCATAGGGGGCATAGGCAGCGCCATTGCCAGCCCGTCGGACGGCCAGCATGAATGCCGCGTGCTTTGGATTGCTTGCCTGCAATGTCCTTTCAAATTGCGTGAGGGTCGCATTGGCTGGCCATGACAATCCAAAAGCCTTTGCAGTGTTGCGCAAGCGGCTGACCGCGCGGTCGTCTGGCCCTGCCATGACACGGAACAGGCCGGTTCCATGCACCAGTAAGGCATCCGCAATGGCAAGATTTGCCGCCAGTGAAAGTGCTGCGTTGCGATCCTCGGAAGGCATGCGCGGCCGAAAGAGAAGCTGGTAGCGATTGCCTCCTTGCGCGACCACTTCCTGTTCCGGGGGATCCACGCGTGCTGCGCCGCGCCGATCCTCGGCGCGATCGATACGTCTGGCAAATTCGGCGAAATCGGGGGGCAAATCCGAATCTCGCACGGTGTCATAAGCCAATTTTGCCGTGCTGCGGATGAGGGCGCGTTCAGCACCGTCGAGCCGGACATTGCCTTCCTCATCGACCTTCACCGTAAAGACGACTGCCGGTCGTTGCCCATCAGGCAGAAGACTGGCGGCCTTTTCGCTCAGGCTCGCGGGGTAAAGCCGCGCCTTGCCATCCGGAAGGTACAGTGTCGTGCCGCGCTTCCAGGCTTCGGTGTCAATTGCGTCGCCGTCCCCAACAAACCAGGCGACGTCGGCAATTGCATAGCGCAGGATGAGGTCCGATCCGCTGCGCTCGATTGTGAAGGCCTGATCCAGATCGGTTGAAGTTGCGGGGTCAAGCGTCACGAATGGGAGGTCGGTCCTGTCTACATGACCATCTGGCTTGCGTTGCGATGCGCGCTCTGCTGCCGCGTCGACGTCCGGGGGGAATTCGGCCGGGACCTTGAATTGCGAGCGAATGGCGGCAAGTCCACTGCCCAGGGCATTGTCAGGATCGCAAAGTGCCTTCATTGGCGACAGCACTACACGACAGTGCCATGCCCCAACAAGCGCGCCTATGCGGGCAACGCAAATCCGGCTTGGGCGAAGCTCTCGGGCAGAGGCGCCTTGCCTTCAACGGGCGGCTTGCCTTCGCGGGGGATGGAGAGGAAGGCACAGTGGAGCAGCATGGGTTCGCCGGGTGATCCGTAAACCGGGTCTCCTACAATCGGCAGGCCCAGGCCCTCGGCCGCATGCACCCGGATCTGGTGTGTTCTTCCGGTTTCGGGAATGAAGCGGACCAGCGCCCGGCCATTCTGTTCGCCAACGACCTCCCACGCGGTGACGGCCGGCTTCCCCTTCTTTGCATCTACCACCATCCGCCAGCCCGCTTCTGCCGTGCTGCGTTTGGCCAATGGCAGGTCGATCACGCCCGACTTCGCCTCGGGAACGCCATCAACAACTGCGTAGTAATGTTTGACGACTGTCTTTGCCTCGAATGCCTGCTGGAAGCGGGCATGCGCTTTCGGGTTTCGGGCAAGCAGCAGGCAGCCGCTGGTATCGCGATCCAGCCTGTGGACAGCGGTTGGCCAACGCTTGAACCCGAACGTCAGGGCCTGGAGGTGGTTTTCCAGGCTCAAGGACCCGTCCCTGGGGGGGTCGACCGGAAGCCCGGACGGTTTGTCGACGATGATGGCCTCGCCATCGAGAAACAGGATATGATCGGCCAGCATGGCGCGGGCCATAGATGATCTGAGGGGGCGCGCCAACAACAGGCTTGCATTTGCCCCCTTGGCCACCCCATCATGGCCCTGTGCTGAGACAATATGAACTTGTCGAACGGGTCAAATCATACGATCCGGACGCTGATGAGGCGCTGATCAACCGCGCCTACGTCTTTTCGATGCAGAAGCACGGGTCGCAGAAGCGGGCGTCAGGCGATCCCTATTACAGTCATCCGATAGAAGTGGCGGGCATTCTCACGGAGCTTCGGCTGGACGACAAGACGATCACGACAGCCATGCTGCATGACACGATTGAAGACACACTGACGACCCACGAGGAGATCGAGACAAAGTTCGGGGCCGATATCGCTCGTCTCGTGGACGGCGTTACCAAGCTGTCCAAAATCGAGGCGATGACCGACAATGAGCGGGCGGCCGAAAACCTCAGAAAGTTCCTGCTCGCCACGTCGGACGACATCCGGGTTCTGCTGGTGAAGCTTGCCGATCGACTTCACAACATGCGCACCCTGCATTTCATCAAGGATGAAGCCAAACGCAGGCGCATTGCGCGTGAAACAATGGACATTTACGCGCCACTGGCCGAGCGGATCGGCATGTACCAGTTCATGAACGAAATGCAGACCTTGGCATTCCGCGAACTGGAGCCGGACGCCTGGGCCTCGATCGCCAAAAGGCTGGAACAGCTGAATGAAGGCGGTGGGGACAAGATCGCCCGCATCGGGTCCGGCATCAAGCTTTTGCTGTCGCGCGCGGGGATCGAGGCGAATGTCTACGGGCGCGAAAAGCACCCCTATAGCATCTGGAAGAAGATGGCGGAGCGGCACATCAGCTTTGAACAATTGTCCGACGTGATGGCCTTTCGTGCAATCGTCCCTGATGTGGAGGCATGCTACCGGGCATTGGGCATTCTTCATCGTCGCTGGCCGATGGTTCCCGGCCGGTTCAAGGATTACATCTCGACGCCCAAGCGGAACGGCTATCGATCGCTGCATACATCAGTCATCCATTCGGAAAAGATGCGGATCGAAATCCAGATCCGTTCGATCGACATGCACATGCAGGCTGAACGGGGTGTCGCGGCGCACTGGTCTTACAAGCAGAAAGGCGAAACGCCCGACGCGCAGATAGGCTGGCTGCAGGATCTTGTGGAAATCCTGGATCATGCTGACAGCCCGGAAGAACTGCTCGAACATACGCGCATGGCGATGTATCAGGACCGCATCTTTGCTTTCACGCCAAAGGGTGAACTGATCCAGCTTCCCAAAGGCGCAACGCCAGTGGATTTCGCTTATGCAGTCCACACGACGCTGGGAGATACGGCCGTTGGTGCCAAGATAAACGGACGGGTCGTGCCGCTGCGGACGCCCATCGAGAATGGCGACCAGGTACAGATCCTCAAATCCAAGGCGCAAGAGCCGCAACCGCAATGGCTCGGCTTTGCGGTAACCGGCAAGGCGCGCGCGGCGATCCGCCGTTTCGTCCGCCAAAAGGAACGAGGGGAATCGATCGCGCTGGGCCGCAAGATTTATGACGACATCGTGAAGCGCTTGCCCGCACAATTGGGCAAGGATGCGGTGAAGGAAGCGATGAAGCGTCTCAAGCTGCCGGATGAGAATGAACTGATGATCGCGATAGCGCGCCAGCTGGTCAGCGATGCGCAACTGCTCGAGGCGCTCATGCCGGGCTCTGCATCGGAAGCGGCACTGTCGGTCTTGCCGCAGAGGGAGGCGATTTCGATCCGCGGGCTGACGCCAGGTGTTGCCTACACGCTTGCGCCCTGCTGCCATCCCGTGCCGGGCGACCGGATTGTCGGCTTGCGCCGCCCGGATGAGGCCATCGAGGTGCACACGATTGACTGCGGCAGCCTTGCAGACGGTGTCGATGCCGATTGGCTCGATCTTGCCTGGGGCGACGGGTCTGACGGCGGAACCGCGCGGCTGACGGTCGTCGTCAAGAACGAGCCGGGTTCGCTCGCTGTTGTCGCCGGGATTTTTGGCAGCCACAAGGCGAACATTCTCAACATCCGCCTCGACGCCAGGGACCCGGTTTTTCACACGAATGTGGTCGATCTCGAAGTGCATGACCTGCACCATTTGATGCGCATACTTGCGGCACTCCGTGCTGCTGATGCCGTGATCCAGGCAGAACGGTCATGAGCGCCGCCGCGAGTGTTTCTGCGCCTGACTTCTCCCGTCAGTTCCGCAATCCGCAGTTGATGGCTGCCGCGCTGGCGCTTCACGATAATCGACTGAGTGATGCCGAGCCGCTGCTCCGCGCACACCTGAAAGCTGATCCATTCGACGTTGCTGCAATCCGGATGCTTGCGGAATTGGCAGGTCGGATCGGCCGTCTTGCTGACGCCGAGACGCTGCTGCGGCGGGCGGTCGAACTGGCCCCTGGTTTTCTCGCAGCGCGATCCAATCTTGCGATGGTGCTGTATCGCCAGACGAAGACGACCGAAGCACTTGCGGAACTTGATGCGCTGCTGGCCATTGATCCGGCGCACGCCGGGAACGCCAATCTCAAAGCGGCCGCAATGGGCCGGATCGGCGAATATGATGAGGCCATTGCACTTTATGAGCAGGTGTTGGCCAGACACCCTGATCAGCCCAAGGTCTGGATGTCCTATGGCCATGTCCTCAAGACCGTAAGGCGCCAGGCCGAAAGCATTGCCGCATATCGAAGGGCCATTGGGATTGCGCCACATTTGGGCGAAGTCTGGTGGAGTCTTGCCAATCTCAAGACGGTAACCTTCAGCGACGATGACCTTGCCGCAATGAAAGGCGCTTTCGATCTTCCCAAACTGTCTGAGGAAGATCGCTTTCATCTCCATTTTGCCTTGGGCAAGGCGTTGGAAGATCGCGGGGAGGCAGGCGAATCCTTCCACCACTATAGTGAGGGAAACCGGTTGCGGCGGACGTTACTCGACTATGACGCAGATGAAACCAAGCGACAGGTTGATCGCACAATCAGCCTGTTCACACCCGACCTTTTTGCAGCGCGGGCAGGTCAAGGCTGCGCTGCCCCCGACCCGATTTTCGTCATTGGCATGCCGAGAGCGGGGTCGACGCTCATAGAGCAGATCCTGGCCAGCCACAGCCTGGTGGAAGGAACAATGGAACTCCCGGATATTCCGGCACTTGCGGCACGCGTTGGGACGCGGTCGGGCGGCCTCGCCGCGCTGGAACCGGCTGAACTTCGAGAAATGGGCGAGGAATATCTGGAACGCACACGCATCCAGAGAAAGACCGGGCGTCCCTTCTTCATCGACAAGATGCCCAACAATTGGGCGCATCTGGGCCTGATCCAACTGATCCTGCCGAACGCAAAGATTGTCGATGCACGCCGCCACCCGCTCGGCTGCTGCTTTTCGAATTTCAAACAGCATTTCGCCCGCGGCCAGGCCTTCAGCTACGGACTTGAGGACATGGGCCGATATTATGCCGATTATGTGCGTTATCTCGCCCATATCGACGAGGTTCTGCCCGGCCGGGTCCACCGGGTATTTTATGAGCGTATGGTGGATGACAGTGAAAGCGAGATTCGTGCGCTGCTCGCAGCGCTCGACCTGCCGTTCGAGGAGTCCTGCCTGCGTTTCCACGAAAATGATCGTGCGGTGCGGACCGCCAGTTCGGAACAGGTCCGTCGCCCGATCTATCGTGAGGGAACGGAGCAATGGCAGACGTTTGAACCATGGTTGGGGCCACTCAAGGATGCGCTTGGGCCAGTCCTCGAGGCCTATCCGAACATTCCCCAATTCTCTTGACGTGCTGGGACGGAAGTCGCTTGCGTCCCTGACTCCTGCGTCTCTATAGCAACGGTCAATGTCAGATCTTTTCGCCACCTCCGCCGCTGCCTCCAACGCCTACACGGCATCCGACATCGAAGTCCTTGAGGGGTTGGAACCGGTCAGGCGCCGCCCCGGCATGTATATTGGCGGCACGGACGAGCGGGCCTTTCACCACCTCGCTGCCGAAGTTCTCGACAATGCCATGGACGAAGCGGTGGCAGGCCATGCATCGCGAATCGAAATCACCTTGGAACCCGGCAACCGGCTTACGATTACCGACAATGGCCGCGGCATTCCGGTCGATCCGCATCCCAAATTTCCGGACAAGTCAGCGCTGGAGGTTATTCTCTCAACCCTTCATTCAGGCGGCAAGTTCAACGGAAAGGCCTATTCGACCAGTGGCGGCCTGCATGGTGTGGGTGTTTCCGTAGTCAATGCGCTTTCTTCGGACACCATTGTGGAAGTTGCGCGCAACAAGGAACTGTTCCGCCAGCGTTTTGCGCGCGGCGTGACGCTCGGTCCGCTTGAGAAGTTGGGGCCCGTCAACAATCGTCGCGGCACGAGCGTGACCTTCACGCCCGACACCGAGATCTTTGGCGAAATGCACTTCAAGCCAAACCGGCTGTATCGGCTGGCGCGATCCAAGGCCTATCTCTTCGCCGGCGTGGAAATACGGTGGCGTTGCGATCCCGCTCTGATCAGCGACGAGACACCGCCGGAAGCCGTGTTCCAGTTTCCCGGCGGGCTGTCCGACCATTTGCGCGAGCAGGTGAACGGTCGCGAGTGCGTCACGACCGAGTTCTTCTCCGGCCAGCAGGAGTTTGCCGATGATCAGGGCCGCGTGGAATGGGCTGTTGCCTGGCCGCTGTGGAGCGAAGGAAGCTACAGCTGGTATTGCAACACAATTCCCACGCCCGACGGCGGCACACATGAGGCCGGTATCCGCGCGGCGATCGTCAAGGGTATCCGCGCGTTCGGGGCGCTGGTTGGCCAGAAGAAGGCTGAAGGCATTGCTGCAGAGGATGTCGTTATCGGATCGGAGATCATGCTTTCGGTCTTCATTCGCGACCCGCAATTCCAGAGCCAGACCAAGGATCGCCTGACCTCGCCCGAAGCGGCGCGGCTCGTCGAAAATGCCGTACGCGATCATTTCGATCATTTCCTTGCCGACAATATGGAGCGCGGAAAGGCGTTGCTCGGATATGTGCTCGAGCGGATGGATGACCGCCTGCGCCGTCGCGCGGAGAAGGAAATCAAGCGCAAGACGGCAACGTCCGCCCGCAAGCTGCGCCTGCCTGGCAAGCTTACGGATTGTTCTTCTGACGACCCGGCGGGGACCGAGCTCTTCATTGTGGAAGGGGACAGTGCGGGCGGCTCTGCCAAGCAGGCGCGCGACAGGAAGACGCAGGCAATCCTTCCGATCCGGGGCAAGATCCTGAACGTAGCCTCTGCAACATCAGACAAGATCCGTGCAAACAGCGAAATCGCCGACCTGATCCAGGCCCTCGGCTGTGGCAGCCGCAAGGACTGCAATCCCGACCTGCTGCGGTACGAGCGGATCATCATCATGACCGACGCCGATGTGGACGGAGCACATATCGCGACACTTTTGATGACGTTCTTCTTCCAGGAAATGCCCGAGATTGTGCGCCAGGGCCATCTCTACCTGGCGCAACCGCCACTCTATCGCCTGACGGTCGGCGCCAAGTCCCTCTATGCCCGCGACGATGCGCATCGTGCCGAGATCGAAGCGGGAGAGTTCAAGGGCAAGAAAGTCGACGTCGGCCGCTTCAAGGGGCTTGGCGAAATGAACCCGGGTCAGCTCCGTGAAACGACGATGGATCCCAAAACACGAGGCCTTCTGCGCGTGACCCTGCCGCAGGAGTACGAGGAACGGGCCGGGGTCAAGGATCTGGTCGACCGGCTGATGGGCAAGAACCCGGAACACCGCTTCACCTTCATCCAGGAAAACGCGGCGCGAGTGGAAGAAGACGCGATCGACGCCTGATCAGGCAGCCTTCAGGAGTTCTTCGACTTCATTCGCGGCTTCGGCATGGCCATCTGTGGAGCGGATGTTGACTGCCATACCCTTTGTCGTGGATGCGGAATGGCTCCTGACATTTGGATAGAGCCTGTGCGCGAGCGCAACCAGTCCTCCGAGTGCCGAGTAGATCGCAACTACCGCTGCCGGGTTCCACAGCAGGGCGATGCCAAAGGCGACGCGCAGGTAAAGGGGATTAATACCAAAGTCTTCGCTCAGCGTATGGCAGACGCCAAACAGATTATCCCCGCTGGGCGTGAGTGTATTCGATTCTTGCATCAGTCATATTCCATGTTGGCGCGCAGTTTAACAGTCCGCTAAACGGCAAGAGTTAAACAACCCCTGTGTCTTGACGAAGAAGTTACAATTTCGGTGAATTGATATTCAATGTGACCAGGGAACCTCGAACAAAGTTACTTGCGAATGCCCATCGGCAGCATTTACCGCCACATCGAAACATCATTTTTGACGTCCGCCATGACGCCTCTCCGAGAAGATAGATAGCATATTGAAACGGAATTTCAAGACGGCGATGCGATTGGGACGCTTGCTGCGGTATTTGGCTGGTGATCGCCTTTTAGCAAAGCCTCCAGAGCCCATTGTGCCGCTTCGGCAACTATTGGGGAGGCATCTTTAAGGAGCGCTTGCAGCTGTTTGGTTAGGGCCTTGTCTTCACTATTCCCCGCCGCGATTGCGGCGTTCCTGACCATCCGGTCTCGACCGATGCGCTTGATCGGAGAGCCCGAGAAGACTTCCCGAAACGTTCGATCATCCAGCGCAAGCAGGTCGGCGAGGGCAGGAGCTACCAGTTCGGCGCGGGGAGCGAAGGCGAGATTGGCGGCGGCGCTCTGTGCGAACTTGTTCCAGGGGCAGGCGGCCAGGCAATCGTCGCAGCCATAGATTCGGTTGCCGATTGCGCGGCGGAATTCGTTCGGAATTGGGCCCTTATGCTCAATCGTCAGGTAGGAAATGCAGCGCCGGGCGTCGAGCGTATAGGGCTTGGGGAAGGCGTTAGTCGGGCATGCCGTCTGGCAGGCCGTGCAACTTCCACACTGATCGCCATGCGGCGCGTCCGGTTCCAGTTCCAGCGTAGTGAAGATTGAGCCGAGGAAAAGCCAGCTTCCATGATCTGAACTCACCATGTTGCTGTGCTTGCCTTGCCAGCCAAGGCCTGCGGCGCTTGCCAGCGGCTTTTCCATGACGGGGGCGGTATCGACAAAGACCTTCACCTCTGCGCCCGTCTCCGCAACAAGCCATCGAGCTAGCGCCTTCAGTGCCTTCTTGACGATGTCATGATAGTCCTTGCCCTGCGCATAGACAGAAATCCGTCCTCGTGCCCTTGAGCTTGCAAGTGCCAGCGGGTCCGTGGCCGGTGCATAGCTCATCCCGAGGGCAATGATGCTTCGCGCCCCTGGCCAGAGCGCTCGCGGGCTGGCGCGCTGGTCCGCACGCGCGGCCATCCAGTCCATCTCTCCCGCAGCACCGCTTTCAAGCCATTGCGACAGTGCTGCTGAGTAATCAGCGTCAGCCTTCGCCACGCCAAAGGCGACGAAGCCCAGCCGTTCGGCTTCTGCCCTTAACGCGATCTTCAGTGACTTCTTGTCAGGAAACATGTGCACACGCTACCACGCGAGCAGCATTTGTGGAGGTTCGAATTGTCGTTGGCTGATGATCGTCCTGTTTGGGCGTCGGGACTGGTCAAGAGTTTCGGCAAGTTCGAAGCCGTAAAAGGCGTAAGCCTGAGTGTGCCCAAGGGCGCAATCTACGGCGTGTTGGGGCCAAATGGGGCCGGCAAGACGACAACGCTCAGGATGCTGCTCGGAATCATCGATCCGGACAAGGGCGAACGGCGCATCCTTGGGGAATCCAGCCCGCGCAATGTGAGCCAGCGTGTCGGCTATCTGCCCGAAGAACGAGGTCTCTATCCCTCGATGAAGGCGCGCGAAGCAATTGCCTTCATGGGGGCGCTGCGGGGCCTTGATTGGGCCGAGGGACGCAAGCGAGCAGATGCAGCGCTCGAAGCGGCAGGCCTTGGACATGCGGCACATGGCAAGATCAGGAAACTTTCAAAAGGGATGGCACAGCTGGTTCAATTGCTCGGCTCTCTCATCCACAAGCCCGACCTCATCGTTCTTGATGAACCATTTTCCGGTCTCGACCCGGTAAACCAGGAATTGCTCGAACGGCTTATCCTTGCTGAGCGGGATCGCGGCGCGACGATCCTGTTTTCGACCCATGTCATGGGGCATGCCCAGCGCATCTGTGATCGCATTTCGATCATAGCAGGGGGCAAGGTCCGCTTTGAAGGCACCGTGGACGAGGCTCGGACCATGCTACCGATGAAAGCGCAATATGTGCCCTGCTCGGGCGAAGACAAGGTTGGCGCGCTGCTGCCCGCCGACGCCGAGCGAATTGGCAATGCGTGGCGCTTTACGGTCCCGGAAGGAGGTGCGGAGCGCCTGGTGACCGAATTGGTCAAGGCTGGGCATGGTATTGCCGGACTTTCGATCGAGCGGCCTGGACTGCACGATGCCTTTGTACGGATCGTCGGCGCGTTGAAAGCCGAAGAGGCGGAGGCCGTCGCATGAAGCATCTGCTCAGCAACGCCCTCATCATTGCCCGCCGCGATTTCATGGCGGTTGTCGCAACGCCCACGTTCCTGCTGTTCCTGCTTGCGCCATTCCTCATGCTTGGTGTGAGCATCGCCAGCGGTATCGGTGGCGCCTATCTGGCGAAGGGGCAGCACGATTCGCGCCAGATGATCGTCATTGCTTCGTCAGCAGACACAAAGCGCCTGACGCTGGAAGACGATGTGCTGAGATCCCGGCTTTATGGCCGTGAAGGAGGCCCTCCGGCTGTGCATTTTGTCCCACCCCTGGCCGATCCAGAGGTTCAGCAAGCCCGTTTGCTGGCCGACAAGACGGTGGACGCGACGGCCGTGATGCGCGGACCGCTTGAACGCCCTGTGATTGCCTATGTGGCCGGTGAAGCAGACGATGGCCGATATCTCGCGCTTCTTGCGGAAGAGGCGTTGCGGAACGCGGAGCTTGGAAGGCCGGCTGGTGCCCAGTTCAGTGTGCCTCAAATGAGGGCAGTCCAGAAAACCGTGCCGACGCGTTCCCGCCAGCAAAGCACGGGCAGCGGCACAGTCGTGATCATGTTCATGTTGACGATCATGCTGGCCAGCCAGGCAGTTGGAACGCTGGCGGAGGAGAAATCGAACAAGGTCATCGAGATCCTCGCGGCGTCGGTTCCGCTCGAGGCTGTGTTCTTTGGCAAGCTGATGGGCCTGTTCGGAATAGCGCTGGTTTTCGTTGCATTCTGGGGCGGCCTCGCGGCGTTGGGTATAGGAATTCTGCCCGCGAGCGCGGGGCTTGGGAGCTTTGCGCCTGTGATCGGAACACCCATCTTCATTGCACTTGCGGGCTGTTATTTCGCAATGGCATTCATGCTTTTGGGCGCCATTTTCCTGGGCGTCGGGGCGCAGGCTTCCACCATGCGCGAAATCCAGATGCTCTCGCTGCCGATCACCTTATTCCAGCTCATCATGTTTGGCGTGTCTATGGCAGCAGCTGGAAATCCTGCCAGCAGCGTTGCCCGATTCGCTGAGGTTTTTCCTTTCAGCTCACCCTTTGCCATGGCTGCTCGCGGGGCGACGGACGCGACACTGTGGCCCCATATACTGGCTCTTGCCTGGCAAACGCTGTGGGTGGGCATTACCATTGCGCTTGGTGCCCATTTTTTCCGCTATGGTGTGCTCAAATCGGGTGTCGGACCATTCAAGGCGCTGGGCCTCATATTGACGAGGCGGTAGCTCTGCGGGATGAATTCCCATTGACATGGATGTAAATAGTGGCAAAGTGCAACCGATTCCGAAAAGGAATGAGAGGAGCATTCTGATGGCAACGGCATACAAGCTTGAGAGCAACGAAGTCGATCCGCTCGATGTCAGCCGGGCCGAACTTTATACCGAACACAAATGGCAGGAGCCGTTTCGTCGCTTGCGCGCGGAGGCCCCCGTTTATTGGTGTGCGAACAGCGAATTCGGGCCATATTGGTCTGTCTCCTCCTACAAGGCGATCCAGCATGTAGAAGCGCTGCCGGACATTTATTCCTCTTCCTGGGAATATGGCGGCATCACGATTGCGGATCGTGACCAATTCGAGGATCCCAAGATTGAAATGCCGATGTTCATTGCGATGGATCGGCCAAAACACACTGAGCAGCGCCGCGTTGTATCGCCAGCCTTCACGCCGAGCGAAATGGTGCGCATGAGCGATGAAATTCGTCAGCGCACCGCAGAAACACTGGATGGGCTCCCTTGGGATCAGCCCTTCGATTGGGTGGACCGAGTTTCAATTGAACTGACGACAGGGATGCTTGCCGTCTTGTTCGATTTTCCTTGGGCAGACCGTCGCAAACTGACCGAATGGTCTGATTGGGCGGGCGACATCGAAATTGTGAAAGACCCGGCAAAACGCGACCAGAGACTTGAAAAGCTCTATGAAATGGGCGGGTATTTCAAGAAGTTATGGGACGAACGTGTGGACAAGGAGCCGACACCTGATCTGATTTCGATGATGATTCACTCCGAAGCCATGAAAGACATGAGCATGGGTGAATTCATGGGAAATCTTGTCCTGTTGATTGTGGGCGGAAACGACACAACCCGCAACACCATGTCGGGGCTGGCCTATTCGCTCAACAAATTCCCGGAGCAGCGCGCAATGTTGGAGGCTGATCCCTCTCTCATTCCCAATGCGGTCAGCGAAATCATTCGCTGGCAGACCCCGCTCGCGCACATGCGCCGGACCGCTCTTTCCGACACGGAACTGGAAGGCCAAACGATCAAGGCCGGCCAGAAAATCATTATGTGGTATATTTCGGCAAACCGGGACGAGAGC
Source organism: Aquisediminimonas profunda (assembly GCF_019443285.1). Lineage (GTDB taxonomy): Bacteria > Pseudomonadota > Alphaproteobacteria > Sphingomonadales > Sphingomonadaceae > Aquisediminimonas > Aquisediminimonas profunda. The sequence continues at coordinate 1,990,680 of NZ_CP080327.1, forward strand.
ATTTTCCCTGATGCTGACAAGCTTGACATCAAGCGGGAAAATGCGCGCCGCCATCTTTCTTTCGGCTACGGCATCCACCGCTGCGTCGGTGCGCGGCTTGCAGAGTTGCAAATCACGATCCTTCTCGAGGAAATGGCCAAGCGGCGTATGCGCGTCAATGTGCTCGAAGAACCCGTTCGTGTCGCGCAGAGCTTCGTGAACGGTTATCGCAAGATGATGGTCCAGCTCGAAAAATACTGATCTGGCCAATTGGACGCGGGCAGGCTAACAGCCCGCGCCATGATCAACGGATTGCTGCCAGAAGGATTGCGTGACCGCCTGCCACCCGAGGCAGAGGCGGCGGCTTCGATATTGCGCGCTGTGCTCGATTGCGTGGCCTCGCATGGCTACGGCCGTGTCGCCCCTCCGCTCGTGGAGTTCGAAGAGGAACTGGTTGGGCGGCTGAAGTCGGCGCGTTCGAAAGATCTTTTGCGCTTCGTCGATCCCGTGTCGCAGCAGACACTGGCATTTCGACCAGACATCACCGCACAAGTCGGTCGTATTGCGACCACGCGTCTGGCTGGTGCAGCACGGCCGCTGCGGATCAGCTATGGCGGCCCCGTTCTCAAGCTGAAGGCCACCCAGCTGCGCCCCGAGCGGGAACTTATCCAGGCGGGCGCTGAACTTGTCGGCTCCGATTCTGTCGCAGCTGTCGTTGAAGTGATCAGTATCGCGATCGAAGCGCTCCAGGCGTGCGGGGTAAAGTCGATCACCCTCGATCTGACCTTGCCCGACCTGGTCGACATCCTCGCGGCTGGTCCATTGCCGATCGATTCGGGAAAACTCGAGCCTGTAAAGGCTGCTCTGGATGCCAAGGATGTCGGGAGCCTATCTTTAGCCGGAGGCTCAGCATTCCTGCCGCTTGTGAGTGCGGCTGGTCCCGTTGATTCCGCGATTGCGACATTGCGGGCCATGGGTCTTGGGCCGGATCTTGAGAAGCGACTAACCGCGCTCGAAACCATTGCTGCGGCAGTCGGAGACGGTGTCCGCGTGACACTCGATCCAACCGAACGGCATGGCTTCGAATATCAGAGCTGGATCGGCTTTTCACTCTTCGCCGAGGGGCTTGCGGGAGAAGCCGGGCGTGGCGGAAGCTATACAATCCTGCACGCTGACGGTCGGGAAGAAGCAGCTGTCGGCTTTTCGCTCTTCCTCGATCCACTTGTTGACGCAGGGCTCATGCAAGCGAAAGCGCGACGGGTCTTCATTCCGCTTGGATCATCGCCTGAGATCGCGGCAGACCTTCGCCGTCAGGGTTGGGTGACCGTGGCTGCCATTTGTCCAATGTGTGATGCTGTCGCCCTGGATTGCACGCATCGCTTGGAATCCGGCGAGCCGCGCGCCCTATAGGACCTTTTCGATGAACGCATCGACGAGGCGGGTGGCAGCATCGCCATTCACCCCCAGGTCGCGGTTCAGCTTCATATGGCTTGTGTCGCTCACAGGAGTCGCGCTGACGACACTTCCGGCCCGTTTGAGTGCGTCGGCCAAGGCAATGGACTGACTTCCCGAGTCTGCGCGAGCTTCATCGAAAAGAATCAACCAGTTTGCAACGTTTGGCGTTGCGGCATGCGTCAGTGGCGATAGCCGTTCTTGCGTGTCCCTGTCGGTTGTAAAGGCATCACGATACATCTTGCCGAGCATCGGGCCGGCATGCGCCATCTGACGGGGTACGTCATAACCTGCGCCGTCGAGCAAGATTGTGCCGCGAATGGCCGCCATAGGGACACCGGCTGACTCCAGATATCGGGAATCGGTGGAAACAAGCGCGGCGAGATGAGCACCTGCGCTGTGGCCCATCAGGAAAATCTTGTCGGGATCAAAACCAAGCTTGTCTGCTTTGGCCCGCAGGGCGGCAAGCGCAGCTGCAATATCGGCTGCCTGGCCGCCTGGATCGGTTTCGGGAACCAGGCGGTAGTTCAGCGAGGCAAAGGCATAGCCTTCAGAATTGAAATGACTGGCCTTGTTCCGGGTACCCATTGTCTTGTCGCCGATCGACCAGCCTCCGCCGTGAATGAAAACGACCAGGGCCGGATGTCCGCCCAATGATGCCGGATAGAAATCGAACGCCTGCTTGTCGGCGCTGCCATAGGCATAGGTGGAACCGCCGGACTCAGCGATGGCCTGCGGTTGTCTTTCGTGTCGCATCTCGAGCAACGATTGGAGACAGGGCTTCGACAGGGATTGATACTTCTCCTGCAAGCATGTGCGGATTGCACTGCGATCACGCGTCATGCCGCAAAGTTTGGCAATTTCAATGCGGCATGCTGGTTCGAGCTGGGCGGGCAGTCGCGCAGACAGGAAAATGCTCGCACCTAGAATGCTCGCAACGAGAAGTTTTTTCATGATCGACACCTTGTTTGACGCATACGGGTGGACCTTGGGTCCAATAGCCAATACGGGCATCCGCGCGAATCCCTTCGGAACTGGAGCAGAAAAGTGGCAAATGTCACCGTCATTGGCGCGCAATGGGGCGATGAAGGCAAGGGCAAGATCGTCGATTGGCTTGCCGAGCGGGCCGATGTGGTCGTGCGTTTTCAGGGCGGCCACAATGCCGGGCACACCCTTGTTGTTGGCAACCAGACATACAAGCTCTCGCTGCTACCGTCCGGGATCGTGCGCGGGACACTGTCGGTCATCGGCAACGGCGTTGTTCTCGATCCCTGGCACTTCCGCGACGAAGTGGCGAAGCTGGCCGGGCAGGGCGTCACAATCACGCCTGACAACCTCCACATCGCGGAAAACTGTCCGCTGATCCTGCCGTTTCACCGGGATCTTGACGGTCTTCGCGAAGACGCGAGCGAATTCAAGATCGGCACGACGCGCCGCGGCATTGGCCCGGCCTATGAAGACAAGGTTGGCAGGCGGGCAATTCGCGTCTGTGATCTCGCCCATCTCGATGATCTCGACCCGCAGATCGATCGACTCTGCGCGCATCATGATGCGCTTCGCGCGGGGTTCGATCAGCCTCCTATCGATCGCGTGCGCCTGAAGAATGACCTCGCCGAGATCGCGCCCCACATTCTGCCGTACGCGAAGCCCGTCTGGCATTCGCTTGGCGAAGCGCGCCGCGCGGGCAAGCGCATCCTGTTCGAAGGCGCGCAGGGCATGCTGCTTGACGTCGATCACGGCACATATCCGTTTGTCACCTCCTCCAACACTGTGGCCGGAACGGCATCCAGCGGTTCTGGTCTCGGGCCCGGTGGCGTCGGGTTCGTGCTTGGCATTGTCAAAGCCTACACGACGCGGGTCGGCTCTGGTCCGTTCCCGACTGAGCAAGACAATGAGATTGGCGAGTTCCTTGGCACTCGCGGCCATGAATTCGGGGTCGTGACAGGACGTAAGCGGCGTTGCGGCTGGTTCGATGCCGTGCTTGTGCGTCAGTCCGCCGCCGTCAGCGGCATCACCGGCATTGCACTGACCAAGCTCGACATTCTCGACGGGCTCGAAGAGATCAAGATCTGCGTGGGATATACGCTCGACGGCAGGCACTATGATTACCTGCCTCCTCATGCTGCCGATCAGGCGCGGGTCGAGCCGATCTACGAATCCGTCGAGGGCTGGAGCGAGACGACGGCAGGCGCGAGAAGCTGGGCACAGCTTCCGGCGCAGGCAATCAAATATATTCGTCGGATCGAGGAATTGATCCAGTGTCCGGTGACTCTGGTTTCGACGTCACCGCAACGCGACGATACAATTCTGGTCCGCGATCCCTTCGAGGATTGAAAGGATCACGGACCTGCGGTTGTCCTGTCAGCCGTGTTTGGAATGCCACTCTGCGCGCATCTTTTCATGCGCCGCCTTGCGTTCCTCGGGCGAAATCTTGCCATCCTTGTTGGTATCGACCTTGTCGAAATGGGCCAAGGGCTTTGCCAGAGCCTCGGCAAGGGACACGCGGCCATCCTTGTTTGCATCGGCGCGTTCAAACATGTCACCGCCATGCCGCATCCTCATCATGTCATCATGACCGCCCATCATGGCCATCCCGCCGCCATGCATCATCATTGGCGGCGGCGGAGCAGGTGGCGCGTTGGGCGCATTGGGTGCAGGTGGTGGTGCTGGCATATCCCCATGCATGGCCATCATCTTTGACTCAGCGTCAAATTCTGCGCGACTGATGGATCCGTCGCCATTTGTGTCCATCATCTTGAAATGGCGGTCACGCATGTCCGCCATCATCTTTTCGCGTGCAGCATCGGCTTCAGCCTTGTCGATATAACCGTCACCGTTGGTATCAACCTTTGCAAAATGTTCCTTGACCATTGTCTCAACACTGCTTCGGGTCATCGACCCGGACATGTGTTCGTGCATTTCGTGTGCACCCTCGGCCAGTGCCGGGATGCCAATCGCCGCGCCAAAGACGGTCGCCAGCAACATCATTCGTGTCATATGTGCGCTCCTTGTGTCATCCCTCTTCACACGATGGGGCAGCCATCCTTTCTGCGAGCTGAATGATTTCATCAACCTGCGCGAACTGTTGATCTGCGCCCGCCGATGGCCTAGGCGCACAGCCGCTAAACAGCCTTTCAGATTTGGGATGCCATGACCGAAAAGATCAATCGCGTTGTCCTCGCCTATTCGGGTGGCCTTGATACGAGCGTCATTCTCAAATGGCTGCAGCAGACTTATCAATGCGAGGTTGTGACCTTCACAGCTGACCTTGGACAGGGCGAAGAGATTGAGCCGGCGCGGCAAAAGGCGCGGCTGTCGGGCGTGAAGGAAGAGCATATCTTCATCGAAGATCTGCGCGAGGAGTTCACACGCGACTTCGTTTTCCCGATGATGCGTGCAAATGCCCTTTATGAAGGACTATACCTGCTTGGAACGTCGATCGCCCGGCCGCTGATTGCCAAGCGCCAGATCGAGATCGCCAAGTTGGTCGGCGCCGATGCTGTCAGCCATGGCGCGACTGGCAAGGGCAATGACCAGGTCCGGTTTGAACTTGGGTATTATGGCTTGAACCCGGACATCAAGGTGATTGCACCGTGGCGGGAATGGGAGCTGACGAGCCGCACGGCTCTGATCGAATTTGCCGAAAAGCACCAGATTCCGGTGCCGAAGGACAAGCGCGGCGAGAGCCCATTCTCGACGGACGCAAACCTTCTCCACACATCGTCCGAGGGCAAGGTGCTCGAAGATCCGTGGGAGGAGGTGCCCGACTATGTCTATTCGCGTACGAACAACCCGGAAGATGCGCCGGATACGCCCGAAATCATCACGGTCGATTTCGAACGCGGCGATGCCGTGGCGATCAATGGTGAAGGTTTGTCCCCTGCAACCCTGCTCGCCAAGCTCAATGACTATGGCCGGACTCACGGGATCGGGCGGCTCGACCTCGTTGAAAATCGCTTTGTCGGCATGAAATCTCGCGGGATGTATGAAACACCCGGCGGCACGATCCTCCATATGGCTCACCGTGGCATCGAGCAAATTACGCTTGATCGCGGTGCAGGCCACCTCAAGGATGAACTTGCGCCGCGATACGCAGAACTGATCTACAATGGCTTCTGGTTTTCCCCGGAGCGCGAGATGCTTCAGGCGGCGATCGATCATTCTCAGACAAGGGTTTCGGGCACTGTCAGGCTAAAGCTCTACAAGGGCAGCGTGAACGTGATCGGGCGAAAGTCTCCCAATTCGCTCTATTCTGAAAAGATCGTCACCTTTGAAGACGATGCAGGCGCCTATGACCAGCGCGATGCTGCCGGATTCATAAAGCTCAATGCGTTGCGACTGCGCTTGCTTGGTCGGCGGGGACAAGGCTGATTATGCCAGAGGAGAGGACGCACTGGTGGGAAACGCGAGTCTATCTTGCGGCGCTAGTTGTACTCTCGATAGTTCCACTTCTAAAGCCAGACGTAGCGCCGCTGACCGATTTGCCTGCGCATATGGGCCATTACAGGGTCGAGCTTGAAATCGGCTCGGACGCAGTACTTCGCCAGTTCTACAGCTTCAACTGGCAGCTAATCGGGAACCTCGGGGTCGACCTTCTGGTTATCCCGCTTTCAAAGCTGTTCGGCCTCGAGCTTGCAGTCAAGATAATCATTTGTGCGATCCCGGCACTTACTGCGGCAAGCTTCCTGTTGGTCGCGAAAGAAGTGCATGGCCGTCTGCCTCCGACCGCCGCACTTGCACTTCCGCTGGCATATGGATTTCCGTTCCAGTTCGGTTTTGTCAATTTCGCGCTTTCGATGGCGTTCGGGTTTTTGGGATTCTGGCTGTGGCTGAAGATGGGCAATATGCACAAGCAGCGCTTGCGCGGCATTGTTTTTGTGCCGTTATCGATGCTGATCTGGGTCACCCACACCTACGGCTGGGGCGCGCTGAGTCTGGTTGCATTCGCGTCCGAGTTTATCAGGCATCTCGACAAGGGATACCGGTGGCATCAGAGTTTGCTACGAGCCGGAATTGCCTGCCTTCCACTTGTGCCGCCCATATTCCTGATGCTCGGCTGGCGCTCGGGTCAGGTTGGCGGCCAGACGGCTGACATGTTCAACTGGTCCGCGAAATATCAGTATTTCTTGGTGACGCTGCGGGATAGATGGGGGTCCTTCGATATTGGGTCTCTTTTCCTGCTCCTCGGAGTCATTGTCTGGGCGCTGCGCAAGCCCAGAACAGCTTTTTCACCCGTGCTGGGTTATTCGGCGCTGTTCCTGCTTTTGGCTTACCTGCTCATGCCAAGGATCGTCTTTGGCTCCGCATATGCCGATATGAGGCTGACACCCTTCATGCTGGCGATAGCTCTTATCGCTCTTCGACCGCCAATGGACCTTGATCGTCGTCGTGTTGGTTTGATTGCGCTTGCCTCGTTTGGGTTCTTCTTCGTCCGTACGACCGCAACAACGGCCAGCTTCTGGCTTTATGACAGAGACTTTGACCGGCAATTGGCGGCGATTGAACATATTCCAGTCCACGCGCGGCTCGTCTCATTCGTCGGCCAGAATCTCTGTGCCCAGCCTTGGGCCCAGAGCAGGATGGAGCACTTGCCTTCTCTGGCTTTGGTCAGAAAAAGGGCCTTTGCCAACGATCAATGGCAAATGCCGGGAGCGCAGTTGCTGCGCGTTCGTTATTCTGCCGGAGCACCGTTCAATGCGGATCCGATGCAGATCGTTACTCCCAACAAGTGCCAGGGAGAATATTGGCTTCGACTTGACGACGCGCTGCGGAGGTTTCCTCGCGAGGCATACGACTATGTATGGTTGATCAACGCGCCGAATTACGATCGCGCTCTGATGAAAGGCTATGAACCAATATGGCAGGACGGATCATCCGTACTTTATCGGAAAGCTGGTGCCGTGGGAGCGGTTCATTCGTGAGGGCGGGAGTTTATCGATGCGTTTGAATCGGCTTTCGATCGTCATACCGTGCTACAATGAGGAAGCATGCCTCGAGCAACTGCACAGCCGCGTGGCTGCTGCCGCCAAGCTTGCTGTTGGAAACGCCTATGAGATTGTTCTTATAAATGATGGATCCAGGGATCGCAGCTGGAGCGTGATGCAGGCGCTGGCTGAAAGAGACCCTCATGTTCTTGCGATCAATCTTTCACGCAATCATGGCCACCAGCTCGCGCTTACGGCCGGGTTGGACTTGTGCTCGGGCGAAGCCATATTGATCATCGATGCCGATCTCCAGGACCCGCCGGAATTGCTTTCGGATATGATGGGCGTGATGACGGCTGAAAACGCTGACGTCGTCTATGCAGTTCGCCGCAGACGGGAAGGCGAGACACTTTTCAAGAAGACGACTGCTGCGATCTTTTACCGGATCCTGGCAAGTGTTACGGACACGATGATTCCCGTTGATACCGGAGACTTCCGGTTGATGAGCCGCCGTGCGCTTGATGCCTTGCTCGCACTTCCCGAACAGGCGCGTTTCGTGCGCGGCATGGTTGCCTGGATCGGATTCAAGCAGGTGCCTTTCAGCTATGACCGAGCGGAGCGACTTGTTGGCGAAACCAAATATCCCCTGGGGAAAATGGTTCGTTTCGCCTTGGATGCTGTGACGGGTTTTTCCACGGCCCCACTGCGCTTTGCAACGCATATGGGATTGGGGTTGGCCGCCGCTTCGCTGCTCCTTCTCTTTTATGTGGGCTATGGTTGGCTTTCGGGTCGGGCCATTGAGGGCTGGACGTCATTGATGCTGGTCGTTGTCGTTCTGGGTTCTGTGCAGATGTTCGTACTTGGAATGATCGGCGAATATCTCGGCCGCCTGTACATGGAAGCAAAGCGCCGCCCCCTCTACATCGTATCCGACATCGCAGGCGAGGCTGGCGGCCAACGTCGGCTAGGCCATGTTGCCGCTCAGGCGGAGACGATGGCGAGCAGTGACACACCCGGCGGCATCGGTACACGCCCGATCAAGTGACGTTCGAACCCAAAAAGGGCACGAAACAGTGCATTCAAGGGAGCTGGCGGCATAGCATCGTCGCTATCATCTTTTCGCCTAAGTTTACCCCACATGCGGGCGGATACAGCCAGAGGAAATAGGATGCTATTAAACCAGTCGAGCCGATGAAGGGTTAAGCCCGCCTCCGCAACGGCTGCGCGCAAGGTCGATTTGGTGTAACGGCGGTGGTGGTGGTTCACTATGTCGTGCGCGCTCCATAGCCAGGGGAAAGCGGGCACCGTTATCAGAATCTTCCCGCCAGGTTTCAGGCAAGCAGCCATGCCCCGCAGGGCTTCCCGATCCTTATTTATATGCTCGAGTACATCAAGAATGGCGATCAGATCATATCGTCCATGCTCAACACCCTCTAGTTCGGGTAGAGGCGAGGACCATACAGCACGCCCCAATCTTTCGGCGGCAATCTGCCGCACGTCGTCATCGACTTCTATCGCGTCGACCTGTCCAAACCGGCCCAGCATCTCGAGATTATGGCCCGTTCCGCAGCCGATTTCGAGAATACGGGAGTCGGCGGGGAGGTTGATCTCCCGCCCGATGATCTCTGCAAGTATGTCGCGCCTCGCGACGTACCACCAATGGCGATTGTCATGATCTGCCATGCGGTCATAGACGATCCGATCCATTAGCCGAACACCCAGCGACGATTTAGCGAGAAGGTGAGGATTGGTGTAACAAGGCAAACCGGAATGACCGGCCACCAAGACGGTCCACCCAGAAAAGATGTCAGAAACCATACGAAAAACTGATTTGCAACAAAACCAATCGTATTGACCGTGAAGAAACGCGCTGTGCGGACAGGTGCACGATCACGTGCTCCGTAGCCTCGGAAGCTAAATCGTGAGTGGAGCAGGTATCCGATACCAGTGAATGTCAGATAGACGAGCGTCATCGATGTCATGGGTGCGACATGAAGAAATTCCGTAACGGCCCAGTAGCCAGCCGCCACCGAGACTGTAAGGAAGCCTCCGGTGAGGACGAACCGGAAAATCTGGCCGATCAAGATGCTGCGTTCGTTCACTTCGCTCATTCTGCCACCATGCTTCCCACTTGTCGGAGGAGCTTTAAGGCCGCATGGTTGCCAAAGAAACAAGGTTCAGGGGCCAAATGGCGATGAATGCTGAAAAATCGGACTTTCTTGCAAGGTACTGGAAGTCCATCCTGTTCGTCGTCTGGATTGTTGCAAGCGGATATTTCCTGTTTGAGCGCTGGCAAGCCATTCACTGGTTCGCGCTTGGCGATACCGATGACAATATGCGGATCATGCAGGTTCGGACTCTGATGCAGGGGCAGGACTGGTATGATCTGCGCCAGTACCGGCTCGATCCGCCCCATGGTGCGAACATGCATTGGTCGCACTTTGTCGATCTGCCGATCGTCGGGATCATTCTTTTGACCAAACCGTTTTTTGGCGCGTTGGTGGCCGAAAGGATCGCTGTTGCCTTGGCGCCATTGATCCCGCTCGGTGTTGCGATGACAGGTCTGGGTTTGACTGCCCGACGGCTGGTCGCGCCAGGCGCATACCTGCTCTCCGCAGGGATCATGCTGTGCTTCGTGACAGCAATGACCATGTTCATGCCTCTGCGCATAGATCACCACGGCTGGCAGCTTGCATTGCTGACACTTGTTTTGGCGGGACTTGCAGATCCGCAAGCGTTGCGGGGTGGACTGACAATTGGCATTGCATCTGCCTTGTCGCTTGTGATCGGACTTGAAACTCTTCCCTGGCTGGCCATTGCGGGAGGAGGTGTCGCCCTTCGCTGGATCATCGCCCTGGAACAATCGCCGCGTATGCGCGGATATGGGCTTGCGCTTGGCGGCGGCGTCACGCTTGGATTTCTGGTCTTTTCATCCCGTGACAATTGGGTTGCGCGCTGTGATGCGTTGACGCCGGTATGGCTGTCCTCGATGTTGCTGGCATCAGCACTGATATTCCTCATCGGATCATTGCGCGTCGAAAACCGTGGGATGAGGTTTTTACTGACTGCCTTGGTAGGTGTCATGGTTGCGGTGTTCTTCGCCGTTGCCTGGCCACAGTGCGTTGGCCGTCCAGAACAGATTTCGCCGGAACTTGAGCGGCTCTGGTTCAACAACATCAGTGAAGTCAAACCAATCTACACGCGCAATTGGCCGACCATTTTGTCAACGTCCGTGCTTGTTATCGGACTTTTCGGCAGTTTCTGGGCCTTGTGGAAGCATTGGAAGGAAGATCGAGGTGCAGCTTGGGCGACGATTGCCCTGCTCTCGCTTGGTTCTGGCCTGCTGGTTCTTTGGCAGACACGTGCGGCACCTTCGGCCCTTCTGTTCAGCGTTACGGGGGCAACAGCGATTGGCTGGAACATCCTCGTGCGCGCAAGGAACCATTCTTCAATCTTCGTCAGGGTTTTTGGCACGTTTATCGCTTTCCTTTTGGTGTCCGGGCTAGCTGTCCAGCTGGTAGCAGGAAGGCTTCCCAATCCGGATGCTGCCAAGCCCGGAATGAAGCGCGTCAATCGCGCCAATGCCAGTTGCGCAACGATTCCCTCGATGCGACCTATCGGCGCGCTGCCCAAAGCAACTGTCCTGACCTTTGTCGATCTTGGTCCGAGGCTGATCACGATCACGCACCATGATGCGATTGCTGGCCCATATCATCGCAACGGCGATGCAATTCTCGATATTCAGCACGCCTTTCGCGGCACTCCGGAAGACGCCCGCAAAACGGCGCGCAAGCACGGCGCTAGCCTGCTGCTGATATGTCCGAACATGTCGGAATCGACAATCTACAAATCACAGGCGCCGAAAGGATTCTACATGCAGCTGATAGCCGGGAAAATTCCGGCTTGGCTCGAACCGGTTCCACTGCCAGCCAATTCGCCATTCATGCTTTGGCGGATCAAGCCCTGAGGCCATGCATAGTCTGCCGATATTTGTTAAGCTCAAGAACAGGCCGGTCATCCTGCTTGGCAACGGCGAAGCTGCGCAGTCCAAACGTCTGCTCCTTGAACGAGCCGGCGCCTTGATTGTTGGCGAGCAGGAAGATGCAGTACTCGCCATTGTGGCGATCGATGATGAGGCTGAGGCGGTCGATGCCATTGCCCGCCTCCGGTCCCGCGGTGTGCTGATCAATGCAACGGATCGCCCCGATCAATGCGACTTCACACTTCCGGCGATTGTGGATCGTGACCCGGTGCTCATAGCGATTGGAACAGGCGGGGCATCCGCGGGCCTTGCAAAAGCGCTCAGGCAGAGGCTGGAGCAAATTTTGCCGCAATCTCTTGGCCAACTTGCCAAAGACCTGTTCCAGGCGCGACCTTCAATTCGGAAGCGTTGGCCGGACCCGGCAGCTAGACGGCGCGCGATTGACGCAGCGCTCGATGGTGCAGGGCCTCTCGATCCATTCAAAAGCATCGATGCTGGCGCCGTGAGCGGATGGCTGGCAGGCCCAGAGGCCGCGCCACCGATTGGCCTCAGAATTATCTCGGTCAAGAGTGACGATCCCGACGAGCTGACCCTTCAGCAGGCACGCTGGCTCGGCCAGGCGGACGTTATCGTTCATGGAGCCAATGTCGCTCCTGCGATCGTTGCACGCGGACGCGCAGATGCCGTGCGGAGCTTGGCAGAAGTCCCGCCCGATCCCTTGCCCGCCGGTTTGACCGTCCAGATTGTGCGAGGCGATCTATGATGCGTGCCTTTGTCATGGCCGATGCGGAGCCGAAGGAGCTGCCGTTCCTTGAAGGAGTGGCCCAATTCGAACATGCGGAACTGGTTTGGCTTGTCCTCGACGGGCGGGCCCCCGGTGCGGCAGATTGGATTGCCGAGCAGAAGGACATTCCCGACATTGCGCGTGCGGCGTTGATGGCCGCGGAAACCCGGCCGCGGAGTGATCTTGTCGGGCAGGGGGTCATCATAAACCTTCGCGGGTTGGGCAAGACGCCTGAAGATGATCCCGATGCTCTGGTCTCTTTGCGCTTCTGGGCTGAGACGGGGCGCGTCATATTGGTGACCTTTCGCACGCCTCTGGCACTCGACACCGTCATGGACGAATTTCTTTCTGCAAGGATTAGTGATCCCGGCGATTTACTGAGTGCGTTTGCAAGCGCCATTACCGACGGTCTGGATCCAGACGTCGCCAATCTCGGCGATGCGCTAGATGATTGCGAACTTAAGGTTGAGGTTGCCAATATCCACCCAACGCGACGGGACGTAACCCGGGTTCGTGCGCGCGCCATCGCCTTTCGCAGGTTCGTTGCGCCGCAGAGGCAGGCCCTTGCTCAATTGTCTTCGGCACCACTTGACTGGCTGGACGATGATGACAGGCTACATTTGCGCGAAGGAGCTGACCGTGCAGCCCGGATGGCAGAAGAGTTGGAGTCTGTGCGCGAACGGGCGATGTTGATGCATGAGGAGCTGACTGACCGTCGCTCCGAACTGATGGATGCGCGCGCATTGCTGATCTCTATCGTTGCACTGGTGTTCCTGCCGCTGACGTTCATCACCGGTCTACTGGGCATGAATGTGGACGGTATTCCCTACGCCCATCAACCATGGGCCTTCTGGGGCGTCACGGGAGTCTGCCTGTTTCTCGCAATTCTCGTCGTGGGCTGGTTTGTCCGCGCACACTGGATCAGCGGCGATTAATCGATCAGCGCGTCAATGGCCTTGGCAAGCTTGACGTCGCGCTCAGACAGGCCCCCTGCATCGTGGGTAGTCAGCAGAATATCGACACGGTTCCAGACGTTTTTCCATTCAGGGTGATGATCTTGCTGTTCCGAAAGCAGGGCAACACGGGTCATGAAAGCAAAGGCCGCTGAGAAATCGCGAAAAATGAAGCGTCTGGTGATCGCGTCGCGCGCATCGTCGAAATCCCAGTCGGCAAGAGCATCAAGCGCGGCTGCACGTTCATTTTCATCAAGTTGCTCGATCAAAGCCCATGCCTCCGGTCGTCGGCCACTGTCTCGACTCGCGACTTCGAGCCAGACCTGCTTGCCGTTGTAGGCATGAAGCGCTTCCACCTCAACCGATCAGGCTCTATGGCACAAGGGATGACGGGGCAGGACCAGCTCAAGTTCGACAATGTCTCCTGCCGACGTGGCGGGCGGATTTTGTTCGAGTCTCTCGGGTTTGTGCTCGGACCGGGCGATGCTGCGGTGGTTTCAGGGCCAAATGGCGTGGGCAAGTCGAGCCTTTTGCGGCTCGCATCGGGTCTGCTCGAACCTGCTTCCGGATCGATCCTGCGCGTCGGCCGGGTTGCATTGGCTGATGAGTCGCTGGCGCTCGATCGGCATTTGCCACTTGGTGAGGCGCTAAGGTTTTGGGCCAAGATGGACGGTGGCAACATCGAAGAGGCCCTTGGACTGGTCTCGCTTGACCATCTAGCCGAGGTGCCCGTCAGGATGCTTTCGACCGGACAACGCAAGCGCGCGACCTTGGCTCGCATTCTGGCAAGTCGCGCCGACATATGGCTCCTTGATGAGCCCGGGAACGGGCTGGATTCGGCATCTCTCGATTCTCTCTCCAAAATGGTCGCCACCCATCGTGCGCACGGCGGGATAGTCCTTGCAGCGTCGCATCAGCCGCTCGGTATCGAGCGGGTGCAGGAGATTCGGCTGGAGGGTGCGCGGTGAGGACAATCCTGACGCTTGCCTTCCGCGATGTGCGCCTTGCCTATGGACGGGGCGGGGCCACACTTCCGGTCATCTTTTTCCTTCTCGTCGCAACGCTCTATCCTTTTGGCGTGGGGCCGGATGGTCCCCTGCTTGCGAAAACCGGAGGCGGGGTGCTGTGGATCGCCGCTTTGTTGGCATCATTGCTACCAATCGACCGGCTGATTGCGCCGGACATGGATCAGGGAGTATTTGATCAGCTGGCTGTTAGAGGTGTTTCAGAAGAAGGCATTATCCTTGCCAAACTTGCAGGTCATTGGCTTGGTTTTGGGCCTCCACTGCTGGTTGCTGCGGTTCCGGCCGCGGCGCTCCTGCGCCTGGATGGCAGCATACTCACCCGGCTTGAGATGGGCTTGCTGATTGGTACACCAGGGCTTGCAGCCTTGTCTGTTCTCATTGCAGCGCTGACAGCTGGGGTAAGGGGGGCAGGGGCACTGGCCGGTCTTCTCATGCTTCCCTTGGCTGTTCCAATGCTCATTTTCGGTGCCGGGTCGCTTGACCCGTTCGGCGGGAGCGCCCTGAAACTTCTGGCAGCCTGCTCGATGCTGGCGGTCGCCATAACGCCCTTTGCGGCCGGCGCTGCCATCCGCGCTGCCCGCGAATAGTTACCGGGACCAGCGTGCAAAAATTGCGGTTGGCAAGATAAGGCCGCGGGCTTCTTCGCGAACGCCCAATTCTCCGCATTCAACAGTGCCGCCCAAATCAGCGCAATTTTGCCGCAATAGTTCGCCAATGGCGAGGGCTGACATCCGGACGGCGTAGACGGTGAGGAAGAGAAATGCCGAATCTGCATCCAGCAGCTTGCGGCAGTCCCCGATCAATCCCGGCAGTCCTTCCTCCAGCCGCCAGACTTCGCCTTCCGGACCTCGCCCGAATTTGGGAGGATCAAGGATGATGCCGTCATAACGCCTGCCTCGCCGCACTTCGCGGGCTGCGAATTTTGCAGCGTCGTCAACGATCCAGCGTATTGGCGTGTCTGCAAGATCAGCGAGGACGGCATTGCCTTTGGCAGCTTCGACTGACTTTTTTGAAGCATCGACATGAGTGACAGCGGAACCAGCGCTGGCAAGCGCAAGGCTGCCCACTCCGGTATACCCAAAAAGATTGAGCGCTGCTGGTTCTGTGCGCCCAGCGAATTTTTGGCGCATCCAGCTCCAGACGGGGGCCATATCCGGAAAAAATGCAAGGTGTCGAAAGGGGGTCGCCTGCGCCCTAAAGCGGACATCATTCCAAGTCAGCGGCCAGCCGTCGCGAGGAACTGGCGAATTGAACTGCCATCGGCCGCCGCCGTCTTCGTCCGCTCCGGGAATGAATTCACCGTCTGCTTTCCAATCTTGAGATGCCGGAGCCCAAAGTGCCTGCGCTTCGGGACGAATGAAACGATACCGGCCATAGCGCTCAAGCTTGCGTCCATGCCCCGAGTCAATCAGGCCGTAATCGGACCAGGGTTCGCCAATGAGCGTAATCGGCGTCATGCGCCGGTCGGGATTGCCCGGTCAGACACATAGGCTCGAACGGCCTCTGTCGTGGCCGGGAGTGTGTCACAGCGCTCCTCACGTTCGAAAAGACTGCCAATTCTGGCCGGCAACGAGGGCCTCGAGCCCGTCGCGCGTTCTACTGCGTCGCGGAATTTGGAGGGATGTGCCGTGGCCAATGTGACAATCGGAACTTCAGCCGGAATGTCGCTGGCATAGGCGGCTGCAAGGCCAATCGCAGTATGCGGGTCGATCAACTCCCCTGACTTTTCGCTCGCGCGCCGCATTGCGAGCGCCATTCCGTTGGCGTCAATGCGCGCGCTTGAGAACAATGGCCGAGCGCCTGCCAGCATATCGGCAGGGATGGACATCGCCTTGGAGGCTTCAAACCCTGTCATCATTTTTGCCAATGCACTTCCATCCCGACCTGCCAGATCAAAGAGCAGCCGCTCAAAGTTGGAACTGACCTGAATATCCATGCTGGGTGTAGCCGTTGGCGTGACGGACCCGGCCGAATAGTCGCCTGAGGTCAGGGCGCGGTGCAGAATGTCGTTGACGTTGGTAGCGACAATCAAACGCTCAACCGGCAGTCCGCACCTTGCGGCGACATAGCCCGCAAAGACATCACCGAAATTGCCGGTCGGGACCGAGAAAGCAATCGACTGTTGAGGAGCCCCAAGTCGTACTGCGGCATAAAAATAGTAGACGACCTGTGCCATTAGGCGCGCCCAATTGATGGAATTGACAGCAGACAAGTTGAATCGCGTAGAGAATTCGCGATCGTTGAAAAGCGACTTCACGATTGTCTGTGCATCGTCGAAGCTGCCTTTTATTGCAATGTTGTGCACATTTGGCGCCAGGACGGTTGTCATCTGCCGACGCTGGACTTCGGAGACGCGGCCCTCCGGGTGGAGCATGAAGATGTTGATCTTCTCGCGCCCCGCAACTGCATCGATTGCAGCGGAGCCAGTGTCGCCTGATGTGGCGCCGACGATCGTCAATTCCGTTTCGCGCGTCGAAAGGAACTTCTCGAACAACAGGCCGAGCAACTGGAGTGCCACATCCTTGAAGGCCAGCGTCGGGCCGTGGAAGAGCTCAAGCAACCAGTTTGTTTCATCCAGTTGGGCAAGAGGCGTGACCGCAGCGTGTGAGAAGCGGCCATAGGCCTGAGCGCAAAGCGAGCGGAGTTCGTCTTCAGTCAGGCTGCTGCCTACAAACGGTGCCATGACGCGCACTGCCGTTTCGATATAGCTCAGCCCACGCATTGCGGCGATGTCCGCGTGACTGAAGTGTGGCCAGTGCTGGGGCACATAGAGGCCACCATCTGACGCCAGCCCCGCCAAGGTCACGCCCTCGAAATCGAGCGTCGGCGCGCTCCCCCTCGTGCTCACATAGTCCATAGAAATCGCGCCCTAGCGGGCAGGGCGGGGAAGGGCAAGTTCAGGAACGCCTTCTCCGGTAAAGCGCCAGCCCATAAATAACTGCGGCAACAGCTGCAAAGACGAACCATTGAACTGCGTAAGCAAGGTGGTTGTTGGGGACATCCTTGATCGACGGCGGTGCGCTCTGGTCGAGGCCTTTGCCGGGATTTGTCAGCACCAACATCAGCCCTGGGGCTGCCCCCTTGCGAAACGCCTTTTCAATCAGGCTGCGGTGGTCTGGCTGGCGGGAAATGATGCCATGAACCTGGCCGCCCTTCCAGGCAACAATCTCGTCGAAGCGGCTAGACCAGCCAATATCGACGGTCATTCCGGGACCTTCGGTACCCGTGCGACAGGCAACGATGTGGCGCCAGCCAGCCTCGCCCTTTGCATTGAGGCCGCCTTCGATGATTGGCTTCTGCGGTTCGAGGCAAACACCACCAGCGCGGCGAAACACGAGGCTGTCATCTGCCGCAAATTGCGGGAAGGCCATTTCCGGGAGCGTCTCAGCCTGTTCATAGCGAACCAGCAGAGCTGCCTTCTCATCAGCGCGTTGCAATTGCCACAAGCCCAATCTGATCATGACGGCAATTGCGGCGCAGACAAGCAGGGTAGGTAGCACAGGAATACGGTTCATTCGACGAGTCTGCCTTCGCGCGCCCTGTTGCGATATTCGAGGGTGATGAGTGCGCCCTTGGCAAGGCGGAGCAATCCCAGCACCAGCGCAAGCGTGGTTGGAACCCAAAGCACGATATGAACCCAGAAGGGCGGTTCGAACTGCAACTGAACAATGACAGCCAGAATAGTGACAATCGCGCCCACGATCATGATGAGGAACGCCGCAGGGCCATCACCAACATTGAATTGACCGAAGTCGAGCCCACAGTTCAAGCAACAGGGCGAAAAGCGGACCATCCCCTGGAACAGGCCAGGGGTTCCGCATCTTGGACACAGACCCCTGATAGCCGCTTGCGCCGTATCAGGGGCCAGATCCGTCATTCCAGCTTATCCAGCGTGTATCGGTGCGCCCCAGCCGCCCCAAACATAGACAACGCAGAAGAGGAACAGCCAAACGACGTCAACAAAGTGCCAGTACCAGGCCGCAGCCTCGAACCCGAAATGCTGCTTGGGTGTAAAGTGGCCCTTGTACGAACGCACAAGGCATACGATCAGGAAAATCGTCCCGACCAGCACGTGAAAGCCGTGGAAGCCGGTCGCCATGAAGAAGGCTGCACCATAGTTCAGCCCTTTGAACGCGAAAGGTGCATGGATATATTCATAGGCTTGGATTGACGTGAAGATCGCGCCCAGCAGGATAGTGGCCCAAAGGCCCTTCTTCAGGCCTTCCCGATCACCATGGATCAGCGCGTGATGGGCCCAAGTCACTGTTGTCCCGGAGCACAGAAGGATCAGGGTATTCAGGAGCGGAAAGCCGAAAGGATCAATGACCTCAATGCCTTTTGGTGGCCATTGGGCAATTGCACCAGCTTGCCCAAGCTGGTTTTCAACCGATCCGTCCGTGACCAGAAGATGCGCAGGAAAGAGCGAAAAATCGAACCATGCCCAGAACCATCCCACGAAAAACATGACTTCGGAGGCGATGAAAAGGATCATCCCATAGCGCAGGTGAAGCGACACGACAGGCGTATGATCTCCGGCGTGAGCTTCCTTGATGACGTCGGACCACCAGGCAAAGAATGTGTACACAACGCCCAAGAGGCCAAGCAGAAATACCCAGCCGCCATAAGGCTGCTGATGCATCCACATCACGCCGCCGCCCGTCAGTCCCAGTGCAGAAAACGCACCGATCAGCGGATTAATGCTGGGGGGCAGAATATGATAATCGTGGGTCTTGGCACCGGCCATGGTCGTCTCTTTCCTCAAAAGGCCAATCGGAAGGCTTGTGGATCGCGTTAGCTTGGCTTTTTCGCCTCGTCTACCGGATAGAATGTGTAACTGAGTGTGATTTCCGCGATGTCGTTTGCGTCAGGATCATCTGCAATTTTTGGGTCAACATAGAATATCACCGGCATCCGGACTTGCTTGCCGGGAGCAAGAGTCTGCTCCGTAAAGCAAAAGCATTGGATCTTGTTGAAATATTTGCCGGCTTGGGACGGCGTGACGTTGAACGTCGCTCTGCCAGTAATGGGTTTGTCAGAAAGATTCTTTGCCGTGAAAAAGGCAATTTCTCGCTCACCGAGAATCACGGGTTCGTTCGTCTTCTCAGGCGCGAAAAGCCAGGGCAGCGAAGGCGCATGGTTCGCATCAAAGCGGACTGACACGCGCTGGCCGGAAACAACAGCGCCGGGCGCAGCCTCCGCCTTCTGAGTGGTGCCTGCAAAGCCCGTTGCCTGACAGAAGGCACGGTAGAGCGGCACACTTGCATAACCTAGTCCCGTCATGCCTGCGGCGAGTCCAAGCGCCAAAAGGCCTGTTCTCAGCACCGGCGTCATGATGCGACAACCATCTTGGCAATGCTGATGCCGTAAATCAGCGCCACAAGAGCTAACAAGAGAATGCCCATGATCCGGGCACGCGACCTTTGGCGCTTGCGGACTTCCTGTTCATTCATGCGAGCACCAGCCTGTCGACCGCAAGGGCCGCAAAAACTCCGAAGAGATACAGGATTGAGAATCCAAAAAGCTGCTTTTCAGGCTTCATGCCATCACCAGCAACGGATTGCCGGAATGCAACTCGTGTCGCGAGAATCGTAAACACGAGCGAGGCAAGGCCAGCTGCAAGACCATAGATCAGGCCGGCCAAGTGGAGAGCAACAGGCAGCAATGCCACTGCAACCATCGGCAGTGTATAAAGGAAGATCTGGATGCGCGTGTTCTTCTCTCCAGCAACAACTGGCAGCATCGGAACACCGGCCTTGGCATAGTCGGCCTCCATAAACAGCGCCAGCGCCCAGAAATGGGGTGGGGTCCAAAGGAAGATAAGCGAGAAGAGCAAGATAGGCAGCAAACTCACCTGGCCCGTGGCAGCCACCCAGCCGATAACAGGCGGGAAAGCCCCTGCAGCGCCGCCGATTACAATGTTCTGCGGCGTCCTGCGTTTCAGCCAAACAGTGTAGACCAGCACATAAAAAAGGATCGACACGGCCAGAATGATGGCGGCAAGCATATTCGTCGCCAAATATATGAGCAGCACCGAAAACGCGCCGAGTCCCACGCCGAAGTGAAGTGCCGATTGCCGGTCCATGCGTCCAGCCGGGATCGGGCGGCTCGCAGTACGCTTCATCAGTGCGTCAATGTCTGACTCATACCATTGATTGAGGGCGCCAGCGGCGCCTGCACCCATTGCGATGCAGAGGACAGCCGTAAATCCCAGAACCGGGTTCATTGCCACGGGTGCAGCCAACAGACCGCACAGGCCCGTAAAGACGACCAGAAAGATCACCCTGGGCTTTGTCAGCGCGAGGAAATCACGCCAATCGGCCGGCAACGGGACCGTCGCGGTTGCTGGTGCTACGCTTGCCATCAGTCGATTTTCGGCAATGTCTCGAACTGGTGGAACGGCGGCGGGCTTGGCAGCGTCCATTCGAGAGTGGTTGCGCCTTCACCCCAGTAATTGCCTTCGGCCTTCTTGCCCGCAATGAACGCATAGGCCACATTGATGAAGAAGAAGACCATGCCGACGGCCATGATTACGTAGCCGAAGGACGACACACCGTTCCAATAAGCCTGCGCTTCGGGATAGTCGGGAATGCGCCGTGGCATGCCTTGCAGTCCAAGGAAATGCTGCGGGAAGAACATGACGTTCACACCGATGAAGAATGTCCAGAAGTGAAGCTGGCCGAGAAGCTCGGACAATTGGCGGCCCGTCATCTTGCCGAACCAGTATGTGAATCCAGCAAACAGGGCGAAAACAGCACCCAGCGAGAGCACATAGTGGAAGTGAGCGACCACATAATATGTGTCATGCATGTAGTTGTCGATGCCGCCATTGGCGAGGAGAACACCGGTCACGCCACCGACAGTGAACATGAAGATGAACCCGAGTGACCACATCATTGGCGTCTTGAAGCTCAGCGAACCGCCCCACATCGTCGCGATCCAGCTGAAGATCTTGATACCTGTCGGCACCGCAATGACCATTGTAGCGGCCGTGAAATACATCTTGGTGTTTACATCGAGGCCAACGGTAAACATGTGGTGTGCCCACACGATGAAGCCCACGACACCGATGGCGACCATGGCATAGGCCATGCCCAAATATCCAAAAATCGGCTTCTTTGAGAAGGTCGAGATCACCTGACTTACGATGCCGAAGCCCGGGAGGATCATGATGTAGACTTCCGGATGACCGAAGAACCAGAAGAGATGCTGGTAAAGAACCGGATCCCCGCCACCAGCCGCATCAAAAAAGGTTGTCCCGAAATTGCGATCCGTCAGCAGCATCGTGATTGCTGCGGCCAGAACCGGAAGCGCAAGCAGAAGCAGGAACGCGGTCACGAGGATCGACCACACAAACAGCGGCATCTTGTGAAGCGTCATGCCAGGTGCGCGCATGTTGAAGATCGTGGTGATGAAATTGATCGCCCCAAGAATCGACGAAGCACCGGCAAGGTGAAGCGAAAAGATCGCCATGTCGACCGCAGGTCCAGGTGATCCGCTTGTCGAGAGCGGCGCATAGACCGTCCAGCCCGTCGCTGCGCCAGGGCCTGTGCCGCCCGAAACGAAAGCAGAACCGAGGAGGAGGAGGAAAGACGGCACAAGCAACCAGAAGCTGATGTTGTTCATGCGCGGGAAGGCCATGTCCGGCGCACCGATCATGATCGGTACGAACCAGTTGCCAAAGCCACCAATCATGGCTGGCATGACCATGAAGAACACCATGATCAGGCCATGGGCTGTGATCAGTGCATTCCACATGTGATAGGGGCTGTCGCTACCCATGAAGCCAGCGACAGCTTCAAGGTATTGAATGCCAGGCTGCGCAAGTTCGGCACGCATCACGCCCGAAATCGCGCCGCCGATAATGCCGGCAAAAATCGCAAAGATCAGATAAAGTGTGCCGATATCCTTGTGGTTGGTCGACATGAACCAGCGGGCAAAAAAGGCCGGCTTGTGATCAGCGTCATGATGATCATGGTCATGTGCCCCTTCAAAGGCGTGGGCGGTTGCGACAGCTTCAGTCATTGGTCAGACCCTCAATTCTTGGCCGCTGCGGGAGCGGCATTGGGTGCAGCAGCAGGTGCACCAGCTTCAGCGGTTGTTGGTGCAGCAGGCGGGGCAGCAGCATCGCCGGGCATTTTGCCACCCTTCGCGCGAATCCAGGCTGCGAAATCTTCCTTGCTGACGGCTTCGACACCAATCGGCATGAAACCATGGCGATCGCCGCAAAGTTCGGAGCATTGCCCGTAATAGACACCCTTCTTGTCAATGGTGAAGGTTGTTTCGTTCAGGCGGCCCGGCACTGTATCAAGCTTGATCCAGAAAGCGGGAACAGCCCAGCTGTGGATAACGTCATTCCCGGTCGTGACGAGTTTGATTGGTGTGTTGACGGGCAGGACAACACGATTGTCGACCGCGAGAAGCCGCGGTTCACCCTTGGCCTTGGCATCTTCATCGCTCAACATGTTCGCGTCAAAGCTTACGCCATAGTCTGGATATTCGTAGGACCAGAACCACTGATTGCCGATGGCCTTAAGCGTGACAGCATTGGCCGGCGCTGGCTTGAACTGGGCGGCCAGCAGGCTGATCGACGGAATCGCGATGCCGACGAGGACCAGAACCGGCACCAGTGTCCAAACCACTTCAATGACCGTATTGTGGGAAGTCTTCGAAGCAACCGGGTTTGCCGCGCGGCGGAAACGCGCCATGACATACAAAAGCAGGCCTAGCACCAGCAGCGAAATGATCGCCATGACCGGAACGAGGATATAGTCATGCATCCTGGCGGCCTGCTCGCCCAGCTTCGTCACTTGGGGTTGGAGCCCGATTCTGCCTTCAATAGGCTGCCCAACCATAGGGTCAGATTTTGAAGTGCCGATAGTGGTTTCGGGCGCCTTGGCGGGCTTGGCTTCAGCAGGAGCGGCTTGCACGGGCGACGCTGCTGGTGCCGCGACAGGGGCGGGTGCTGTACTTGCCGGAGTTTGTGCCGTTGCGAATGAAGGCGCAAGCATCAAGCCGATCGCCAGGATAAAGGGCTTTATTTTCAACATGTCTTTTCCGTCCGAACCCCCAATAGATGAAAGCCGGATTGCGAGGGAGACCCTATCCGGCAGACCGCTTCGCGGCGGGCTATACGCGCGGGCGTCAAGAGCCTCAAGCCGCTAAGCCGACTTTTTTAGCATGCTTGCGGCTCTTCGCCTGCATCCCTATCAGGGCGCGGAATTCATACGAGGGTTCCGCTGGTGGACAACGACGATATTTTGGCTGAATTCCGGGCTGCAGAGGCTCTGCTTGAAGGGCATTTCATCCTGTCTTCAGGATTGCGCAGCCCGCGTTATCTTCAATGCGCACGGGTACTTGCCGACCCGGCACGCGCCTCGAGACTCGCTTCCGAACTCGTTTCAAGGTTGCCGAAGGAGATTCGCGATAGCATCGACATCGTGGTTTCGCCTGCAATGGGTGGAGTGATTGTTGGCCATGAAATGGGCCGGGCGCTTGGAGTCGAAGCGCTTTTCGTTGAGCGGCCGGAAGGCGTTTTCGAACTGCGTCGTGGTTTCAGGTTAAAGCCGGGTCAGCGGGTTCTGATGATGGAAGACGTCGTGACGACAGGCCTGTCATCGCGTGAAGCAATCGCCGCGATCGAGGCTGCCGGCGGCAAAGTCGTAGCGGCAGGTGCGCTGGTCGACAGGTCAAATGGCTCGGTAGAATTGGGTGTTCCTTTCTTTCCGCTCATCCGATTAGAAGTCCCGACATACGCCGCAGATGCATTGCCACCTGAACTTGCTGCGATTCCGGCGATCAAGCCCGGAAGCCGGAAGGAGGCAGCTTGAGCGGGAGATTGCGCCTCGGTGTCAATATAGACCACGTCGCGACGATTCGGAACGCGCGCGGCGGGGATCATCCCGATCCGGTCAAAGCCGCGCTGATTGCCGCGCGGAGCGGCGCTGACGGTATAACTGCTCATCTGCGCGAGGATCGCCGCCATATTCGCGATGACGATCTCGAACGGTTGATGGCCGCACTGACGATTCCGCTTAATCTGGAAATGGCGGCAACCGAGGAAATGCTCGAGATCGCTCTGAAGCATCGGCCGCGTGCTGCCTGCATTGTTCCCGAACGTCGCGAAGAACGTACCACTGAAGGCGGACTTGATGCGGCCGGGCAGATCAATCACCTGCTGCCATTTGTCGAAAAGCTGACCGCATCGAATATTCGGGTCAGCTTGTTCATAGAGCCGGACCCCGCACAGATCGAGGCAGCGATTCGTCTCAAGGCACCCGTCGTCGAATTCCATACGGGCCGGTATGCGCATCTGGAAGGTAAAGCCCGTGTGGAGGAACTGCGTCGGATTGCCGATGCGGCCGCGCTGGCGTTCAAGAACGGTATCGAACCGCATGCAGGACACGGCCTTTCGTTTGACAATGTCGTGCCGATTGCGGCCATTCCGCAGATTGCCGAATTGAACATCGGTCATTTTCTGATCGGAGAAGCGATTTTCTGTGGTCTTGAAGCCAGTGTGAGCAAGATGCGCGCATTCATGGATGATGCGCGATGATCATTGGGCTGGGATCCGACCTGTGCAATATTGACCGGATCCAGGGCTCGCTCGATCGCTTTGGCGAGCGTTTTGAGGCGCGCGTCTTTACCGACGTCGAGCGCGCCAAGGCGGCGCGCCGCCCGTTCACCAAAGCAGGCACATACGCAAAGAGATTTGCCGCCAAGGAAGCCTTTTCAAAGGCAGTTGGCACCGGATTCAAGGCTGGCGTGCATATGAAGGACATCGGCGTCGTGAATGCGCCTTCAGGTGCACCGACGCTCGCATTGACGGGCGGCGCACGCGCAAGGCTTGACGCGATGATTCCCGAGGGCCATTCCGCACTCATTCATCTTACGCTCACTGATGATCATCCATGGGCGCAAGCCTTTGTGATCATTGAAGCAATACCCAGCCTGAAAGATTGAACGCCAGTGACGAACGTGACGGATACCGCGACAGATAACAAATCCGCGCCCACTGGAGCAAAATCTGGAGTTGACTGGTGGGCTGAAACCAAAGGTGTCTTCTGGCTGGTGCTGGCCGTGCTTGGGTTCCACAGTTTCGTTGCCAAACCCTTCTATATTCCTTCTGAATCAATGATGCCGGGATTGCTGGTGGGTGATCGATTGGTGGTGACCAAATACCCCTATGGATGGTCATTTGTCTCACCGACATTTCATTTGTTGCCATTCATCCGGGGCAGGGTCTGGGGCAAAATGCCGGAACGTGGGGATGTTGTCATTGCTGCCCCACCGGGTGTGAAGGAAGATTATATCAAGCGGGTCATCGGATTGCCGGGTGATCGGCTTGAAGTGCGCAACGGAACTGTCATCCTGAACGGTGTACCGGTCAAGCGTGCCCCGGTTCGTTACGATCTGATCCCGGTCGATGCCAACGCGACGTGTAACGAAACAGACTATCCCGGCCTCAAGATGCGCGCTCGGGATGGCAAGGAATATTGCCGGATGCCGATCGTGAGGGAAACGCTGCCCAATGGCAGAAGCTATGACACGATTGACCTTGGTTACAAATATGACTCGGACGATTATGCCGCTATCACGATCCCTGCGGGACACGTATTCCTAATGGGAGACAATCGAGACCGTTCTGCGGATAGCCGCTTCTCGCTCGAAGATCGCGGCCTTGGCGGGCCAGTGCCATGGGAGAATCTTGGCGGAAGGGCCGAGTTCATTACGTTCTCACTAGATGGCACAACGCAGCTTCTGAACCCGCTCACATGGTTCACCGCCCTGCGGCCCGGTCGGGTCGGCAGGAGCCTGCACCCTGTCCAATCAGAATAGTTGGTGAAAATCTGGCGGAGGGGGCAGAGCCTTCCGAAAAACGCTACTGGCCGGGAACCATTTCTGGTGGCAATTCACCCGGAGCGCCTTGCTGCATCTGCTCCTGTTGCTGCATCGCCTGGACTTCAGCCATGCTCTTGAAATCGATCAGGTCGACATCGAAGAGCAATGTTGAGTTTGCTGGAATGCGTTCGTTGGCTTGCGTTCCATAACCCAGCGCAGGCGGAATGCACAGTTTATAGCTTCCGCCACGCTGCATCTTCTTCAGCGCTTCCGAGAATCCGGGCACAAGACCTTGAACCGGGAAGGCAGCTCGCGGATTGGAATCAAATTCCTTGCCCGTGGCAAGCGTGCCCTTGTAGCTGACCAGAACGACATCCGCTTCAGTGGGCTTCGGACCAGTTCCAGCGCGTATGACCTGGAATCGCAGGCCGCTCTTTGTCTTCTCCACAGCAGACGCGCCTTTGCCTTCTGGCGCAAATGCGCTTGCATTGCAGGCTCCGGAGACTGCCTTTTCAGTGCCCCACCACGCTGCTCCGCCGGCGATCAGCACAGCCAAGGCCACGCCGCCCCAGAGTTTGGCGAGTGAGCCCTTTTCGACGGGCGGGATCGGAACAGTAGTGACGGACATTGAGCCCCCTGGTGCCTTATGTGATCGGGCAACCCTATCGACGCAAAACGTTTGCGCCTGCCGGAAAGGTCTTAACGAACCCCGTCGCGCTCAGCGCGCTTGCGATCCATTTTGCGGGCGCGGCGCACAGCTGCTGCCTTTTCACGCGCGCGCTTTTCCGACGGCTTTTCATAGTGGCGACGCAGTTTCATTTCGCGATAAACGCCTTCGCGCTGCAGCTTCTTCTTGAGCGCGCGCAGCGCCTGATCGACATTATTGTCGCGAACCATAATTTGCATAAAGTCGTCACACTCCGGTCAATTCAGAAAGGACGTGACAATTCACGTCCGCATCAAATGGCAAAAACAAAGGGATCGTCGTGAAATGCTTCACGCCGTTCGTTGCGCGCCCCTAACAGCGGATTCGCAGAATTTCAAGGCCAAAGCACTCAACAAGCTGAACGGGAGCCTACGATGCAATTCAGCATCACGTCAGACCCCTCATGCGAAAAGGCCATCAAGGTCGGCAGTTCGAACCGCTGACCCGATGGAGGTTGAAATGCACATTGTTCGTAAACTTTCGCTTTTTGCAGCAGCAACTGCAGTAGCTGTTGCTGCTGCCAGTCCAGCTATAGCTGGCGATGGCCGTTACCGTGGTCGCGACGGGATCGATGCGGGTGACGTCATTGCCGGGGCGCTGATCATTGGTGGAATTGCAGCCATTGCTTCTGCGGCCTCAGACAATGGTCGCGGATATGATGGTCGCTGGAATAGAGATCGCGGTTATGACCGTTATGACGATGGCTTTTACAGCAATGGTTATGGCAGCCGGGCCGCTGTTGAACAATGTGTCCGCGTTGCAGGGCAAAGTGCCAGCCGCTACGGTCGGGCCCGGATCACTGACGTAACTCTTATTGATCGTATTCGTGGCGGATACGAAGTCCGCGGGCGCCTGGTGGTTGCTGGTCGCCGTTACCAGTCCCGAGACTATAATGTATGGGATCGCTACGGCTACAATTACGATAGGTACGGCCGGGACTATGACAAGGGCAAATTCGCCTGCATCGTTCGCTACGGGCAAGTTCAGGACATTCGACTGTCCGGTTTGCGAGGATCCTATTATTAAGTGAATTGGGTGGTGGTGCGACGAATGTGTCGCACCACCCCAATTTTCTATGCAGACGCTTGCGGTAACCATCTTAATTAACACTCTGCTCAGTCCCTCGTGAGAGGCTCCAGGCTCCAATCGAGCCAGGGGGTAGTGTCATGGGCAAGTTCATCAAATCGACTTTGGCAGCAGCCATTTTAGTGACTGTTCCGGCCAATTCGGCACAAGCAGCATGCTGGACGGAAACTGCCATCAGTGCTGCCAAGATCCGTGATATGGAAACGATGCTGATGGTATCAGCGCTGCGTTGTCGGGCCTCAGACCCTAGCATACTGCCCGCATATAACAATTTTGTCCGTTCAAGCCGCGTCGCATTGACGCAGGTCAACGACACGCTTCGGCGTCAGTTCGCCGATCAGGGTGGTCTTAATGGATACGACCGCTACGTAACCTCGATTGCCAATCGCTACGGAGCTGGCGCCGAGGGGCTCACATGCGATGACATGTCGTCAATCCTGTCGGCTGCGCAATCAGAGAGCGGTTCGCTCGCCGGGCTTGCTCGACTTGCGACAGCCGCGAATGTCGAACCTGTGCTCACGGGCAGCCGGTGCAACGTTGTCGTTGCGTCGCGCAGATAACATATAAAGATATCTTTATATTTGCATTGCGGAACAGTCACGGCTACGGGGCTGGTCATCTGACCCCTAGCCGGAGACCCGCAAGTGGCTGCGAATGACTATGTGATTGCCGACCTTTCCCTCGCCGATTTCGGGCGCAAGGAAATCAACATTGCCGAAACCGAAATGCCGGGCCTTATGGCTCTTCGTGCGGAATATGGTGCATCGAAGCCTTTGAAGGGCGCGCGGATAACCGGTTCGCTGCACATGACAATCCAGACCGCCGTGCTCATCGAGACCTTGGTTGAACTTGGAGCGGAAGTTCGCTGGGCGACGTGCAATATCTTCTCCACCCAGGATCATGCCGCTGCCGCGATTGCCGCGCGAGGTATCCCGGTATTCGCCATCAAGGGTGAAAGCCTTGCGGATTATTGGGATTATGTCGGACGGATCTTTGACTGGGGTCATGACCAAACTGCCAATATGATTCTCGACGACGGCGGCGATGCGACGATGTTCGCGCTTTGGGGTGCCCGCGTGGAAGCGGGAGACAGCCTGCCGGAACCCGGAAACGAAGAAGAGGTTGAATTCCAGCGGGCGCTCAAGGCGTTTCTGAAGGCAAAGCCAGGCTATCTGACCATGTCTGTCGCGCACATCAAAGGTGTTTCAGAAGAAACCACCACCGGTGTGCATCGCCTTTATCAGATCGCAAAGGACGGGAAGCTGCCTTTCCCCGCGATCAACGTGAATGATAGCGTCACCAAATCCAAGTTCGACAATCTCTATGGTTGCAAGGAATCGCTTGTCGATGCGATTCGCCGTGCAACGGACGTGATGCTGGCCGGCAAGGTTGCCTGTGTTGCTGGCTTTGGCGACGTGGGCAAGGGTTCCGCGCAGTCGCTGCGCAACGGGGGCGCTCGCGTGATGGTCACTGAAGTTGATCCGATTTGCGCCCTGCAGGCCGCAATGGAAGGCTTTGAGGTTGTGACGATGGAAGACGCGGTGACGCGTGCGGATATCTTCTGCACCGCGACAGGCAATGCCGACGTAATCACAGCTGCGCACATGGCTGCCATGAAGCCGATGAGCATTGTCTGCAACATTGGCCACTTCGACAGCGAAATTCAGATTGCAGCGTTGTCCAACTACAAGTGGACCGAAGTGAAGCCTGGCACCGATCTCGTCGAATTTCCGGATGGGAAGCAGATCATCGTGCTCGCCAAGGGACGTCTGGTGAATCTTGGCTGCGCAACCGGCCATCCGTCATTCGTCATGTCGTCGAGCTTTACGAACCAGGTGCTGGCTCAGATTGAGCTTTTCACAAAGTCGTCCGAGTATCAGAATCAGGTCTATGTCCTGCCGAAACATCTCGATGAAAAGGTGGCCGCGCTGCACCTGGACAAGCTCGGCGTGAAACTCACAAAGCTGACCGAAAAACAAGCAGCCTATATTGGTGTTGGTCGCGAAGGACCATTCAAGCCGGATCACTATCGCTACTGAGCTTGCCCTTCCAGAAAGGCGTATCAGCGCCTAAGGGAGAGGATATGCTCGCGAGCCTTTGCCTATGCTGATTTTGACGCACACCATGGGGGTGCTCATTGGCGCCGTGATGGCAGTATGGCTTGGGCTTGCGGTTTGGGCTGTCTGGACCGGATTAAAGCTCAGGAAGCGAGCGGAATTTTCGACCAGCCAGGCGGATCGGCTGGCATCGCTGCTTGAATCAGCGCCAGCGCTTCCCTTGATGGTCCGCAACGATGGCCGCATCGAAGCGCCTGAACGACTGGCAGATTGGCTGGGATTGCCGAAGGTTCCCAATTTCGTTTCCGACCTGGCTGGCCACAACTGCGGCCTTACAGATGACGATGCTGCGGCGCTGGTGCGTGATGTTTCGGCGGTGCAGAGAACGGGGCGCAGTTTCTCCCGTGCGATCCGAGCTCAGGGTTCCTCCAGGACACTGCTGGTCCGCGGCGCCCCTGCTGCCATTCGCCTTGGTTCTGCTGGCGCCGTTATCCTTTGGTGGTTTGATGCAACAGAAAGCCAAGCTGAAATTGGCAGGCTTGGCGAAGAAAGCGCACGGCTGAAGTTGGCGTTTGATCGACTGTCCGGATTGATTGAAGCTGCACCGATGCCCATGTGGCATCGCGGGCCGGACATGCGGATTGCCCTCGTCAACAATGCATATGTCCGTGCAGTGGAAGCTGAATCCGCTGCTGAAGTGATCGCTCGCGGCCTCGAACTGGTCGATGCAGGCACGGAAGCCAGCCCTTTGGCTGCACCCCAGCGGGCGAAGGAAACCAACCAGCCTGTTACACGTGTTGTGCCTATTACCGTGGGCGGTGAGCGCCGCGCGGCGAGAATTGTCGATGTGCCCCTCGGCGATGCCGGGGTGGCCGGATTTGCAATGGATGTGGAAGAGGTGGAACGTGCGAATGCCGCTTTCCGCCGGTTCGTCGCATCCCAGAGAGACACTCTTGATCGGCTCTCGGCTGGCGTTGCCCAGTTTGGCGCGGACCGGTCGTTGCTTTTTTGCAATCAACCCTTCGTCCGGCAATTTGCGCTAAAACAGGAATGGGTGGCAGAACGCCCCAATTTCGATCGCCTGTTGGATCGTATGCGGGAAGCCAACAGAGTTCCAGAAACGCGTGATTTCCCGGGCTGGAAAGCAGAACACCGTGAGTGGTTCACGGCAAACGACGGCGTTCAAGAAGAAAACTGGCTGTTGCCTGACGGAGCGCACCTTCGGGTTGTGGCTCAGCCTCTGCCAGACGGTGGGCTGCTGGCGATTTTTGAGGACAGGACAGAACAGGCTCAATTGGCAAGCGCGCGCGATACCTTGCTTAGAGTACGCACTGCCACATTCGACAATATGTTCGAGGCCGTTGGCGTATTTGAATCTGACGGGAGGCTGCACCTCTGGAACAGCCGGTTCCGCCAGGTTTGGGATTTTGAAGAAGATTTCCTCGCCGGGCACCCTCATGTCGATGCGCTTGCAGAGGCCGCATCATCGCGACTTTCAAATCCGTCACGCGCCTCCCTGATTCGAGAAATGGTTCGTTCCGCGACAGTCGAGCGACAGCAAAGGAGCGGCAGGCTTGCGCTAAAGAATGGGCGGCATTTCGAATTTGCGGCGGTCCCGCTTCCTGATGGAAACGCGCTTTTTACAATGCTCGATATCTCGGACAGCCGAAGGGTTGAAAGCGTCCTGCGTGAGCGGGCTGATGCGCTCGAAGAGGCCAACCGCGTCAAGTCGAGCTTTGTCGCAAACATGAGTTACGAGCTCCGCACGCCGCTTACGTCGATCAGTGGATTTGCAGAGATGCTGCAGCAAGGCTTCGGGGGAAGCCTGGAAGAGCAAGGCCGAGCCTATGTTGCTGCGATCCTTGATTCCACTGAGCGCCTGAGCAGCTTGGTCGACAAGGTGCTCGATTTGACACAAAGTGACGCAGGACAATTACCGTTGGAACGCAAGGCCGTGGACATCGCGGTTATGCTCAACGAAGCGGCGCGCGACCATCGTCCCGCGGCTGTGGCAAAAGAGATCGATTTTGCGATCGAGATCGACCAGGCAGTGGGCGTGGTGCATGGCGATGCGAAGCGGTTGCGCCAGGTTTTTGATCATTTGCTGGAGAACAGCCTGACCTATACGCCGGAGGGTGGACGGATACTTCTGCACGCAGAAGGCGACAATGAGCGGGCTTTGGTCATCGTTTCTGACAATGGCCCGGGCATGAACATGGCCGAGCAGACGGCTGCACTTGATCGGTTTGGGCGTGTTGGTGAAAACCGAAACAGCGAGGCTTCCCTGGGTCTGGGATTGCCGCTTGCAAAGCAGTTTGTGGAAGCACACGGCGGATCACTAAAACTTGTTTCGGAACCGGGGCAGGGCACTCTGGTCAGGATCGAATTGCCCCGATGATTCTTAAAGACGAGGCAGCGACAGAAGCCGCCGGTCGCGAATTGGCACCCAGTCTGCGTGCTGGCGATGTCGTCGGACTATTCGGCAACCTCGGGGCAGGAAAGACGAGCTTTGCGCGCGGTGTTTTGGCTGGCCTCGGTCTCGCTGACGAGGCGCCGAGCCCGAGTTTTGCGCTTGTCATACCATATGCGCCGCCAGCGGTCCGAATCCCTGTCCTCCATGTCGATCTATACAGGCTCGAATCAGCGGAAGAGATCGAGGAACTTGGACTTGATGATGCGCTCGGGGAAGCTGCCCTCCTGATAGAATGGCCGGAACGGCTCGGTGATCGGCTTTGGCTACAGACGCTGAAAGTGCAGCTCGCGGATGCCGGATCGCAGGGCAGAAGCTTGACAGTTTCGGTGCCGCCGTCTTGGGAGGGTCGATGTCCGTTTCAATGATCCCGCCTGCCGCAGCGCCCGATTTTCTCGCTCATAATGGCTGGGCAGGAGCCACCATCCTTCCGCTTGCGGGAGACGCATCGTTCCGACGGTACTTCAGGGTCGTGCTTGGGAGCGCAAAAGCAGTCCTTATGGATGCCCCGCCGCCTCATGAAGATCCGCGGCCATTCATTGCCGTTGCGCAATGGCTGGTCGAACAGGGGTTTTCGGCACCTCACATTCTCGCTGCGGACCTCGGTACGGGGCTGGTCCTGATTGAGGACTTTGGCGGCAACAGGATGCGCGAAGCCATCGATGCCAACCCTTCGCTGGAGCGGCCGCTCTATCGAGCGGTTACGGATTTGCTTGTGGAGCTTGCTGCAAAGCCCGCAATGCCCATCGCACCCTATTCCATGGCGGAATATCAACGCGAGTTGGGGATATTCATTGATTGGTACTGCCCCGCAGTCGGCCTTGCGCCAAACACAGCCGCCTTTTCAGATGTCTGGGCAGAGCTCCTTGAACCTGTGCTTTCCGCGCAGTCAAAACCTGTAACCGTCCTGCGAGATTATCACGCCGAGAACATCATGCTGCTGGAAGGCCGCGAGGGTAGAAATCACTTGGGGCTGCTCGATTTTCAGGACGCCTTGGCCGGCCACCCTGCGTATGATCTTGTTTCGATGTTGCAGGACGCGCGGCGCAGTGTTTCAGCTGAAATCGAGGCCGAGTTTCTTGCCCACTATGTTAAGTGCGCTTCCCCGTCAGCGGGCTTCGTGGATGCCTACCATGTGCTCGGTGTACAGAGGAACCTGAAGATACTCGGTATTTTCACGCGACTTTGGAAGCGCGACGGAAAGCCACGGTATCGCGCGTTTCAGCCACGTGTTTGGGCCTATCTCGAGCGTAGCCTTGCGCATCCTGCGCTGGCACCGGCGAAGGCCTGGATGGATGCCAACATCCCGACTGAAAAGCGAGCGCAAGCCTGGATAGAGTTCGTCGAATGAGCAAGGTTCGAAAACCCCTGACCGTGCGGCCGAAGCTGGAAGCGAAGGTTCCCCAAACGGCCATGGTCATGGCTGCAGGCAAGGGAACACGCATGCGGCCGCTTACTGCGACGCGCCCCAAACCGCTGATCGAGGTCGCCGGCACGACGCTGCTTGATCATGTACTGGATCATCTTCGGGTGGCTGGAGTTTCTCGCATTGTCGTGAACGTCCATTATTTCGCCGATTCCCTCGAAGCGCATCTCAAGTCGCGCGCAAGGGACCTTGAAGTCGTCATCTCTGACGAGCGCGGAGAACTGCTTGAAACGGGAGGGGGGCTGATCAAGGCAAAGGACTTGTTGCGCGACGATCCGTTCCTGTGTGTCAATACCGACAACATCTGGATCGATGGTCCGGTTGATGGGATCCAGCTCCTGGCATCGCATTGGGATGATTCACGGATGGATGCCCTGATGCTGCTCGTGCCACTCGCGCGAGCCCACAATCACGCGGGTCGGGGTGATTTTCAGATGGATCCTTGGGGGCGCCTGTCACGGCGCAAGCCTGGCAAGGTGGCCCCCTATGTCTGGACCGGTATCCAGATTCTTTCGCAACGACTCCTGGTGGATCCGCCTGCGCGGGTATTTTCAACCAATGTACTCTGGGATCGTGCGATTGCCGCCGGGCGTTGCTTTGGTGTTGTTCATCAAGGGCTTTGGTTTGACGTCGGAACCCCACCTGCCATTCCCAAAACAGAAGCGATGATCGCCGATGGCTGACCGTTTCGGTCCGGCCGTCTTCACAATCCCGCCGATACGGGCCTTTGCCGATGCGCTGGTGGCAGGCGTACTGGCGCAGCATGGCAGCGACAAAATGGTCCTTGCGCGAGGTATGATCCTCGTCCCGAACAATCGTGCGGGGCAGGCCATTCGCGAGGCATTTGTGCGCCAGGCTGAACATGGGTTGCTGTTGCCAAGGCTCGTGGCCGTCGGGGACAGTGAACTGGAAGAGCAGGCAGGTGCAGTCTTTGACCTCATCGATGATGCGCCGATTCCCCCGGCGATCGAGCCGCTCCAGCGGCAGCTAATCCTTGCCCGGATGATCCAGAAGGATCGGGGTGTGGATGGCGCTGAAGCAATGCGTCTTGCGGTTGACCTGGCACGCACGCTCGACCAGCTTATTGTCGAAGATGTTTCGCCATCCAGACTGGCAGAACTTAATCTGTCAGGTGAACTTTCCACTCATTGGAATGCATCGCTTGAGCAAATGCGGGCCATCCTCGAGCTATGGCCTATGGAGTTAGAGCGCCGTGGACGGATAGATCTCGCCGATCGTCGGAACAGGCAGTTGCGTCGCGTGGCGGAGGTCTGGCGAGCGCAATCTCCAACCGGGTTCGTCATCGCAGCGGGTGTGAGTACAGGTGCACCTGCTGTGGCCGAACTTCTGGCGCAGGTTGCGCGCATGCCCGGCGGCCAAGTCGTGCTGGCCGGGCTCGATCTTACCATATCAGAATTGGAATGGTCGAAAATCGGCGGAGGAGAAGGTGATCCGGCAATCGAGACGCACCCGCAATTCCATCTCTACCAACTCCTCTCGCGGATGAAGATTGGCCGCGGCGAAGTCCAGCGCTGGAAATGGAGTGGAGACGTCACTTCAACGTCGAAGCGCGCTCGCGCAATCAGCCATGCTTTTGCGCCAGCGGAAATGACACAGTCCTGGGTCGGACTCGACAAGGCCGATCGAAATCTCGCCGGTGTCTCGGCGCTCGAACTCGCCAACCCGGCTGAGGAAGCACAGGCGATTGCGTTGGCAATCCGGGGTGCAATCGAAGAGCCGGGCCGCACTGTTGCCCTGATTACGCCAGACCGCGCTCTCGCGTCGCGGGTTTCAGCGCATCTTGCGCGTTGGCAGATACAGGCGGACGATTCCGCAGGTCAGAGCCTTGCAAGCTTGCCGAATGGCACTTTGCTCCTGCTCCTCACCGAGGCTGCAGCCGATCACTTCTCGCCATCTGCCTTGCTCGCTTTGCTCAAGCATCCGCTCGTCATGCAGGGTGACCCGAGGCGCACCTGGCTTGATCAGGTGCGCAAGCTTGACCTCGTCCTGCGAGGCCCGCGTCCCGCGCCAGGCCTAAACGGAGTTGCCCGCTTCCTGTCCGCAGGCGACAAACGGACTGAACGCCGCAGAGGCGAGCTGCAAAGCTGGTGGGCAGAGACTTCCGCAATTCTGGCTCCTCTCGAACACCTGGCTGGAAAAGATCTGCCAGCCATGCTCGCGATTCTGCGAGAAGTTGCAGGGACGCTCGCTGGAGACTCGCTCTGGTCCGGGCAAGCGGGGCGCGAACTTGCGGGTATGATTGGCAACCTTGAACGGGATGCCGCCGATGGTCCTACTGGCATTTCATTGAGTGTCCTGCCGCAATTGCTCAGGCAGTTGATTGGGGGCGTGGCAATGCGACCAGGGTATGGCGGGCATCCACGCGTATTCATTTGGGGACTGCTCGAGGCCAAGCTCCAATCTGCCGATTTTGTGATCCTTGGGGGGCTCAACGAAGGTAGCTGGCCTCAATTGCCGGCGCCGGATCCCTGGCTGGCACCACGTATCCGGCGTGACCTTGGGTTACCGAGCCTCGAGCGTCGGATTGGCCTGTCTGCCCATGATCTTGCAAGTGCGCTTGGAGCACCCCGGGTGCTGCTGACCCGTGCCAAGCGGGATGCGCGAAGTCCGACGATTGCTTCGCGCTTCTGGCTCCGTCTTGCAACGATGGCAGGCGGGTTGGATCCGCCCGATCTCGACTTTCGGCAACTGGCACAGGGCATCGATACCAATTCAGGCAAGGCAGCACGTGCAAAGCGACCGGCACCGTGTCCTCCTGCAGTTGATCGTCCGCGCTCAATTTCGGTAACCGCTGTTGACCGTTTGAGTGCTGATCCATTCGCTTTTTACGCAAGTGCAATCCTTGGGCTGAATAGATTGGAACCGGTTGATGCCGATCCCGGTCCGGCTTGGCGCGGCAGCCTTATCCATGATGTTCTGGAACGTTGGGCAAAGGACGATGCGTACAAGGAGGGCGCGCTTGTCGCTCGAATGAACGCAGCACTCTCAGGTGGCACACTCCATCCCTTGATCCGCGCTCTCTGGCTGCCCCGCCTTTCCGAAGCCGCAGAATGGATCGAAAGGAGTGTTGCTGAAAACAAGGCGCAAGGGCGAACACCTCTTGTCGCAGAAGTTTCCGGCGAAACTGAATTCGCAGGGGTCAAGATCCGCGGGCGGGCGGATCGGATAGACAGGCTCACGGATGGTCGTCTGGCAATCGTGGACTACAAGACCGGGGAAGGGCCAAACAACAAACAGATCGCGGCAGGCTTTGCCATGCAACTCGGACTGGTTGGGCTGATTGCAGAACAGGGGGGATTTGAAGGCGCCCATGGCCAAAGCGGGGCCTTCGAATATTGGTCGCTGGCTCGACACGGGAAAAGCAGACAGTTCGGGAAGATCACGTCTCCCGTTGCTGGCAACAATGCGGTTTCCGAGCCCGAGAAATTTGTCGATCTTATCGCAGCTCAGTTCCGGGAGGCGGCTGCGAACTGGCTGACCGGCATCGAACCGTACAAGGCAAAGATCCGGCCAGAATATGCCTGGGCGGATTACGACCAGCTGATGCGGCTTGAGGAATGGCAGGGTCGCGATGTTTGAATCCGCGCCACATATAAGACTGCCGACACTCAAGGATGAACAGGCGGAAGCTTCACACCCTGAGCAAGGCGATGTCTGGCTATCTGCATCTGCGGGAACTGGAAAGACCCAGGTTCTGACCGCCCGCGCCCTAAGGCTTCTCCTACATGACGCCCGTCCAGAAACGATCCTGTGCCTGACATTCACCAAGGCTGGCGCTGCGGAAATGGCCAACCGGATCAATGAAATTCTAGGTCGTTGGGTGCGATTGCGTTCGACGGACCTTGCCGCTGACCTGAGGGCGCTGGGCGAACCGTTCGGTCCAGAAACCCAATCAAAGGCCAGAACACTTTTTGCAAAAGTACTTGATGCGCGCGGCGGCGGATTGCGCATCCAGACGATCCACAGCTTCTGCCAGTCTCTCCTTGGCGGTTTTCCAGCAGAGGCTGGCCTGATTCCCGGTTTTCGAGCCATAGAAGGGCGCGAAGAGGCGACACTTGCCCAATCGGTTCTGGCAGAGATGGTTGCCGGAGCCGATGCTGGCGGCCAGATCGGGTTGATCGAACGGCTCCAGCAACTGAGCCATCGACTGGGAGAGGACGCCGCCCGAGCCGTTCTTGACCGCTGCGCCCGCGATCCTGAAGCCATGGAAGAGCTGGGCGGCGGGATCGATGCTCAAGTGCGCCGGTGGCTTGGTCTTGGTGATGCAGACCCTGATGCAATCCTGCTCTCCGCGTGTACAGACGGCGGCTTCGACCGATCGGTACTCGAACGCATCCGGATCCTGAACGGTGATTGGGGTACCCCGACGGGACTGAAGCGCGCCGATGCCATTTCGGCTTGGTTGGCCATGCCGCCAGAACAGCGGGCTCAGTCGATAACACTGCTGACTGACGTCTGGACAAAATCCGATGGGGAAATGCGCAGCTTCAGCAAGGGGCAGGCGCCAAGTGCAGAAGACTATGCCGCGCTTGGTGAGAAAATGTTCGCTTTCTTCAACGGGAAACTGGAGCTTCAGCGACTGGCAAGGACAGCGGGAGACATTGCCAACGCCCTTATCGTCGGACAAGCCTATTCCCGGGCCTATAAGGCTGCAAAGCAGGCACAAGGCGTTGTCGATTTTAACGATCTGATCCGCCACACGGCAAGGCTCCTTGATACGCACGGCATGGGAGACTGGATCCGCTACAAGCTGGATCAGGCGACAGATCATGTGCTGGTTGATGAAGCCCAGGATACCAACGCGCGCCAGTGGGACATCGTGAAGGCGATCGCCGGGGAATTCTATGCAGGCGAAGGGGCCAAGGCCGATGCCGTCCGGACGCTCTTTACAGTGGGTGACTATAAACAGGCGATCTTCGGGTTCCAGGGAACGGATCCCAAGGAATTCGAGAAAGCGAAAGAGCATTTCAAACGCCTTGCAACGGGAGCAGGGCGCGAGGTCAAAGACCTCTCTCTTGCGCATTCCTACCGGTCAGGGCGGCCTATACTGGCACTTGTCAATCAGCTGATTGATATCGTGACGCCTGCCGCAATGGGACTCGATCGTGCACCGATTGCGCATGTGAGTGCCCGCTCAGGGCAATCTGGGAGTGTTACGCTTTGGCCACCAGTCAAAGCTAATGACGAAGGGGAAGAAGGCGAAGAGGCTGAGGAAGGCTGGCTCAGCGATTCCGAGCTCAAATGGGCAGCCGAGATTGCAAACAAAGTCCGCGACTGGACACTCGGGCCAAACAGGTTGCGATTGCGGAATGAAGGGCGAGATGCAGAGCCTGGGGATGTTCTGATCCTAGTTCAGAAGCGCGGCGACCTTGCCCGGACTATCGTTTCCCGCCTGCATGAAGCAGGGGTGCCGGTTGCAGGCGTTGACAGGCTTACGCTCAACGCACCCATAGTCGTGCAAGACCTCATGGCATGTATTCGGTTTGTCCTGCAGCCGGACGACGATCTAAACCTTGCAGCCCTGCTGGTTTCTCCATTGCTGGGATGGAGCCAGGACGATCTCTATGACCGGGGCAAAAAGCGAGAAGGTGTCTCGCTGTGGCAGTATCTCGGCGAGCACAAGCCTCAGCCTTTGCTCGACCTGCTTGGAGCAGCGGATTTTTCGACGCCGCATCGGTTTCTGGAATCGATCCTTTCGGGGCCTATGCAGGGCCGAAAAAAGCTGATCGCCAGACTAGGCGAAGAAGCGCGCGATCCGATCGAGGAGCTGCTCAACCAGGCGCTAGCCTTTGAACGCGACTTAACGCCCTCGCTGCAGTTGTTTGCCGATTGGTTTGACCGGGGAGAAGTCGAGATCAAGCGGGATTCCGCACAATCCGGCGGAGCCGTTCGCGTCATGACGGTCCATGGTGCCAAAGGTTTGCAGGCCCCAATCGTGATCTTGGCAGATGCAACTAGCGATCCCGACTTCAAGAAGGCGCGTGAACTCGACTGGATTGCAGAAGACGGCCTCAAGCTCCCGATTTTCCGACCGCGAAAGAACGAGATGGTTGGATCCTTGATCACATCGGCTGATGCCAGCGACCTGCGGGAGCGGGAAGAGCATTGGCGGCTGTTGTATGTCGCCTTGACCCGTGCAGAGGAGCATCTGTTCATCGGAGGTGCCTTGAAGCCCAGCCAGATGAAGAAGGGTTTGGGGGAAAGATGCTGGCACCTGCAGGTCGATCGAGCACTTGCCGAGATGGGGATAGCGGAGGTCGACGGCGAACGGACGCTGATCCATCATGAAGCAGAGCCGAGACGTTCGCGATCGACTGAACCTGAGACCGTTCGGACTGTGCATGAGCCGGAGTGGTTTCGGAAGCCGGCCCCGGAAGAAGCGCGCCCGCCGCGACCCTTGGCTCCGTCGGCAATTTTGCCAGCCGACACGGTGTCCGACCCGCCGCCCTCTCCCGAAATGCGACGGGCAGCAGAGCGGGGGGTGCGCCTGCACAGTCTGTTTGAGCGCCTGCCCGATGTCGAACCTGCTCGCCGGGCAGCGTTCGCGGACCGCTGGTTGCGGGAGGCAGCCGCAATGGACGATGTAGACGCTCGACGGTCGTTGATCGCCGATGCCTTGCGCGTCCTGGACGACCCGGCGTTTGCCGAGATCTTCGCGCCTGATGCACTTGCGGAAGCTCCGCTGGCCGGTGTGGTGGAGGGGCAGGTGATCGCCGGGACTGTGGATCGTTTGCTGGTGAGTGACGCGCAGGTGCTTGTTGTCGATTTCAAGACGGGCAGGCGTGTTCCTGCGACAGCCGAAGCTGTCCCTCCTCACCACAAGGCGCAAATGGCAGCTTATGTTGCTGTTCTACGTGGCATTTTTCCCGACCGCGAGGTGCGGGCGGCCTTGCTCTATACATCCGGCCCAAATCTGATCCAGCTGACGGATTCCGATCTTGAACCGCACAAGCCCGGCTTTCATGGACAACAGGACAATTTGGCCAGTGCCGGTTGAGAATGTTCGGCCGGCTGCCTAGATTGATCTCAATTAAGGAGAATCCCCATGGCCACCAAGAAGATTACCGACCAGAGTTTCGCAACCGACGTCATCAACGCAGGCGGGCCCGTGCTCGTCGATTTCTGGGCGGAGTGGTGCGGGCCGTGCAAGATGATCGGGCCGAGCCTTGAAGAGATCAGCGATGAGCTGGCCGGCAAGGTGACGATTGCCAAGATCAACATCGACGAGAATCCCGACGCCCCATCGAAATATGGCGTGCGCGGTATCCCGACAATGATCCTGTTCAAGAATGGAGCCCCAGCCGCGACCAAGGTCGGCGCGGCGCCCAAGTCGGCTCTCAAGGGCTGGCTGGAAGGCGAGCTCTAAGCGTCCGTCGCCCTTGCAGCGGCAGGGGTAACGATCGTCCA
Organism: Aquisediminimonas profunda; assembly: GCF_019443285.1. Taxonomy (GTDB): domain Bacteria; phylum Pseudomonadota; class Alphaproteobacteria; order Sphingomonadales; family Sphingomonadaceae; genus Aquisediminimonas; species Aquisediminimonas profunda. Next base: position 2,031,790 of record NZ_CP080327.1, read on the forward strand.
GAAAAAAAGAAAAAGGCCGGTGTCCAAAGGGATACCGGCCTTTTCTTGTATGGTGTCAGAAGAAATCAGGCTTCGTCCGAAGCCTCTTCTGCGTCGGCCTCTGCAGCAGGCGCCGGAGCAGCTTCTGCAGCTTCGCCAGCGATCACGCCGGGCTCTGCGTTCGGATCGAAATCCTCAACGAAACCGGCCGTGTCCTTTTCGAACATCTGCGCCATGACGTCGACACCCTGCGACTGAAGCTCGGCTTCTTCAGGCGACCGTGCAACGTTCACCTTGATCGTGACCGAGACTTCCGCGTGGAGCGCAACCTTCACGTCATAGACACCAATGGCCTTGATCGGCTTGTCGAGCACGACCTGCTGGCGTGTGACATGCTTGCCTTCGGCTTCCAGCGCCTCGACGATGTCGCGCACCGCAACCGAACCGTAAAGCTGTCCGGTGTTGGACGCCTGACGGATCAGCGTGACAGCGGTGCCTTCCACAGTCTTGGCGGCCGTTTCGGCCTCGCTGCGCTTGGCATCATTGTCGGCAACGATCTTCGCCTTGTTGGCTTCAAAGATCTTGAGGTTGGCTGCATTTGAGCGCAGCGCCTTCTTGCGCGGCAACAGGAAGTTGCGGGCAAAGCCGTTCTTCACGGTGACGACATCACCAATGGCACCGAGCTTTTCGACGCGTTCGAGCAAAATGACTTCCATCGAATTCGCTCCTTATTTCACGAGATAGGGCAGCAGGCCGACGTGGCGTGCGCGCTTGATGGCCTGGGCGAGTTCACGCTGCTTTTTGGCGGAAACGGCGGTGATACGCGAAGGGACGATCTTGCCGCGTTCGGAGACGAATCCCTGAAGCAGGCGAACATCCTTGTAATCGATCTTCGGCGCATCCTTGGCGGCGAAGGGGCAGCTCTTGCGGCGGCGGAAAAACGGACGTGCCATGATTATTCATCTCCTCCGAACATGTCATCGCGACGCGGACGATCGTCCCGGTCGCGGCGCGGGCGATCTTCGCGATCGCGCCGGTCTGACTTGCGCATCATCACCGACGGGCCAGCTTCGTGCGCATCGACCTTCACCGTCATGTAACGGATGATGTCTTCATTGATCTGGGTCTGGCGCTCAAGCTCGGCAACGACGGCACCGGGTGCGTCCAGTTCGAGCATCACATAATGCGCCTTGCGGTTCTTGGCGATCTTGTAGGCGAGCGAGCGCAGACCCCAGGTCTCCGTCTTCACGACCTTGCCGCCATTCTTTTCGATGATATCCGTGGCATTTGCTGCCAGCGCGTCCACCTGGGCCTGAGCCAGATCCTGACGCGCAAGGAATACGTGCTCATACAGAGCCATAAATCTTGCCTTTCTCTACCGATCGCTGACGCAGCACCATGCTTGCGCCCCTCCGGCCTTCTTCGATTCCCCGTGGGGAGGCGCGCCATTGGCGGAAAAGCAGGCAGATTGCAAGCTGTTCTGTCGCCGCCATGCAGGGGTGACGGCGGAACTTGTCAAACTTGTCATTCCCTTCCGGTAGAATGATACCCGCCTCGTGTCGGCTGGCATCGCCGCGTCCGGCTAGACTCTCGGGAAGGATGGCCATGCACCTCACCGAACAGGATGAAGCAGAACGGAGCCGAATAGGAAAGGGCCTTTTCACGCCGGACCGCAAAAGCATTGAGTCAATTACAAGGTTGTTTTTGGCCAAGTCCATAGTTTAACGACCAATGCGGTGGCCGAACAAATGCCGGGGGGCGGCATCTCGAGCCAGAGTTCAGGGGGGAATGATAAATGAAGCGTTTGGCCTTTCTCGCAATGATCGCGAGCGCACCGGCATTGATGGCACAAACGCCTGCTCCGCAAGGGCAGGCTAGCGCAACTCCGGCGCCGTCATCATCGGCCCCGACGGCCATTGTCTTTTCGGAAAAGGGCGCGAACGGGATGAGCGATCTCCCTATGGGCGTCCACCGAATCCCCGACAGCGACGTTGTCGTTTCGGGATATCAGGGCGGCGGCGGAATCGGCATGCTGTTCGGTGTCGTCGGCGTGCTTGTGCAGAGTTCGATCAATGCCGGTACCGGCACGGGAAAGGTCCGCAATGTCGAGGATGACCTGCGCTTCGACGTCCGGGCAAAGGCGATCGAGATGACCAACACCATCATGGCGGGCGAGCAGTTCCGGACGGCCTTCACGCTCACGCCCCAGCCGGATGGCAGCACGATGACGGTGACGCCCTATGTCGTGCTGACGTTTGTCAAAAAGACCGAGGATGTTCGCCCCTATATCGTGCTGAAGACCAAGGTCGCGACCGGCACCGACTCTGGCAAGACAATCAAATATTTCTGCTGCGAGGGAGCGGCGCTGCCGCTTGCGAGCCTGACCGAGAATGACGGCGCCCGCCTGAAGGAACTCCTGACGTCCGAGTTGGATACCGCCATCAACGTGATGCTGCTCGATCGTTCGCAGCCCTTCCCGCGGAACGATGAGGCCAAGATCGAAACCAACGGCTTGCTCCCCTTCATCGGCAAGCCTTTGAAGTGGAGGGGATTCGATCTGGGTCGTTACAAGGAATACAATCTGGTTGAGTTCCGCGGTGGGATATTCGTCTTTTCGGGCGTGAATATCGTCGAGCCGGGTGCGCTGGAAATCACGCCTGTGGTCAAGAAATAAGCGACACGATTGCGGAGATTGGGCATAGGCTTCCGAGCCCCGCGTCACTCGCGGGGCGACGGAAGGAAAATGGCTGGAAAAGGGATGTGAGGTCCCGAAACCAGACTGTCCGCAATCGACCTCAAAGCGGACATTGGGACCTTCCTTATGCAGAACGTGGTAGTCGAACCTCTATCCATCATTGGCATAAGCCCCGAGCGCCTGCAATTGCTTCGGCGTACGCTACTGCTTCTTGACTGTGCTCGACTTCGCGATAGCCTCTGGCTGGGGAGGGGCATTTCATGTCTATCACTACACACAGAAGCGAGCGTTCTGGTTGGGTGCGCCAACCCTGGTTGTGGTTTGCAATCGCTCTTGCGCTTGTTGCCTTTGGCTTTTGGCCCAGCTTTCTCTCAGCGCTTCCCAATGTACCGTCGCATATTTTCGTTCATGGAACTTCTGCGACACTATGGATGGCGCTTCCCATCGCGCAGGGCCTGTTGATCGTAAAACGCAGGCGTTCGCTGCATCGGCGACTGGGCTATGCGTCCCTTGCTTTAGCAGCTGCCGTTGTGGTGACCGGTCTCCACGTTGTTCAGACAATGATTCTGAAGAACGGTGATACGGTCCGGTTTGTAAGCTTCAAGTTCGCGCTTCTCGATCTCACAGGGATATTCCTTTTTGTCACTTTTCTTGCGATGGCCGTTCAGTCTGCAAGACGTCACGAAATCGGAATGCATCTTCGCCTGATGGCCTGTACTGCGCTCATTCCGCTGGAAGCCGCGAATGAGCGCACCGCAATTCAGTTGTTCCCCGGAATCGTTCCAGACTTCGACGCAGCGCTTTACGCATCCTTGCTAAGCATGGAGGCAATTTGTGCGGCCCTGATCGTTGCGGAATGGTGGCTGGATCGGGTTCGCTGGCCGTTTGCCTTCATGCTCTTCTATTATTTGGTGATGCACATCATCGCTACACCCGTCGCCCTGGACCCTCAATTCCAAGCATTTTGCCAATGGTATGCACATCTGGGGGCGTAATCGCTTGCTCGCAATAGATCGGACTGTTCGCTAAACACCCCACACCGCCCATCCAAACCAAAACCGATCCCGCCGCTGGCATTGTTGCAAGTATGGGTTGCTTCTGCGCTTGTTAGGCTCGCCTGCTATCCAACTGGTCTTGGACAACAGAGAGGTCGCATTGGGCGCATGCAACTTTCGACATATTGTGTCGGCGTTGACCTGAACTAAAACCAGCGCGTGAGTGAGTGAGATAGGAACCGATCCAAAGCTTGTGGGGGCAAATTTGTCGATGGGCTCCGTCCACTCCCATTCCTCGCCTCCGTGTTCGTTACCCCGGCACGGAGGCGAGCTTTAATTGAATCTTATTATTTTTGGTTGCGATACTGGTCGGCGCGAACAGCCCGCATGAGCGAAGGAAGTTCTTATGAAAATCAGAGCACTATGCGCAGGCGCAATGCTGACATTGGCGTGCACAACTCCAGCCGTTGCAAATCACGCCTGGACCATCAATGGAAAGCAGTTGCATTGGGCGCGTACTGCCAACCCGGTCAAGCCAACCGTCGATTACAAACTCGATAACAATCTTTGGGGGCCCTACTTAAGCCCTGCACTGGCAGGTTGGAACAAATCCAACATCGCCACGGATCCGGATGTTGTCGAGTTCATTCTGGGTAATCCTGTAAGCGTCGATGCCAATAGCTGCCCTGGCACGGCTGGAAGAGTGACTGTCTGCAATTATGCCTATGGTGCAACGGGGTGGCTTGGGGTCGCGGTAGTCGAATATGATGACGTGACTGGACATATTCAGTTCGCGTCGGTCAAAATGAACGACACCTATTTCAACATGTCGACCTATAATAAGCCAGCATGGCGAGCGAGTGTGCTGTGCCAGGAAATCGGGCACACTCTTGGTCTTTCACATCAAGACACCAAGAACTTCAATCCGGATCTAAAGGACATTTACGGACGCCAGACCTGTATGGACTATACGGCCAAGCCCGATGGCAACGAGTGGCCAAATCTACATGATTATCAACAGCTTGCGTCAATCTATTCGCATCTTGATTCGATCACGACGACCAGCACCACATCTGCTGTGCTCAATTATCCCGATCGAAAGCCCATCTATGGAAATACACCTGCTGATTGGGGAAAAGCCATCGCATTCGGTGAAGATGGGCGCGGATTGGCGTTTGCCAAGAAGATCGCGGCAAACCGGAGCCAGGTTACATTCGTTCGTTGGGTGCCCTGACTCCATGCCGTTCGTTGAAGCTTTCCGGCACTGGCACTGAGCGACCACTCCATTCCGTTTGATTGGTGCCGCCAACGGTTTCTCGCTGATCAATACAACCTGCCGCCCGCTGGCATTTTTGCGAGTGTGGGTTGTCCCTGCGCTTGTTAGGCTCTTCTGCTATCGGGCTGATAGAGTGCCGCAAAGGAAGAAGATCATGCGATTGAACGAAAAGACGGCTCTGGTGACGGGTGGGGCATCGGGCCTGGGCGATGCGATTGTGCGGCGGTTTGTTGCCGAAGGCGCCCGGGTGATCATTGCGGATATCGATGGCGAGAATGGCCGGGCGCTGGCGCTCGCGCTTGGCAACAAGGCCAGTTTTGCATCGCTCGATGTGTCTCGCGAGGAGGACTGGAAGCGTGTGCTCGCGGAAAGCGGGCCGATCGACATCCTCGTCAACAATGCCGGCATCACGACGCATGGCTCGATCGAGGATGTCACGCTCGAACAGTTTCGCCATGAGTTCGAGGTGGATGTGGTCGGTGTCTTCCTTGGCTGCAAATATGGCATTGCCAATATGAAGGCCAATCCAAAGGGGAGCGGCGGCTCGATCATCAACATGTCATCGCTGTGCGGCGTGCGGGCGCAGGCCGATCTGGCGGCCTATAATGCGGCCAAGGCTGCCGTTACCCACCTGACCAAGTCGGTCGCGATGCATTGCGCAACAAAGGGCTATGGCATTCGCTGCAATTCGATCCATCCCGGCGTCATTCACACGCCAATCCTTGATAAGGTTCTGGCGCAGGTTCCGAACCCGGATGAGGTGTATGCGGGCTGGGTTTCGACGCACCCGATCGGCCGGATCGGGCGGCCAGAGGAGATTGCAGCGATGGCCCTCTATCTCGCTTCGGATGAGTCGGCCTTCACGACGGGCGGCGAATTCCGGGTCGATGGCGGCAGTTCGATATGAACCGCATTTCGTTCGCGTCCGGGATCGTTCCCGAATGCGAGCCGCTTGAAACGATACAGGCAGCAGCGGCTGGCGGCTTCGACGCGACCGGGCTTTGGGTGGAGCCGGAAAAATGGAGCGCGCAACTGACGCGGGACGCCCAGCGCGCGCTGGCGGACACGGGCCTTGAATTGCTTGACGTCGAGGTGATCTGGATCAAGCCGGGGGACACTCTCGACGCGCACAAGGCCGTGATCGATATCGGCGCTGCGCTGGGTGCGAAGAACGTCCTGTGCGTTTCCTCCGACCCCGACGCAGGGCGGACGGCGGGGCATCTGGCGGCGCTGTGCGAGCATGCCGAAGGGTGCGGCATGCGCGTCGCTCTCGAGTTCGGCATTTTCACCGAAGTGAAATCCTTGCCTGCTGCTCTCTCGCTACTCGACGCGGTGGCGCATCCGCTGCGGGCCTTGCTTGTCGATCCGATCCATGTTGACCGGTCCGGCACTTCGGCAACCGACATTGCGGCCGTTCCCCGCGCGCTTTTGCCCTACGCCCAGTTTTGCGATGCTCCGGCGAAACGTCCCGATCCGGCAGACTTCAACGCCATCATCACCGATGCCATCGACTTGCGCGAGCAGTGCGGCGAGGGCGGCCTTCCACTCGCAGACCTGTATCGCGCCCTGCCAGAAGGCATTCCGCTGAGCATAGAATTGCGCTCAAAGCGGTTACGCGACACTTTCCCCGATGCAGGTGATCGGGCCAAGGCGGTCGCGGCGGCAACGCGGCGTTGGCTGGCAGCCCAGCTTCAATAGACTGGCAATCGCGTTTTCGTGGTCATATTGCTTCTGCTACCGTCTGAGCCAGACGTTAAGGGGCGCGAACTTTTGGGCTCCGCCGTTGAGTGCAAATGGTTTGCCGAGCCGGTTGCAGTGAGCACTGCCCAGCGCTTCTGGTAGATGGGCCGAGTAGTGGCGAAGGGAGCGGAGAATTCGCTCCACCCGGAAAATCAGCGCCCGGAGATCGGGGCAAAATTGGCGTGGACCAGCTTCCACTCGCCGCCAATCTTGGCATAGACGCGCGTGGATTTGGCAGTGTTGGGGCTCGTTTTGCCAGAGGCGTCCTTGCGGATGCCAACGAAGTTGTAGGTCAGAATCGCCGCATCGCCGTAGACCTGCACCTTGGCGTTCTGCATGTCAGAAAAGACCGCAACGTCATTATGGCCGGATGCATCTGTCATTGCAGTCGACATGGCCTTGCCTTCGAGCCGGGTCGGATAGTCCGGATTGAATTCGGTATAGTCGTCAGCAGTCGCTGCATTCTGTTCAGCGCCTGACTTTCCGGCAATTTCCGCAGCCCATTGCGCACGGGCCAAAGCCATGATGGCGGCAGCGACCTGAGGATTATCAGCAGCGAGCGCAGGTGCGGCCAAGAGCGAAGCGGCGGCGGCAATGCAGCCACCCCTTACAAGAAGTGCAAGTTTCATTGTCTCTCTCCATAAAGAAAAGCTTCTACGCGTTCACACGCAACTGAACTTGACGAATGGGATCGGCCGACTCAGCAAATTGCCAGCCTTGGCTCATCGATTTGCAGAGGCTGGGACTCACCAGCAAGCAAGTCAATCGATTTGTCTGGCCCGAACTGCGACGCCCGGAACGGTCGACTGTCGGCAGAACCCTAAGGCGCAATGATGCACGTATTACGCTGTTCATCGTACCGCACGAAAGGCCTCAGACAAAAGTCGTCGCTAATGCCGATCATCGACTCGCTTTCCCGCTTCTGGTAGCGTGCGTAATACTCTGGTGGGGGAGGGTTGAATGCTGCTTGGTCCCAAGATTGCGCTGATGTCGACAGCGCTTTTTTCGCTGACGAGTTTTTCCGGAATTGCCGACAGCAGGATTTCATCCGAGGCGTTGCGGCAGCTTGATCCGTCGCGCATTGCCGGCTCGATTTGCGGGCAACGCATGCGCGATGTCCGGTCGCGCCTGAACTGGATCCGGATCGCAAATCTGGCTGCCGGTGCCGTTCAGGCCCCTGACGGGCCCGTGATGCTGATCGACGGGCTGGGCGATCCGGGATTTGCCATAAGCACGCAAAACCCGCTTGCGCAGCGCTATTTCAATCAGGGCCTGATGCTGACCTATGGCTTCAATCATGCCGAGGCCATTCGGGCCTTTCGCGAGGCGCAGCGCCTCGATCCGGAGTGCGCGATGTGCTGGTGGGGAGAAGCCAATGCGCTTGGACCCAATATCAACGCGCCAATGGATCCGGCAACCAACGCCCGCGCCCTCGAAGCGATTGGCCGCGCCGATGCCCTGAAAGCGGGCGCGCGACCTGAAGAGCAGGCGCTGATCCTCGCCCAGAAGGCGCGTTATTCTGCACAGGCGAATGCCGATCGCGCGGCGCTGGATCAGGCCTATGCAACGGCCATCCTCGATGTCGCGAATCAGTTTCCGCAGAGCGATACGATTGCCGTTCTCGCGGCAGAAGCGGAAATGGACGTGCGGCCCTGGGATTATTGGGAAGCGGATCGCGAGACGCCCAAGGGGCGGATTGGCGACGCCGTCCGCCTGATCGAGACGGTCTTGGCGCGCAACCCTGATCATCCTGAGGCCGCCCACCTCTACATCCACTTGATGGAAAGTGCAGTGCATCCCGAACGCGCTGAAAAGGCAGCGGACCGGCTTGTGGGCCTCGTGCCCGGGTCCGGGCACCTCGTCCACATGCCCGCGCACCTTTACTATGTGCTGGGCCGTTTCAAGGATTCGATCCGGGTCAATGTGGAGGCTGCGCGGGTTGACGAATCCTTCCTGCTGACGTCGAAGGAGCGGGGGATTTATCGCTTTGGTTATTACCCCCACAACATCCATTTCATCGTGACCTCAGCACAGATGGGGGGCGATGCCGCCACGGCCCTGCGAGAGGCGCAGCGACTTCGCGGCGTGCTCAATGCCGATGCGACGGCTGCGACTCCCTGGGTGCAGCCGGTCGATGCGGCGCCGTTTCTTGCCTATGCCCAATTTGCCGAGCCAAATGCGATCCTCGCCCTCAAGGCCCCGGACTCCCGGCTGCCCTACGTCACAGCCATGTGGCACTACGCCCGGTCTATTGCCTATGCGCGGGCCGGCAATGATAAGGAGTTCGACCGCGAGATTTCCGCCTTGCGCCGGATCCGGACGACGACCGATTTCAAGCCGATGACGGACATGCTCGTCCCGGTACCGGACTTGCTCAAGATCTCGGAACTGGTGGCGCAAGGGCGACGCGAATATGCGCACCGGCGTTTTGCGGCAGCAGCTGATCTGTATCGGCAAGCCGCGACGCTTGAACAGGGCATCACCTATTATGAGCCGCCATTCTGGTATTACCCGGTGCAACAGTCGTTGGGTGCCGCACTCTATCGGGCCGGAGATTTCAAGGGTGCCCGACAGGCCTTCATGCAAGCCCTTGGACAATTCCCCAACAATGGCTGGGCGCTCTATGGGCTTGCGGAGACGAATCGGGCGCTTGGAGATCGTCCTTCCGAAGCCGCAGCGCGGGCTGCATTCGGCCGGGCATGGCTTGGCAATCCGAAATGGATTTCGATGGATCGCATTTAGCGCGCGCTGCAAACCCATCGCGGGCTTGCGCAATCGGGTTGCGGTTTCTAGTCGGAGCTCCGAACCAGTTGGAGCACATCTATGCGCGCTTTCATTTTTCCGGGTCAGGGAAGCCAGTCTGTCGGAATGGGCAAGGCCCTGTCTGAGGCGAGCACCGTTGCGCGCGAGGTTTTCCAGGAGGTTGACGATGCGCTGGGCCAGCGCCTGTTCCGCATCATGACAGAGGGCCCAGAGGATCAGCTTACCCTCACCGAGAACGCCCAGCCAGCAATCATGGCCAACGCCATTGCAACGCTTCGCGTACTTGAGAAGGAAGGGGGCATAAGGCTGGCCGACAAGGCGGGATTCGTCGCAGGACATAGCCTCGGCGAATATTCAGCCTTGTGCGCAGCTGGAGCGCTTGATCTTGCAACAACAGCGCGGCTGTTGAAATTGCGTGGGCAGGCGATGCAGGCGGCCGTGCCTGTCGGCGTCGGCGCAATGGCAGCGCTGCTCGGCGCGGATATTGAGAAGGCGCAGGGGCTCGCAGATGCGGCCGCTCAAGGTGAAGTCTGCACAGTCGCCAATGACAATGATCCTTCGCAAGTCGTGATTTCGGGACACCGAGGCGCGATCGAACGCGCAATCGAGTTGGTGAAAGATCACGGCATAAAGAGGGGCATCCTCTTGCCGGTTTCCGCACCTTTCCATTGCCCGCTGATGCAACCGGCGGCAGATGCCATGGCGCAGGCGCTCGCTGATGCCGCGTTGCAAGCGCCTCTTGTGCCCGTCTACGCCAATGTGACGGCAGCGCCGGTAGCCGATGCAGAGACGATCAAGGCTCTGCTGGTCGAGCAAGTGACCGGGCGAGTCCGTTGGCGCGAGAGCGTCGTCGCCATGTTCGACAACGGAGTTCATGAATTTGTGGAATTCGGTGGCAAGGTCCTTGCGCCCATGGTCAAACGCTCGGCACAGGATGCGAACGCAACGAGCGTGATTTCGATGGATGATATCGAAGCCTTGATGAAGGGACTCTAGACATGTTCGATCTATCAGGAATGACCGCTCTCGTGACCGGGGCTTCGGGCGGAATCGGGTCTGCCATTGCGGCGGCGCTGGTCGGGCAGGGTGCCCGGGTTGCTTTGTCAGGGACGCGCGAAGATGCCTTGAAGGCGGTTGCTGCGGAAATTGGCGGCGATTGTGTCATACTTCCTTGCGATCTTGCAGACGGCACTGCTGTGGACGGGCTGGTACCACGCGCCGTCGAGGCGCTTGGCGGCCAACTCGATATTCTCGTGAACAATGCCGGTGTGACACGCGACAATCTTGCGATGCGCATGAAGGACGAGGAGTGGGATACAGTAATCCGCGTCAACCTCGAAGCAGCATTCCGGCTCATCCGGGCTTCATGCAAGCCGATGATGAAGGCCCGGTTCGGCAGGGTGATCACGATCACGAGCGTTGTCGGTGCCACCGGCAATCCGGGACAGGCGAACTACGCCGCGTCCAAAGGAGGGCTGACGGCCATGTCAAAGGCTCTGGCGCAGGAACTCGCCAGCCGGAATATTACCGTCAATTGCGTGGCGCCGGGATTCATCACGTCGCCAATGACCGATGTCCTGCCTGAAGCACAGAAGGATGCGTTGACTGCGCGAATTCCGGTTGGTCGGCTGGGTGAAGGCAAGGACATCGGCGCTGCCGTTGCTTATCTTGCATCGCGTGAGGCTGGCTACGTGACCGGCCAGACAATCCATGTGAACGGCGGGATGGCCATGCTTTGAGCCTTGCCGTGGGGCAGGATTTCACGACTGTCTGTTGATCGGGGGGCTTGCCAGTCTGTCGCGCCCGCTTTAGGGCGATTGCAAATATTGCTCACACATGAACGAGAAGGACTATCCATGAGCGAGACCGCCGATCGCGTTAAGAAAATCGTCGTCGAACATCTTGGTGTTGAAGCCGAGAAAGTGACCGAAGAAGCCAGCTTCATCGACGATCTTGGCGCTGACAGCCTTGATATCGTCGAACTCGTAATGGCCTTCGAAGAGGAATTCGGCGTCGAAATTCCAGACGACGCAGCCGAGAAGATCGCAACCGTCAATGACGCGATTGCCTATATCGACTCGAACAAGGGCTGAACGGGCCAATTCGGAACCCCCTGTGGGAGCCGGTGAATTCTTGAAGCGGCTCTCCGTTGCAGTGACGGGGGGCCGCTTTCATTTGAAGGAAATGCAATGCGTCGTGTTGTCGTAACCGGATTGGGGCTGGTCACGCCGCTGGGTGGCGATGTGGAAACCAGCTGGGCGAACCTTATCGCAGGAAAATCGGGCGCGGGTAAGATCACGCGCTTTGATACGTCGGACCAGAAGTGCCACATTGCCTGCGAAATCAAACCCAAGGATCATCCCTGGGGCTTTGATCCGGACAAGCGCGTCGATCACAAGGTTCAACGCCAGGTCGATCCGTTCATCATCTATGGCATTGACGCTGCCGGGCAGGCACTTGAGGATGCCGGCCTGACTGACATGAGCGACGATCTCAAGATGCGGACCGGATGTTCGATCGGGTCCGGCATCGGCGGACTGCCCGGAATTGAAAGCGAGTCGCTTGTTCTGGCGGAAAAGGGACCGGGGCGGGTCAGCCCGCATTTCGTCCACGGGCGGCTGATCAATCTGATCTCTGGACAGGTCAGCATCAAATATGGGCTGATGGGTCCAAACCACGCGGTGGTGACGGCCTGTTCAACGGGCGCGCATTCGATTGGTGACGCGGCCCGAATGATCCGCGACGGAGATGCAGATGTCATGCTGGCTGGCGGGTCGGAAAGCACGATCAATCCGCTTGGTGTTGCCGGTTTCGCACAGGCGCGCGCTCTGAACATGAGCTTCAATGATCGCCCGGAGCAGGCCAGCAGACCCTATGACCGTGGCCGGGATGGCTTTGTGATGGGCGAAGGCGCTGGCGTCGTCGTGCTCGAGGACTATGAGCATGCAAAAGCACGCGGCGCGAAAATCTATGCCGAAGTCGTCGGCTATGGCCTGTCAGGCGATGCCTATCACGTCACGGCGCCTCATCCCGAAGGCAAGGGCGCGGAACTGTCGATGCGGATGGCGCTCAGAAAGGCTGGCATGGGCCCCGGCGATATTGACTATGTGAACGCGCACGGGACTTCGACCATGGCCGATACGATCGAGCTGGCGGCGGTCAAGCGTGTGCTTGGGGACGATCTTGCCGGCGCTTCGATGAGCAGCACGAAATCGGCAATCGGCCATCTGCTGGGCGGCGCAGGCGCTGTCGAGACCATATTCTGCATCCTTGCAATCCGTGACCAGATCGTGCCCCCGACGCTCAATCTCGATGATCCGGATGAGGGAACGGAGGGAGTCGACCTGGTTCCTCATGTGGCGAAGAAGCGCACAGTACGTGCGGCTTTGAACAACAGCTTCGGTTTTGGAGGAACCAACGCGAGTCTTGTGGTGCGAGCCATCTGATGCGTTCCTGGCTGGCCCTTCTGGCCGCCATCTTGCTGGCCGCCTGCTCAGGCGGGGCTGACAGGGATGTGACGGTAGTTGTGCCGCCCGGAGCAAGCCTGAAGGCTGCAGCGAATATTCTCGAGAAACAGGGAGCCATCGGGTCTGCTTCTGGTTTCCTGCGGCATGCGAAGATTTTCGGATCGTCCGAACCCATCAAGCCGGGCGAGTATGAAATCAAGGCCGGGATGGACAATGGCGATGTTCTGGCGCTGCTTCAGTCGGGCCGGACGAAACAACGCTTTGTCATCATCCCGGAAGGCACGCCAAGTGTGGTGGTCGCGGACAAGCTGATGGCTGCTGACTTTCTGGTCGGAAACGTAGCCGTTCCTGCGGAAGGGAGTGTCCTCCCGGATGCCTATCCCTATACACGCGGGGAGCAACGCAGCGCCGTACTCAAGCGGATGCAGGGTGCAATGGCCAAGGCCCTCTCCAAGGCTTGGGCGGACCGGAAGCCGAACACTGTCGTGCGGAGCCCTGAGGAAGCCGTCATCCTTGCTTCCATCGTCGAAAAGGAGACGAGCAAGGCAAGCGAACGGCGCACAGTTGCCGGTGTCTATTCCAACCGTGTGCGGATTGGCATGCGGCTTCAGGCGGATCCAACGGTCATCTACCCCGTCACCCGGGGGCGCCCTCTTGGGAGGCGCATCCTGAAGTCGGAGCTTCTGGCCGACAATGGCTACAATACATATGCAAAGTCCGGGCTGCCTGTGGGCCCAATCGCCAATCCCGGCAAGGCTTCCATTGAAGCCGTCCTCAATCCCGCGCCGACCCGCGCACTCTATTTTGTCGCGGACGGGACCGGTGGGCATGTCTTCGCCGACACGCTGGAACAGCACAATGCGAACGTCCAGAAATGGTATGCGTTAAGGCGATCGCGCGGAGAAATGTGATCCTCTAGTTGACCTGCCGCTCGCGACCTTCCCAATAGGGCGCGCGCAAGTCTTTCCGGAGGATCTTGCCGCTGGCGTTCCGGGGAAGCGCCGCAATCACGTCGATCGACTTGGGAACCTTGAAGCCGGCTATGCGCTCTCGTGCCCAGGCAATGACATCTGCCTCGTCGATTTCGGCCCCGGGCTTCGGAACGCAGACAGCCTTCACGGCTTCGCCCCATTTGTCGTCCGGAATGCCGATCACGGCCACCTCTGCAATCGCCGGGTGGCCATAGATCGCTGACTCGACTTCGGCGGGATAGACATTTTCTCCGCCCGAAATGATCATGTCCTTCACGCGATCATGGATGAAGAGATAGCCGTCTTCATCCATATAGCCCGCGTCTCCGGTCCGGACCCAGCCGTCTGCGCTAAGTGTCTTTGCGGTCGCTTCGGGCAGGTTCCAGTATGAAATCATGTTGTTTGAAGACCGCGTGATGATTTCCCCGACTTCGCCGGTCGGCACTTCATTGCCCTCTTCATCGACGACTTTCAGTTCGACGCCGGGAAGCGGCTTGCCTGCAGCACGCATGCGCGGATTGCCATTGGGATCATGGTCTTCGGGGGGCAACATGACCACCGTGCCTGTTGTCTCCGTCATGCCATAGGCCTGAAGGAACTGGGCGCCAAAAACCTTGATGCATTCGCGCAGGAGTTCAAGCGGAATAGGGGCAGCCCCGTAGATGATGTACTTCAGGCGCGAAAAGTCCGTTGTTGCGGCTTTCGGATGGTTGATGACCATCTGGAGTGCAGCGGGAACCATGAAAAAGCGCGTCACCCCCCCCGTTGCAACTGCGTCTAGGACACCGCCGGGTTCAAATTCCGCCATGATATGGCCAGCGACACCCGCTGCCAGAGCCATGACGCCAAGTCCGGTTCCGCCAATATGGGCGCACGGCATGCACATCAGCACGACCTCGTCTTCGTCCCAATGCGACCATGGCAAATTGGCTTCGAGTGATGGAATGCGCAGGCCGAACAGGTTGCGGTTCGAAAGGACTGCTCCCTTCGGATTGCCGGTCGTTCCAGATGTATAGAGCTGCAGAACCGCATCTTCCGCGTCAGCGGCAGAGAATGGACCTCTTGGGCTCGCATCAATCCAGCGGCGAGCAGCGTCTGCTCCAAGAATGTGCTCAACATGCTTCAGGTCGCCACGGACCGCGTCGGCGGCGGCGTCAAAGCCCGGCCCGACAAAGAGCAGCCGTGCTTCAGTGTCGTTGACGATATAGGCGATTTCCGCCGGTGCGAGCCGCCACCCGACGGGGACCATCACAACACCGATACGAGCGGCGCCGAAAAAGAGCTGATAATAAAGGTCGCTGTTCTTGCCGAGCCAAGCAATCCTGTCTCCCTTTTTGAGTCCCGCAGCAATCAGGGCGGACGCGACCTTTGCGGTCCGTTCTTCCAGCTCACCAAATGTCAGGGTACGATCATCTTCCCGCAGAGCCAGCCGATCCGGACGTTCATTCGCCCAATGGGTGATGAAATTGTCGAAACTCAACAATGGCAGCTCGGACGCTTGATTCTGGGGCATCGCTCTCTCTTGATTCTGTGGTTTGGTGTCTCGGTATGAGATAGGCCGTGATCCGCAAGTGGCAAGTCGTTGCCGAAATTGCCGACGTAAACAATTGGTCAACCATAAGCGGCTAAAGGCGTGTGGGGACTGAAAAATGAGGAGGCCTTGATGGCATCGAATGCCGACATTAGGACGCACTGGGACCATGATGGTCGCCGCGCAGAAAGACTTGGCGTCCAGATGCAGGCGGCGTTGCGTCCATCCGGCGCAAAGAAATTCTCAGTTGATGTGATCGATATTTCAGTTGTCGGAGTCGGCTTCGGAACAGCCGCCAACCTGCATATCGGCGACAGGGTCTGGCTTACCGTTCCGGGCATGGCAGGCCTGGAGTCGCACGTTGTCTGGCGCAATGGCCATCGTTACGGCTGCGAGTTCATCAATCCGCTCTATGCCGCAGTTCTTGACCACATCGTTGAGCTCTATCGCAAGAAGGACTAACCAGATTTGCGCAGCATCACGGTGCCAGCGGAATAGCCGGCACCGAACGAGCAGATCAGCCCCAGATCACCTGCATTCAAGTCTTCGCTGTTCAGGTGGAAGGCAATGATCGAGCCGGCAGATGATGTATTGCCATAGGTATCCAGCACGGTCGGACTTTCGTCCGGGCTGGCTTCATGTCCCAGCACGCGTGCGGCGATGAGCCTATTCATTCCGGCGTTTGCCTGGTGGAGCCACATGCGGCGAAGCGATGCCGGCGCAATCGCGAGTTCCTCAAGCTGTGACACGATCAGTTCCGCGACCATCGGCACAACTTCCTTGAAGACTTTGCGTCCTTCCTGGACGAAGAGCTTGTCCCTGGCATCGCGGGTATCGGGATCAGTGCGATTCAGGAAACCAAAATTGTTACGGATATTATTGGAAAATTGCGTCTTGAGCCGCGTTCCAAGAATATCCCAGTGGCGAGCCGGTGCGATGCTTTTTTCTTCGATCAGAATCGCCGTGGCGACGTCTCCGAAAATGAAATGGCTGTCCCGATCACGCCAGTTGAGGTGTCCCGAACAGATTTCAGGATTGATGACGAGCACCGATCGCGCATGGCCCGCGCGAATAAAGTCTGCGGCGGTCTGAATGCCGAACGTTGCCGAAGAGCAGGCAACATTCATGTCGAAACCAAAGCCCTGAATACCCAAGGCGTCCTGTATCTCGACTGCTATGGCAGGGTAAGCGCGTTGCAGATTGGAACAGGCGCACAATACGGCGTCCACGTCCTCGGGCTTGCGACCGGCGCGGGCGAGGGCATCACGTGCAGCGGCCACACCAATTTCGGCGAGCACCGAAATTTCGGAATTGGGGCGTTCAGGCAGGCGCGGGCACATGATCTCGGGATCAAGGATCGGCGCCTTCGAAAGGACAAAGCGCGATTTGATCCCGCTCGCCTTTTCAATGAACTCGACCGAACTGTGTTGCAAAGGCTCAATCGTACCCGCTTCGATGGTGCTGGCGTTCTCATGATTGAATTGATCGACGTAGCGATTGAAGCTTTCGACAAGCTCGTCGTTGGAAATGCTTTCCGCTGGCGTAAAGAGACCGGTTGCAGAAATTACGGGTTCGAACATGGTCGCGGTTGCCTGAACTTCATTGCGGTTGGAGAATGTCCCTAGTCGCGGGAAAGGCAGAGTTCAACTCGGCGAGCAGAGCCCATTTGCATTCGACGGCAGGCAATGCAAAACTGCGGCCCATGCAACAAATTCGCACCTACACCACCTCAGCTACCCGGGCCGGCATCGGCTTTGGCAGTGCGCTCGCAATCACTATCTCCTGGAGCCTCCACAAGTCGATCCTGTGGGCGATCATTCACGGCGTGCTGTCCTGGTTCTATGTCATATTCTATATCCTGACGCGTTAATGCTTGGCCCTTCCCCTGAGCTGCCCGAAGCTGCGCTGGAGGAGCGTTTTCTCGCAGCGACCGGCCCCGGCGGGCAGAATGTCAACAAGGTGGCGACAGCAGTCCAAATCCGCCTCGACGTATTTGCCCTGAGACTAGCGCCCCCCGTCTATGCACGACTGAAGCAACTCGCGGGCAGTCGCTGGACGAACGAGGGCGAGATCGTGCTCACCGCGCGGAGCTTTCGGACGCAAGAGGCAAATCGTGCCGATGCCAGGGAACGTTTGCTCGCCCTTTTGGCCAAGGCCCATCAAGCGCCAGTGCGGCGGATCAAGACGAAACCCTCCCGTACGGCAAAGGAGAAACGGCTTGTCGGCAAGGCGATCCGCGGCGATGTCAAAAAAGGGCGCAGCAAGGTGAGTTTTGACTGATGTATGAGTTTTCGATCAACACGAGTTCCAAGCCGGACCTTTACCGCGACCTGTTGGCGGCGCTCGATGGGCTGACGGCCAGCGAGCCCGATCCCGTGGCGAACATGGCCAATGCAGCGGCTCTCATCTGGGAATATCTGCCTGCACTCAACTGGGCCGGCTTTTATCGGCTCATTGACGGAGAGCTGGTGCTGGGGCCCTTTCAGGGAAAAGTGGCCTGCATCAGGATCGCTCTGGGCAAGGGGGTCTGCGGTACAGCGGCAAGCACGCTGAAGACCCAGCTCGTTGAAGACGTTCATGCGTTTCCCGGGCATATCGCGTGTGATGCGGCATCAGCGTCAGAGCTTGTCGTTCCGATCCTGCAAAACGGCCGATTGATCGCCGTGCTCGATCTGGACAGCCCGAAACCCGGCCGATTCGATGAGCAGGATGCCAATGGTTGCGAAGCAATAGCCAAGCTGCTGTCAGACAGAATCTGACCCGAAATGGGACAATATGGCATTATGGCTGCCAATTGCGTCGCATTTTGAAGCTGATACATATGCATTCTGTGATTGGTTTTGGCGGATATGGAAATTGCCGCCAAACCTGTTTATGGAGGGCTTTGAAGCTGGTGGCAGCCGAGTCTGCGAGGATCGACTTCAGATCAACGCATGAAATTTGGCCAAGTCACCAACAATGGAAGCCCCTTTCGCAGTTGCGTTACGGATGTATTGCATCCGCATCGCGCCGAATTGGGCAAAGGCCCGGTCGCTTGGGGGAGTGGCCGGGCCTTCTATTTTTTGAATTCGCTCAGCTCAGCCTGTCGAGGGCTTCATTAGTCAGCGAACCGGGCACGATCATGACAGGGCAGGGAAGAGTGCCTGAGTCTGCTCCTGCGAAATGACTGACGAGCGGGCCGGGGTGCCCGCTTTTCGCAGCAGCAAGGACCAGCGCGCCAATTTCCCCATTTTCAGCAAGTGCAGAGCGGATGGCTGTGACGGCGTCACCTGTTCGCATGGAAATCTTGGGTACGATGGGCGTCTCTTGCGCAAGCGTGTCGATGGCATGACGCACAATTGCTTCGGCATGCTCGCGCGCTTCGTTTTCTATCGTGGCCTGGACGCCACCCCAGGCAACGAATTCCTGCGGGGGAATGATGACGAGAATCTCGAGACCGCCTTTTGTCTTGGCGGCACGGCGTGCGGCAAAGCGAAGAGCAATCTCGGCTTCTTCCGTCTCATCAATGATCACCAGATAGGTGCGCATTCGCCTGTCTGCCTTCCCCCATCGGCCTAATTTCAGT
Organism: Aquisediminimonas profunda; assembly: GCF_019443285.1. Taxonomy (GTDB): domain Bacteria; phylum Pseudomonadota; class Alphaproteobacteria; order Sphingomonadales; family Sphingomonadaceae; genus Aquisediminimonas; species Aquisediminimonas profunda. Next base: position 2,050,772 of record NZ_CP080327.1, read on the forward strand.
GAGCCTGCGTCAATTTAACGGTATGCGCAAGGTCTTGCCTCTGGCATCGCCGCGTTGTTGCCGTTACGTAACCCGAAGAAACCGGAAGAAATAGGTAATACGCTCGATGCTGATTGAACTCAGAATGCCCGCACTGTCTCCAACGATGGAGGAAGGCACGCTGGCCAAGTGGCTTGTGAAGCAGGGTGATGAGGTCAAGTCCGGAGACCTGTTGGCCGAGATCGAAACCGACAAGGCGACAATGGAATTCGAAGCCGTCGATGAAGGCACGATTTCCTCGATTCTGGTTCCTCCCGGCACGGAAGGGGTGAAGGTCGGAACCGTCATCGCCCTGATTTCTGCCGAGGGCGATGACGTGAATGCAAAGCCCGCCCCCAAGGCAGAGGCTCCCAAGGCTGAAGCGGCTCCGACGCCGCCAGTGCAAACGCCATCGCCAAAGGCAAATGTAACCGAGGCATCGGGCGATCGCATTATCGCATCGCCGCTTGCAAGGCGCCTTGCCGCGACGCTCGGTATCGATCTTTCGAAAGTGAAGGGCACCGGGCCGAATGGCCGGATTGTCAAAGCCGATATTGAGGAGGCGCCACAGGCAGCAACCGCAAGCGCGACCGTAGCCGTCGCGGCGACCTCAGCGCCGCAGGCTCCAGCCGTGCAGGCTGCAGCGAAACCCGTCTGGTTTGATGACAGCATCCCGCACGAAATCGAGAAACTCTCCAACATCCGCAAGACGATCGCGCGTCGCCTGACCGAAGCGAAGCAGACCATTCCGCATATCTATCTGACGGTCGATATCCGGCTCGATGCGCTGCTGAAACTGAGAGCCGAACTGAACGCAGGGCTTGAAAGTCGCGGCATCAAGCTTTCGGTCAATGACTTGCTGATCAAGGCGTTGGCGGTCGCGCTCGAACAGACGCCCAAATGCAATGTGACCTTCCTCGGCAATGAGATGGTCAGCTACAAGCGGGCGGATATCTCGGTTGCGGTTTCCACGCCGTCGGGCCTGATCACGCCGATCATTCGGGATGCTGCCAATCTGAGTGTCTCCAGAATTTCGAACGAGATGAAGGAACTCGCCGCCCGCGCCAAGGAGGGCAAGCTGCAACCGCACGAATATCAGGGTGGAACGGCCAGCCTTTCGAACATGGGCATGTATGGCATCAAGCAGTTCGAAGCGGTGATCAATCCGCCGCAAGGGATGATCCTAGCGATTGGGGCAGGTGAAAAGCGGCCCTTTGTCGTTGATGACGCATTGGCAATCGCGACAGTGATGAGTGCGACCGGGTCGTTCGATCACCGTGCAATTGATGGTTCGGATGGCGCGCAGCTGATGCAGGTGTTCAAGGACCTGGTGGAAAAGCCCTTGGGGATGATGGCATGAGTGCAAACTACGACTTGATTGTTCTTGGATCTGGCCCTGGTGGCTATGTTGCTGCAATCCGTGCTGCGCAGCTTGGCTTGTCGACAGCAATCGTGGAGCGCGAGAACCTTGGCGGCATCTGCCTCAATTGGGGTTGCATCCCGACCAAGGCACTGCTGCGCTCGGCCGAAATCTATCACTATATGCAGCATGCCAAGGACTATGGTCTGGTCGCCGAAAAGATCAGCGCCGACATTGAGGCCGTGGTGAAGCGTTCACGCGGTGTGGCCAAGCAGCTCAACCAGGGCGTCACGCACCTGATGAAGAAGAACAAGATTGCGGTCCACATGGGCGATGGCGCCATTACGGCACCGGGTAAGGTGACCGTGACCAAGGACGGAAAGTCCGAGGACCTGACAGCGAAGAACATCATCATCGCAACAGGAGCCCGGGCGCGCGATCTGCCATTTGCCCCGGCCGATGGCCAGCGCATCTGGACATACCGGCACGCCATGGTTCCACCGGAAATGCCGACGAAATTGCTGGTTATCGGATCAGGCGCGATCGGAATTGAATTCGCGAGCTTCTACAATGACATGGGAGCCGAAGTAACTGTCGTTGAAATGCTCGATCGTGTCGTTCCGGTCGAGGATGCGGACGTTTCCGAATTCCTCGAAAAGGCTCTGACCAAGCAGGGCATGAAGATCATGACAGGGGCAGGCGTAGAAAAACTCTCTGCCACTGCCAAGGGAGTGTCCGCATCGATCAAGGCAAAAGACGGCAAGGTCGTGACGACGGAATTCAGCCACGCCATTGTTGCCATCGGCATTGTCCCGAACACTGAAAATATCGGGCTGGAAAAGCTTGGCGTGAAAACCACCAAGGGCCATATCGACACAGATGGCATGTGCCGGACCAATGTTCCTGGCATATGGGCCATTGGCGATGTGACTGCACCGCCCTGGCTGGCGCACAAGGCAAGCCATGAAGGCGTGATTGCGGTGGAAGCCATTGCAGGTGGTCACCCGCATGCGATGGATCCGCTCAATATCCCGGGCTGCACCTATTGCCACCCGCAGATCGCCAGCGTCGGGCTGACCGAAGCTAAAGCCAAGGAGGCCGGTCACAAGGTCAAGGTTGGGAAATTCCCCTTCATCGGCAATGGCAAGGCGATTGCGCTCGGCGAAGCGGAAGGATTCATCAAGACGGTGTTCGATGAAACAACCGGCGAACTCCTCGGTGCGCACATGATCGGTGCGGAGGTGACGGAGCTCATCCAGGGCTACACCATCGGCAAGACGCTCGAAACGACCGAGCAGGAGTTGATGGAAACGGTGTTCCCGCATCCGACTCTCTCCGAAATGATGCATGAAAGCGTGCTTTCGGCCTATGGCCGGGCGCTCCATATCTGACCGGTTTGACAAGGGCAGGGCTTTGGCAGGATAACAGGGGCAACATGAAATCAGTGTTTGCCTTTGTCCTGCTGAGCCTGACGTCGCTGCCCGGGGCGGCATTTGCGCAGAATGGAGAGCCTTCGCGCACTCCCTCCCCACCGCCGCTCCCGCGGTCGCCGCAAAATCCGATAGGCGGCCCCCCGACGACCACCACGCCGACGACGCCCGTCGGCCCGTCAGGCAAGGTGCGTCCGCCGCCCGGCGGCAACAGGGTAAGCGGTCTGGTCGGATATCTGGACAGCCGGATGGATGCCGGCCCCAAGGACATCGATGCACCGGTCACGGGTTATGGGAATGAAGCCCTTTGGGATGTCGGCCTGATGAGCGATGCTGTCCCCATCGGTGATCCGGGCAGTGCGCCTGGCTCCAAAGACGCAACAGGCTCGACAGCGCCCCCTCCGAAACGCTAGCGTCTGCCCGATTGATTTCGGGAGATGAAAATGCGTCGACTTGTCCTTGCGCTCACCATGGCACTATCCACGCCAGCGGCGGCAGAAACTGTTGCCATCAGCGCAGCCAATATGGTCGATGTCGTGTCCGGGAAGCGGGTGGAGCGACCGCTCGTCATTGTCACTGATGGACGGATTTCGGCCGTGGGCACACAGGGAAGCCTGACGGTGCCAGCCGGGGCCAAGCGGATCGACCTTGGCAGCAAGACTCTTCTTCCCGGTCTGATCGACATGCACGTCCACCTGACGTCGCTTGCCGAGATCGGGGGGTATAACGGCTTCAAGTACACCGACAGTTTCTGGAGTGCCGTAGGCGTCGGCAATGCCCGGAAAACGATCGACGCAGGGTTCACGACCGTGCGCAATGTGGGTGCTGACCAGTTTCAGGATGTCGGGCTGAAGGAAGCCGTCGACGGAGGATGGGCGGTCGGCCCGCGCATTGTTCCGGCAACCTATGCGATTGGTGCAACGGGGGGGCATTGCGACAGCAACGCCTTGCCACCGCAATATGACCGGCAGGAAGCAAGCGTGATCAACTCGCCGGACGAAGCGCGCGCCAAGGTGCGCTGGCTGCACAAATATGGTGCTGAAGTGATCAAGATCTGCGCGACGGGCGGCGTGTTTTCGCTTGGCGATTCAGTCGGCGGTCAACAGCTCACGTTTGAGGAGATGAAGGCGATTGCCGATGAAGCGCATATGCTTCACCTCAAGGTCGCCGCGCACGCGCACGGGGATGAGGGCATCCGGACTGCTATCTTGGCCGGGATCGACACAATCGAACATTGCAGCCTTGCCAGCGACGAGACGATCAAGCTTGCAGCCCAGCGCAAGACCTGGTTTTCGATGGACATCTACAATGACGATTACATTCTTGCGACGGGTACATCGAACGGAACCGAGCAGGAAAGTCTCGACAAGGAAAAGGAAATCGGCCTGAAGCAGCGTCAGACTTTCCAGCGTGCGGTGCGTGGCGGGGTGCAGATGGTCTTCGGATCGGATGCCGGTGTTTACCCGCATGGAGACAATGGTCGCCAGTTCGCCAAGATGGTCGAATGGGGCATGACTCCCTTGCAGGCAATTCAGGCTGCGACAGTCAATGCGGCACAGGCTCTTGGCCGCGAAGCCGATGTCGGGGCAATAGCGGTCGGGCGCTACGGTGACATGATCGCAGTGGACGGCGATCCGCTTGCCAATGTCCGTGAGCTTGAGCATGTCGCCGTCGTCATCAAGGGTGGCGAAGTCGTCAAAGGCGCGCAATGACCGAGAACGGAGCCGCTGACGTTACAGATGGGAGGGATTCCCCAGCCAAGCCAATTTCAGGAAGATTGGGAATTCTCCTGCTGGTTCTTGCTCTGGCGTTGGGGCTGCTGGTGAGCTTTGGAGTTGGCCAGCAGGCTGATCGCACGATCCTGAAGGCATTGGCATTCCGCCAGAATGTTACAAGCGACGTCCTGATCGCGGCCGCACAATGGGTGACATGGGCTGGCGCAGCAGGTCAGAGGACATTTGCAATGGTCGTGTGTGCGGGTTGGCTGCTCTGGCGCAAACGCCCTTATCCAGCGCTTGTCATGCTGGTTGCACCGCCGCTAGCGGGCGCAACGTCAAGCATCCTCAAGGAAGCGTTCGGTCGGGCGAGACCTGATGTGGTGCCCCATCTGGATCTAGTGACAAACCTGTCCTTTCCCAGCGGGCATGCAACCAACGTTATGGCAACCCTGTTGCTGGCTTCGCTGCTGCTAGCGAAGAAGCGTCGCCATGCCTGGGTCGCTCTGGCGCTTGTTGGTGCAGCAGCGATCGGCGCGTCACGCGTGCTGCTGGGCGTCCATTGGCCCAGCGATGTCATTGGCGGATGGTTTTGGGGGGCAGGAATTGCCTTGTTAGCTCTTTCAGTGACTCAAAGGCTGGAAGGGCGTCAAAACGCAAATCTCAGTCCTATCCTGATGTCGCGTCCCGAAAGCGGCGCATAGTCTTTCAGGAAACTGGCGTGCCTGCGGGCAACGACGTCGAAGATGTTGTTGGCTGAAAGGGTAACGTCGATGCCGGAATCGGTGCCAAACGGCTTGATCGCCAGTGAGCCATTGACCATCGTATAACCTTTGGTGGGCGTCTCGAATGCCGCAATGCGGTCCTGTCCACCGACCCATTCCACTTCCACACGTCCGGTGATCCTGTCCGACTGTGCTTCGAACCCTCCGAGAAGTCGCAGCGCCGGAATGCGCGGAAGCGGACCACCGCCCCTGATCGTTGCACGCGTGAAGTCTCCCACACCGTCGATGTTGAGCTTCACGGCACCAATCGTGGCGACGCGCACAGAGGCTTCGATTTCTGCGCCATAGTGATGCGCGCCGGCCTGTCTCGACTGAAAGACTGGAAGTCCATCCTGGATCACGCCGGTGGGAGTCTCGTAGATGAACCCTTTGAACCAGCTGTAGTAGAGCGATGCGGAGAGCGAATAGCCATCGCCCGAGCCATGCAACGTCGCTTCAAGGCCTTTGGATTTCTCCTTTGCGAAGCCGGGATTGCCAATTTCGAACGCCTGCGTTCCAGCATGCGGTCCATTGGCGAACAGCTCTTCGCCTGCAGGCGCGCGCTCGGTGTAGGAACTGTTGAGACCCAGCCGCCAGCCATGCGCGAATTCCGCGCTGGCGCCGAGCGATCCGGAATAGGACGTAAACGACCTTCGGCTATCGGGATTGCCCAGGATGGCATCGGCTCTTGCCGAGACGACGGAATGTTCGATGCGCCCGCCAGCTTCTGCGCGGATTGCTCCCAGATCAAGCGATTGCACCGTAAAGAGACCATATTGCTGCGTCTTGATGGCAGGCAGGAATTTCTCGGCGCCAATGATGTTGACCTTGCGCAAGACATACTGGCTTCCGATCGCACCCTTCCACCCATTGCGCTCGCGCTGGACAAGTTCGAGCCGCGCCTCACCGCCGGTGTTGTTGAAAGTCGTGTTGATCGTGCCGTCTTCGGCAAGCTCATTGTGCCGATAATCGGCATAGCCCCCGCGAAACCGTATTCCTTCCAGAAAGCCGCTGGTCGGGTTGTATTCGGCCCGCGTGTCAAATCGTGTCTGCTTGACATCGAGCCGAACTGACTCTGCCGTAACTGCCGGATCTAGCGAGTAACGGATTGGAACGCCATAAAGGCTGTCATACCGGCTCACCGAGAAGCCCAAATTCACGTCGCTTGTGATGTAGGCCGCCCCACCGGCAATTTCCCATGTCCTTCCGGCACTATTGGGAAGGCGGTCCTTGAGATCGGCCAATGCCACAATTGCGGGATCTGCACTGGATGCCGCTTGCGCGCGGAGGGCAGGCGTCAGCACGTGGCCGCCAATCTCCAGATCGCCGGTCTTGACATAACTGCTATCCAGATGAAGCACGAACTTGTCGGCAACCGGAACATCGACGCGGGCTCCACCTGAGCGTTCATTCGCGGCAGAGCCATATGTTGCCAGCGCATCGACATGGACCGCTTCGTCAGGAACCTTTCGTGGAATGCGGCTGTCGACCACATTGACAACGCCCCCGATTGCTGACGAACCGAACAACAGGGCGGATGGGCCGCGCAGGACTTCAATACGGTCTGCTGTCAGCGGGTTGATCACGACAGCATGGTCGACACTGGTGTTGGACACGTCGAAGCTGCCGATCCCGTCAGCCAGCACCCGAACGCGTTCGCCCTGAAAACCCCGGAGAACGGGTCGCGAAGCATTGGGCCCGAACGATGTCGCCGATACGCCCGGCTGGTGCGAGAGAGTCTCGCCAATGGTTGGTTTCAATTCGCGGGCGAGGTCTTCGCCGGACACGACGGACGTTCCCGCCAGCAAGTCTGCCTGATTGCGCCCAAGCAATGCGGTGACCACGATTTCGCCGCTATCCTCATCATGATCGCCATGGCTTTGATCTGGCGCCTCTTGCGCCAATGCGGCCTGCGCCGAAATCAAAAGGGCTGATACACAAAGCAAGGCTACGCGACGCGACATGGGAATTCCGTATGGATGTGATAATATTTCATCGCCGTTAGAGGCAATGTTACACCATATCAAGGCGCTTCGTCGAAACTTCCGGGCGGTTGGTCCAGTACGGCTCAGACACGAGCGATAATTGCCAAACGGTCGGCATGTTCGACAATGTCGAAATCCATTCCGAATGCCAAATGCAGATTTGCGTTCGTCAAAACTTCGCGCACTGGCCCATGTGCCACCGCTTCGCCGCTCCGAAGAATCAACAGGTCGTCGGCCAAACTTGCGGCGTCAAGCTGGTGCAGGACCGTAACGACGCCTTTGCCTTCTGCTGCGGCAGCCCGAAACAGGGCGAGCATGTCTCTTTGATGCGGCGGATCTAGATTGGCCAATGGTTCGTCCGCGAGAATCCACTGCGGGTCTCCTGCCAACACTCGGGCCATTTTTATGCGCGCTCGTTCGCCGCCCGACAGTGTGTCGATCGTCCGGCCTGCAAAGCCAAGCGTGTCTGTCGCAATCATTGCGCGTTCGATCGCTCGGGCGTCGTCTGCAGAGGGGAGAGAGAAGCGACTACGGTGCGGCAGGCGTCCCAAGGAGACCAACTCTGCGCCGGAGATGTTCCAAGCCGGCTCTCCATCCTGAGGCAGATATCCAATCATCCTCGCGCGGTGGGCGTGGGTGAGCGCGTCAAGAGCAACGCCATCAATCTCGACATGGCCTGCCTGTGGGATGATCAGCCCAGCAAGCGAGCGGATGAGACTGGTCTTCCCGGCGCCATTGGCTCCAATCACGGCCGTCACGCGGCCGCGCCGGAAGTCGGCGCTGACGTCTTGCAGTGCGGTGTATCCTCCCAGCTTCAGCGACAGATTGCGAGCCGCGATCATGAGGCTCGCCTCCGGATCCGGGTCAGCAGGATAAAGAAGAAGGGCGCGCCAAGAATTGCCATTGCGATGCCCAATCGCACTTCGCCGGCACCTGGGGTCAGCCGCACGAGACTATCTGCGAGCAGTGTCAGGATTGCGCCGCCCAATGCTGACGGGATCAACAACGCCGAAGGGCGTTCACTGACAAGGCTGCGCATGAAGTGCGGAACGATCAGGCCAACAAAGCCCACAACGCCCGACACGGCGACGGATGCTCCGACAGCAAGGCCGACCCCGGCGACAATAGCCCAGCGCTGGCGTGTCGGGCTGAAGCCCAGCGTGCGGGCCGCGTCTTCACCCAGCGTCAAAGCATCCAGTCCTCGTCCGGTCCCGAGCAGGATCGCGCTCCCGACGATCATGAAGGGCAGGGCTCGCTCCACGTCCTCCATGCCTCGGTCGGTGAGGGCGCCCATAAGCCAGGCGATGATTTCGCTCGCGGCGAAGGGGTTTGGCGCGATGCTGATAAGGAAAGCCGTGAGGGAGCCCGCCAAAGTCGAAAGGACCATTCCCGCAAGGATGAAGCCCAATGGGCCGCCACTGCGGCCTGTCATCGCGACCAGGAGAATCATCGCCAGGGCGCCGCCGATCATCGCGCTTCCAAAAAGGCCAAAGGGAAATGCCGTCAGGCCGAGGAAGATGGCGGTCACGCCGCCCAAGGCTGCACTCGACGACACGCCGACGACGGTGGGGTCGGCAAGCGGGTTGCGCAGATAACCCTGCAAAACTGCGCCTGAAAGGCCCAGAACCGCGCCGATGCTGCATCCCAGTATCGCCCGCGGTAGCCGCAATTCCGCCATGATCCATCCAGTGGCGCCGTCAGAGAACCAATCCGTCGGATTGATCCAGACCTTGCCGGCGGCCAGCGACAGCAGGAATGCGAGGATCGCCAGGGCCAGGAGAGCAATGATCTTCATGAGGAGCGCGCCGATCTGAAAACACGCATCGCTTCGATCACGCTCGGGCCACCACAGTTGAGAAGGTGTTCGGGGAAGCTGACAATGTGCGTGCGACCGCGCAGATGGGCGAGTACGCGGCGGCGCAGGGCAAGAGAGCGCGCATCATCACCCTTTGCCGTTGAAGGCATGAAAATCACATCTGGCGGCTGGCGGACAAGCGACTCGAGCGGCAATATGTCCCATTGCTTCAGCCCGTAGGTGGTGCTTGCATTGCGGAAGCCAGCCCGGCTGAGCATCTCGTCCTGAATTGTGCCTTTTCCGGCAACAAAGCCACCGCTTGTCCAGATGATTGCGCTGCGGCCGTCTTCGACAGGCGTCGTCGCCCGCGCCATCCTTTGGGCGAGTGCGGTACCTTGCGGGCCTCGTCCAATGGCGTCGGCGATGTCTTTGACCTGTCGTTCGCTGTCCGCCAACGTCGCCGGAACGCCGAAGCTGCGAACTTTTATCCCTGCCCGGGCCAGAGCAACATTAGTACCGCTGGAGGCATAGGCGCCCGAAAGAACGAGCCTGGGACGTGCCGCGATCAATTCCTCCGCGTCTGAACCGATCGCGGGATATCTCTCGGCCCAGACAAGTGGTGCTGACCTGCTTTCGGCATCCTTCGAGTAGCTGCTGATTGCCCCGATGCTATCCGGATCAGCGACTTCGGCAAGGACTGCGTCAATGCACGGATTGTTCGAGACGATCCTGTTCGGCACGATGGCCGACCCCTGCGTGCAACCGCAAAGCAGCAGCAGGGGCCAGGCTATCCGCATCAGAACTTGGCCCGCACGCCAACATAGGCGTTGCGACCATAGGTGCTGTATCGCGCCACGGTCTGGTATTTTTCATCGAACAGATTCTCGATCCGCCCGAAAACTTCGAATCTGTCCGAGACAGGGTAAGAGGCCCGGACCGTCACAATCTGATAGCCATTGAGCCGAACCGTGTTCGCCAGATCGTCAAAACTGTCGCCGGTGAGGAGGACGTCGGCGGCGACCGCGAGGCCAATCGGTGTCTTCCAGTCGATCGATGCATTGGCGCTATCCTTGGCGCGCCGTGCGAGGCGATTCCCGAATGTACCGTCATTCGAGCGGCTGGTCGCGTTCACCAGATTGTATCCGGCCGAAATCTTCAACGTCTGGGTCGGGCGGACATCGAGTTCCAGTTCGAGGCCTTCATTGAGGACCTTTGCGATATTCTCCGACTGAAAGGTCGTGAAGGAAAACGCGATCTGGTTGTCACTCTTGCGGTGGTAATAGGTCGCCGTTGCGCGCACGGCGTCGTCCAGGAAATTCTGTTCGATACCGACATCGAAGCTCTTCGCAGTTTCCGCCTTCAAGGCAGGATTGCCGAAGGGCAGGACGGATTCAGTGAGCGTCGGTGCGCGGAAGCCTTCTGCATATGTGCCGCGAAGGACTGTGCGGCCCGCATTGGGCGTATAGGCAAAATTGGCCCCGAAGGTCGTCTGGCTGCCATAGATGTTATAGTCATCATGGCGGACGCCACCGGTGAGCGTGAGGCCGGTGATCGGCCGCACGATCAATTGGCCATATTCGCTGGTAACGCGATAGTTCGCCTGGTCCGGTGCGGCTCCACCCCCGGCCGGGAAGAACGTGCTGGCAAAGGTGCGTTCATGTTCGATACCAAAGACCAGCGTCACTTTATCAACGATGTCGAATGCGCCTTGGTACTCGAAACGGTCGACCTTGCCCTTCAACTCGTTGACGTTGAAACTGAACGGGACGTTGGGCTCAGTCCCGTCGCGATGCAGATGAGTGCGGGTGTAGGCGATACGGTTGCGGAACCGACCGTCAGCGAAATTGGCGTTGAGGCCGACATAGCCCACGAACTGGCGGTTCTCGGTTTCAGGAAAGGTGTCAGGCGTCGCACCGAATGGATCGTCGAATTCTACGCGGCCCTTGGTGTAGTAGGCACGCAGATCAAGGTTGACGGAGTCGTTGAACGCGACCTTCAGTTTCCCATTTGCAGCAAAGTTCCTGTAGCCGTCGCGCTCGGAACCCGCGGCGAGAGCGGAAATCCCATCCGTTCGAAAGTAGCTGGCACCAACACTACCGGAGAGCTTTCCGCTTGTGCCCGAAACATTCGCGCGCAACTCAGCCGTATTGTGATAGCCATATTCAGCCCCCAAATTGGCTGCCAACCCCTCGGTCGGCTCTTCTATGCGGACATTGACGACACCGCCAATGGCCTGACTTCCCCAGATTACCGAATTGGGCCCACGCAGAATTTCGACGCGATCGATATTCCCGGTCAGCAACGATCCGAAATCGAAGGCTGCGTTGGGATTCGACGGATCGTTGATACGGACACCGTCAATCAGAACGAGCGTCTGCGACGATTCGCCGCCGCGGATGAATACGCTTGTGACTCCGCCGATGCTCCCGTTTCTCGCGACGCGGACGCTGGGAACGGTGCGGAGTAGGTCGCTGATTGCCAATGTCTGGCTGCTATCGAGCTGGTCCCTGTCGATCACCGTGATGGCTTGGCCGACCTGGTCGCGCGGCTGCTCAATTCCATTTGCTGTCACCACAATTTCTGTGTTGGCTGCTTCCCCAGCCCAAGCGCTGCCCGGGAAAAGGGCAATAATAGCTGCTCCGAATTTGAGATAGTTCATGATTTCCTCCACGTGACGTTCAACAAAATGCCGTCACGCGAGGAGAACCCCGATCGTCCGCGTCTTCCCGCACGGGCGAAGGACTGGCCGTCACAAGCAGGTCTCCTGGCTCCCGGGTCATTGCGTTCCTCCACCTTCCCGGTTGCCCAGTGGTATCCAGGAGGAAAACTCGCCGGTCACAGTTGCGGGAACAGCACCGGGTTCTCACCGGTTTCCCTTGAAGCCCCTTGCGAGGCACCTGTAACAGCGCTGGGGATAGGCGAGTGCTGAACTGCAATCAACCCCGGCACTTGACGTTTTGGGAAAGCTGGGCTCCAGTCGATGGGACTATTGCAATCGGGAGAAATAGCATGGCTGGCGTGTTGGAGGGGGTCACGATCATTGAGATGGAAGGCATCGGCCCGGCTCCGTTTTGCGGAATGATGCTGGCCGACCACGGCGCGCGGGTAATCCGTGTGGCCCGACAGGGCTCGCGCGATGCCGCTGGCCGGGACGTGTTGAGTCGCAATCGTGAGCGGATCGAAGCTGATCTGAAATCTGCAGAGGGTATCGCTGCTGTTCGCGAACTCGCAAGGACAGCGGACGGAATTATCGAGGGATTTCGGCCGGGCGTCATGGAGCGCCTTGGCCTCGGGCCTGATGTTTTGCTGGGTGACAACGCCAAGCTGGTCTATGGTCGCATGACCGGTTGGGGCCAATTTGGACCGCTCGCCCAGGCCGCAGGACATGATATCAACTACATCTCGATTTCAGGTAATTTGCACGGCTATGGCCGCCCGAACGAGAAGCCAACACCTCCAACGAACGCCATTGGCGACTTTGCAGGCGGCGGCATGATGCTGTCGTTTGGTATGGTTGCAGGCATCCTCAATGCGCGTAGCACCGGGAAAGGTCAGGTGATCGACTGCGCAATGACCGAAGGTGCAGCAGTAATCCATGCGATGCAGTGGGGTTTTCGCGGCATGGGAACCTGGGAAGACACTCGAGGCGTGAACATGCTCGACACGGCGGCCCATTTTTATGACACTTATGAGTGTGCGGATGGAACCTTCATTTCCATCGGTTCAATCGAGCCGCAATTCTATGCGCTGCTGCGGGAAAAGGCCGGACTTACAGATCCCGCATTCGATGCTCAGATGGACAAATCGGCTTGGCCGGCGTTGAAAGCTAAATTGACAAGCATTTTCAAATCGAAGCCACGTGCCGAATGGTGCGCTCTTATGGAAGGCACCGACGTCTGTTTTGCGCCCGTCCTGTCGATGGCCGATGCCTTGAAGCACCCCCACAACGTTGAACGGGGAACCTTCATGAATATCGAGGGAATCGATCAACCTGGACCGGCGCCAAGATTTCTCGGGACGCCGGCGCCAAAGCCCGTCGGGCGGAAATAATCGCTCGTTCATTTCGGCAATCTGGAGAATTCAGCTGATGCTTTTTCGGCTGCATCCGCCTAAGAGCCGTGAAGTACGGATCAGGCATTAAGGGAGCAAAGTGATGGGCAAGCCGGAACTTCCTGATCGTCTCGCACAGGTGCTGGTTGCGCTGGTCGCGCTGTTCAGTCTCGGGAATGGCGCATTCATGCTGGTGGACCCGTTTGGCTGGTATCAGGCAGTCGAAACCGTCAAATTTACCGGACCGCCCAACCAGCATTTCATTCGGGACATCGGGCTTGCCTATTTGACCTGCGGCGCCATCCTCGCCTTCGCGGTGCCCAACCTTGCTATGCGATGGCTTGCTGCATTTGCGGGCAGCCTATGGCTTGCGATTCATGGCTTCCTGCATATCTGGGAGTTCATGACCGGCGTCTGTGCTCCGGGTATATTCTGGCAGGATGCCCCCGGGGTACTTGGCCCGCCATTGCTTGTCTGGGCAGCGCTTGGCATTCTCTTTGCTCAGCAAAAGGTGTCGCCCGCGGGCATTCCGGATTCCCTCGTGCTTGGCGCAGTTGAAAAGATGTCTCCAGGCGAAAGCGAATATTTCCGAGAGATCGCCGGCACTCCCGGCCATGCATTGGAAAAGTTCAAGCATTTCATGCCTGTCACGATGCATCGTTTCGAGGCACCCGCCGATCTCTTCCATATGGCGCGCATTGCCGCAACGCTGGTAGAAGACTGTGGCCCCTGCGCTCTTGTTGCTGCTGAAGGAGCGGTTCGGGATGGGGTGGATAGCGAACTGGTCAACGCTGCGCTGAAGGCCGAGCCGCCAGAAGGTGACCTCAAAACGGCATTCATTTTTGGCGCTGCCATAGCGCGGCAGTCTATCGAGGCGTTCACGATCGGCGATACCATTGAAGAGGTTTATGGTCGAACTGTGAGGCTGGAACTCGCAATGACTGCGGCAACCGTTCGCGCCTATCCCGCGATTAAGCGGGGACTGGGGCTATCCAAGGCGTGTTCGCTCACGCCCTTGAGTGTTGGGTAAAGGAACACGGCGCCGGTCGAAAGCACGAGGGGGGAGGGGACAATGAACGCGTCCGAACTTGCAGCAATCCTGCCGCAGGGCTCGCTTTTTTCAGCCTGCCGCGCTGATGAATTGGCGGATCTTCTTGCCCTTTCAAGCCGCCATGACATGAAAAAGGGCCAGACACTGTTGTTACAGGGCGATCCTGGTGATCAGGTCCTCATCCTCCTTTCCGGACATGCCAAGGTGACGATGGTTGCCATGAATGGCCGCGAAATAACGTTGGACTACGCCGACGCTGGAGCGCTTCTTGGAGAAATCGCAGTGCTGGATGGTGGAGAGCGGTCAGCCTCCGTTATTGCGCTCTCCTCGGGGAGCTATCTGAGGCTGACGCGAGCCGCGTTTGAAGCCTTTATAGAGCGCCAACCGGGCGTCGCCTGGCGTCTATTGAAGGAATTGGCGCGTCGTCTCCGGCAGACGAACAGCACGGTGGAAAGTGATCGTGCGTTCTCGTCGGGCCCAAGGCTGGCCCGCTTCCTTCAACGCTTGATGCTCTCCGAGACGGCTACCGGGCGACTCCGGCTTGATTTGAGCCAGGCGGAACTCGGGGCCTTTGCCGGAATGAGCCGCGAGAATATCAATCGCCAGCTATCAGCCTGGGCCGATGCAGGCATCATTGCGCTCGAGCATGGGCAAATTCGGGTGAAGGACAGCAGCTTTCTGGCGGAAATAGCCGCCTCGTCGGAATAGTTGCGCGGCCTACCAATTTCTCAAGACCGCTCGCCGCTTCATCATTGACAGTGAGGGGGGCAGCATTGTTAGGCTGTCATTATTCAGAACAGGACACAGTGTTCATGACCGAAGACAACAAGATCGCTCCCTCGACAAACGACGACGAATCCCGACGCAAAGCCAATATGGTGAAGGCCGGCATTGGCATTGGGATTGGTTCGGCAGCAATCGTCGCGGCTCTTCTTTATTCAAACAGCGCTCGCCGTAAGAAGGATGATACGAAGGTAAAGAGAGAAGAGACTGAAGATTAGCCTGCACTGGAGAATTGGACGTGGATAAGATGGCGATTCGGAAGCAGCTTCTAAGTCGCTTTCTCGACGAAGTTTGGTCCAACGGAATGGTCGCGGCATGTGATCGTTATATTGCTGACGAATACACGATTCTTCACGATCCTGGCGACCCTTGGGAAGGAAGATGCCTCAGCCGCGAAGAGTTCAAGGAGAGGGTCACCCTTTCGCGCGCGCCGTTTCCTGACCAGCGGTTTGACGTTCAAACCCTGGTGGGTCAGGGCAATGCGGTGGCGACAAGTTGGCTGTGGACGGCAACTCATCAGGGGGATCTTCCCGGCTATCCCGCGACTGGCCTACCCGTTCAAATGTCCGGAGCCACGATTTACTCCTTTGACGATGACGACCTGATCTGCGGTCATTGGCAAATCAGCGATCGCCTGAGCGTCTTTCAACAACTCCAGCGGAATGCGGCTGGTTAGAGATTTGCGCTGATCAAGCGCAGGCCGCACGCAATATCGCCAGAATCTGGAACTTCCACTCGCTCAGAACTTCCGCATCGCAAACGCAAAAGGCAGTTCAAATTCACGTCAGTTTCCAGAATCGTCTGAACCTTAATGCACGAACCGCGCAACCACGTCCCTGTAGCTTCTGCTGACCTTTACCTGGGCGCCTGATTCAAGCACCAAGAAACATTCACCATTGGTGTGTGGCTTGACCTGTTTCACAAGGTCGAGGTTGACGATTGTTGAGCGGTGAACGCGCTGGAATTTGCGCGGGTCCAAGCGCTTTTCAAGGTCCTTCATCGTTTCGCGCAAGATGAGCGTGTCGCCCCCTGTGTAGATACACATATAGTCGCCTGCAGCGTCGATGCGTTCGATGCTGTCCACTTCGACGCGGAAAATCTGACCCTGATCCTTGATGTTGATCATCTTCTCATATCGGTTCGCCGAGTGCGTATCGGTTGAATCGACAAGTTCCTCGTGCGCTTCTGGCGCATGCTCAGCGAGGACTTCCTTCAGGCGTTCGACCTCTTCGACGCCGCGCTTTTCGGCGAGCCGCTGGCGAACGCGCTCCATTGTGTCGGCGAGCCGCTCCTGTTCGACAGGCTTCATCAGATAGTCCGTGGCCTGTGCCTCGAAGGCGCGGATCGCATGATCCGAGTAGGCCGTCACAAACACAAAAAGCGGCGGCTCCACTTCCATGAGGCCGGAAACGACCGAAAATCCGTCAAATCCCGGCATCTGGATATCAAGGAATACAAGGTCAGGCTTGTGTGTCTTGATCGCACGGATGGCTTCCCGGCCATTGAGACACGTGTCGATCACTTCAACGTCGGGGTGTGCTTCAAGCCGCAATTGCAGGCCCTGGATTGCCAGCTTCTCATCATCAACAAGGATTGTGCGGATGCTCATGCTGTTTCCTGTTCGCGGTAAGGTATATCGATCGTCACTGAAAATCCTCCGCCCGCCGGGCTGCCAAAATCAATGCGCTGATCCTCGCCATAGGCTTGTGCCAACCGGTCGCGAATATTCGCAAGTCCCACCCCTGTAGATGCACTTGGGCGCTGGACTGCGCCATTCAACCCGCTCCCTGTATCGGATACGGTAATCTGCACGCGATCTCCGATCAGTCGTGCTGCGACGCTTATGTCTGCGCCCTCTTCCTGAGGTGTTACAGCATATTTGATTGCATTTTCAACAAGTGGTTGCAGCAACAGCGAAGGCAAACGAGCCTTGGCCGCTGCGCCGTCGATTTCGAAATTGGGTCGCAACCTGTCTTCAAACCGCATCTTTTCGATTTCTAGATAGAGTTTCAATGTCTCTACCTCTTGCGCGAGCGTTACCTGTGCGGTCGGCTCATAAACCAGCGTATAACGCAAGAACGAAGAAAGTCGCGAAAGCATGGCATTGGCGCGTTCTGTCTGCTTCAGCAAAACGAGCGTTGATATCGAGTTCAGGGTGTTGAAAAGGAAATGCGGATTGAGCTGATAGCGCAACATTGCGAGCTGTGCAGACGTTGCCTGGCTCTCAAGCGCTGCGAGCTGGTCGGTCTGCCTTTCCACGATGATGTAGAAGTTGATGCCGTAATAAAGCGCGGACCAGGCCCCCAGCAAAAGCGTATTGATCGTCACGGAACCAAGAAACAGGGAGCCGTTGAAGCCAGCGCCTTCGCGGTTCATCATGTTGAACATCCAGGCGTCGATTGCCGAATAGGCTGCCACCGCGAGCATCACGATGATCAGGGATCCGCCCCAGGTCACAATCGGTCGGCGGCTGATCAATGACCTGAAGATCGCCCCCATGACAAGGGTGATCGAATAGCCGGTCGCGGCGGAAACCAGCACCGGGATAACGAACGACAGGCTGACGCCATTGCCGACGCCCGACGCCATGCGGAGCATCAGGTAGAAGGTCCAACCTGCCGATTGAAGCATCCAGAACGCGCGGTTCTTGTCATCAAAAAAAGGTTGGGAGCGCAGCCCTGGTATATCCATTGGTCTGTCCTAACCCAAATCGACGACGGATTGAAGCCGCGCCTGTCGCGCGTTAAGATCATCCGGACGAAGAGGAGAAATCGAGATGGCCGAAGGCGCAAGCGCAACATTCCACGACATGAGCAAAAGCACGCAGGAAGACTGGGATATCATCATGTCACACCTGACTCCGCATTCGCGCTCGGGCGGGCGGCGCGTTCTGGACCATCTCAAACTTCTCAATGGTGACTTTGGCGGCTTCGCCATCGACCGGTTGCAACATTGCCTTCAGACAGCAACGCGGGCCCATCGCGACGGGCGGAGCGAAGACTATGTCGTGATGGCACTTCTGCACGATATTGGCGACACGCTCGGTGCCTATAACCACCCCGATATTGCGGCTGCGATCATAAAGCCTTTCGTATCTGAGGAACTCCGCTGGATCACCGAGCATCACGGGATTTTCCAGGGTTACAATTTCTTCCAGTATCTTGGGCTTGATCGTAACATGCGAGATAAATTCCGCGGTCACGAATACTATCAGGCGACTGCGGAATTTATCGAGAAGTATGATTGTCCGGCTTTCGATCCAAACTACGATACAGCCCCGCTGGAATTTTTCGAACCAATGGTCATGCGGCTGTTCGAATTTCCCAAGAACAGCATCTACAAGAAGGAAAAGGTTGCTGAAGCTGCCTGATGCAAGCCAATGCGAAGCGGGGCGGTCAGTGACCGGCACTTGAGCCGGGGTTGAAGTCAGGGCAAGCGCGAGAGTATGCCTCGTACAAGGTCGGTTTGCCCATGTGTGCCGGTTTTGGCGAAGATTCGCTTGCTATAGTTCCTCGCGGTTTCGACGGACAGGCCGAGACTTTTTCCAGCTTTTGTCAGGCTGTCGCCTGTTGCCAGTCTAGCTGCCAAAGCTGCTTCCCTCGGCGTCAGTCCAAAAGTTGCGGCGATGACGGGCTCGATTGATGCTGCGTCGAGACTTTGCGGTGTCCTGTAGCTCGCAACGGCTGCTGCGGACGAGGAGAAGGGCAGGGCGCAACCGGCTAGGCGTCGCACAACAAATGGCCTTCCCGATTTTGGCGCGGGCACGACGGCAACTGCCTTTTCCGACCAGGACCGCAACTCGGCACAAGCCGCAGAAAGTTGCAGGTCGCGATCCTGCGCTGTTGACTTTTCGCTCTCCCAGGAGGGATCGCAGGCAATGAGGCCGCCCTGGCCATCCAGTATGGCCTGCCCGATGCCAAGTCGCGCAAGCGAGGCTTCTGCGACGTCCATTCTTGCCTTCAGAGCTCCGGTCATGAAGAGATTCTGCGCGGCTATCCTGATAGCTGGCACCAATGCTGCGAGAAGCGCACTATCTGCGGCCTGAAATGCCTCGCGCTCGTGCAGCAATGTGATCCAGACACTATCTTTCTGCGATGTGGAGATGCGAAGCAGGCGGGCATCTCCTATCCGGGCTTCTTTTAATCGCTCGCCAGCGTCCTTTGAACCCGCCGTTTCAACAGTGTCCCTGAGCTCGTCCAATACATAGACTCTATTGGATCGAAAACCTGTTGCAGCGAGAAGCGTCAATGCAGCGTCTTCGTCAGCTAACCCGCTCGCGGCCTCTGACCCACGCGCAACAACCCGCCGGTGAACTGAAGGGTGATCGCTGACAATGGATGGAGCAATCGTCAATCGAACGCGCTGAGCTTGGGTGCGTGCCATGAGCCGTTGCAGGAAGGTTTCCCATAGCGGCGCTTCAAACAGCCCCTCAAAGAGCGGGAGCACAAGTTCAGTTTGGCCAAAATGAGAATTCATCGACTTACCCCTCCCATATGGGTCTACTGCAAATCTGACCGGTCAGGCAACGGCTATTCGTCCTTTGATCTGTGGAGCCGAAATGACTCGCATTTTGACGCATCTTGAGCGGCTTGAAGCCGAAAGCATTCATATCATGCGTGAGGTGGTCGCGGAGGCCGAAAAACCGGTCATGCTCTATAGTGTCGGCAAGGATTCGGCCGTGATGCTGCATCTTGCGCGCAAGGCTTTCTATCCGAGCCCGCCGCCCTTTCCACTCCTTCATGTCGATACGACGTGGAAGTTCAAAGACATGTATGCCCTGCGAGAGAAATCAGCGCAGGATGCTGGAATGGAATTGCTCGTCTGGCAGAATCCCGAGGCAAAGGAGCGGGGAATCAATCCGTTCGAGCACGGACCCTTGCATACAGACATGTGGAAAACGGAAGGGCTGAAGCAGGCGCTCGATCATTACGGCTTTGACGCTGCCTTTGGCGGCGCGCGGCGCGATGAGGAAAAAAGCCGCGCTAAGGAGCGGATCTTCTCGTTCCGCACGGCAACACATGGCTGGGACCCGAAGAATCAGCGGCCAGAACTCTGGAACATCTACAACGCGCGAAAGGCCAAGGGGGAGAGTATCAGGGTCTTTCCGATCTCCAATTGGACCGAACTCGATATCTGGCAATATATTCATTTGAACAACATTCCGATTGTCCCGCTCTACTTCAGCGCGCCTCGCCCGACCTATGTCTGGGACGGTCAATTGTTCATGGCTGACGATCTGGAGCGGGTTGAGAAGGTCCTGGGTCGCAAGCTCGAAACCGATATCCGCTCTGTTCGCTTCCGCACCCTTGGCTGTTTCCCGCTTACCGGTGCCGTTGAGAGCGATGCCCGGACGCTTCCTGAAGTGATCCAGGAAATGTTGCTCACCACCACATCGGAACGGCAAGGTCGCGTGATCGACAAGGATGGCGGCGATGCGTCGATGGAGAAGAAGAAGCAGGAGGGATATTTCTGATGTCTGGGGATATCTACAAGGCTGAAGCCCTGATTGCCGAGGATATTGACGCCTATCTGGAAGCCCATCAGCACAAGAGCCTGTTGCGTTTCATCACATGCGGCAGCGTGGACGACGGCAAGTCGACATTGATCGGGCGTCTGCTCTACGACTCAAAGATGATCTTCGAGGACCAGCTCGAAGCCCTTCAGGCAGATTCCAAAAGGGTCGGCACGCAGGGGCAGGAGATTGACTTCGCGTTGCTCGTGGATGGCCTTGCAGCAGAGCGCGAACAGGGCATCACCATTGATGTCGCCTATCGCTTTTTCGCGACCGAAAAGCGCAAGTTCATCGTCGCCGACTGCCCGGGCCACGAACAATACACGCGCAACATGTTCACCGGGTCATCGACGGCCGACCTTGCCGTTATCCTGATCGACGCGCGCAAGGGTGTTCTCGTCCAGACGCGGCGGCATTCTTATCTGTGCAACCTCATCGGCATCAAGAATATCGTTCTGGCCGTCAACAAGATGGATCTGATCGATTATGATCAGGCGAAATACGAAGCCATTGTGCGGGACTATGCGACCTTTGCCGCCGAAATAGGCATCAAGGATTTTACCGCCATGCCCATTTCGGGCTTCAAGGGCGACAATATCACAACGAACAGTGCCAACACGCCATGGTATACCGGCAAGCCACTTATCGAGCATCTCGAAACGGTCGAGCTCGACAACACAGCGGACCAGACCAAGCCCTTTCGCTTGCCTGTGCAATGGGTCAATCGGCCAAACCTCGACTTCCGGGGTTTCTCCGGGCTGATCGCAACCGGCTCAGTCAAGCCGGGGGATGCGATCCGGGTCCTGCCATCGGGCAAGACCTCCACCGTGACCAAGATCGTCACGCTAGACGGCGAACTGGAAGAAGCGGTGGCGGGACAATCGGTCACAGTATGCTTTGCGGACGAGGTCGATTGCTCGCGTGGAAACGTGATTTCTACTGCAGACGCACCGCCGGAAGTGTCGGATCAGTTCGAGGCAACCCTTGTCTGGATGGATGACGACGCGCTGATTGTCGGGCGGTCTTATTGGCTGAAACTGGGTACACAGATGGTCTCCGCTACCGTCCAGCAGCCAAAGTATACCGTCAATGTCAACACGATGGAGCATCTTGCGGCCAAGACGCTCGAACTGAATGCCATCGGCGTAGCCGAGCTCGCAACCGACAAGCCGATTGTGTTCGAGCCCTATGTCCAGAGCCGGACGCTTGGTGGTTTCATTCTGATCGACAAGATCAGCAACCGAACCGTCGGTGCGGGTATGCTGCATTTCTCCCTGCGCCGCGCACAGAACGTCCACTGGCAGGCAACGGACATTGGTCGCGAAGAGCATGCGAACCTCAAGAACCAGAAGCCGCGGGTCCTTTGGTTCACTGGCCTCTCGGGGTCAGGCAAGTCGACAATTGCCAACGAAGTGGAAAAGCAGCTCAACCTGATGAACCGCCATACGTTTCTGCTTGATGGCGATAATGTCCGTCATGGGCTCAACAAGGATCTCGGGTTTACGGAAGCTGATCGCATCGAGAATATCCGCCGCGTCGGTGAAGTTGCCAAGTTGATGACTGATGCCGGCCTTATTGTCTTGACCGCGTTTATCTCTCCGTTCCGTGCAGAACGGGATATGGTGCGCGCAATGCTGCCTGAAGGCGAGTTCATAGAAATATTCGTCGATACGCCGCTCGAAGTCGCGGAAGCCAGAGACGTCAAGGGTCTTTACAAGAAGGCGCGGTCTGGAGCTCTCAAGAATTTCACGGGCATCGACAGCCCATATGAAGCGCCGATCAACCCGGAAATCCGCGTGAACACGGTCGAAATGACTCCTGTCGAGGCGGCCGAACATATCATTCGCGCAATTCTGCCGTTGAAATGAGGAAGACGCCATGAACGACGCCGAACTCGCTGCGCATCTGGCCGAAGTGGCTGGTCGCCTCCTGATCGAGATGCGGGCGAGCGGCGTTTTGAGCCAGAAGGCCCTCGGCAATGCGGGCGATGCGGCGGCCAATCAATTCCTGGTTCATGCCCTGCGCGAACAGCGCCCGGACGATGGGCTCCTCTCCGAGGAAGAGAAGGACAATGACGTACGCTTGGCCAAATCGCGCGTCTGGATCATCGACCCGATCGATGGAACACGCGAATTTGGAGAGTCTCGGTCGGATTGGGCTGTCCATGTCGCCTTGGCAATTGACGGAGTGCCGGCGATCGGTGCTGTGGCCTTGCCCGGGCTCGATCTTGTCCTGCGCAGCGACCAGCCCGGACCACTGCCAGAAGCCGCTAAAACGCCCCGCATGGTGGTCAGTCGGACGCGGCCTGCCGCCGAAGCGGTAACTGTATCCGAAAAGATCGGCGCTGAACTCATTCCAATGGGCAGCGCTGGTGCAAAAGCCATGGCAATCGTGCGCGGAGAAGCTGAAATCTACCTCCATACTGGCGGACAATATGAATGGGACAGTTGCGCTCCCGCAGCTGTTGCTGCTGCCCACGGCCTCCACGTCAGCCGGGTTGATGGCTCGCCGCTGATCTACAACCAGCGCAATACCTATATGCCTGACCTGCTCATATGCAGGCGGGAATGGGCAGACAGGGTCCTGTCTCTGGTCGCGGTGGTTTGACGGTCGCCATCTGCACGGAGCAATGCCCAAAACTGGTGACCCCTACGGGAATCGAACCCGTGTTTCAGCCGTGAGAGGGCCGCGTCCTAACCGCTAGACGAAGGGGCCTATGAAGCGGGCAGGGCTTATGCCGCGCCGGGTCAGCCGTCAAGGTCGGGTGATCGCGCGCCAGTGCCACATAATCAAGCGAACCTGTTTCTCAGGTTGTAACCTGCGTAGCGCCCCGCTCGAATTCCAGACGTGGCCCGCTTGTCATCATGGGCCATCGGGCGGCGGATTCATCCCCCCGTGACCGCCGCCCGCCTCAATCATGCTTGCAGTGGCTTGGCCAAGGGATGCTTATCAGGCTGCCGCTTTGCGGTCCGACATTTCCTGATTGAGCATCTCTGCCAACAGGAAGGCCAGTTCAAGTGACTGGCCGGCATTCAGACGCGGATCGCAATGGGTATGGTAACGGTCCGACAGACTCTGCTCAGACACATCCATCGCGCCACCCGTGCATTCCGTGACGTTCTGCCCCGTCATTTCGATATGAATTCCACCACCGTGCGTTCCCTCGGCCCGGTGAACGGCGAAGAAGCCGCGCACTTCAGCAAGGATACGATCAAATGGCCGGGTCTTGTAACCGTTGGCGGCCTTCACAACGTTGCCATGCATCGGATCGCAGGACCAGACGACGGGTTGGCCTTCTGCCTTGACAGCCCGAATTATTGCAGGGAGGTGTGCCTCGATCTTGTCATGGCCGTAGCGCGTGATGAGCGTCATCCGACCTGGGACCCGCTTGGGATTGAGGGTGTCCAGCATCCGCAGCAGTGCATCTGGCGCAAGGCTCGGGCCGCACTTCATACCAATCGGATTGCCGATGCCACGCAAGAACTCGACATGTGCCGAACCTTCGAAACGCGTCCGGTCTCCGATCCAGAGCATATGAGCAGAAGTGTCATACCATTGGCCGGTCAAGGAGTCCTGACGGGTTAATGCTTGCTCGTAAGGCAAAAGCAATGCTTCATGACTGGTATAGAAATCGGTCCCTTTGAGCTGAGGCACGGTTTCCGGGTTGATCCCGCACGCTTCCATAAAATCCAGCGCTTCGCCAATTCGGTCAGCAACGTCCTTGAACTTCTTTGTCCAGGGAGAGCGGCCCATGAAATCATGTGTCCAAGCGTGGACCTGCAAGAGATTGGCATAACCGCCCCCGGCAAAGGCACGCAGAAGGTTGAGTGTCGACGCGGCCTGGGAATAGGCTTTGATCATCCGCTCCGGATCAGGAGTGCGGCCAGCCTCCTCAAAGGCAATATCGTTGACGATATCGCCACGATAGGAGGGCAGGGAGACGCCGTCTATTTCCTCGAAATCGGCAGAGCGCGGCTTGGCAAACTGGCCGGCCATCCTGCCGAGCTTTACAGTCGGCAGCTTGGACGCGAAGGTCAGCACGACAGCCATCTGAAGCAGGACACGGAATGTATCGCGAATATTGTTCGGATGAAATTCCGCAAATGACTCAGCGCAATCGCCGCCCTGAAGCAAAAAGGCCTTGCCCTCGACGACTTTGGCAAGGTCAGCAGTCAGATTTCGCGCTTCGCCGGCGAACACCAACGGGGGATAATTTCCCAGGGTTGCAGTAGCCCGGTCCAGCGCCGCCGGATCGGGGTATGCTGGCAGCTGCCGTGCTTCGCACTGCTTCCAGCTCTCGGGGGTCCAATTCTGCTTCATAGCCGGTGGCCCTTGGGGAAATTTGTTCCAAAAGGCAAGGATTTCGAGACTGCAATGCTCAGCGCTAGGGCATAACGTTTCGAGCAACCATTTTCATATTTCGGCACTCGCCGCGTCAAAATTTTGACAAGTCTGCATTATTACCTTGGGGCATAAGAGATCCACGCCATTGGTCTTTTGCCCGCAGAATTTCCCCGAAATTGGCAGAATTACAGCGATTCTAGCCGAAATGGTTGACGATCCGGAAACCATCAAAGTCCCGATGCAATTAGGGACTGCTTAATTTTTTTCCCGCAGGTTCATCCAAACATTTGACACATGGGTAGCTGTGATCATGAACAAAGCAAAATTGAAAATCGGGTCGTCAAAACGTGCGGCTGCAGTGGTCATTGCCTTGGCAATTGTATCCGGAACAATCGTGAGCGAGGCGCGAAAGCGGCGGGTTGTCTTCACCCCACCTCCTGCACCCGCCGTGGAGCCGGCTCCAGCGCCTGCTCCAGCACCTGCTCCCGCACCTGCTCCCGCACCTGCACCTGCTCCCGCACCGACAGGATCTTACGATCCGATGACGGTTCAGCTTTCCGACATCCCAAGCAATTTCGATGTGAATTCGGAGCTGGTGGCGGCCTGGGGTACAGGGGCGATCCCGCCGAGTGCCCTGCCTGATGTGGTGGGGGCATTCCGCTTCATCTGCAACGCGAGCCATTTGTCCTATGACGATCCGATCGTCTATCCGGGCCAGCCCGGCAAGTCGCACCTGCATCAGTATTTCGGAAATACGCTGGCGAACGCGAACTCGACCTATACGAGCTTGCGGACCACCGGCAGTTCCACCTGCAACAGTCCGCTCAACCGTTCGGCCTATTGGATGCCGGCGATGATGAATGACAAGGGCCAGGTCATCAAACCCGACTATGTCAGTGTTTATTACAAGCGCAGGCCCAAGACCGACCCCTTGTGCGCCAAGATCGGTGTCGCCTGCGTCGATCTGCCGCGCGGACTGCGCTTCGTGTTCGGCTACAACATGCTCAACACGACCGACAAGCCAACGGGCGCCGGCTATTTCAACTGTGACGGGACCGGAGCCATTCCCGGTCACTACAAGGACCTGCCCACGGCACAGGCGAACTGCCCTGTCACGGCAAAGATAGGGGCTGTCATATCCGCCCCTGAATGCTGGGACGGCAAGAACCTCGACAGCGCCGATCACCGCAGCCACGTCGCCTATTCGGCTTACATCGGGCAATCCTATGCCCAGTGCCCGTCAACCCATCCCTATGTCATACCAACTTTCACAATGGGGGTATGGTACAGTCAGGGAACGGCTGTAGAACCGTGGCACCTGTCATCCGACGTCATGGCCGATGGGACAATGATGACCCCCGGCACGACCTTCCATGCCGACTGGTTCGGTGCTTGGGACAGCACAGTTATGAACATGTGGTCCAGCAATTGCGTGGACCTGCTGCTCAACTGTTCTGGCGGTGATTTGGGCAACGGGAAGCAACTGAAAATGTATTCCGGCTTCAGCTGGACTGCCAGCCCACGTCTCGTAACCCCGCCGGGCGCCTGAGCCACGACCGCGATTGAAGCCAGATCGGCCTCAATCGCGGCCCGCCTTTATTCAGACAGCGACCCAATTGCCGTGGAAACCCGGCGGTATGCGGTGCGGAATGTGAACAATCGCTTGTGGCGCACCCGCAAAGTCCGACGCATTGAGGATAACGAAATCCGTCGTGTCGCTCTCTACATTCACGACATAGCCCATCAACCAGCCATCGTCCTCAGCAACGGCGTCGGCCTTGGGCACGAAGACGAATTCTCCTGGCACGTGATTGGCACCGAAATCATGTGTTTCTCGGGTGCCGGCAACTAGGTCGTGCTTGTATAGCATCGTGTTCGAGAGGAAACTGGGGTCTCCGCCCCTTGGCAAGGCCATAGCGTAGGCAAAGCGATATGGCTTCCCAATCAAAGTTTCATTCGGCCGTGGAAATTCCTGGCTGTCCGGATCAATCACGGAACGCTGTACCTGACGTTTGACCGGATCGATTGTCCAGCGCTCAAATGGCGTGTGCTGCGAATCCGGCCCGTGAGCATCAGTCGCAAACATGTTTGTATGCGCGCACACATCGAGCAGAACTTGCCCGGCTTCCGTTTCATAGGCGTTGCAGGGGTGGAAGACATAGGCAGGCTCCACATCGCACCAGATCGTGTCTTCGCCTCTGCCTTCTCTTGGCAGCAATCCGACGCGTGCCTTGTGCTCGGGGTTCCAACGATAAGGAAAATTGTGCCCGGCAAGCAGTGTCTTCATCGAGAAGGTGACGGGCAAGTCGAGGATGATGACGTAGTTCTTCGTAATCATGCAGTCGTGAATCGATGGACCATCCGTAACGGATATGGGTTCTTCACGGCGGACCTTGCCCGTGCGATCAACAACGACATGCCGGATGGTGCTCTGGTCGGTCGCTTCGTAGCAAATGGCATGCATCTCGCCGGTTTCGGGATCGAGATGGGGATGCGCCGAAAAACTTCCCTTGAGCGTGCCGCCAAAAGGGTCGTGCGCAATCGTGTTCAACTCTTCG
Source organism: Aquisediminimonas profunda (assembly GCF_019443285.1). Classification (GTDB taxonomy): domain Bacteria; phylum Pseudomonadota; class Alphaproteobacteria; order Sphingomonadales; family Sphingomonadaceae; genus Aquisediminimonas; species Aquisediminimonas profunda. The sequence goes on from NZ_CP080327.1 coordinate 2,078,137, forward strand.
TCGATGCGTACCGGATATCCGCCGGCTTCCACAATTGCCCAAGTGGAAGCGGCGTGGCCAAGCACGTTCGTGTTGACAGTGTCAAAACCATTGCGTGGCCCTGGTGCCGGTGCTTCGCCCAAAGCTTCGCTGACTGCCGTCGAACGCACCCAGCGATTGCGATACCAAAGCGCCTTGCCGTCTTTCAGCCGGACGCCATGGACCATCCCGTCGCCCGTAAACCAATGATAGGCGGCGGGGTTCGGTGGTGTAACGGGGTTCGGCCCAATTCGAATATAGCGCCCGTCCAGCTCCGCCGGAATGCTGCCCGAAACCTGAAGGTCCGTGATTGTGCGCTCGTCTGCCATTGGCGCATGAATGCCGACAAGGAAGGGATTTTCTCCATCTTCTCGTAACCGACCGCGGTTGAACTCAGCAATCTTCTCGACGCCCTTGCTGACTGTCTTCCTGATCAGCGTCTCGACCGCGCTTGCCATGGACTTGCTCCTCTTGCTTGAAAAAGACTCGAATATGTTTACACTGGCAACATGATCGACAATGATAACAGTGTCAACATGGAAATTGAAAGGAGCCGCTATCACCACGGTGACTTGCGCGCCGCGCTGATTGCGGAGGGATTGCGCCTCTTGACCATAGGTGATGTCGAACATTTGAGCCTGCGCGAAATTGCGCGCAATGTCGGCGTAAGCCCCACAGCTGTTTATCGCCATTTTCCCGACAAGCAGGCGTTGCTCGCAGCGCTCGCCATGGAAGGCGGTTCTCAACTTGCCCGGCGCCAGAGAGATGCGCAGGCAGCGGCGGGCGGCGGGCGCGCCGGCTTTGATGAGACGGGTCGGGTATATGTGCGGTTCGCGCTGGAAAATCCCGCCTTGTTTCGCTTGATGACTGCACAGTCTCGCGACGGAAAGGACGCTTTTCCAGGGGAAGAACGAGGAGGACTCGGCCTGCTCCGGCGCAATATCGCGGCTTTGGCTGCTCCGGGCACAAGTGAAGAAATACAACGCGCCGATTTTGTTCGGTCCTGGGCCATAGTCCACGGACTTGCGATGCTCATGCTTGACGGTCAGGTCCCGCACGATGAAGGGCTCATCGAACGCGTTGTGGCTACAGCAAACGCCCCCGGCACCGCCTGAACCGGGTTCACAGCGGTTTGGCGTGATGGCATAGTGTCTTAATGGCGGGGGGAATCGAAGCAGCCGGAGATCTTGTGACGGGGGGCCTCATCGCACGTGCGATCGAGCCTGAAGCAGGCGAACACGGCGGGGAAGGGCAGGCCCATTGCCTTAATTGTGGCGCTCAGGTCATAAGCAGGCACTGCCATGATTGCGGACAATCTGTCCGGGTTCATCGCACGCTTACTGCCTTCTGGCATGATTTTACCCATTCGATCCTGCATTTCGAAGGCAAAATCTGGCGGACACTGCCGCTTCTATTTTTCAGGCCAGGTCAGTTGACCCGCCGCTATGTGCACGGGGAGCGTGCTCGCTTTGTGTCACCTTTGGCGCTCTTCCTGTTCTCGGTCTTCCTGATGTTTGCAACATTCAGCTGGGTCGGCATGCCGATTGGCTCTGGTCCAGCCGGTACGAATAGCGTCCGCCTGGACAAGGCTGCCTTGTCGGCCGAACTGGCCAAAACGAAATCAAAACTGGCCTCGCTCGAAAAGGTTGGAGCTCCCAAGGTAGAAATTGCAAGGGCGCGCGAAGATGCCAGGAATCTTGAAGCTGCGGTCAAGCTGGCGGCTGGAGCCAGCCTGAGCGATCTTGAACTCGTCAAGGGCGATATTGATCTGGGAATTCCCGAACTTGATGCAGCCTTGAAGCATGCTGTCGAAAATCCTGCTCTATTGCTCTACAAAATGCAATCGAACGCCTACAAGTTTAGCTGGGCGCTTATCCCCATTTCGATCCCGTTTGTATGGCTGCTGTTCGCGTTTCGACGCCAGTTCAAACCTTACGATCATGCCATTTTCGTGACCTATTCTCTCTCGTTCATGAGCCTTTTTCTTGTTCTGCTTTCTGTGCTCGGGCGGCTAGGCCCGCTTGCGGCTTGGCGTGTGCCTCTGATCTTTTTGGCACCGCCCGCCCACATGTTCTTCCAGCTTAGGGGGGCTTATCAGATCGGCTTGTTTGCGGCATTCTGGCGCACGATGGCACTGCTCATAATCGCATTTTTTGTACTGATCGTGTTTGGAATAATATTGCTCGCTTTGGGGGTAACAGGCTAGCCACCCCCTTTACGGTATCAGGCGCCCTGAGTTGCAGCACCCCCAATGCCCCGTTTCCGAGTTTTGGGAATTGATGAGCCACCAGCCTTCAAAGCCTTGGGTTGGTTATGATCGATACCGCTGCGATCCGGCGGCGTGCCGTCCTTCAGCAGCGCATTGATCTCGTCACCGGTCAGCGTTTCATACTCGAGGAGTGCATTCGCCAGCGTGTGAAGTTGCTTGATATTCTTTTTCAGGATCTTGGTCGCCTGAGCATGCCCGCCTTCGACGAGGGCGCGGATTTCGCTGTCGATGAGTTGAGCCGTCTCGTTGGACATGTTGTGCCGCTGGGTCTGCGAGTACCCGAGGAAGGTTTCGCCTTGCTGCTCTTCGTATTGCAGCGGACCCATCTTGTCAGACATGCCCCACTGAGTGACCATTGAGCGCGCAAGACCGGTTGCCATCTGGATATCCCCAGAGGCGCCAGAGGAAACCTTGTCGTAACCGAAGATCAGTTCCTCAGCGACGCGCCCGCCCATCGCGATCGAGAGATTGGCGTACATCTTGTCGCGATGATAGGAATAGGTGTCACGTTCCGGCAAACGGACCACCATACCCAATGCGCGACCGCGCGGGATGATCGTTGCCTTGTGGATCGGATCCGATGCAGGCTCATGGAAGGTAACGAGCGCGTGTCCCGCTTCGTGATAGGCCGTCATGCGCTTCTCATCGTCGGTCATGACAAGAGACTTCCATTCGGTGCCCATCATGACCTTGTCCTTGGCGGCCTCGAACTGCGCCATGGACACAAGTCGCTTGCCAAGCCGTGCGGCGAGCAAGGCGGCCTCGTTCACCAGATTGGCAAGGTCTGCGCCCGAGAAGCCGGGTGTGCCGCGCGCAATTGTTCGCGCATCGACGTCAGGCGCCAAAGGAACCTTTTTCATGTGAACCTGAAGAATCTTTTCGCGGCCCTCAATATCTGGATGGGGCACGACAATCTGGCGATCGAAACGTCCCGGGCGGAGCAGGGCAGGGTCAAGCACGTCAGGTCGGTTCGTCGCGGCGATGATGATGATGCCTTCATTGGCCTCAAAACCGTCCATCTCAACCAGAAGCTGGTTGAGCGTCTGTTCGCGCTCATCATTGCCGTTGCCAAGGCCTGCGCCGCGGTGACGGCCTACCGCGTCAATTTCGTCGATGAAAACAATACAAGGAGCAGATTTCTTGGCTTGGTCAAACATGTCGCGGACGCGGCTGGCACCGACACCGACGAACATTTCGACAAAGTCTGAGCCCGAAATCGTGAAGAATGGCACATTGGCCTCGCCAGCGATGGCGCGCGCCAGCAGGGTCTTGCCTGTGCCGGGAGAGCCGACCAGCAGTGCACCCTTGGGGATCTTGCCGCCAAGCTTGGAAAATTTGGAAGGATCTTTCAGGAAGTCAACAATCTCCTGCAGTTCCTCACGCGCTTCATCAATGCCAGCGACGTCGTCAAATGTCACCCGGCCCTGCTTTTCGGTCAGCATACGAGCTCGTGACTTGCCGAAACCCATGGCGCCCGATCCGGCGCCTTTCTGCATCTGGCGCATGATGAAAAAGCCGACGCCCAGGATCAGGATGAATGGCAAGGCCTGATAGAGCATGACCATCCAGACGCTTGGCCCTTCTTCCGGGCGCGCGGAAAAACGAACGTTTCGACGCTCAAGCCGATCGATCAGCCCCGGATCGTTCACGGCATAGACGTGAAAGGCATCCCCATTGCTCATCTTGCCGGAAATGACATCGCCGGCCTGCACAACTTCCTTTACGGAACCTTCGTCCACCTTGGAGATGAATTCGGAATAGGCAATTGCATCGGATTTCGCACCGCGCGACCGCGTATCAAAGACCGAAACGAACACCCCGATCAGGAGCAAGATGCCTGCCCAGATCAGCAGACTCTTCATCATCGGGTTAATGCCCTGAGGTTCCTTATCGTCGTTCATCGCGTCAAAACACCTTTCTGGACCCCTAGATAGGGCACAATTGGTGAATAACAATGCAACGAAATGGTGAATTGGTCAGTTTTTGCGGCGAGGCGGAGCAAGGGTGAATTCCCATGAATCAGGTGTGGCCCGGACGGTCAGCCTGCCAATGCTGGCTTTGCCGCCAGTCCGAAGTTTTTCAGAAAGGCGCTGGACGTCAGGCCCGTTCTCCCGCCAGCTCCCGTCAAGTGCTCGAATGCAGCGAATGAGCAGGCGTCTCTGCAATTCCAACGGGAGCGACAAGGGATCGTTCAGCACAATGGACTCGTCCATTTGACTCACGCGCTCGGCAAATAGCCGGTCCGCCATCCAGCCCAGCGCCGCATCACTTTCGGTCAACGCCGTCGCGCTGCGAGCCATGGCGACGGGATCAAGCCAGCCTGCGCCCATTATGGCTTTTCTGATCCGCACACGATCGTATCGATCATCTTTGTTCGTAGGATCGAGAACAGGCGAAATTCCGGCCAGCCGTACTATTTCGGCGAGCTCATATCGTCGCCAATTAAGCAGGGGGCGAACAATGCGGCCATTTATTGCGCGTACACCGGACAGTCCTCCCGTTCCCGCACCTCGATTGAGACGCATGAGCAATGTTTCAGCCTGATCATCGGCATGGTGAGCAGTCAGGATTGCATCCAAGCCATTCTGTTCAGCCCATAGATCCAGAAGCACGTAACGCTCTGCGCGCGCAGCGGACTGGATTGAGCCTGTAATCTGCTTTGCGGGGGTGAGCGTTGCGTGCGGAATCCCAAGAGAAGCGCAAATCTTGCCGACATAGTCTGCTTCTGCCCGGCTTTCGGCGCGAAGCTGGTGATCGACTGTGGCAGCATGGCATTGGCCAGGAAAGGCGCAATTACTCAGGAGGAGCAGCGCAAGGCTGTCTGGTCCGCCCGAAACTGCGACACCCAGCCTCGCACCATCTGCGGGAATCAGCTTTTGAAGGTCGCCTCTAAACCGTTCTACCGCTGCCTCAGGCAGCGCATTTTGCATCGGTTTTGCCTTTGGCGACTTTGGACTTCAGGTCCGCGCTGGCCTTGTCTGAATAAACGTCATCAAATTCCTTGTAGACCTTGCAGGCATCCGCCGGCTTTTTCAATTTGGTCAGGGCAACGCCGAGCCAGTAGAGGCTCTCGGAAGCACGTTCGCCGCGGGGCATCTTCTGGTAATTGTCGTAGAAGGCGACAGATGCCAGGGCCGGCTTGCCTTCATCGAGATAGGCGCGTCCGAGCAGATTTTGTGCATAGCTGGCGCGCTTATGGGTCGGATATTTCGCAACAAATTCCTTCAGCTTCATTTGGGCTTCCGGGTAGAGCTTTGCCGACCACAGGCGGAAGCCATAGGTATAGGCATCTTCGATCGCGTCACCTGTGGCCGGAATTTCAACGGCGGCAATTGCGGCTTTCCGGTCAGGATCAACTTTTGCGACGGCAGCAGCCGGCTTCGCTGCCCCGCCAGGCTTTGGCGCCGTCGTCGCGGGTTTGATCGAGGCAGCAGGTGCCGTGCTGTTTGCGTTCGTGTCAGCAGCAACAGTGCCCGCGCTCTCAAGGGCCTTCAGACGTGCATCATAAGCGCCGAGTGCCTCTTCGAGCTTTTTGACTCGATTGCCGCTCGTTTCCACCTGGCCCGTTAAAGTCTGCAATTGGGACTCCAAGGCATCGACCCGCGCCGTCAGATCTGCAACGGGAGAGGTTGCGGGGCTTCCTGCGGCCGCAGCGGGTGTTCCATTGCCAATTTCTGGCTCAATTGCGACGCCGTTGGGAAAAACCTTGCGCTGGACCGCTGTCATTTCCTTTTCCAGCTTTCCGACGCGTTGAACAAGCGGGTCGGATTGCGCAATGACGGGGCCAGTTGCGACACTGGCTAGCAATAGCGTGGCGAATGTGAATTTACGCATCGCGGTTCCTCTGTCCTGACATTCTATGCTTGCCGAACAAGCTTGTGGCGCACCACAATGCTGCGATCAAGGCTGTGGTTGGGTTGGTGTGGCTGTGTTTGACGGTGCCACCGTCTCTGAAGCCGACGGTGCTGCATTGGTCGTGGTGACCGGAGCAGGGGCCGGAGGCCTTGGCTGGGCAACCCGAGCGGGAGCTTCGCTCTTTTCCAAGGCTTGCTTCTTGTCGGGCACGGGCTTGGGCTTTGCTTGTTGCAGCGGCTCTGCGCCCGTGGATGCGACTGGCGTTTCGACAGCGGCGGCGGATCTCGCCATGAGAGCAGCAGCGCTAATCCCGACGTCTTTTAGAGTGCGCTCTGCGGGCCCCAGTGTCGGCACTGCCGATCCATTGATCGTGACGGCAATAAGTTGGGCGCGTCCTGTGCGGATCATCGGATTATTGGCATCTGCGGGAACAACATACCGCTCTCCCTTTGCCATTTCCTTCTCGAGAAGAACCTTGTCGGATGCGTCATAGATGCGGACCCAAACTGGCTCCAATGCCGTGAGGACGACTTCGCTGCTTGTGCTTGGCGCTGTCACTGCAGTTGGCCTGGGAGGCGGAGCAGTAGCAACAACCGGCGCAGGGGCCACATCCGGCCCACTGAGCAGCATGGACCGCCAGACACCGTAGCCAATCGCAAGCAACACGGCGACTGCGGCCGCGGTCCAAGCGAGGGTGCGCGACGGAATGCGCGCCGGGTCCGCATCATCATAGTCCTGCAATTCGGTGCGATATCCTCGGCCATCCTGGCCCAACTCTATCCGCAATTGCTGGGAGAGCGCCTTTTCATCTTCACCGACGGCCCGTGCGTAGGCTTTGACGAAACCGACGCAATACGTGGATGATGGAAATGAGGAATAGTCTCCCGCTTCAATTGCCTGCAAATGGCGGAGCGGAATACGGGTTCGACTGGCCACATCTGAAAGATCAAGGCCCGCTCGTGTACGCGCGGCGCGAAGCCTGTCACCCGCCCGCTCGGGAAAGAGCGCCTGTTCTTCTTCGGCAGAGTCGACCACTATTTTTTTATCTCCCGATCGGTCGCATAGACTGATCGACGCGTATGTCTCAATGCAGACATATTCTGTCAACGATGGATTGGCAAATAGTGGCCACTATTCGAGACTTAGGCGACGTGCCGGTTATCTCGTCGGACAAGTCGGGATTCGGCATCAGCCTGTCGGGCCAAATCAAGCATGAGAAATGAACGAACAGAGCACTTCGATACCTCACTGCATTGCCACCTCGCGCGGCACAATTTCCTTCAGCCAGTCAACCACCGCTGCGACCCGTGCAATTCTTCGCGAGTCCTGATGGACGACCATCCAGAAGCTGCGGGTGATTTCTGCACTGGATTCGAGGATCCGAACCAAGTCCGGATCTCTCAGGCCAATGAAGAGGGGCAGGACACCGATGCCGCTTGAAGCATGGATCATGGCATGCTGTACGTTGATGCTCGAACTACTCAAGCTTGTCTCAAGCTTATTCCCGATCTCGGCAAGGTAACGCAATTCATCCGAATAGATGAAGTCCGGGGCATAGCCGATAATCGGATGCTGGCTGAGCGCCTCGCCAGATTGGGGTATTCCGTTTCTCTGCGCATAGTCCTTTGAAGCGAACAATCCCAACCTGTAGTCAGAAAGCTTGCTCGCGATCAGATGGCCACGTGCGGGCCTTGCAAGAGTGATGGCCAAGTCTGCCTCTCGCTTGGATGGGTTGAGAAAGCCGTTGGTTGTAACAAGCTCGAGCGAGATTTCGGGGTGCAACTCCCTGAAGCTGGGCATGTTGCGCGCAACAATCCATGTGGCAAGCCCTTCGGACATGCTGATCCGCACCAGACCTTTGAGGCGGCTTCGCTCCCCCGTCAGCGTGCCGGTCGCCACTCCAATCGCATGTTCCACAGCCTCGGCCTGCACCAGCAGTTTCTGGCCATGGCTTGAGAGGACCAGCCCAGAGGAATTCGATTCGAAAAGGCTGCTTTTCAAGTCACCCGAAAGCCGATCGAGCCTACGGCTGACCGTTGTCGCATCGATTCCGAGCTTGCGCGCGGCGTCGGAAACTGTCCTTGATCGCGCTGCGGCGAGGAAGATTCTCAAATCATCCCAGTGCATGTTCGTTCCAACTGCAAAATTGCAGGACGTCACTGCAATTTTTGCGTATTGAATGCAAATATACTGCTTCGCTAAGGGCCGGCAGCATCCATAAGGAGTCCATTGTCATGCGGCAGATTGATCATTTCATTTCAGGTGGTGCCGGTTCGGCATCCAAGCGCTTCGGCGATGTCTTCGATCCCAACAACGGAACTGTGCAGGCGCAAGTCGCCCTGGGCGATGCAGCCGTTCTTGAGCGCGCGGTGCAAGCGGCACTTGCTGCGCAGCCGGCCTGGGCCGCAACCAACCCTCAACGGCGCGCTCGGGTGATGTTCAACTTCAAGGCCTTGGTCGAGGCAAACATGGATGAGCTGGCGAACATGCTTTCCAGCGAGCACGGCAAGGTTATCGCTGACTCCAAGGGCGATATACAGCGCGGTCTTGAAGTTATCGAATTCTGCTGCGGGATTCCGCATGTGCTCAAGGGTGAGTACACCCAGGGCGCAGGCCCGGGCATCGATGTCTATTCGATGCGCCAGCCGCTTGGCATTGGTGCGGGCATCACGCCGTTCAACTTCCCGGCCATGATCCCGCTCTGGATGTCGGGTGTCGCGATTGCGACCGGCAATGCGTTTATCATCAAACCGTCCGAACGCGACCCGTCAGTGCCAGTTCGGCTCGCGGAGCTTTTTATCGAAGCCGGTTTGCCTGAAGGCATTTGCCAGGTTGTCCAGGGCGACAAGGAAATGGTCGACGCAATACTGGATCATCCCGCCATCAGCGCTGTCAGTTTTGTCGGCTCTTCCGACATTGCCCATTATGTCTATCAGCGCGGTGTTGCGGCCGGAAAGCGCGTCCAGGCGATGGGCGGCGCGAAGAACCACGGCATTGTCATGCCCGATGCCGACCTCGACCAGGTGGTGAATGATCTTGCGGGCGCTGCCTTCGGTTCGGCTGGCGAACGCTGCATGGCGCTTCCCGTTGTCGTTCCGGTAGGAGACGAAACCGCAGACCGTCTGAAGGCGAAGCTAATTCCAGCGATCGAGGCTCTGAAGGTTGGCATCTCGACCGACACCGAAGCGCATTATGGACCTGTCGTCACGGCAGCGCACAAGGCGAAGGTGGAAGGCTGGATTCAGACCTGCATCAATGAGGGTGCGGAACTGGTGGTAGATGGTCGCGGCTTCAAACTGCAGGGCCATGAAGAAGGGTTCTTCATCGGGCCGACCCTGTTTGATCGCGTCACGACCGACATGTCATCCTATAAGGAAGAGATCTTCGGCCCTGTGCTGCAGATGGTTCGCGCACCCGATTTCGAGACTGCGCTCTCGCTTCCGTCGAAGCATCAATATGGCAATGGCGTCGCGATCTTCACGCGCAACGGACATGCGGCGCGCGAATTTGCCGCACGGGTCAATGTTGGCATGGTCGGCATCAACGTGCCGATCCCTGTGCCGGTTGCCTATCACACATTCGGCGGGTGGAAGCGTTCGGCGTTTGGCGACACCAATCAGCACGGCATGGAAGGTGTGAAGTTCTGGACAAAGGTCAAGACAATCACGGCACGCTGGCCGGATGGATCCCCGGATGGTGGCAATGCATTTGTGATTCCGACGATGGGGTGACATGGGGTGACCATGACCAATCAATTCGACCTTACCGAAGACCAGCTTGCGATCCAGGACATGGCGCGCAAGTTCACGGCGGACAACATCACGCCTTTTGCCTCCGAGTGGGATGAAAAGCATATTTTCCCCCGCGATACGATCAAGGCCGCGGCTGAGCTTGGCTTTGCCTCGATCTATGTTTCGGAGGAATCTGGTGGCATCGGCCTCGGACGGCTCGAAGCGGCGCTGATCATGGAGGCGATGGCCTATGGCTGTCCGTCGACGAGCGCCTTCATTTCGATCCACAATATGTCCGCCTGGATGATCGACAGGTTTGGCTCTGACACGGTCAAGGCAAAATATCTGCCGGGACTCGTGAATATGGACCAGATCGCGTCCTATTGTCTGACCGAGCCGTCCTCCGGTTCCGATGCCTCCGCGCTGAAAACCAAGGCTGTCCGCGACGGAAGCCATTATGTCGTCAGCGGGTCCAAAGCCTTTATCTCGGGTGGCGGTGCAAACGAAGTCTATGTCACCATGGTCCGCACCGGCGAAGATGGGCCAAAGGGCATTTCCTGCCTCGTCATTGAAAAGGATATGGACGGTGTCAGCTTTGGAGCCAATGAGCGTAAGCTCGGCTGGCATTCGCAGCCAACGGCACAGGTCAATTTCGACGCTGTGCGTGTTCCTGTGGATAACCTTGTGGGCGGAGAGGGGGAAGGTTTCCGTATCGCAATGATGGGGCTCGATGGTGGGCGGCTTAACATCGGGGCCTGCTCGCTCGGTGGGGCGCAACGTTGCCTTGATGAAGCCATCAAATACACAAAGGAACGCCAGCAGTTCGGTAAGCCAATTGCAGACTTCCAGAATACGCAGTTCATGCTTGCCGATATGGCCACAGACCTCGAAGCGTCTCGCGCCCTGCTTTACATGGCGGCTTGCAAAGTCACGGCAAATGCCCCCGACAAGACGAAATTCGCGGCGATGGCGAAGCGGCTGGCAACAGACAATGGCTCGAAGATCGTCAATGATGCGCTGCAACTTCACGGTGGATACGGCTATTTGCAGGATTATCCTATTGAGCGCTTTTTCCGGGACCTTCGCGTCCACCAGATTCTCGAAGGGACCAATCAGGTCATGCGGATGATCGTGGGACGGGAGCTGACGCGCCAATGACCCTGGACATCCTCGCGCAGGTCGAAGGCAAGGCTGGGCGGATCAGCCTGAACCGGCCTGCCGCGCTTCACGCGCTCAATATCGATATGGTTCATGAAATGACCGCCCAGCTTCTCGCATGGAGATCCGACCGGCAGGTCGCCTGCGTCATGATCGATCATTCGGAAGGGCGGGGCTTCTGTGCAGGCGGGGATATTCGCTTCCTTCAGGAATCGGCATTGAAAGATGGCGTCGAAGGGCGCCGATTCTTTCACGACGAATATCAGCTCAACCATTTGCTGTTCGAATATGAAAAGCCGGTCATTGCCTTCATGGACGGGATCACAATGGGCGGCGGCGTTGGCATTTCACAGCCCGCCAAATTCCGCATCGCGACAGAGAATACCCGATTTGCAATGCCGGAAACCGGAATTGGGCTTTTTCCCGATGTTGGCGGCGGATGGCATCTCTCACGGCTCGAAGGGCGTCTTGGGCGATTCCTCGCCTTGACCGGCGCGCGGCTCGACGGGGCCGAATGCCTCGCCATCGGGCTGGCGACCCACTACCTGGCCGCAGAATCTCTCGGAGAAGCCAAGTCCCGCATTGCAGAAGATCCGGACCGCATCGAGGGCATATTGGGCCAATTGTCTGTGAAGCCACCGGAAGCCCGGATTGTCGAAAATATCGCGACAATCAACCGGCTATTCGCGTCAGATCGTTACGAGGATATTCTTGCAGCACTCGAGGCCGATGGGTCCGAATGGGCGGCCAAGGAACTCGCAACGCTTTCAACCAAGTCTCCCCAGACCTGCAAGGTCGCTCTGCGGCAATTGGCTGAAGGCGCAAAAATGGCGTCATTTGCTGACAACATGGTCATGGAATTTCGGATCGGATCGCGGGTGCTGGTGCGTCACGATTTCATTGAAGGTGTGCGGGCCGTGATTGTGGACAAGGACAATGCCCCCAAGTGGGATCCGTCCACACCTGAAGGTGTGACCGACGCCTTGCTGGATGAAATTTTTGCGCCGTTGCCAGCGGAAGAGGAGTGGAAGCCACTATGAGTTATGAAACGATTCTCGTTGAGCAGAAGGGCGCAGTCACGCTCATCACGCTCAATCGTCCGCAGGCGCTGAATGCCCTCAACAGCCAGGTGCTGGCTGAACTTATCGACGCCTTTGGCGCGTTCGATGCCGATGATAGTCAGCGATGTGCAATTCTGACCGGTTCGGAAAAGGCCTTCGCTGCCGGCGCCGACATCAAGGAGATGCAGAGCCAATCCTTTGCGGACATGTACGGCGGCAATTTCTTTGCCGGTTACGACCGCGTGACGGCGACCCGGAAACCCTGGATTGCTGCCGTGTCTGGCTTTGCGTTGGGCGGTGGCTGCGAATTGGCGATGATGGCGGACTTCATCATCGCGGGTGACAATGCCAAGTTTGGCCAGCCGGAGATCAAGCTTGCCGTGACGCCGGGCATGGGTGGTTCGCAACGCCTGACGCGTGCGATCGGCAAGGCAAAATCGATGGAAATGTGCCTGACCGGCCGGATGATGGATGCGGCTGAAGCGGAGCGTTCGGGCCTAGTCGCCCGCGTCGTGCCGACTGCCGATTTGATTGCAGAAGCCTTGAAGACAGCCGAGGTCGTTGCTTCAATGGCGCCACTGGCGACAATAGCGACGAAGGAAATGGTCAACGCCGCTTATGAGATGACTCTGCAACAGGGCGTGGTCTTCGAACGTCGTCTGTTCCACGGATTGTTTGGCAGCGAAGACCAGAAAGAAGGCATGGCCGCCTTTATTGAAAAGCGGCCTGGGAATTGGACAGGCAAATGAGCACAATTGCATTTATCGGCCTCGGCAACATGGGCGGCGGCATGGCGGCCAACCTTGTAAAGGCAGGCCATAGCGTCAACGCGTTCGATCTCGTCGAATCCGCTCTTTCACGAGCGGCGGAGAACGGATGCAAGACCTTCTCCAATGTCCGCGAGGCAGTCGCAGGGGTCGATGCCGTCGTCACAATGCTGCCCAACGGCAAGATCGTCGAGACTGTGTATGAGAATGATGTGATTGGTCATGCGCCATCCAATGCAATTCTGCTTGATTGCTCGACAATTGACGTCGCAACCGCGCGCAAGGTCAGCGCAGATGCCGCCGCAAAGGGCTATGACATGGTGGATGCTCCGGTTTCAGGCGGCATCGCTGCTGCCAATGGCGGAACGCTGACCTTCATGGTTGGCGGCACCGAAAAATCCTTTGCGCGCGCCGAACCGATCCTTGCCAAAATGGGCAAGGCCGTGATTCATGCTGGCGAAAGCGGGGCAGGGCAGGCCGCAAAGATCTGCAACAACATGCTGCTCGGAGCGTCCATGATCGCGACCTGCGAGGCCTTTGAACTCGCACGCAAGCTCGGGCTCGATCTGCAGACGTTCTTTGACATTTCATCAAAGGCATCGGGTCAGAACTGGTCCATGACGAGCTACTGCCCCGTTCCGGGTGTCGGCCCGCAGACGCCGGCGGACAATGGCTATCAGGGCGGATTTGCCACGGCCCTGATGCTCAAGGACCTGAAACTGGCCATGGAAGCGGCGCAATCGGTTGACGCAGACGTGCCCATGGGCCATCGCGCAGCCGAACTCTATCAGGCGTTCGCGGACGCCGGATCGGGTGGGCTGGACTTCTCGGCCATCATCAAGACCCTGGAATAGGGCAGGCAAGGAGGCCAGATTTGACGTCACCCCTTCTGATCGAGCGGCAGGGCGCGGTCCTTACGGTCACACTCAACCAGCCGGAGCGGCGAAATCCCATTTCGGACCAGGTCATGGTCGAAGCGTTGCTTGCCGCAATGCAGGATGCGGATGCAGACATTGGCGTTCGGGCTGTCATCCTGACTGGCGCTGGGTCTGCCTTCTCCTCAGGTGGCGACCTCAAGCAGATGAAGGCAGGGTCGGGCCTGCGCGCCCAATTGCCGGCACAAACCCGTCGCAACTACAAAACCGGAATCCAGCGACTGCCGCTTGCCTTTCAAGCGCTTGAAGTGCCCGTGATTGCTGCGGTCAACGGCCCCGCGATCGGGGCTGGCCTCGACCTGGCGACAATGTGCGACATCCGCATTGCGGGTGAGAGCGCAAAATTCGCCGAGAGTTTTGTCAAGGTCGGCATTGTTCCGGGAGATGGCGGCGCTTGGCTATTGCCGCGCATTGTAGGATTTTCTCGGGCGACGGAACTGGCATTGACCGGCGAGATGTTCGACGCGCAAACAGCTTTGGCCTATGGCCTTGTCTCGCACGTGGTGCCTGATGATCAGCTCCTGACCAAGGCAATGGACATTGCGCTCAAGATTGCGGCCAATCCGCCCCACGCCGTCCGGATGACGAAAAGGCTCCTGCGCGAGGGGCAGACGGCGACGCTTGCCAACATCCTTGAAATGTCAGCGGCGATGCAATCGCTTGCACACGCAACGAAAGACAATGACGAAGCGATCGACGCGTTCATTGAAAAGCGCGCACCGGTCTTTCGCGGCGAATGAACTTCGACCATCTGACCTTGTCCGAAATCCCCGCAACGGATGAGGAGTTGCGTCCGGCGATTAGAGAACTCATCACAGCGCATATCGGTAGTATGCCGCTTCACAAGCGGGCGCGAACGTGGATGGGCGGCGATGCGGTTTTCAGCCGCGCCATGGGTAAGGCGGGATTTCTCGGCCTCACCCTGCCAAGGAAATACGGCGGTGCCGAGCGCGGCCCCCTCGCGCGCTTTGTCGTGGTCGAGGAGCTTTTGTGCGCAGGGGCGCCAGTCGGCATGCACTGGATCGCGGACCGTCAGAGCGCTCTTGTCATTCTCAAGTTCGGAACAGAGGCCCAGCGCGAAAAATATCTTCCCAGAATCTGCCGCGGAGAGATGTATTTCTGCATCGGCATGAGCGAGCCTGGATCGGGTTCGGATCTTGCGTCAGTCCGGTCGCGGGCCGAGCGAACAGAAAATGGTTGGCGGCTGAATGGGCAGAAGGTGTGGACATCAGGCGCTCACCATGCCCATTACATGATTGCGCTGGTCCGGACGTCGGGCGAACCTGCAGATCGGAACCAGGGCCTTTCGCAATTGCTCGTCGATTTGAAGGCTCCCGGCGTTACGATCCGCCCCGTGCCCGATCTCAACGGCGATCATGATTTCAACGAAGTCTTTTTTGACAATGTGGAGCTTCCTCACGATGCGCTGCTGGGCGAAGAAGGGGCGGGTTGGTCTCAGGTCACGGCAGAGCTGGCTTACGAGCGGAGCGGGCCTGAGCGGATTTATTCCAGCGCCGTCCTCCTCGATGCCTGGATCCAGCATGTCGCGCGGCAACCGCAGTGTGAAGCGCGCCAGCGGCTCATTGGGTCCCTGACGGCCCAGCTAGTGGTCCTTCGTGAATTGTCCGTGGCTGTGACGTCGCGCCTTGCGGCTGGCGAGCAGCCCGTGGTCGAGGCGTCGCTGGTCAAGGATCTTGGCGCGACGTTCGAGCAATCCGTGCCCACATTGATTGCGGATGATCTAGCCAGTCATCCCGAGGAATCGGTCGAACCCGAACTTTGGCACGCCATCATGACAGTGACGCATATTGCGCCTGCATTCTCCTTGCGCGGCGGGACCCGCGAAATCCTGCGCGGGATCATTGCGCGCGGAATGGGGCTTCGCTGATGGATGAGCTGCTCGGGCCATTTGAACAAATGCTCGCTTCTGTCGCGGGGCGGAGCGTGGACTCTGCCGCTCAATGGAAAGCAATCGAAGAGTCAGGTTATCTTGATGCGCTCGTGCCCGAAGTGTCTGGCGGAGCTGGACTGTCTCTGTCTGACGTCGAACCGCTGATCCGCGCCACAGGCCGATTCGCGATTGCGGCACCGGTCGCGGAAACGATGGCCAGAAGAGCCTTGGGCGTCGATATACTGGAACGTCCGCTATCAGCTATCCTCGCAGTCGCCGAAATCGCGGGCCTTGCCGAGAAAATTCTCGAGATGAGCCTGTCCTACGCCAATGATCGCGTACAATTCGGAAAGCCGATCGGGAAATTGCAGGTTATCCAGCAACAACTTGCGGTGATGGGCGAACAGGTCCTGATGACCCGGATGGCTTCGCAGATCGGTTGCGCCCAAGGGCTTGCACCGTCGCCCGAAGTCGCAGCTGTTTCGAAGCAAGTTGCGAGCGCGACAGTTCCTCAGATTGCGTCAATTGCACATGCAGTGCACGGCGCAATCGGGATCACTGAAGAGTTTGACCTCCAACGCTATACGCGCCGGCTGCATGCCCTGCGTCTTGCGCACGGTTCCGAGGGTTATTGGGCGAATTTTGTCGGCAAAGCCCGTCTTCAGTCAGACAGGCAATCGAGCGTCGAATTCATTCTTTCGCTCCGAAAATCCTGACCCTGGCGCGCAGCTAGACTACGCCAAAAGTCCATCCTTCGGTCTCAGCCACGGATTCAAGTCCGGTTGGAACCCAGATCGCCTCGGAATGAGCAACCGCGCGAAGCCAAGCAGCAGTCAGGATCGCATCGGTCGCATGGTCTGAGTAATGCGTCATGGGTTCATGATGGCTACTGCCCAGGGCGTGGAGAGCAACGTCAAGCGCGTGCCCGTCACGGATTTTGCTCCGCCCCTTGGGGATGCGTGCTGCCCGTGCCGCAAGGCTGGTATAGATTTCCACAATGACCGAGCCTGTCTTGGGCAGTGGATCGAATGGCCAGATGGGGACGGCACCGCCAATCCGGTGCAACATGCGCATCGCAGTCAGGCTCGACTTTCCAACCTGCGCCGCACCAACGAGATTGAAGCAGCTATAGGGCGAAAGCTGAAAGTCGCGCTGACGATGCTCGACAAGGCGAAAGCGTCCGGGTCCGGTCCCGAAGCGGTCTCCTGTTCCCTTGCCCTGCCGGCGAAAATAGCGGCTGGCCACCCCGTGAGAAACGAAGCTGTTGACCGATAGGTAGGGATCGGATGCGCTGAGCCGTTCCACGAACTGCCAAAGCGCACGCGCATTGCTGGGACTTTCCTCCCAACTGGGAAAATAGGCACCGCCATCGATGAAGGGCAGGCCGGGCGACACGTCAAAGCCGATGATTGTGTCAGAGGGCATTTCGCGCAACACCCAGTCGAGCACATCCTCCCTTGACCAGATATGGCCGGGGCGAACGAGCCGGGGGGCGTCCTTGCCCGGCGTGCAGATCGCGATGGCAATGCCGCGTTGCCTCGGCCCAGCCGCGCCAGACCAGTCAACCACGGCAAAATGCTCGAAAGACCTCATGCCATTGTGATGACGGCCCGACCAATGACAGTTCGGGTCTCAAGCGCGCGAAGCGCATCTGCCGCGCTTTCCAGTTTGAACGTCTGGGAAATGTGAGGTCGCATTGCGCCTGTTGCCGCCAGTTCGCGCAGCGATGCTTGGGTGCGCAAGGCAAGATCAGAGTCGCGCCGACTCGCTTCTCCGGCACGCAGGCCGATCAGGCTATAGCCCTTGATGAGCGCATGGTTTGCCGGAAAACTGGGGATTTCGCCACTTGCAAAGCCCACGATGAGAAAGCGGCCGCCCCAGGCAATTGACCGCGTGGCCTTGATCGAAAGCGCCCCCCCGACAGGATCGAAAACAACATTCACGCCTTTGCCGCCGGTCAGCGCCTTGACCTGATCCGACAGGTCCTCTTCGGCAGGATCGAGAGCGTGATCCGCGCCCGCCGCCAAAATTGCATCGCGTTTAGCCTGGCTGGATCCAGTACCAATCACCGTTGCACCAATATGTTTGGCGAGCTTGACAGCCGCCATGCCAACACCGCCGCTGGCGCCCAGGATCAGTGCAGTTTCGCCCGCTTGCAGTCCGGCCTTGTCATGAAGGGCATGCCATGCCGTAACTGCAGCACTTCGCCAACAGGATCCCTCCTCGAAACTCAGCGCCGGTGGCAGCAGCATCAAAGCGCTACAAGGAACGACCAGCTGTTCGGCAAAGCAGCCACCCTTCGCGCCGGCCATTACGCGGTCCCCAACCTTTATGGCGGCCACCTCGGTGCCAGTCTCGATTACTTCGCCCGCTATTTCCATGCCCGGAATGAATGGTGGATCCGGGCGGAACTGGTACTTGCCGTAAGTCATCAGCAGGTCCGGGAAATTGACGCCAGCTGCTCGGGTGGCGATCCGAACTTCGTCCCGGTCGAGGGGGACTGATACGCGGTCCTGAATCTGAATGGAATCAGGGCCGGTCAGTGCAGTGCAGACAGCGGCGCGATACGGTCCACTCATGCGTTCTTCTCCCGCCTCAGCCGGTCCCAGTAGGCAATACGCTCTGCAATCTTGGCTTCAAAACCCCGCTCGACGGGGGTGTAGAAAGTCTGTGGCCCCATGTCGTCAGGCCAATAGTTTGCACCGCTGAAGCCATCTTTCGCATCGTGGTCATAGGCATAGCCCTTGCCATAGCCAATATCCTTCATCAGGCGTGTTGGTGCATTCAGGATATTGGCGGGAGGCATAAGCGACCCGGTTTCGCGAGCAGCCTTCCATGAAGCCTTCTGCGCGACATAGGCGGCGTTCGATTTGGGCGCTGTCGCCAGATACAAACATGCCTGAACGATGGCGAGCTCGCCCTCCGGGCTGCCAAGAAAGTCAAAGGCGTCCTTCGCCGCGAGGCACTGGACCAGGGCCTGCGGATCGGCAAGGCCGACATCTTCGCTCGCAAAGCGGACCAGGCGCCGCAAGACGTAAAGCGGCTCTTCGCCAGCTACGAGCATTCTGGCGAGATAGTAGAGCGCTGCTTGCGGATCGGAGCCGCGCAGTGCCTTGTGGAGGGCCGATATGAGATTGTAGTGCCCTTCGCGGTCCTTGTCATACACGGGCATGCGGCGATGCAGCAGGTCCGACAGCGTCGCAGGGGTCAGGGGTTCCGGAACGTCGATTGAAAACAGCGTTTCAACCTGGTTGAGCAGGAATCGCCCGTCCCCATCAGCACTGGCGATCAGGGCGGCGCGAGCGTCCGTCGTCAGGGGGAGGGGGCGCTGCTCAAGCGCTTCTGCTCGTGCCAGCAGCGATTCGAGGGCTATGGCGTCAAGACGGTGAAGGATCAGGACCTGTGCACGGCTAAGCAGCGCGGCATTCAGTTCGAAGCTCGGGTTTTCAGTGGTCGCACCGATCAGGGTAATCGTGCCATCTTCGACAAAGGGCAGGAAACTGTCTTGTTGCGACCGATTGAAACGATGAATTTCATCAACGAAGAGCAAAGTGCGTTGGCCTGCCTGGGCATGCTCGCGAGCCACAGCAAAAAGCTTCTTCAGGTCTGCAACGCCCGACAGGACTGCTGAAATGGCTTCGAAGCGGAGCCCGACTGCATCGGCGAGCAGGCGGGCCATTGTCGTCTTGCCCGTGCCAGGCGGACCCCACAAGATGATTGAGGCGAGTTTGCCTGCGGCCACCATGCGCCCGATTGCACCTTCCGGCCCGGTCAAATGGTCTTGGCCGACAATTTCCCCCAAGGCGCGGGGGCGCAGCCGTTCGGCCAACGGCGCACCTTTCAGCGGCACCTCGGCCGAGAGCGGCACAGCGTCAGGAAACAAGTCTGTCATGCTCGTTCCTATAGCTACTTGGTCGACATTGTGGAGCAGGTTGACAAAATATTCCTAAGATATATCTAAATAACACTAATAACATCAAAAGGAGAAAAATCATGTTCTATGCAAAAGCCATGCGGGCCTGCGGTCCGCGCGGATTTTATGCAATCTGGGGCCACCATGGTCGTCACGGATTTGGCGGTCGTCATGGCAGCGGGGAACGCGGAAGCCGGCGTCGCGTATTCGACTCGGGTGAGTTGCGGCTGGTTCTGCTCAAGCTCATCGAGGAAATGCCTCGCCATGGATATGATCTGATCCGCGAAATCGAGGATCGCACAAGCGGAGCCTATGCGCCCAGCCCCGGCGTTGTCTACCCGACCTTGACCTTGCTCCATGACATGGATCTGATTGAGGAAGAGAAATCGGAAGGCGCCCGCAAGCGCTATGCCATTACCCAGTCAGGCGCTGTCCATCTGACCGAAAAGACCGAAGAAGTCGAAGCCGCGATGGCCAAGCTGGCCGAAATGGGCGCACATCGTGAGCGGACCGAAGGCGCGCCAATACGGCGTGCCATGGGAAATCTTCGTCAGGTGCTCCAGCACCGTCTCGTGCGTGATGATGTAACGCCGGAAACCTTGCATGAAGTTGCTGCGCTGCTTGACGAGGTTTCGCAGAAGATCGAGCGTCTCTGAACCTGGTTCGCTCTAGTTCTGCCGAAGGCCGGGTTGCCGGAGATAGGTGTCGACCAGAGCCTGATTGACCTTGTCCCAGTCATATCGGGCGCTGGCCTCGACTCCAGCCTTGCCTTGTGCAATCCGCAGTGCTGAATCGGTGCAATAATCGCCAAGGGCATCAGCAAAAGTTGAAATGGCACCGGGCTTGATCAGCCGACCGGTCACGCGATCATCCACAATATTTTCGCTGCCTGTTGCCTTGGCTGCCACGACCGGAACACCGCATGCCATGGCTTCAAGGGTGACGTTTCCGAAGGCCTCGGTCACTGATGGATTAAACAATATGTCCATCGACGCCACCGCGCGACCCAGGTCATTCCCCCCCTGAAAGCCGGTAAAGACGGCATTGGGCAGCCTGTCCTGCAGCCAATCGCGTGCAGGGCCATCGCCAACCACAAGCACAGAATGCCGGATTTGCCTCCGCTTGAGCGTATCAACAGCATCCGAGAATACATCCAGACCCTTTTCCATGACGAGCCGGCCAAGAAACCCGATTACTGGGAGATCGGGCGCCAACCCGACTGATTGGCGCCAGTCCAGGTCCCTGCGGCCCGGGTTGAATATTTCGCGATCGATGCCACGCGTCCAAATGCCGATGTTGTAGCTCATCCGCTGCTCACGCAAGACTTGGGCCATCGATTCCGATGGAGCCACCACTGCATCACAGCGACGATAGAATCTGCGGAGGAGGGCTTCGATGGCGGGCTCCAGGAAAGCCAGTCCATAATAGCGAGGATAGGTTTCGAAGCGCGTATGCATTGACGCAACCACAGGGATATTCCGCTTTTTTGCGTATGTCACCGCGCTGTGGCCAAGAAAGTCTGGCGCTGACACGTGCACAAGATTTGGCGCAAACGCCGCAAGATCGCGCTTGATTGCACCACGCATGCCCAGCGCTATCCGATACTCGCCACGTCCGCCTGGAAACGGGAAAGACGGCACACTGACAAGGTCACCCGTAGGAGGAAACGCGGGGGTTTCCACTGTCGGAGAATATACGCGGACTGCTGCACCAGACCTGAGCAGATAGCCGACAAGCCGGTTGAGCGCCTGGTTCGCACCATCGCGGACGTAGTTGTAGTTCCCACTGAACAAGGCGATGCGAAGCGATGAAGCGTCCATCATGTGCTTAATAACGGGTTGGGGATCAGAATGCCAGTTCAGCCCAGACGGGCAAATGGTCGGACGCCCTTTTTGCCTGTGCTGTATTATGCGTGCCGGACCTGAGTATGCGCAGATCTTGGCCGACCATGATGCGGTCGAGCCTGGCGACGGGACGCTGCGAGTGGAAGCTGGGGCCCGTAAAGACTATTCGATAATCATGCAGGAACTCGACCAGGCAGCCGCGGTGGCGCGCCCATTCGTTGAGGTCGCCCATCAGGATTGTCGGCATTTTTTCTGGGCGCTGCAGCACCGCGTCCAGGATCGCGCGCACCTGCCGTTTGCGCCAAAGCCCGGACAGATCGAGATGCATACCGACAATCCGCAAATCCTGTTTGCCTACGCGGCATTCAACCAGAACCGCTCCGCGAGGTTCCAATGAAGGGATAATGAGAGGACGGCATTCCAGGACCTTGATGTGAGAGCGAACCAGCATCGCATTGCCATGCCACCCGATGCCTTCTTGACCGGTGCCGAAATGCACCGGTCGCAATTCTCCGTGATTGTCCAGAAGTTCGGGGGGCAAGGCAGATTTCCGAGCACCGAAACGCCGATCCGCTTCCTGAAGGGCAATGATATCGGCACCGACTTCGTCAATAACCGACAGGATTCGCTCAGGGCGCCTCAATCGGTCAGTACCGATGGCCTTGCGAATGTTGTAACTGGCAACCCGGATCACGAAGCTGCGTTAGCGACTTCCTCAGCGACGGCCAAGCCCGAGCGCAGAAAAGCTGTTCTGATCGAATTTCAACCTGACGGTCACGAACGGACCGCTGCGCGTGTAGCGGCTGGCTTCGAAGTCTCGATCGTGGAAACCGACAATGTTGTAGCCGACCGAGATATATGTATTGTTCATCGGCGATATTCCGATCGTGGGTCCCCCTGATCCTGCGTAAGATCGTCCCCCCGGATTTTGTCTGACCGTTCCGGAAACTCCGAAATCGAACATCTTGCCAAGGTCAAATCGGATATCTGCGCCGACGACGTTGCTCCAACCTTTGAGATCGTCCGCGCCGAACCGGTCAAACACGTAGCGCGTGCCCCAGAATGCAGAGATCTCGCTCCTGCCCAGATAGGTCCCGTCTTCGCGCTTCTGGGTCGGGGACCAGTTCAAGGAAAAGCTGTTCACGATACGGCGCGATGTGGCGTCACCATTGATCGTTAGCGCGGGCCCGCCGATTGGACCGGGCATCCCGGCAACGGCGCCTCGTGCTCGATCTTCGCGAAGCTCAAACTTTTCCAGAAAGGCAAACCGGCTGTCGTCAGGCCGATTGGCCCAACTGAGGGCGATCGCGCGAGCGTCGGTCCGCGGTCCGCCCCTTTGCACAGCCCTGAACCAGGTCAAGGCCCCCCCGAACGCACGCCCTTCGCCGATCTGGCGCAAGCCCGACAAGGTCAGTCCATAGCGGTTGGTCAATTGCCCGTCGCGATATTCCGCACGTCCGGCGAGGCTCCAGCGTTCCCCACGGTAGGTTGCTCCTGCCGTGACGGCGGTGAAATCCTCAGTCAACGAACCGTCTGACCCCACAAACCCGCCTGATGCGACGGGATGCAGCGGGTTGAGCACTCGCGCAGGATCAATGCCGCCCAATGTCTTGTTGCCATCCAGCGTCATGTCCACCGTCAGTGTCTTGCTGACAGGCAAAGACTGCGACAGTCCATAAGCAGCAAAACTGCGGGCTCCATATTCATTGCTTGCTTGCTGGTTTGCGTTGGCAACGAGTCGCGCCCCCGTCCAGGGTTTGAGGTCAAAGCCGATCCGTGCTGTCCGAGCGTTGATCGCATCGCCTTTGGCAATTTCATATGAGCCTACAAGTGTGACATCGTCCGTGACGGCAAAGCGCGCTGAAAACTTGTGTCGTGCGGGGAAGTCGATGCTTTCGTTCTTGCCCGCGACCGGCAATTCGGTCTGCCCGTCAAGCTCCAGCCTGTTTTCAAGGAACCTCTTTGTCACGCCAAACTGCGCGATGGTCGAGCTGGCCGTGCGACCATCATCCAGCCTGTCGCTTGCAACCGTCACCCCTGCGCGCAGATCGAGTCCATGCGTCCTGTATTCTGCCAGTGCACGTCCGGCGGACCGCTGTGCCGCGCTGCCGAGATAATTCTCGTTCCATGCGCTGCCAGTGATCGAAAGGTCCGGAGTGATCCGGATACGTCCATCAGCGCCGAATTTGCGGGTTCCGGCTTCAGAACCGTTGGTCTGACCGACGCCAAAGCCCGCTTGCTGTTCGCGGGCATAGGCGAGAAGGTCGACGGCCTTCCCGTGATGCTCGGCCTCAACGAGCCAGGCCGTTGCTGTTCCGCCTCCCGAATTTGGACTGGCAGCAGGCCCGCTTGAGTTACTTCCGGCAAATTCGGCGCGCACTTCGGTTGAGGCGTTGGGCGTATAGCGCATGTCAACACCGCCCATATTGGTCTTGGCGAGATCGCTCTCATCGTGGATGGCAGTTCCGCCTAGCGTCAGCGTTTTCGCATGATTGGTCCAGCTCGCGCGGCCACCGGCGTTGAGCACGCGTTGACCAACTCCGTCCACTTCATAGTCGACGACGATGAATTGAGGATCGAGCTGGGTTGATCGGCTGAGAATGGGTTCGCGAAAACGGAGCGTCCCGCCGACATAGTCGATATCATAGTCGATATGTCGCACGAGGGCGCGACTTTCCAGGATCCGATCCGAGCGCAGCCGGTCCCGTGTCTCGATCAGCACGCGTTCCGAGTTGGGCATGATGTCATGCGCCCCAAGTGCGTAAGGGCCGGTGAGGCCGTTGCCTTGAATCTCTTCGCGACGGTGGCGGTAGGGCGTATCTGCCGCAAAGGCAGTAGCGCGCACATGGTCATTGCCGAATTCGGCCTTCGCGCCGTTGAACGCGCGCTGATAGCGGGTCAGCTGCGGTTCATTGATCCCCGTCTCATAGTCGCCAAACAGGGCATAGAATTGTGGTCGCTCAAGCTTGAGATAAAGCTTTCGGACGGACGATGCGTCGTACCGGCGCTCGCTACGATCCGCGTAAATGGTGTAATAGGCCGTCGGATCAATTGTTCCGCCAAATCGTGACTCAGCTTTGTCCTTGTCGCTGTCAAAAGCCAGCGTCATCAGCCATTTGCCCTTGATCCGTCCCTTCGCATAGAGGGCAAGGCGAGCATCGCTGTACCAGTGTTGTCCGCTAGCCCCCAGAGTCTCGGCACGGCCCTTGAGTGTATTAAATCCTGCCGTTCCGGCAGCGAATCCGACGATTGTCCATGGTCTCTTGCCCGGCGTCAGCCAGGTCTGGATCGTCTGTTTGCGCGTAACGTCGCCGTCGCGGAAGGGCAGGGTAATCGACAGGCCCCCAGAGGCGGTTGTCGGCTCGAGCTCGACATAGGCGATGCCTTCGTCGCCTTCCACGTGCCAGACCGGGCGAGCTCTTTCGAGACCCGAAAGCTGGCGTGCTGCCTGCGCATCAGCTTCGACGGCTGGATAATAGGGTGCGGGCAGGCTGAAATCGCCAACCAGGCCATTGCGGACAGGGCGTCCGGCGCGATCGGTCATCCGCAGAGCTATGACCGGCCGTGTCACGCCGTCAGCGATCAGGACCGACTTTTCGGGAAGGAGCGTCGCATGCATGGCACTGTTGGCATAGTGAACCGTTCGGTGCAGCGTTTCGACAAGCGTACCGTTTGCATCGCGGACTTCGGCTGTGAAGGCGGTATCGCCATCCTTGAGTTCGACGGCGCGCCATTGACTTACGGCCAGGCTGCCCACGCCATTCTTTCGTGCGCCCTCGAATGCGAGATCATCCACCGGTTTGCCGTCAGCGAGAAGTCTGACGCTCTGGTCAGGAAGGTGCTTGATGACAATCCGCACAGCCTTGGTTCTGGGGTTGTGATCAGCAGAGGGAAATAGCCATCCGATCTCGGGCATCTGGCCCGAAAACCAGTCGCGATCAGCTCCTGCAGCATCGGCATCACTGCGAGGGGCAAGACGGCGCACGCTATTGGCCTGCTGGCGGGCAGTGTTCCGCCCGGATGTTGTCCGAAAGTCGACCCGCATCAGCGAGCCGCCGCGGCCATCGACGAAGCGCGAAATCGCACTCCCCGCCGAACGCGCGTTGTTGGCGCAATCCGCCGGAATCTGGTCGGACGGCAAGGATGACGGATCGATCTGGACAACATGCAGTCCCGGCACAACGCCTTCGAAATGATATCGTCCCTCAATGTCCGTAACGGCGTAGCTGCCGTCTTCCAGCATGACACGAACACCCGGAACGCCGTTCGCGGCATCCGGATCAACCATGCACCCGCCATCCGTGATCCTGCCGATAATGGTCATGCGATCGGTGATGCCGTCACGCAGGATGCGCACCGAGGCATCAGCTGTCGGGCTTTGGGCACCGCGATTGTCTCGCGCACTTGCCCGGTTGAGGGAAACCCCAGGTTTTGCATCTGGCCTGATCTCGAGAATATACGTCATGGTGCCATTGGAACCGGCCGCAAGCGGCGGCAGGGCCACGTTCAGGTTGCGACCGTCCGGTGATATCGCATAGGCTATCGTCGAGCCGTTGTAGCGAACGGAACCCTGTTTCAGGCGCATTTCGGCAGGCAGCATGTCGGTGACCGTAATTGCGCCGGTGGTACGTCCGGCATCAGCGTTTTGGACGATGATCCGATACTGCACGGGATCGCCCGGCACGGCTGTCGGGCTTGATGCGGACTTGCGGAGCAGCAGAGTACCGCCAGGCCTGTCTGCGGGAATGTCTATGCGGACCGGCGCCGGCGTGCTCAGGACAAAGACATTGCCATAGGATCCTGCCGACAATGCGAACGGTTGGCCGTCCGGACGACGCAGGCCCGCCAGATCGGCGGGCGTAGAGGTTGAGGGGACTGTATAGGGCGCCGGCGGCTGGACAAGCAGACGATAATTGCCCGGCTTGGCAAAGGGAAAGCGATAGTCGCCGGGCGGAAAAACATAGGCGTTGCCGCCGCCGTCAGTGACTGTCGAGCCTGTAACAATGGTGGAGGGAAAACTCGAGACTCCATCATCGCCGAAGACCTGCGCTGGCTGGCCGGTATCGGCATCGATCAATGTGACGCTGGTCCCGGCTACAGCCGATCCATCGCCACTGTCAAAAACCATACCGAAGGGATCGATCAGGACGTCGACTGCTGAAGTGGCAATCACCGTCCCAAGCGATGGCCGCACGCTGGTCAGAGTGACATGCGTTCCCGGCGCAATCGTGAGAACACAATCCCCCGAAACCGGAGTCGCGGGGTTCGCCGACGTGGGCACCAGCCCGACGAAGCGGCCGGTATTGGGTCCACTTTCCGTGAGAGTCAGGGTCTCGGAGTCTCCAGACGGAACCCTGATTTGAACAGTTATGGCTTCGGCAAGCGCAGGATCGAGATTGTCGGCGACGGAGTCGATCGCGACAACAACAGGAGCACCTGCACGTATCTGGGCTGTCTGCAGAACAGTTGCCGGTGCCAGGCTCATGCCGGAGAATGCGCCGTTCAACGTAACGGGCGTCGTTCCTGCGCTTCCCTGGCACAGGGTTGTCGGTACGCTGAGCTGCTGGGAGCCTTGCGCATTCTGCAGCTGATAGAATGTCTGGTTGGCAGGCGTGGGCAGGGGGTGTTCTACAACCAGACTAACCTGGTTCGAGTTTCGAACGATGCGGTTTGGTCCGGCATCCCATTGAATCGTTGCGATATTGGAAATGATCTGGGCGTGCGCTTCCGTCGCGGACATTCCAAACAGGAATGCCGCCATGGCGGCAAGGGCAGCCAGAAAATGGTTAATATCGCTCCGCATGGGGTTGCCGGGCGGCAGGCGATGGCGCTGTTGCGCAGTCGCCGCCGCTTAGCAGACCTGCCTAGTTGATCGTGACCTGGAAATAGAGCGTGCGGGTTGTGCCCGCAGCAACTGTTCCCAGAGTGCCACTGAGCGTGCCCGATGCCACCGATCCGCCTGCGGTGCCGTCAAGATTGCACGTGCCGGTGGGTGCTGACCCCGTGTAGGTGCCGTTCAGGAAACTGCTGGCGGCAACGAAGGTTGTCTGGGCCGGGAGCGGGTCGCTTATCGTCACGCTACTGGCAGACGCGCTGCCTGCGGCGTTCTGCACGACGATGCAATACTCCACCACGGCGCCCGGGATCAGTTTTGGGTTGGTCGAGCCATTCACCGGATCGGAAACTACCCGGCTCTGCTTTGTCACCGTCAGCGTTGGAGCAGACACCGTGTAGTCATCGTCATCACTGGCCTTGCCGTCGCGCGCTGCGTCGCCGGAAGCGGGACCCGCGGCGTCTGCAAAAACAGTGTCCATACCGGCAGTATTCGCGCCGGTTGTTTCGGCGATGACCGCACCCTGGCTGCCTGCGCTGCCGCCGGCTCGGGCCTGAGCGACCAACGTTACGCCGGCAACATCGGCATTTGCCCGCCCGAGCGGAACATTGCCGACAATGAAGACCGTGCGCGAGGCATCTGCTGCAACTTCGTCGAGGAAGGTCGCAGCCTGATCGGTCCCGGCATCATAGGTGCCGTTGCTGTTGGTATCGACAAACATGCTCAGCCCGGTCAGATCAAAATTGTCGGTGCCGCCGTGCGCTGCCGTCCCGCCGGAAAGCTGGGCCGCTGTCAACCCAAGGTCAATGGTATCGTTCGATGAATTGGTCACGGTGAAGCTTGTGACCTGTGCCGAAGATCCCGGCACGACAGTCGTTGTCGCAGACCCGACTTCGGCAACGGTCAAGGTGATCTTGCGGTCAACCGTGATGTTGTTCGACGCGTTGATGGACGTCTGGGCCACGCCGCCAACCTGGTAGTTCAGGGTGGCAGTGTTTGTGATGGTGGAACCTGCTGCCGTTCCCGCAGCAAGTGCTGGAGTCGCGCCGAGAACACCAGCCGTCAACCCGCTGGCGACGGCCAATTGTCTGATAATCTTGCTCATTTCTTCCGTTCCTGTCTTTACGGATGTGCCTTTTGCCCCTGCCGCCGGCACATGAAGGCGGGTCGAATGTTCAGCGGACGATGCCGCGGAAGCTCAATTTTCCGAATGCTCCTGCCGGTATGGCCTGTTTCAGGACCCACCTCAGATGCGTGACGTCCTCCAGACGAGCGTTGCGCGTATGGCCATCGGGTTCGACAACCCTGAGTGTGGAGAGCGTTCCCCAGTTCTTGCCACCGTCGATCGAAACCTGTGCGCTTTCGGCCCCTCCCTGGAAGGCAACTGCCGGCGGGAGAGGATTGGTCACAATGAAGTCGCTGGCGGGAAGATTTCCCGCGTTGCGATAATTCAGGATGAAGACGAGCTTGTCGCCTGGCATGACGCTCTTCGGTTCCTCAAGAACAATGCGGCTGCGCCCGGCGTCATCTGCCACGGCCTTTTCGACAAAGACCATGCTGGAAAGGGTGACGTTGTTGGACGCCCACACCGTGCTCGGAAGCAAAATTGCCAAAAGTGCGAGAATTGCGCGCATCAGTTTATCCTTACCTTGAAAGAGACTGTCCTTGTTTGCCCTCCGGCTACTGATCCCAGCTGCACGGAAACGGCGTTGCCGGAGAAAGCTCCGGCATCGGCATCGGTTGCGTCCGTCATTCCATTGCCCTGAAAGGTCAGTGATCCGGGCTGGTAGGTCGTGTTGGCGGGAATGGTGTCGCCGACCGTCAGATTGGCGAGCGTGCCAGTGCCTGACACGGTCGCGACAAGCGTATAGGTGACAATCGAACCCGGTAAGGACCTGGTGCCGCCGAACGGATCCAGCACAGTAGCGCTCTTGAAGAACGTCATGGTTGCATTTTGCACCACATACGTGCCTCGATCCGTGCCGTCAGCACCTGTGCTGCCGACAACTGCATCGCCTCCGCCTTGCCCCTGACCGGCAAAGACGGTGCCTGCAACGCCGCTGCCGGTCCGTGCCGAGGCGGTCAGGTCGAGAAACCCGCGATCAAGATCAACGCTTCCACCTGGTATGGTGGAGAGGACGAAGACGCGTTGTGACTGATCGGGCGCCAAGGTGAGCGCGTTTGAGCCGTTTGTGTAAACGGTATCGACACCCGCATCATACACGCCATTGTTGTTCGCATCGATCACGATGGACGTTGTCGTCGGGTCGAACTGGTCGCCTCCGATCGCTGTTGTCGCGTTCAAATCAAAGGCTTCGGATCCATTTCCGGTATTTGTGACCGTGAAACTCAGGACCTGGCCTGTCGCACCCGGCGCAACCGAGACGGGGCCGGGGTCGGCTGTGGCAACCGTGACATCGAGCAATTCGTCGACTTTGATATCGACCTGGTTGGAATTGGCTGTCTGGGCGTTGCCGCCAGGGTCAGTAAAACTTGCAGTGGCGGTGTTGCTTATGGTCGTGCCGGCGGCTGTTCCCGCAGCAGACGCCGACGAAGAATAGCCTATGGTTGCTGATGCAATGGCGAATGGCAGCACGCGCCAAAACTGCACATGCAAGATCGACCATCTGTACGCGGTAATCATGCAGATTCCGAAAATTGTTGTCCCCACGCAACTCAATGCACATGGAACGTCAAAGATTTGGTTAATGCGGCCTTGGTGATGTTTGAGGCCGTTTTGGTCGCTGGAAGCGGCAGAAATCCTTCGTTTTCCTGGAACCGCAATTAACCGGCCGCGCGGCGCACTGCAGTTTTTTTGACGCCCGGATTAAGGAATTTTGACGCTTGGCAGGATTGGCAGACCCCTTTTCCCACCCCGCCTTGACAGCAATTGCCGTGACGCCTAACAGCCGCGCCTCAACACCATACGCGGGTGTAGCTCAGTTGGTTAGAGCGCCGGCCTGTCACGCCGGAGGTCGCGGGTTCGAGCCCCGTCACTCGCGCCATTTCCCAAATTACTGCAGGCTTATGGCTGCTCTGGCGGGCGGCGGAAGCGTCCTGTTTCCATCCAGGAAAGCAGCGGCTTCAAAGGGGCGATCCAGAGGATGCCGCAAATCACATAGACCAGACCCTGCAGAAGGGCTGGAAGCTGGGCTATTTCCGCCGAGAAACTGCCAACCAACACTGCCACGGCCGTGATGATGCCAAGAATAGCCAACATGCCTGCGGGTTTGCGCCAACTGGGTTTCATCAGGCACCGATGCGCGAATGAGGCGCCGTGATCCACTCTTTTTCCGTAAGAACTGCGTCAAGGGGCATGTCCCAGGGATCAGGCACGAGACCGTCGCACTCCTGAATCGACCAGGCGATGCCAATTCGCAGGCTGTCTGGCAGCGCGGCAAAGGAGCGGTCATAATAGCCTGCGCCCTGGCCAAGCCGGTTGAGCGCACGGTCGAAGCCGACAAGTGGCGTCAGAATCAAATCCGGACTACAGGCCTCAGCTGACGGCAAGGGCTGCAAGAAACCAAAATCGGCTTGTTCCATGGGGTCTCCAGGGTGCCACTTGCGGAACACCAGATCGGTCGCTCGTCCAACCAGGCAGGGCAGGGCGATCGTTCGGCCCATGTCCACTGCAGCGGAGATCAGGTCCGAAGGGTCAATCTCTGATCCGAGCTTGACATAGCCTGCCACGACATTGGCCGATCGGAACAGGCTCTTGAGAGGATCTGGCAGGCCCAACGAGACGCCAGGCCCATTTAGCTGTGATTTTACAAATTCTTCCCGACGCTTTCTTATATCCGTTCTGAGTCTTTTCTTGTCGGTCACAAAGGGACTTTCTTGAGGTTGGCGGAACCACCTTGGCCGTTTGCCGGAATATCCTCTGACGCCGTAAACGTCAGGTGGGGATCATATACCCAGACCAGGGCCTGGACAGGGACAACCCCCATGGATGTTGAATCGCCTCAGGGATGTTCGAAGGCTCGCACCAGGCAGTTCCGCCTCATGCAATCTAGGAGTGCTGGGAGAGGTTCTCAACCCTTGTTGCGATCAATTCGATGCGATCAGCGAGTCTTTCGAGCGCTGCGGTCATTTGTCCTGGGATCGCGGGAGCCGCAACTGGGGTATTACCCCGACTTCCTTCGAGCGTTTCGTCAGCGAACAGAAGGGCTGAAAGCAGCAATTGGCGGACCTCGCTTGCGTTCCCAACGGCATTGCGAGCTTCCATGGCTTTTGCATTGACCATTTCGCCCAAGCGTTCGAGGTGCGCTTCTTCACCGTCCCGGCAGGCCAGCTTGTATTGGTAGCCTCCGACAGAGAGCGTGACTTCAGCCATTTGAAATACCAGAAAGCAACAGATCAAGGTCAGCCACGGCGCGGCGCGTTTCTTCACTGAGGGCTCTATGCCGGGCTGTCATTTCGGCCAGCGCCAAGTCGTTTGTCCGGGATTGGGAAGTCTGGGCAGTCGCGGCTTCTATTCGTGCCAAAGCCCGTTCAATTCTTTCAATCGCGGTAAACGCCCCGTTATCGCTCATGATGCAAGGCATAGCATGTCAAAACCGTTGGACAAGTCCCTCATGAACTTGGCTGTTTTTCAGGCGGTTGACGCAAGAGCGCGGGCGAGACAAAGGAACCGCGCCGCAAGGGTGGGCGAGTCGCTCCCCATTTATCCGCAAGGGATCGAAATGACCGCAGCGCCGCAACAGCTTGCCAACGCCATACGGGCGCTTTCGATGGATGCAGTACAGGCCGCAAATTCAGGCCATCCTGGCATGCCGATGGGCATGGCAGATGTCGCAACCACTTTGTTCACGCGCTACCTGAAGTTTGATGCGCAACAGCCCCGTTGGGCTGATCGTGACCGTTTTGTCCTATCAGCCGGCCACGGCTCGATGCTGGCCTATAGTGCGCTGCATCTGTCCGGCTATGCTCGGCCAACGATGGATGACATCCGGAACTTTCGGCAACTTCATAGCCCGTGTGCCGGCCATCCCGAAAATCATGAGCTCGAAGGTGTCGAGTCGACGACGGGGCCCCTCGGTCAAGGCCTTGCCATGGCCGTTGGCATGGCAATTGCGGAACGCCACCTCAACGCAGTCTTTGGTGACGATCTTGTCGATCATCGCACTTGGGTCATCGCTGGCGATGGTTGTCTTATGGAAGGCATCAATCATGAGGCCATTGGCTTGGCAGGCCATCTTGGCCTCGGCCGGCTGATTGTCCTTTGGGATGACAACAAGATTACCATCGATGGCAAGACGGACTTGTCGACAAGTGAAGACATACCTGCCCGGTTCCGGGCCACAGGGTGGCACACAGAGAGTTGTGACGGGCACGATTTTGCCGATATTACGCGTGCAATCGATGCAGCGCTGGCCGATGGACGCCCCTCGCTCGTTGCGTGTCGGACATTGATCGGCAAAGGCGCGCCGAACAAGCAAGGCACGTCTGCAACGCACGGCAGTCCCTTGGGAGCCGATGAAGTGGCAGCAGCGCGCGAAGCGCTTGGATGGCCCTGGCCGCCGTTTGAAGTGCCTGCCGATATTCGCGACACCTGGCTTGAGGCAGGACGCAGGGGTGTCCCTGTCCGGCAGGCATGGGAAGCGCGCGTTTCGGCTCATCCGCAAGGCAACGAGTTGCTGCGCCGGATGCGTGGTGAACTGCCCGAGGGCAGGGCCATGCAGGACTATCTGGCTTCGCTTTGCGAGTCGAAGCCCAATGTTGCGACCCGCAAGTCCAGCGAGATGGCTCTGGAGGCAATCACCGCAGTGCTGCCTGAAATGATTGGCGGATCGGCCGATCTCACGGGGTCGAACAACACCAAGACCAAGTCGACCGGTCCGTTGACCAAGGACGATTACTCAGGTCGCTACATCTACTACGGCATCCGCGAGTTCGGCATGGCGGCAGCCATGAACGGGATGGCGCTGCACGGCGGGATTATTCCCTATGGTGGCACATTCCTCGTCTTTTCCGACTATTGCCGCAATGCCATCCGGCTATCCTCGATCCAACGCCAGCGCGTGATATACGTCATGACGCATGACAGCATTGGCTTGGGTGAAGACGGCCCGACGCATCAGCCAATTGAACATGTGATGAGTTTGCGTGCCATGCCGGGACTCAATGTCTTTCGTCCCGCCGATGCGGTTGAAACAGCGGAATGCTGGGCCTTGTCGCTCAAGCGCACGGACGGTCCGTCCCTGTTGGCGCTTTCGCGGCAAAATTTGCCAGCCGTGCGGTTTGACACTTCGGAAAACCTGAGTGCGCGTGGTGCATATCGACTCAAGGGAGCACAAAACGCGCGCAAGGTCGTCTTGTTGGCAACCGGGTCTGAAGTCTCGCTCGCACTTGATGTCGCAAAGGCCCTTGAGGGTGCCGGAATTGGCAGCGACGTCGTTTCAATGCCTTGCTCTGAGCTGTTTGACGCGCAAGACAAATCCTACCGTTCCGAATTGCTGCCGCGAGATGCGCTGATCGTTTCCATTGAAGCGGGGGTGACGCTTGGCTGGGAACGCTATACAGGCCTGGATGGTCTTAACATCGGTATCAACAGTTTCGGGGCTTCCGCTCCGGCCGAGGCTCTGTTCGACTATTTCGGCCTCACTGTAGAGAAGATTGTTCCACAAATCACTGCTATATTATAGTCTTAGAGGGAGTTTTGAATATGGCGACGAAAGTTGCGATCAATGGTTTCGGACGCATCGGGCGGTTGGTCGCCCGTGCCATCCTCGAGCGCCCCGATTGCGGGCTCGAACTGGTTGCGATCAACGACCTTGCTGATGCCAAGTCGAACGCGATGCTTTTCAAACGCGACAGTGTGCACGGAACTTTCCCGGGTGATGTCAAGGCAGATGGAAACGACATCGTCGTCAATGGCAAGCGTATACACGTCACTGCCGAGCGCGATCCGGCAAACCTGCCGCACGCGGCTAACGGCATCGATATTGCCCTTGAATGCACAGGTTTCTTTACGGATGCTGAAAGCGCCGGCAAGCACTTGACCGCGGGCGCGAAGCGCGTGCTCGTGTCTGCCCCGGCCAAGGGGGTAGACCTGACCGTTGTGTATGGCGTCAACCACGACAAATTGACCGCCGATCACAAGATCGTATCGAATGCGTCATGCACGACAAACTGCCTCGCTCCTGTCGCGAAGGTCCTGAACGATGCAATTGGCATCGAACGCGGGCTTATGACGACCATCCACGCCTATACGAACGACCAGAAGATCCTGGACCAGATTCATCCGGACATGCGCCGCGCGCGTGCCGCTGCCATGTCGATGATCCCGACCACGACGGGTGCTGCGCGCGCTGTCGGAGAGGTCCTTCCCGAACTCAAAGGCAAGCTGGACGGCTCAGCCGTGCGAGTCCCGACCCCGAATGTCAGCATGGTCGACCTGACCTTCACACCAAAGCGCGACACGACGCGCGATGAGGTGAACGCGATCCTTAAGGCGGCGTCGGAAGGGGCGTTGAAGGGCGTCCTTGATTATACGGATGAACCGCTCGTTTCGATCGATCTCAACCATTGCAGCGCCAGTTCAACGGTCGACAGCCTCGAAACCGCCGTGCTGGAAGGCAAGCTCGTGCGTGTCCTCAGCTGGTACGACAATGAATGGGGCTTTTCGAACCGGATGGTCGATACGGCAGGCGCCATCGCCAAGCTGATCTGATGGCTTTCCGGACGCTGGACGACATGGGTGATATTTCGGGCAAGCGGGTGCTTGTCCGGGAAGATCTCAATGTCCCGATGGCGGATGGCGTGGTTAGCGATGATACCCGTCTGAGGGCTACGATCGCCACTCTGTCGGAACTTGCTGATCGAGGCGCCAAGGTTCTGGTGTTGGCGCACTTCGGGCGCCCCAAAGGGCAGCCGGTTGCCAGCATGTCGCTCCGGCAAGTCGTGCCGGCGTTGTCTGAGGTGCTGGGACGGGGCGTCGATTTTCTTGAGGATTGTTGCGGTGAACTGATCGCAAGCAAGGTGCAAGATCTTCCCAATGGAGCCATCTGCGTCCTTGAAAACACGCGTTTTCACAGCGGGGAAGAGAAGAATGATCCAGCCCTGGTCAGGGAAATGGCGAAGTTGGGTGATTTCTATGTGAATGACGCCTTTTCTGCCGCGCACCGGGCGCATGCCTCTACCGAAGGGCTTGCCCATGCGCTCCCCGCATTTGCCGGTCGTGCCATGCAGGCCGAACTTGAGGCGCTTCAGAAAGCACTTGGAAAGCCGGAAAAGCCCGTTGCAGCGGTTGTGGGAGGGGCGAAAGTCTCGACCAAGCTTGACGTCCTGAAGCACCTTGTTGCGCGCGTTGATCATCTGATCATTGGCGGTGGAATGGCGAACACGTTTCTCGCAGCGCGCGGCGTCAATGTCGGGAAGTCTCTGTGCGAACATGATCTTACAGCCACGGCCAATGACATTCTCGACGCGGCGGACAAGGCTGGCTGCACTGTCCATTTGCCCTATGACGTTGTCGTCGCCAAGCAGTTTGCGGCCAATCCGCCGACACGCACTGTAAACGTGCACGAGGTCGCGGCCGATGAAATGATCCTTGATGTAGGGCCCGCGGCAGTCGAAGCGCTTGCGGATGTATTGAAGACTTGCCGAACCCTCGTCTGGAACGGCCCGATGGGGGCATTCGAAACGCCACCATTTGACGCGGCGACCGTCGCATTGGCCCGCACGGCGGCCGCGCTGACGATTGAAGGGTCTCTGGTGTCGGTGGCTGGTGGTGGCGATACGGTCGCAGCGCTGAACCATGCAGGGGTAGCGGCTGATTTCACCTTTGTCTCGACTGCGGGCGGCGCCTTCCTCGAGTGGATGGAAGGTCGCGTGTTGCCTGGCGTTGAGGCTCTCGAGAGTTAGATCAGTAATAGAAAAATTTAGCGGAGTTTATTAAGATCATGTCCGAATTGAATTTGGCCGAAAAGATTGCGACGGGTTCAGGATTCATTGCCGCGCTGGATCAAAGCGGAGGGTCCACACCCAAAGCCTTGAAGGGCTACGGGATTGAGGAAGGTGCGTGGAACAGCGACGAGGAAATGTTTGCCCTAATCCACGCCATGCGTTCGCGCATCATCACCTCGCCGGCATTTACCGGGGACAAGGTTCTGGGTGCTATCCTCTTCGAGCGGACCATGGACGGCCAGGTCGGTGGCGTTCCTGCACCGCAGGCCCTGATTGAGCGCGGTGTCGTTCCCTTCATCAAGATCGACAAGGGCCTTGAGGACGAAGCAAACGGCGTTCAGCTCATGAAGCCCATGCCCGATCTGGAAGTCCTTCTCAGCCGCGCCCGCGGCTTGGGTGTGTTTGGCACCAAGGAGCGATCAGTCATAAACCTTGCCAATCGTGAAGGCATTGCTGCGATCGTGGCCCAACAGGTTGAAGTTGGCCTGCAGGTTCTGGCAAGCGGCCTTGTGCCGATCCTGGAGCCGGAGGTGAACATCAAGAGCCCGGAACGGGCCGATGCAGATGCCATTCTGCTCGATGAGCTGGCTCGGCAACTCTCGGCAATGCCGGGTGACGCAAAGGTGATGCTCAAGCTCTCCCTGCCCGTAAAGCCGGGCCATTTTGACGCTCTGGTCGACCATCCGCGAGTACTGCGTGTGGTGGCACTGTCGGGCGGATACAAAAGGCCCGAAGCCTGCGTGGAACTGGCCAAGAATCGCGGCATCATTGCGAGCTTCAGCCGCGCTTTGCTGGAGGATCTGCGCGCCGGGATGAGCGACGATGAATTCAATGCCTCGCTCGGGGGCGCAATAGATGAAATTTACGCTGCCTCGACCTTCAAGGGCTGAGTTGGAAGGGGATGGACGAACAGGATCTGGACCCGGACTTCGCGGAACGCTTCCATCGGGAACGGCGTCCGCCATGCCAGCTCTATCTGATTTCGCCGCAAACTCTGTCGGCAGGCTTTGAAGATCGCCTCAGGGCAGCGCTGGACGCGGCACCGGTTGCAGCATTCCAGCTCCGCCTCAAGGGCATTGATGATCATGCAATTGCCCGCGCTGCGGAGCCGCTCCAGAAGATCTGCGCGGACCATGATACGGCGTTCATCATCAACGACAGTATCAGCCTGGCCAAAAGGCTGGGCGCTGACGGTGTTCATCTCGGTCAGGACGATGGCGATCCTCGCGATGCGCGTGCGATACTTGGCAAGGATGTGCAAATCGGTGTCACCTGCCACAACAGCCGGCACCTTGCGATGGAAGCGGGCGAAGCCGGAGCAGACTATGTTGCATTCGGCGCATTCTATCCGACCGGTACAAAGAAGGTGGAATATTTTGCGGAACCTGAAATTCTCAGCTGGTGGAATACCCTGTTTCCGCTGCCCTGCGTGGCGATTGGCGGGATTACGCCACAGAATGCTCCGCCACTTGTAGCGGCGGGAGCGGATTTCATTGCGGTTTCAGGTGCCGTCTGGAATGCAAGCGAAGGAGAAGCTTCAGCTGTTCTTGCATTTAGCGGCATATTGGCCTGATTGGCATGGTACGAAGCTCCAGTGAGGCGGCTGTCGGACTTGGAGCGAAGAGGGAGAGGCATTGATGCTGACCAAGGGCGATGAGTATCCGATCCACCAGACGCCAGAGCCGATTGCCTTTTCCGGCACGGACCGGAATTTCTATGATCGTTATTTCTTCTGCGGCTATAATCCGGACGGCAGCGGCTATTTTGCTGCGGCATTTGGCGTCTATCCACACCTGAACATTGCCGACGCGCATTTTTCGACCCTTCGCGACGGAACCCAGCACTGCGTCCACGCTTCGCGTCTCTTGAACATGGAGCGCATGGACCTCCAGGTCGGTCCGATCCGGATTGAAGTGATCGAGCCGCTCCAAAAGATTCGGCTGATCATAGATGACCATGAAGGCGTCGCAGCTGATGTAGTTTTCACAGGACGCGCCGGGCCGTTGCAGGAACCGCGCTTTACCCGGCGCAGCGGGCCGCGACTCTTCATGGATCTGACCCGCTTCACCCAGAACATGGGCGTGACGGGCTGGACATCCGTCGACGGCCAGCGGATTGATTATAGCCACGGTCTTGGCACACGAGACAGGAGCTGGGGAGTCCGCCCTATTGGTGCAGCTGATACCCAACCGGTTGTACCGATGGCTTTACCTCAATTCTATTGGCTTTGGGCCCCAACGAACTTTCCCGGTCTCTCCCTTTTTGCCCATGTGAACGAGGATGATACCGGCGCTCCCTGGAACAGCCGTGCCGCGCTTGCCATGGATGGGGCCGGCCAAGGCGAAGTCCTGCATTTGAAGGACGAGCATTTCACGGTCGACTGGTTGCCGGGGACACGTCATGCTCGATCGGTGACGCTTGACGTGGTCGATCCATCCGGTCGGGATCATCAGGTGAGTTGGACGCCAATCGCGCAATTCCAGATGAAAGGCATCGGCTATGGCCATCCGGAATGGACTCATGGCGGCTGGAAAGGCGAACTGTCCGTCGCGAGAGAGGATTTCAGGCCTGATGGGCTCGATCCGCTGCTTTTGCCTCATCTGCACGTACAGACGCTGTGCTCGGCACGCCACGAAGGCGGTGGCGCGGCTTCCGACGGCATTGGTATAGTCGAGCAGCTTGTCATTGGCCCGCATAAGCCAAGTCGCTTTGTCGGGCTTAACGACGGTGCAAGTGGCTAGTCGCGCCGAGCGGAACTGCGGCGCAACGCATTTGACATTTCGGCTTGGGCAACGACAGTAAGTGTCATGACACAGAGACCCGCTCCACTTACCGGCCGCCGAATTCTCGACCTATCCCGCGTCCTTGCCGGCCCTTGGTGCACGATGATTCTGGCTGACCTTGGCGCAGAGGTAATCAAGGTCGAAAATCCTCATGGCGGCGATGATACGCGCGCGTGGGGTCCGCCTGATGCTGCGGGAGAATCGGCCTATTATCTGTGCGCGAACCGCAACAAGAAATCCGTTGCGATCGATCTGTCGTGCGCGGCCGGGCAAGAGGCTGTGAAAGCTATTGCGGCGACGTCCGATGTGCTTGTCGAGAATTTCAAATTAGGTGGGCTCGACAAATATGGTCTTGGTTACGACCAGCTGTCTCAACAATTCCCCGGCCTCATCTATTGCTCGATCTCCGGCTACGGCCGCCATAGTCCGCGTGCGGCAGAGCCAGGATATGATTATGTCATTCAAGCTGAAGGTGGCATGATGGCGATCAATGGTGACGCGGACCGGCCGCCCGTAAAGGTGGCCGTAGCAGTTGCCGACCTCTTTACGGGCATGTTTGCGGCGCAGGCTATCCTTGCAGCCATCATTGCCAAGGACCGGGACGGCCTTGGCCAGCATATCGACATGGCGCTGTTTGATGCCCAGTTGGCCATGCTGGCCAACGTCGGATCGGGCGCGCTCGTATCCGGCAAGGAGCCGGTACGCTATGGCAATGCCCATCCCACGGTTGTGCCTTACCAGACTTTTGAAACTGCTGATGTCGCCATTGTGATCTCTGTCGGGAATGATCATCAGTTCGGTCACCTGTGCCGCGAACTTCTGAAAAGGCCGGACATCGCCGACGATGAACGCTTTGCAACGAATAGCGCACGCGTAATCCATCGCGAGGCGCTGATCCCGATCCTTCGGGACCTGATCCGCCAGCATCCCAGCGAATGGTGGCTGACGGAACTCCGTCGTGTCGGGGTGCCATGCGGCGCGGTCCGTTCCATGCACGCCGCCTTGTCGGCTCCGGAAGCCATTGCACGTGACATGGTCTTGAGCGTTGCCCACCCGCTTGCCGGGCATGTGCCTTTGATCGGCTCTCCATTGAAGCTGGCCGATACGCCTGTCGTGACGCCGAAGGCGCCGCCGCTGCTTGGCGAACATAGTATGGATGTGCTGGGTGGGTTGCTGGGTTATGATGCCGCGCAGATTGCGGCGGCTGCGGGTCAGACCTGAGCGCGCACAGCGTCCAGGATCTTGGCGCCGCCCATGAAGACTGCACCTGTGCAGGCAAGGAAAAGCAGCTTTCCTCCGAAACCGGGATATTGGTCGAGGTAGATAATTCCGCGTTCTACAGACCCGAGCGCCAGCGCATAAATAATGGCGTAGGCTTCCCATTTGGTCTTGATGATGAACAGTCTTTTTATCTTTGCTCCCATAGGCAGAAGTTAAGCAAGCATCGAGCCAAGCCCGGAAATCGGGGATTCACCTGTTGAGACTTATGGTTAATTGTAAATTAATCCGACACTTTGGGCGATTGCTCGGCAGCCGTCGATTACGCCAGTTCTCCAAGATCGAGCGCCATCAGCAGTGACGCGCGGGCTTGGCCAATCTGGTGCCAGAGCTCGGGGTCGGCAAGCCGGCCCGGTTCGATTGTTTCGGGCCAATGCGTGGCGACGATGTCTTCGATGCGATCCAACGTAGCGTCATCAACAAGGAAGCGGGGATCGACTGTTTCCGGATCACAGACGACCCGCAGCCGAAGGCAGGCCGGGCCACCGCCGTTGGCCATCGACTGACGAACGTCGACGGGGATCAGCTGGCGGATCGGGCCATCACCCGCGACCATTTCCGAGAGCCAGCGCCAAACCCGCGAGTTGTCCTGCGCTTCGGTCGGGAGGACTAATGCCATTCCCCCGTTTGGAAGTGTCACCAGTTGGGCATTGAACAGGTAGGACTGAATTGCATCGGACAGGCTGACAGCGGCCGTGGGGACCTCAACGATCTCGACCTGCGGCAGCAGCGCCCGCAGATCCCTGTAAAAACTGTCCTTGTCTGCAAAAGCCAGTTCGTGTGCGAAAAGGACGCGCTCGTTTGCAACAGCGACAACGTCGTTGTGGAAGGCTCCAGCTGCAATTGCTTCTTCCGATTGCTGGACGAATAACGCTCGCGAGACACCATGGAGCCGCGCGACCGACCTTGACGCTTCGATGTGCTGGCGTGCGGGGAAGGGACCGCCTGTCACGCCGTAAACAAAAATCTCGACGCCCGGCGCATCATGCATCGCTGAAAGCCGCATGTGATTGGCAGCGCCTTCGTCACCAAATGGCGCTGGAATAGGGCCATGCACAGTGAAGGCCGGATTGGCGAATGCCAATCGGAGTTGTGCCAATGTGCCCTGCCATTCGTGACTGCGATGCGGCATCGTCACGAGGTTAGCGACGGTCAGGTGACATGTCCCGTCTTCAGTGTCGGCGGCAGGCGAAACCGTTGCCGCATTGGCCGCCCACATTGACGACGCGGACAGGGCATTGGCAAGCAATTCGACCGGTGCCGTTTCGGGAGCACATCCGAGCGATGCCAGCCAGGCGCGATCCGGCCTGCTTTGTGGCAGGAAGACTCCTTGCGTCAGGCCAAGTGCAATATTGGCACGCATCTTGGCGATTCCCTGGAGGGCTGCCGAGCGAGGCTGCGACGTGCCGCCGGCATTTTTTGCGGACGCCAGATTGCCGAGGCTCAGACCGGCATAATTGTGACTGGGGCCGATCAGTCCGTCGAAATTGATCTCCACAACTGCCATCTTACCACCGTGCGACATGAGTGATCGTGTCGCCCTTTCCTACGCCCAGCGCCTTTGCGCCTTCCGGGTCGATCAGAACGCCACCGTCAACAGGGCTGATGTGTGCATAGGCCGCCTTGAATCCCGACAGTCGGCCATGCGCTGCAAGCACCTTTGTCTCTCCACCCTGCTGGATATCGACAATCGTGCTGTCCTGGGCCTCGCAAATGCTGCGGACCATATCGGTGCGCGCGGTCATCGTCGGCCCACCGTCAAAAATGTCGATATAGTTTTCCCAGCGGAATCCTTCATTTTCGAGCATGCGCATTGCGGCGCGGCCCGACGGGTGGGGCAAGCCGATCACCGCTCGTGCCGTTTCGGGCAGCATTGCAGTGTAGATCGGGTGTTTTGGCATAAGGTCTGCGATAAACTGGTTGCCGTTGACCGCATTGAATTGATCGGCGTCCTGAAAATTCATGCCAAAGAAGCGTCCTGCAACGCCATCCCAGAACGGCGATCCGCCCGCTTCATCAATGATGCCCCGCAATTCCGCCAGAATCCGGTCTGCAAAGCGAGCACGATGATTGCGGATGAAGAGGTAGCGGCTCCTCGCAATGAGCATGCCAAGACCGCCAGCTCGCTCCCCAGGGTGCAGAAACAAACCACCGACTTCGCTCGATCCTTCAAGGTCCGTCGAAAGGGTCAGCATGTCTGCCCTGAAAGTGCGACCGAGCTCCTCACTGTGCTGCGTCAGCGCCCCAATGCGATAGGAGTAGAACGGCCACTTCTGCCCGACCTGGGAAAAGAGCTGGCATGTTCCCCGAACATCGCCATGGTCGGTGTTTTCAAGGACAAGGACAAACAGGTCGTCGCCGAGCACATCATCGTCTCGATCGAATGCCAGGATGGATTTTTCGATCTTCGCTGCCAGTGACTTCCGGTCAGGGGGCAGGTTCGTAAAGCCCCCGCCGGTCAGCTTTGCCATTTCGTAAAGCGGCTGCAGATCGAGCGCATTGGCGGCGCGAATCCTGAAGGTCATACGCGGCCCTTTTCTGCAAGCCGCATAAGGGTAAGCGCCGAAAGCTGCGCGCGCTCGGCTAGGCTGTCCACGATCAGAAACTCCTCGTCAGAATGAATGGCACCGCCACGCGGTCCCATCGTATCCACGACGGGCACGCCGCACGCGGCGATGTTATTACCGTCGCAAACGCCCCCCGTCGCTTTCCACTCTACTGCCAGACCGAGATCGTTTCCGCAATCGCGGACCAGCGCGAAAAGCTTTCCGGCAGCTTCATCGATTGGCTTGGGCGGGCGGTTGAATCCACCGTGGAGGTGACAGTGAACGCCATGTTCGCGCGATATGGCAGCCATGTTGTCCTTCAGCATGCTTTCTGCGGCTATCATGTCGTCGGGTGACATCGGTCGCATGTTGACGCGGAGAATGGCGTGGTCCGGGACGATGTTGTTGGGACCCCCGCCGTCGATCCGCGCCGGATTGACCTTCAATCCAGGCGATTTTGCCGCGTTGAGGCGAAGGGCCAGGTCGGCCGCTGCCAGCAATGCATTGCGTCCGTCTTCCGGGTTGCGCCCGGCGTGCGCGGCCTTGCCGTGTATTGTAATTGAAAAATTGCCGCTGCCGGGCCGCGCGCCGGCCAGAGTCCCGTCGGGCAGAGCTGGTTCGTAAGTGAGCGCAGCAATCTTGCCCCTTGCCAGTTCCGCGATCAGGCGTGCCGAGGCATGACTGCCGGTCTCCTCATCCGAGTTGATCAGCACGTCATAGCCGATACGCCCTGCCCAGGGCGACGCTTCAAGCGCGCCAAGAGCAGCGAGGATGACAGAGAGTCCGCCTTTCATGTCGGCTGTCCCCGGGCCGTTGAGGACCCCGGCTTCGAGCCAGCGGAGCGACTGAAAAGGATGATCGACGGCAAACACCGTATCCATATGTCCGGTCAGCAATACCCGAACAGGAGCTTCAGGCCGGACAGCGAGATGGAGATGTTTGCCACGCTCGATTGCCTTGATCGACCCGTCGGCAAGGACCGCTTCGACAGGCTCGGCCTCGACGAGGCGTATTGTTCCCGGCAGGGCAGCAAAGGCATTTGCAAGTTTTCTGGACACAAGGTCGAGTCCGGCAAGGTTTCCGGTCCCTGAATTGACTGCGGCCCAGTCTTCGACCTGGGCAAGCATCGGTGCGTCGGCTGCAATTTCCAGGGCAGCCCGTTCCTGCGAAGTAAGTGACGACATGCAGCGCTTATAGCGCGGAGTTCACGACAAGCCACTGTTGCCAATTCCCGGCGCGCTCGGCATAGCGCCCTCGCGATTCAACCCCTCCCCAGGAAGAACGCGTCATCGTAAATTTCGAAGGGGTTTTTCATGTCTGTCTATGTCGATCGTGCTGGCCTGAAGGTTGCGGAAGAGCTTGCCGGATTCGTCGAAGGGCCAGCGATTGCCGGAATCGGGATTGCGGCTGAAGCCATTTGGACCGGGCTTGCTGCGATACTTGACCGTTTCGTTCCGATGAATCGTGCCTTGCTTGCCAAACGCGACGCCCTTCAGTCGAAAATCGACGACTGGCACCGCGCCAACCCCGGTCCGATTGCAGACATGCCTGCCTATCAAGCCTTCTTGCGCGAAATCGGCTATCTCGTTCCCGAGCCTGCGCCCTTCACAATCGGGACCGTGAATGTGGACGCCGAAATTGCGACGATGGCCGGACCGCAACTCGTTGTGCCCTCGCTCAATGACCGTTTCGTCTTGAATGCCGCAAACGCGCGCTGGGGAAGTCTCTATGACGCCCTGTATGGCACCGATGCGCTCGACGCACCCCCGGCCCGGCCGGGCGGCTACGACGTCCAGCGCGGTGAAGCCGTCATCCGACGCGCCAAGGCATTCCTCGATGAGGCCGTTCCGCTTGCCGCTGGCGTTTGGGCAGACTGGAAAGGCGAGACTCCGCATCTGGCCAACCCGGCGCAGCTGATAGCGCGGAAGCCGGGAGGCTGGCTTTTCCGGCACAATGGCCTGCACATCGAGCTGGTGATCGATCCGGCCCATCCAATCGGCAAGACGGATCCGGCAAACATCGCCGATGTTGTTCTGGAAGCAGCCCTTACGACGATTGTCGACCTTGAGGATTCGGTTGCGGCGGTGGACGCAGAAGACAAGGTGGCTGCTTACACAAACTGGCTCGGCCTGATGCGTGGCGATCTGG
The DNA here is from genome assembly GCF_019443285.1 of Aquisediminimonas profunda. GTDB lineage: Bacteria > Pseudomonadota > Alphaproteobacteria > Sphingomonadales > Sphingomonadaceae > Aquisediminimonas > Aquisediminimonas profunda. Next base: position 2,123,074 of record NZ_CP080327.1, read on the forward strand.
AAGCAAGCTTCGAAAAGGGCGGTCGCACATTGACGCGCAAGCTTGAAGCTGACCGCGACTGGGGAGACGTCGTCCTCCATGGCCGCAGCGTGCTATTCGTACGCAACGTCGGCCATCTGATGACCAATCCTGCTGTTCTGCTTCCGGATGGGTCCGAAGCCCCGGAAGGCATTCTTGATGCCGTGTTCACCGTCCTGTGCGCCCTGCATGACCTCAAAGGCCTAGGCAAACTCAAGAATTCGCGCGCCGGCAGTGTCTATATCGTCAAGCCGAAAATGCATGGGCCCGAGGAAGCGGCGTTCACGAATGACCTGTTTGACGCTGTCGAGGATCTTTATGGCCTTGCGCGCCACACCGTGAAAGTTGGGGTGATGGACGAGGAGCGCCGGACATCCGCCAATCTAGCGGCCTGCATCTACGCCGTGCGAGACAGGATCGTCTTCATCAACACCGGTTTCCTCGATCGTACCGGTGATGAAATGCATACTGCGATGCAGTCCGGTGCGATGATCCGCAAGGGCGCCATGAAAACGTCCAGCTGGATCCAGGCTTATGAGGCTCGCAATGTCCAGATCGGACTTGCCTGTGGCCTTTCAGGACGGGCACAGATCGGCAAGGGCATGTGGGCCGCACCCGACATGATGGCTGACATGATGGTCCAGAAGATCGGACATCCGCGTGCGGGGGCCAATACGGCCTGGGTCCCATCGCCGACTGCGGCCACGCTCCACGCCATGCACTATCATCAGTGCGATGTGTTTGCGCGGCAGGCCGAATTGGCAAAGGAACCGACGCCCAGTCTGGATCCGCTGCTTACAATCCCGGTTTCGCCGAAGGGGCATAATTGGACGGAAGAGGAGGTTCGTGAAGAGCTGGAGAACAATGCTCAGGGGATCCTCGGATATGTCGTGCGCTGGATCGATCAGGGCGTTGGCTGTTCCAAGGTGCCGGACATTCATGACATCGGCCTGATGGAAGACCGGGCTACTTTGCGCATTTCTTCGCAGCATATTGCCAATTGGCTGCTGCACGGCGTTGCAACGGAAGCCCAGGTCGATGCGGCGCTGGCCAAAATGGCCGCCAAGGTTGACGCGCAGAATGCCGACGATCCGCTTTACCGCAAGCTGACTCCGGACAGTATTGCATTTCAGGCTGCGCGCGCACTCATATTCGAAGGGGTGTCCCAGCCGAACGGTTATACCGAACCGCTGCTCCACAAATTCAGGCAGCGGGTGAAAGCAGGCTAACGGAGCGCTTGCCCTGTCGAACGGGCCTGTTACGCTTGTTCGACAAAGGAGAGGGACATGACGGAACTTCAAGGGCGCGTCGCGCTTGTGACGGGGGCATCGCGCGGAATCGGACTGGCTACGGCCCGAGCGCTGGCGGGGGCTGGCGCGCGTGTCATCGTCAGCGACCTGGAAGCGCCGGAAGATCTGGCCAGGGAACTCGGCGGCCTTGCGTTGCGACAGGATGTGACGAGCGAGAACGAATGGGTGGATGCGGTTGCGTTTGCAAAGGCCGAAGCTGGCGGGCTCGACATCCTTGTCAATAATGCCGGGCTTTTCCTTGCCAAGCCGGTTACTGAGACGACTTTGGACGAATGGCGCACGCTTCACGCCGTCAATGTCGAAGGCGTCTTCCTCGGCTGCAAGCATGCCATTCCTGCTTTGGCTGAACGCTCCGCAAAATGGAGTGGCGGAACGTCGATCATCAACCTCTCGTCGGTAGCCGGCATAATGGGGAGCGGCATGGCGAGTTGTTACAACGCCTCAAAAGGCGCGGTCAGGCTCTTTACGAAAGGTGTCGCCCTGGAAGTCGCTTCGCTCAAGATTCGGGTCAATTCCGTCCACCCGGGCATCATAGAGACGGATATGGGGAATGATCTGGTGCATCGTTTTTCGGAGAGATCCGGAGCAGGCGACAATGAGACACGCGTGGCACTGTCGCAGCTCCATCCGCTCGGCCACTTTGGAACGGCTGCAAATGTTGCAGACGCAGTGACGTTCCTCGCTTCGGATCGTGCAGCCTTCATGACCGGATCGGAACTTGTGGTCGATGGCGGCTTTACCGCTCAATAAAGGGAACTGGACAGATGCCTGCCGCGATCAATCCTTTCGATGTAAGTGATAACAGCCTTTACACCGAAAACAGGTGGCAGGAGCCGTTTGCCCGATTGCGCGCGGAAATGCCGGTCAGTTTCCGTGCTGACAGCCCTTATGGACCTTATTGGTCGGTCGTCACGCATGATCTGGTTCAGCAGGTCGAGATCACCCCTGCAGTTTTTTCTTCTTCCTATGAGCTCGGCAACATCACCATTGTCGATTCCTATGGCGAGCGCGAGTTCCCGAACTTCATCGCGATGGATGCGCCGCGGCACACGGAGCAGCGCAAGGTCGTTGCGCCAGCGTTCAACCCCAGCCAGATGGCCGACCGTGAAGTGCAGGTGCGGCAGCGGACCAAGCAATTGTTCGATACGCTGCCGATTGGCGAGACGTTCGACTGGGTTGAGCGCGTTTCCATCCCCCTGACGATCGGCATGCTGTGCATCCTGTTCGATTTTCCATGGGAGCAGCGGGCCGACCTCAAACGCTGGTCTGATCTGGCGAGCGATGTCAGGCCCGATCACAACGAGGAACGCCGTGCCTATTTCATGATGGAAATGGGCCAGATGCTCATGCGTTTCGATGCCCTGCTCGAAGCAAAGCGCGCCCAGCCCCCTTCGGATGATCTTCTGTCGCGCATGGTTCACAGCGAGGCGATGGGCAACCTGACGCCGGCGGAACGGATCGCAACGATCGCGTTGCTGATCGTTGGCGGAAACGACACGACCCGCAATTCGATGAGCGGCTTCATTGAAGCCTGCAATCTTTTCCCCGACCAGCTGGACCTGTTGCGCAAGGATGCGTCGCTGATTCCGAATGCCGCGCAGGAGATTGTCCGTTGGCAGTCTCCCGTGACACACATGCGGCGTACCTGCCTTGCGGATACGGAACTCGGCGGCCAGTCGCTCAAAAAGGGAGACAAGGTGGTGATGTGGTACATCTCCGCCAATCGCGATGAGGCGATCTTCCCCAACGCGAACCTTTTCGACGTCCGGCGCGAGAATGCGCGCCGGCACCTCGGCTTTGGCCATGGTGTGCATCGGTGCGTAGGCGCCCGTTTGGCTGAGATCCAGCTAGCGACATTGATCGGCGAGATTGTCGAGCGAAACTGGACCGTTTCTTTGGACGGCGAACCGACGCGTCTCGCCAGTTGTTTCCTGCATGGCTTTACGGCGATGCCGGTCAGGATTCTGGCTTGACCCTGACTTTGGCAAAGAGCTGATATCCATGTTTACCGTTGCCGCACTTTATCACTTTGCGCCGTTTGATGATCCGGGGTCCTTGAGGGCCCCACTGCTCGATATTTGTCAGACAGGAGGAGTGAAGGGCACGCTTTTGCTGGCGAGGGAGGGCATCAACGGCACAATCGCGGGGCAGCAGGCCGGAATTGATTCCGTGTTGACGCACATTCGAACCTTGCCCGGCTGCGCTAAGCTGGACGTCAAATTCTCATCGTCGGCCCATATGCCCTTCCACCGGATGAAAGTGCGGCTCAAGAAGGAAATCGTGACACTGGGTGTTCCGGGCATTGATCCATCGCGGGATGTTGGCCGGTATGTGGACGCTCTGGAATGGAATGCGCTGATCAGCGATCCCGCGACGATCGTGATCGATACACGCAACGACTATGAAGTGAAGATTGGTACCTTCAAAGGCGCGCTTGATCCTGGAACGCGCAGCTTTTCTCAGTTTCCGGACTGGTTTCGGACGCATCGCGCGCAGTTTGGCAACAATCCAAAGGTCGCGATGTTCTGTACCGGCGGAATACGCTGCGAAAAATCCACTGCCTTTCTTCGGGCAGAAGGCATTGAAGACGTCGCGCATCTCAAAGGCGGGATCCTCAAATATCTGGAGACCGTGCCGCAGGAAGAGAGCCTCTGGGAAGGTGAGTGCTTTGTCTTCGATGAGCGCGTTTCGGTTGGCCATGGGCTTGCGCCGGGCAGTCACAGCCTCTGCCGAGCCTGTCGCATGCCTCTCAGTTCCGAGGACTGCGCATCGGCCGACTATGTTGAAGGTGTACAGTGCCCGTATTGCGTCGCGTCACGTACCGAAGAACAACGACAGCGTTATGCTGAACGTCACAAACAGGTGGCTCTCGCGGAACGTCGCGGCAAGCGGCATGTGGGTGATCCGGACGGCTAGTTTCGCGCTTCGCCCCATTCGATCCAGCCAAAGGGACGGGGCGTCTTCGGCATATAGGTCTTGTCTGCATTGTCTATCTTGAAGCCTGCTGCCTCATAGGCTCCGGTTATGGCTCGGGTCAGGTGGCAGTTGCCGCCGATGCGCTTCCAGACCGGCTCAATCCGGCGTTGCCACGCCTGAACCGAAGCATCGGGTGCGCGACCATGCTCAAGGAACAGTGCCTTGCCGCCTGGACGCAGTACGCGACGCATTTCCTTCAGGACTTGCGCCTGTTCATCGACAGAGCAGAGCGTGAACGTCACCAGGATCGTATCGAAACTCGCGTCTGCGAACGGCATGGATTCACCAATGCCCCCGCGAATGTCAGCCGTCATGCCTTTTGCCTGGGCCGCCGCCCGCGACGCATCGAGAAGGGCCGGCGAAGGATCGAGGCCCGAAAAGCTCCTTATCCTGGCCGGATCGTAAAACTGCATGTTGATCCCGCCTCCGCACCCAAGTTCGAGCACATCGCCTTCGGCTTTGGGCACAATACGGCTTCGTGCCTTCATGATCTGCGGCTGGGCGCAGCAGAAGCCGATGAGCTTGGGCACCGCATTGCGTTCCCACCAGCTTGCCGGGCGCGGTTCAAAAATGGGGTGCGAATTCGGCGACGACATTGCGATACAGCTCCTTCTTGAACGGCACGATCAGGCTTTCGAGCTGATCGGGTCCGACCCAGCGCCATGCCCGGAATTCCTGATGCTTGGTCGCAATGTTGACATCATCATCAGTGCCCCGAAATCGCATCAGGAACCATGTCTGTCGCTGACCGCGATATCGGCCTCCCCACATCTTGCCCATCAAATGCGGCGGGAGATCATAGAGATGTTCACTCGCCGACCGCGCGACGATGTCTACAAGATGCGGCGCAATGCCCGTTTCTTCGCCGAGTTCGCGGATTGCGGCGTCTTCCGCACTCTCGCCCGGATCGATGCCGCCCTGCGGCATCTGCCAGGCATCGGCAGAGCTATCCAGCCTTTGCCCGACAAACACCTGAACTGCCGGGTTGATCAACATGACCCCGGCACATGGCCGATAAGGAAGATCGGCGACGGACTTCATAGATGCTTGTCCACTATGCGTCAGCCATGACGTCTGCCAGCAACGCCTTCAATGCTGTGACGTTCGCGTCGATATCGCCTTGAACTGAAGGGATGCCCTTCCTCAAGTTGATATAGCCGTGGATATTGCCTTCTGCTTCTAGGTGAACTGTCGGCACGCCAGCGGCCTTGAGGGCTTCGGCATAGGCACGACCTTGATCGCGCAGCGGGTCGAGGCTTGCCGTTACGACAAGGCTCGGCGGCATACCGCTCTGATCATGCTCAAGCGGGTTCGCGCGCCGATCCTCCGGATCCATTTGATAGGCGTCCATGAACCACTCCATACCCTCCTTGGTCAGGAGAAAGCCTTCGTTGAAATCGCGATAACTCTGCCAGTCGTTATGCGAGGAAACCGCCGGATAAATCGGATGCTGGGCAATCACTGGTACCGAAGCCGGGTCGTCGCGCAGAGCCATGGATGTAACGACTGTCAGGTTGCCGCCGGCGCTGTCGCCGGAGAGGATGAGGCCGGTGCAGGGAATATTGTCTGCGATCCAGCGGGTTGCCGCTTCGCAATCTTCGGGGGCTGCGGGAAAGGGGTGTTCCGGCGCCAGCCGATAGTCGATGGAAATGACAGGCATATCGAGTTGGCGAGCGATTTCGGCGCAATAGGGCTCATGCGTATCAATGTCGCCGATGACGAAACCGCCCCCATGGAAGAAAACCATGACCGGTCCGGTCTGCCTGTTTTCGCGAACATCATAAAGGCGGGCAGGAATCGTGCCTGCCGGTCCGGGAATGGCAATATCGCGTATAACAGCAAGTTCGCCCGTTTCAGCGTCGGCGACATGCCGCATTGCCAACATCATGTTGCGCGCGTCGGCTACTGGCACGTCCTGCATCTTCGGGCCTGGTTGGCTGTTCAGGAATTGCAGGAAAATCGCTACATCTGGTCGAACAAAATGTTCAGCCATCCAATCTTCTCCTTCTAGGTTGCAGGTCAGGACTAATCCGGCCAGAGCCATTCGTCCATGCGCAAAGAGAGATTGTGCGCCTCGGGAGTTTTACTAGTTTGTCGTCTTGGGGAATCCGGTCTAGGAGGCCTCACAACAATGATACAATCGCAGGACAGAGTTGATGGCTTCCGCCGCGCAAAAGATTGACGATCCAAAGAATTCCAGCCCAGCAAATCATCCTTCCGAAGCAGTCGTGGTTCGTTTCGCCGGAGATTCCGGTGACGGGATGCAATTGACGGGCGGACAATTCACCCTTTCATCGGCGCTTGCAGGCAATGATTTTGCGACGTTTCCTGATTTTCCCGCAGAAATCCGGGCTCCTCAGGGGACGTTGTTCGGAGTGTCAGCATTCCAGATCAACTTCGGTTCCGACGAAATCGACACCGCAGGCGATGCTCCAGATGTGCTTGTTGCGATGAACCCGGCGGCGCTCAAGACCAATGTGAAGGACCTGAAACCTGGCGGGCTGATCATTGCGGACAGCGGGGAGTTTTCTGCCCGCAACCTTGGCAAGGCCGAATATGAGTCGAATCCGCTTGAGGACGGCAGCCTTGCGAACTGGCAGCTGATTCATTTCAACATCTCTCAGCTGACGATGGACGCGGTCAAACCGTTTGGGCTGGGCAACAAGGAAGCCCTGCGTTGCAAGAACATGTGGACGCTGGGTCTCGCACTCTGGATGTTCGATCGGGACCGCAAGCCCATTGTCGATTGGCTCAATAGCAAGTTTGCAAAGAACAAGGTTTTGGCTGATGCTAATATTGCAGCCCTGAATGCCGGCCATGCCTATGGTGAGACGGCTGAAATAGGTCAGGCTGGTGCCGCGCCGATTGCGCAGCGTCATATTGCAGCTGCCCATGTTGCGCCTGGCCTTTACCGCACAATCACGGGCGCAGAGGCTGTTGCATTTGGCCTCATTGCGGGATGCCAGCTTGCGGGTGTGAAGATGTTCTTCGGCGGCTATCCGATTACGCCCGCCTCAGCGATCCTCCACTATCTCTCAAACCTCAAGCATTTCGGCGTGACGACATTCCAGGCGGAAGACGAGATTGCCGCGATCGCTTCAGCTATTGGCGCGTCCTATGCCGGGCAATTGGGAGTTACATCTTCTTCGGGGCCAGGCATAGCCTTGAAGGGTGAGGCCATGGGGCTTGCAGCGATGACCGAGCTTCCCCTTGTCATCATCAATTCGCAGCGGGGCGGACCTTCGACAGGCCTGCCGACCAAGACAGAACAATCGGACCTCTATCAGGCGGTATATGGCCGCAATGGTGACACACCGATGCCGGTGATTGCAGCACGATCGCCTGCCGATGTGTTCGAATGTGCCATTGAGGCAGTCAGGATCGCGACGCAATTCATGACGCCGGTCATGCTGTTGACGGACGGCTATATCGCCAACGCTGCGGAACCCTGGAGAGTGCCCGACACGTCAACCTTCAAGCCGTTCCCGGTTGCTTTCCTCGATTCCGTTCCCGAAGGCGGATTCAAGCCCTATGGTCGCGATGCCAAGCTCGCGCGGCCCTGGGTGAAGCCCGGCACGCCCGGCTTGCTGCACCGGATTGGCGGGATCGAAAAGGAAGTCGATACAGGCCATATCAACTATTCCCCCGCCAACCATCAGGCGATGACCGACATTCGCAAGAACAAGATCGACGGAATTGCGGCGCATATTCCCGAACAGGACGTGATCGTCGGTGAGGATCATGGAAAGCTTGCGATCGTCGGCTGGGGTTCAACCTATGGTCCGATCCATCAGGCCGTCAGGAATGCCCGCGCAAAGGGCCATGACGTGGCGCATATCCATGTTCGCCACATCTGGCCGCTGCCATCGAACCTTGGCCAACTGCTGAAGCGCTATGACAAGGTGCTCGTTCCCGAAATGAATACCGGCCAGTTCAAGACCGTGCTTCGCGACCAGTTCCTGGTCGATGCCAAACCACTCAACAAGGTGAGCGGACAACCATTCCGGATTGCCGAAATCGAAGCCGCGATTGAGGGAGAACTCGCATGAACGACATGACCCCCGTCAAGACGAGCACGCCGAAGGATTGGGAGACCGATCAGGAAGTTCGCTGGTGTCCCGGTTGCGGCGACTATGCGATTCTCAAGGCTGTTCAGCGGACCATGCCCGAGATTGGGGCAACGCCGGAGAATACCGTGTTCGTGAGTGGCATCGGCTGCTCCTCGCGTTTTCCCTATTATATGGAAACATATGGTTTCCACACGATCCATGGCCGTGCGCCTGCAGTGGCCACTGGGGTAAAGCTTGCCAATCCAGAACTGGATGTCTGGATCATCACAGGCGACGGGGATGCGCTTTCGATCGGCGGCAACCACACCATGCACTTGCTGCGCCGCAATCTCGATTGCCAGATTCTCCTGTTCAACAATGAGATTTATGGCCTGACCAAGGGGCAGTATTCGCCAACTTCGCGCGAGGGTACGCGGTCTCCATCGACACCGTTCGGATCGGTAGACCGGCCGGCGCGTCCCTGTGCCTTTGCACTCGGGTCCGGGGCCCGGTTCGTTGCGCGCGGCTTTGACGTGAACAAGAACCTTCCTTCCGTGTTGAAAGCCGCTCATGCGCACAAGGGCGCTGCCTTCGTTGAAATTTTCCAGAATTGCATCGTCTACAATGCGGACGTTTTTGCGGACTTCACCGAAAAGGCGCACGCCGACAATCAGCTTTGGGTTGAACACGGGCAGCCGATGCTGTTTGCCAGCGGTTCAAAGGGCATCGCGATGGATTTCGAAAGGCTGACCCTCAAAGTGGTCGATATCGCAGATGGAGATTGGCAGGCTGCCGGTGTTATTGTGCACGACGTCACAAACCGCGCTGTGGCCCATATGCTGGTCGAAATGCCGTTCGGTCCGTTCCCCATGGCCCTGGGTGTGCTGTATGACGACCCCCGCCCGACATTCGAGACTGCTGTCATGGCGCAAAATGCCAAAGCATCAGAAGGAAAGACCGCCGACCTTCAGGCATTGATTTCACGTGGCCAGAACTGGACGGTCGAGCCCCGGGAGTAAAGGGTCAACCCGGCTTTGACTTGCCAAGATAGGCAGAAAGCGGGGTCGGGCTCTTGATATTCGCGGTTCGTGGATTGAGCATGTCATAAACGACTGCGTTTTCGAGCACACGCTGGACGTAGTCGCGTGTTTCGGAAAGCGGAATGCGCTCAATCCAGGTCAGGACATCCATCCCAGAACGCGGGTCACCGATCGTACGCAGCCATTTGTCCACATTGCCAGGTCCGGCATTGTAGGCAGCAACCGCCAGAACATAGCTCCCGGCATATCGATCCATCATCTGGCCGAAATAGGTTGAGCCGAGACGGACATTGTAGGTGGTGTCATACAATGCCAGCGGATCGTAGTTCAGACCGGCCACCGATGCTGTTTCGCGCGCGGTGCCCGGCATCAATTGCATGAGGCCACGCGCACCTGCGTGGCTGACGATTTGTCGATCGAACTGACTTTCCTGCCGTGCAATCGCGTGGATCATTGTCCAGCTTCCCGCAATATCGTCCGGAACCTGAACCTGCGGAAAGGCAGTACGCAGATAATCGCCCAAACCAGCAGCTCTGGCGTTTCTTCCAATCATGACGGCAAGGTCAGGCCGGTTGATCTTTTGCGCCAGTTCAGTGGCAAGGATTGAATCCAGATCGGTTGTGGCCTTGGCTGCAATCGCGCGAACAAATTTCGTCTGTTCCTGCCAAAGACCTTGCGCGCCGAGATATTTCGCAGCTTGCACGAGCGGCGATTTTTCAAAGGCTTCCCTCTGCGCCGCCGAAATTTCAACAACGCGCGCGGTTTGCGGCGGCGCAATCGGCTTTCCAAGGCGTTCGAGCGCGAGCTGGCCGTGGAATTGGTCGAAATAGGCGCCGGCACTGGTGTAATAGGTAACTGCCAGATCCTGCTGCCCTGCAACTTCTGCTGCGCGACCCGCCCAGTAAAATCCCTTTGCACGCGTCTGGGCCGATTGAGCAGCGTTTGCATAAAGATTGAACAACGCCACGGCATCTTTTGGTCGGCCGAGTTGAGTCATGGCGGCCTGACCGCCAAGCCATGCCAGATCAGTATAGGTGTCCCGTTCCGAAAACGGCCGCTCGTTGACGATCGTTCCGACCGGATAGGTCTCGGGCAATTGGCGCGCAATATTATAGGCGAGACTGAATTGCCCATCGTTGCTCGCCGCTTTGGCGGTGACGTATAGGATATCCAGCCATTTTCCTGGATCGCGTGGAGGGCTGACCAAGGCACGCGGAGCGGCCAGCAATTCGCGCGAAGCAATCAACTGTCCAGTATTGCGTTGCCACCAGTTACGATCGGCAAGGAAACCCGCATCGTTTTTCGCGCCGTCAAAGACCAAAGCAGATTTGGCTGCGGCATCGGGTGCTTTTGTAAGCATTGCAAGCCGCGCTTCGAAAATGGCGCGTCGTTGCGGGCTGACCAGCGCAAGTTGCCGCGCTGCCGCAGTTGTCGCACGATCCCAGAGCAGGCGGTCCATGCGCAGGTCATGGTCAGATGGCAGGATCGAATCCGCAAATGCGCTGAAGAATCGGGTCTCGTCTTCAGGCGCAAGGGCACCACCTATCCAGGCGTTGCGCGCAGCCGATTTTGCTTCCTCGCGCAGGCCGCGGGCCGAGAGAGCCTCGGCAAAGCGCAAGCCCGCGGTCGCGCTCAACGGCGGATAGCGGCGAAAGAAAGCAATGACGAGTTCAGCAGGCTCCCCGTCGGCCCTCAAGACCCTTTCCGCATTCTTGCGGATCGCCGACGAATCCGGAAAACCGGGGTGGTTGATCAGAAAATTGGCGTAGCTCGTAAAGGAGTAGCTGCCCGACTGGCTGAGCATGCGCCATTCTGAGACTGCATTGGCGATCGGATCGGCAGGCCGTGCAACGAGTGGAAAAGAAGGGGTTGCGGACTGCGGCACCTGTGCAATTGCAGCACTTGTCGCCAGCGCCGTGCCTGCGAGCAGCATTGACGTGACAAATCGTGTTGCAACGCTGGACAGGGCAGGGGGTCCACTCCTATCTGGCCGCGTGTAATGCTTAACGTTCATCATGTTCGCTATATGGCGAAAAATGATGAAGATTTGAAGGACTAGTCCTATGTTTTCGGGCTCAATTCCGGCTCTGGTGACTCCTTTTCGCGACGGGCTGATCGACGAGGAGGCTTTTCGCCGGTTTGTGGACTGGCAAATCGCCAGCGGATCGAGTGCACTCGTTCCCTGCGGGACCACCGGGGAGAGTGCGACCCTGTCGTATGATGAGCATTATCGCGTCATCGAATTGTGCATCGAACAGGCAAACGGGAGAGTGCCTGTCATTGCCGGCTGCGGCTCGAACGACACGGCCACGGCTGTCCGCCACATGGATTTTGCCAAAAGGGCCGGTGCTACTGCAGCCCTGGTGGTTGCCCCTTATTACAACCGGCCAAACCAGGAAGGCATTTACGCGCATTTTGCCCATCTGGCAGACCACAGCGACTTGCCAATTATTGCCTATAATGTTCCTGCGCGGACAGTGACTGACATCCAGCCTGCGACGCTGATCAGGCTGGCCGAGATACCCAGCATTATCGGGATCAAGGATGCCAGCGGGAATCTCGCGCGCGTTTCCACCCATCGTATCGGGTGCGGCACGGACTTCTGCCAATTGTCCGGCAATGACGACATGGCAGTCGCGTTCAATGGCGCCGGCGGGGTCGGCTGTATTTCTGTGACAGCGAATGTTGCTCCGCGGCTTTGCGCCGACGTTCAGGCTGCATGCCAAGCGGGTGATTTTGCGCAAGCCCGGGCGCTTGATGACAGATTGCATCCGTTGCACGGTGCCTTGTTCGCCGATGCTTCGCCCGGACCTACCAAATATGCGCTCAGCCGGATCCATGACTGGATGACCGATGAGCTTCGCTTGCCGATGACTGGCCCCGGATCGGCCGCGCGCAACGCTGTCGACGAGGCTCTGGAGGTTGCTGGATTGATCTGATGGCACGTCCCCGCCCCAGCAGTGAAAAGATCAAGGTCGTCGCCGAAAACCGGCGCGCGCGGTTCGACTATGCCATCGACCAGACCTATGAAGCCGGGATTGCGCTCACCGGAACAGAGGTCAAGGCGTTGCGCTTTGGCGAGGGCTCTATTGCCGAGAGCTATGCCGAAGTGAAAGGCAATGAAATCTGGCTGGTCAATTCGAACATTCCCGAATTCAGCCATGGCAATCGCTTCAATCATGAACCGAAGCGACCGCGCAAGTTGCTGCTTCATGAGCGGGAGATCAACAAGATGCATGGTGCTGTAGCGCGACAGGGAATGACTTTGGTGCCGCTTTGCATCTATTTTAACGCGAGGGGACGGGCGAAGGTCGAACTGGCTATTGCCAAGGGGCGCAAGGCACATGACAAGCGCGAACATATCAAGGAACAGGATTGGAAGCGCGAAGCGGCCCGACTCCTGAAGGATCGTGGATGAGTGGCCTGATCGGAAATTTCAAACGCAAGTTGCCGACGCGTGACTGGGTCGCCAAGAACCGCTGGACGCGCCCATTTGCGCGCCATCTTTTGCGGCCGGACCTTTGGCGACTGAACAGGCGTTCCGTGCCCAGAGGCGTTGCAGTGGGGCTACTGATAGCCCCGATTATTCCGGTAGCACACACGATGTTCGCAGCCCTTGCGGCTGTACCAACACGAGCGAACCTCGTGATCGCCGCTGCAGTGACCTGGCTGATCAATCCGTTCACAATTCCGCCCTTTTATTATCTTGCGTATCTCGTCGGGACAGCGTTGCTGCGCCTTGATGCGATGTCTCCAATGCCAAAGGTCACGCACTCGGCGACTGGGCAAGCGACACATTGGGCGGCATGGCTGCTTGCCAAATCGGGACCTTTGGCGTTGGGAACGTTGGTTATGTCGGTTGTGTTTGCCTCGGCGGGCTATCTGGTGTCTTCGTTTTTCTGGCGCTGGAATATAGGCCGCAAGTGGAGAGCGCGCGCTCATCGGCGCGGGTTGGTAGAGTGATGGCGAGTTCCTCCCCTCCAGCAGAGCGACCGCCTGTCCAGCAGACAGCGCTTCTTTCCAGGGTCAGTGATCGAACCCTGCTGATTGCGGTGCTGTTTGCTGCTGTCGGCTCGGCCTCGCTTGTCTTCTGGGGATCCGGCGACGGCCTTATGGCCTCCGGCTTCGCCGCGACGACGCTGGTGCTTGCGGCGCTTTTGCAGGTATTCCGCACGATTTATCCTCCGGTGGCAAATACGCAGGTCGATTTTGACTGGGCTCTGGTGCGCGAAGCTGCGGACAATGGGGATGTGGCAGTGGCCGTAACGGACCGGGTTGGCCGCCTCGTTTGCGCAAATGCCCTGCACGAAAGCTGGTTCAGCGGTCCGACCGCGCCACCTGCACTTGGGTTGAGCGACGAAGATACCGCGGCGCTTACCCAGGCCGGTCGTGTCGCCTGGCGGGATGGGCGCTGCATGCTGAGAGGCCTTCGCCGCGATCTCATGACATTTGACGCTGAAGTGCTGCGTGGCGGGCGCAGCGAAGATCATCTGATCTGGCGGTTCAATGCGGCCAATGCAATTGACTTGGCTGCCGAAGCGAAGCGCCTGATCGAAGGTCCGGCCGGTATTCGCATTGGCGAGGCCGGCATGATGGCGGTGTTGATCGGTCCGGAAGGTCGCGTTCGCAGTGCAAGTCGCAGTTTCATGCTGCGTGCCAGCGGCAAGCCGGATGGCAGTGTGGAGGGCAGGGATTTCGTCACTCTGCTCGAGACCGATTCAAATGGTGCGATCCGGTTTGTGAAGGATGGTCCGGCAGGCACGCCGCTGCGGTTGCTTCAGATTCCGATTGAAGCGGATAATCCCGATTCTCCGACGCTCATCATCCTTCTGGATGAAGATGGCGAAGGCCATGCCGTTGGTCAGGGCGGCGGGATCGCTCACATCCAGTCACTGTTGGGCATATTGCCATTGGGCTTGGCACTGGCAGATCGTGACGGGCGTTTCCTCTTCCTGAATGATGCGTTCTGCCGCGCCGTCGGCCTGCCGCCCAATTCCAAGCCTATTTACCCCGGCGATCTCGTTGTTCGTGAAGACAAGGCTGCAGTTGCTGATTCCGTGCGGCGCTTCGCGTCCGGCCAGGCCATGACGGGGGACATCGCGGTGCGCTTGCGCGATCAGCCCGAAGAGCCTGTTGCCCTCACGATCGCCGGCGCGCGTGGGCTTGGAGATGCGGCAGTCCTTCTGTCGATCAAGGACAACAGCGAGGAATCGAAGCTCAAGAAGCAAGTGGCGCAGGCAACGAAAATGCAGGCTGTGGGCCAGCTTGCCGGAGGCGTCGCGCATGACTTCAACAATATCCTGACTGGTATTCTAGGACACTGCGACCTTATGCTCATGCGCCATACGCCCGGTGACAGTGACTATGATGATATTCAGCAAATCCGCAGCAATGCCAATCGGGCAGCAGGCCTGACACGCCAACTCCTTGCCTTTTCCCGGCAGCAGACTTTGCGTCCGCAGATCCTCCAGTTGCCCGACATTGTCTCGGAGATTTCCAACCTCCTGAAGCGGCTGCTGGGCGAGACAGTCACGCTGAACGTCAAGCATGGCCGCAATCTGGGTGCCGTTCGCGCTGACCCCGGCCAGCTTGAACAAGTGATCGTCAACCTCGCAGTCAATGCGCGCGACGCAATGCCGCGCGGCGGCACACTGACGATCCAGACCTATGCGGTATCCACAGCGGACGTTCGCAAGCTTGGCAGCGATATCCTGCCGATTGCCGACTATACGGCACTGAGCGTTTCAGACACGGGAACTGGCATTGCGCCCGAATTGCTGCCCAAGGTGTTCGAGCCGTTTTTCACGACCAAGGAAGTGGGCAAGGGGACCGGTCTTGGCCTGTCGACAGTCTATGGGATCGTGAAACAATCCGGCGGCTTCATTTTCGCCGATTCCAAGCCGGGGGAAGGGACAAGCTTTGTCATCTATCTGCCCGTTCACCGGGTTGAGTCACAACCGACCCCTGCGCTGGTCAAGGTGAAGGAAAAGCCATCGGAAACCTGGGGAACGGGAACGATCCTGCTGGTCGAGGATGAGGATATGGTGCGGGCCGTTGCCGAACGGGCGCTGTCGCGGAACGGCTATACGGTCGTGACGGCTGCAAATGGTGAGGAAGCGCTTGAGATCATGAATGCTCGGGATGACATCGACCTACTCGTTTCCGACGTCGTGATGCCTGTGATGGACGGACCGACGCTTGTTCGCCATGCGCGCGAATCCCGGCCCAAGCTGCCGATCCTGTTTATGTCGGGCTATGCCGAAGAACAGCTTCGCAAGACAATTGACCTCGACAATATTGCCTTCCTGCCCAAGCCGTTTTCTGTCCATCAACTGGCAGAAGCCGTGCGCGACGTGATGATGGCCAACGCCAGTCGGGCAGGCTGAAACACTCTGAATGACCAGCGGAACGAAAAGAGAATATTTTTTCTGTTCCCCTCTTGTTCAATAGGAACAAAATGTATACACGGATCATCGAACCGCAGGAATCGGCTTGCGGCGGGTGAGGGTAACGGCCATGGCAGCGTCTCTGAAATTGATCGATTCCGAACGGACAGCAGGAAATATGGATAGGGAAAAGGCGCTCGAAGCAGCACTCGCACAGATTGATCGTGCTTTTGGAAAGGGTTCGGCAATGAAGCTGGGCCAGCGTGAAGCGATCGAGATCGAGGCGGTTTCGACCGGATCGCTCGGGCTCGACATTGCGCTGGGTATCGGCGGCCTGCCCAAGGGGCGCGTGATTGAGATTTTCGGCCCGGAAAGCTCGGGCAAGACGACCCTGGCGCTTCATGCCATTGCTGAAGCCCAGAAGAAGGGCGGAACGGCAGCGTTCATCGATGCCGAGCATGCACTTGATCCCGGCTATGCCAAGAAGCTTGGTGTCAATATCGATGAACTGATCGTGTCCCAGCCCGATACCGGCGAACAGGCGCTCGAGATTACTGATACGCTTGTTCGTTCCAACGCAGTTGATGTTCTGGTGATCGACTCGGTGGCAGCCCTGGTTCCGCGCGCGGAAATCGAAGGCGAAATGGGTGACAGCCATGTCGGCTTGCAGGCGCGCTTGATGAGCCAGGCGCTTCGCAAGATTACTGGTTCCATCAGCCGTTCGAACTGCACGGTCATCTTCATCAACCAGATCCGCATGAAGATCGGTGTCATGTACGGGTCGCCCGAAACAACGACGGGGGGCAACGCGCTCAAATTTTACGCATCTGTCCGCCTCGATATCCGCCGCACGGGCCAGATCAAGGATAGGGACGATATTGTCGGCAACACGACACGGGTAAAGGTGGTCAAGAACAAGGTGGCTCCGCCGTTCAAGCAGGTCGAGTTCGACATCATGTATGGCGAAGGCATTTCGAAGACGGGCGAAATCCTCGATCTTGGGGTCAAGGCCGGGATTGTCGAGAAGTCCGGCGCCTGGTTTTCCTATGACTCGATCCGGATCGGGCAGGGGCGCGAAAATTCGAAAATGTATCTCAAGGAAAATCCGGAGGTTGCCGAAAGACTTGAAAAGGCCATTCGCGGCAAGATCGAAGTGGTTGCCGAAGAGATGATGACAGGACCCGAAGCGGACGACGACATCTAGTCGCGCCCCGCTTCATGCAACCAGAGGCCCGCTGCTCCCCCCGCAGCGGGCCTTTTTGGCTTTATGAACGGTACCGATTGCGCTTGTCCGCCAATGTCGCGAGGATGTGATTATGGACCCCGTTTTTCACCTCATTGGCTTGCCAACCGATTGCAACAGTTCGTTTGAGCGTGGGCCCGCCCTTGCCCCGCCCTTGATTCGGGATGCACTGTGGAGCGATCGGGGCAATACTTCGTGCGAGAACGGCATGGAAATCGGCTGCGATTTTCAAATTCTCGACAAGGGTGACCTTGCCTTGGCTGAAGGTCCCGATGATGACGATCTGATCCGGAAAGCCGTTGCCGTAACCTTGCAGGAGCATGCAATCCCCATCCTGCTGGGTGGTGATCATGCGGTAACCTATCCGGTGGTTCAGGCCATTCACGCGCATTATGGGCAAGTCACCATTCTCCATGTGGACGCTCACCCAGATCTTTACCATGATTTTGAGGGCAATCCGCGATCGCATGCGTCTCCCTTTGCACGCATCATGGAGAACGGGCTTGCGGCCCGGCTTGTGCAGGTCGGAATCCGGACGCTCAATCGACATTGTCGGGAACAGGCGGAGCGCTTCGGCGTCGACATCATCGACATGCAAAACTTTGCTCCGGGCAATGTGCCTGGCTTGTCTGGGCCCGTCTATGTCAGCCTTGATCTTGACGGGCTTGACCCGGCTTTTGCGCCTGGCGTCTCTCATCCAGAGCCTGGCGGACTGAGCGTACGCGATGTGCTCAACGTTCTTGACCGGGTGACGGGAGAAATTGTCGCGGCGGATATCGTCGAACTCAATCCGCGGTTTGACGTCAATGGCGTGACGGCCATCGTGGCCGCAAAATTTGTGCGCGAGGTTGCTTCGCGCGCAACTGCAAGCAGGAAAGGCATGCCATGACGAATGCTGCAGACTGGCAAGGAGCGGTTGGACGAAATTGGGCCGCAGAGTTTGAGCGCACCGATCGGAGCCTGTCAGAACTCAATACCGTTCTTGTCGATCGTATCGCGTCCAGGGCCCGGCCTGATGCACGAATTCTTGATATTGGGTGTGGGGCGGGTGCGACCTCAGTTGCGTTAGCCGAACGCCTGCCGCGCGCAGAAGTCGTCGGAATCGACCTTTCCGAGTCGCTCGCTCTTGCTGCGCGGGCGCGTAACCGGGAGTCGCGCGTGCGATTTGAAATCCAGGATGCGACACTTTGGTCTGGCAATGACTGGCGCCCGGATATGCTAGTCTCCCGACACGGGGTTATGTTTTTTGATGATCCTATTGCTGCCTTTAGCCATTTTGCCGAAATTGCGGCTTCGGGTGCGCAGCTTGTCTTTTCCTGTTTTCGGGATCGGGCAGAGAATGATTGGGCAGTCGAAATTCCGGCTCTTCTCCGGGCTCAGCCAGCGCCTCCGCAACCGTTCGCGCCAGGTCCCTTTGCCTTTTCCGACCGCGACTATGTCCGGAACATACTCAGACAAGCCGGCTGGAAAAACGCTCACGCGGAATCCGTCACTTTTTCTTATATCGCTGGCGCCGGAGATGATGCAGTTGGGGATGCAGTCGACTTTTTTTCACGTATTGGTCCGGCTGCACCATTGATCCGCAATCTCGATGCACAAGAAAAAACTGTCTTTTTCGAACATCTTTCGCAGAAATTATGCAACCATTTGGTCGATGGAACTGTAATGTTTAATGCGGCGGCATGGATATGGTCGGCGCATTTATAGTGGGAGTTATTGAATGACATTGATTGTCCATCACCTGAACAATTCACGTTCGCAAAGAATCCTCTGGTTGCTTGAGGAAATTGGCAGGCCATACGAAATTCGCCACTATCAGCGCGATGCCGTTACAAATCTGGCGCCGCCGGAACTCGCTGCCGTGCATCCGCTGGGAAAATCGCCCGTTATCGAGTACAATGGGCGGGTGATTTGTGAGTCCGGGGCAATCACCGAATATATCTGTGAACGACATGGCGGGGAGGCTTTTGTGCCGGCACGTGGCACGGACGAACATGTCCGGCACTTGGAATTGATTCATTTTGCCGAAGGTTCGGTAATGACCCCGATCCTGCTTGGACTTTATGCTGGTCGCCTTGGTGAAGCTGCGGCCCCCATATTGCCGCGGATTGACGAGCAGTTGAACAGCCATTTCGACTATATGGAGAACCAGCTTAACGACAGCGGGCATTTCATCGGGAACAGCCTTTCAGCCGCAGATTTCATGCTGAGTTTCCCTGCCGAAGTTGCTGCCATGCAAGGGCGCACGGCCACGCGACCGAAGCTCGATGCATTCGTCAAGATGATCCATGCCCGCCCCGCTTGGCAGCGCGCGCTTGAAAAGGGTGGGCCTTACAACTTCGCCTAAGCTGCAAGCGCTGCCTGCTTGATCACGTCGTCTGCGAGCTTTCCGCTCAGTTCGGCGACGTGATCATAGCGCGCAGAGAAGCTTGCAAGTCCCTGGCTCATTGACCGCAATTCGGCATCTAGGCCGTGCAGGCCGGCTTCGGGTATGATGGCTTCAACCCGGTCCCAGCGCTGCCAACTTGGGTGTGATCCTATGCCGAGAATTTGACCACGGCGGCTCGAGATGGTTGAACTCGCCTTGGATGTGGCGCCGCTTGGCGTGTCTATCACAAGGTGGCACATGGGTTCGAGCAGATAGGGTTGGCATTGCGGCAGAGCCTCGCTCATGCCTATTCGCCCGGCGATGCGGAAGGCAAGCTCGGAACTGTCGACGCTGTGAAATGAGCCATCGATCAATGTGACTGCCACATCGACCACGGGATAGCCCAGCGGCCCCTTTTCCATAGCGTCGCGCACGCCCATTTCGACGGCGGGGATCCATTGTTTTGGAATGGCACCGCCGGTGATCCTGTCATCGAAACGAAACCCTTCGCCGCGCGGCAGGGGGCGGACTTCGATAACGACATCCCCGAATTGCCCATGGCCGCCCGACTGCTTCTTGTGGCGTCCTCGCTGTGTGATGCCCTTGCGGATCGATTCCTTGTACGCGATCCGTGGAGGATGGACGTCGACCTCCACACCATAACGGCGTTTGAGCTTGGCCAGCGTGACAGACAGATGCTCGTCATTGATTCCGCGCAACACGGTTTCATGGCTCACATCATCATGGCCCCAATCGAGGGCGGGATCTTCTTCGACCAGCTTGTGCAACGCCGTGGAGAGGCGCACGTCATCCTTGCGATCGCGGGTCGCTATGGCCAGGCTGGCATTGCGAGGCGGCAGGTCGATCAGGCGGATCGAAGCGTCGCCATGCGCTTGCCTGCCAAGCAGCATGCCGGGCTTGGCATTGTCCGCCTTGGCAATCGCGACAATGTCCCCAGACTCGGCCTTCGACAGCTTGATCGTCTTGTCTCCCTGAACACTGAACAGTGCCCCGACCCGAACGGCTTCGCCATCGCCGGAGATGAGTTCAGCCCCTTCGGCAAGGCCGTCGCCAAGGATGCGCGCCAGTGCGAGTCGGCCGACCGATCCACCATTCGCAATCTTGAAAATCTGCACGCTGCTGCCGTTGGTTCCGAGGCGCGTTGCAGTTTCCGACGCTCCCGGAGCTTCATGCCGCAACATCTTCAGCAACCGACGCACGCCAAAACCGTTCAGCGCCGATCCGAACATGACCGGCACCACGAGACCCGCGCGCGTTTCCGTGACCAAATCCTTGAAAACTGTCTGGATGTCGGGGGTTTCGTCTGAAAGCAGCTGTTCAAGCAGTGCGTCATCGTGATCGGCAAGCTGTTCAAGCATGTGAAAGCGCTCGCTCGACTCCCGTTCCGCCAGTGCATCAGGAATGGCGATTTGCTCAGACGGTTTGCCAGGTTGATAATGAAAGGCGCGTTCGAGCGCGAGATCGACAAACCCTGTAATGGCGTCGCCTTCGCGTATCGGTATCTGCCGGGCGATCAGCGGTGCTGCGCTCAGTGGCTGGAGAGCCTCAAGCAGATCGCGAATCCGACCCTTTGCCGAGTCGATCTTGTTGACGAAAATAGCGTGCGGCAATCCCAAGGCTTCGATGCGTTTGAGGGTTGGCTCAACCAGTCCAGCCCGCGCTGGATCGGGATCCACGACCACAATCGCCATGTCTGCCTGTTCGAGGGCTGATAGTCCGTCCGCTGCGAAACTGACGGCGCCTGGCGCGTCGATCAGCGCAAATTTATCTCCCAAATAATCGAGCCTGAACAGGTTGAGTTCGGTGGAACCGCGTCTTGCCCGCGCTTCGGGGCTGGTGTCGCCAAGACTCGTTCCCGCCTCAACAGATCCCTGTCGCGATATCGTGCCGCTCGCATAGAGCATTGCTTCGGCCAAACTGGTTTTCCCGGCCCCGGCTGGCCCCACCAGGGCCACTGCTCTAACGCCGTTGACTGTACTCGCCATGATCCACCTCCTTACTTGCATAAAGGGGCGCCGGGGCGACGTGCGCCGAGGCGCAATATCAGTATCAGACGCCTGTTCGGGCTGAGTCGCAAGTGCTGAATCGTCACCGTGCCAATGAGGAACGCTTGATGCGAGCGGCGGCCTCCCCTAAGCGGCGAAAGTTATGACTTCGACCAACGACATCCGCCGCTCTTTCCTCGATTATTTCGGGGGAACGGGACATGAAAAAGTGCCGAGCGCACCGCTCGTGCCGCACAATGATCCGACACTCATGTTCGTCAATGCCGGCATGGTGCCATTCAAGAATGTTTTCACGGGCCTTGAAAGCCGGCCTTATTCAACTGCGGCCTCCAGCCAGAAGTGTGTGAGGGCGGGCGGGAAGCACAATGACCTGGACAATGTTGGCTATACTGCACGGCATCATACCTTCTTCGAAATGCTCGGCAATTTTTCGTTCGGAGACTATTTCAAGGAGCAGGCGATCCACCATGCCTGGACCCTGCTGACCAAGGAATGGGGGCTTGATCCGGCGCGCCTGACGGTGACGGTCTACCACACCGATGACGAAGCCTTTGCGCTATGGCAGAAGATAGCGGGCCTGGCCGACCGCCGGATCATCCGCATTCCGACATCGGACAATTTCTGGTCGATGGGCGATACGGGGCCGTGCGGTCCGTGCTCGGAGATATTCTTTGATCATGGCGATCACATCCCTGGTGGCCCGCCCGGATCTCCGGATGAAGACGGGGATCGCTTTGTCGAGATCTGGAACCTGGTCTTCATGCAATTTGAGCAGGCTGCAGACGGTTCCCGGACGGCGCTGCCAAAGCCAAGCATCGATACAGGCATGGGGCTGGAGCGAATTGCCGCCGTCATGCAGGGGGTTCACGACAATTACGACACGGATACATTCCAGACCCTTATTGCGAGTTCGGCCGAGCTGACTAAGAGCGACCCGACGGGCCCAATGAAGGCATCGCACCGTGTCATCGCAGACCATTTGCGGGCATCCGGGTTCCTTGTGGCTGATGGCGTTCTGCCCGCCAATGAAGGGCGCGGCTATGTGTTGCGCCGGATCATGCGTCGGGCCATGCGGCATGCACATTTGCTGGGAGCGAAAGAGCCGTTGATGTACCGGCTAGTGCCGTCGCTGGTTGCGGAAATGGGTGCAGCCTATCCTGAACTCGTCAGGGCGCAGCCTCTGATTGAAGCGACGCTCCAGCAGGAAGAGACACGGTTTCGCCAGACACTTCAGAACGGACTGCGCCTGCTTGATGAAGCCACTACAAATATGGCTCCGGGCGACACGCTTGCCGGCGAAACGGCGTTCAAGCTCTATGACACTTATGGCTTTCCCTATGATCTGACCGAAGATGCCTTGCGTGTGCAGGGACTTGGGGTTGACCGGGCGGGATTTGATGCAGCGATGGCCGAGCAGAAGGCAGCAGCGCGCGCTGCTTGGAAGGGCTCGGGCGAACAGGCTTCCGGTGAAATCTGGTATGATATCGCCGACGAGTTCGGCGGGACAGAATTCACTGGCTACACTTCAGTGGTTGGCGAAGGGCAGGTTGTTGCTCTGGTCCGCGACGGCCAGCGCGTGGACGGCGCCTCGGCTGGCGAGCAGATAACGATCCTGACGAACCAGACTCCCTTCTATGGCGAAAGCGGTGGCCAGTCGGGTGATGCTGGGACAATCACAGGTGACAATGGCCTTCGAGCTATTGTGGAAGATACGGCCAAGCCGCTTGGAAGATTGCATGCGCACCACGCGAGGATAGAGAATGGATCAATCGCTGTCGGACAGACCGTTCAGCTTGCAATCGATGCCGAGCGTCGCGATCAAATTCGCGCCAACCATTCGGCAACGCATTTGCTGCACGCAGCCTTGCGCAATCGGCTGGGCGGACATGTGACGCAGAAGGGCAGCCTTGTCGCTGCGGATCGTTTCCGGTTCGACTTCTCGCATCCGACAGCATTGACCCCGGCTGAAATCGCTGATGTGGAAGCGGCGGTGAATGCGCAAATCCGCAAGAACGCGGCGGTTTCCACACGGCTCATGACGCCGGATGATGCGATTGCGGCAGGCGCAATGGCGCTGTTCGGCGAGAAATATGGCGATGAGGTTCGTGTCTTGACGATGGGCAGCGATGCCTATTCGGTCGAGCTCTGCGGGGGCACCCATGTCAACGCGCTTGGGGATATTGCGCTGTTCAAGATTGTTGGAGAGAGTGCTGTTTCAAGCGGCGTGCGACGCATCGAAGCTCTGACCGGCGAGGCAGCAAGGCTGTGGCTTTCAGAGCGTGAGGGGCTCCTCAAAGACATTGCAGCGACATTCAAGACCAACGCGGAAGATGTTCCCGCGCGCGTTGCCGCGCTGATTGAAGAGCGCAAGCGGCTCGAGCGCGAATTGGCAGAGGCGAAAAAGGCACTGGCGATGGGTGGTGGCAGTACGAGCGCTGCTGCCGGACCGGAAGATATCGCGGGCATTGCGTTTTCCGGCCAGGTTCTCGAAGGACTGGATCCCAAGGAATTGCGCGGTCTTGTCGATGAAGCAAAGGGCCGGCTGGGTGAAGGTATTGCTGCTCTAGTTGCCGTCAATGACGGCCGGGCGTCAGTCGCGGTTGGCGTGACGGGCGGATTGAACAGCCGGTTCAGCGCGGTTGACCTCGTCAAGGCAGCAGTGACTGCCTTGGGCGGGCAGGGTGGCGGAGGCCGGCCCGATATGGCGCAAGGCGGCGGTCCGGATGGTCAGCAGGCTGGGGCTGCGCTGGATGCAATTCGCGCTGCTATTGCTGCCTAGTGCGCAATCCACCCAACCGGGGCATCACATCCAGTTGGCCGGCCTCGCGAATTTCCGCGCGCAATTCGTCACGTTTTTCGTGAATTGATGCGATCACCGGTCCCATCGCCACACCGAGGTCGATAAGCACGGCTTCCGAAAGCTGGAGCGAACTCTCAAGCGTTTCCGGCACGGCATCGGACGCACCGGCGCGGTAAAGTTCAGCGGCATGATCTGTGTCTCTTGCGCGGGCCACAATCGTCAGGTCCGGGAAACTCTTGCGCAAGCTTGCTGTAATGCGCACGGCTTGCACTGGGTCGTCCATTGTCAGGACGACCGCACTAGCGCCCTCCAGATCCAGCCGTGCAAGAGTTGCCGGGCGGGCTGCATCTCCGAATTTGACAGGTTTGCCTTCGCGTCGCGCGACTGTCACGAGATCAACGTCTGCCTCGATTGCCACATAGGGGCGATTGTGCGCCTCGAGCATTTCGGCAACCAGGCGTCCGACACGCCCAAAGCCAATCAATATGGTCTGCGGCTCGGTTTGCAGTTGATCAGCTTCCCCTTCGAGCATGGCATCATGACGCCATTCGATCCTGCGCGCGACGCTATGCCCGATCCGCGCCAGCGTTGGTGTGATGGTCAGGCCGATGGCTGTCACGACTTGCCAGAATGCAGCAACGTCCATGCCGATCAACTTGGCCTGTGCGGCCGCTGCAAGGACAATAAGTGTGGTTTCCGATGGCGATGCCATCAACAGGCCTGTTTCGGCGGCTGTCCCGCGCGGAACACGGCCGAGCCGCAGCAGGCCAGCCGTAACCAAGGCCTTGACCATTACCACGCCAACCACGGCAGTGGCGATCGACGAGGCATCGGCCACAATCATGTCAAGGTTTATGCTCATGCCGACGGTTATCAGGAACACGCCCAGCGCGAGGCCCTTGAACGGGGCTGTCGCAAGCTCGACTTCGCCGCGATATTTGGTTTCTGCAATGAGCAGGCCAGCGACGAGCGCGCCGACAATCGGAGAGAGGCCAACCAAGGTCGTTGCAAGACTCGCCAGGATGACGATGAGCAAGCTGGTCGAAAGAAAGAGCTCAGGGCTCTTTGTGCGGGCTGCTTGCGCGAAGAGCGGCGGAATGAGCCAGCGCCCGAAAAATAGCATCGAAAAGACAGTGGCAGCGCCCAAGCCGATAACGCTTGCCAGTTCGCCCAACCCACTATCCGCGGAAGGGCCAATTGCGCCCAGCAGGAAAATGATTGGCACCAGCGCAAGATCTTCAAAGAGGAGCATGGCGAGCGCAAGGCGGCCGACGGCACTGGTCGTCCCGGCGATCGGCAGCACCAAGGCGGTCGAAGAGAGCGCCAGTGCAAGACCAAGCCCAAGCGATCCTCCCGGTGTTTCGCCAAAAATCCAAAGCGCCAGAGCTATGATAGCTGCCGAGCCGATCAGTTCCGCAGCACCAAAACCGAACAACGGCTTTCGCATTGCCCAAATACGGGCATAGGACAGTTCAAGGCCAATGGAGAACAGCAGCAGGATGATGCCTAGTTCCGCAAACTGCGCAATGCCCTTCGGATTGCTGATTGTCACCCATTCCAGCCAGCGGTGCTCGGGAACGGCTGCACCGAGGCCGAACGGTCCGACCAATACGCCAACCAGAATGAACCCGATCACGGGCGTGATGCGGAAGCGGGCGAAGGCCGGTATCACCAGGCCGGCTGCACCGAGGATCACCAGCGCATCGCTGAAGCCAGTTGTCTGATAGTCGAGCGCCATGTCTTCCCCTTAGCCCGATAATGCGGCATCTGTCAGCCTTATGATACCGGATGTGATTGTCGTTGGCGGAGGCCCCGCCGGGATGATGGTCGGCCTTCTGATGGCGAGGGCTGGTGTTTCGACGCTGGTCCTTGAAAAGCATGGAGATTTTCTCCGCGATTTCCGAGGCGATACGGTCCATCCCTCGACAATGGAAATCCTTGACCAGCTCGGAATGCTGGACCGATTCCTTGAGAGACCGCATAGTCGATTGACCAAGGCCAATCTGACCATCGCGGGACAGGATCTGACCTTCGGCGAACTGGGCCATCTCAAGACGCCGGCTCCCTTCATTGCCATGATGCCGCAATGGGATTTTCTCGACTTCTTGAAGTCCGAGGCCGGGGAGTTCCCTGAATTCTCGCTCGAAATGGTATCCGACGTTGCCGAATTGATCGACCACGGGGGTCGGATCACCGGCGTGAGATTGGCCAATGGCCGCGAGATATTGGCGCGCAAGCTCGTCATCATGGCCGACGGTCGCAAATCTATTGTGCGGAGCCAGCGCTTGCTGCCGCTGACGGTGCTCGGGGCACCCATGGACGTCTTCTGGTTTCGCTTGCCCAAGCGGGACAAGGGTGGAGAAGCCTTGCGCGGGATCGTCGCCGCCGGGTCAATGATGGTGATGATCGACCGTAACGACTATTGGCAATGTGCTTATATATTTCCAAAGGGCATGGCCGATGCGCTTCGCACTGAAGGCATTGAGGCCATGCGGGCGCGAATTGAACGATTGGCGCCGGATCTTGGGTCACTCGATACTGACTTGACCGATATGAGCCAGTTTTTTCTGTTGAGTGTTGCGCTTGATCGGCTTGATCGGTGGGATCGTCCCGGATTGCTCGCTATTGGCGATGCGGCGCACGCCATGTCGCCCATCGGCGGTATTGGTATCAACCTTGCGATTCAGGACGCTGTGGCTGCTGCAAATATCCTTGCAGCGCCACTGCGGCGCTCAAGCAATGTGGACGACCTCTTGTTCCGCGTCGAGCGCCGCCGGCGATTTCCCACCCGTGTCATACAAGCCGGTCAGAAACTGGCGCAGGACCGGATCATCGAGGCGCTCTTCAAGCCGGGCGCGCAGATTGATCGGCCACCTTGGGCGCTCAGATTGCTGAATCGCTTTCCGCTGCTGCGGCGCATACCCGGCCGAATTGTCGGTTTGGGTGTGCGCCGGGAACGTATTGAATCGCCCCGGGCCTAACCCCAGTTGGCCATTTCGGCTTCGAGATTGGCTCGGACGGCCTCAAAGAACTGCTCGGTTGTCATCCACGGCTGATCCGGACCGATCAGGATAGCGAGATCCTTGGTCATGGACCCGTCTTCGACAGTCTTGATACAGACCTTTTCGAGCGTCTCGGCAAAGCGCACGACATCTGGCGTGTCGTCAAACTTGCCGCGGAATTTGAGACCACCTGTCCATGCAAAGATCGAGGCAATAGGATTGGTCGAGGTTGCCTTGCCCTGCTGATGCATGCGGTAATGGCGCGTTACTGTCCCGTGCGCCGCTTCTGCCTCCACAGTCTTGCCATCCGGCGAGAGAAGGACCGATGTCATCAGGCCGAGCGATCCAAAACCCTGTGCAACCTGGTCCGACTGGACGTCGCCATCGTAGTTCTTGCAGGCCCACACGAATTTGCCCGACCATTTGAGTGCAGAGGCAACCATATCATCGATCAGGCGATGTTCGTAGACGATGCCGGCCGCGGCGAACTTGTCTGCGAACTCCGCATCAAACACTTCCTGGAACAGGTCCTTGAACTGGCCGTCATAGGCCTTCAGGATGGTGTTCTTGGTCGACAGATAGAGCGGCCAACCACGGTTGAGCGCATAATTCATCGATGCGCGGGCAAAATCGCGGATCGATTCGTCCAGGTTGTACATGGCCAACGCCACACCTGATGACGGGTAGTCAAACACCTCCTCGTCGATCCGCTCTCCATTTTCGCCTTCCCAAACCAGGCGCAACTTTCCGGGACCAGGAACGCGGAAGTCAGTCGCACGATATTGATCGCCAAAGGCGTGGCGACCCACGACAATCGGATCAGTCCAGCCCGGAATCAGCCGAGGCACATTCTTGATGACGATCGGCTCGCGAAACACGACGCCGCCCAGAATGTTTCGGATCGTCCCGTTGGGGGATTTCCACATCTTCTTCAGCTTGAATTCTTCGACGCGGGCTTCGTCAGGGGTGATCGTCGCACACTTCACGCCCACGCCATATTTCTGGATCGCCTTGGCGCTGTCGACGGTGATCTGATCATTCGTCTCGTCACGCTTCTCGATGCCCAAATCATAATAGTCGAGTTCAATATCGAGGAAGGGAAGGATGAGCTGTTCGCGAATCCACTGCCAGATGATCCGGGTCATTTCGTCGCCATCGATCTCGACGACGGGGGTCTTTACCTTGATCTTGGCCATGTGTTGCTGCTTTCTCCGTCACAATTCGAGAAGCGCTCTAGGGCGACGCGCGTCTGCAATCAACCGCTTCTGCTTGCCAGCGGCGCAGTGCGTGCCTAGAACGCGCAGTCATGGCCGCACTAGAAAAGAACGACCCTCCCGGTGAGGGCGTAAAATGGCGTTTCCCTTCGGTCCATCCGGAGGGACGAAAATTCGCACTGATTGCAGCAGCAATTACCGGTGTTGTTGCTTTGGTTGGCTGGCACACGCTTGCCTGGCTGATGCTTGGTGTCACAGTCTGGGTTCTGGCTTTTTTCCGCGATCCGATCCGCACGACACCGCGCAGCGATCGTTACATCGTGGCGCCTGCCGATGGAATGGTCACATTGATCCAGTCCGTCCCTGCGCCAAAGGAGCTTGTTGCGGAACTCGGCGATGGGCATTTTACGCGCGTCTCGATCTTCATGAGTGTGTTTGATGTTCACATCAACCGGACACCGATCGCAGGAACGATCAAGCAAGTGGTCTATATCGCGGGGAAGTTCCTCAACGCTGATCTCGACAAGGCGAGTGAGGACAATGAGCGCCAGCATTTTGTCGTCGAACGCAGTGACGGCGCGAAAGTCGGATTTACGCAGATTGCGGGGCTGGTTGCCCGCAGAATTGTGCCGTTCGTGAAACCGGGCGATATCGTCGCAGCCGGGCAGCGCATCGGATTGATCCGCTTCGGAAGCCGCGTTGACGTCTATCTACCGGCCGGAACGGCTCCTAAAGTGGCCCTTGGCCAACGCTGCGTGGCGGGAGAGACCGTACTTGGAATATTCGGGGACAATGAAAGCGTTTGCGGAATACGGCTGTGAACAGTGACGAACGCACAGCGCGTGGTGGGCTTAGCCTCAGGGCGGTCCCTCCCAACGCAATTACCGCTCTGGCCCTGTGTTTCGGCCTGACGGGTGTGCGCTATGCAATTTCTGCAACCGGAACAGACCCTCATACTGGAGATTGGGAGCGAGCGATTGGTGCCATAATTGTCGCGGGTGTCCTCGACGGCATCGACGGTCGCGTAGCGCGACTTCTGAAGGCAGAAAGCAGATTTGGAGCCGAACTCGATTCCTTATCCGACGTGATTGCCTTTGGTGTTTCCCCTGCAATCATCCTCTATCTCTGGTCATTGCAGCAATTGCCGCGCTTTGGTTGGATTTTCGCGTTGGCGCTTGCGGTTTCCTGTGCGCTCAGGCTTGCACGCTTCAATGCGCGGATCGACATTGAAGATCAGCCGCATAAATCGGCCGGCTTCCTGACGGGCATTCCAGCGCCAGCGGGCGCAGGACTTGCCTTTACGC
This sequence comes from Aquisediminimonas profunda, assembly GCF_019443285.1. Taxonomy (GTDB): domain Bacteria; phylum Pseudomonadota; class Alphaproteobacteria; order Sphingomonadales; family Sphingomonadaceae; genus Aquisediminimonas; species Aquisediminimonas profunda. The sequence continues at coordinate 2,152,811 of NZ_CP080327.1, forward strand.
CGCTGTATCTCTGGCTGGTGACCGAAAATGAATGGTTCCGGGAGCCATTTGTCGTTGCGCCATGGGCCGGACTCATCGCCTTTCTGATGATCTCGAATGTTGCGACCTACAGTTGGGGCTCTATCCGCCTCCGGCGACATATTCGGCTCGAGGCCATCTTGCTCGCAGCCCTTATTGGAACGGCGCTGTTCTCCGATCCCTGGATTACACTGACTGCCGTTTCAGCTGCCTATCTGGCAGCCATTCCCTTGAGCATCAGGAGCTACGCCAAGGTCAAGCGCGCGCGTAAGCTGGGGGTGCAACCCGGCCAATCCTGACGACGGCGTCAGGCAGCAAGCCTGGTTCCCTCGTTCTCATCAACCAAGGCACGTGGCCGGACCGGAAACGGAACCACCACAGACGCTCTATCCGTTCGGGCAGGCGCAACGCCCGCAAGCGCTTCCAGGATTCGGCCTGAACGGGACAAAATGGTTAGCCGGATAGCTTCAAGTGCGATGAAGAACGCAAAACAAGACAGGAGAATGCTGATAATGTGCATGATATTCCCTTTCTGTTCTCGTTGATATGTTCCTCTAACGTTCCTTCGTCAAGCGAAAAGTTTTTTGTTTGTTCTTTTGCTCGCGTTCAGTTGGACTTGCGCGTGATGATTGCCCTGCTCGTGCGCTTCCAGTCAGGAAAGCCCCATTTCGCAGGGTCTTCGATGCCTAATACAGACCAGCCCCCCTTGTTTCGGGATACTTCGATATCGAGAAGGGGTTCGTCATACATTCGGTCCGGCGAATAGAATATGCGGGCGCGTGGCAGCGTAAAGTCCGATGAAGACTCACCGGTCACAATTGCCAACCTGTCGTCATTTACACGAATGAGTGTGCCGACGGGCAATATGCCGAGGCTCTCAATGAACGCGTCGACGACCTCTGGATCAAAATGGCCTTCCCAACCTTGCATCAATTGCAACGCGTGTGAAGCAGACCAGGGCGTATTATACGGGCGCTGCGACGTTACAGCGTCATAGACGTCGCACACTGAGGACATGCGAGCAAAAAGGCTCAACGCCTTGCCCGGAAGGCGCTGGGGGTACCCTGTGCCGTCCATCTTCTCGTGATGATGCAGGCACACATCCAAAGCCGTTTCGTTCACGCCCGCAGACGCAGACAGGATTTCGTATCCGCGCTGTGGGTGGTTGCGAACCGTTTCCATCTCCAGCTCGTCAAGCCTTGCAGGTTTTTTCAGGATTGTCTCCGGAATAGCCATTTTGCCGACATCATGAAGCAGGCCTGCCATGCCAATTTCCTGTGTCAGCCCCTCGTCCAGTCCCATTGACCGGCCGAGGTTGATCATGAGAGCGCACACTGCAACAGAATGGAGGTAGGTGTATTCGTCCTTGGTCTTGAGCTTTGCAATATTCAGGATGATCGACGGATCGCGAGAGACGGATTGCGAAATCTCCTCTACGATTGGACCCATCGAAGCCGTCTGGACTGCCTTGCCAAGCCGCGCATCTTCAAACAATCCCATGACTGCAACTTTGGAACGCTTGATGGTGCTTGCCGCCCGGCGAAGTTCGGTGATCCGCTCACGCGCGCTCAACGGTTGGCGTTCGCTCTTGGCTGTTCTTTCATCCAAAACGGGTGCCAACTGGCTGGGGTCAAGGCCGCGCGCGGCATCGATGACCAGATATTCGACCTTGCTCGCAAAGACCCGTTCCAGCTGCGACTGCTCCGAGAGCAGGAATCGGGATCGCCAGAATGGATGGTCCATCCACGACCCTTCGATCGCGTGAACATACATCCCCAATCGCACATCCTGTTTTGCAACCCTGACCAGCATTGCTTCAAAAAATGCCCCGTTTCCCCCTGACAACTGAACATCCCTGGCATGCAAGGCGTTTGATTTCCGCAAATACATAAGGTTAATCGGCTCGCGCTCCGCCGAATACAGCTCCCCCTTGCATCCCGTAGTCGGGTTCGCTAATGGCGCGCCCTCAATCCCGCATGGGTGGCATCATAAACCGGTGTGAAGCACCACGTCCGCAATTGGACTCAAGGCTTCATTCTCGCTGCCCAGTGGACCAACCGGAAGGAGACTATCCCCATGGCGGCACCGACTGTCACCATGCACCAGCTCTTGGAAGCTGGCGCACACTTTGGACACCAGACGCATCGCTGGAATCCAAAAATGAAACCCTACATCTTTGGCGATCGCAACGGCGTCCATATTCTGGACCTGTCGCAGACCGTTCCGCTCTTTGCCCGTGCCCTTGAATTTGTGAGCCAAACTGCGGCGCGCGGCGGCAAGGTCCTCTTTGTCGGGACCAAGCGCCAGGCTCAGGATCCAATTGCGGAAGCAGCCCGCGCATCGGGCCAGCACTTCGTCAATCACCGCTGGCTGGGCGGCATGCTCACCAATTGGAAGACAATTTCGAACTCGATCAAGCGTTTGAAGTCGATGGAAGAGCAGCTTTCGGGCGACACCCACGGCTTGACCAAGAAGGAAATCCTTCAGCTGACCCGCGAACGCGACAAGCTCGAACTTTCCCTCGGCGGCATCCGCGATATGGGCGGCATTCCGGACGTGATGTTTGTGGTTGACGCGAACAAGGAAGAACTCGCGATCAAGGAAGCCAATGTGCTTGGTATCCCCGTGGTGGCGATCCTTGATTCGAACGTTTCGCCTGACGGCATTGCCTTCCCGATTCCGGCAAATGACGATGCCAGCCGCGCAATCCGCCTCTATTGTGATGCGGTTTCTGCTGCTGCGACGCGCGGTGGCCAGCAAGGCGCTGCTTCGCGTGGCGTTGATCTGGGCGCAATGGATGAGCCGCCAGCCGAAGAAGCACTGGCTGTGGTTGAGGTCGCTGCTCCTGCATCTGAAGCGGTTGCTGCAGAAGTGGCGCCTGAAGCCTGACATGTGTCTCCCCTGCGAAGGCCAAGTGCCTTTGCGGGGGGCTGGCCCCAACTCTCAGACAGGCCACTGCCTACGCAGGGCCCACGCACTGATTGAATTAGAGGAAAGTAAGATGGCAGAAGTGACTGCATCGATGGTCAAAGAACTGCGCGACAAGTCTGGCGCAGGCATGATGGATTGCAAGAAGGCGCTCGCTGAAACGAGCGGTGACATGGAAGCAGCTGTTGACTGGCTGCGGACCAAGGGCCTCGCTACGGCTTCAAAGAAGTCGAGCCGCACTGCAGCAGAAGGCCTGGTCGGCGTTGCTGTGAACGGCACCACGGGGACGGCTGTCGAAGTCAACTCTGAAACAGACTTTGTTGCAAAGAATGATCAGTTTCAGGACTTTGTGCGGACGGTCACGCAACTGGCAATCGAAACTGGCGACGATGTGGAAGCACTTGCAGCTGCAAGCTATCCCACCGGCGGAACAGTTGCCGATGCCTTGACGACCAATATTGCCACCATTGGCGAGAATCAGACGCTGCGCCGCGCACGTCGGCTGAGCGTCACACAGGGCGCTGTTGTTCCCTATGTCCATAATGCGGCTGCTCCGGGTCTAGGCAAGATCGGGGTTCTTGTGGCGCTGGAAAGTTCCGCACCGTCAGAAAAGCTTGAAGCGCTCGGCAAGCAGCTTGCAATGCATGTTGCAGCTGCATTTCCTTTGGCGCTCGACGAAAGTGGCATTGATTCGGAAGTGATCGCGCGCGAACGTGCGATTGCACAGGAAAAGGCTGCGGAATCGGGCAAGCCTGCCGAGGTCGTCGCGAAGATGGTCGACGGCGCTGTTGCGAAGTTCGTCAAGGAAAACGCTCTTCTGAACCAGCTTTTCGTCATGGACGGCAAGACCAAGATCAGCGACGTCGTTGCCGCTGCTGCAAAGGAAGCGGGTGCACCGATTGTGCTCAAGGACTATGTTCGCTTCCAGCTTGGTGAAGGCATTGAGAAAAAGGAAAGCGATTTCGCTGCAGAAGTCGCAGCCGCAGCAGGCGTCTAGGCGCCGCTTGGCAAGGGCGCGCGCCCATACTAGGGTGCGCGCCATTCTTCCTTCCGCTGACCTGAAAGAGACTTGCGCGCATGGCACGCCCCCGCTTCAAACGCATCCTGCTGAAGCTCTCTGGCGAAGCTGCGATGGGCGATCAGGATTTTGGTATTGAGCCGGAAACCGTCGCTCGCGTGGCCAGTGAAGTGAAAGCCGCAAAGGACGCGGGGTATGAACTCTGCCTCGTGATTGGCGGCGGCAATATTTTCCGTGGAATGGCTGGTGCGGCCAAAGGCATGGACCGGGCAACCGCAGACTATATGGGCATGCTTGCAACCGTCATGAACGCCTTGGCGATGCAGGATGCGCTTGAGCATCTGGGCGTCGAAACACGTGTCCAGTCAGCCATTCCCATGGCCAGCGTGTGCGAGCCCTATATTCGCCGGCGTGCAGAGCGCCACCTCGAGAAGGGGCGAGTCGTCATTTTTGCGGCGGGCACCGGAAGTCCCTATTTCACTACGGATTCAGGTGCTGCGTTGCGGGCTGCAGAAATGAAGTGCGACGCTCTCTTCAAGGGCACGAGCGTCGATGGCGTCTATGATGCCGATCCCAAAAAGGTCCCGACGGCAAGGCGTTATGAAACGCTCGATTTCAAGCGTGTCTTGTCAGATGATCTTAAGGTGATGGACGCCAGCGCCGTTGCGCTGTGCAGGGACAACAACATCCCGATCGTTGTCTTTTCAATCCGCGAGAAGGGCAATCTTGCAAAGGTTCTCGCTGGTGAAGGTGTATCGACGATCGTGCAGAATGAGGAGCAAAGCTGATGCCAGCCTATAACAAGGCAGATCTTGAACGCCGGATGCATGGTGCCGTCGAGTCACTCAAGCATGATCTTGGCGGTTTGCGAACGGGCCGCGCTAATACCGCACTGCTCGATCCGATCACAGTTGAAGTCTATGGCTCGAACATGCCGCTGAATCAGGTGGCAACGGTTTCTGCCCCGGAACCGCGCCTTCTGTCCGTGCAGGTGTGGGACAAGTCGAACGTAACGCCGGTTGAAAAAGCGATCCGCAATGCGGGGCTGGGAATTAATCCGATCGTTGATGGAAACAACATCCGCCTGCCAATTCCCGACATGACCGAAGAGCGTCGCAAGGAACTTGCAAAGCTCGCCCATAGCTATGCGGAAAAGGCGAAAATCGCTGCCCGCAACGTCAGACGTGATGGCAATGACGATTTGAAAACCGATGAAAAGAAAAAGGAAATCAGCGAGGATGATCGCAAGCGTGCTGAAGCGGAAGTGCAAAAGCTGACGGACGCCACAATTGCCGAAATTGATGCCGCTCTTGCTGCAAAAGAAAAGGAAATCCTTGGCAAGTGAGTGGCGCACCTGCTCCCAAAAGCGCAGCTATCAGCAGGCCAGCGGGCGGAGACGGCCCAATGGCGGTTCCACGTCATGTTGCGATCATTATGGATGGCAATGGCCGCTGGGCCAAGAAGCGCATGCTGCCGCGCATTGCAGGACACCGCAAGGGGATTGAAGCGGCTCGAAATGTGACTCGTGCTGCCGGCGATCTTGGGATCGAGGTTCTGACGCTTTACGCTTTTTCCACCGAAAATTGGCGCCGACCGGCTGAAGAAGTCAACGATCTGATGGGTCTGCTGCGGCATTTCATTCAGACCGACATTGAAGAACTCGCGCAGAATGGCGTCCGATTAAGGATTATCGGGAACTACAAAGCCCTGGCGCCCGACCTTGTTGCACTGATTGATGGCGCGATCGAGCGAACTGCGCAAAACTCCCGGACAACATTGGTTATCGCCCTCAACTATGGTTCTCAGGCTGAACTTGTCTCGGTCATGCGCGACGTGGCGCAAAGAGCAAGGGACGGAAACCTTGATCCTGCAACAATTGACGAAGCCATGATCGACAATTTGCTCGATACGCATGACTTGCCGCCGCCAGACTTGTTGATCCGGACATCTGGCGAGCAGCGCCTGTCAAATTTCATGCTCTGGCAGCTTGCCTATGCAGAGCTTTTGTTTGTCGATACACTCTGGCCGGACTTCGGAGTTCAGTCTTTGGCCGATGCTGTGGCGGACTATGGGGCGCGGGAGCGGCGCTTCGGTGGCTTGTGACTGGAACAAAGGCGCCTAGGTCGGAGTTGTCGCAACGGATCATCGTTGGCGCAATTTTGATCATTGTCGCTGTTGCGGAGGTTTGGTTGGGCGGCACTGCGCTCTGGGTACTTGCAACAGTCGGCGGCCTCATCATGATTTCCGAGTTTGCCGGTCTTTTGAAGGTTTCGGAGCAGCACAAGCGGATGGCAATGTATGCGCTGTGTATACCACTGGGCGTCTTGTCACCCATTGCACTTGGACCAAGCTTCTTCGCATTTGGCTTGATCCTCGGAATGGCAATCGGGACCGCGTTGATTTCCCGAAGTGTCGCGCTCGGAGCAGGCCAGATCTATGTTGGAATTCCAATTCTTGCGCTGCTTTGGTTGCGTGAGCAGCCGGAAAATGGCCTTGTACTTACCTTCTGGGCCCTTTCTCTGGTGTGGGCGACAGATATTGGCGCCTATTTTTCAGGGCGATCGATTGGAGGGCCGAAAATTGCGCCAGCAATCAGTCCGTCAAAGACATGGGCCGGACTTATCGGTGGCATGGCATGCGCGACACTTGTTGCAGCCTGTTTCCATATTTGGTTCAATCTCTCACTTACGCTGGTTTGGGTCACCCCGTTTCTTGCAATCGCCGCACAGTCTGGCGATTTTCTGGAAAGCTGGATGAAGCGTCGTGCGGGCGTAAAGGACAGTGGCACTCTGCTTCCCGGGCATGGTGGTGTGCTTGACCGACTCGATGGCGTGGTGACTGCGGTGCCTTTGGCCGCTCTTGCTGTGTCGCTTGGGCTTGCGGTATGAAGAAATCCAAGACCGTAACAATTCTTGGTGCGACAGGGTCGGTAGGGCAATCGACGCTCGATCTGATCCTGCGAACACCGGACAAGTTCGCCGTTGAAGCGCTGACTGCACATTCGGATGTTGAGGGGTTGGCAAAGGCTGCGAGAGCAACGTCTGCCAAATTTGCAGTGATCGGAGATCCAAGCCGCTTCGATGATCTCAAAGATGCATTGTCCGGAACCGGTATTGAAGTCGGCGCCGGAGAAGATGCTGTTATTGAGGCTGCTCTTCGCAACGCTGACTGGACGATGGCCGCTATTGTCGGCTGCGCAGGCCTAATGCCGGTCATGGCGGCACTGGAGGGTGGTAAGACGCTGGCCTTTGCCAACAAGGAAGCACTCGTATCAGCCGGTTCGCTTATGATCGATGCCGCAACGCGGTCCGGAGCTACACTGTTGCCGGTTGATTCCGAACATAACGCAATCTTTCAATGTCTCGACCAATCTGCGCCAAAAGGCGTGCATCGGATCGTTTTGACGGCGAGCGGTGGCCCATTTCGTACTACGCCTTTGGAAGAAATGGCCCGGGCCACACCCGCGCAGGCTGTCGCACACCCTAATTGGTCAATGGGTGCGAAGATTTCCGTCGACTCCGCAACCATGATGAATAAGGGTCTCGAACTCATCGAAGCGCACCACTTGTTCGCCATGCCGGCTGATCGGCTTGACGTCGTTATTCATCCGCAATCTGTCGTTCACTCCATGGTCGAATATGCCGACGGATCGGTCCTTGCGCAGCTTGGTCCTGCCGATATGCGGGTTCCGATTGCGCATACATTGGCCTGGCCCGAACGGATGGACACGCCATGCGAGCGTTTGGACTTGGCGGCCGTGGGACGGCTGGACTTCATGGCACCAGACTATTTGCGATTTCCGGCATTGAAACTTGCCCGCGAAGTCATGATTGCAGGTGGACCTGCGCCGGCAATCATGAATGCTGCGAATGAAGCCGCAGTTGCTGCATTTCTGGCAGGCACGATTGCGTTCGGTGATATCGCAACCGTTGTGGCGCGCGTGTTGGACCGCTATGTGCCCGCCGATCCAATTTCGTTAGCAGATGTTCTGGCGATAGATTCGGAGGCTCGGCGCGTAGCGTCGGCACTAATGGAAAGTGTTGTTGCGTGACCCAGGGACCCGGCTTTATCTGGACAGTCCTGTCCTTCCTGATCGCGATCGGGCCGCTGATCTTCCTCCATGAGCTGGGACATTATCTGGTCGCTCGCTGGTGTGGTGTTAAGGCTGACGTCTTTTCGATCGGCTTCGGGCGCGAAGTAGTTGGATGGACCGACAAGCGAGGGACACGCTGGAAAGTGGCGTGGATGCCATTGGGCGGATATGTCCGTTTTGCCGGGGACGCGAATGCAGCGAGCCAACCTGATCAGGAGTGGATGGAACTGCCTGATTTCGAACGCAGCCAAGTTTTTCATGCAAAACCTGTTTGGCAGCGCGCAGCTATTACGGCTGCGGGCCCGATCGTAAACTTTCTCGTTGGCTTTCTGCTTCTTGCAGGCTTGCTTGCAACTTTTGGTGAAATGCGAATTCCAAGCGTGGTTGGAAACGTTGTTGCCGGGTCCGTTGCTGACACAAGCGGCTTTCGACCAGGTGATCGCATCGTTTCAATCGGCGACAAGCGCATCGAAGATTTCGAGGAACTTTACGAGACAGTATACGCTCGGCCTCGCGTTGCGCTAGATTTTGGGATTTTGCGAAATGGGCAATCGATGCACATCGTTGCCACACCGGCCTACATTGAAACCCGGGACACTTTCGGCAATGTGCAGCGTCGCGGCTCCATGGGGATCACGCCTGTCGCGCCAAGTCACGTCGATATTGGCTGGCAAGATGTTCCCAGTGCTGCGCTCGATCGAACAATAGGGGTCGTGGGCTCGACGATCGACGGAATTGGCCAAATCATCTTTGGCAATCTCTCCGCAAAGGAGATGAGCGGACCTGTAAAAATGGCGAAATATGCAGGGCAGGTGGCGACGTTGGGTTGGGTGCCTTTTGTCGGCTTCGTTGCAATGGTTTCCATTAATCTGGGATTCATCAACCTGTTGCCAATCCCGATGCTCGATGGCGGACACTTGTTATTCTATGCAATTGAAGGCGTCATCCGTCGACCGGTCTCTCCTGAGACACAGGATTGGGCATTTCGAACCGGCTTTGCCGTGCTCATGACGCTAATGTTGTTTGTGACTTTCAATGATTTCGCATCATTAGAGCTGTGGCATCGGCTATCCGGCTTGATTGGTTGACAAGGTTCGGGCAGGGCGTGTCGCGCACTGCCATTGAGTAGAAGAGGCTATCCGCGTGACTGCAAACAAGGCGTATCATTTCGGCCGCGGGACCATTGCCGTGCTCTTGCTGGGTTCGGCACTGCCGGCCATAGCCCAATCCACCGCGCCTGCATCCGCGCAACAACCTGCTGCGCCGTCGCTGCCACCGGTCAATGGCGGCACGATCAAGTCGATCAACGTGACAGGGTCGCAGCGCCTCGAGCCAGACACGGTGCGCTCCTACATCCAGCTTCGCGCTGGCGGTCCGTATACGACCGAGTCGTTGGACCAGGCGATTCGGGATCTATTCGAAACCGAATTGTTCACTGACGTCCAGATCCGCGATGACAACGGCAATCTGACGATTGAAGTCAAAGAGAATCCAGTGATCAATCGCATCATCCTTGAAGGCAACAAGCGTCTCAAGGAAGACAAGATCAACAAGGAAATCAAGCTCGCGCCGCGACAGATATTTACGCGTTCCAAGGTACGGGCCGATGTCGCACGCATTGTCGAACTTTATCGCCGGCAAGGACGTTTCGCGGCAAACGTTGAACCCAAGATGGTCATGTTGGACCAGAACCGGGTCGATATTGTCTATGAGATTTCAGAAGGACCGAAATCCAAGGTCCAGCAAATCAACATTCTGGGCAATGAAAAATTCAGCGACGGGAAGCTTCGTGGCGAAATGGCCACAAAGCAGGCTCGGATAACGCGGCTCCTTTCATCTGGCTCAAGCTATGATCCCGACAAACTGGCGTATGACCAAGCAAAGCTCCGGCAATTCTACCTGACAAACGGTTATGCCGACTTCCGTGTTGTGTCGGCCGTAGCCGAACTGACGCCCGACAAGAAGGACTTCATCCTCACCTATGTGATCGAAGAAGGCGAACGCTATAAATTTGGCGATGTTTCCGTCGAAAGTGAATTGCGGGATTATAAGCCCCAGGCTGAAAAGCTCGCGATCAAGAAGGGCAATTTCTATAACGCAAAGCTCGTCGAGGATACTGTCGACAGCTTGACCGAAGCTGCCGGACTTTTCGGATATGCGTTTGCTGAAGTGAATCCTGAGTTCGATCGCGACAAAGAATCGAAGACGATGAACCTCGTCATCAAGGTCAGCGATGCGCCTCGCGTTTATGTCGAGCGAATCGACATCAACGGGAATACGAACACGCAGGACAAGGTGGTTCGTCGAGAGTTCCGTGTTGCCGAGGGCGACGCGTTTAACAGTTTCCAGGTCAAGCGTTCTTCCGACCGCATCCAGTCGCTCGGATTTTTCCAGGAAAAGCTCGAGATTGAACAGAAACAGGGATCGGCGCCTGACCGAATTATCCTTGAAGCCAATGTCGAAGAACAATCCACAGGCGAACTGCAGTTGTCTGCGGGATTCTCATCAATCGAGCGATTCATCATCAACGCCTCGATCCGGCAGCGGAATTTCCGTGGCAAGGGTCAGGAACTTCGTGCCAGCGTCAACTACTCGACTTTCTCGAAATCTGTCGAACTCGGGTTTACCGAACCCTATTTGTTCGACAAGAATATTGCACTTGGCGGTGATATTTTCCGTAGGGATTACAACAGCTTCAACTTTGTAAATAACAGCCGGAACACCACTTATCAGCAGCTCACGACCGGTTTCCAGGTTCGGGTTGGTGTGCCGCTAACTGAATTCTGGTCATTTGCGGGCCGGTATGGCCTCAGCCTTGATGACGTTACTCTGGACAGGCAGCAGTTCTTCTTCAATGGGCAGTGCGATCCACTCCTTGCAGGGCGCTTCCTGTGCGACGCCATTGGTAAGCGCACGACCTCGTCCATTGGCTACAGCCTCGTATTTGATAACCTCAACAACCGCCTGCGTCCCAGTGCGGGCCAGCGAGCAGTGTTCAGCCAGGATTTCGCGGGCCTTGGTGGCAGCGTCAAATATCTGCGCACGCGATTTGACGCTGACAAATATTGGAAAGTTCTGGGCAATTTCATTTTCTCCGTCGGTTTTGAAGCGGGCTATGTCCTGCCCTTCGGTTCCGACCGTGGGGCTGGCGTCGACAAGGTTCGCTTGACGGACCGGTTCTTCCTCGGAGAACCCGAAATGCGGGGCTTTGATATTCGAGGTGTCGGGCCAAGGGTTCAAAGGCAGCGCTATGACATAACCACCGGCAAACTTGTTACGGATCGCAACCAGATTACCGATGATGCCTTGGGTGGCCGCGCCTATTACAAAGGCAGACTGGAACTCGAGATTCCGCTGGGGTCCGGGGCCAAAAGCCTTGGAATTCGGCCATCGGTGTTCATGGATGTTGGCTCGGTCTTTGGGGTACGCCGCCCCAACTTGACGACATTGGCGAATTTCACAGATCCGTCCGACAACCGGATCAAGTTCCAGTGCCGTAATACGACGACTGGCGCGACGACATTTGCCACATTGCAGACGCCCACTTCGCCGCCATCTGCAACAAATCAATACACTGTTTGCCCCACTACGACGACGCCCTTTGCTCCCTTCAACGAGCAGTTCTTCGGCGATACGTGGAAGCCGCGCCTGTCCGTCGGCTTTGGCTTCAACTGGAAATCACCCTTCGGTCCGTTCAGGATTGATATAGCCAAGGCTCTGTTAAAGCAGCCTGGGGATGATACGAAATTGTTCACATTCAATGTAGGAACCCAATTCTGATGAAAACAACATTCAAGTTTGCCCTTTTGGCAGCAGCTCCTGTCATCGCAGCGGTCGCGCTCCCGGCGATTGCGTCGGCTCAGGCCGTCAGCAACGTTGCAGTCGTCGATCTTGAAGAGGCAGTCTCCAAGTCGAACGCGTACAACACGGCCATTAGCCAGATCAAAGTCACCTACAAGGCCCAGATTGATGCGGCCGATGCCAGGGCAAAGGCGCTGACAGCCGAACTTCAGCCACTTGCAGCGGCATATCAGGCAGCTGCCAAGGCGCCGAGTGCGGCCCAGAACCAGGCTGCTCTGCAGCAACAACTTGCGACACTGCAGCAGCGTGAACAGGCAGCGAATGTCGAGGTGTCCAAGCTCTCGGCACCAGTCGCGCTTGCCCGTGCTTATGTGCTCGAGCAGATTCAGATGAAGCTTGAGGCTGCCGTGAACAGCGCAATGGCCAAGAAGCGCATCAACGTGGTGTTGCAGCCGCAGGCCGTTATCAAGGTTCTGCCAGCTGCCGACATTACGAACGACGTTCTTGCTGAATTGAATGTGTCGGTTCCGAGTGTCAGCATTACGCCACCTGCCGGCTGGCAGCCGGGCCAGGCCGGTGCAGGTCAGGCTCCTGCTCAGGCTCAACCACAGGGTCGGTAGTTCACTCTGTGAGCAATAGTGACGATGCGAGGCCGCCAACCGGACCGCTTGATATTCGGGCGGTCATGGCAGCCTTGCCGCACCGTTATCCAATGCTTCTGGTCGACCGTGTCGAGGAGATCATCCCCGACCGGTCGATCGTCGCCATCAAGGCGGTGTCGATCAATGAGGATTTCTTCAGCGGGCACTTCCCGGGGCGCCCGATTATGCCTGGCGTCCTGATTGTCGAAGCCCTGGCACAAGCAGCCGGTGTTCTAGCTGTTGAAAGCCTCGGTCTCGTCGGGTCAGGCAAGCTCGTCTATTTCATGGCAATCGAAGGTGCGAAGTTTCGCTCGCCGGTGGAACCGGGTTGCTTGTTGCGACTTGAGGTCGAATTTGTGCAGAAGCGTTCTAGTGTCTGTAAATTTGCGGGTAGAGCGCTTGTAGACGGCAAAGTCGCGGCAGAGGCTAATTTTACTGCCATGATCGCCGACCCGCCGGCTTGACGCTTGCTCTTCTCTGGCAAAGCCGCTATCGGCGCCGCTTCGCATCCCCGGCTGGTCGGAAACCAGCCAAATAACCGGAGCTTTATCAGTGAAAAAAGACATTCATCCCGATTATCATATGATCAAGGTGCAGATGACCGATGGCACCGTGTTCGAGACGCGCTCGACATGGGGCAAGGAAGGCGATCTGATGACACTCGATATTGATCCACTTGCGCATCCTGCTTGGACCGGTGGTCGCGGCCAGATGCTTGACACAGGCGGCCAGGTTGCCCGTTTCAACAAGCGTTTTGGCGGTTTGACCCTGAAAAAGGGCTAACCCTCTGTAATCTCAGTAAAAAGCCGCCGGGAACGGCGGCTTTTTTTGTGTTCTTTTGAAGTGGCTGCTGGGAAACAATCAGTCTCCCTGGCCCGGTTCCGGTGAGAAGTATTTATCATACTTCCCTTGCTCACCCTTATGCTCATCCGCATCGGCCGGAGCCTCACGGCTCTTGGTAATGTTCGGCCATGATGCTGAGAAATTGTTGTTCAGCTCAAGCCATTGCTCAAGTCCGCTTTCCGTATCAGGGAGAATGGCTTCGGCGGGACACTCGGGCTCACACACACCGCAGTCGATGCATTCGCTGGGATTGATCACCAGCATGTTCTCGCCCTCATAGAAACAGTCCACGGGGCAGACTTCGACACAGTCCATGTACTTGCACTTGATGCAGGCCTCGGTCACCACATAGGTCATTATGCTCTCTCCGTGATTTGTACGACTCTTGCCTAGAATCAGCGATAGCCCACGTCAATCGGCTGTGGCACCATCATTTCTTCATAACAGGATTGTGCTTCAGCGGCCGGTCCGCGTCGGACAGGCATTCGCACCACACGGATTGCTCGGACCTTGCTCTGAGCAATCAATGTAATTGTCTGGCCGACCCGGACCTCGACATGGGACGTGGAAACCGGTTTGCCATCGATGCGCATGCTCCCCTCAAGGATCAATGCCGTCGATTTGGATCGACTTTTCGCAAACCGGATAAAATAGAGAAACTTGTCCAGCCTCAGGATTTTTCCTTTCGTATCCAATCACGCAGGACAGCAAAGCTGCCACTCGGTCTGATAAGCTCCTGTTTTCTGCGGTGCCTTCCGATCCAGCGCCAAAGCTCTGGGTTGGTCGAGCCCGCGGGCTTAAAGCCAAGCGCGCGCATAATTCGTGCAAGCGTCGGTTGTCCGATACCGAGTTGGGTGGCAATTGTGGCGTCAGGAACAAAGCTGCTCTTGCCGCTTCGCTGTTCGTGTAAGGCCCGCGCGATCCGCTCGACGAGATCTATTCTGACCATTTGGTTGCCAAAGTTTCGATATCCTGCGTCCAATGCACTGGCAGCCAATTCTGGCGCGGGTCGGTCGAGCAGCGTCAGCCCAGGCATCGGTAGCGGAGGCATAGGGCGATTACGTTCCACCGCCAGCAATGCCATTCTCAGTCGTGTTGCTTCCGGCTTCAGCAAGCCGTGGTGAAAAATGTCGAGTGCGCCGATCACGATCCCCGTCTGTCTTAGCCGTCGCCGCTCTGGCGGCGGAAGTGCCTCAAGATTTGTATCGAGCATGGAGCGTGTACAAAGGCCAGTTGTGCTTATGAGCGTCGCAATAATTGCGCGTATTGCTGCCGGCATTTCAGGATCTTTTGAAATCCGTTGAAATTGATTCAAGGGCGCCAGGCGAGTTTGGACACAATGCGTCAGCCAGGTCTCGAGCCGTTCTTGCACCTGCAAACGCAATACCGGCGGTAGTCGCCCGAGGGCGGAATGGAGAAGAACCGAAGGAGTGAGCAATGTGCGACCACGCCGAAGGGTAGCGACACTGGCCCCTTTCCAGAGGATTGCAATGTCTTGGCCAGGCAGCGTGCACAATGTGAATTCGCGCTCTGATCCGTCAATAAGCAGAAGAGCACGACGTTCAATTTCGCTCGGCAGCCGTTTTTCGACGGCAGCTATCAAGCGCTTGTGATCTTCAAGACGCGTTGCATGATCGATCCGCAATACGAAGCCGTCCAGAGTTCCCAGGGGCTCATCCTCGACCATGATCGCGCCATTTTCCGCAAATCGCACGTCAAGCGGTGGCGCGTCTGCTGCCATGCTGCGGACAAGTAGAGTGGTTCGGCGGTCAACAAATCGCTGGGTCAATTTCTCATGAAGCGCGTCCGAAAGCCGTTGTTCAAGGGCGACCGTGCGTTCCGCCCATTCTTCAGCGTCTGTGAGCCAGTCGCGCCGTTGCGATGCATAGGCCCAGGTTCTCACCGCGGCGATCCTGCCGGTCAGGGCAGAAATGTCGCCCTGCACAGAGTCTAGCCTAGCGAGTTCCGAAGCGATGGCATGAGCAGGAATGACGCCGGCCCCTGACTCGAGATACCGGAATATCTGCATCACCAGTCTTGAATGGAATTCCGCGCCCATATGGCGAAAGTCTGGAAGACCACAAACCTCCCACAGACGGGCGATACGAGCCGGTGTGTTCAGCAAATCGCGAAGTTCCCCAACCTCTTGGATTCTTTTGAGGACAGCAAGATCGATGGCTTCCGGTGCTGGCCTGAGGTTGATGAGGTCGGGCGTTCTCTCAAGCGAAGCAATGAGTGCATCCATGCATGTGAAGTCAGGTTCAGCTTCACGCCAGAAAAGGTGGTCAAGCGGCGCGAACCGATGATTTTCGATACGTTCAATTTCAACGTCTGTGAAATTTTGCTGTCGCTCACCGCCTGCAAGTACACCAAAGGTCCCGTCTCGTTGGTGTCGGCCGGCCCGTCCGGCGATTTGCGCCATTTCAGAAGTGTAAAGTCGCCTCTGGCGCTTGCCATCGAACTTGGACAGGCTCGCAAATGCGACGTGCCCGAGATCGAGATTGAGACCCATTCCGATCGCGTCAGTCGCTACAAGATAGTCCACGTCTCCAGACTCGAACATTGCGACTTGAGCATTGCGAGTACGAGGGGACAGCGCGCCCAAAACCACGGCAGAGCCGCCGCGCGTTCGGCGGATCATTTCCGCTATTCCGTAAACCTCTTCTGCAGAAAAGGCGACGATGGCTGACCGTGCAGGAAGCCGGGACAACTTCTTCGGTCCCCCATAGCTAAGATTGGAGAAACGCGGGCGATTAATAATCTCTGCTTCTGGAACGAGTGAGCGAAGCAAAGGAGCAAGGGTTGCGGCGCCGAGAATCATTGTCTCCTCGCGTCCGCGCACATTAAGTATGCGGTCCGTAAAGACATGCCCTCGTTCGGGATCCGAGCCGAGTTGCGCCTCGTCAATCGCAACAAATGCCACGTCGCGCTCCACCGGCATTGATTCAACCGTGCAAATCAACCATTTCGCATGCGGCGGAAGAATCTTTTCTTCCCCTGTAATCAGTGCAACCGCTGAGTCTCCCTTGATCGACCTCACACGGTCGAAGACCTCCCTCGCTAACAGGCGCAGTGGAAAGCCCATCATCCCGCTCGAATGCGCACAAAGGCGTTCGATCGCGAGGTGGGTCTTGCCCGTATTGGTCGGCCCCAGAACCGCTTTAACCGAAGCGCCTGACATACAATACACATTGGTTGCTCAAGCGATTCACGCAAGGGGAAGAATCGCAGGACAGGGAATTCGCACGATTCAGCGCAAAAATAGCAGAAATATCCGGCTCTTAGTTTGACATTAACCATCTTGGGCCAGAAATACCGGAGACGCGTCGGTTAAATGGCCGTACAGTCAAGAACCGGGGTCAAGAGGGGGCGATAGCCTTTGTTTCAGCGCAGCGAACATGGATTTGGCCATGCGGGCCTGACGCTGACGCTCAACTCCGCGCATGCACTGCCCGTAGAGAGGGAGGGCTGGGCCGGCCGTTTCGATCGCTTGGCCGAATATCTGTCTGGGCTTGATTGGGTTCCAGACCTTGGCGCCAATGTCGGCTCTCTCGAATGGTTTCGCGGGCTTTTTGCCTGCACCCTGCTGTGCGTTTTGCCGATCATGTTGATGCCGGATATGCGCCCATTGCCGGTTGCTGTGCCTGCCCCATTGGGTCACGATGCCTGGGAGGAGACCAGGGCCCAGACGATCGCTCCGGCTGCCTGGGGCGGCGACACAGGCAAGCATATGGCTGCAACCGATGCCGTGATTGCATTGGCCAATGCACCTGAACGACCTACTCTCGAATTGACAGCTTCGCTGGGGCAAGGGGATGGATTTGCCCGCGTCCTTGAACGCGCCGGTGTCGGGGAAGATGAGGCTCATCAGGTTGCCAACCTTGTTTCCAGTGCGACTGCTCTGGGCGACCTGAAGCCCGGAACTCAAATCAAGCTGACCCTTGGACGCCGCACCAATCGCAATGTGGCGCGACCTCTCGATTTTCTGGCGTTCCGCGCACGGCTTGATCTTGGGCTCGTCCTGAAGCGCGAAGGAGCGGGGCTAGCCTTGCAACGCATTCCCATTTCGGTTGATCGGACACCGCTTCGCATACAGGGTCAGGTCGGAGACAGTCTCTATCGCTCGGCGCGTGCTGCTGGCGTTCCGGCTCGGGCAGTGGAATCCTATATCCGCGCAATTGCATCCAAACTTTCGCTTGGGAGTGATGTCAATGCTGACGCTCGGTTCGACCTGATCGTGGAACATGCGCGAGCGGCGACCGGGGAAACCGAAGTCGGGAAGTTGCTCTATGCGGGGCTTTACCGTGGGTCCCGCAAGACACAGCTTTTGCAATGGACTGTTGGTGGCCGCACGGATTGGTATGAGGCATCCGGTGTAGGTCAGGCGCGGGGGGGCGGTTTTGCCCAGCCGGTTGCCTATGCCCGGATCAGTTCCGGCTTCGGCATGAGATTCCACCCGCTACTCGGATACACGCGTCTGCATCGTGGCGTCGACTATGCCGCACCATATGGCGCGCCGATCCGTGCGGTCAGCGATGGTTTCGTCGCCAATGCAGGTTGGGCAGGCGGCTATGGCAATCAGGTCAGGATTGCCCATAGCAACATTCTCGGGACAAGTTATTCCCACATGAGCCGTATCGTTGTCAGTCCCGGAAGCCGAGTATTTCAAGGCCAAGTCATTGGTTATGTGGGCTCAACCGGACTTTCAACGGGGCCACATTTGCATTTTGAAGTTTATCGGTCGGGTCAGGTCGTCAATCCCATGACCGTCAGCTTCGCTTCAACATCCCTACTCAGCGGGAATGAACTCGCGCAATTCCGCGCGAAGCTTTCAGCTTTGCTGAGGCTTCCTGTGAATGGGAGTGCTGCGACATCTTCTCCTTCCACAGCCTGGCGATAGAAATTTTGCTACATCAAGGGCTGGACGTTCGCTCGCAATTCGCGCAAATGGCGCTCCGCATGTGCCGGCTTAGCTCAGATGGTAGAGCACCTGATTTGTAATCAGGGGGCCGCGGGTTCGATCCCTGCAGCCGGCACCATGCCCTCTTGCGGGGGCTGAAATCCAGCAGAAGCGCCATTTTTCGTCTCTTTGTTGACACACAAGGCACATGACGAAGGTACAAAGAGGCGCTATATGGCGATACTATTGAAACACGTCCTTAAACATAAATCTGGCAGGTCCAGTTACCGCAGAGCTTTCCCACCGCACCTAAGGGTGCTTATCGGCCGAAGGGAACACAAAGCTTCTTTAGGTCGAGAAGGAGCCCCTGGTTTTCTTGCACTGTATGAGGCCGAGGCGCGAAAATTTGATATCGAAGTAAACAAAGCCGTCAAACAGAGTTCTGGCTCGTTTGATCCGTTGGACCCTCCGCTCGTCCGGTACCTGGCGGATAGCTTTTCGCACAAGGCTTTAGCTGTAGACGAAGCCCAGCGCGATCGGCTCCCATCACCCTATCCCCGTTTCATGCCTCGAGGGAACCCCGAGGAAGACTATTTGGCTAGTAGGGAACTGCTAGAAGGCTATGGTAACCGTGATGAACTGAAAGAATATTGGGGAGAATGGGTCTACGAATACGCAACAGATATGGGCTACATTCTTGATCCAAATGGTGAAGACCTGAAGGACCTCTGTGAAGCGATTGCAGGTGCCGCTGCCCGGATGTGGGTTGATCACTACCAGGTCCGTATGGACCCCGAACATTCACAAGGCGGAGCACGTACGAAGACACCGATAAAGCCCTGTAAGCCGCTTGAAGGCACTTCTAGTCCAATAGGACCTCGCGTTCCTCTGCTGGCTACCTTTGATGCCTATGCGGCTTCGCGAGGCATGACGCCCAATGTGAGAGAGGAATGGCGGGCGAGTATAGTTCGTCTCGTGAAATTCCTTGGCCATGACGATGCTGCTGCAGTTTCTTCATCCGACCTCAGACGTTGGCGTGATGTTTTACGTGAGGAGGTGTTGCCCAAAGGGACGAAGCGCAGCCCCGTAACCGTTCGCAACAAATACATCCGGCCGGTCAAGGCTACTTATGCATGGGCGCTCGGTGAGGAGCTGCTAACCCATAATCCAGGTACAGCGGTGAAGGTCGATACTCCCAAGGCTGCCCGACTACGCAGCAAGGCGTTCACAGATCTCGAAGCACGAGCGATCTTGAAGGCTACACTTGACCCGCCTCCAGCAAGACTTTCAGTGAGCTATGCTCGCGCTAGGCGCTGGATGCCTTGGCTCATGGCGTATTCGGGCGCTCGCGTGAATGAGCTTAGCCAGCTTCGGGGGAAAGACATTACGGAGATCGAGGGACACTGGACAATGCGCCTTACGCCCGACGCTGGCACCATCAAGAACAAAGAAGCTCGCATTGTGCCTCTACACCAGCACCTAATAGATCAAGGCTTTCTTGCCGTTGTTCAAGAAACAGGGGCGGGGCCATTGTTCTATGATCCTACGCTCGTGAAAGTTCAGAAAGACACCAATCGTCACGTCAAGAAGGTTGGAGAACGGATCGCCGAATGGGTGAGGAACGAAGTTGGCATTGCGGACAAGGATGTAATGCCCTCACACGGGTGGCGTTACCGCTTCAAGGGCCTATCGCATGATTGGGCAATGGAAGAGAGGATGGTTGACGCCATTCAGGGCCATGCCCCTCAGACTGTCGGCCGGACTTATGATGGCGCGTCCATAACGGCTATGGCGAAAGCGATAGCGAAAATTCCTCATTATCAAGTTGACGGCGTCTAGGGGCATCGACTGCGGAAAAAGGGCTGGCGAGGGTTGCCACTCCAAAATAGCGCTCGGAATGCAGATTGACCAATTAGAATACCCTAAGTTGGATCTCTCGTGTTGTGCCTTGGCACGCTTCCGAGGTCATATGGGGCTGTAACCTTGATACTGCCCATTTAAGCGCGTGGTTGCCAATAATCCCCGACTGTTATCCTCTTAGGCCGGTCGCCCTTAGTGTCCCTATAATACACGATATAGCCTTCTACTTCCTCCTAATTGCCCGAATAAATCACCTCCAAAGCGGGACATTCATTGCAAAGCTTCTAGGATGCACGTGGGAGTTTAAACTGCCCGTTAGGTCACCCCTCATGGCAATATGGGCTCCCAGTGGGTCTCTGAGAAGCCCTGGGAGGCATATACTGTGATGAACTAACTAGGATCAGAAGCTTTTAAACCACTTGCATAATAGGATGCGGGGTTGTCAATTTAATTCTAATTTCAACATAAACGAAATAAAAGAAGTAATCTACCCATATATGATAATAAAATCACAAATGACCTAGATCGAAACAATTTATATTTAATTATGGACGTCATTGATGATTTTGGATAATATTTATTTTTTATCAGGGAGAAATCAAAGTGCGGGTCTCACATTTTCTAGTTGCAGCTGCGGCGATTGTTTCAGCCCCGGCAAATGCTGCAACCATTATCCAGACTGTGACCAACAATACACAGGGTCCGGGATTTATCGGCTTTGATCAGGCTCTTGGCAAACTCGATAACGTTCAACTGTCACTCAGTGTCAGCTCCTGGCGAGCGTATTTTCTCACCGGCCGAGGCCTCTTTGCCCCTGGATCACCAACCCAGGTTCCATTTGACTGGTCGATAAATGGATCAATCGGCTTCTCTCTCTTTTTTGGCCAGCCGCCGGTCAAAACGTCCAGTTTCAATATCCCGATCACGGGCGCCGGTTCGACTGTGGTTGACATAATTTCCCCCTTGTCACCTCAATTTGAGACGTTCGCCAAAGGCTTTGCAGATCTTACGCTCAATCCTGCAGATTTCGTGACCAGCAGTAACATCAACTATTCGCGAACGGATCCCGGATTGAATAATTCGAGCCTTGACACGCTTATCACGACACCAGTGGATCTGGCCGCGTACAACTTAAGGTTGGGGAACGATTTTCTTAGTCCGGACAACAACAGCTTCTTCAGCGCCGTCCTGACATACAATTACACGGCCGTCCCGGAGCCCACGACCTGGGCAATGATGCTCCTCGGTTTTGGGCTTGTCGGCTCGTCGATGCGTCGTGCTCGGCCGAGGCTGGCCGGCGCCTGAACAGCGATCGCGCCGACCGTTTACAAAACTGACAGCGCCGCCAAGCCGCTAATTGGTGAGACGGCGCTGGTTTTTGCCTCGGGCCGCATTCGGCCACGCATCAAACCAAGGCCAAAGGCGCTGCGCGATGCTGCGCCAAGGTAGCCATTGCCTCAGGCTCTAAGTTAACCGGTGGACCGCCTAGGCGGAGTGGGTCACAAATGGCTAACCGCTACACTTTGCGGACGGTGGACGATCCGCCCCAAAAAGAGATCATGATCCAATTTCCCACCAGTATACGTTTAGGTACCTGTCGCTAACTTTTAGGCTCTTAGGTGGTGATAATAACAATCCCATCAAGCACTACCAAGGTCACCTATCGCCCCATATCGTAGCTATGGCCTCAGGTATCGATATGCTCGATAGGCCCCTCAAAGTCTTGACCATCGACCTAAGGCGAACTGGTGATTGGCAGGCCAGAAGTCTTCAATAAGGGATAGACCCCCACTTCATCCATGAATGACTGCTTTAAGATCCCTTCAGCCAGATGCGCCTTGGAAGCTGGGACGATGATGCTGTCATGAACGGGAAGGCAAGGCACACCATGGCTATAGGCAAGTGTCTCCATGGCCTTGATCACAACGCAGCTTTCAATGAAGTGAAAATCTCCCCACCTGAACTCGCTCCTAGGCCAGTCTTTGAGCACTGGAATGGCATCAATGATAAGTTCCTTCGTTGCGGCAATGGGATAGGTCTTACCTAGGGCTGCCCCTATATCTTCAGGTAGGCTCTCGCGCACTTTTGACGACCACTTGAGGTGATAGCGGCTATGCCCAAGGGTCATCGTCACCCAGGCCTTAACGACTGGACGCGGCAAACCCTCGATGATGTATGGGTCCACCAATATTGAGGTCCTATCGCCCTTAAGCGCCCTTAGGATCGTCAGGTGACAAGCCTTCACATCAATCTCGACAACCGCCTCGCCATCTATCGTCATGGCAGAGCGTTCCTCAGCGTTCGCACTCTGATAGCTGTTGGCACCCAAAGAATAGAGGCGTCCGCCCTTGTTCCACCTATATTCATCACGACCGCCCTGACTGAACACGCGCGAAAACCCTCGATGACCCAAGCCCTCTATGAGATGGTTCGACAGGAATGTGTTGAGCTTGACGACCTGAGTATGAAGTGCGGCTTCGACGGGGCCTTCAAGGTCGATGGGAATGCTCCTGCCTTTGATTTTGAAGCCATGTATCACTCGCGAGCCCTCACGGCACTGGAGGGGGAACATGACACCGGCTTCGGGGTTCGAAGGCACTACCTGGAAATGCTCTCGCCAATTCTCCGGACTAATGCCCTTCGCCTCTGATTGCCTGAATAGGGCGTCCGTCCCTCTGGCCCGAGTGGCTTGGCCATGATGATAGGAGGCTTTCCCGCTGAACACTACCTTTTGCTGGAACCCTTTGGCTACTTCAATCAGCCCTAAGGTCTGAAGGCCGCGATGTGCAGCAATAAAGGTGTCGTGCCCAACCCCCGGTGCCACAAACCCATTGGCACGATGTGAGCGAAAGCCATACGTGGCTCGATCCTTTTCGGCATTGATGAGGAGGTCACACAACAACGCTCCAACAGCTCGCGTGAATAACCTGCCAGGCTTCGGGCGCCTGACATCTGGCTTGGCAGTATGCAGCTCCGAGGCTATCTCTCCTACCCACTCGATTGCCGATGCGGATGTGGGAACACCCTCCAATTTCATATAGCGAGAGGCGGACGCTTGTGCTGCGGTTATCCTAAGCCCGTCAGGTGCTTCCGCTAAAATGGCCATCAAGAGGCCCCTAGGCCCTCCCGAGCCTCCATGGCCCTATAGACGCTCGCCCGTCCGATCTGGAGACGCCTTGCGACCTCTGCGGGCCCTACGCCCTCAGCAAGGAGCAGCCGAACCTTCTCACGGTCGATGGCGACTGGACGGCCCTTGTAGCGCCCCTCCGCCTTGGCCTTAGCGATGCCCTCCATCTGCCGTTCCTTCCGGATGTCAGCCTCAAAGGCGGCAACGGCACCTAAGACCCCAAGCATCAACCGGCCGGATGAGGTGGTGGTATCGACAGCACTTTGGCTGAGGCAGCGGAAGCCGACGTTCTTTGCCGTCAGCTTGTCGAGGATGGTGAACAGGTCGCCCACTGAACGGGCAAGGCGATCAAGACGAGTTACGATTAGCGTATCCCCCTCGCGGAGATAGTCCAAAGCCTCGGCCAACTGGTCACGACCCTCTGTAGAGCGTCCTGACATCTTCTCGGAGAAGATCTTTTCGCACCCTGCGTCCTTCAGGGCCTCAAGCTGCACATCGAGCGATTGCCCCGTTGAACTGACCCTAGCGTATCCTACAAGCTGACCCACGGTACGACCTCCCGACTGTCTCATTTATCTCTAAGGATTGGCTAGTCGCATGTCTCATAAATCTAATCAAGCTTAAATGAGACGTTGATTGTGTCTCACTGACATGTTCCCTGTGAGTATACTCATTCGGACATCGCAACGAGAACATCTACCAAAGCCGTTCGTAGATTATGGATCAACCAGGGCGGACAAACTGTTTGAAGGGCGGCCGTTGCGCATAGCCAGCTCGACTGATAGGAAATTGTCTATGTAAGGCTTGGGTTCCCCAAGAGAAGAGGGAGCATCAGGTGCCATTAGAAGACGGTCTCAATTCTGATATTACATCTTTTAGGATGGCGGATAAGGTCCTAACAGCTTTCTTCGAAGAGAAAGACGCTATTCTTTCCGTACTGCGCAATCATCCCGAACTAGGCAAAAGGCCGTACGCTTTATCATACGACTACCATCGAAATAAGATGACTTGCCCCAGTAAATTCCCAAAGGACAATCCAATCCACATGGCTTTGGTGAAAGCAGGATTAGATCGCTTTGGCGCTCTTCTGGCAAAGAATGGCCGTTGGAAAAATGCGGTAAAACTTCTTACTTCGGTGGAGGGGTTGGAAAAGAAACTCTATATAGAAGGATTTGAGCTCATAGATGCGGCTCTATATCTTGTCATAATTCTAAACATCTACGAGCCGAACCGAAACCTGATCCAAAACCTGATTGGCACCCATACACAGATTGATGCACTTGGCCGTGAAAACCTAAATGCTGTCCAAAAGTCATTAGAAAAGGTCGTTAAAAAGTTCGCGGGAGATACTTCCTTCATCGACTTTTACGACAATACAGCCAGGGCACTAATTGTTTTGGCAAAGCATGATGCAGCTGTTCTCAAAATTTCGAAGACTGCTGGGCGCGGCATAGATTTCGAACGAGATTGCGAGCGTCGATTGGTAGACGGTGGATTTGAAGTCCATATCACGCCGATGAGCGGTGATTTTGGCGCTGATCTCATCGCATCAAAGGACGATCTTGGATACGCAGTCCAATGCAAAGACACGGTTAAGCCGGTTGGAGTGAAGGCCATCCAAGAGGCTGTGGCAGCTCGTTCGCATTATCGAACCGACTATGCCGTCGTTTGTGCATCAGGCGGTTTTACAGAAGCTGCCATTGAGCTGGCTTCATCAAACAGGGTGATCCTTTGCAACGCGGATCAAATTGTAAAGCGGCTTGATGCTGTGTGAGTTGAATTCTGAGCACATCGCCTACCAGCTTACGGGTGAAGCGAAGAACCACAATGGAGACCAAAAATGGCTTCATCAGATGCAGAAGTTCATTGAGCGACAACGCCAGGATGGGTTGGATTGGCTAAACCCAAAGCTTCCCTAAGCGTTCGATTGAACCGCACCAGCACCTCATCAACTTCAGACGTGATCTCGGCACCGGACTTATCCAAGATTTCGGTCAGCTCAATGTCTAGTATCTCGTACCAGTCGTCGGCGGTGAAGTGGGCAAAGAGGCTTTCGGTCATTTGATGTGCATCCCATAAGCACCGACCAAATGCAAAGACATTGCCTTATGGGGCAAGAAATGTTGCGACGCTGATTTTGGTGGCTAGCGCCCATTGCATTGCTGTCGCTGTGCTTACTTGAATTTCGCGGAGCCGATAAAGGCTAAGTACCGGCAAAATGCCTCTTTGAACCATAAAGATCCGCCAGCTCTCCATTTGGTCCCAAAAATAACTGAATGGTGATTAACGGGTCCCCACTCGAGGGGTTGATTATACTTGTCTCAGATTATGATCACCCATTCGCAACAACCGGGTTCGCTGCGCGCCCCTCATGGCCGGTCGGACCTTCATGTCATCCGCTCATCGCTTCAAGTCGTTTAGCCACTAATTGGGCTACTAAGCGTTATGTCGATCCGACGATTTCGAGCCTCAACGAATTCGATGCTTTGGCGGCGATACTTGATAAAGACGTTCACTTCCCCTGTAACCAATGGGGTCTTGAAGTCATCCAAAAGTGGGAGGAACGCGCGATACCTGGAAAACGTTTCAACGAGCGGGCTGTCCTGAAGCAAGTAGTGCCGGCGAATGCATTCGAATGTGAGATCAAACCAGTCCAAAGTCTTGCCATTGAGGCCTCGCGCTCCGTCGATAGTCTGCTTGCCGTCAATCTTGTTTCTTAGGAAGACCATCATCTCGCCGATTGTGTATCCTGTGCTCTGAAAGGCTTCGTTTTTCTCTTCAGAGAATAGCTCGATGACATGCCTCAACCTTTTCCATCTCGTGAACGATGGGATTACAGGTCGATCGACAGCAAGAACTAACTAAGTTCGGGCCGGTGATTTAGATAACTGCCTTGCACAGTGTCAGGCAGGTGAATGTGATGCACGAGCATCCGCTTCCAACGCAGCAATCATACGCAACGCAATCTCAGTCTGTTTGCCGCGCCACATCACTGGAAGAGCACCGTCATAACTGTTTGTATTTTGCGCCTCAGAACCGGCCAACTTTGTTGGCCTGACCTTCAGTCGCCAAACTAGTAGTGGAGAATACGTACGCTGTAACAGCCAGATGTCGTCAATTTCCGACCACTTATGATTTGTGATCCAAAGGGGATGATGGAACGAGAAACCGTCTGCTGCTATCGCGAGACGTGCAGGACGAATGAAATGTGCGCTACTGCTGAGGATCCCAAAACAAAATATTATGATACCTTCGGGAGCGAGGGCAGTGGCTCGACCGTGTGGATGAATGAAAAACCAAATAAACATCGCGACGAAGAGAAGAGAGATTAGCATTCCATAAATGCCCCAACCTCGTGAACTGTTATAGACAATTGGTTTCATTCGGTCGGTGTATCGCACGGCGCTAATGTCTGCAATTGGGAGGAAGCTGCCGTAGCTATGAATGACAATATGATACTTCAGCCACTGCGCTGGCTATAGGCCACTAAGTTCCACAGAGTCCTCTAATGCCCTCAGGACTCGAAGCCCACCTAAAGGCTCCCAAGTGACCTGAGCACGACTTAGGGGTTCAGCAAGGCTTACAGCGACTCTGAGCGCCACGGTCGTGCCTGGGTCAGACGCTGTGATGACCAGCCAGTCATGCTCATGGCGAGGAATCAGTTCTAATGCACCACCCGATGAAGCCGCAGGGCTCTTTGCAGTGCCTTATCGAGATGATGGATCAGTTCCTCGACCTTCTCGTTCCGCTCGCAATTACCCTCCTTCATGATGCCCGTCACGATCCAGCCGATCAGGTCGTAGCTGTGAAATGCACGCTCTTCAGGGGTCATATCGTCAAAGGATTTTCTCAATGGTTGTGACATGTTTGGCTCCATTTATCGATGTTCGATCAGGAGCTAGACCCACCTACACACTCGGAAGTTGCTGAAGCGGCCCACTTAGTTGCCGTCCGGCCACATCCCCTTGCGGGTACCACCTTGCCGGGTCTGGCAGGTTGGTGAGGGCACGAGCCCGGCTCTTGATGCTTCCTGAGCAATGGTCCGGCGGACCTGGGAAGTCAACCACGTCAGTATCCCCCAGTTCCACATAGGAACCAATGTCGATTGAATGGCAACGAACGGGTCCCCTTTTTAGGGTTTGATTATACCTTCCGCAGAATGCGGTCACCTATTCGCGACTGGCGGGTTCGCTGCGCGCCCCTCATGGCCGGTCGGACCTTCATGTCATCCGCCCATCTTTTCAAGCCATGGGGCTGCTGGTTGGGTTATTATGCGTTAGGTCGATCCGACGATTTCGAGCCTCAACGAATTCGATGCTGCGATGGCGGTACTGAACATAGGCGCCCCGATCCCCTGGAACCGATGGGGTCTTGAAGTCATCGAATGGCATAAAGAAGTTGATCGTTGCGTAGTCCTCGGTGACGAGGTCCTGCAACATAAAGAAGTCGACATACCCGTTGAAGTCATCGAACAATGCGAAGAACTCGCTATATCTGGACAACGTCTCAGCGAGTGGGCTTTCTTGGATCAAGTAGTGCCGACGGATGCATTCTAGCGTGAGATCGAGGCGGTCCGCAATCTTCCCATTGAACCCGCGTGCTCCGTTGATTGTCTGCTTGCCATCAATCTTGTTCCCAGGGAAAACCATCATCCCGCCGATTGTGTAGCCAATGCTCCTAAAGGCCTCGTTTTCTTCCTCGGGGAATAGCTCGATGATGTGGCTCAACTTTTTCCATCTTGTGAAAGATGGGATGACTGAGTCGCTCGACAGAGAGAACTCACCCAGTTCGGAACGATGATGGAGGTAAGCGCCAGGCATAGTATCATTCAGGTAGAAGGGTCGACCGCTCGGCAATGGTTTGCTCCAAAGGAGCCGGTGGTATTGTCGAAGGGTGGGACTGTGACTGTCAGGATCCTTTCCAGCCGCGTCAGTTCTTACGTCAAATGAGGTATCAATTCGCATTCTTCTTTGTACCCAATTCGTTGGTGAATTCTCCAATCGGGCCCGCTGTTGCCATTGCCGCCATCCAATTGCCAAATCTCTGGATGGTTGTGGAATGCGGACATTCAAAACAGGAAAATGCCGACTGATGCGGGCAAGGTATGCGGTCGCTATTCGGGCTCAGCCCATTTCGTTTTCATCCTCGACGACTTCATGTGTAATCTTGGTGAATCCCCATTTGGCCAGGCATCCTTCGAAGTAAGTCTCCCGCAACTTGAGGAAGTCTACGAAATCTGAGCGTCCTTTGATTGGCTTACGCAATACTTCAAAGGCGGTTTGAGGGATTGCTTGCCGCTCGTATCGCTGAACCACTTCTACGTCTGGCAGATTTGCCAGGGCGTCGACGATCTGAAGCGAGGGATCATCATTGAGAAAACGCCCGTTTGTGGCCGCCGTCAATTGCATTAGGTTGAGAAACAGATCAACACGGTCGCCCTTGCTCTCGTCCCAGCCGACGAGTTTCTCCACGAACTTTTTAGGAAAGATATGATGCGCGGCGGTACCAGCTAAACCAAAATTGACGGGCTCACTTGTAATGGGATCGATCAGCTTCTCTTGGTTAACTAGGCATCTAAGGAGATTTGCTATTGCTCCCTTAGTGGAAACAGAAGTGAGCGACGGGATCGTAACGTCGCGCAACCAGACAGGCATATACTCATCTGATCCCTGCTTTATCCAATTTATTACGTCCGTCGCGTCGCCAACTTGCTTGTTATGGACCCCTTCCTGGTACCTCTGCGACAAGGCCGATCCAACGATCCAGCGAGTCAGGCATGGGTTGACTTTAGCCTTCTCGCCTGGACCTAGCGAGGAATAGCCGACTTCCTTGAACACAATCGCCATTGGCATGAAGATCGAATCGTACGGGATCAGGTTGTCAGTTTTATCCAGCGCCATACCAAAATTGTCTGTTAGAAACTCTCCTACCTTTGAGAGTAGCTCAGCGGCTTCATCCTTTCGGTTATTCCAAACAGCTGCCTTAAGCTCTTTTGGCAGAAGTGATTTTTTTGGATTCCCACCACCGAGAGATACAACCGTTTGAAGAGTGATCTCTCCGGATTTATCCATGTTCTTGATTTTGGGGTACGCTGCTTTGATAATCTTCAAATCATCGCGAATGTCGATCTCATCCGAGAATAGGACGGCTACGACCAATTCAAACGGAGTCAGAACCTGTCCTGTCGAATTTAATGTCGAAAAGATCCTGCTAATCGCATCTAACTGCAACGTTGACTCAATCGATACATAGGGAACATCAGGCCCGCTAGCGATGACAAAGTGTGGTTTGATCACGTTTCTTATGAGAGGCTTACGTTCGGGATATCGGATTTCATAGAGCTCGAGATAGTGATCTCGCCACTTCGAGTTGTCGACTCGCAAAAGGGAAGTCCATAGCAAGTGTTTTGAATTGAGAAGATTAAAAGGCTCTTTTCGGGAGATGCGCCCGACGCAGTAACCCTCATCATGATCTAATTCAGAGAGAAACTCAGCGACTGCTGCATCATCTTCGATGTTGATATCACTGCTTTCGAGCAGCTTTAAAAGCTTGTCGAGGTCGATGAAATATTGAGATTGGGATTCTTCCGAGTCACCATAAAAAAGGTCAATGCCAGCCGTAAGACGCTGTTGTCCATCGAGGATCAGGCGCTTTGTAGTCTTGCCGCCCGCATCCTTCACGGCCCCTCGAAATGAACGCTCTTTTAGCTCTTTTTTGGTGCCTTCAAGTGCAATTAGACTGCCAATCGGGTAGCCTCGGCGAAGGGAGTCGTAAAGAGCGATGACCTGTTTTCGTGTCCATTTGAAATCACGCTGGAACGCGGGCAGCTTGATCGCGCCGTCATGTGCTTGCTCGACCCACTTAAGGTAGCTTTCAGTTCCGGTCGCCATAACGTCACTTCTCCGCAAATCGCCTCATCCCTGTCGAAGATTCTCTGAGGATGCAACGATACAGCATCATCTGAGGCGACGCGTGCCGTCAGGTCAAGGCCGTTCACAGGAGCAGGTCTCCTTGCAAGGGGTGATCTTGATTCATTCTTAAATTGATCTCTCTAAATGTTTGGCCATCCAAAGCCGAATTTGCCCAAGTAGTAGCGGTCATGGAGGAACTTCAAATCGTTCTCCCATTGGCGGATGGCTTCTTTCAGGTTGGTCGTTTTTCTGCGCTTTGCCTGCCGCACAAATGAAGCGATGCTGTATGCCATTTTCTTCAGCCTAGCTTCTGTTCCTGGAGGGGCCCATTCTTGCAGATAGCTGGGTCCATTTAGTGGCGGGAGGTTCATTACAAACAAATGAGACAAAAACGAATGGCGCTCTGCGTCGCGAGAATCTGCTCCTATCCCCACTCGATAGCCAAGATAGCTCAGCATTCCCGTGATTTGCCACCCTCGTACATCAAGGTTTCCATCACCACGCAGTGCTTCAGTCGAGGGCCACTTGAAATAGTCGGGATGTTCGGGACCAAGGCCTGAGCGACGCAACCACTCCTTTTCGATGACAGCAACGATTCTTCGAGCTTCGACAATGTCGGGAGATTCCCCAGCTCTTTCAGCGAACCGATGTAGGTATGTGATTTTCGATAGCCACAAGTCACGAAGCTCTTGAAAGCCTCTTGGAATTTTCGGATTAGCCTTCGCTATCGGGGCATTTGGAGAAGATGCCTTGTCCACGATATAGGATCGGATCCTTGCGTTTTGCGCCAGTCGTGCTTCGCGGTTTTGAGTCTGTAGCTTTAGTTCTCGTTCAAGGACCACGTGGCTTGCGGCCATGATACGTGTTTTTATTTGTGGCTTGGCCTTATTCTTTTTTGACCGTGACTGTGACGCGGCTTGCACCGTCTCAAGAGCAATGCGCTTGTTCTCAATGGCCGTCCCAAGCTTTACCTGCCGCTTGGCCGGCCGATTCGATCCTGATCTGGGCTTCTTTGGTTTATCTGCTGACTTCTTGACACTTTGCAAATGAGTGGTCTTTGGATTGGATAACGAGCGTGGCCGCTCTGCTTTGGAAGCCTCGGGCGGAATAGCCGGGGGCTCGAGGCCCGCAGCCTTAAATGCATCGCTCAATGCGTCCTGCATGATACCGCTTGTTCCCACCTTCCGGGGCTTCGCAGGCACTGTCGCAGGCGTCGGATCGTCTTGGCCGAGCCTAAACGTTACCGTCTTGTGCTCTCCTGTTTGTCTGGCGGTCTGCTCGGCGAATCTGACGGCGGCATCAGCCTTTGCCTTCCGCCCGGACACGGGCTTTATGATACGCACTCAACGTTCCCTTTCGAGGCCTGATTAGGCCCTTATTCCTTCTGCATATCTTCTGAGAACAAAGTCCCAGACGGCGTCGATCTTGGTCAACAACATGTCCTGGGGATATGGTGCTTCCGGAAGTTTCGCATCCAAAGTGCTTCGAATTTCCGAGAGCACGGCCCCTCGCGTCTGCTGACCCCTTGTCCAATCAATCGCGTCCAGGAGTTGTGCTAATTTCGCCAGCAACTCCCTTGCGGCGGCCTTTACGGACACCTCCTCCGCCTTCGTGAGCTTTGGCTCCGGCCGGGTGAGAAGATCGAAGATAGCCAGCTCATCCTCACTCAGGCCCTCTCGGGCTGCCCTGCGCTCCTCGTCGTCCATTTCGTCGACGAAAGCCTTCAGCGCCGCAAAAAACCGCTCCGCATCAATTGACCCGGAGTTGTATGAGGCCACCAGCGTCTCGAGCTTCTCCACAAGGTCCAGCCGAGTTGGATTGCGTTCGGCCATGGCCTGGGCCTTCTTTTCGGCACCCTCGCGCAGTCTTGCGGCTGCTGTCTTTGGCGTGGTTGCAAAGAGATCAGTGAGCTTCTCGAAGTCAATCGAGGAGAGGTCTACGCGGCCTCCATCGCCATCTCCTTCCACGATGGGGGTGAGGATCGCCACGCCTTCGATCTTCTCGTCGAGCAACGCTGCGATCTTTGCCGATATGGCCGAAATGTCGGTCGGTCCAAGCTTGGCCCGAACAGCGTCTCCAAGCGTGTGGAAGACCGCTACAGGCTGCAGATAGGGTGCAGCCCGCTCGTCCGGCAATAGTGCCTTGTAGGCCCTCACAACGCCCCCAGTGAGCCGCAGAAACTCCCTCCGACGCTCGTCTGGTGCGACCAGGGTTTCCACTGCGTGACTGACGAGCTTAAGGCGCTCAAGGCCCTTGCAGGCCATCACCGCATCCACATCCACGCCAAGGGGCTTAACGAACGCCTGGGCGACCTCCAGTGCCCCCTCAAGAGCCTCCACAAGGGCCTTCTTGTCCTGGATGGGTGTGGCGTCACCAGTCCCCGCTCCGGCATAGACAGCGAGTGCCTTCTGCAGGTTCTGGAAGACGCCCACATAGTCGACGATGACGCCAGCAGTCTTCCCCTCGGCCCTGCGATTGGCCCGCGCGATGGTCTGCATCAGCGTGTGGTTCTTCATCGGCTTGTCGAGGTAGACCGTGCCAATCGTCGGGACGTCGAACCCAGTGATCCACATGGCACACACAAAGACCAGCCGAAGGTGATCCTGGGGGTCCTTGAACTTGGCCTCAAGGTCTTCCCTCTGCATCCGCTCGCGGTGGGGGAGGATGTCGAGACCCTTCTTCTTGAGGTCGTCGATCTCATTCTGCCCCTGGCTGACGACCACCGCCATGTCGAGTTCACGTAGCCAGGTTAGCCGCTCGGCGATTGCAGCGCCTTCTGCCTCATGGGCTGTCTTGAGCCGCACTTCGTCCTGAGCGATCAGTCGCACAACCGCTGCCTTGACCTTGTTATGCATCCGGACGGCAGTGGCCTTGTCTATCGCCACGAACATCGCCTTGCCTCGATAACCTCTGAGCGCGAAGTGGAGCGCCACGTCGTCAGCAACCTTGTCCAGTCGGTCTGGATTGGTGATCAGCGTGTATTGCTTGGCGAACTCGCGGTTCAGCCTTGCCTCCTGGTCCTCATTGAGCATCGCCTCATCAAGCAGCGCGTCCATCTCCTCACGAAGCTCATCAGCGTTGAGTTGCAGCTCGGGCTTGCGGGCTTCGTAATAGAGGGGAACCGTCGCGCCGTCCTTTACGGACTGAGCGAAGTCATAGATTGAAACATAGTCGCCAAAGACTTCTCGGGTCCGGCTCTCCTCGCCCTGGATCAGTGGCGTGCCCGTAAAGCCCAAGAAGGAAGCGTTGGGAAGCGCCGACCGCATATTGGCTGCGAGTTGATCGTATTGGCTACGATGAGCCTCGTCCGTGATGACAATGACGTCGGACCGTTCCGAGAGGACCGGCATGGGCTCCCGGTCGTCCGTCGAGAACTTCTGGATCAGCGTGAAGACGTAACGCTCATTGCCCGCCAAAAGCTCCTTCAGATGTGCCCGGCTGCCCGCCTGAGCCTGACGGATGTCCTTAGTGAGTGCGCCCGTGGCGGCGAAGGTCCCTGCGATCTGATCATCGAGCTCTGTCCGATCAGTGACGATGACGAACGTGTAGTTGCCGCCCAAGCGCCGCAGGACCTTTTCGGCGAACATCACCATCGAGAGGCTCTTGCCGGACCCTTGGGTGTGCCAGAAGACACCGAGGCGTCCGCTATTCTCTCCGATGTGCCGTACCGCCTCCATTGCGCGGTTGACCCCAAGCACCTGATGATACTTGCCGACGATCTTCCGAAGTCCCCCTCTGGCTTCCTCAAAGATCAGGAAGTTCTCGATAATGTCCAGGAAGCGCGATGGCTCACAGGTCGCCCTGAGCATGGTCTCGAGGCCGATGCTTTCGGGCCCGCCTTCTTCCAATCGCTTCCATGGAGCGAATACCTCGTAGGGCGCATGGCTGCCGCCCATGACCGTCTCGACACCATTCGACAGGATGACGAAGCCATTCGCATCAAACAGGTGCGGAATAGTGTCGCGGTAATCGCGGAGGTTCTTTTCATAGGCTTCGGCCAGGGGCTGGGTGGGAGCTTTCCACTCGGCAAACATCAGTGGTAGTCCGTTTACATAGCCGATCGTGTCCGGACGTCGTTTGTGGAGGATGCCCTCGATCCAGACTTGGCTGGCCACCAGGAAATCGTTCGCGGCCGGTTCGAGCCAGTCGATCACGCGGACCATAAGGTCCTCAAAGCGCCCATCGTCCTTACGCACCTGCACGGGAACGCCATCGATGAGGATGTTCCGAAGTTCCCTATTGGCGTCCATCGCAAGCTTAGCCGAGCGGTCTTGCGTGAGAAGAGCTTCGGCCTGCTTCAGCGCCTCTTCGGGCATTCCAGGGTTTAGCTTCGTGAGTGCGGCTCTCAGTCGCGCAGGCAGGTGAACCTGGCGAAACGACGTGCGGCCGGTGGGGTTGTTGGGTCCTGGCGCTTCATCGAAGAGGTCTACATGCGACCAGCCAAGTTCCTGCAGCAACTCTAGCGCAGGGCGTTCGACGATACCGTCCTCAGAGGCAACAAGGCCAGTAAGGGAAGGGGCCATATCAGGCGGCTTCCTCAAGTTGCTGCTCAGCGACCTCCACTGAAAGCTGGCCTGAGATGAGACGAGGGAGGAGGAGATCGCGAGATGCAGCCAAAGAGCGACTAGTTCGACGTATTTTCTCAACCAGTCTCAACGTCGGTTCAGCAAACCTATTGAAGTCTGCCAATACCTGGCCTGAGGGCACCACGACCAAAGCGCGGTCGAACGTCGCAGAAGTTACAGCCGGATACGCCGCTCCCGTGGCGTGGCCAACTAGATACCCGACAAACGCATCTGTCGTTACCCAATGGTAAAGGTATGAAAAGGGAACGGATAGCGCGTCGATGACTGTAAAGCCGGTAGAAGCAATAGTATGCATTTGTGGGTCGATTAGCACGGCAAATGACCGCCGATTTGGCCTTACGTTTGACCATAGGATACTTCCATCCGCCACCATCCGCCTCGCTCGACCAGGTGCATCGGAAAATAGCATCCATGAGACGTTCTGGACCTCACCGGGAGCAACCGAAGCTATGTCGATGTAGCCGATCGTTTTCGGCGCTTGGGCTGGCCTAAGTGATCGTGCATTAATGGATGCCACTGCAGAGAGAGGCATAGTTCTCCACCCCTCCGGCAACACCCCCTCGGCCATCTCAACCATCGGCACATCTTCATGCCCTGGGAAGCGGAAGCGGACGAACCACTCCTCGAACAGGCCCCGCGCCATCTCCTCAAGCAACGCCACGCGCCGCCGGTTGACCTCGATCAGGTCGTCATAGGCCCCGAGGATGGACGCGATGCGGCGTTGGGTGTCGAGGGGAGGGGCTGGAACGAGTGCATGAGCTACAACTTTGGCATCCGCTCGTTGCCTTCCCGATGCCCCAGACATGCTGGCTATAGCGGGTGCTCGTACGTCCTCGCTAACTGCCAGGTAGTGAACAAATCCAGGATCAGCGACCGCAGGTTTCGCGCGAAGGACTATGAACTCGGTGGACCCAAATCCTGCCTTTCCACATGGGTCGTATTGAGCGATTTTACCATTCTCTAGGCACGGTGTAATCCGTGCAAGCAGCGTATCACCTGGTTCGAACCGAGCCCCGCCAGCCAATGAACGATGTCCCTGCGCTTTAACATAACGTCGTCCTGGCGAGACGTTTTCCATCGCAACAAATGGATGGTCGTTGCCCTTTGCAAGCTTGGTTTTCGGATTGACTTCCGCAAGCTCACTGAGCGGAGCTAATGGAAAGTGGCTCATGCCTCCAACACCTCAGCGACGTTCTGCGCGATCACTGCCTGCAGCCGCGCCGCCTCGGCGTTTAGCCCCTCTAGCTCCTCTTGAAGGGCTTCCAGCCGCATTTTGAAATCCTCATCGTCCCGCTGCTCGCCAAGGGCCACACCAACATATCGGCCAGGATTTAGGCTCCAGTCTAGAGCGGCGAGCTCTGCCCGATTGGCGGCTTTGCAAAGCCCTAGAACGTCCCGGTATCCCTCGCCGCCGAAAGCTGAAGCCACAAGTGCCGCGCTGCCTGCTTCTACTTCGACCTCCTCGCCCCGCCAAAGCCGCACAATGTTGCCCAAGAACTCGATCTGTTCAGGAGTGAAGTCGCGGTAGGCTCGGCTTACTTGATGGAAGATGTGCCGCGCATCGATGAAGAGCACCTGATCTCCCCTCGGCCCCATTGCCTTGCGCCTATCGAGAAACCAGAGGGTCACCGGCAATGTCACTGTAAAGAACATATTTGGCGATGTGGATATGATGCAGTCGACAGCACCACTCTCAATGAGCTTGCGCCGCATCTCCTTTTCAGAACCCCCGGCATCACTTGCGCTGTTCGCCATGACGAAACCAGCACGGCCGGTCTCGTTAAGCGCTGCATAGAACATGCCGATCCAGAGGTAATTGGCGTTGTTCGTCGTAGGGATGCCAAGAGGGAAACGCGCGTCGACTTTCCCGGCCTCGTTGACCAACCGATCCCGATCCACCTCGGACTGATTGAAGGGTGGATTTGCCATCACGAAGTCGAACTTGCCGACCATGCCGTGCGGGTCCTCATAGTAGCTGTTGGCTTCCCGAATGTCCCCGGAAAGGCCATGGACCGCCAGGTTCAACCGGCAGAGCCGTTGCGTGTCTGCCATCTTCTCGGTGCCGTGAACGCTCAGCTCCCTCGAAGGTGTTTTATGATGACGGCGGACGAACTCTGCAGAGTGGACGAACATCCCGCCTGACCCGCAAGCGGGATCGAATATCTTGCCGTGATAGGGCTCGATGACCTCGACGATCAGCTTCACGATGGACGACGGCGTAAAGTATTCCCCACCTTTCTGCATGAAGGCTGAGGCGAACTGGCCCATGAAATACTCGAAGATGAGGCCGTAGGCGTCCCCCTCGATCTTAAGGGGCGCAAGGAGCCGCATAAGCTCTCTCAGGACGCTGTCAGGCAACGATCCATAGCCCTGAGGCAGCACCCCAGCGAGGTCCGGATTGGCCTCTGTAATGCCCTTCATGGCCTCGTTGAGGGCCTCTGCCAGATTGGATGTTTCAGGCAGCCCGAGCAGGTAGGAGAAGCGTGCATTGTCCGGCAGAAACACTGCGCCGCGCCCTTGGTAATCACTGGGAGCTGGGCTCAACCGGCCGGTAAAGGTTTTCGCCAATTCCTGTCCGACAAGGTCAAACTTGGTCTCCATCTGACGAAGGGCAATAAGTGCCAGCACGGGTTGCGCGTATTGATCCGGCCGAAGCGCGGTATTTGTCCAGAGTTGATTGGCGGTCTGAAATAGACGGCGAGAAAGGTCCTGAAGATCGACTGCCACGTTGCCCCTGTTTTCTTTGAGATGCTTGTTGTTCGATAGGATAGCAGCATGAGCCATCATGTCGACCTCGAACTACCTAAGGTCTCCTAGCTCAATCGGCTTGCAAGTCGGGACGAAAAGAGGCACAAGAACAGGGCACATCAATCGCCCGTGGGATGACTAAGGTAACGGAAATCAGGCGTTTCTAGCACGGTGGGATAGTCCCCTGCAGCCGGCACCAGCATTTTCTTCATTGCCTCTGAAACTGCATTTTGATTGTGTATTCCGCTTTCGACAATCTTAATCCCAGCCAATTTATCGCTTGCACTCGCGGGTGCAGCCATTTGTTGGAAGCATTGCTTTATCCAATCAATGGCGTTGCGTTTCGAATGCGATGACATCGACATGCGATTGAAGGACATCCAGAGGTCGGAATTTTGAACGATGGGCAGGTCAAGAATTTCGATGTTGGTGTCCAAGTCGCAAAGATGGCTTGGTAGTGCCCCGATACCAAAACCCGCTCCGATTGCGCGATGGAGAAGATTGATGCCATTGGTCTTTGCAGCGATTAGGCGATCTGCCCGTTCATTCCCGAAAATTTGCCGCATGCTCTCCTCAGTTAGACCATAGGATTCCTGCAAAATGAAACGGTGGCCTTCAAGGTCTTCCATAGATGATGGCCTGCCGAAGCGATCAAGATAGGCCTCAGAAGCACATGGAATGAAGCGGATTGTTGCCAGCTTGCAGACAATCGTTTCTGGATTGGTCGGCCGCGCGAAGCCAATGCAAATGTCGCGATCAGTCGAATGAATGCGATCTTGATCTGCATCGCATTGGAGCGAAATCTTACTCGCGATCGACTCCATCAGGGCTGGCAGCTTGGGCGCAAGCAAAAACTCACCAATGCCTTCAGTGCAATATAAGGACAGAATTTCACCACCAGTTGATTGCGCATTGTTGGCGCGAGGTGCAAGCCGACCGATTGCAGAGTCCATCTCGAGCACGACATCGAGCGCGGTCATACCTTCGATGGTTAGAGACAAGCCATCCCGGCTTCGCTGGAAAAGCGTCATGCCGAGTGCCTTCTCAAGTCGGTCAATTCTGGATCGAATCGTATTCACGGACAGGTTGTGCTTGGCCGCTGCTCTTCTGAAGCTTCGTTCCGGTGCGATGGATCGGAAAAAGTTCAAATCATCCCAATTCAGCATCGCCAACTCCAAACAATCTTCCGTCATTGTGGTGAACACCGGTTTCAAGTTTTTGGATGCCAGTGCTCTCAGGGGCGCCGTCGATATCCACAAAAATTTTCTAGGGTGCGTGTGCAACCAATTACTTGACTTGGATCATAGTAATGGGTGCATCACATGGATCATTTTAATTGTCCGAAGTTTTTTCATTCCTGGAAATATCTTTCCGCGAACTTGCCCTGTTTGCGGGTGTAGGTATTTTCCTTGGATCATTATCTGAAATTTTACTCGATCTCGTCGCATTCTGGGTCCGGGTATCGCATAGGCGATTGACGGCCAGATCGCAGGGCTCACCAGTTTCTCTTGAAGCTGACAAACTTGGCCCTTTTGCCGTGTTCGTTCCGGCTTGGAACGAAGCCGATGTCATCGGCCAGATGCTCGACGCAGCGTTGATCTCCTATACTGGGGATGACGTACACATGTTCGTGGGCTGCTATCCCAATGATCCAAATACAATTTCGGTGGTCCGGAAACGCGAGGGGGAAAAAATCTCCCTGGTTCTGGTTGACCGCGAAGGTGGCACGGCCAAGGCGCATTGCCTCAACAACTTGTATCGCGCTTTGTTGGCTTTCGAGCAGGCACGCCGCCGGAAATTCGCAGGCATCATCCTGCACGACGCCGAAGATGTCATTAGTGCCGACGAAGTGAATGTCTTTCGACGCAGGGCAACCGCGTTCGCAATGATCCAGTTGCCTGTTTATCCGCTCCGAAATCCGGCAAGCTTATGGATCAGCGGCCACTATTGTGACGAATTTGCCGAGGCGCATGGCAAAACCATGATCGCCCGCCAGGCCATTGGAGCAGCGCTGCCATCGGCTGGCGTTGGCTGCATGTTCAGGCGGGATGTAATTGAAGTGCTCGCGACGATTTGCGGCGGAGAGCCGTTTTCGGAAGACAGCCTGACAGAAGACTATGAATTGGGACTCAGGCTGCGAGATTTGGGGTTCAATTCCGCGTTCATTGTTGAAGCTGACAAATCTTTACCAGGATTCGTCTGCACCCAGGCCTATTTCCCACATCAGCTGGCCAGTTCAGTGAAGCAAAAGGCGCGATGGATGGCAGGGATCGGGCTCGAAGGGTGGATGCGTTTAGGCTGGGGCAGCAGATGGTCCGAAATCTGGATGCGAGCGAGAGATCGCCGGGGCCTCGTTTCGGCAGTCATCCTTGTTGCAGCATATCTTGCTCTGCTCAATGTGATGGTGATTTGGCTCTTGCAGGGCATATCTGGACTGCAGCTCTTCGCACCGGATGGCGTTTTGGGTGGGCTGCTATTGGTCAATTTTGGCATGGCAATGTGGCGCCTCGCCATTCGATCATTGTGCACTTGGAGATACTATGGTTGGCGAGAAGCCGCCCTTTCAATTCCTCGAGTATTCATTTCAAATTTCATAGGCATACTGGCAGCCTTCGAAGCGGTTCGGATTCATCTTTCGGCGCGGCGTACGGGGCAGATTAAATGGGAAAAGACGATGCATGTCTTTCCCTCTAGAATGTGATGAAGGGCGCAAAGTCACCTGCAATAGTCAATCTTGCCGCGCTTGTGTTCGGCTGGATTGTCGTTCGACTTTCCGTACTCAGTTTCTCTGCCGGGCCGCCTCAGCTGCCGCTTCCCAAAAGAGATCATTTGGCTTCAGTTGCCTTGGCCACTCTATTGTCCAAGCCTGATATTCCGGACAAAATTGACGTCAACGCTCCATTGTCCTTCCTGCACATGACGGGCAGCATGCTTCATTTTGCCGACGCACAATCTCTAAGATCTGGGCAAAACAATGGCTTGCAATTGCCAATTACTGGTCAAGATTTTGATGTCAGGGACCAGGAACAGCCAACTGAAACAATGCCGGCCAAATGGGGTTCGACCCATACAACGAGGAGTGCACCGCAATTTGATAAAGTCTCCCGAAACTGGCAGCTTTCCGGATATGCGCTTCTTCGAACAGGTAGCGGACAAGCTGGTATCGCTACCAATGGCCAGCTTGGCGGGAGTCAAATTGGATTGCGCGCTCAACGCCAGATCATTCGCTCTGGCCAGTTTTCCTTGTCAGCCAGCGGCCGCATTTCTGCACCCATCATTTTAGAAGAAGGCAAAGAAGCCGGCTTTGGCTTTGCGCTTAAGAGATCAGGTCGGGTTCCGGTCGAGCTTATCGTTGAACGTCGGGTTGGATTGGACAGAGGGGGACGTAATGCCGTGGCGGCATTAGTTGCGACGGGCTTCGACGACGTTCACATCCCCGCCAAGTTGCTTTTCTCGGGTTATGTTCAGGCGGGTGCAGTTGGATTGAAGAGCCGCGATGGCTTTGTCGATGGCGCTTTGCGGGCAGAGCATGCACTGCTGGACTTTGAAAAGGGGGGCCTGCGGATTGGCGGAGTGTTGGCTGGGTCAGCACAGCCAGGCGTTTCCAGAGTGGACCTCGGGCCAACAATCGCAGCCCGCTTTCGGGTTGCTCATACTTCTTTCAGGGTGGCCGCAGAGTGGCGAGAGAGGATTGGCGGCAATGCCTTACCCGGCTCCGGTCCAACGATCACATTGGGTTTTGATTACTGAGCGGAGGGTCGCAACAGCGTAATCTTTGCCTTTCCATGTACCCGTTCCGCTTCGACAAGGAAGCCTGGTACGGTGACAGTTTCCGCCCGTCCGGTCTCTATGCTGATCAAAGTGCTCGGACCGACCCAGCCCAGCCGCTTGCACCGGTCGAGCACAACTTGGCCGGCTCCTGTGCCATAAGGCGGGTCGATCATCACCAAATCATATGGCTCGCTCGAAGGCGCAAGCGTGGTTGCTGATTGCGCGCGAATATCAGCCTCGGCTTTGAGTGCGGAGACATTCGTTCGCAAAGCTTCAATAGCTTGGCGGTCCTGTTCGACAAAGGTGCACATAACTGCCCCGCGCGAAAGCGCCTCTAATCCCAAGGCGCCCGAGCCAGCAAAAAGATCTGCGACACGAAGTCCCTGAAAGCTACCAAGGCGGCTGAGGAGCATTGAGAACAGAGCTTCCCGAGTCCTTTCGGCAGTGGGCCGTGTCGTTTCGCCTTTGGGGGCGACGATTACTCGGCCGCGCCACTGACCCGAAATGATTCTCACAGGGATTTCCGAAAAGCCACAAGTTCGTGCTGCTTGATTTCATCAACGCCCCCGGCAGGGAGATCACCCAGCACAAAGGGGCCATAGCTTGTCCGGATCAGTCGCGAGACCTTTAGGCCCAAATGTTCCAGCACCCGCCGAACTTCGCGATTTTTCCCTTCCGCAAGGCTGAGTTCGATCCAGACATTGGCACCGGTGCGCCGTTCAAGGTTCGCATTGATGCTGCCATAGCGTATGCCCTCGATTTCAACGCCCATCATCAGGCTTTCCAGTTGTGCCTGGCTGACGTTGCCGTAGGCCCGCGCTCGGTAGGAACGGGTGACTCCGGTTGCCGGCAATTCGAGCTG
Organism: Aquisediminimonas profunda; assembly: GCF_019443285.1. Lineage (GTDB taxonomy): Bacteria > Pseudomonadota > Alphaproteobacteria > Sphingomonadales > Sphingomonadaceae > Aquisediminimonas > Aquisediminimonas profunda. The sequence continues at coordinate 2,194,918 of NZ_CP080327.1, forward strand.
GCGCTTGAGTTCACCGTCGGTCGTGAGCAGCAATAGCCCTTCCGTGTTCAGGTCAAGCCTGCCAACTGGCATCAGCCTAGGGAGGCCTTTCGGCAGGCGGTCGTATATGGTTGGCCGGCCCTTTGGGTCTCTCTCTGCAGTCAGGAGCCCCGTGGGTTTGTGGTAGCGAAAGAGCCGGGCGGCGGCAGGCGGCTTTACGGATTTTCCGTCGACGGTCACGCCGGTCAAGGATTTGAGAAGTGTCGCGGGCGTTTCGATCGTTACGCCGTTGAGAGCAATACGGCCTTCCGAAATCATCCGCTCGATCTCGCGCCGCGAAGCGATACCTGCGCGTGCGAGAAGCTTCGCAATGCGCTGTTCTTCGCGAGGATCCGCTTTTGGGGCACTTGGGGGCCGGGCCGTGTAACCGGAATGACGTTTCATGCGAACGCCGTTAGACTTGTTTAGTGAGATTTGCCATGCGTCTTGTCGTCCTGCTTTCTACCCTTCTTGCAGTCTCCTCAGGAGCCCCACCCCCCGCAAATTTCGTTAAAATGACACCAGTCGCAGTCGAGCTTTTCACGAGCCAGGGGTGTTCATCTTGCCCGCCTGCAGATGCTCTGATCGAAAGGCTGGCAAAGGAGCCCAACATTGTGGCCATCACGCGGCCAGTAACTTATTGGGACAGCCTTGGCTGGAAGGACACGCTGGCCCGCGAGGCAAACACGATATTGCAGCGCAGTTATGCAGCGCGTGGCGGCGAAGGGTCAGGAGTCTATACTCCGCAGGCTATGGTGCAGGGGCGAATGGCGGCCGTAGGCTCAAGCGAAGGCAAGTTGCGGCGCCTCATTGAGGTCGAGAAGCAAAGGCCGGGCCCGACGGTTTCCGCGCGTGCAACGGCTGATGGCGGGCGCACAATCATGATCGATCAACGCGTCAGCACAAATGCGTCCGTCATCGTGGTCGCGCTCAAGAGCTCTGCAATTGTGAGGATTGGAGCAGGCGAGAATGGCGGCCGCGCAGTTCGCTATACCAATGTTGTGCTTGCCGAGAACGATGTGGGGCGTTGGTTCGGCGGCAATGCCACGTTCACTGTGCCCGCAAGGCTCATGAAGCAGTCTGGCGCAGACCGCTATGCTCTATTGTTTCGGGAAGGTCCTGGCGGAAGAATTGCAGCTGCGCGCTATATCTGACCAATCCGCCCCTCTATTGCATCATGGAACTGGCGTATGCCTCCTTCCAGTGTGCCCAAGGTCAGCTCCGTTACGGCACCGGACGTGAGACCTTCCTGCCCCAACGCAGCTGCCCGGAAATCTTCTGACCCAAACACACTGCCGTCGAGCAGGTCCCAACTCCTTTGCCAATGCTGCTGCGCCTTTTCCGTTTGAGGTGCTTCGGGAATGAGCATGAAGTCCTCGACCAATGTGCGATCGACCGCCTGAGGCATCATGACCATCAGGTTCACATAGTCCGGGCTGACAACGACTTCCGCCGCAGGAAAGAGCGAATAGGCAAAGGTCACTGCGGATCGTAACTGCGGCCAATTCCCCATGTCGATATCTGCAAGTTCGGCTGCGCGCCCGACCGCTGATCGCTGGTGCCCGCCGATCATGTCGGCTGCCGTTATCCCGTCCTTGAAAAAGGGCCCAATTGTTTCGGAATGCAGCCGCGTGACGTGATAGCTTTCGAGAAAAGCGTCCATGATCAGCTTCCAGTTCGCAGGTACATCATGAGTTCGTCTCGCAAAAAGATGAAGGCCAGCCATCCCGAATGCGTCAAAATCCCGCCCTAGAGTCGCTGCTTCGCTGAAGTCTGCATCTTCGACTGGTGAGAACCAGATCAGCCCGCCCGCTTCATGCGTTGGCAAACGCTTCAGTCCATATTCTCCCTTATCGAGACCAGGAAAAGTTTCAGGCCGCGGCATGGCAATCAACGTGCCATCAAGCGCGTACGTCCATGCGTGATAGGGGCACGCAATCCTGCTGGAGCAAACGGTGTCCAGACCTTCGACCAGACGCGTACCGCGATGCCGACAGACGTTCAGGAAGACATGTGCTTTGCCAGTCTTGTCACGTGCCAGGAGCAGCGGCCGACCCGTGCTGTCGTGCGGGACGGCCATATTCGGCTCTGGCAAAAGCGCAGATGGGGCAATGACTTGAGGCAATGTATCGAACAGTGCCGCCTTCTCCTGCGCAAACCATGCGGGATCGACATAACGGCTGGCTGATACATGCGTAATGCCGCGGTTTGGCCGGCCAGCGCCTTCAGCAATTTGCTGTGCCAGCGCCATTTGGCCGTCAGTGGGTGAGAGCATGGTCATGACAGGGCTATCCTTACCCGAATTTGGCGCTAGGTTTGCGCGAAAATGAGCCGGGAGCAAGTGCGTTGAGTGAAACCAGCCAATCCGTAACGTTGCAGGAGCGATCCCTCTGGGGATCAGTCAGTCAGTATTTCGAGAAGGAATCACTGGCAGCATTCTTCGTCGGTATTTCGTCAGGATTCCCTTACGCAATGATTGGCGCAACGCTTACCACGCGGCTGGCCCAGGATGGAATCGACAAGAAGACTGTAACAGCCTTTACCCTGGCGTTTCTGGTCTACAATCTGAAGATGTTCTGGGCATGGATCGTTGATGGCGTCAGATTGCCAATCATCGGAGCACTTGGCCAACGTGTTTCATGGCTGCTTTTTGCAGGTACTATGGTCATCGCAGCAGTTGTCAATCTGGCGCTTGTCGATCCGGCCGATAACATCGGTGCGACGGTCGTGGCTGCAGTTCTGGTCGGTGTAGCGGGAGCTACATTTGATATTGTGATCGACGCTTTCAGGATTGAAACCCTCCAACCGTATCAACTTGGCGTCGGTTCCGGAATGTCGCAATATGGCTGGCGGATCGGCTCAGCGGGGGCCGGCGCACTTGCACTTGTCGTTTCAGCGCGAATGGGATGGTCTGCGGCCTATATGGCCTGTGCAGCGCTCGCGTTGCCTGCAATGTTGACCGGTCTGATAATGGGGGAACCTTCACGGCACGTCGTTGTGATCGAAAAAAAGGGACTGGCAGAAGTCTGGTTTTCGATCATCGGCCCGTTCAAGGAGTTTTTCCAACGGACGGGCGCATTTCTGGTTCTCATGTTCATTCTGGTTCACAAGATCGGCGACACCTTGGCCAATCTGACGTTTCGGTTGCTGTTCGATGATCTGGGGTTCAGCAATGATGAAATCGCCTTCTATGATGTTGGCGTTGGATTCTGGGCCTATCTGATCGGCATCTTTGTTGGCGGCGTAATCTACGCCAAGCTCGGCCTAAAAAGAGCGGTCCTCCTTGCTTTGGTGCTCATGGGAGTTTCGAACCTCAGTTTTGCGGCTCTTGCTGCCGCTGGGCACAGCAATTTGGGCATGGCTGGGGCGATAGGGTTCGAAAATTTTGCCAGTGGCTATGGCGGTGTCGTGGTCGTCGCCTATTTTGCCGCCTTGTGCGATTTGCGCTTTACAGCCTCTCAATATGCCATGATCTCGGCCGGTGCGAGCGTGGTTGGCCGGTTCCTGACCGGGACGACGGCAGGGGCGATGATCGAGAGTTTTGGCTATGTGGATTTCTATCTTTTGACGACTGCACTTGCAGTTCCCGGCATCCTGCTTTTCTGGATCATGATGCGCAAAGGTCTGGTCGATAGCGCGATGGGGGATGCGGGCGAGCAGCAAGAGCCAAACTGAAATCTCGCGCGGCTCAATCTTGAACATTTTTCGAGGAGCGGGTTCACAATCGCCAGCGGCAGAGATTCTATGCTATCTCTTCCCCGTTTTCCCTGAGGACTTCGCCAGCGAGATAGAGCGATCCAAGAATCAGGACCGCACCGGATTCTACGTCCGACTTTGCTAGCGAACGCAGCGCAGAGGCCACGTCCGTAGCCGGTTCGGCGGTAACAGATTGGCGGCGCAACCAAGCGGATAAATCTGCAGGCGGGTGGTGAGGGTGACCCGGGATCGGGACTGTTCGGAATGAAGTCGCACGATTGATGAAGGGTGCCAATATGCCTTCGGCATCCTTGTTTGCCAACACACCGGTTACAATGTGCAAGGGTTCGTCCTTGCCCAAAATCGCGTCGATTTGACCGGCAACCGCTTCCGCAGAAGCGGGGTTGTGGCAGCCATCGATCCAGACCGTCATTCTCGGCAGGATATGGGTCAAAGGCCCATCGCTCAATTGCTGGAGCCTGGCAGGCCAATCTGCCCACCCCATTGCGGCACGAATTGCTGCCTCGGGTACGCCTATCGTTGATTGGTGCCTCAACATTGCGATGGCAAGCGCAGCATTCTGTGCTTGATGCTCGCCAGCAAGGCGAGGCAGGGGAACAGAAAGCTTGCCGGATTCATCGCGGTAGTGGAGCTGGCCATTATAGGAGATGGCGTCCCAATCACTCCCTTTGGGATAATAGGGAGCCCCAGCCGCAGACGCGACTCTGGTGATCCGTTCGGTCTCTGCTGCTGGATACTTCATTGTCACAAGGGGAACGCCTGGTTTTGCAATCCCGGCCTTTTCTCCGGCAATCGTCACAACATCGTCGCCAAGAAAGGCCTGGTGATCGATCCCCAACTGGGCAATCCCGCAGACAATTGGATCGGGGATCACATTGGTTGCATCAAGCCTTCCGCCCAATCCGACTTCAATGATGGCGGCATCGGCTGGCGTACGGGCAAATGCGAGGAAGGCGGCAGCCGTCGTTGCCTCGAAAAAACTTGGCGCAATATCGGTCGAACAGTCGAGTACCTCGGAGAGCAATGGCGCGAGCTTCACGTCACCGATCAGCTGGCCTGCAACCCTTATGCGTTCATTGAACCGGATAAGATGTGGACTTGTATAAACATGGACAGTCTTGCCTGCTGCTTCGAGGCTGGCGCGAAGAAAGGCGCAGGTCGACCCCTTGCCATTCGTGCCGGCGACATGAAACACCGGGGGCAGATCCCGATGAGGATTGCCAAGACGTGACATCAACTCTGATATGCGTTCAAGGCCAAGAACGTCGCGTCCCGGCGAAAGCATCGTTAACCTGTCCAGCTGTTTCTGGACAGCTGGATCATCGCTTTTTGCGTGGTCAGCCACGAGACGTCAGGCCGCCACTCCCTGTGGCTGCAGATAGCCGATAAGTTTTGCGATGGTTTCCCGCAAGTGGCGGCGAGACACGACCATGTCGAGCATGCCATGATCGAGCAGATATTGAGAAGTCTGGAAATCATCTGGGAGCTTCTCGCGAATTGTGTTCTCGATCACGCGCCGCCCGGTAAACGCAAGAGTAGCTTTCGGCTCAGCGATATGCACGTCGCCGAGCATCGCATAACTGGCCATTACACCGCCCGAAGTCGGGTCGGTAAGCACAACAATATACGGCAAGCCGGCGTCGCGGAGTTCCTGCACGCCCACGGTCATCTTGGGCATTTGCATCAGTGAGAGAATGCCTTCCTGCATGCGCGCGCCACCCGATGCTGTGAAAATCACATAAGGGCAATTGGCTGCAATGGCGGCGCGTATTCCGGTGATGAATGCCTCTCCAACGGCAACACCCATCGATCCGCCCATAAACGCGAAATCCTGGACTCCGATAACGACCGGCTGCCCTTCGATCCGGCCCTGTGCGTTGATCAAGGCATCCGCTTCCCCGGTCTCGGCGCGGGCTGCCTTCAGACGATCAACATATTTTTTTGAATCCCGGAATTTCAGGGGGTCTTCAACAGTACGTGGATTGCTGAGCACGATCCAGCTGCCTTCATCGAACAATTGCTCGAAACGGGTCGAGGGGCCAATGCGGCCGTGCTGGTTGCAAACAGGGCAAACCGAGAGATTGTCCTCGAATTCCTTCGCAAAGATCATCTGCGCGCAGCCGGAACATTTGATCCAGAGATTGTCAGGCGTGTCGCGCTTGGCAATGAATGGAATGGCGTTGCGGACGCGTGTCAGCCAGTTCATGCGACGTTCTCCTTGGAGGCAGCATCCATAGCGTGCCTCAGGCTGGCGACATAGTCCCTAACCGGACCCGCAGCGTTTGCGCCATGTTTTCCAACCAGTTCTACGATCGCGGTGCCGACCGCCACGCCATCCGCAACGGCACCCACCTTTGCAGCCTGTTCGGGAGTTCGAATCCCAAAGCCGACGACGATGGGCAGTGATGTCGCAGCCTTTAGCCGAGCAACTGCCCCTGCGATGCTGTCAGACGTGGCTTGCTGGAGCCCCGTGATACCGGCGACCGAAACATAGTAGATGAAACCCGAAGCTCCATTGAGCACGACTTGCAACCTGCTTGCATCGGTTGTCGGCGTGGCAAGACGAATGAGGTCGACGCCAGCTGCGCGCAGGGCAAGGCCCAGGTCATCGTCTTCCTCCGGCGGAAGATCGACGCAGATCACACCGTCGACTCCGGCCGATGTGCATTCGTGGGCGAACCAATCCGGCCCGCGTCTGATCATTGGATTGGCATAGCCCATAAGAACCAGTGGCACGTTTGGATGGCGGGCACGAAAATTCCTGGCAATCGCAAACAGGTCCGCTGTTGTTGTACCTGCGCCCAACGACCGCAGATTGCCCAGCTGTATCGCCGGACCATCAGCCATTGGATCGGTAAAAGGCATGCCCAGCTCGACCACATCGGCACCACCCTCAACCAACGCGTCGAGGATCGCCGAAGTATGGCTGGGTGTTGGATCGCCACCCGTCACAAATGCCGCAATGACGGGGCGCCCCTTGCCAAAAGCGGACGCAAAGCGGGTCATATCGTGACCCCCAGCGCCTCTGCCACTGTAAAGATGTCCTTGTCGCCGCGTCCGCACAGATTGGCGACGATGATCTGATCTTTGGCCATTTTGGGGGCGATGCGCATGACAGCAGCAATCGCATGGCTGGGTTCGAGCGCCGGAATGATGCCTTCCAGTCTGCACACGAGCTTGAATGCCTCCAAAGCTTCAATGTCGGTCGCGCTTTCGTATCGGACTCGGCCAATTTCATGGAGCCAGCTGTGCTCAGGACCGATACCCGGATAATCAAGGCCTGCGGAAATGCTGTGCGCTTCGGTGATCTGTCCGTCTTCATCCTGCAGAAGATATGTCTTGTTGCCATGCAGGATCCCTGGGGATCCGCCGGCAAGGCTCGCAGCATGCTCTTTGTCGAGTCCATGCCCCGCAGCCTCGACTCCAAGCATTTGGACTTCTCGATCGTCAAGGAACGGGTGAAAAAGTCCAATCGCATTCGAACCGCCGCCAATTGCTGCCACCAGAAGGTCTGGTAAACGACCTTCGCGCTTCAATATTTGCTCGCGAGCCTCCCGGCCGATGACGGACTGAAAGTCTCGGACAAGTTCGGGGTAGGGATGGGGGCCTGCTGCAGTTCCGATAATATAGAACGTGTCGCTCACGTTCGCGACCCAATGCCGCAGCGCCTCATTCATTGCGTCCTTCAGTGTACGCGATCCGCTTTCTACCGAATGCACTTCCGCACCAAGTAGCTTCATCCGAAATACGTTCGGCTGCTGGCGCTCAATATCGCGTGCACCCATGAAAATTGTGCAGGGCAGTCCGAAGCGGGCAGCAACGGTGGCCGTAGCCACTCCATGCTGGCCTGCGCCGGTTTCTGCAATGATCTTGGTCTTCCCCATCCGCATTGCGAGCAGGATTTGGCCAATACAGTTGTTTATCTTGTGGGCACCTGTGTGGTTGAGCTCGTCTCGCTTGAAGTAGATTTTTGCCCCGCCAAGCTCTTCAGTCAGCCTTTCCGCAAAGTAGAGGGGGCTAGGGCGACCGACATAATGTTCGAGCAAATCGTCAAATTGCAACGCAAAGGCAGGATCGACCTTGGCGGCCTCGTAGTGGCGTTCAAGATCAAGGATGAGTGGCATCAGCGTTTCGGCGACATAGCGACCACCAAATTGGCCAAAATGCCCGCGTTCGTCCGGACCGGTGCGAAGAGAGTTTGAAAGAGTCATAATCTGGCGGCTGCTTTAAGGAACGCAGCGATCTTGTCCACATCCTTGATGCCCGGAGCAGATTCTACCCCGGATGATGTATCGACCAGTTGAGCCCCGGTGACCCGAATAGCCTCTGCGACATTGTCGGGAGTCAATCCACCTGCGAGACCCCAAGCCATAGGATGCACGAAGCCAGCAAGCAGGGTCCAGTCGAAGCGTACGCCCATTCCACCGGGCAGAGCTGCATCATCCGGCTGCAATGTGTCATAAAGCAGGAAATCGGACGCGCCAATATGGAAGGCCGCTGATTTCAAATCGTCGGCAGTGCGGATGCCGATTGCGCTCCACGTCTCACGCTCGCACTGCGCCCGGATCGCAGCGGCCCGACCCGGCGTTGTCTTGTGAAGCTGGATTACGTCGAGATTTCCTGCCTCGATCGCCTGTTCAAGCAGCGCATTGCAGGGATCGACGAAAACGCCGACCCGCCGGACATGGTGGGGAATTGGCCCAACAAGCGCACGCGCCTCATCGAAGGAAATGCTGCGTGGACTGGGAGGATAAAAATTCAGCCCGATATGACTGGTGCCGTGCTTGATGGCGGCATCAATGGTCTCAGGCGTCTTGAGCCCGCAAATCTTCGTTTTTACAGGCATGGGCTCAGAGAGTGGCTTCGATTGCGCGGGCGGCAATACCTGGATTGTCTGCCTGCGTGATGGGACGTCCGACGACTATGATCGAGGCGCCGGCATCAAGGGCCGCACGCGGAGTGACGACGCGCTTCTGGTCACCTGCGCTTCCATCGGCAGGCCTCACGCCTGGAACGACAAAAAAGCCTTTGGGCCAGAGCTTGCGAGCAGCTTTGACTTCATTTCCCGAACAGACGACTCCATCAAGACCCGCGTCCTTTGCCAAAAGTGTCAAACGTTCGACTTGCGCATGGGGATCTGCATCAAGGCCGATTGATTGGAGGTCAGTTCCGTCCAGGCTTGTGAGAACTGTGACGCCCACGACCTTTGTGCCTTCCGGCGCAGCGGCCTTGGCATCTTCCATCATTGCTCTGCCGCCACTTGCATGAACTGTGAGGATGGCAGGCTTCAAAGGCCGCAGGGCCTGAACTGCCTTTGCCACAGTGTTGGGAATGTCGTGCAATTTGAGGTCAAGGAAGATCGGGAGGCCCAAAGCAGCCATTTCCCGGACACCGGCTCGCCCGTTGGCAGAGAAAAACTCAAGGCCGAGCTTGATCCCTCCAACATGGCCCTTCACACTTGCTGCAATCGCCTTTGCTCGATCCAGATCTGGCGTGTCCAGCGCGACGAAAATCTTGGATGTCATGCAACCCCCGGGGGAACTGCAATAGGTGCGGCACCGGGCGGTATCGCCCCGGCAGGTGCAATTCTTTCAGCGGGCGGCGCCGGATTTACCGCCTCAGCCAATGCTTTTTCCATAGTATTGATCCTGCGTTTCAGGCTCCACCGCGTTGCGCGGTGGATCAGCATGGCAGGAACCAGACCAATGAGGAACGCCGCAAAAAGCAAGACTGGAAGCCGTGTATCAAGCTGCAGGCCGCCCCAAAGGTTCAGTGTAACCATGCTCCAGTTGTTGAATGCGAACAGCATCGCTGCGACTGCGATCAGCACCCAGAACAATGTCTTCAGGAATTGCATCGCTTACCCATCTTATTGTTGACCCTCAAATATGACTTAGGCCGCAACCGGCCCGGCTGCAATCTCGCGTTGCAGAGTTTCGAACAGGTCGGGAATGTGGAGAAGCCTCGGGCGTTCCTCATCCAGCACGGCATAGAGCAATTCGCGTTTGAGCGCAGTGGCTTCTTCAGGGTCAATGCCTGCGCTGGAAATCACGATGTCGAAAAGCCGGTCGGCGCCATGTAGCCGCCCCCAGAGATAGTCATTTTCGCGATAGGACCGGCTGAAGAACGCACCAAAGCTGTTAAGCTGAATTCCCTTGAGAGTTTCGAGCACGCCTTTGCGGATCGCGGTCGCATCTTCTGGCGAAATGCGATCGACCTTGATCGGGTCGAATTCATCCAGACCTTCGCCCTGCAGCATGGGCAATGTCGTGAGGTCGTAAAAAGGGAAGCCCAAATACGCATAGAGGATGGTGCGGCGCGACGATTTGGGACAATTGCCGATGGCCTGAGCGAATTCCGCATCGATTTCAGCATCAAGCTCTGTCAGGCCGCGTTGCGCTTCGATATCATCGAGCATTGCTGCGGCGTTATCATGGCTTAGCAATTCATAGAAACCGACGCCTTCGCGGTCGAGGTAGCGCGAGAGCAGTTTGAAGATTGCATCCCGCAGCGGCTCCACATCGTCTTCTGCAACGCGACCATCGACCTGAAGTGCATCAATAGCCCGCAAGACGAAGCGCAGTCGCCGGATCCGGAACCTCAAATCGTGCGCGCGGAAGAACTGGATGGCAGCAGTACTGGCGCCTTTTCCGGGACCGAGCGTAATCATGTCCGCACCGCGCCGGCGGACCTCATCCCAAAGCGACTGTCTCAGCGTGTCGAAACGGTGGCCACGCAGTTCGGGATCCTGACGCGCGGCAAGTGCTGCAATCTCTTCAACGATATGAGACAATTTGGCGTGGCCATAAGCTGCATAGCTGTAGCCCGCGTCGCGCGCGGCGCGTTCCTGCGCCTTGTTGCGCCAATTCTTGAGTCGGGCGGCCGTTGGATTGTCGAGGAAGAATGTCCTGCCAAGCATGGCCTCGATTGCCGCTTCAACATCAGGGCGCATCGCGTCGATGATGCGTTGCATGCGCCGGATCCGGGAGGACCTTCCTTCGATTGCCTCCAGACTGTCGCGAATGGGCTGTTCGCGGGGAATGTCCGACATTGCCCCGAAGATGGTCGCGAAGAAGCCCGGCAGTTCAGCCTTGCCTTTCTTCGTCAGCCGGACTGAGCGCATGCCGGGCTTCGGATCGATATAGACGAAACGCCGGTCCACTTCGCGGCGCGACGGGCGATCCCGCAGCGCCTCGACTGCAGGGCCAAACGGCGCGTTGGCAAGCACTGAACCATCAATCAGGATTGCCGTTTCTGCCTTGCTGCTGACGCCAGGAAGTGATCTGGCGAGAAACTCGAACCGTCCCGGCCAGGTCTGTCCGCGATCAGCCAGCACGCCATCAATTTCTGAAACGTTCAACGGCGGAAAGGCCCCGGGGAAGCTGGCCGTCGCGCGCGCGGCAAAGGTCAGTGCCGCAACGTCACCGAAGTGTGTACCGCGCGCCGCACGATCCGTGAAGGAGAGCGTCAGCCGGTGCTCGGTTTCGATGACGTGGCTTGGACTGTGCAGGCGGAGCGTTTCGGGATGCCCGGCAAAGTCTGTCACCGTGACGAACAGATCAAGCGGCTGGGCTGCGGGCAGGAGGCGTCGTTCCGTTTTCGACCGAGCCATGGCATCGAACGCGTCAAGGAGCATGTTCGTGAAGACCGGACCGCCGAACGGCGGCTCGAACCAGCGGGCGCGGACGAAGCGGGAGAGCTTGCTGCGCACCTCATCCCGGCCTTCGGCAGCAACCGTCCGGTCAACCGTTCCGCCACGCCGACTGAGCGCGAGCCAGGCAATCGGCGTGGCCCAGAACTTGGTGAAGGAGGACATCGGCCGCGCATCGGGATCAAGCAGCCTGTCGACATCGGCATTGTCCAGCCACATGTCCGTCAGCGGATCGAGCGACTGGCCGCTGGTGATGGCCTTGGCAAGGAAGATGCCGTTGATGCCGCCGGCGCTGGCGCCTGCAATGATGTCATTGAGGACGCGCAGCTTCAGATGCGCTGTCTTCTCGATGAGCCTGAACAGCTCCACATAGACCGCTTCGACCTTGGTGCCGGGCGTCAGGCCGCTGTGATAGGCACGGCTGGCGCGGACAAGGTGCCACACTTCCTTGGTGACGCCATGCATGTAGATGGCAAGGCTGATCCCGCCATAACAGACAAGGGCCAGCCTGAGTTCCTTCTCGCGCATGCCGGCAGACTGGCACCGGGGTCAGCGAATGTCGAGTAGGGCTTGCTCAATGACGGGCTTTGCGTAAGGCGACGGGCGAGACAAACTGGATCAGGGGTGAAGGATGGAGTTCGATGATGTTGTGTTGGGCCGGCGGAGCATTCGCGGATACAAGCCCGATCCGGTTCCCCGCGAACTGATCGAGGAGATCCTGGCGATCGCGATGCGCGCGCCGTCTTCGATGAATACCCAGCCCTGGAACTTCACCGTGCTGACCGGAGAGCCGCTTGACCGGATCCGGCAGGGCAACACCGAGCGCAACCTGGCCGGCATCCCGCATTCCCGCGAGTTCCGCACCGGCCATGCCTTTGCCGGTGTCCACCGCGACCGGCAGGTCGGCGTTGCCAAGCAGCTGTTCAGCGCCATGGGCATTGCCCGCGACGATGCGCCAGCCCGGCAGGACTGGGTGCTGCGCGGCTTCCGCCAGTTCGATGCGCCCGTCTGCGTGATCATCACCTATGACCGGGAGCTGGCCGACAGCGACGATACCGCCTTCGATTGCGGTGCCGTGACGACGGCACTCGTCAACGCCGCCTGGTCGCGCGGACTGGGCTGCGTCATCAACAGCCAGGGCATCATGCAGTCCCCCGTGGTGCGCGAACATGCCGGCATCGCGGAGGATCAGGTCATCATGAAGGCCGTCGCACTCGGCTGGCCCGACGACAGCTTCCCCGCCAACGCCGTCGTTTCGGAACGCAAGTCCGTGGCCGAAGCGGCGCGGTTCGTTGGGTTCTGAAGCGTCCTGCCTAGCCTGACCGTCGCCCCTGCGCAGGCAGGGGCCTGTGAGAGGCCTTGGCACTGACTGCCGCAGAGGCCCCTGCCTGCGCAGGGGCGACGATTCAAGACCCTAGCCCGGCATGCGCTCAAAGGCAGGCACGTCGCCGGTTTCGACCCAGGGCAGCTTGGTCTGCGCATAGAAGTGGATCGCCGGGGCAAAGCGTGATGGATCGTCGAGCGTCCCGGCCTTGATGAAGAACAGGTCCGGCGCTGCATCCGCCTTGGTGAAAAGCGGGGAGCCGCAGTTCGGGCAGAAGATACGCTCAACCCGCCCGCCGCTGTCACCACTGTCATCATAGCTCTTGGGCGTGCCTTCTATGGCAACCGTCCCGTTGGGAAAGCCCATGACGATCGAAAAGGCGCTGCCCGCTTGCTTCTGGCAATGCGTGCAATGGCAGATGCCCTGCATCACCGGTTCGGCCTCTGCGCGATAGCGGATCGCGCCGCACAGGCATCCGCCCACCAATTCCGTCATGTCTATCCTCCTGAACGACTGCGTATGAATTCGACCACACCGGCCGAGATGAACCCGATCACAAAGCCGAGCGGGCCGGTGATGAAGATGCCGAGCAAGGGCCCCTGATTGGCCTCTGGCGTGAAGATGATCGGCCCGACAAAGCCGCCGACAAATCCGATTAGCCCAAGCAGACAGCCGCCCCGAAATGCCGAACGCATCACTGCCATGATCGCGATCCTCCCACAGAGGGAGAGGTGAGCGAAGCCGCGGAACTTGTCAAACTTGTCATTCCGTTCCGGTAACCGGTTACCAGTAATTGGGCGGACCGGGGCGTTCAGGCACATCTACGAAATCGTCCTCATCCTCGTCTTCCTCCTCCTCCGGTTTGGGCAGTTCGACGCCCAGTGCGGCGGCGAGCGACTTCAGATCGGGCGGCGCGGGTGTGCCGGACTCTTCGCCCATATAGGCGGACTATGCCGCACGCCCGACCGCTTCTGCGAGGACATTCGCGACATAGGCATTCAAGGAAACGCCTTCGCGCGCCGCCACAATCTTCAGCTTTTCGTGAAGCGACCGGGGCACCCTTTGCCGCCATTGCCCGGCGGCTTGCGGTCCGGGAATTTTGCGGCCCGATTGCCTTGCTGCATCAATCCACTCGACGATAGCGGATTCTGCATCGGCAAGCGCCGCCTCCGGCGTATCGCCGTCGCCTGTGCAGCCGGGCAACGCCGGAACAGTCGCCAGCCAGCCGCAGCCATTCGCCGGAGACAGCGGCTCGACAAGTATCGCGTATCCCGATTCAGTCTGTTTCAAAGCCGCCATCTTCGTTCGCCTCTGCGTAGTTCATCAACAGGCGCACATAGACAGGCTTGATAGGCCGCCGCGATGGGATCGTGAGGATCGCCTCCGAGCCCGGAATGACGACCTTCCAATGCGATCCTCCACCCGAAGGTGGCAGGCAGGCCCAGCCCAATCCATCACACACTCTTCGCACGTCCTCGATCGACCAATCGCCTGCCGGATTGCGTCGCATCGCGCGCAAGAGTTTGTCCGCCTTGGTCATTGTTGATACCTTATACGGTATCAATAGGCAAGCCGGATGCAGTAGTAGCCGCCATGGACCGGTAGAGGGCCTTCGCCCAGATCAGGCCAGTGGCCTGCCCGTGTAATCATACTCAATGCTGGAGAAGCTGTCTCGCGCGAAGCCGTAGAGTAGCTTCAGGCCATTCGGCCCGGCGACGATCGCGTGTTCGGTGCCGCCCGGGATGAAGGCGGCCACATCGGGTCTGAGTTCCATCGTCTTGTTATCGGCATGCACCACGGCCGAGCCGCCAAGGCAGAAATAGAATTCGGACGGATCGTGGCGGTGGAATTTCAGATGGCCGCCGGGGGGAAATTCGGCAACGCCCACCACAAGCGAGCCGCTGGGCGTGCGATCGGCGCAGATCAGCGTCTGCCAGGTCAACTCCCCGTCGCGCGCCTCTCCCTCAAGCGGAAGCCCGCCATAGGCAACAGTGAAGGCCTCTTTCGTCATCTGGTCTCCTCACAATCGTCAAATGTGGGCGGTCTCATTGCCCCGGGTGATACTTGCGCTCGACATGGCCCGCCAAGTCTTCGGGCCAGAAATATACGGGTCGCAGGTTGCCGGTGGCATAGCGCGTTGCCTGGTCGTTGAAATGCTTCGACGCCGGATCGCCGCTTTCTCCGCCTGCCGTGACGGCAATGGCCCGGACACGGTCCCCGAATTCGACGACGGCCACGAAGCTGTTGCCGCTGGTTCCGTAATAGCGCTTGGTTCCCGGCCAGGCATGGGCGCCGAATGACGCGAGCGACCCCCATTGTGCGGAGGCAAATGCAACCGGCGTGCTTGGCTTCGCATCATCGAACTGCTGGACGATCGCGCCGTCGTTGCGCTGGAAACGGTTGATATCGCCCCAGGGCACTTCCCATGATCCGAAGTCGGCGGTCAGCCGGTCGATCGCAATCGAAAGCGCCTTCAGCTTGCGCGCCGGGGATGCAGCTTCCATCGCCTTGTAATGAGTGAGCCCGGCGGATTCGAGATCGAGATCGGGGATCGTATCTCCCCAGAATGCCTCGCCCCAGAAGATGGCGAGCGATGTCGCCACTGAATCGGCCGCCCAGCGGCGATCCCATGCCTTGAGCAGGGCGACGGGCCGCGCGAGCCTTGCCCTTTCGGCCCCCTCGGGCAGCGCGTCCCATGCAGACACCAGCCCGGGAATCAGCGGATCGAAGGCAATGAGGTGCGGATCGAAGGCGATGGCACGCAAGCCCTCGATCGTCAGGCCGGTGGCAGGCGTCAGAAGTTCGTTCGCGTGCAGGCCGCGCGGATTTTCTCCGGCAGTATCGAGGTAACGGGGGAAGGCGGCTGCCTTGGGGCTGTCGGGGCCGGCCGAGGACCAGGGCCAGTCATTTGTGTTCATCGCCCAGCCGACGGGCGGCGTCGTGACCTTCGGCAAGGTGTCGATCGCGTGCAACCCCTGCCAATCGGTCGCCGGGTCGCTGCCGTCGACGGGCCGTGTGTAATCGAAGCGATCATTGCGCTTCGGCACGAACTGCGGGACGAGAAAGGCAATTTCCCCCTTGTCATCGGCGAACAGCGTGTTGTTTGAACTGTTCGCGCGCCGCTCGGCAACCTTCAGGAAACCCGGGAGGTCGCTGGCCTTGGTCCGCAGGAAGCTCTGCTCGAGCGCGGCCACCGGCGTGTTCATCAGCGCAAAGGCAATCCACTTGCCATTGGCCGCGCGCGTGATCGGGCCGTGGTGGGTGGCAAAGGTCGTGAAGCGGCGGGTCGCCAACCCTCCGGCGGGCAAACGGTAGGACAGGGTGATCGGCTTCACCGTCAGCGGGCGCAGCGCGCGCCCATAGCGATAGAAGCGCTTGCCTCCCCGTTCGACAATCGTCTCGCTGAACTCGTCGATGGAATCGACACCGCTCGTCGTGTGCATCCAGCCAGCGTGGGCGTTGAACCCCTGATAGATGAAGAATTGACCCCAGGTCGCCGCGCCATAGACGTTCAGCCCTTCGTCGCTCGACACCTGCTGTTCGGACCGGAAGAAGAAGCTGGTGTGCGGATTGATCAGCAGAAGCGCATGCCCGTCCTTCGTCCGCGACGGAGCAATGGCGATGCCGTTCGATCCCTTGGGTTCCTGATAGGCGCGCGGGTCCTCCTCCTTCAGGGCAAGCTGCTTGCGCCCATAGAAGGCAGCAAGCTGGCCGACACTGATGCGCTCTATGTCGCCGCCGATCGATCCTTCGGAAAAGGCGAGGGCCATCCAGGGCTCGAAATGGCGGATGACGCGCGGGCGGACATTCGGGTGGGTCAGCAGATAATAGTTCAGGCCATCGGCCCAGCCCTGCATCAACGCCCGCAGCCACGCCGGGCTGGTGGCATAGTGCTGCCGCAGGGTTGCCGGATCGATATAGAGGCGCTGTCGCAGATCCTGCCAGATCGCCTTTTCGCCGTCGGCCTCGGCAAGCCGGCCGAGTGCGACGAGATAATTGGTCTCGATCCGGTTGAAGTCATCCTCGGCCTGGGCATAGATCATGCCGAAGACGGCATCGGCATCGGTCGGGCCGTGGACATGGGCAATGCCCCAATCGTCGCGCGTGATCTCAATGCGCTGGGCAGTCGCCGCCCATCGCGCATGCTCGGGGATGTCGGTCTTGCCCCAAGCCGGCGTGGCGAGCGCAAGCGCTGCAAAAATGACGTAATGTGTCCTCATCCGGCAATTCCCTGGCGGACGGCATCAATGGGCCGCTTGTTGGGGACAAGTCTGCAGGCGCGCGCGACTTGGAGCAATCGAATTTTCACGTTGGCGGGATGAATTGGGTGATTGGTGGCTTCATGACGGGCCGGACCTTGACAGCCTTGGTGTAATATAACACTAATACACTAAGGCGAGCCAATGGGAGGACATGCCATGAATGCCCGTGACGACGCGAAATTTCCGCCGGTTGCCTTGTGGCGGATCAATGCCATGCGATTCCTGTTCCTGCTGATGGCCTTGGTGATGGGCAGCGTGGTCTGGTCCCAATTGCTGTTCGAATCCGCGGATTGGCCCGTGATGCGCGGCCTCGCCAAATCGATGCTGGCCGCGCTTGCGCTCCTGAGCCTGATCGGCGTGCGCTATCCGCTGCAGATGTTGCCGCTGATGCTCTATGAGATTGCGTGGAAGACGATCTGGCTGACGCTGATCGCAGGCCGCGCGTGGATGGCGGGGAAGTGGACGCCGGATATCGAGAGCCTGTTCACCGATTGCATTGGCATCGTGATCGCCTACTTCATCGTGCCCTGGCGTTACGTGTGGGCGCGCTATGTGGTGCAGGCGATGGAGCCGTTGCGGGCGCTCAGCCCTTCTTCGCAAGATTGAATGCAACTGCTTCGCGCACCAGCGCCTTCAACGCTTCGGCGTCGACGGTTTCGCCTTCGCGCACGTCGATGGCGCGGCGGGTGCCGCCGTCCAGGCTGGCGTTGAACAGACCGGCGGGGTCATCGAGCGATGCGCCCTGAGCGAAGGTCAGCTTGACCTTGTCCTTGTAGGTTTCCCCAGTGCAGATCAGCCCCCCATGTTCCCACACCGGAACGCCCGCGGGGTTGGAGGGCTTGCGCCATTTGACGTCCTCCGTCACCTCAGGGTCAGCGGCCTTTATGAGCGCGCGGAGCTTGGCCAGGGTTTCGCTGCGCCAGTCACTCATCGTCTGCATCCCTCAGGATGACTATTTGGCCGGGTCGACCACATGGCCGACGACGTGTTCCACAAGGGTCGATTCGACTGGCGGGGCAGCAAGGGTGCACCTTGTGCCGTCTTGGCGGCAGGCATCGATCTCTCCGGTTAGCGTATCCAGTCGGTAGCCGGGCACGTCCATTGCGTAGCGGGGTGCTGGCGGCGGTGGCTTGAAATAGATTGCGGCCGAGACGAGTGCCCCTGCGATGACTATGCTGGCTGAAATCTGGCGCATGGCCTATCCCCCGTTTTGCCCCGGTGCCGTTTGGGGCGGGGGGCACTGCCGTCCGGATCGTCGACCGGCGCGATCCTAGAGATGCCGGGCTGCACAGTCCAGATGGGCCTGACGGAGTGTTTGGCGCAAAAAAAGACCCCGCCAGCGTGCCGGCGGGGCCAATTTTTGCTTGGTCGCTTTTTAAAAGTCAGGCGAACTTGACCGTCAGCGTGTGGCGGCGGCGCATTGAACCGCCGACGAGGCCGAAGCCCACGATCATCATCGCCCAGGTTGCGGGTTCAGGCACCGAATTGACGTAGGTGCGGAAGCCAAGATCAACGTGCGGCGCGAACGGCATGTTCGGCGAGTTGAGCGGCGCTGTTCCCCGATATGCATTGCCGCCCGCATAGTTGATCGGCGTGAAGTTTGCGACATTGAACGGCACCCCCGGTGCGTCCGTGGAGGTGCCCGCGGCCCAGCCGAAGACGCCCTGGATTCCGCTCGGATTGCGAAGTGCAATGACAAACTGCTCCCCAGCGTTGAACGAGATGTTCTGACCGCTCAGATCAAAATTGACGATCCCGCCCTGTCCCGCAGCAAGCGAAGACACATTGGCGAATGCCGTGCCCAGGATGTTGCCGGACTGGACAATGCCTGCATTGTCAAATGTCACGTTGTTGGCGATCACAACTTCAAAGGCGCCGCCGGTGTTCAGCGGATTGAAACGGCTCATCTGGAGGTCAATTGCAGCCAGAACGCCGGAAATTCCGGCAGTCACGAACTGGATGCCTTGGGCCTCGATCAAGTTGAGAGCTGTGCCCGGGGGGCTGGTGTTGATGGGCGATCCGAAGATCTGGTAGATGATCGAACCGCCATTCGGCGCGACTGCAATGTTGGACTGGTCAACCACGACTGCTGCGTTTGCAGCGCTGGCCGCGCCCAACATGAACGCCGATACCACGGCTGCTTTAAGACTTGTCGTCAAATTCATAGTGCCCCCTCATTCTCGACTCTAAAGCGAATCGAATTTTCGATTTTACCCCATTGATGTGAGGTTGAAGACAGATCTGGCCCAGCACAACCCCGCCATTCCATCCGTCCCAATTCAGGACTCGCCTACAAGTTGTTGTGACGACAGTCTTTTCAGGAAGGGGGAGGTGTTAGCCCTTCCACCCGTGCGAGAGCAGTTTCACGGTCACGCGCCCGGTCGCGACCTCGGTTCCGTCCGCATCGTGCATCGGGAATTCGGCGACATAGGTAGCCGAACCCTTGCGCTCCAGATCAGCCAGAAGGGTTTCGAGTTCGGCTTCGCTGAGGCTGAATTCGGCCGTCACGTCGCTCGCCGCCGTCTTTTTGAACGAGACGTAGATGTCCTTGATGATCGGGTAGAAGCGCTTTGTATCGAGAATCGAAATGCCGGGGATGGCCGCCACCGCCTCCGCCAGCACGGTATAGGCACCCATATAGAGCACATCGACATGGTTCTCATTGCCCTTGAGCGGCATGAGCAGCTTTGCATGGCCGCGCCCTTCCTCAAGCCGCTTGAGGCCGGTGCGCTCCACGAATTCCACGCGGTAGGTCGGTTGCGTCATCGGGAACTCCCTGCCTGATCAGTCATGCTCGCGGTCGCCCGCGCCCATGTACAGCTCGCGGCCAGTCTCGTCATAGACCTTGCTCATCTGGGCCATCCCCGCATCGGCCTCTGCTGCAACGAAATCTCCGGCTGGCTGGTTCTGCAGCCGCGCGAATTCGCGCACTTCCTGACTGATCTTCATCGAGCAGAATTTCGGGCCGCACATGCTGCAGAAATGCGCAGTCTTGGCGCCTTCCGCGGGGAGTGTCTGGTCGTGATACTGCTCCGCTGTGTCTGGATCGAGGCTGAGGTTGAACTGGTCGCGCCAGCGAAATTCGAAGCGTGCCCGGGAAAGCGCATCGTCGCGCACCTTTGCGGCGGGGTGGCCCTTGGCGAGATCTGCTGCATGAGCGGCAAGCTTGTAGGTGACAACGCCGACCTTCACATCGTCCCGGTCGGGCAGGCCCAGATGCTCCTTGGGTGTGACGTAACAGAGCATCGCTGTGCCGTACCAACCGATCATCGCGGCACCGATGCCGCTGGTGATATGGTCATAGCCTGGAGCAATATCTGTCGTCAGCGGCCCGAGCGTGTAGAAGGGCGCTTCGCCGCACACTTCCAGCTGCTTCTCCATATTCTCCTTGATCTTGTGCATCGGCACATGGCCGGGGCCTTCGATCATCACCTGGACGTCCTGCTGCCACGCGCGGTGGGTCAGTTCGCCAAGCGTGTAGAGTTCGGCAAACTGCGCTTCGTCATTGGCGTCCGCAATGCTGCCGGGGCGCAGGCCATCGCCCAGTGAATAGGCGATGTCATAGGCCTTCATGATTTCGGTGATGTCATCGAAATGCTCGTAGAGGAAGCTCTCCTTGTGATGCGCGAGGCACCATTTCGCCATGATGCTGCCACCGCGCGAGACGATGCCGGTCACGCGCTTTGCTGCAAGGGGCACATAAGGCAGGCGGACGCCTGCATGGATCGTGAAATAGTCGACGCCCTGCTCGGCCTGCTCGATCAGCGTGTCGCGGAAAATCTCCCAGGTCAGGTCCTCGGCAACGCCGCCGACCTTTTCCAGCGCCTGGTAGATCGGCACCGTGCCAATCGGGACAGGGCTGTTGCGGATGATCCATTCACGCGTGTCATGGATGTTGCGACCTGTGGAGAGGTCCATGACCGTGTCTGCGCCCCAACGGATCGACCAGACCATCTTGTCGACTTCGGTTGCGACATCGGAGGCAACCGCCGAGTTGCCGATGTTGGCATTGATCTTGACAAGGAAGTTGCGGCCGATCGCCATCGGCTCGCTTTCCGGGTGGTTGATGTTGGACGGGATGATCGCGCGGCCGCGAGCGACCTCGTCACGGACGAATTCGGGCGTGACATAGTCGGGAATGGACGCGCCAAAGCTTTCTCCGTCGCGGACATATTCTGCCAGCCGCGCGCGACCGAGATTTTCGCGTTCCGCAACATAGATCATTTCCGGCGTGATGATCCCCTTGCGGGCATAATGCATTTGGGAGACGTTTGCTCCGGCCTTGGCGCGAAGCGGCCGATCAACGACCTTGGGGAAGCGCGCAACGCCGCCACTCCGGTCGGGGCCAAGCTGTCCATTATCCTCGGGCTGGATAGGACGTGCATCATAGCTTTCGACATCGCCGCGGCCCATGATCCAGTCCCGGCGGAACTGCGGCAAGCCAGCCATGATGTTGATCGTGGCGGCAGCGTCCGTGTAGGGGCCAGACGTGTCATAGACACGGACCGGCGGCTCTCCGCTTGAAGGCTCAAGCGTGATTTCGCGCATTGCGACTTTCACATTGGGATCTGCTGCCGCCGGGACATGAATCTTCCGGCTCCCCCGGATAGCCCCGGTCGTGACTTTCAGTTCTGTGGGGGCGTGCAGGTCGGCCATAATCATGCTCCTTCAATTGCCGGAGCAAGAGCGTGGCGATCATAGCCACTCCCTCCCTCCGCCCGTGCAAACGGGATCAGGTTCGGCGGGTCGGGCTGCGTTACCAGCCCCTCTCAGTCACATGACTCCCCGGGGATGGCCTAATGCTAGAAGGATTCTTCGGTCGGGTCCAGTTCAAGCGGCGAAGCGAGCCGGTATTTCCGGATCGGACGTGTCGAGCAGAGGGATATCGCCTGGCGGCAGGCCGGCATAAGCATCTGCCCAGCGCGCCACCCAGTCGGGATCGGTTATACCCGCCGGATGATAGCCCGGCAGGAGTGAGCGCAAGATGGCAGGCGAGGCATGCCATGCGAACCTTCCGATCATGGCATAAAGGCGCAAGCGGCTGCGCCAATTGCGCCAGAGGCCATCGCGTTCGAGCATGCGCTTGTACCCTTTGCGGGAGGCCATGGCGACATGCCAGGCGCCGAACAAGGTTCCCCAGACGCGCGGCCAATAATCCCCACACAGGTTCTGGTACAGATCGAAGGCGACGTTCTTGTGTTCCGTTTCCTCGACCATATGCCAAAGGACCAGCGAGGAGACGGACCGGTCTGCATTGCCGAACAGGATCGATCGCTGATGGATCAGCCATTCGGTGATCCCCATCGTCATTGTCTCGAAACCGGCGGTATAGGCGAGGCGCCAGCGCAGGCTGCGCTGCTGGAAACGGCGATAGTCCGCCTCGAGCTCTCCTTCGACATCAGCCAGTTCGGGATAGCTTTGCTTCAAGATCTCGTTGTAGCGGCGGTGGTTCTGGAAATGCACGCCTTCCTGCCCGATGAAGGCCTGGACATCGGCCTTGAGGTCTAGCTTGCTGACAAGCTTCAACGCCTCGGTCACCGTGCGGATCAGGAAGGGCTCGAGATAGGGCATCGCAAGCGACGCGCCGTTGACCATATGGCTCCATTCGCGGCGAAGTGGATGCCAGGCCGGATCGATCTTCTCGTCGAAGGCAAAGGGGATACGGCGAACCAAAATAGCGGTGCCGCTCATTGTCCTCCGCCCCGCATGTGCCGGACATGTTGCCACACGCCCCAAAACAGCAGGGGGAAGGCAATATGGACACCGATCATCGGCGGCCAGCCGAACAAGAAGATGATGTTGTTTATCGTGACATCGCCGGGGAACGGTCCGCCACCGAATTCCAGACCGCGCGTCCCGAAGGCCGCGTTCGCGAAAGCCGGCAATGTGAACAGCCAGGCAAAGGCAAGCGATGACCAGAACAGCCAGGACTGCGCCCGATTGCCCAGCCGGATATAATTGCCGGCAGCGCCGATCGCGATCAGCAAGGTGCCGTTCGTGATGGCTTCAAGATGCGCCATGTTCCATGCCCGGCGGTCGCTTGCGATATGGACCGGGACGTCACGGACGAATGGCCAGAGGTCAATCGCGCCCAACAGGAAAAATATGTAGAACCAGCCGATGAACAGGGCTGTAAGTAGCAGGCCTACTCCGTTGAGTATCAGCAATGCGCGGCGTCTGTCGCTCAACATGGCGTGTGCCTCTCCCCCAAAATTCTGGCCGGGCCATGCAAGCCGCTGCCGAATTTCGTGCGCAAGGTGCAGTTGCTGTCCTGCAATGTCAAATTGCGGATGTGGTGGTCAGCGCATGTGTGTGACGGTTGTCAGAATGTGTACGCAAGGCCGAGGCCGCCCAGCCATTGATTGGCGTCACCAGCATCCGCCACAATGGGAGATCGGGCATAACGGCCCATCACACGACCATATTGTCCGGCAATGACGATGGCCCATCCCTTGCGCAAATCGCCAGATAGCGACTTTGCCCCGGCAAGGGTGAAAGCCATTTTTGAAGCACCGGACTTGCTGCCCGCCGCGCTGTAGGCGGCCAGTCCGCTGGCGGTGCTGCCTGCGGGATCAATATCAAAATATGTGCGGCCGAAGCCCTTGCCTACAAATGTAACTGTGGCTTGCGCCCCCACAAATGTCGTGCGTGAAAGCGGCGTGCCATATTCGAAAGACGTCGTCATCACATGGCTGCCATGTTTGCCGAGCATGTCATGCAGATAGGAGACGCGAACGCCGATCTGGTCATGCTCGCTCGTCAGGACACCCGTCTTGGAAATGCCTGCATAAAGACCACCCTCAAGCGTGCGGGGCAGGGTCCCAAGGGCGGCGACTTGCGGATCCTTGATCCGGGAACTGCGTTCGTTGCGCAAGTTGAGAAGGGGACCAAGCTTGATATCCAGATCGTCCCCGGCGTGGCCGCGCATCAAATCAACTGAAAGGTTCACGCCTCGCGTTACAAAGGCAAAACCGTTAATGCGCCCGCGAACGAGAAGTGCAGGAATGAAGATGTTCTCGTCCGAACCCGTGTAGCTTGGGATGGTCCCTGCACCGACTGCCACAGTGACATAGTCGCGCGGTCTCGGCCGGTCATCGGCCAAGGCCGGCGAAGCGCAAAGTGCGCCAACCAATGTCAGTCCAAGGAACCGCACATCAAGCCACCTTTCCGGGGGTGTGATAGTGCGGCGAGTCTTAACGCAGACTTTCGCAAAAGCGCAATCGTCAGAGACCTAGATCGGACAGGCAGGGATGATCATCCGGCCTGCGACCGAGGGGCCAATGAAACTTGCGATCCTCTTCGCGAATGGCAAGATCATTGATGCTCGCGATTCGCCGACGCATCAGGCCGTTGGCCTCGAATTCCCAATTCTCATTCCCGTAGCTACGATACCATTGGCCGCTGCCGTCATGCCATTCATAGGCGAAGCGAACGGCAATGCGGTTTCCATCATGAGCCCAAAGCTCCTTGATCAGCCGATAATCCAGTTCCCGTTGCCACTTTTGCTTCAGGAAGTTCTCTATGTCGGCGCGGCCGGTCAGGAATTCGGCACGATTCCGCCAGACGGAATCCGGCGTGTAGGCAAGGGCGACCCTCGCCGGATCGCGGCTGTTCCAGCCATCTTCCGCGGCGCGAACCTTTTGGGCGGCGGTTTCCGCTGTAAACGGTGGGCAGGGTGGTCTTGTTTCGGTCATGTCCGGCTCCGATCAGGCAAAAGGCGTTGCAAATTCAATCCGAATGCCACCTGGCATCGTGCAGATGAAATGACGGGTGGTCGCCCCTGCGCGGATCGGTTCTGGCGGAAATTCGATCGTGACGCCAGGGTGAGCAGAAACCCGGGCATGCGCCCGGTCCAGTGCGGCATCGTTTTCCACGCCAAGCGCCAAATGATGCAGCCCGATAGCGTTGCGCCGATCGAAATGCGCGGCCTTTTCTGGGTTGGCGACTTGCCAGAGGGTCAGAAGGATCTGTCCATCCGAGACAAAGCGAGCCGGATAGTCGGGTCGTTCGCCGACAACCTTGAAGCCAAGGGCGTCGCAGAAGAAGGCTGCGGCACTGTCGAGGTTGGGCACGGACAAGCCGATATGGTGCGCGCCACGCGTCAGGGGTTCGGTCATTTCCGGTCTCCATTTTCAAGGGTTTGAGCCTGCGCGCGCAGCCGTTCGATTTCTGCGCGCAGTTGGGTGATTTCGGTTGTGAGTGGGCGGATTGCCTGCGAGATTTCAACTTCCGTAAAGCGCGGCGTAATGTGTTGCGGGCAGTTCCAGTCGTAACCGACAACGTCGATCACATAGGCCCGTTCGGGGATCGCCTGATAACTGTCAGGCATCAGTGACGCGACAAGGGCAGGGTCTTCATTGGCCTGCACAATGCGCGCCCTGCCAAGAATCTTCAGGCGGCGGCGGTTCGGATAGTCCATCAGGAACAGTGAAACCCGCGGCTCGGTCGTGAGATTTGCCGTGCTGACGTGCTGCCGGTTGCCGCGATAATCGGCAAAAGCCAACCTGTTGCCAGGCAGCAGTTTCAGAAACCCCGCAGGTCCGCCGCGGTGCTGGACATAGGGCCAGCCTTCGCTTGTCACGCTAGCCAGATAGAAGCTGTCGCGGGCAGCAATGAATTCGGCTTCCCGGTCCGTCAGCTGGTCTGGTTCTCCCGACGCGCCCGCTTCCATCCTTGCATAAGAAGTACGAGAGCCGTCCGCTTCCTGCAGCGCGCGGGCCGTTTCGGTAAAGAGCGTGAGCACATAATTCTGGGCCATGATGGCAATCCTCCTTGTGCGCGACCGGAATGGGGCCGGTCTCAGGGGGCAACCTGCCGATCCGATCGCGCCAGAAGAGGATTAGCCTGTTGCAAGAAGTGTGATAATCATGCATTTGTGAAGATATCTATTTCAGAATATGGAATAATGAGTGGATCGTCTTCAAACGCTTGAGATGTTCGTGGCTGTGGCGGAACGCGGCGGCTTTGCTGCTGCCGCGCGCGAATTGCGGGTCTCTCCGCCAGCCGTTACGCGTGGTATTGCTGAACTTGAGGCCCGGCTTGGCGTCGTGCTGTTCCATCGATCAACACGGGCTGTGACCTTGACCGATGAAGGCAGCGGCTTTCTCAACAAGGCCCGGCGCATCATCGGTGAGCTCGACGAAGCAGAGCGGCAAGTGTCTGGCGCGCGCTCCGAACCGCGTGGCCAGTTCTATGTGACGGCGCCTGTCGCATTCGGAAGGCTCCATGTGCTTCCGGTCGTGACGGAACTGCTGGACCGGCATGCCGAGCTCAACATCCAGATGATGCTGATCGATCGCAATGTGCGCATCATAGAAGAGGGGATCGATGTGGCAGTGCGGATCGGGGCACTGGCTGATTCAGCGCTGAAGGCCGTGCGGATCGGCGCAGTGCGGCAGATGCTCGTGGCAAGCCCGGCCTATCTCGCCCGAAGAGGCGTTCCGGAGTCGGTCGCGCACTTGTCCAACCACCAGCTCATAGGGACAACCGGGCCACGCGCAGCGACCGAATGGCGTTTTGGCGGACGGCGGGACCCAGTCGCTGTCCGTCCGCGCCTTCTGGTCAACACTGTGGATGCTGCAGTCGACGCAGCAGAAGCAGGCGGAGGGGTCGCCAATCTGCTCAGCTACCAGGTGGCTGATGGCCTGCGCGCGGGCCGCTTGATCGAAGTGCTGCGACCGGACGTTCCGGAGCCACTGCCAATACATTTGCTGTTTGAATCCAGCAGGGCCTCTGCGCCGGCGACGCGAGCCTTTGTCGATGCCATGCGCGCACGTGGGCGCGACCAGGCTTGGCAGATATAATTGCTCCAAGTGGAATAATAACTTCCATTTTCTTGGAATTATCTACTCCGAACTAAGCGATTAATTGGGACGGGACGGACTTTTCCGCCACATGAAAGGAATGTTCAAATGTCTCGTATCCCGACCCCCGCCACGATTGCCGATGCCCCTGAAGCGACCCGCCCGCTGCTCGAGGCGGTCAACAAGCAACTCGGCAGCGTACCGAACATGTTTCGCCTTATTGCCAACAGTCCGGCGGCGCTCGAAGGCTATCTCGGCCTCAGCGGTGCGCTTGCAAAGGGCAAGCTCGCCAGCGCAACGCGCGAGCGGATTGCCCTTGCCGTCGCCGAACTCAATGGCTGCAATTACTGTCTCGCGGCCCATACTTACCTCGGGAGCAATTTCGCCAAGCTTGACGCAGCCGAAATTGCTGCCAACCGTCGTGGTAAATCCAGCGATGCAAAGGCAGATGCTGCCGTGCGCTTCGCGGCCAAGGTTGCGGCGGAACGCGGCGCGATTTCAGCGGCCGATGTCGACGCTGTTCGTGCGGCAGGCTATGGCGATGCCGAGATTGTTGAAATCGTGGCGCATGTCGCGCTCAATACGTTGACCAACTATATCAACGAAGCACTGGGCACGACCATTGACTTCCCTGTGGTCGACCGCCTGGCAGCCTGACCTTGTCAAAGACTGACCCGGTCGTTCGCAATCGGCGGCGGCCGGGTCAGAACATGTATTTCATTTTGATTGATTGTGTCGTCTCGCCACTTCCCACCGTAAAGCGGGCTGCGGCAAATTTAGGCGGGCCAAAGCCAATGGCTGGATTGTTTGAAAAGCCGAACCCTTCGCGCGGAATCATGAGGGCAGTGTCCAACTTCCCGTTCGCGTTTTCGTCATGAATAAGAGCAACGGCATAAGTGCCTGGTGCAAGGTCGGAAAAATACACTGATGCTGCCTTTGCAGCCGGGACGGTCATCTTGTGGGCCTCGGCGTCCTTCGCACAATTGGGAAAGGCGCGTCCATTCGCTGTAAGGCAGATGAGGATATTGCCCTTCAGGCTCCGCAGGCCGACGATCTTGAGATCAAGTCTTGATGGTTCCGCCGCTGCGACTGTCGCCGTCAGCAAAAGTCCCAAGGCCGCGATCCGTGCCGCAAATCTTGTCCCACACCCTGAAATATAGGCCATAATTTCCCCGATATTCGTCGTGGTGCCGCTGGTGATGCGTTGCCGTGATCAACCAGTTTCCCAAAACGCCCCTGACAATGATGCGCGGAAACAGTTCCCAACCCATGTGATTGGTGACACCCATAAGCGTCATCACCGAAAGCACAACCGCAAGTGCTGCAACATGAATGGGAATAACGAAGACGAGGGCCGGGATGACAATTGCGCCGGTCAGGGCCTCCCAGGGATGAAAGCTCATCGCGGCCCAGGCAGTGGGTGGCCGGCTTGCATGATGGACAGCATGTGCGCGACTGAAAAACCAGGGCCGATGCATCAGCCTGTGCGTCCAGTAGAACCAGCTGTCATGGGCGGCGAGATAGAGGAGAATGGAGACCGGGAAATACCAAAGGGGGTAAGCGCCAAGGTCACGGTAAATCAGGGTCCAGCCGCGCGAATCCCACCCCCAGGCGACGACGCCCGCCGGGATGCCATAAATCGCGGCACTGGCCAGGGACCAAGCGATTTCACTCCGGATCTGCGGCGTGAGACGTGCGTAGAGGCCCGGATGCCGCAGGCGCGTTGCCCAGGCAAACGTCCCGCTCACGATGAGATAACGGACACCCACGATCAGGGTCATGGCAACGGCGGAAAGAAGGATTGCCACAAGTGTCGCCTTTGGTGACTGATCTGCTGGTGCCGCCTACAGGACTCGAACCTGTGACCCCCGCATTACGAATGCGATGCTCTACCAACTGAGCTAAGGCGGCCAGAGGGCGGGCGCTTACCAGTGCGACCGGACGAGCACAAGGGGGTCTGGACAGCATTGCTCCCTGAATTGGCGGTGCCGAGTCCCACCCTACAGGCCAAGGCCCATTGCGTAATGCCTTGATAAGAATTGGCTTGTAGGGATCAGCGCAACCGACTGGACAAGATTGCAACAATTTTCCACAATCGGCCCCTGTAAAGCGTAGAGGATTGGGCCGCTATGCCACTGAAAGACGATGACATGACGACCAGCCTTGGCGAAATTCCCCAGAAACGACAGGAAGAACGAGCACGCGTCAATCTTGACGGGCCGACGCTGCGGCAGGGGAATGGAATGATCGGATCGATCAAACTGCATGACGTTTCATCACGAGGTTTTCGAACTGACTGGCCGGAAAAGCTCCTTCCCGGCGAAAAGGTCTGGCTGAAAGTGCCCGGGATTGATGAGCTTGCCGCTACCGTCGCATGGGAACTGGATCTGATGATCGGATGCCAGTTCGAAGTTGCGTTGAGACCTGCGGTTTTCTCCAGAATCGTCAATCAGAAAAGTTGACCGGGCCCCAGCGCAGACTCTAGGGATTTCAGCCGAAGGGGGCTGTGATGGCAAGAGCGTGTTGGCGTTGTGTGGAACCGATTGAGGACACTGCCACCCGCTGTCCGTCCTGCGGCGTCCGTATTGTGCCGTTAACGGCCGAGCCGAGTCCGCTCGCAACTGCGCGCAAGATCCGCATCGCATTGCTGGTCCTGCTTGTGGCGATGGGCGGCCTCATCGCGTGGGTTTTTTGAGAGGCCTGGAGTCTATCGCTCCGGAAGCTTCGCCATCGCATCCTCGAGCAAGCGACGCACAACCGCGCAAGCATCGGTCACGGGCAGTTCCTGATCGTGGCGGAGCAGACGCCAAGTCTGGAAGCTGAGGATAACATTTATGGCACGGGCACCCAGTTTATCGTCGCGAACCGAAGGCGGAAGCTGCGCATCAAGGCTTTCGGATTCGAGGCGCAACATCCTCTTGTAATCCTGCATCAGGAATTCTGACTGGAAGCGCTTCAGGTTGGCGGAAATCCGGTAGGGCAGGATCGCCTCGAAAACGCGCGCCCGCTTGTCGGCTGTATAGAGCATCCGCTCTTTCCAGGTGTCCCCCCTGGGGACTTCCATGATGATCGGGATCACCTTCGCTTCGATGGCATCGCACATTTCGCGATAAAGGGCATCCATATCGTCGAAATGCCGGAATACCGACCGGAGACCGACACCGGCCACCTCCGCGACGCGCGCGGCGCTTGGGGAGACATCGCCATTACCGACCAGTTCAAGCATTGCGGATACGATCCGCGCCCGGCTCGAGCGGCTGCGCTCGCGCCGGCCATCGGCCTCGCGGCTCTCATCAATTGCAATATCTGGAGCAAGAATGGCAGTCATGCCTTGCTTCCTTGCCTGTCAGCATCGTTATGGCAAGGGGTAACAAACAATTCCGTATCTTGGCTTGGTGAGCCCTGTTGAATTCGAACCAGCGACCTACTGATTCAAAGCCATCTCTTGCTCGGACGGCGAGAGCGAGCGATGAAGCGATTCAGGTGAATGAAGAGACCGCAGAAATTTGCCTCGGTCCATGCCAAAGTCCACAATCATTTTAATCGCAGCGCCATCTCGCCGTCCGTCAAAATTACAAGATTTGCCGCTCGACCGCCCTGACCAAGTGACAGAACCTGATGGCATGAGGTGACGCTGGGGAGGGGAGAGCTCCACCAATCGGAGACAAGTTGCAATAGGAGTGACAGCACTCCCTAGTCAGCTTTCGGATTGGCGACAGCAGCAAGTTAAGACCCAAGACGCCTGGGAATAACTCTGCCTATTGGAGACGAGTACGCATCAGACTGACTGAGCCTTAGTGAAAGGTCGGCCGGATCGATGTACGGCCTCCGCATCCGGGGTAAGGAAATGCAGAGGCCGTGATCATCCCCGATTCAGTAAGTACCCTTTTCGGCTGCAACCCGAAGGAATCACCTATTACCAAATCGGCACTCTTTGCTGAGCAAATCCGCGCTAACCTGTTCTAATTTGGACAACAATATGTCAAAAGTTCTATGCATTTCTTTATGTAGAATTCAGCAAAAGGCGCCGTAAAATGTATTTGCGCCGGTCTCCGCCTTATGTCGGAGGCTTGATCAGGGGCGTGCGTCGCACCACTTCAGCAATCATTAACCATTTTCTCGCAACACTTCGACGATTGGTTAGGTATCAACGGTAAGGGCATGCGGGCATGATCGGATCTATTCAGTCAAAATTGCATGCGCGCAGCGTTGCTTTGGTGCGTCAACTGAACGTTGGCATGTCAAAAATCATGTTCATCTGGGTCGTGGCTGCCAGCTTTTTGGCTGGGCTTCGTGCGGCGGCACCCGTGACGCCTGTTGCTCCCGGGATAGGGCAGTTTGTTCAAGCACTTCCATACTTGATGATTGTGGCAGCTCCTGTGGGCGCAATGATACTTGCAATGTCATGGTTTCCCGCGAACAGGTTGTATGCGCAGCCGGAAATCAGGCTCGCGCGGTTCGGGAATTGGCAACCAGTTGATTGCCTGAGTTCGCGCCGTATGCCCATGTTTGGGGCGACGGGTATCATGGCGTCGCTCCTGATCGGCATACTTCTCAACATCCCCGTGCGCTCAGTGGAATTCATGATTGCAATGCCAGCTCTTGGCGGTGAAGCCCCTGTCTGGTTCCGAACGCTTTTTGCGGCGATGCTGGCCGACGTCATCGTCATGTCCAGCCTTTATGCCGTCGCCTTTGTCATGGCATTGCGCCATGTTCCCTGGTTTCCTCGCTTCCTGCTTTTGGTCTGGGTGCTCGATGTCCTTTCTCAGTTGTTCATCGCGCAAACTGTGGTTGCTTCAACCGACCTGCCAGCGAATGTTGCGGGTCAATTGCACAATTTGCTGGAAGGCAACCTCAAGAAAGTCCTGATCAGTGTTGCCTTATGGCTACCATATCTGCTGGTATCAGAGCGAGTAAACCTGACATATCGGCAACGTGTGCCCGCGTAAAAACGGCATGGTCCGGTCTCAATTCAATTTGGTCTTTTTGGATGCCGACGCGGCTCCATCCAATTTTCGGACATGGATCACCGCCCATTTATCAGTGTAAGTTCGGACCCAATCCGGCTGCCGATCAAGATAGCTAACCAGTAAATTGTCCGGGGGCATTATCACCCATTCTATGTGCCATTTTTCCTTGATGGCTTCCCATTTCCCGAAGTCGCCTTTTGCAATTTTCACATAGTCCGCAAAAAACTCATCTCCATAAACATCTGCCCTGCCGTCAATGAACACGGGGATACCGTTGAAGATGAGAGGGCCACCGAAGCTGTATTCGTTGAAAACGGGCAGATTGCGAAGTCTGATGGGGACATGGTTGATCGCATTCTGGGGAAGACGGTAGTTGTCTGGCCGCTGGTTGCCAAACGTAATGCTTGCCAAGGCGACGCCTCCAACCAATGCCGTCATGACCGCGATGACAGGCCCAATTTCTCGCAGACGGAGTACAGAAAGGCGCAGTTCTCTCTCACCGTTTCGCTTGGACACTCCAAGCGCTTCGGCGGCTGGGCGCGCAAAGAGCAAACAGGATATGATCAGGAAAACGGCCTGATGCCGGACATGCGCAAATGCCATATGCAGCAGCGCGAGCATCAGCAGCAACCTGATGATCGGCATTTTTATGCCCTTGTGGAGACAAATAAAAATCGTGCTGATGAGGATGAGTTCGAACTGGCCAAACGTCGCAAATGACGTCGGCTTCCATTCATCGATGTCTTTGAGCGCGGCCATGGTCGAAACGTAGATCGGGAAAGTGAGGCCTTCGATGCCTTGTGGCGTAATGAGTGCTGCCAAAAGGGCCACCAGGCCAAACCCTGCCCACCGTACAAATGTGATCCCGCGCTTTGGCTTGTCTGCCTCGATCAATGCTTCAAGTGCGAAAGGTCCTATAAGGGCAAGGCCAAGAACAAAACTGCCATGCATATTTGCCCAGCAAACCATCAATAAAATGGTCCAGACGGGGGGTGTCCGTCCCGCTTCACGAGCGCGAAGCAGAGAGGTTATCCACAGCGCAAGCAAGAGCCAGCCAAAGAGGTGAGGCCTGGCCAACATGTAACTGACCGTGCCGCCAAAGCAAAACGCAATGGGTACGAGGGCCATCGGAAACGCCAGCCAGCGGCGAACATAGACCGCAAGAGTGACGAAGGTCGCACCGGTGACAAGGCCGAACATCAGAAGCAGCCCTGCCCACCCTCCAGCGCTATAGGCCGCAAACATCAGGACTTCGGATAACCATTCGTGCGCAGTCCAGAGTTTGCCCCGAAAAGTGTATGAAAACGGGTCGACCGTCGGGACCGTGCCGTGTTCGACGATCCATTTACCAGCCGCAAGGTGCCAGCTGGTGTCACCATCACCCAAAGCAGACGTCAAAATCGAAAAATAGGCAAAGACAAGGAGTAAAACGATGAACAAGTGCAGCAGGTCGCGCATCGCCAAATCGATGCTGGCCGCATCTCGCTGCGTCTTGCCTGAATCACGCCCCATTCTTTGCCCCCCCGCGCGATCGCATTTCGGCAGAATGGCAATGATTGTCAAACCTCCCAGGATCGTCGCGAATGCCGTCTATAACTAAAGTTATAAGTCACTGATTCGCTTGGGAAAATTGTCAATTTGTCAGTATTTATAGTTAACTGGTTAACACGCTGAAAACTAAATCATTGTAAAGAAACGATTAAATAAATGTCATTTGACTCGCTTTGGCGGAAGAGGTTCCCTCAGCGTGAGCGAAGTGGTTCGTCTTTGGCAGGGTAGGCAAAAGCATATTGCCGCCGCGGTCGCCAAGAACCGAAGGCCCCTCCATTTTAGCTTGGTGCTTCAGTCTGCCGGAGGAGCTGGCAGCGAGAAACAAGGGGTATTGTTATGACAAAAATTCTTTCAAGTCTGTGGACGGATGAAAGCGGCGCTTCGGCCGCTGAATATGCGCTGATCCTTGCAATCGTCGGCAGCGCTATTGCGCTGGCGGCTATCGGCTTGGGCAACGCAATTTCGACCCGTATGAACGCAGCATCCACTTGCATCGCGTCAACCAACTCAACTTCATACAACGCGAACTGCCCGTAAGCAGGTCCAGGTGACTGGCTGCTTGTCTTGCGCAGCCAGTCACTTGATCGCGCCGTTTGGAGCAAGATGCTAAATTAGGGGTAATTTACCATGACAAATCTTATCAGGAATCTTTGGACTGACGAAAGCGGCGCTTCAGCCGCCGAATATGCGCTGATCTTGGCAATTGTTGGCAGCGCGATTGCGCTTGCGGCGATCGGTCTGGGTAATGCGATTTCCACTCGCATGAACAAGGCCTCAACCTGCATCGCGTCGACGAACTCGACAGCTTACAACGCGAACTGCCCATAATTGCGCAGTGATATGCTGGCCGGGCTTTGGCCTGGCCAGCATTCGCATTTTGAATACGTCTAACAATGTCAAAACGGGGGTAGCGGCATGCCACAACAGCGATCTTTGATCGTACTCGGACTAGCAATCTTGCTTGGTCTGGTGGCCGTTTATTTGGCAAACGTGTATCTCGGCGGTGTCGAAAAGAAGCAGGAAGTTGTCCAGCAGGGCAATGTCAAAGTCGCTGTCGCCCGTGTGCCAATGGATTTCGGTACCGAGATTACGCCCGATAAGGTCCAGATGGTGGACTTCCCGTCCGCCGCGGTGCCTCAAGGCACCTTTTCTTCGATCAGCACACTTCTTCCGATGAACAAGCGCCGCGTTGCGCTGCGGCCGATTTCCGTCAATGAACCCATCCTGGCCACAAACGTGTCAGGGGAGGGGGGACGTGCGGCGATTTCAGCTGTTTTGCGCGCAGACATGCGAGCGGCATCGGTTCGCGTCAATGATGTAGCCGGAGTGTCTGGCTTCGTGCTTCCGGGGGATACAGTCGACATATTGATCACGCGTTCTGTGCCTTCCGCGCAGGACGGCACACCGCAGCAGATTACGGATGTTCTTCTCCAGAATGTCCGTGTGATCGCGATTGACCAGAACGCGAACCAGAATGCGGAACAGCCGGTCATTTCTAAGACCGCAACATTCGAAGTCTCACAAGTTGATGCGCAAAAGCTCGCGCTTGGCCAGCAGGTGGGGACACTCAGCCTTGCACTTCGCAACATAGCTGATGAGGTCAACCCGGTCGTTCAGACCGTCGGATTGGAAGATTTGCGAGATGGCGCATATGGTGGCGGTTATCGCGCGCCGGGTCCGTCATACCTGCCATCGTCACCGCGCGGTTGGACTGCCTTTGGCAATGCAGCAGTCGCTCGCAAAAAGCGCAACCAGGTCACTGTGCAGATTGTCCGCGGAACTACCAACACAAGCTATGAGGTACGCCGTCATGCAGGGTTTTAAGCCAGTGCTGCGGGGCACTCTTTCGCTGCTCGCTCTCATTGCGGTTCCCGTGACCGCTGCGCAGGCGCAAGGCATTTCGGCGGTTGGCAATGCCGAAGCGCTTCATGCCGGGCAGCTAGATGTGCCAGTCAACAAGAGTCAGGTGATCCGTGCCAGTCGCCCGTTTGTGAAAGCACTGGTCGGCAATGCGGACATTGCAGACATTCTGCCGATGACGAACAGCTCGCTTTATGTGCTCGGCAAGAAGATCGGCACGACGAGCCTGACAATGTATGACAGAAACAACAACCTGGTGTCGGTTGTCGATATCGCAGTTGGGCCGGATGTGGTTTCGCTGCGGCGCCAACTGGCCGACCTTCTGCCGAACGAGAAGATCGGGGCGACCGTCTCGAACGACTCCGTGGTTCTCTCCGGGACCGTGTCGAGCGGGCCCGCAGTCGAGCGCGCCCGCCAGATTGCCGCGACCTATGCCCCCGACAAGGTTGTGAACATGCTGTCCGTCGGCGCTTCGCAGCAGGTCATGCTTGAAGTTCGCTTTTCCGAAGTCGCGCGTTCGGTTGGCAAGCAGCTCGGGTTCAATCACGCTTTCAGTTCTGACAGCGGACGGGTTGTCGGCGGCATTGGCAATACGGCCCCATCGACGGCACTCCTTTCAGACAAGAATGGCCGTCCAATCGTCGATCTGAGCGGCATTCTGAATGCGTTCGGGATCGCTGCGGGCAATTACAGTATTGGCAGTCTGAACATCACGTCAGCACTGGATGCTTTGGAACGCAAGGGTGTCGTCAAGACACTGGCGGAGCCGACGTTGATTGCACTCTCAGGAGAAACCGCGTCCTTCCTCGCAGGCGGCGAGTTTCCGATCCCGGTTTCGCAGGGTGGCAACGGCGGTGGTGGCAGTGGTGCTGGCGGCGGGAACAACAATGGTGGCAACGCGATCACAATCGAGTTCAAGCCATTCGGTGTCAGTCTTGGTTTCACACCAACCGTGCTTGATGATGGCATCATCAACCTGATTGTCGCGCCCGAAGTCAGCTCGATTGATCCATCCGCCTCGATCTCGGTAAACGGCTTGGTCATTCCGGGCCTGCAGACCCGCCGGGCGAAGACAACGCTTGAGCTGCGTGACGGCCAGTCTTTTGCCATTGCCGGTCTGCTGCGCAAGGATTTCAGCGACACGGTTCGACAATTTCCCATCCTGGGTTCCATTCCGATCATCGGATCCCTGTTCCGCTCGACGGGGTTCCAGAAGGATGAAACTGAACTCGTGATCATCGTAACGCCAAGACTGGTCAAGCCAATGAGGCCCGAAGATGTGCGGTTGCCAACGGACCGGGTACAAAACCCGCACGAACTTGACCTGTTCCTGAGAGGGCGGACTGATCAAGCCGTGGGTACAGATCTGACCAATCCAGATGCACCACCGCCTGAAGCAAAGCGGGGCAAGGCAGCACCGGCCAAGGCTGCCACCGGGCTTGAAGGGGAGACCGGCCATGAATTCTAAGTTCCTAGCGGTATTCGCCCTTTCAGGCGCAGCCTTGGCTATCAGCGGTTGCACGCCGAATGACACGACGATGGGCGGTGCGCTGAAACACAATGTCGCTGTTCAGACAATCGATCCCGATCCTGATTATGACGGAGACAAGATCGAAGGCGGCGATGGAACGCATGCCGCGGCTGCAACCGCTCGCTACCTGAAAGGATCTGTCAAAGAACCGGTGACCCTTACGACGACTGCGGGAAGTGGCGCCGGCTCGGGAGGGAGTTCAGGCTCAAGCAGCGGCACGGGCTCTGGACCACGCTAAAGGAGATGAACGGTGTTACGGTCGGTGATCGGACAAGGTGCAAGGAATGAAAGCGGCGCAGTCGCGTCAACTGTTGCCCTCTCTCTCTTCGGCCTGATTGCTGTTGGCGGACTTGCGGTCGATTATGCCCGCATGGCCGCGCTTGATACCGAACTCCAGCAGGCCGCGGACCAGGCAGCATTGGCTGCTGCCAGCCAGCTCAACGGTCAATCCGGCGCTTGCAGTCGTGCGGTCATCGCTGCGCGCGACCTGCTGGAAAACAAGACGAAGTTCGGAAACGACGGTGGCGGATATGACGTCACAATCCCGAATCAGACGGCCAATAGTGGCTGCGGGACCGGCGGGGACAAGATCAAGTTTTACAGCGCCTATACTAACAACTCCAGCAACACCGTCACGACTGATCCTCTCGCTGCGAAGTTCGTCAGTGTAACAGTCAATACGCGCAAGGCGGTCTATGCGCTGACGCCGATCATGGCGCTCTTCAATTCGACCATGGGAGGGACTGCGGTTGCTGGTCTGGGATCCGCGATATGCAAGGTGCCGCCGGTGATGATCTGCAATCCGCAGGAGACCGGGGGCAATACTTCGTTCGATGCTGCCGGTTTGATTGGTAAGGGCCTGAAGCTTGTTTCAGTTGGCAATGGCGGTAGCTGGGCGCCTGGCAATTTTGGTTATCTGAATACGGGTGGTGGAAGTAACGGTGCACCAGGTTTGCGCGAGGCGCTGGGCTGGACAGCCGCGCCCGGGGATTGCCTTCCCCAAACGGGTGTCGACACCAAACCCGGAGCGACGGTTAGCGTGACCGATGCCCTGAATACGCGTTTCGATATCTATGACAGCAATCAATCTTGCCCAAGTGGCGGCAATTGTCCGGCCTCCATCAATTCGGTGAAGGATCTTTTGCGCCCGAACAATGCAAACGGCAACAACGCGTGCCGGATACATAATTCGGGCTGGCAAGAGGCCTCTCCCGACAACAAGCTCTATCTGCCCAATTCTACCAATGCCCTGACGCCTTCTACGCTGACGCCTGATGTAATGGGCCACCCGCGCGACATGTGCCATGCCGCAGACAGCGGCGCGGCGAACTATTGCTCGGGACCAATCGGCACGGGAGCTTGGGATCGGGACACGTATTTTCGCACGAATTACGGTTGGAATACGAGTCAATGGCAGGCGAATGTCCAAACCGGATCAAGTCCGATTGCAGCACCGGCGTCGGCGACACGGTATCAGGTCTATAGTTGGGAAATTGCCAATCGCGGCAGTACAATTGGCGGCGTTGTAATCTTGTCGACGCGTTCAGTTGGTAGCCTGCGTGACCATGATGCGCCGGTCTGCAGCAATATCCAGACGCCCAGCTATGGAACCGGCACGGTGCCGGGAGCGACAACTGTCGATCGTCGAAGGATCTCTGTTGCAGTGGTCAACTGCACGGCAAATAGTGTCAATGGCGCGTCGACTAACGTTCCGGTTGCCAAATGGGTTGACGTTTTCCTTGTAGAGCCATCGCTTAATCGCGGAGCCGCGTCGTCGGGCACCCATGCTCGTTCTGGCACAAATGCGGGAGATGTCTACGTCGAGGTGATTGGCGAAACAGCATCGGGTGCTGCGGGCCAGACCGCCGGGCAAGTCATCCGCCGCGACAAGCCGTATCTGATAGAATAGCAGATGTTTTGGCGCATCCTTCATGACCTGCGTTCTGCCCGTTCGGGGGTCGCTGCTGCTGAAATGGCGCTGGTTACGCCGTTTCTGCTCGTCATGATGTTTGCCGTGAGCGAAACCGGTTACTATTTTTACAGTCAGCATGTCGTCGTTACGGCTGTGCGGGATGGTGCGCGTTACGCTTCGCGCCTGTCATTTACCAACTATCCTTGCCCCAGCGGGTCTATCCCTGGGGGCACCGTCACCAATATCAAGAATGTTACAATGACAGGCGCCTTGTCAGGCGGCGTCCAAAGGCTTGCCGGATGGTCCAATCTCAGCACGATTACGGTAGAAATGGCTTGCGGCACTACGGAACTAACTGGCACTGACAAGGGGATTTATACCGGCTTGACCGGTGGTGTCCCCGTGGTGACAGTGACGGCAACCGTGCCTTACAAGGCGCTTTTCAGCCAAGTCGGCCTTTCCAATTCTCCATCTCTAGTCTTGTCAGCTTCATCGCAAATTCCGGTGATGGGCATATGATCGGGATCTTGAAAAGCATCCTGAAATCCCGGACCGGCGGATCTGCGGCAGAGTTCACACTTGTCCTGCCCGTGCTCCTGCTTTTTCTCCTTGGCATTGTTGACGCTTGCAGACTGATATGGACGGTCAACCAGGCGGAAAAGGCGACGCAGGCTGGCGTGCGCTATGCGGTGGTTACTGCCCCTGTCGCCAGCAGTTTGACGAGTTTCAGCTTTTTGAATTGGGGTGGCACCTTGACCCAAGGCGATCCCATTCCTGCAAACTATGGAACAATGACCTGCACAAGAACCGGTGCTGCTGATCCGGTCTGTCAATGGACAGGAACTGCCGCCTGGGCGACAACGCCGGTCTCTCCCCAGGCATTTACCAACATCACGTTGCGCATGGCCTATATGTTGCCGAGTCTGACGGGAGATAATGTCGTCATCACGTACAGCCCTACCGATCTCGGCTTCGCAGGTGATCCGAACGGAGCTGATGCAGCGCCTCTGGTCACGGTTAGCCTCCGGAACGTAACGTTTAAGCCCTTGGTGTTACAATTGTTTAGGGGTGCTGCGAGCATACCACTACCCGACTTTCGGGCGTCTTTGACGCTTGAAGACGCGGCCGGCAGTGAATCGAATTAGAGGTGAACTTTGTGAGTAAGATGGGAGAATCCGACATTTCCGGGAAAGACTGGAAAGTTCACAGGGAAGACGGCAGCGTCATTCTCGTGCTGTCCGAAGCGGAAACCGCAGCAGCAGGTGTGCTCGGCGGTGAGGTTGCCGATTTCGGGCTCATCATGCACATGTTGGCGGCCGACGCCCCCATTCCCGGCGAAGATATTGATCTCGCAAGCGTCCTGGTCGTCGAAGTGCGCGCGGACGACGATGCGTCACTGAAACGTATTCTCTCACTGCAACATGACTATCCCCGCCTCAAGATTGTTGCCGCTGTCCGCGATGCGTCACTGCCGATCGTCCGCACGCTTCTCCGCGCTGGCATAAGTGACGTTCTCTCGCTGCCGCTGAACCGTGATGAACTGACGGCATGTCTCCAGCAGATCCGGGACGACCTTGAAAAGTCGGTTGGCAAGGGGGCCGGGTTAGGGAAGGTTATCTCGATCGTGCGCAGCGTTGGCGGCGTTGGTGCCACAACAATCGCCACGCAGGCAGCCAGCCTGCAAGTCGCACGCGATGCGGCTGCTGGTCTTGAGACATGTCTCATCGACCTGGATCTCCAGTTCGGCGATGCGGCATCCTACCTCGGGCTTTCGCCAAAGCTGACCATTGCGGACCTGATCGTGGCCGGTACGCGTGTCGACCGAGCCATGCTTCGTGCTGCAGCCGCGCAAACACCGGGCGGGCTCAATGTGATTGCGGCTCCGGTTGATATCATGCCGCTCGAATCTGCCAGCACTGATCAGATGTTCCAGCTCGTGGATCTGGCAACGCGGGAATTCGGAACAGTGTTCCTTGATCTGCCGGGAAGCTGGACCAATTGGTCCATGTCGCTTGTCGGCCGCTCGGATGCCATTATCCTTGTCGTAGAAATGACGGTTGCAAGCCTGAGACAAGCCCGCCGCCAACTGACCCTGCTTGCCGACCAGGGATTGCAATCGGTTCCGATCATGATTGTCGCAAATCGCGTTCAGAAAAAGCTGTTTCGGACCATCGATCTTGCTGATGCAGAACGCGCGCTGGGGCATCCCGTGCAATACAGCGTGGCGAATGACTTTCCGCTCGTCAGTACAGCTCTGGATCAAGGTGTGGTGATTGGCGAGATCAAGTCCAACAGCAAAGTCGCAAAGAATCTGTCGTCGATCCTTGAGGCCTGCGACGAAATCATGAACCGGCTGGAGTAGCGTATGTGGCAGATCAAAAAGCCCGGCACGAAAGAGGCCCTTGCAGCTGACCCTGAACGCCGTGTGATTCCACTTGGTCAAATCATGGAACCGAGTGCGAACGACAATATCAACATGGCGCTCAAGGTCGAAATCCACCGGCAGTTGCTTGATCTGATCAACCTGTCAGCGCTCGAGGGCATGTCTCGCCAGCAAGTTGAGGAGGAAGTTGGCGAGATTGTTCATGAACAGCTCGCGTTGCAGAAGCATGCGCTCAATCTGGAAGAACGGCGCCAGCTCGTTTCTGACGTACTTGACGAGTTGCTGGGTCTTGGGCCGCTTGAGCCATTGCTCAAGGACCCTACAATTACCGACATTCTGGTCAACGGTCACAGCCAGGTTTTCGTTGAGCGCAAGGGCAAGCTTGAGGAAACCACGGTCTGCTTCAAGGATGAAAAGCACCTACTTCGCATCATCCAGAAAATTGTCGCTGCAGTCGGTCGCCGGATTGATGAGTCTTCGCCGTTCGTCGATGCGCGCCTCGCCGACGGTTCGCGCGTCAATGCGGTTGTGCCGCCGCTTGCGGTTGATGGCTCGTCACTATCCATCCGCAAATTCGCCAAGATTCCAATCAATATGGCCAAACTGGTGGAATTTGGCAGTATTCCGGAGGCAGTGGCTCAGGTTCTAGAGGCGATCGTTGCCGCGCGGCGTAATGTGCTCATTTCGGGAGGCACCGGCTCCGGCAAGACGACTTTGCTCAATGCGATGTCGGCATACATCGATGAAGCCGAACGTATTGTGACGATCGAGGATTCAGCGGAACTGCAGCTTCAGCAGCGGCACGTGGTGCGCTTGGAAACAAGGCCGCCGAATATTGAAGGTCGGGGTGAGATAAGCCAGCGCGATCTGGTGAAGAACGCGCTGCGCATGCGTCCTGACCGCATAATTGTCGGTGAAGTTCGCGCTGGCGAGGCATTCGACATGCTGCAAGCGATGAATACCGGCCATGACGGTTCGATGACGACCGTCCATGCAAATAGTGCACGCGACGCCCTGACGCGTATTGAGCAGATGATAGGCATGAGCACTGTCGAGATTTCGCCAAGATCTGCTCGGGGACAGATCGCTTCTGCACTCAATATCGTCATCCAGATCGGCCGACAGGCCGATGGTCGGCGGCGATTGCTGAGCCTCAGCGAAATTACCGGCATGGAAGGCGAAGTTGTTACCATGCAGGACATTTTCAGGTTCAAGTTTGCCGGCCGCGATGAAAGCGGGAATGTGCTTGGTCATTTCGAAGCGACTGGCATCCGGCCGAAATTCATGACTGATCTTGCCGACCATGGAATTCAGCTTTCTCCCGAACTCTTTCGCCCTGACTTGAGGTTAAGCTAAATGTCTCCGCAAGTTGTCCGAATCTTTCTTTTGATCCTGATCTTCGGATCGGTGATGCTTGCTATTGAGGGCATTGTGGGCTGGCTTCGCGCCAGCAGAGGTTCTGAAAGGGCAATCAACAAACGTTTGAAGATGATCCGGTCTGGCATCGACAGATCTGTCGTCATGTCGCGCCTGCGACGCGATGATCGCCGGGATGCAAACCTGCCCGAGCCGATAGCTGGCCTTTGGCGCGTCATGGGGCGCATTTTGCATGGCGCGGGCCTTTCCGCATCGCCAGGCCTGATTCTGCTCGTGATGGCGAGCGCATTTACAGTGCTGATGGTGAGCCTGTCGGCCTTTGTGTATTTGGGTGGACTCGGGTTTAACCTCGGGAAATTGCTGATGATATTTGTATTTTCGATATCAGCAGCATTTGGACTGCCATTTCTCGTCCTGTCCCGGATGGCTGACAATCGG
The DNA here is from genome assembly GCF_019443285.1 of Aquisediminimonas profunda. Taxonomy (GTDB): domain Bacteria; phylum Pseudomonadota; class Alphaproteobacteria; order Sphingomonadales; family Sphingomonadaceae; genus Aquisediminimonas; species Aquisediminimonas profunda. The sequence continues at coordinate 2,237,715 of NZ_CP080327.1, forward strand.
CGCAAGAAGATGGAAGCCCAGTTTCCGGTTGCACTCGATGTGTTTGTGCGAGGCCTGCGCGCAGGTCACCCCGTGGCATCAGCCCTTGATCTTTTGACCAAGGAAATGACTGATCCGATCGGAAGTGAGTTCGGCCTCGTGACTGACGAAATTTCCTACGGAGCCGATATGAGGGATTCCCTCCAGGCAATGGCTGACCGCTGGAATTTGCAGGACATGCAAATGTTCGTCGTGTGTCTCGCAGTGCAAAACGAAACCGGAGGCAATCTTGCCGAGATCCTCGAAAACCTTGCCGGGGTCATTCGTGAGCGTGCAAGCATGTTCATGAAGGTTCGGGCGCTGAGTTCCGAAGGGCGCATGACGGCACTCATTCTCACTGCCTTGCCAGTGCTGGCCTTTGTTGCCTTGTTTATTCTGAATCCTTCTTTCTATCTTGACGTTTCCAACGATCCCGCATTCTTGCCCGGCTTTCTCGGACTCGTTGTTCTCTATTTCATCGGCTTCTTCTCGATCCGCCGCATGATCGACCTGGAGGTTTGACGATGGAAGGCTTGCTCGCACAAAATTGGGGCCGGATGGCTGTCCTCGCCGCCATTTTCGCATTGGTCGTCATTGGGGTACTTGTTCTCAATGCCTTTGTCGCGGGCCGGCAAGCTGTTCGTAGAAGGATAGAAGCGAGCGCAGGTCAATTGCCGGACGGTAGCGCGATGTCATTGCGCGCGGATGCCACACGCAACGCATGGACCCGATTGGTCGATGCAATCGAAAGACGGGGACTATCGCTATCGGACACAAACGCTGAGGGGTTGCGGGCCAGATTGATTTCAGCGGGTTATAGTTCGACCTACGCTCCGCGATGGTTCACTCTGATCCGGTTGGGAATGACGCTCGGGTTTCCGCTACTTTTCATTACTGTCAGCTTGACGTCTAACGAGTCACCGTCCCTTATAAAGCTATACTTTATAGGATCTATTTCAGCCGTTGCGGGGCTCTATCTCCCGAATTTGTGGATTACGGCGCGCTCCGATCGGCGACAGCAAAAGATTGTCAATGGGTTCCCGGATGCACTCGATCTCATGTTGGTCTGCGTAGAAGCCGGATTGGGGATTGAGGCCGCCTTTGATCGCGTTGGCCGGGAAATGAGCATTTCACATTCCCTCGTTTCGGAGATGCTGGGCAATGTTGTGCTTGAACTGCGAGCAGGTCGGAGTCGAGAAGAGTCGCTTCGGCGCATGGCCGATCGGGTGCAGGTCGACGAGATTCGGTCTTTTTCGACACTTTTGATCCAATCGGACAAACTCGGATCAAGCATTGGGACGACCTTGAGGATCTACGCCGCAGAAATGCGGGAAAAGCGTCGCATGCGCGCTGAGGAAAAAGCGCATCGCTTGCCAGTTCTTTTGTCCATTCCCCTCGTTGCATGCATGCTGCCTGTCATGATCGGCGTTCTCATGCTGCCCGCCGGTATTCGGGTAATTCGGCAGATTCTTCCAGTTCTAGCAGGAGGCTAAAATGGTTTCAGCCCGCGGTGTATTAGCATTATCATTCTTGTCCTTGGGTGCTTGGGGTTGTGCAGCTCATGTCGGTCCCGACGTGCGAAAACTGTCTTCCGCGGCGCCTTTGACACTTGCGGGACCCTCTATGTCTCAAGGTCGCGCTCTGTTCGCTCGAGGTGAGTATGCCCTTGCTATTGAAGAGTTTCGCAAGGCCGTCCGCGAAGCGCCGCAATCCCCTGAAGGTTATAATGGCTTGGCATCTGCCTATGACATGATTGGGCGATTTGATCTGGCCAGCCGCAATTATGAACTTGCTCTTGCTTACGCTCCAGATGACGGTCGCATCTACCGGAATATGGCGCGCTCGCTAAGAATGCAGGGGCGGGACGGGGAAGCCGAAGCTTTGCTGGCAGAGTGGGATGCCATCAAGGAAAAGCCCAGCATTGCGCAACAAGCAGCGTCGGTGAGCGAAGAGAAAACCGGAAATATTGCGCAGTTGCCGATCGTTACACCAGTTGCGAATGAGGTAGCATCCTCATTGCCCAATGCTCCGACGCCTCCCATGACAATACAGCCCGCAGATGTAAGACTTGCCACTGATCCCCAGCCAGTCAGCAGGGGAAAAAGCATCCAGATTGCTCTTGATGCACCCAAATCCCATGCCGTTTCAGAAGCTGTAAAGCTCAAGGCTCAGTCTATGACTCCTGCGCGGATAATGATCGCTCCACGTAGTGTCGCAGTGAAGGCCGACGCACCGGCCGTCGTGCGCACTGCCGCCGCATCCGCCATTCGGATCATGAATGCCGGTGCTCGCAAGGGCGCAGCGCAAAAAATGCAAGCATTGCTGGCACGTAACGGAACGGTTTCCCGGATTGCTGATGCCGATCGGCGCCTTGCTCAATCCTGGATTGTCTATCCGAAAAACGCTCGAGCCGAAGCTTTAGCGCTTCAAGGCAGGCTGCCTATCGCTGTGCGAACCGTGGCAGACAGCCGTGTTCGCCGAGTCACGCTTTTGCTTGGTCAGGATGCAGCGGCCTATTTGGCGAAGATTGGCAGGAGCGCAAGACGCGGGTGATTCCGGACCTGCTTACCATCCTTGCCTCGGCATTTGTCGCCGCGAGCGCGCAAGACGTGGAATATATGAGCAAGATCAGTCGTGCGATCGAGCATGGCAGGCTGGTCCAGGCACGAGAGATGATTGGCATCGCGGAAAGGTCCCCGACGGCCGCGAAGTCAATCGAGTACCAGCTTGTTCTCGGCAAACTTGCGCTCGCAGAGGAAAAGAGCGGCGACGCGTTTCTGCACTTCAAGGCGGCAAGCGATTCCGACAGCGAGAATTGCGTTGCTCGAGAAGGTATGGGGCTTGCTGCGCTTCGCTTGGGAAGAATCAATGCAGCCAAGGCTTCGTTGGATGAAGCTTTGCAGCGGTGCCCAGATCGCTGGCAGTCCCTGAACGCGCTTGGTGTTCTTGCTGATCGTAAAGGCGACTGGGAAGCCGGGCGCATTGCCTACGCAAAGGCGTTGGCGTTGGCGCCGGACCAGCCTGCCGTCTTAAACAATGTGGGTTTTTCGTTGTTGTTACAACGCCGGTTTGGCGAAGCGGAAATCTTTCTCACCAAAGCGATGTCACTTGCACCTGCTGATGAGCGGATATCTAACAATCTAGATCTGGCACAAGCAGGCCAAGGAAAGCCGATCACAGCAAGTAATGAAGCACAGGCCTATCGGCTCAACAATGCCGGTTATATGGCTTACCTAGGCGGTAATCTTGAAGCCGCAAAAAGCTATTTCAACGAAGCGATCAAGCTCAGCCCATCCTATTTCGAACGCGCTGCTTCCAATCTTGAAATGGCGGAAGGCAGGCAGGAGAAATGATGCTGGATTATTTCGCAATCGGTTTTTCCGGCCTGCTGCTCTGCGCCGCTGCACAGGATATGTGGAAGCTCAGGATATCGAACTTTTTTCCCGTTGCGATCGTGGGACTTTATTTCGCGCGAGCCATGTCCATCGGCTTCCAAACCGACATGTGGCAGAATTTGGCGTTGTTTTTGTTCACTCTTTCGGCAGGCATTTTCCTGTTTGCGAAAAAATGGCTTGGTGGAGGTGACGTCAAGCTCTTTGCCGCTGCCGCACTCTGGTTTGACTTTTCAGCCGCACCTTATCTCTTATTTGCCATCACTCTAGGCGGAGCGCTCGTCGCGCTTGTTTTCATCTTCGTCCGCCGACTTCTTCCGAGTAGATTTGCAGACAGGATTGGGTGGGCGGCCCTCAAAGCGAAGGGTCCAATACCCTATGGCCTTGCGATTTCTGCAGGGGCAATTTTGTGCAGCCAAGTATATGCGTTCAATCCAGCGCCGCAGCCTACCGCAAAAGAAATCCTGTTAGAAAGTCCGTTCAAGCAGACCTGATGCCAAAATCAAGGTTGAGCTTAAGGACAATTATGCAGCATCGCGGCGCGATTGCACGATGAGTTCGGCACGCGAGCGGACCCCAAGCTTTTGAAAGATGTTGTGCAGATGAACCTTTACTGTTCCCTCTGTCAGCCCACAACGGATTGCAATTTCATTGTTACGAAGGCCTTCACGCACGAGCTCGGTTATATGTCGCTCGCGTTCCGTAAGGAGATCTTCGCGTGAAGCGACCTTTCGCTTGTCCGATACCGAATATTGCAAGGCCCGTTCGGTAACCGAATGGTCAATGCAAGATTCACCTTCAAGAACCATTTCAATGGCCTTGAGGAGCTCCGCCGGCTCGCTGTCCTTGAGAACAATACCATTTATTCCGTACTTCAAGGCCTCGACTGTAAGTGCCGGATCTATGGACACAGTCATGAAGATGACCGGCAAATTTTGCCCGGAACTGCGGAGGTGCCCGAGCACGTCGACGCCTGTTCCGTCCTTCATCGAAACATCAAGAATCAAGATGTCGGGGGTGACGGTAGAAATCTTGGCAATCGTTTCGGTTGCCGAGTGAGCCACACACACAATTTCATGATTGTTAGCAGCCAGAAACTGGATCATTCCGTCCAGATAAAGCGGATGGTCGTCCGCCAGCATGAGCTTGGCCATATCAGTTTCTCGATAGCGGAATCCGAATGGAGAGCAAGGACCCCTTTATTACGCCGTCAGCGTATGCTGATGCCCTGATCGATGTCAATCGACGAGCCAGGGATTTGGACTTGATTTCTCCGTCCGTGCCATTTTCGATCAGTTCCCGTGGGCGATCCTCTTCGTTGGTGATGGCTAACAAAAGCATGCCGTCCGCAATTGAAATGCGCACGGTAATATTCTTTGCTCGACCATGTTGCACCGAATTGGATACGACCTCTCGGATGATGAATTCGACTTCGACGGCGGTATTGCCATCAACCATGAGGTCATCAGCCGAAGGCATGAAGGCGCAATCTATGCCCCATTGCTTTGAAAGGGCGAGCAGGCGATTTGCCAATATGGCATTCAATTCTACCGCCTCACTCGACGCACGATGACCTTCATCCAAAATTTCCCGGAACGTCCTTTGTTCTTCCGCAACAGTCGACTGCAATTGCAGTATTGCTGTTCGCACTTCGGATTCCGCAGCCATCGTGGGTCGTGACAAGATGGCCGCTATTTGCATGCGCAAACTTGCCATTGTTTGCAGGACGGTATCATGCAGGTCACGCCCGAGCGCAGTGCGCGCTTCCAGATAGGCTCGCTCTCGCCAAGCCCCCTGAAAGTGGAAGCGCTCAAAGAGTGCTTCTGCCGCTCTCCCGACTTCAATCACTTCGCGCAAGGCCTGTACCGACGGACGCTCCGTTTCTGCTATGAAAACGCGGGCTGAATCTTCGGCAACGCGCACTGGAAAGCTCATGCCGTAGCCTGCCAACCCAAGTGCAGCCATGAATTCAATCTCTCGATCTACGTCACCATTTACCTCGGGGCTTTCGACTTCGGCGCGATGCAGAACTCTGAGCCGACCTATATCGAACATGAATGCTCGCTCACTCATCATCCAGTTTCTTGCCTCCAGCCATTTTGCGGCTGGCGTCGACATTTCCAATAGCTCGCCATTATCCAGGCACATAATCCGCGGATTGTCTGAGACTTCATTTTCAAGCCAGATGAGCCGGCTTCCCGGGTATCGCGCAGCAATGCGCTCAAGCATGAATTCCAATGGGATGGCTTGTGAATGGGTGCCCGATATCAAAAGTCCATCAGACCATAGTCGGAATTTGCGGATGTATTGGAGCCTGGACCGGACCGACACGACGACCAACAGGCAAAGAAGGACAAACAGGAGGCGCACCAATATGGGCACGTCAATCTTGGCGTGGAGGAGAAGTGGGGGGTCATTTGTCCCGAAAACCGCGATAAGCAGACAGGCGCCCACAATTGCGGCAAGCTGCAGTCGATCCATAAATGCGCGGTGCATCGTCAGGAATAGAAGGAGTGAATAGGGCAGCACGAAAAGGGTCAAGTGCTGATGCCAAATGATTATCAGGGCTATGATCGCGAGATCGGCCGTCAGCACCAACCCGGTCAAGCGCATATCCAACTGCCAGGAAATAATCGGCATGACGATGATCAGGAGGCTCCATGCGACCAGGATGCCATAAACGAAGGTCGGGATTAGATTCGGAGAACCCGGATCTAGCGTCAGGCCAGACACAAGGCCGACAAGCGCTGCCATTATCCGCGTCAAATCAAGTGCACCACGCGAACTGCGTCCAAAACGCTGTTCGAAAAATCGACTGACTTTGCTTGTGTCGGCCCCCATATGGTAACATTGCCCTTGCCGAATGACATTGTCACTCGAGTTCCGAATTTTTTGGGGACTTTCTGCAGTCTGAGGCACGGATGTCTTGTCCGGCAGCTGGTAATGGACCAGATGACAGAACTTTTCCTGGAGTCGGCGACTCAACTTCAGTGGCGGCGGGACCGACAGATGCCAGCAGTGGAATTCCCCGGCAATTGGCGCTGGGCTTGTTCAAACCACTTCTGGCCTTTTTTGTCCGGTGCGCGAATCGATTTCGGACATAAAGCGGACACGAAATGAGTCCAACAAGTCCCTGCAAGAAATCAATCAGTAACCATCTGCAAATTAACAGACATTGGTGAGCCCTGCTGGATTCGAACCAGCGACCTACTGATTAAAAGTCAGTTGCTCTACCGACTGAGCTAAGGGCCCCACCAAGCGCGATCCCCTATGCGGCGGGGCGCTTGCGGTCAAGGCGGGCCTTGAGTTGGCGGACAGTCAGGCCTGACAAAGGATCGCGCCAATCTCCTGCGATCGTCGCAAGCGGACCCAGCACAAAGGACCTGCGCCGGAATTCACGGTGCGGAACAACCAAGGTTGGCGAGGCCCAGCTTCCCCTCGACCAAAGCAGAATATCGAGGTCAAGCGTGCGCGCGGACCAGCGAGATCCCCCCGGTTTTCTGCCAAATTCCCGTTCGATCTTCTTGAGGCGTTTGAGGAGCCTTTGCGGTTCGAAGCGGGTTTCGATGAGAGCGGCCGCATTGGCATAGGTACGGCGGGACGGCCCCAGCGGGCGGCTCCGCACCGTGCGAGACGCCGCAATCACATGGACTTTCTTCCCGGCCAGCCGCGTGAGAGCCGCGCGGATTACAGCTTCAGGCGCACCGAATCGGACATGGCGCCGGTTTGAACCCAGTGCGATCGCGAAACGGCTGCGCACCGCGGTCAGACAGTTTTCAGATAATCGAGGTAACAGCCTTCCGGAGGCCCGTCGATCGCATCACGCAATGGTGCAAGCGCTTCCTTGGCGAGATGATCGCCAGCGCCCTTGTGCGCGGCAATGGATTCCCATTTCTCGATAAAGACAAAACGATGCTCATCGCCGGCATCGCGCAGCAATTCGACGCCCTCGCTGCCTGGCACCTTGCGGACGGCATCTGCCAGATTGGACAGTGCGGTCTCCAGTTGCGCGCTTCCGCCTTGCTTTGCGGTCATGATATAGTGGCGGGCCACGGTCATTTCTCTACTCCTTGTTGAAATTCAAATATCTGCGACCAGCCGACCATACATGTCAGGTCGCCGGTCGCGGAAAAAGCCGAACGTTGCGCGATGTTTCGCGATCTGTTCGAGGTCAAAGGTCGCGTCAAGCACGCCTTGCGCCCCATCGCCCATCTTGGCAACGAAATCGCCTCGTTCATCTGTGATGAAACTATGGCCATAAAAGCTCATCGCGCCTTCAACGCCTGTGCGGTTGGCCGCAACGACGGGCACGACATTGGACACTGCATGGCCGACCATGGCCCGGCGCCAAAGGCGGGAGGTGTCAAGCTCTTCGGCCGCGGGTTCATCCCCGATTGCCGTCGGGAAGAACAGGATATCCGCCCCCATCAGCATCATTGCCCGAGCGGTCTCCGGATACCATTGGTCCCAGCAGATCCCGATGCCGATCGTGCCATAGCGGGTTGGCCAGACCTTGAAGCCGGTGTTTCCCGGTCGGAAATAGAACTTCTCTTCATAGCCGGGCCCGTCCGGGATGTGCGTCTTGCGATACACGCCCATTACTGCACCGCTGTCGTCGATCATCGCCAGGCTGTTGTAATAATGGGGGCCGTCCGCCTCGAAAAAGCTGGTCGGAATGTAGACGTGCAGTTCGGCCGCCAGTGCCTGCATGGCCTGCACGGCCTTGTGTGCCTCAACCGGCTTTGCGCGTGCGAAGAAGCGGTCTTCCTCCGTCTGGCAGAAATAATGGCCTTCGAACAATTCGGGCGGGAGGATAATCTTTGCCCCGCGGCCAGCCGCTTCGCGGACGAGCGCGGACACGGATGCGATATTGGCATCGATATCGTCGCTGAGCGCAAGCTGGAGAGCGGCTACGTGCATGGGTCTCATAGTGAAGGCACTTGCTGGCTGATGCAATGGAATGAACCACCACCTGTCAGGATATGTCCTGACGGCAGGCCGACCGTCTCCCGATCCGGAAAGAGCTTTGCGATTGCGGCGACTGCGGCAGCGTCGCTTGGCCCGCCATAGGTGGGAACGACCACAGCAGCATTGCCGATATAGAAATTCATGTGGCTGGCGGGAATGACTTCGCCCTCGGCTTCATGCCGGCCAGCGGACGGGATCGTCACGATCTCGACCGGCCAATCCTTTGTCCGGGCCAGGGCATCAGCGAAAATCCCGGCATTGGGGTCATCGTCGCCAAATGGTTCGGGCAGCGCAAGCTTCCCAGGTCCGACGAACCGGGCGATATTGTCCACATGGCCATCGGTATGGTCGTTCTTGAGGCCGACGCCGAGCCACAGCACCTGTTCAAGGCCAAGGTCGGCGCACAGCCGGTCCTCGATATCGCGTCGCGCCAGTTCCGGGTTGCGATTGGGATTGAGGAGGCACTGCCCGGTTGTGACACACAGCCCTGCGCCATCGACATCGATGGCCCCGCCTTCAAGGATCCAGCTCTTGGGTTCGCGCATGATGCCCGATTGGGTGCAGAGAATCTCCGCCACATGTTCGTCGAGCGGGGAAGGGTATTTGCCGCCCCAGCCGTTGCTCCGGTAATCGAGCGCCAGATGGCCGTGCTCGTTCCGGATGATGATCGGGCCCGTATCGCGGAGCCAGATATCGAAAAAGGGCGCGGAAATGATCTGCGCGCAGTCTCCGGCCAGCGCGCGCGCGGCTTCCTCGGCAAGGCCATTGGCGCAGACCAGTTGTACCTTTTCACCGCGTCCGCCGGCATGCACGGCGCGAGCGAACGCAGCCACTTCGGCCTGTGCGGCTTCAAGATCGTCAAGCCATAGATCGACATCGCTTGGAAAGCCGATCCAGACACTGTCATGCGGAGCCCATTCGGGCGGTTGATACCGAGTCATGCAGGCGGCTTTAGTCGGCGCAGGGGCAAGGGTTCAAGTCGAACCCCTTGCCCTTGCCCCTCGCAGCCTATAGATGCGCGGCCAAATCCAACCCCTCAAGTCCAGTGGAGACGACCAGACATGGCCGCCAATCGTACCTTTTCGATCATCAAGCCCGACGCGACGCGGCGCAACCTGACGGGTGCCGTGACCAAGATGCTGGAAGATGCCGGCCTCCGCGTCGTGGCGTCGAAGCGCATTCACATGACCAAGGCCCAGGCGGAAGGCTTCTATGCCGTCCACAAGGAACGGCCGTTTTTCAACGATCTTGTTGCGTTCATGACGTCAGGTCCGGTTGTCGTTCAAGTTCTCGAGGGCGAAAATGCCGTCCAGCGCAATCGCGACATCATGGGCGCAACCAACCCGGAGAATGCCGCCGAAGGCACGATCCGCAAGACGCACGCTGAATCGATTGAAGCCAATTCGGTCCATGGGTCGGACAGCGACGAAAATGCCGCGATCGAAATCGCCTATTTCTTCAAGCCGGAAGAAATTGTCGGCTGATCTTGCCCTGGCGAGCCGCCTTGCCGATGCGGCAGGGGCGGCGATCCGGCCCTATTTCCGGTCTGCATTCGGGCTGGAAATGAAAGCTGATGCAACGCCCGTGACTTTGGCTGACCGGGCTGCCGAAGCCGCGATCCGGGCAATCCTTGATGTGGAACGGCCCGATGAGGGGATCATCGGCGAAGAATATGGCAGTACCCGCGAAGGCGCTTCGCGCGTGTGGGTACTCGACCCCATTGACGGCACGCGCAGTTTCGTGGGCGGCCGTCCGATCTTCGGGACGCTTATTGCCTTGATCGAGGAAGGTGTGCCGATCCTGGGGCTGATCGACCAGCCTATAAGTGGAGAGCGTTGGATCGGCGCAGCAGGGCAGGGCACGCTCTTCAACGGCGCTCGGGCGAACACGCGCAAATGTGCTGCACTCGCGCAGGCCGTTCAGGCCACCACATCGCCCGCGGCATTTTCTGTAGACCATCTGCGCGCCTTTGAGCGCCTCGTCCCTGCAACGCGAGACACGCTCTATGGTGGAGACTGTTACAATTACGGGCTGGTTGCGATCGGGCAGATCGACATCGTTGTCGAATCCGGCCTCAAGCTTCATGATTTTGCGGCACTCGTACCCGTCGTGGAAGGCGCAGGCGGCATCATGCGCGACTGGCAGGGAAATCCACTGACCAGCACCAGCGAAGGCCATGTCATTGCCTGCGGCGACGCGGAACTGCTGCCTCACATAATCGAACGACTGAACGGATGAAGTCCGAAAGCCGCTAGAATTCGTCAGCGATTGCGAAACCCTGCCGGAGTTTTGGTGGAGCAATGGCGATCCAGCTTTTCCTCAGCCAGTCGGCAATGCCCGCCCAGTCATTGTCACCCAGGTCGAGGCGTATCCCGATCCAGCCGTCGCCAAAATAGGCCGGGCGGTAATAGCGATCCGCATCCGCCTCGATCAGCATGGCCTGTTCATCGAGACCACTGATCTTGACGAGAATGGCGGTCTTGCCGTCGCCATGATGATCGTGGGTGAAATAGGCGAATTTCTTGCCCTTGATGATGCCGAAGCAAGGCATGCCGTGCGATACGGTCTCATCCGCTTCTGGCAGTGCCAGCGCCCGCGTGCGTATCTGTTCCAGCAGCCAGTCCGGCTGGCGTTCCCGAGACGTGTATTCTGCCAATACGCGCGAATAAAGCTGATGCTCGGCGATCAGGATGCGGTCGGCCAGCGTCTCGGCCGTATCGTCCGGTAGAATTGCGACCGGGGTCTGGCCCAGGATAGGCCCGTCATCGAGTTCGGCTGTCACGACATGGACGGTGCAGCCTGATGCACTGTCTCCAGCCGCAATGGCTCGCTCATGCGTATCCAGCCCCTTGTATTTCGGCAGCAGCGATGGGTGAATGTTGAGGATGCGATCGCGCCAGTCATTGACGAAACTGGGCGACAGCAGTCGCATATAGCCGGCCAGGGCGACATATTCGGTCCGTACCACCTTGAGTTGGGCGGTCATGAGGGCATCGAAGTCTGCGCGCTTCATGCCCTTGTGGCTTTGTGCGAATACCGGGATGCCTTCGGCGTGTGCCAGTTTCAGGCCCGGCGCATCCGGATCATTGGCGGCCACGAGAACCACTTCATAAGGGCATTTCGGGTGCTTTGCGGCGTAGACCAGTGCCGCCATGTTGGAGCCACGGCCTGAGATCAGCACCGCGACCCGCGCCTTAGCCATGATGCGTCGCGCTCCAGGCGGTTCGTGCGGACCAGGTTTCCGCACTTCCGGCAACGGTGCAGCCTTTTTCTCCAGCGGCGATGCGGCCGATCCGAAAGACGCTTTCGCCTTGCTGTTCAAGCGACTGAGTCACCGAGGCGGCGTCGGCTTCGTTCACCACCACGGCCATCCCGATTCCGCAATTGAATGTGCGTGCCATCTCTTCCGGCTCGATATTGCCCTGCGCCTGGAGGAAGGCCATCAGCCTTGGCTGGGGCCAGAGATCGGCGTCGACATGGGCGTGAAGGCCGGCTGGCAACACGCGCGGGATATTTTCGAGAATCCCGCCGCCCGTGATATGCGCCATTGCATGGATGCGTCCCTTGCGGACCTCGGGCAGCAACGATTTCACGTAGATCTTCGTCGGTGCCATCAGCGCGTCGATCAGCAAGACATTCTGGTCGAACAGCGCGGGGCGGTCCAGCTTCCAGCCCTTGTCCGCTGCCAGCCTGCGCACGAGCGAGAACCCGTTCGAATGGACCCCCGATGAGGCCAGGCCAAGAATAACGTCTCCTGCGGCCACCTTGTCTGCTGTCAGCACCTGGTCGCGTTCGACTGCACCGACGCAGAACCCGGCAAGGTCATAGTCGCCATCTGCATACATGCCGGGCATTTCGGCAGTCTCTCCGCCGATCAGGGCACAGCCGGCCTGCTTGCAGCCCTCCGCGATGCTCGCAACGACCTTTTCGGCGACAATATTGTCGAGCTTTCCGCTGGCGTAATAGTCGAGGAAGAAAAGCGGTTCTGCACCCTGCACGATCAGGTCGTTGGCGCACATGGCAACCAGATCGATTCCCACGCCCTCGTGCCGCCCCGAATCGATGGCGAGTTTCAGCTTGGTGCCAACACCGTCATTTGCGGCGACGAGAAGCGGATCGGTAAAGCCGGCCGCCTTTAGATCGAAGAAGCCACCAAAACCGCCAAGATCTGCGTCTGCGCCGGCGCGCCGGGTCGATCGCGCCAGCGGCGCGATTGCGCGGACAAGCGCATTTCCGGCAGAGATTGAAACCCCTGCCTTGGCATAGGTATAGGGCTCGTCCTGATTATGTCTCTGAGTCATCGCGCCTCCCGTATCGACAACGTGCTTGGAATTCCACGATTCCATCGCCAAAAGGGTCGTGTGAATGATTTTTCCCGTTTTTTGAGGCCTGTTCCACTTGCCTTTGCACTTGGCCTCGCTGGTCTTGGCGCTGCCGTCATTGCCCAGATCGAGGGCGGAGACCGCGGCGTTGCGCCGATTGACAGTTCTTCGGACTTCGAAGTTTCGGGCATCAAGGTCGATGTTGCCGCAAAAACGGCCGATGCAGCCCGCTACGGCGGCTGGAGAGAGGCGCAGCGGCAGGGATGGCGGTTGTTGTGGAGCAATGTCCACGGAGGACCGGCGCCGGGGTTGAGCGATTCTGCTCTTGATTCGATAGTGGCTGGAATCGTCGTCGACAATGAACAGGTCGGACCGAATCGCTATATTGCGACACTCGGGGTTCTGTTTGATCGCGTCCGCGCCGGACAGATTTTGGGGGTCAGCGGCTCCTCGATCCGCTCTGCGCCGCTTCTGGTCATTCCTGTCCAATGGTCTGGTGGCACGCCGCAGAGCTTCGAAACCCGGACCGAATGGCAAAAGGCATGGGCGCGCTTTCGCACCGGCGGAAGTTCGATTGATTATGTCCGGCCCAGTGGCACCGGGGCTGACCCGTTGCTCCTGAACTATGGGCAGACCGGGAGACCCGGTCGGCGCTGGTGGCGGATGTTGCTTGATCAATATGGTGCAGCGGACGTGCTCATTCCGCAGGTCCGGCTCGAACGCATGTGGCCGGGAGGCCCGGTGATCGGCCATTTCTCGGCCCGGTTCGGACCCGACAACCGGCTTTTGTCGAATTTTGTCCTGCGCGTCGGCTCAAGTGCCGGGATACCGCAGATGATGGACGAAGGCGTCCGGCGCATGGACCAGATATTTTCGCAGGCCTTGGCAGACGGGCGATTGCGCCCCGATTCGTCGCTGGTGATCGAGCAGCCAGTTGAGGCTGATGCACTCGTGCCGGAAGACGTGCCGGGTTTGGAAGCAACCGATACGACAGAAACAGCCGATTCAGGTGTCGCCACTGCGGGAACGGCTACGTTCAGCGTGCAGTATGAAACGCCGGATGTGGCGTCTGTCGGCAGCACTGAGGCCGCCGTCCGGGGGATTGCAGGAGTGCGTTCTGCGTCCACGGGCAGCCTTGCCCTAGGCGGTATCTCGGTCATGCGGGTGACCTATGCAGGGGATATTGGTGCGTTGAAGGCCGCGCTTGCCGCCAAGGGGTTCCGCGTTCAGGAAGGTGGCGGCGCGCTCCGCATCAGTCGCTAACGCCATGTCACAGATTGCCCTGCCGTTCGATTGGCCAGCGCCGGAAGATGCGGAAAGCTATATTGTCACGGCCTCCAATCGCGCTGCGGTCGACGGCATCGATCGTCCCGGAAGCTGGCCGGTTCGAGCCGCAATCCTGACCGGTCCCAGAAAGTCAGGTCGGTCTCTGCTTGGGCGCATCTTCGCGGCGAAGACTGGGGGCACATTCATTGATGATGCCGAACAGCACAAGGAAGTGGACCTGTTCCATCGCTGGAACCTAGCACAGGAAGAACGCAAGCCGCTCCTTCTCGTTGCGCTTTCGCCACCTCCTCTCTGGAAGGTTCGCTTGCCTGACCTTGCGTCTCGTCTGTCTGCCACTCCGGTCTTCACGATAAACGAACCTGACGATACTCTTGCCAGAATGTTGCTTGAAAAGCTGTTTGCTCGGCGAGGACTGCAGATAACGCCCGAAACAACAGCCTATATCGCCAGCCGAATCGAACGGAGCTATGTTGCCCTGATGCGCATTGTGGATGCCATCGACACAGTCGCACTTTCGCAACATCGCGCTGTTACAACACGGTTGGCGCGTGCCGTTCTTGAGGAACAGCACCTGATGGATGAAACGGACTAAGGCGTACATGCTCAACGAATTGGAAAAGAACGAAAAAGCCGAAGCGCTCGAGACACGCTCTGCTGATTCTGGCGTGCGTTACTTCAACCGCGAATTGAGCTGGCTCGCCTTCAACCAGCGTGTGCTCGAAGAATCACAGAATCAGGCGCACCCCTTGCTGGAGCGCTTGCGGTTCCTGTCGATCTCGGGAACCAACCTCGACGAGTTCTTCATGGTCCGTGTGGCGGGTCTCAAAGGGCAGCAATTACAACATATTGAAGAGCGAAGCGTAGATGGTATGACACCAACGCAGCAGCTCGAAGCGATTGCCCGTGATGCAGACGCACTCATGGCTGCCCAGCAGGCGCAATGGGCGCGCCTTTCCTCCGAGCTCAGCGATTCCGGAATCAGTGTCCTTGATGAAGAGGCGATTCAGGGGGAGGTTGCGACGTCCCTAGAGAAGCATTTCCGCGAACAGATTTTCCCGGTGCTGACGCCGCAAGCGCTCGATCCGGCGCATCCGTTCCCGTTCATCCCGAATCAGGGCTTGAGCATGCTGCTCGATCTGCGGCGCATTTCAGATGGGGAGCCGATACGGGAGCTGGTCATGATCCCGTCATCCTTGCCGCGTTTTGTCCGAATACCAGGGCGAAAGGCGCGCTATGTGACGATGGAGACGCTTCTGAGGCGTTTCACGGGCCTCCTTTTCCCGGGCTATGAGGTTCTGGGCGCAGGCGCGTTCCGGATCATCCGGGACAGCGATATTGAAATTGAGGAAGAAGCCGAAGATCTGGTTCGCTATTTCCGCAGTGCCATCAAGCGTCGGCGGCGGGGCAGGGTGATTCGCCTCGAAGTTGAAACCGGTATGCCTGAGCAGCTGGAAGCCGTCGTGAAGAATGAATTTGGCGGAAACGACGCGATTATCTCCGAAACGGGAGGGTTTCTGGGAATCGGGGATCTGGCGCAGCTGGTCGATGAAGACCGGCCAGACCTGAAGTTCACGCCTTACACACCGCGCTTTCCGGAGCGTATCCGAGAGCATGACGGCGATTGCTTTGCGGCAATTTCAGCCAAGGATATTCTTGTCCACCATCCCTATGAGGCCTTTGATGTTGTCCTTGCTTTCCTGAGCCAGGCGGCGGCCGACCCTGATGTCGTGGCGATCAAGCAGACGCTTTACCGTGCGGGCAAGCAATCTGCCGTTATCCGGGCCCTGATCGATGCAGCTGAAGCCGGAAAGTCGGTTACGGCTGTTGTCGAACTCAAGGCCCGCTTCGATGAGGAACAAAACCTGCTGTGGGCGAACCAGTTGGAACGCGCAGGCGTGCAGGTGGTCTATGGATTCATCGACTGGAAGACACACGCGAAGATTTCGATGGTGGTCAGGCGCGAAAACGGAAAATACCGGACCTATTGTCACTTCGGCACGGGCAATTATCACCCGGTAACAGCGCGTATTTATACCGATCTGAGCTTCTTTACGGCGGATCCGCGTGCGGGTCGGGATGCGGCGCAGATCTTCAACTACATCACGGGATATGTGGAGCCGTCAAAGCTCGAAATGCTGAGTATGAGCCCGAGAAACCTCCGGTCGTCGCTGTTTGAATTGATCGACAAGGAAATCGCGAACGAACGCGCGGGCAGGAAGTCGGGCATCTGGGCGAAATTCAACTCGCTGGTCGATCCGGCGATGATCGAGAAATTGTATGAAGCGAGCAGTGCGGGCGTACCCATTGATCTCGTCGTGCGGGGAATCTGCTGTCTGAGGCCTGGTGTTCCGGGCCTATCGGAAAATATCCGCGTAAAATCGGTTGTCGGACGCTTCCTGGAACACAGCCGGATCTGGGCATTCGGAAATGGTGCGGCGCTCCCCAATGACAAGGCCCGTGTGTACATTTCCTCTGCTGACTGGATGCAACGGAACTTTGATCGTCGCGTTGAGTATATGCTGCCGATCGAGAATCCGACGGTTCACGATCAGGTTCTCGATCAGGTGATGGTTGCCAATCTGCTCGATAATGAGCAAAGCTGGGAACTACAGGCTGATGGCCGCTATGTTCGCATTGCGCACGGAGACAAACCATTCAATCTCCACCGGTATTTCATGACGAACCCGTCGCTTTCGGGGCGGGGGGCAGCTCTCGACAAGGCGGCGGCAGTGCCGAAACTGCGCTTCGACAGGAGAAAATAACCGATTCGGGTCGACATGCTGTCATCGACATAGGTTCGAACTCGGTACGGTTGGTTGTGTTCAGCGGCCCGGCCCGCGCACCTTCAGTCCTTTTCAATGAAAAGGTGATGGCGGGTCTTGGTCGGGGAGTCGTCTCGACCGGCCTTCTTGAGGTTAAGGCCATGAAGGCCACGCTGCATTCGCTTGCGCGTTTCCGCTATCTCGCCTCGCTCATGGGGGTGCCGGAACCGACAACCGTTGCGACGGCCGCCGTTCGTCAGGCGAGCAACGGATCCGCATTCCTGGAGCAGATCAGAGGTCTTGGACTCTCGGTCGAGTTGCTGTCTGGCGACGAGGAGGCTGAAGCAGCTGGCTATGGAGTTATAGCCGGCATAGAAGACGCAAAAGGGATTGTGGGGGATCTCGGCGGCGGAAGCCTTGAGTTGGCGCGTGTCGAGAACGGCAAGGTGCTCGAGCGAGAGTCTTTCCCACTGGGGGTTCTGCGCCTTTCCCTTATTCGAGAAGGTGGGGAAGGCGAGCTCCGCAAGGAGGTCAAGAAACTGTTCAAGCCCAAGGGCTGGATGGACTTTGGAAAGGGATTGCCCTTTTACCTCGTTGGAGGATCCTGGCGTTCATTGGCCCGTATTCATATGTATATGGCGCGCTACCCGCTGCCGATCGTCCATCATTATGCCATGCCAGGCACCGCGCCTGCCTCACTTGTCCGCGCTGTTGCAAAACTTGATCGTAACTTGCTTAAAGAACACAATATTGTGACCGGTGCGCGATATCCCACGATGGTCGATGCTGCGGCGTTGCTTTGGGAAATCAGGCGATTGCTGCAGCCGAGTGCCTATATCGTATCGGCAACCGGGCTGCGTGAAGGTTTGCATTATCGGCAGTTGTCGGACAGCGAGAAAGCACTCGATCCGTTGATTGAAGCGGCCAGGGCCGAAGGCGAGCTGCATGGCCGGTTCCCCGAACATGGCGATTTGCTTGATCGTTGGATTTCTCCGTTATTTGTGCAAGAATCGACAATCGACCGCCGACTGAGGCTGGCATCCTGTCTTTTGGGCGACATTGGTTGGGCGGCCAATCCGGATTTTCGTGCGGAAAGAGGGCTTGAAGTTGCCTTGCACGGAAATTGGCTTGGTATTGACGCCCGTGGCCGCGCCATGATCGGACAGGCGCTGTTCTCGGCCTTCGGCGGAGGTAATGACAGACCTGCCATACTGCGCAAACTCGCTACGGAAGAGGAACTGAAGCGCGCCCAAAACTGGGGCCTTGCGATCCGATTGGGTCAAAGGCTGAGCGGCGGGGTCGCAACTCCGCTGAAACAGTCGGGTGTTTCCGTCTCAGGGGACCAATTGATCCTGAAGATCAAGGGCGATGTCGAGTTGCTGCTTGGAGATGCCGTTGAACGGCGGTTGCGCCAGCTTGGCAATGCGCTTGGCAAGTCTCCGGAGATTGGCCGAACCTGACGTCACGCCTCTCCCGTGCGTGTCATGCACAGTTTTCCGTCTAGTACGGCAAATGCGAGCTTACCCTCGACGAGCGCAAGTGCGTCCTGCCCGAATTGATCGAATCGCCAATCCTCCAGCATCGGCAAGCCAGTCCTTTGGCCAGCCGCCAGCAATTCGAGCTCTTCCGAACGCGCAAGCAGGCGCGCCGCCACATTGATTTCGCGCGCACGGATCTTGAGCAGAAGCTTTAGGAGGTCTGCAACCAGCGCGCCTTCCTTGCCAAGGCCCGGTTTCTTGTCATCGCGGGGCGGCATTTCGTCTGGTCGAAGTGGCTCGGCCGCTCCCAATATCGCCATCAATCGTCCGCCAATGTCATTGCCGGCCCACGCGGGCGAAAGCCCCCGCACTTTGGCGAGATCGGCCTGACTGCGCGGAGGATGAGCTGCAATGTCTGCCATTGTCTCATCCTTAATGATGCGTCCGCGTGGGAGATTCTTGTTTTGCGCCTCGCGTTCGCGCCAGGCTGCCAGCGATTTCAGCCGGCCAAGCACTTCGGGTTTGCGGCCGACGATCCGGATGCGCTTCCATGACAATTCAGGGTCATTCTCATAATTGGCCGGGTCCGCCAGCCGCTCCATCTCCTGATCAAGCCAACCGCCGCGCCCTGTCTTGCGCAGTCTTTCGAGCATTTTGGGAAACAGAGTCGACAAATGGGTCACGTCACCGATTGCATAGTCGATCTGGCGCTTGTCCAGAGGACGCCGCGCCCAGTCCGTAAACCGAGCGCCCTTGTCCAGCGCAATCCCCAGCCAGCTGTCGACAAGATTGGAATATCCGATCTGCTCGCCCTGGCCCAAGGCCATCGCCGCGATTTGCGTATCGAACAGCGGGTGAGGGGTTTTACCAGTCAGATTATAAACAATTTCAATATCTTGCGCGCCTGCATGAAAAACCTTGAGAACATCCTCATTGTCGACGAGCAGATCAAGCAGGGGGGATAGGTCCAGCCCTTCACGCATGGGATCTATTGCGGCTGCTTCATTGGCATCGGCAATCTGGATGAGGCAAAGTTCGGGCCAGTAGGTGTTCTCGCGCATGAATTCCGTATCGACGGCGACGAATGGCGATTTGGCCAGTCGCGCGCACAAATCGGCAAGAGCGTCGGAGTCCTCGATCAACGGGTGAATCTGCATGATGCCCCTTAACGCTTCCGTTCCGCTTGACAAACACCGCGTGCACCGCTGTTAGGCGCATCAACCATTTTTCCAATAGAATTGATGCTTCATGCACGCATATCGCACTCATAACTGCGCTCAGTTGCGCGCCGCCGATGTTGGCCAGTCAGTCCGTCTGTCGGGGTGGATTCACCGCAAGCGGGATCACGGCGGATTGCTGTTCGTCGACCTGCGCGATCATTACGGGCTGACCCAGATCGTGACTGACACGGATTCGGACGCCTTCAAGGTCCTTGACCGTGCGCGAGCCGAATCAGTGGTCACAATCACGGGCGACGTCGTTGCGCGTGACGGGGCAACGGTGAATGCCAACCTGCCAACGGGTGAAATCGAGGTTCGCGCCCGTGACGTCAGCGTCCAATCGGCCGCGCAGGAATTGCCGATGCCGGTGTTCGGTGATGCGGAGTATCCCGAAGATATCCGCCTGCGCTATCGCTTCCTCGATCTGAGGCGCGAGCGGTTGCATGCCAATATCGTACTGCGCTCGAACGTCATCTCCTCGATCCGCAAGCGCATGATCGATCAGGGCTTCACCGAGTTCCAGACACCGATCCTGACGGCATCCAGCCCGGAAGGTGCGCGTGACTATCTGGTGCCGAGCCGCGTCCACCCCGGCAAATTCTACGCGCTGCCGCAGGCGCCGCAGATGTTCAAGCAGCTCCTGATGGTTGCCGGGTTTGATCGCTATTTTCAGATCGCACCGTGCTTTCGCGATGAAGATGCCCGTGCGGATCGTTCGCCTGGAGAATTTTACCAGCTCGATTTCGAAATGAGTTTCGTCACGCAAGACGATGTTTTTGCGGCTATTGAACCAGTTTTGCATGGGGTGTTTGAAGAGTTTGCCAATGGCCGCGCGGTAAGCCCGGCTCCGTTTCCGCGCATTCCGTTCCGCGAATCGATGCTCAAATATGGATCGGACAAGCCCGACCTTCGTAACCCCCTGTTGATCACGGACGTGACCGTCCATTTTGCAAAGTCAGGTTTTGGCCTGTTTGAGCGGATCGTGGGTGATGGCGGTGTCGTGCGCGCAATCCCGGCGCCGAAAACAGCGGAGAAGAGCCGCAAATTCTTTGATGACATGAACGAATGGGCTCGGTCGGAGGGTCATGCCGGCCTTGGCTATGTCACGCGCAAGGGCGGCGAATTCGGCGGGCCGATCGCCAAGAATCATGGCGAAGACGGCATGAAGGCAATTTACGAGGCGATGGGCCTTGGCCCGGACGATGGCTGCTTCTTTGCAGCCGGCAAGGAATTGCAGGCAGCAAAGCTTGCAGGGGCCGCCCGCACCCGCGTGGGTGAAGAACTCGGGCTGATCGAGCAGGGGTGTTTCAAATTCTGCTGGATCGTGGATTTCCCGATGTTCGAATATGACGAGGATGCGAAGAAGGTCGATTTCAGTCACAACCCCTTCTCGATGCCGCAAGGAGAACTCGAAGCGTTGGAGACAAAGGATCCGCTCGATATTCTTGCCTATCAGTATGACATTGTTTGCAACGGCGTTGAGCTGTCATCCGGCGCAATCCGGAATCACCGGCCTGAAATCATGTACAAGGCCTTTGAGATCGCTGGATATTCCCGCGAGGATGTGGATGCCAATTTCTCGGGCATGATCAACGCCTTCAAGTTCGGGGCACCGCCACACGGAGGGTCCGCTCCGGGAATCGATCGCATCGTCATGTTGCTGGCAGACGAGCCCAATATCCGCGAAGTCATTGTTTTTCCGATGAATCAGAAAGCGGAAGACCTGATGATGGGTGCGCCCGGGCCAGTAACGGCAAAGCAGTTACGTGAGCTGAACATCCGCATTGTGGACCAGCCCAAAGCGGGATGAGCGGGCCCCAGCCGGTCGAGCACCGCTTCGCAGCGCCAGCAGGCGAGATTTGCTGGTTCGAATGGGGCACAGCGGGGCAGGGGCCATCCATTCTCCTGCTTCATGCGACGGGCTTTCACGCCCGCTGCTGGGATCGGGTCGTGGCGGCGCTTCCGGAAGGAACACATGTTGTAGCGCCTGATCTGAGAGGTCATGGCCGGAGCTTTAGACCCGACACGCTCTCTGATTGGGGTCTCATTGCGGAGGATATTGCGGCACTGCTGCATGCTATAGGGCATTGGCCTTTTTTCGTGGCCGGGCACAGTATGGGGGGCTTCGTCGGTGCACTCGTCGCAGCGCGTATGCCGGATGCTGTATGCGGGCTACTGCTCGTGGACCCCGTTCTGCTGCCGCCAGAATGGTATCATGATCGAGCCGCTGAAGGCCCATTGGATCCGGCAGACCACCCTGTTTCGCGTCGGCGCAATTCCTGGACCAATGCCAATGAAATGTTCACACGATTTGCGGATCGGGCGCCCTACGCAAGCTGGAAGCCCGAAGTGCTTCATGACTATTGCGACTATGGATTGCTCCCGACAGGAGACGGCAGCTTTGAACTGGGCTGTTTGCCCTATCTCGAAGCATCAGCCTATCTCGGCAATGCGGGTTGCGACATCTATCCCTTGATTGGCGCCATTACGTGCCCTGTCACTGTCCTTCGTGCGCGAACCGGCGAGCGCGCATCGGCGATGGACTTTTCGATCAGTCCGACCTGGCCGGAACTGGCCAAGCAATTTCGCAACGGCAACGATCTGCAATGGTCTGAACTGTCCCATTTCATCCCGATGGAGGCGCCAGAGCGCCTCGCCGGATTGATGATCGAACTGTTAAAATAACAGGGTTAACTGGTTCGCAAAGCGGGCGTGAAGCTGGTAAAGCCAAAGCGGACACAAGGGCCAGAGCCAATGACAATAGACCTTTCGGATTTCGAAGACGGCCGCAAATACGAGGGCGATTATGCGGCGGATTTGCTTGCCCTGCAGGAACGATTAGCGCGCATACAGGTGGCGCATATCGTGCATGGGCGCTCAGCAATCATAGCCATTGAAGGTTGGGATGCATCGGGCAAGGGTGGCGCGATTTCGCGCCTGACGTCGCCCTGGGATCCGCGCTGGTTCGAAGTCTGGCCGATTGGGGCGCCGACAGAGGAAGAACGCGTCCGCCACTTTCTTTGGCGCTTCTGGAAGCGGCTGCCGGGCAAGGGCGAAATCAACATCTTTGACCGTACCTGGTATGGGCGGGTTCTAGTCGAACGGGTCGAAGGCTTTTGTTCGGAAGCCGAATGGAAGCGCGCCTATGACGAAATCAATGAATTCGAGGCCCAGCAGAAAGACAATGGCGTCACGCTGATCAAGCTCTTCATGCATGTCACCCAGGACGAACAGGACAAGCGACTGAAGGAGCGCCTCGAAGACCCTTGGAAGCGGTGGAAGACGGGAGCAGAGGATTACCGGAACCGTGCGCGCCGCGCAGATTACCTGAAGGCCTACCACGACATGTTCGCGCGAACCGATACGCGCTGGGCACCTTGGTCCGTCATTGACGGGAACAACAAGAAGGCGGCCCGAATTGCCGCTCTCACGACGATTGCTGATACGCTTGAACGCAACGTCGCCATGAAACCGCTCGTTGCCGATCCGGAGCTCGTGAAATTGGCAGAAGCAGCGTTAGGACAGCAAATCCGGTTTCAGTCGGAGGGACGGGATCCCGAGTAGCCGCAGCTTGAGTATAAAGCCTCACAGAGCCCAGAAGAAAAATGTTTTGCAGGCCTGCGAATTGCGTCAGATTGGATTCACTTCAGGGAGGGAAATCACATGAGAGCTTTAGCTTCGACAGCAATTTCCGCGGCAATCCTATTGCTTGTCGCCCCGGCAGCAGCAGAAACTCGCGTCGCTTCGGCTGTTCGCGCCAAAGACGTGCCGACCAAAGTGGAGTCCTACTACCGGGTCAAATGGGGATCGCTGAAGGATTTCGTTGCCCTTTACCAAAAGAACCATCAGCCCCTGCTTGAAGAAATGCGCAAGGAAGGCTTCATTCTCGATATGAAATCCGAGTACGCCTTCTTGCATATGGCGGGCGGTCCACGCTGGGATATGCGGGTGACCATCACCTATCGTGATGCTGCCGCTGCTTTGAATGACCCCGCTTGGGAAGATCGATGGGCAGACGCGAAGGCGCGATTGTACAAGGATCCGGGGAAACTAGCGACTGAAGAAACGCTAAGGTTTTCATTGCTTGAGGATCACTGGGATGTCGTGGTCACCGATTTTCCAGAATAGCAGTCGTGTGTCATCCCTCCGGATAACGGATTTCAATAACTTCCCATACCTTCTCACCGGCTGGAAGGACAACACGCCGGAGGTCGCCAACGCTTGCACCACGCAGTGCCTTTGCGATCGGTGAACTCCAGCCGATGCGTCCGGCGGAGGCATCCTGTTCATCATCGCCGACCAATGTGACGACTCGCTGGCGATCATCCTCATCCGCAATCGTGACCGTCGCTCCAAACCAGACCCGGTTCTTGTCCGGTTGTTCGGCTGGATTGATTGTCCGGGCTGCTTTCATGCGCCGCGAAAGCCAACCCAGTTCCCGGTCGATTTCACGCAGTCGCTTCTTGCCGTAAAGATAGTCGCCATTTTCGGAGCGATCACCATTACCAGCGGCCCAACTGACAACCTCCACCAGTTTGGGCCGCTCATCGGCAAAAAGTTGATCGTAGCGGGCCCTAAGCGCGGCGAGACCTTGCGGAGTGATGTAATTCGGCTGGTCCATATGCAGTTAGGGGGCTATTTCGTCTTGCGACGCACCGCTTCAGCGGCCGCCGAACCAGCCGAACTGGCTGCTTGCCCGACCTTTCGAACAAGGTCTTGGACCTGTGCTCGTGCGGCGTCCGCGTTGACTCCAAGGGCTTCCAACTGGTCCTGGCCTGCATCGCGCGCGGCCTTCGCGGCTTTGCTGGCCTGTTCGCGGAGCGTTTTGCCCGTCTTCCCCAAGACCTGATCCTCGCGCCTTGTGCGCGGAACAAGCGCCGCGAGAAGTGCCCCAATGGCAAGACCGCCAGCAAGCGCGGCAAAGGGGTTCTTTTCAATCCCGCTCGCAGTGCTGTCCACAGCCCTCCGCGCACTCTTGCGCGTCACAGCAGCAGCAGCGGTCGCCTTGGCCTGAGCGATTTTTGCTGCCTCCTCCGCCTTGGATCTGCCAGAAGCGATTGCCGCTCCGGCCTTTTCGCGGGCTTCGGCATAGCGTGCTTCTGCTTTCTGGCGCAGATCTTCAGTCATGTTTTTCTCCTTCGCCCAGACGCTTGTTCAGGGCCTTCAAAAGGGGGTTACGAAACAGATAGGCAATCGATGTGGCTGCAATTCCAAGCGCAAGCACGGGCCGGAAACGGCCATTGGCGAGCGCGGCGGCGCCAACCTTGAGCGCTTGTTTCTTGGCTTCGTCCTTTGCCGATCCCAGCAGAGCTTCGGGTCTGGTGCGGCGTCGGACAGTGTCCAAAGTCGCTTCAAGCTTGGCGCGCGCCCGTTCAGCCTGTTCCTTGCTTTCATCCACACTCGTCATCGTTCTTCTCGCGGTTTGAGAGCCGCCTTGATCCGTCGCATGCCGAATGCGACGAGGAAGCGCCCGATGATCAGCGATCCTCCACTGACCGCGACCACGGCCCAGACAGTTCCAATCATCGGAGCGAGGATCAAGATAAGGGCATAGGGCAGAGTGAGAATTGTACCGAGCATGACGGCCCAGCCGAACCCGACAGCATAGATCGCCGGCTGCGCATATTCGGCGCGTTCGCCAAACTCTGCCTTGAGATACGATGTTTCAGCAACGACAAAGGCCGTGGCATCGTCTGCAAGCTGGACGGCAAGCGCCTTCAGTCCCTGATCTTCAGGGCCAGTTGTTCGCTCCGGAGCCTGCGCGTCCGTCATTCAGGCGTCGTCGCCATCGCTTGAGCCTGAACGGAACAACCGAGTCAGGACAAAACCGATTGCAGCGGCTGCACCAATCGCAACGGCGGGCTTTTCGCGAACGAACTTGCGCGTATCGGCCACAAGGTCGTCGATTTCCTTGCCCTTCAGTGAATCGGCGACGCCAGAAACAGCCGTTGCTGCGCGGCGGGCATAGTCGCCATATTGCTTGCCAACGCGCGCATCGACTGTCTTCGCGATGTCATCGACAAAGTCAGAAATGCTGAAAAGGCCGTCAGTCGCCTTGTCCTTGCCCGTGCTGGCATATTCACGCGCCTTTTCGCCGGCCTTGCCAACAAAGGCCGTGGCCTGATCCTTGAAGGTTTCAGTGGTGGTCGCCGCTTTCAGCTTCGTCGGCTTCACAGCCTTGGCTGCGGCTGCTTTGGGCTTGGCAGCGGCTTTAGGCTTTGCTGCGGCCTTGGGCTGTGAAGACTCCTTGGGCTTGGCTGCTGCCTTCTTGACGGCTGGCTTTGCAGCAGTGGTGGACGTGGGTGCTTTCGCCATTTTGCGCAATTCCTTCGATGATAACGAACCGCAGGGTCCGCCATTTGCCTCCAACAGTGAACACCGATATGGGGCTCGCCCATCACCGATCAACCGTCTGAGGCGATTATATAATGACTGCCATCCTCGATATCCATGCCCGCCAGATCATTGATAGCCGCGGTAACCCGACCATTGAGGTCGATGTTTCGCTTGAAGATGGTGCGTTCGGGCGTGCAGCTGTTCCTTCGGGCGCGTCAACGGGTGCCTATGAAGCGGTAGAAAAGCGCGACGGAGACAAGTCCAAATTCCTTGGCAAGGGCGTTGCCCACGCTGTGGAGGGTGTGAATGGAGAGATCTGCGAAGCGCTGCTTGGCCATGATGCTGAAGATCAGGCCGAACTGGATGCGCGACTGATTGCGCTGGACGGAACCGAAAACAAGTCTCGGCTTGGCGCCAATGCCCTGCTTGGCGTTTCGCTGGCGGCAGCAAAGGCTGCTGCCGATTCGCGCGGACTTCCCCTTTATCGCTATGTGGGGGGCGTGTCGGCTCATGTCCTGCCGGTCCCGATGATGAATATCATCAATGGCGGCATGCACGCCGACAATCCGATCGACTTTCAGGAATTCATGATCATGCCTGTGGGAGCAGAAACCCTTTTCGATGCTGTTCGGATGGGCTCGGAAATCTTCCATACCCTGAAGGGCAAGCTGCACGACAAGGGACTCGCCACGGCTGTTGGCGATGAAGGGGGTTTTGCACCGAACCTGGCGTCGCCCGCCGATGCTCTCGATTTCATCATGTCCTCCATTGAAGCCGCTGGCTACAAGCCGGGCGACGATGTCGTTTTGGCGCTCGATTGTGCTGCGACCGAGTTCTTCAAGGACGGCACCTATCACCTGGACGGCGAGGGCAGGGTACTCTCTCCCGAGGAAATGGCCGATTATCTGGTAGAGCTTGCAAATCGCTTTCCCATTGCATCGATAGAAGACGGCATGAGCGAGGATGATTTTACTGGATGGAAAGCGCTCACTGACAAGATTGGCCATAAAATTCAGCTGGTTGGAGACGATCTTTTTGTCACCAATCCAAAACGTCTTGCCGAGGGCATCAAGAAGGGACTGGCGAATTCGCTGCTGGTTAAGGTCAACCAGATCGGAACGCTGACGGAGACGCTCGCAGCAGTCGATATGGCACACCGCGCGCGCTATACTGCTGTCATGTCCCATCGTTCCGGAGAAACTGAAGATTCGACAATTGCCGATCTCGCGGTCGCGACCAATTGCGGTCAGATCAAGACAGGCAGCCTCGCCAGATCGGACCGGCTAGCCAAGTATAACCAGCTGATCCGCATCGAAGAAGAACTCGGAAGCGTGGCACATTATGCTGGCCGTGAGATTTTTCGTCGATAAAGACTTGATTCCATGAATCGCTTGTGATTCAAGGGGCTGAATGAAACAGGCGAAACGTCTTCTCCAGTTGTTACGGTCGGCCATTTGGCCTGCCATGGCCTTCACGATTATCGCATTTTTCGGCGGCTATGCTCTGTTCGGTTCGAACGGGGTCCTTGCTTTGGGCGATTACAGCCAGAAGTATGAAATGCGCGCTGCCGAGCTTGCCGCAATCAGCAAACAGCGCAACGAACTGGCGCATCGGGTTGCTTTGCTGGATCCGCGCCATGCCAATCCCGATCTGGTTGATGAACTCGTCCGAAAGGAATTGGGTTTGACGCAACCAGATGAAGTGATCATCCCTCTCGACTAAGGTCGGGATATTCATTCATTTTTACCTGTCTGGTGATTGCCCTATGGCCGTTCGCTTGCCTATAGGTGGCCTTGACGTAACGTATTCCGCTCCAAACGGCGAAAGGGTCTCTCTTGGCCAAGGCTCCAGCAAAAGCATCTGAACTCCCTGCGCTCGCCAAGGCAAAGCGGTACAAGGCAAACGCCGACGAACTTCTTCGGTTCTATCGTGACATGCTGTTGATCAGGCGATTCGAGGAACGGGCAGGCCAGCTATATGGGCTCGGTTTCATTGGTGGTTTCTGTCACCTTTACATCGGGCAGGAAGCCGTCGCCGTGGGCCTGCAATCGGCACTGACCCCGGGCAAGGACAGCGTCATTACGGGGTACCGTGACCATGGGCATATGCTTGCTTACGGCATCGACCCAAAGGTGATCATGGCCGAACTCACGGGGCGCGCAGCCGGCATTTCACTCGGCAAGGGCGGCTCCATGCACATGTTTTCGACCGAACATCGCTTCTACGGCGGCCACGGTATTGTCGGCGCGCAGGTCCCGCTTGGGACCGGGTTGGCGTTCGGGCACAAATATACGGGCGATGGCGGCGTATGTATGGCCTACTTCGGCGACGGGGCTGCCAATCAGGGCCAGGTTTACGAGGCCTTCAACATGGCGGCGCTCTGGAAATTGCCAATCATCTTCGTGATCGAAAACAACGGTTATGCCATGGGAACCAAGGTAGATCGTTCTAGCGCGGAGACCGATTTCCACTTGCGCGGCACGTCGTTCCGCATTCCGGGCATGCAAGTCAACGGAATGGATGTGCTTGAAGTCAGAGGGGCAGCGGACGTGGCGCTGGATTATGTACGCGGCGGCAATGGACCGTTGTTGATGGAGCTCAAGACCTATCGCTATCGCGGGCATTCAATGTCAGACCCGGCAAAATACCGCAGCCGCGAAGAAGTGCAGGACGTCCGGGAAAAATCCGATGCAATCGAGGCTGTAAAGCGCGATCTCGTCGCGGCTGGCGTTGATGATGATGCGCTGAAAGCAATCGACAAGGAGATTCGGCAGATCGTGACCGGGGCGGCCGATTTTGCCGAAAGCTCGCCGGAGCCGGAGCCAAATGAACTCTACACGGATGTCTTGGTGGGAAGCTATTGATGGCAATCGAACTGAAAATGCCCGCCCTTTCTCCGACGATGGAGGAAGGAACGCTTGCCAAATGGCTCGTCAAGGCTGGCGATACCGTGAAGTCCGGTGATATCCTCGCCGAGATTGAAACCGACAAGGCGACTATGGAATTCGAGGCCGTCGACGAAGGCACAGTTGCGGAAATTCTTGTCCCTGCTGGTTCCGAAGGGGTGAAGGTCGGAACAGTCATCGCGACGATCACGAGCGAAGGTGAAACTGCGGTGCCGGCTGCGAAGGCGCCTGCGCCCGTTCCTGTGCCTCCGCCTGCCAGCCCGAAGCCAGAGGTGCCGGCACCTGCGCCGGCTGCTCCTGCGCCGTCAACCGACGGTTCGACAGTCAAGATGACTGTGCGCGAAGCATTGCGCGACGCAATGGCAGAAGAAATGCGCGCCGATGATCGCGTATTTGTGATGGGTGAAGAGGTTGCCGAATATCAGGGTGCTTACAAGGTCACACAGGGCCTGCTTGAAGAGTTCGGGCCGCGACGCGTGATTGACACGCCGATCACCGAATATGGCTTTGCGGGCATAGGCACCGGCGCGGCGATGGGCGGACTTCGCCCGATTGTCGAGTTCATGACGTTCAACTTCGCCATGCAAGCCATTGATCATATTATCAATTCTGCCGCCAAGACCAATTATATGTCCGGCGGGCAGATGCGATGCCCGATTGTGTTTCGTGGTCCAAACGGGGCTGCATCCCGTGTGGCCGCGCAGCACAGCCAGAATTATGCGCCTTGGTACGCTAGTGTGCCAGGACTGATTGTCATTGCGCCTTACGACGCGGCAGATGCCAAGGGTCTGCTTCGTGCGGCCATTCAATCACCCGATCCAGTCGTGTTCCTTGAGAATGAGCTTGTTTACGGTCGCAGCTTCGAAGTTCCAGTGGGTGATTTGGTCTTGCCCATTGGGAAGGCTCGCACGGTTCGTGCCGGTCGGGATGTTACAATCGTCAGCTATTCCATCGGTGTCGGGCTGTCACTTGAGGCTGCCGAGCAATTGGCGAGCGAAGGCATCGATGCGGAAGTGATCGATTTGCGGACCCTGCGCCCGCTCGACAAGGCCGCTGTGCTGGAAAGCCTGTCGCGCACAAACCGCGTCGTCGTGGTCGAGGAAGGATGGCCGACCTGTTCAATAGCGAGCGAGATCATTGCGATCTGCATGGAAGATGGGTTCGACGATCTTGATGCGCCAGTCGCGCGCGTGTGCGACGAGGATGTGCCCTTGCCCTACGCGGCCAATCTGGAAAAGCTGGCTCTTGTCGATGTGCCGCGAATCGTTGCTGCTGTCAGGCGGACCTGCAATCGCTGATCAGGTCGATGTGAACCGGTTGCACGTATAGGATGTTGCGGTCGGGGCAGGGTTGTAAACGCCGTCGCCTCCTGTCGGACCTGCAAGGTCCCGGTCGTCGCGGACAACGAATGAGGCTTCGTAGCGGATTGTCCTTGCCGGAATGAACATGGTTCCGAACAATGCAGGATAATCATAGACAATCTCAACAAACATGACCGCTGCCCCGGGAGGCGCCGTGATGCGGGCAGAAGCAGATCCCATACCTGCGAAGGAGGTTCCAGTGGCGCCGGTTCCCTGTGGGCCGTAGGCCGAGGCAACATTCTTCGTTCCAATGCACCTTTGCCAGTGGATCCATTGTCCGCCGCTCGCATTTTGCTCAAGGCTGGACAAGATCACGCGGCCGCGCGAAGTGAGATTCAAGTTACTGGTCTGACGGATCAGCCCGATGAAGCTGTCGTTCACGTCCGATTCGCGAATCTGGACCGTCGAAAGCGCGCTTTGTGCTCCCACACGTGACATATTGTCTGCCAGTGCCAGAGCGGATTGGGATATGCTCTGGTTGACCGTTGCAAGATTGGTCATTTCTATGCCGTATCCGCCCACCACCATGAGTAGAGGCAAGGCATAGGCGAACTCGATCATCGCCACGCCGCTGGTATCGGATTTCAGCGCGCGCATGATATGCCGCTTCGCCTGTTTGAGTGGCTTCAAGTGCATCGTGCTGTCACCGTGTAAGTGGCCTGCGTTCCGTAAGGCTGGTTGCGCAGGGTTGTGCTGGCGGAAATCGTCTGGTTGGGAGACCAGCCCAGCAAACCATACATCGGGAAGAGCCGGGGATAGCTGACCGATGCCGTGTAGATCACGATATCGTCCGATGTACCCTGGCCGTTGAGGCCGACGTCGGCATCCCAATTATTGTTGCCGTTCTCATCCTGATAACATTCGCCGGCGTCGCGGATGCCGTTGCTGTTGCTGTCCGTAAAATTCTCGGCCTGACCGGCGCGAGTAAAGCTCGAATAGCTCTTGCGGCTAAAGCTCCAGGTTCCGTTGGCAATGATTCGTGAGACTTGGGTCTGAACGCGGGTGTTCAAAGCCGTGCCAGCGGTGCTGCCGGTTTCGAGAGTCGCGTCGCGAGCGGCCTTTTGGACCTCACCCTGCAAGACGGATGTTGCGTAGGCCCGGAAACCCAGATCGAATGTGCCCATCATGAGCACAAGCAGCGTGGGTGAGATTATCGCAAATTCGATAATCGTCAGACCACGCGAATCCGCGACAAATCTTTTGAACAGTGCCAGCTTCACCGTGAGAGCCTCAGCTTCGCAATGTTGGCAGCAATCTGCTGGAATTGCGCAGTCAGGGCAGCGCTGTTCGTCGCGACATAGGATTTGCCAGAGTCAGCGCAACTGACGAGCGTCGATGGATTGCTGGTACCGAAAGCGATGGTCCAGACCGTGATATTGTTTGCGCGCGCCTGATTGCACAACGCCTGGAAGCGGGCGTTGTGGCGGTTGTTCAAGTCCGTGGTTGAGGGAGTGACCGAAGCACCCGAGACTCGCCGATCAGATTCTTCATAGCCGTGCGAGCTGTACATGGCAGGCGGCGTGTTCATCATTCCGTCGGTCATGAATATGATGTGCCGGCTGATCGGGCGACCGTTCGGCGCTGTCGTATTTTCTGAAGCAAACAGCCCATTGGGCGAAAGCAGGCGCACACCCCAGGCCATGCCGAGATCGTGGAACGTATTGCCTGTTGCGACCAGCGAGTTGACATAGTCTTCAACATCGGTGCGGGTGCGAACGGCGAGCTTGCTCGACGGGGCAGGGCACCAATACGACCCAGTGGGGCTGCGGTTAGTCGTGGTGTTCAGTTCTGTGTTGTAGCCGCCGCCCGAGCTTCTGTCATAGATCAGTTCGCTCCACATCGGTCGCCAGCGCGTCGCGTCGCTGCTCGGTATTGTGTTGACGTCAAGATCCCAGGCGCCGCTCGGGATCGTGGTGTATGTCGACTGGGCAACTGTATCGCGTTCCTCGACACAGCCTTCGAAAGATGTTGATGTGCCTGTGACCGTCGATCCGGCCGTGTTGACCAGATTGACCATATTGTAAGACCCTTCGGTCGTGACCGTCCCGGTTGGCGCTGAATTGAGCGTATAGGCCGTCACCACGTTACCGGCCTTGTAGTTCTCAACGTTGTAAGAAACCGGCTTATAGTCCCAACTTGTAAACCCAAATCGACCATTGCGAGCATAGGTCGTTGTCGCCGTACGATAGCGACGTGTGCAGGTCTGGTTGCCGGAATAGGATGCCGTCACACGTTCGTAGAAGGTCTGGACAACGTTCGATGGCTGCCCTTCCTGAAACACATCATTGGTTGGTACGGTCGGGTTGCCCGAAGGACTCGGATTGAAGCCTGTAAACGAGGTATTGTTCCCGTATTTCGTGCAATTAGTGTTGCTGATGTTGCTTCCGTAGACCTGGTTCGTCCAACTGCCATAGGTGGTCGTTGGCGACCATCCGTCCAGCGTCATGTTGGCAACGCGCGACTGGTAAGTCCAATTGTCGACCATCCAGCCCGACTGCAAGATAGGGGTGTTTGTAAAGGGATCGATGCCCAAGTTGACCGACGAGGAATAAGGCACAAAGCCAACACGAAAGCGGGCATTGGCAGAAGTTGCAGCGCTGACCGTGTCATAGAAGCTCAGAACAGCAGACCGCAAACCGACAATCTTTGAGCCAGGACCTGAGTTGCAAGCGCTGTCATCGGGGCAGTCGGCCATAGACCCCGTGACGTCGAGGACCAGCATAACATCCGTGTTGGCCACTTCGAGGCGGGCGTCGCATTGAACGCTCAGATCTATTTGCGTGTTGCCGAATATCTGCATCACGGCCATGGGCACGCGTGCGGTTGCCGTGGCCGTCACCTGACCATCATTGGTGCGGGACGGGTTGAAGCTGATATTCGTCGTGCCAAAAGAGCCAGTTGGGAAATTGTTCGAGAAAAAGGCGCGGGCACGCGAATCCGCCGTGGAATCGAATGTGGTTCCCGACATGTATTTGCGACCTGCGAGTACACCTGCATCGCAAGCCTGCTGAAGGCGGGATTTCACGAGATAGGCACGGCCCATATCGACGCCCGACCCAATCATGGCCGTCAGCGGGATTATCGCGCCAGCCACGAGCATGAGCGTATTGCCCGCAGTATTGCTGCGCAGGCGGCTGATGAGTCCCTTTGCCGCGGGTACGTCAACAGTCATTAAGTCACGTTCGTTCATGGTTGATCCCCGACCAGAATGCTGGTTCAGCGTCCGGCCATGAACCGAAGACGGCTAACATGGGTTGAAGTGACAAGGTTAATGCAGTTTTATCCATCTTCTTCGGTAAACGGCAAAGTGTGCCAATGATTGCGCTCTCGACTGAACAGGATCTCGCACTGGCATTTGACAGAGCGCGTTTTCGACATGCCCATTCGTACCTGCTTCAGTTTGATCGAAGTTTGGCGAGGGCAGTTCAACAAGGAGGCCCTCCGGTTGCCGGACAGATCCGGCTTGCTTGGTGGAGGGAGCAGATTGACGACCTGCAAGCAGGGCGCGGTTCAAATCCCATTCTGGCCGGGCTCTCTATCGCCTTGCCGGACAAGGAGGCTGCACAGGAGCATCTTACCCGCATTGTCGATGCATGGGAAATGCTGTTGGTCGATGACGCCCTGAACGACGAAAGCCTCTTGTGGTATGCGAAAGGGCGAGGAGGCAACCTTTTTCGTCTCGCCGCCAATCTTACGCCGTCAAGCGACCACCATGACGCAGAGGCGGCTGGAATACTCTGGGCTCTTGTCGATCTTGCCCGGCACTGCTCTGGCCCTGCGGTTGCGAACCGGGCATTCGGGCTTGCGCGCGCCTATCTCGGCTCAGCCCGCCAATTGCCTCGCCATCTTCGATCCTTTGCACTGCTTGCCTATTTTGCCGAACGCGATGTTGTTCGCGGCTCTGATCGGCTGCTCCCAGCGGGATCGCCCCGGCGTCTCGTGCAGGCCTGGAAATTTTCGCTCGGTCTTGGTTGAAACTGCATCGGATTTGCTTCGCCAGCGTGTTTTCAGGGAGCACGATGGAGGGCTGAAACAATGTGGCGTTATGTTGCGGGAGCTATGGCGGCCTTGCTGCTGACCATTGCCGGGATGCTGTTCTGGTCGAGCCAGGCCGGCACAAAGAGCCTGTTGGGCGCCCCACCTGCTGCCCAAAACGAGCCGCTTGGTGCTGTCGATGTTGGCGCGCCTCTCGAAGCGAGCGAAAGGACCCGCGAGCAGAGACGCTTTTCGCGGTATGATGCAGATGAAAATGGCGCTGTCAGCCGGGAAGAGTATTTTCAGTCCCGCAGAAAGTCATATGCGCGCCTCGATCTGGACGGCGATGGCAAACTTTCGTTTGAAGAATATGCGGCAAAGGCTGTGAAAAAATTTGCCAGTGCCGATCGCGACAAAACGGGCGCGCTGACACCTGCCGAATTCCTGGCGACGCGCGTCGCACGCAAGCCGGGAGTGAAAGGAAACTGTCCGCCGCCACCCCTCCGCGCGAATACAGGAGGCGGGGAGGATGAGTCTTAGGTCTTGAGCCATGTTGCAAGATCCGACTTTGCGCGGTCCGTGTAACCGCGCTTGCGATCTGCTTTTCTGACTTTTTCCGGCAAAGGCGGGAAAAGACCAAAATTCACATTCATTGGCTGATATGTGGTGGCATCGCCGCCGGCGGTTATGTGATTGAGCAACGCACCAAGGGCTGTCGTCGAAGGAGGCGGCGCCATCTCGCGCCCGGCCAGTTCGGCCGCAAGAAATCTCCCCGCAAGAAGGCCGACCGCGGCGCTTTCGATATAGCCTTCACACCCGGTGATCTGCCCGGCAAAGCGGATATTGGGGCGTGACTTCAGTCGGAGCGACGTGTCAAGCAGTTTGGGCGACTTGATAAAGGTATTGCGGTGTAGGCCTCCGAGCCGAGCAAACTCGGCTTTTTCCAGGCCCGGTATCATGCGGAACACGCGCACCTGCTCGGCATGTTTCAGCTTGGTCTGGAAACCGACCATGTTCCACAGCGTGCCCAACGCATTGTCCTGCCGCAATTGCACGACGGCGTAAGGCCAGCGCCCCGTCTTTGGATTGTCCAGGCCAACAGGCTTCATTGGGCCATGCCGCAAGGTCTCGAGCCCGCGTGACGCCATGACTTCAATGGGCATGCAGCCGTCAAAATAGGGCGTGTTCGCTTCCCATTCCTTGAACTCAGTCTTTTCTCCGGTGAGCAAGGCGTCGACAAATTTCAGGTACTGTTCCTTGTCCATCGGGCAATTGATATAGTCTTTGGTGTCGCCCTTGTCCCAGCGAGAGGCCATCCAGGCGACGTCCATGTCTATCGTTTCGTGATAGACAATTGGAGCCAGAGCATCGAAAAAAGCGAGAGCTTCCTCACCGGTTTCGGCACCGACCGCCTCCGCCAAGGCCGCGGCGGTGAGAGGGCCAGTGGCAATGATGGCGGGACCATCGGGCAAAGTATCGACGCGTTCGCGGACAAGCGTGATGTTTGGATGACCTGAGATCGCTTCGGTCACGCCAGCAGCATAGCCGTCCCGGTCAACCGCAAGGGCTGAGCCAGCCGGGACGCGATGCTTGTCCGCTTCACGCAGGATAAGCGAGCCCATCGACCGCATTTCGGCATGCAACAGGCCCACTGCATTGCTTGTGTCATCGTCGGAGCGGAAGGAGTTTGAGCACACGAGTTCAGCCAGTTGTTCGGTCTTGTGTGCGGCGGTTGGTTCTAATCCGCGCATTTCCGAGAGCCGGACCGTGATTCCCGCTTCGGCAAGCTGCCAGGCTGCTTCCGATCCGGCCAAGCCGCCTCCGATGATATGGACTTGGTATGTCATGATCATTGCCGCTATGGCGTTTCGATGAAAAAGGCGAGGGGGGAGATGACATGATGCAGGGCAGAGGGCTGGCGCGCATCGTTCTGATTGCCGCTGTGATTGCCGGTGCCAGCTATCTCTATGTCGTTGCGAACCATGTGTCCGGTCCACTTGCAGTTACATGGAAAGGCGCTGGCGTTGCCCTGCTGGCTGTCTATGCAGCGCTTCTGGCGCGCAATGCCGATGGCTGGCTCATTGCGCTGGTCATGGCCTTTGGAGCCATCGGTGACGTCCTGCTGGATGCACAAGGCCTGCTCGAAGGGGCAGTAGCATTTCTGGTCGGGCACATTGTCGCCATCATATTGTATCTCCGAAACCGGCGCAGCATACTTGCGCTCAGCCAGAAATGGCTGGCCACGCTAGTTCTTCCGCTGGCTGTACTCACTGCGGTCTGGTCTGTTCCAATCGAGAGTAGACCCATAGTCGGCATTTACACCGGTTTCGTTGCGGCAATGGCAGCAGCGGCGTGGATCAGCCGCTTTCCAAGGTATCGCACTGGTATCGGCGCGATGATGTTCGTCGCATCCGACTTGCTGATATTCGCACGGATGGGGCCGTTGGCAGGCGAGGCCTGGGTAAGCTTCGCGATCTGGGGGCTCTATTTCGGCGGTCAGCTGCTGATCGTATTGGGCGTGACGCAGACACTCGCGAACGAAGACCCTGCGAGGCTTAGCGCGCGTCCAGATTGCGGGTACTGATGACCGCGCCGATCGGCAGGACGCCATAGACATGCGGAAAAAGCGCACCGCCTCGTGACACTTCCCATCGGACCGTTTCACCAAGCATGGACAAGTCGACCTCTGCAATAACGAGGCCGAACTGCCCGGCAAAATGCTTGTCCAGCGTGCCCTGAACCTGATCGGCGGCAGACAGGTGAATATATCCGTCCGCAAGATCCACCGGCGCCCCCTGGAACAGGCAGTCAGCTTGAAACTGCGCCCATTGGGAAGCCGTCAGGATCTTGAAGGCGGTTTGAGTCACGCGTCTGGCGTTTCGTCGTCGCTTTCGCTTTCCTCGATGAGTGCGGCACTGACGACATGTTCATCATTGGCCACGTCGAAGAGTTTCACGCCTGCAGTATTGCGGCCGATCACGCGCATGCCTTCGACTTCCATCCGGATCATCTTTGCCTGATCGGTGACCAGCATCAGTTGCTCGCCATTCTTGGCCGGGAAGCTTGCAACAACCGGTCCGTTGCGAGCAATGTTGTCGATATTGGTAATCCCTTGGCCACCCCGATTGGTGCGCCGATATTCATAGGCCGAGGACCGCTTTCCGTAGCCGTTGGCGCAGACCGTCATGATGAACTGTTCGCGTTCCTGCAATTCCGCCATCCGTTCTGCCGAGAGGGTCGGGGCGTTCTCATTGTCTTTCCACGGTGCAGCGCGCAAATAAGCCTCGCGTTCGTCCTGAGTGGCCCCCGAACGACGCAGGATGGACAGCGAAATCACTTCGTCATTCCCCTTCAATGTCATGCCACGCACGCCCGTTGACGTCCGGCTCTGGAATTCGCGAACATCCGTGCCTTCAAAGCGGATTGCCTTGCCTGCCCGAGTAGCGAGCAACACGTCGTCACCCTCAGACAAGAGCGCAACACCAATCAAACGATCGGCACTGTCCTCATCGAAGCGCATGGCGATCTTGCCATTCGATGGCACGTTTGTGAATGCATCCATGCTGTTGCGCCGGACTGTTCCCTTGGCCGTTGCGAACATGACG
Organism: Aquisediminimonas profunda; assembly: GCF_019443285.1. Taxonomy (GTDB): domain Bacteria; phylum Pseudomonadota; class Alphaproteobacteria; order Sphingomonadales; family Sphingomonadaceae; genus Aquisediminimonas; species Aquisediminimonas profunda. The sequence continues at coordinate 2,275,345 of NZ_CP080327.1, forward strand.
TGGAGCTTGCCCCATTCGGCTTCATCTTCCGGCAACGGAAGCACTGTGGAAATTGTTTCTCCGGGGGCCAGGGGCAGCAGATTGATCATCGGTCGACCGCGGGTGTTGGGTCCGCCCTCGGGCAAACGCCATACCTTCAGGCGATAGACCTTGCCTGCAGTGGAGAAGAAAAGAACCGGCGTATGCGTGGATGTCACGAACAGTTCTGTGACGACATCCTCGTCCTTCGTGGCCATGGCCGCCCGACCCTTGCCGCCTCGCCGCTGTGCGCGGAACGTATCGAGGGTCGTCCGCTTGATGTAGCCGTCCAGCGTTACCGTAACGACCATGTCCTCGCGCTCGATCAGGTCTTCATCATCGACGCCGTCGAATGCGGCCGTGATTTCCGATCGGCGCGGCGTCGAAAACTCGTCGCGAACTGCGATCAGTTCCTCGCGCATGACGTCGTAAAGCTTGGTGCGATCGGCCAGAATGCCGAGCAGGTAAGCAATGCTGTCTGAAAGTTCCTTCAGCTCCTTGCCGATTTCGTCCCGACCAAGCGCGGTCAGTCGATGCAGGCGCAGGTCGAGGATTGCGCGGACCTGGACATCAGACAGCCGGTAGGTCGACATGCCCGCCGTGTCCTGATCATCAACCGCTTCGACGAGCGCGATATAGGGCGCGATTTCGGCTACCGGCCAATCGCGCTTGCCCAGTTTCTCGCGCGCTTCGGCGGGGCTGGACGATCCGCGGATCATGCGCACGACTTCATCAAGGTTGGTGACTGCAATGACGAGTCCCAGCAAGACATGGGCCCTGTCACGCGCCTTGGCGAGTTCGAACTTGGAACGCCGCGTGATGACTTCTTCGCGAAATTTCACGAAGGCTTCAATCATGTCGCGAAGCGTGAGTACTTCAGGCCTGCCGCCCCGAATCGCGAGCATGTTGGCAGCAAAATTCGATTGGGCAGGAGTGTGCCTCCAGAGCTGGTTCAATACGACCTCTGGCGACGCATCCCGTTTGAGATCGATCACGATGCGCACCCCAAAGCGATTCGATTCGTCACGAATGTCCGAGATGCCTTCGATTTTCTTTTCCTTGGCGGCTTCGGCGATCCGTTCCACCAGCGCATTCTTGCCCTGCTGGTAAGGAATTTCCGTGAGCACGATGCTCCGCCTGTCACCGCGGCCTTCTTCGATGACATGGCGGCAACGCATGACAATCGAGCCCTTGCCGGTCGTATAGGCCGACCGGGCGCCGTGGAGGCCCAGAATCAAGGCGCCCGTCGGGAAGTCTGGCGCGGGAACGATGTCCATCAGCTCCTCGGCAGTGATGGCGCCATTGTCGATATAGGCAATGGCTGCATTGACCACTTCGCCGAGGTTGTGAGGCGGAATATTTGTCGCCATGCCGACGGCAATGCCGCCTGCGCCGTTGACAAGGAGATTGGGGAAGCGCGCGGGAAGGACCTGTGGCTCATGCTCCGACGCATCATAGTTCGGCTGGAAGTCGACTGTGTCCTTCTCGATATCGTCGAGCAGCGCATTGGCGACTTTTGCAAGCCGTGCTTCGGTATAGCGCTGCGCCGCCGGCGGATCGGGATCCATCGACCCGAAGTTGCCTTGCCCATCGATAAGGGGCAGGCGCATCGCCCAATCCTGTGTCAGTCGCGCAAGGGCATCGTAGATCGCCTGGTCGCCGTGGGGATGATACTTGCCCATCGTATCCCCGACGATACGTGCGCTCTTCTTATAAGCCTTATTCCAGACATAACCGCTTTCATGGGCCGACCACAAAATCCGGCGATGCACGGGCTTCAGGCCGTCGCGGACGTCGGGCAGTGCACGCGAAACGATGACGGACATCGCATAGTCGAGGTAGCTCGACTTCATCTCATCAACAATGTTGATCGGGCTGATATCCGAAGGGTCGGCGAGGACTGTCTCGTCGTTGCTCAATGTCTGTCTTTCTGCTGAGATTCGCTCTTTAAGGGCCTAGCTGACGGTGCGCAAAAAGACCAGCCCCAAGGGGCGATTTACCGGTTCAATCGTCGTTCATGCGCAGCGGGCCAAATGCCGCCCGTTCGTTCCAGTCTTGTGCGCCCGCGTGAGTGGGACTAGCGAGACGCGGAGAGTCTCGGGCCGGGAGGCCTGCTTGCAGGAGGATGACTGTATGAAAATGGTTTCTAAGGCTTCGCTTGGCGTCGCACTGGCTTTGGGCATGATCGCAACGGGCGTTGCAACGCCAGCTTTGGCCAAGAAGGAAGAAAAGGCACCCGCACAATATGCACCGCAGCTGAGCAAGGAATTCCGTGCTGCCATTGGTGCTGCACAGGTGGCTGCAAAGGCGGGCAATGCTGCAGATGCGTCCGCGAAACTGGCTGCTGCCGAAGCCCTTGCGACCCAGCCTGACGAGAAATTCTACGTCGGCGCCATTGCCTATGACGTCTACAAGCTGACCAAGGATCCGGCGGCCGGTCGCAAGGCGATCAACCAGATGATCAATGCCAATTCCAAAATGGCGACCAACCTTGCAGAACTCAACTTCGTCTCGGGCAACATGGCTTATGAAGCAGGCGATTACCCAGATGCCATCGCTAAACTGACTGAGGCAGATCGCCTTGGATCCAAAAGTGTTGACCGGTTGCTGAGGCTCGCGGAAGCGCATTTCAAGCTGAACCAACAGGCGCAGGGTCTGACGTTTGTGGAACGGGCGGTCGCTGAATCGAATGCAGCCGGGCAGAAGGCGCCTGAGTCGTGGTATGCACGTGCCGCATCCGTTGCCTACAAGGCAAAGCTCAACGCTGAAGTCGCCAAATGGACGAGCGCACAGGTACGCGCTTATCCGACTCCGGAAAATTGGCGTAGCGCCCTGGTGACCTATCGTGACGGCGCACATCTGGATGGCCAGCCTTCGCTTGACCTGTTTCGTTTGATGCGGCTGACCAAGGCCCTCGCGGGTGAGCGTGACTTCTTCGAATATGCCTCGCTCGCCATTGATCGCGCGCTACCGGGTGAAGCCAAGTCCACAATCGAGGAAGGATTTGCAACCGGCGTGGTCAGCAAGACGAGTCGTGCTGTGAATGAAGTCCTGACGCTTGCGACCAACAAGATCCCGGCTGACCGTGCATCCATTGCTACAAGCGAAAAACTCGCGAATGCTCCAGGTGCTACAGGCAAGCCAGCTGCCGGAGCCGGCGATGCCTATCTCGGCTATGGCGAGGACGCGAAGGCGATTACTTACTACAAGATGGCACTGCAAAAAGGTGGTGTCGATTTGGATCAGGTCAACACGCGTCTGGGCATTGCACTTGCCCGTTCCGGCCAGAAGGATGAAGCGCGAAAATATCTTTCGGCAGTGACAGGACCGCGCGCTGATATCGCCAAATACTGGATGCTCTATCTGGATCTTCAGCCCTAAGCCCATATCTTTTGGCATGTGGCCAAAAGAAATGGCGATCAAGGGCGGATCCCTTGCCGAGCAAACAATGAGCCCTCGAGGTTTCAATCTCGAGGGCTTTTTGCGTCCTCGTGTCGCAATTCAGGTCAGGCTCCAGCGATGGCTTGTGCGTCTCAACGGGCCTGACTATAGGCGCGCAGAACCGGCGCCGAGCGGGTTGCCCGGTGTGTGAGAGGAATGAGCGTAGCATGACGTCAGCACTCAACGAACCGGCCGATGGCCGATCGGATAGCGCCTCAGGTGACGGACAAGATGGGCCGGATTATCGGCCGAGCGATGCAGAGCCCTTCATGAATCCGGCTCAGCTTGAATATTTTCGCAAGAAGCTTCTGGCTTGGAAAGAGGAGATTCTCCGCGAATCGAATGACACGCTCAAGACACTCCAGAACGAATCGCTGAGAGAACCCGATGTCACCGATAGGGCATCAAGCGAGACAGACTGGTCCCTTGAACTCAGAACCCGTGATCGTCAGCGCAAGCTCATTGCGAAGATCGATGCCGCACTGCGCAGAATCGACGATGGCGAATATGGTTATTGTGAAGTCACAGGTGAACCGATTTCGCTCGCTCGGCTAGAGGCGCGACCAATCGCGACGATGACGATCGAAGCTCAGGAGCGCCACGAACGGAACGAGAAAATTTCCCGCGACGAATAGCTTTGGCATCAACCGGGATTTTGATCCGGGTGTTCAGCCTTATTCTTTTCCTCTCGTTTCCGATCCTTTTGCTGCCGCTCTTCCTGCTTGCGGATTTCACGGCCTCGATTGCGATCAGCTTCGGCCTGGCTGGTTGTGGTTGCATCGACAAATGCGCCTGCTGCCTTGATCGGCGCAGCCACAACGGTTTTGACGACGCTGCCGACGCATCCGGCCAAGAGCATTGCCCCTGAAAGGCACACCAACAAACGCAATTTCATGACGTTACTCCACTTGGGCATACAGTCTAGCGTGGCCTTGCCGAGGAGCAACTGTCGCCCATTCGGCTGATCATGCTTGACGCCCGCCATGTCGCGCTCCTAAGGGGCCAATTCCTTGATCAAGAGCGGCTGAATGGCCGTTGTGGCGATCGTAGCTCAGTTGGTTAGAGCGCCGGTTTGTGGTACCGGAGGTCGCGGGTTCGGATCCCGTCGATCGCCCCATTTCCCCTTGAGAAACGCGAATTGAAACATTATTGCGCTGTCTCGAAATTATCGAACGTGCAATGGAGCCGAATGATGACCTCACCCTGGGACATGCCCGATTTTGATGATCATGAAGCGTTGCACCTGATACGCGATGCGAAGGCCGGCCTTTCGGCAATCATTGCAATTCACTCGACACATCTCGGGCCTGCAGGCGGCGGCACCCGATTTTGGCACTACTTAAACAATGCGGCAGCAATCACCGATGCGCTCCGTCTTTCTCGCGGCATGAGCTATAAGAATGCCATGGCGGGATTGGCCATGGGCGGGGGCAAGGCTGTCATCCTCTCCGATGCAGCAGGCACAAAGACTCCGGAATTGATTGCAGCTTTTGCGAAAGCGGTCGATTCTCTGGGCGGTCGATATGTTACTGCACAGGATGTGGGGATGAGCGCGGCTGACATGATCGCGATTTCGCAAGGAACGCGCTACGTCTCCGGTTTGCCGCCAAAAGATGGTGGAGCAGGTGGAGATCCAGGGCCAAGTACGGCAATGGGCGTCTTTCTTGGTATCAAGGCGGCAGTCAGGCGAGCCCTTGGTAAGGAGGATCTTGCCGGCGTGCACATTGCGATTCAGGGCGTGGGCAGCGTCGGTGGCGGCGTAGCCCGCCATGCTGCAGCAGCCGGAGCCCGCATCACGCTTGCCGACAGGAATGGCGAACTGGCGAGGAAGCTGGCTGATGACATCGGCGCGCAAATTGTGCCGGTTGACGAGATCATGAGCGTCGAGTCTGACGTTTTCAGTCCATGTGCCTTGGGCGCCATCCTGACCGAAAGCAGCATAGCAGCGCTGCGAACGGCAATTGTTGCCGGTGGCGCGAACAACCAACTCGCAACGCAGGCGGATGGCGATCGGCTTCAGGCGCGCGGCATCCTCTACGCTCCTGACTATGTCATCAATGCCGGCGGTATCATCAATGTTGCCCTGGAGTACCTTGGCAACGGTGATCGGGCGGCAGTGAACGCAAAGGTTTTGCAGATTCCCGACAGGCTCAATGCAGTTTGGGATGGTAGCGAAGCCAGTGGCCAAAACCCGGCACGGGTTGCGGACGCCATGGCGCAAAGGCTGATCGGGCGAGGCTGACCAATCTCCCTTTCCGCGAACGTTTTCATGGTTTAGAGGACGTCGCGATGCATGCCTTTGCCAACCCAGCACGATTTCTGAAGATTGCGCGTCCGATGACACCTGTTTTTGGGTGGCTTGGGGCAGCTCTTATTCTTGCCGGGGTTTATGCCGGCCTTTTTGTGACCCCCCCTGACTACCTACAGGGTGAAACCGTTCGCATCATGTACATTCACGTGCCTGCTGCATGGCTTGGCATGGCAGGCTGGAGCGGCATTGCCATTGCCAGCATTACGCAACTCGTGTGGCGGCACCCGCTGGCAGGAGTCGCGGCGCGCGCTATTGCAGTGCCGGGAGCCTTGTTTACGGCGCTATGCCTGATGACCGGTTCCCTTTGGGGACGGCCAGCCTGGGGAACCTGGTGGGAATGGGACGGGCGCATGACATCAATGCTGGTCCTGTTGTTCTTGTATTTCGGCTATATCTCGCTTGCCAACGCGAGCGAGGACCGGACGTCTGTCAGCCGCGTGACTGCAATTTTCGGGATCGTCGGAGCGATCAACATTCCGATTATTAATCGTTCAGTCGTCTGGTGGAAGTCCCTCCATCAGGGGCCAAGCATCACGTTGAAAGGGTCAACAATCGCGCCCGAACTACTTTGGCCGCTAGGCTTGACGACCCTCGGCTTTTCGCTGCTGTTTAGCGCTATCGTATTGATGCGGATGCGCGCGAATCTCGCTGAAGCCAAGGTCGAGGCGCGATTGCGGAGGCTTGCGTCGGCATGAACCCTTGGCCGTTCATCATTGCAGCCTATGGCCTGACCGGCATTGGAACCCTGCTCGTTGTCGGGTTGAGCTTTGCCGCAATGCGCCGCGCCGAAAAGAAGGTCGACGATCTGTGAAGCCGAAGCACCAAAGATTGACTCTTGCTGTTGCTGCGCTCGCGACCGTCATCGGAGCGGGACTCCTGGCAGTTTCGGCATTGAGTGATCGCGCTGCCTATTTCTATTCCCCAGCCGATCTGGCGAAGGCCAAACCCGCGCCCGATGCGGCCATTCGCTTGGGTGGGATGGTCGCTGACAAGTCTATTGTCCACGAAGCCGATGGCGTGACAATTCGTTTCGTTGTTGAGGACGGCGCATTCAAGACGCCGGTGCAGTTCAAGGGTATTGTGCCCGATCTGTTCAAGGAAAAATCCGGGGTTGTTGCGGAGGGAAAGCTCGGCGCGGACGGCGTTTTCGTTGCGACCAACATCCTTGCCAAACATGACGAGAATTACAAACCGCCCCAGATGGCAGGTTCAGAGCACAAGACAGAGTCACTCGCGCGATGATTGCTGAAGCCGGGCTTGGACTCCTCTGGATCGCTGCGGCACTCGCGATCATGCAACTCGGGCTGGGTTGGGTGGCTGTTGCACGTGGTCGGGACGAGCAGATTTCAGGTGTTCGCGCGATTGCGGTGGCGCAAGGCATTCTTGTTACCCTGTCCTTCCTGGCCTTGATCCTGTTGTTCCTGCGGTCGGACATGTCGGTGGCACTGGTTGCCGCGAACAGCCATTCGGCGAAGCCATGGCTTTACAAGTTTGCTGGAACCTGGGGCAATCATGAAGGCTCGATGCTCTTGTGGGTGACCATTCTCGGCGCGGCCGGTTCGGCGGTCGCCCTGTTCGAACGCAGTCTCAAGGCCTCGACGCTCATTGCAACGCTCGCGGCACAAGCGGCACTCAGCATTGGCTTTTATGCCTTTCTCCTTTTCTCGTCGAATCCGTTCACGCGCCTTGTTCCGGCACCGGCAGACGGGCAGGGGCTCAATCCACTGCTGCAGGACCCCGGCCTCGCCTTCCATCCGCCGACACTCTATTTCGGCTATGTCGGCATGTCGGTGGCCTTCAGCTTTGCCGTGGGTGCACTTGTCACACGCGATGTTGACCCTGCCTTTGCGAGAGCGATGCGTCCCTGGGTCCTGGGTGCCTGGATTTTCCTGACACTCGGGATCACCGCCGGAAGTTATTGGGCCTATTATGAACTGGGCTGGGGTGGCTGGTGGTTCTGGGATCCGGTCGAAAATGCGTCGCTGATGCCTTGGCTTGCAACCACGGCGCTTCTCCATTCTGTCACGGTACTTGCGACAAGAGACGGACTTAGGGCTTGGACGGTCATGCTGGCCGTTGTTGCCTTTTCCATGTCCATGGTTGGCACCTTTCTCGTCCGCTCCGGGATCCTGACGAGTGTTCACAGCTTCGCCGTTGATCCGACGCGTGGCAGTTTCCTGCTTGCTTTGCTTGCAATCTATATCGGAGGGGCAATGACGCTGTTCGCGCTGCGGATCGGCACTGTGCGCGAAGGCAGCCAATTCGACCTTGTCAGCCGCGAAGGGGCGCTGGTTGTCAACAATCTCCTGCTCTCGGCGATACTCGGGATTGTCTTTGTCGGCACGCTTTACCCGCTTGGCGTTGAAGCCGTGACCGGGGAGAAGCTCTCTGTAGGGCCGCCCTATTTCAATGCCACGGCCGGCCCGATCACGCTGTTTCTTGTTCTTGTCATGATTGCGGGACCGCTGATGCGTTGGCGGCGGGATCGACTTGCTGTTGTCGTGCAGCGCCTCGCGATCCCGATTCTTGCAATTGCAGTTGCGCTGCTGGTGCTGGTGCTTGTTTCGCCCGACATTGGGATATTGCCCTTTATGGGCCTATTGCTCGCCGGCGGTGTCGCATTGGGCAGTTTGGCACCGCTCTGGGGCCGCAACCTTCGCCGAACCCCGCTTTTCACCTGGGGGATGGTCGTCGCACACTTCGGGGTCGCGGTCAGTCTTGCCGGCATGGCGAGCGAAACGGGTTTCATCAAGGAAGTGCTGATTGCTTCAAATGTTGGCGAAAGCCACAGGGTTGGTCCCTATGACGTGAAGTTTGCCGGGCTGGATCCAGTGGCCGGGCCGAACTGGACCGCCCTTGAAGCGACGCTTGAGGCGCGCCGCGGCAATGGCGAACCGCTCATTCTGAAGCCCCAGTCTCGCATGTTTTCCAACCCGCCGACCGAGACCAATGAAGCCGCTATCCGGACTGTTCTCGACGGCCAGCTGTATCTTGTGCTTGGCAAGCAAGAGCCTTCCGGGCGCTGGCAGCTGCGCATGTGGTGGAAGCCGTTCGTTACCCTGATCTGGCTTGGCGGCGGGATGATTGCATTCGGAGGTTTCCTTGCGCTCGTGGGGCGCTTTCGCCGGGACCGTCTATCAGGCCGGGGGAGGGCAATAGCGTGAGGCGCGCCTCTCTCTGGCTTCCTTTTGCCATTTTTGTGATCTTTTTTGGCGTTGTGACTTACGGCCTCATCAAGCCTTCGGATCATGTCATCACGTCGAAGATGATTGGCAAACCTCTCCCGCAGTTTGCGCTTCAGCCGGCGCATGACGGACAGGCCGGGCTGACGAACGGTGCTTTTTCCGGAGGTCAGCCGCGTCTGCTGAACATCTTTGCCAGCTGGTGCATTCCCTGCATTGCTGAGGCACCTGTGCTGATGCAGTTGAAGTCAATGGGGGTGGAAATCGATGCCATCGCCATCCGCGACAAGCCGGAAGATGTGGCCCGCTTCCTGGAACGAAATGGCAATCCCTACACGAGGATCGGATCGGACACAGTCGGTAAAGTCCAGATTTCGCTGGGATCGTCGGGTGTGCCCGAAACATTCGTGATCGATGGTAAAGGCATTATCCGCCATCAGCACATCGGCGATATCCGCGCAGACGATATCCCGGAAATCATGCAAGCGCTGGAGGCCGCGAAGTGAAGCGGCTCGCAATCCTCTTGGCATTTGTCTTGCCCTTGAATGGGCTTCTTGCCGACTCGTCGATGCCTGCTGCAGAATATGCCAACACCCAGCTGCAGGATCCGGCAAAGGAAAAGGCAGCCAAGGCCCTGATGGAATCAATCCGCTGCCTTGTTTGCCAGGGGCAATCGATTGCGGATTCTGATGCTGACATGGCGGGAGATATGCGCGCCTTGATCCGGCAGCGCATTGGTGCAGGCGAAAAGCCCGAAGCAGTGCGGTCCTGGCTCGTAGAGCGCTATGGAAACTGGGTGACCTATGATCCGCCAATGCGGGGTGTCGGCAGCATACTCTGGATCGCACCATTGGGCTTCCTCCTCCTTGGGCTTTTCCTGGCGCGCGGTCGATTCCGCCTGCGGAGGAAGGGTTAATGGGCTGGATCCTGTTTCTTGTCTTTGCCGGTGCGACTGGCCTCGCACTTTGGCGATCTCGCAAGCTTGACCGCAACGCACTTGAACTGACTGGTGCTGCATTGCTTCTCGCTCTTGCCGGTTATGCTTGGCAGGGGAGCCCAATGGTCCCCGGAAATCCGGTAAAGGCGGCCGATGCGGCGGATACGGGAGAAGTGCCAGCCGATCTGCGCAAGACCTTTGCGAGTAGCATGAATGCCGAAGGACAATGGCTCAGCCTTGCCGATGCCCTCATTCAAGCCGGGAGACCGCGCGCCGCCGTATCACTTCTGACAGAAGCGACGCGGAAGGCACCCGAAAATCCTGATGTGTGGGTAGGGCTGGGCAATGCGCTCGTGGTCCAGGGCGGCGGGCAGATGTCTCCAGCTGCCCAGTTCGCATTCGAACGGGCTGCGGCAATTTCGCCCAACCATCCGGGCCCGCCCTTTTTTCTGGGGCTTGGGCTTGCGCAAGCTGGCAAGCTCGATGAAGCAGGCGAAGTCTGGCGGGCTCTTCTGGCCCGCGCGCCTGCCAATGCGCCATGGAAAGCCGACCTCGAAGCGCGCCTTGCGCAGATCGACCAGCTGCCAACCAAGGCTGGCAACGCGACACCCGTGCCTTCAAATTCCGTGGCGCAATGAAACCTGTGCGGCATTGCCGGGCACCATGAGCTATGCTAGGGCGCCCCACCTTTTGCGAAAGCCGTTTGGGTTGGGGTCCTTTCACATTGAATTCCCAAGAGATTTTCAAAAATGAATAGTCCTGTCGCGTCCGACGACTCGCAGGAAGAGTCGCAAGCCCACCACGCTGGCGGGTCGCTCGCCAAGCTTGTTGTGGGCGCGGTAGGTGTGGTGTTCGGAGACATCGGCACCAGCCCGATCTATGCGTTTCGTGAAACCTTTGTTGGTCATCATCGTCTAATTGTCGATCAAGCCCATATTTATGGGGTTCTGAGCCTGATTTTCTGGTCGATGATGATTGTGGTGACGTTCAAATATGTAACGATCATCATGCGGGCCGATAACAAGGGCGAAGGCGGGAGTCTGGCGCTTCTTGCGCTGATCAACCGCCATAGCGAAGGGGCGCGCTGGTCTGCGCCAATTGTCCTGCTTGGGGTGTTTGCAACTGCGCTCTTTTACGGGGACAGCATGATCACGCCAGCGATGTCAGTTCTTTCGGCTTCGGAGGGTCTTGCCGTCGTCAATAGCGGTTTCGGGCCGTGGGTCGTGCCCTTGTCTGTTGGCATTCTGGTCGGTCTTTTCACAATCCAGTCGCGCGGAACAGCAATTGTCGGAGCGTTTTTCGGTCCAATCATGCTGCTATATTTTGGTGTGATTGCGGTTCTGGGGACGATACAGATCATTGGAAACCCTAGCATAGCATGGGCCCTCAACCCATACCATGCCGTTGCCTTTTTCCTTTATGATCCGACCCGCGCGTTTCTGGCGCTCGGTTCAGTTGTCCTCGCAATCACTGGGGCGGAAGCGCTCTATGCTGATATGGGGCATTTCGGTCGCAAGCCAATTGGTATTTCCTGGCTGTTTTTCGTGATGCCAGCCTTGATGCTCAATTATCTCGGGCAGGGTGCAATGATCGTCGCCAATCCTGCGGCGATTGTGAATCCCTTCTTCCTGCTCGCGCCCGACTCCATCAGGATTTTTCTAGTGCTTTTGGCCATGCTTGCCTCAATCATTGCAAGCCAGGCCGTCATTTCGGGAGCCTTTTCGCTCACCCAACAGGCCATCCAACTCGGCTTCATCCCGCGCATGAGAATCCTGCACACAAGCGAAAGCGCGGCAGGGCAGATCTACATTCCGTTCATCAATTGGGCCCTGATGTCCATGGTGCTGCTGCTTGTTCTGTTTTTCCGGACGTCGAGTAATCTTGGTGCGGCCTATGGGATCGCTGTGACAGGGGCCGTCTTCATCGATTCTTGCCTCTTGTCCGTCGTCCTTTTCAGTCTCTGGAAATGGAACAAGGTCCTGTCCGTTGCGGTGCTTGCAATATTCTTCACGGTCGACACGGCGTACCTCGCATCCAACCTGACAAAGATTCCGGATGGTGGCTGGTTCCCGCTGTTGATTGGCCTCATTATCTTCACATTGCTGACCACATGGGCCCGCGGACGCAAGCTGATGATGGAGCGGCTTCGCGAAGCTGCCATGCCAATCAAGGTTTTTATCAATTCTGCTGCGACGTCAGCCGCACGAGTCCCCGGGACGGCTGTCTTCATGACGTCAGCGGCCGAGGGCGTCCCGCACGCATTGCTGCACAATCTGAAGCACAACAAGGTGCTGCATGAGCGCGTGATCCTGCTGACTGTGAAGATCCCGGACGTGCCTTTTGTCGATCCGGACAATCGGTGCAAGATGGAAGATCTGGGGCAGGGTTTCCATCGGCTTGTCCTCAAATACGGATTTATGGAAGAGCCTGACGTGCCCGCCGCTTTGGGTTCAATCACCAATTGCGGACCGGCCTTCAAGATGATGGACACAAGCTTCTTCCTCGCGCGGCAGACGCTGTTGGCGTCTTCGCGGCCGGGTATGGCGATCTGGCGCGAAAAGCTGTTCTCCTGGATGTTGAGGAACGCGGAAAGCGCCATGGAATTCTTCCGCCTGCCGACGAATCGTGTCGTTGAACTCGGCAGTCAGGTTGAGATTTGAGTCGGTTGACGGGTATTGCGCCTCTGCTATAGGCGCGCTTCCCGGAAAGGGCGGAGTAGCTCAGCTGGTTAGAGCAGCGGAATCATAATCCGCGTGTCGGGGGTTCGAGTCCCTCCTCCGCTACCATTCTTCCTTGGTTTCAAGTTTCTCTCACAGCGCGATCATGCTGATCAAGCAAAGCCGCTCGTGTTGCGACTTTTGTCGCCCAACCCGTTTCGGGGTGGCTCGGCCTGACTGCCTATCTTAACTGCGAGTGTAACTTGGGCCTGCCTGCCCTAGGAAATGCCAGGTTAGCGCACGCAACGGCAGGAGGCATTGCATGGGAATTCTGGATAGATTCCGGCTGGACGGCGAGGTCGCGGTTGTAACGGGCGCGGGCAAGGGAATTGGCCGCGCTATTGCGATCGGATTGGCCGAGGCCGGCGCAGATGTTGCTGTGGCTTCGCGGACCCAGTCTGATCTTGATAACGTCGCTTCCGAAATCGAAGCGCTCGGCCGCCGTGCTTTTGCTCTTGCAACGGACGCGACTGATCTTGCCGCGCTTGAGCGCTTGGCCGATGAGACGATCGCCCAATTCGGCAAAATGACGATCTGGGTCAATAATGCCGGAGGCATTCCGGACGGGACGCCGCGGTACCTGACCCGCACATCGGAAGAGAATTTCGACGCGCAGATTGCACTCAATCTGAAGGCAGTGTGGATGGGTTCGACCGTCGCTGCACGCCGGATGGCGGAAGCGGGAGGCTCGATCATCAATATTTCCTCCCGTTCGTCCTTTGGACCGCAGGTCAAGAACGGACCCTATGGCGCCGCGAAGGCGGCTGTGAACAGCCTTACAACCACTCTGGCAGTAGAGGTCGCGCCAAAGATCAGGGTCAACGCAGTGGCACCCGGTCCAGTCCCAACCGAGAACTTTGATGACTGCATGGGGACTGACACTGACGAAAAGCGCGCACGGTTGCTTGAGATGATCGGCATCCCACTCGGTCGTTATGGTGAGCCGGAGGATATCGCGGCTGCGGTCGTCTTTATGGCTTCGCCTGCAGCCAGCTGGGTCACGGGTCAGTGCCTTTTTGTTACCGGTGGTCGATAAGAGGGGGGCAGGGCTTATTTCTGTTGCGCAGCGGTTTCTGCCGCATGCCGGATCATTCCGGATGCAACTTTGAGATTGCTGCGCTCATTGCGTTGTAGGTAAACGTTGCTTCAATCTGCGCCGGGTCGACATGTGCCGCAAACAAGATGCCGATCGTTCGTTTCAATGCAAATCCCGCCAGGCGCGGCATAGCAATCTCCGGGCATGCAAATGACATCGGCATCACAGTTATGCCGAGGCCAGAGCGGACATAGGCCAAAGCGCGGTCATCGTTGTTGGTCTTCGCCGCGAAAAAGGGACGAACGCCGCGCGATGTAAAGTGGCGACTGGTCTCGGACAGCGCTTCACAATTGCGTCGCGCGATCATGACATTGTCTGCCAATGCTTCCGCAGCAATCACCTCTTCTTGTGCAAGTGAATGGTCGAGGCCCATCGCCAGAGCATAGCCTTCAGTGAACAGCGGTCGTGACACGAACCTGTCATTATCGTCCCGGACAATGGTCAGTGCCATATCAATCCGACCGCGACTCAGCTGCTCGAGCAAGTCGCGTTCACGCGCTTCGACAAATTCGACCCTTTCGGTTTCGATGAAGGGCTGAAACTCCTTTACTAACATTTCATGCCAACGCGTTGGAATCGTGCTGAGAATCCCAAGGTGAATCGTGGTTTGAGCAGCAGTGTCGGCCACCGAGCGCTCTGCTTCGGCAAAGTCCGCTTCAATCCGGCGCGCGTGAACGGCAAAGTGTGCCCCGGAAACCGTCAGTTCAACGCGCTTGCTCGTGCGTTGAAACAGTTTCCTGCCCAGAAGCCTTTCCAATTTGGCAATGCCGACCGAAAGTGTCGGCTGGGAAACATTACACTGAGCTGCGGCCTTGGAGAAATTCCCATGGTCGATCACAGCGAGGAAATATCGGATGGTATAACGGTCAATCATAGATAGTATCTATCCTATTGCCCAACTTATTTCAATTTTTCATCGCCATGCCAATGGTGTATGCAGGTGCCGATAGGTGGAGAATTGCCTGATGATGATGCAGATGGACTTCGCGCTCGGCGAAAATGCCAACATGATCCGCGAAAGCACGGCTCGTTTTGCCAATGAGAAGATCATGCCGCTGGCCGCAGAAATCGATGCAAGGGACTGGTTTCCACGCGAGGAACTTTGGCCCGCCATGGGAGCGCTCGGTCTCCACGGTATCACGGTTGAAGAGGAGCACGGCGGCCTCGGCCTCGGTTATCTGGAGCATGTTGTTGCGGTCGAGGAGGTGTCTCGCGCCTCCGCCTCGATCGGCTTGTCCTATGGCGCGCATTCCAATCTGTGTGTCAACCAGATCAGGCGCTGGGGCAATCCTGAGCAGAAGGCGAAATTCCTGCCCAAGCTGATTTCCGGCGAGCATGTCGGCAGCCTTGCGATGTCTGAAGCAGGCGCAGGATCCGACGTTGTTTCCATGAAGCTCCGCGCCGACCGGGTGGATGGCGGTTGGCGCCTGAACGGCACAAAATTCTGGATCACCAATTCCGCCTATGCCGATACGCTGGTGGTCTATGCCAAGACCGCGCCTGAGAGTGGATCGCGCGGCATCACGGCCTTCCTGATCGAAAAGGACATGCCGGGTTTCAGCATTGGCCAGAAGATCGACAAGATGGGGATGCGTGGTTCCCCGACGGCTGAACTGGTGTTCGATGATTGCTTCGTGCCCGAGGAGAATGTGATGGGGCCGCTCCATGGTGGAGTCGGGGTCCTGATGTCAGGCCTCGATTATGAACGGTGCGTCCTCTCAGGCATCGGCCTTGGCATCATGCAGGCCTGTCTAGATGTTGTTGTGCCTTATGTGCGGGAGCGCAAACAATTCGGCGTGCCCGTCGGTTCCTTTCAGCTGATGCAGGCAAAGGTTGCCGACATGTATGTCGCGCTCAATTCTGCACGGGCCTATGTCTATGCAGTTGCCCAGGCCTGTGATCGCGGGGAGACGACGCGATTTGACGCGGCAGGGGCAGTGCTGTTGTCGTCCGAAAACGGTGTCAAGGTTGCGCTGGAAGCGGTGCAGGCATTGGGGGGGGCAGGCTATACAAAGGACTGGCCGGTCGAGCGCTTCCTGCGCGATTCAAAGCTCATGGACATCGGCGCCGGGACGAATGAAATCCGCCGGATGCTGATTGGGCGGGAGTTGATTGGGGCATGAGCGCGCCTGTTCTTGAAAACAATGTGCAGCAGGCAAGCGACGCATTCATTCGATTTCATGCGAAGAACCGGCAGTTGCGCGACGAGCTTCGCGCGCGTGTTGCCCAGGCCGCATTGGGTGGCGATGAAAAATCTCGCGAGCGGCACGTGTCCCGCGGCAAGCTGCTTCCGCGCGACCGCGTGGAGCGACTGCTCGATGCGGGTTCGCCTTTGCTCGAAATTGGCCAGCTCGCCGCCAACGGCCTTTACAATGACGAGGTGCCGGGCGCTGGCATCATAACGGCAATTGGCAGGGTGTCCGGTCGCCAGTGCATGATCTTTGCCAATGATGCGACGGTCAAGGGCGGCACCTATTTCCCGATGACGGTCAAGAAGCATTTGCGGGCGCAGGAGATTGCTCAGGACAATCGGCTGCCCTGTATCTATCTGGTTGATAGCGGCGGTGCGAACCTGCCCAATCAGGCCGAAGTTTTTCCTGATCGGGATCACTTTGGCCGGTTCTTCTACAATCAGGCAAACATGTCCGCGCTTGGCATTCCACAGATTGCCTGTGTGATGGGCAGCTGCACAGCGGGCGGAGCCTATGTGCCTGCCATGTCAGACGAAAGCGTCATTGTCCGCAATCAGGGCACCATTTTCCTCGCCGGGCCGCCATTGGTGCAGGCAGCGACCGGCGAAGTCATTTCAGCCGAAGATCTTGGCGGTGGCGATCTACATGCGCGCAAATCGGGCGTTGTCGACCATCTCGCCGAGAATGACGATCATGCGCTGAGTATTGTTCGCGATATCGTGTCAACGCTGCAGCCCGCGTCGTCGCTCAACCCGGACCTGCGCGAGCCGCGACCGCCTCTTTATGATCCGGAAGAGCTTTACGGGATTATCCCGAATGACGTTCGTGCGCCCTATGACGTCCGGGACGTGATTGCGCGGATCGTGGATGGCAGTGAGTTCCATGAATTCAAGGCGCATTACGGCACGACGCTTGTGTGCGGATTCGCCCATATCTGGGGGATGCCAGTCGCAATCCTTGCCAACAACGGCGTTCTGTTCAGCGAGAGTGCCGTAAAGGGCGCACACTTTATCGAACTTGCCTGCCAAAGGCGCATTCCGCTGCTGTTCCTCCAGAATATTTCAGGCTTCATGGTCGGTGGGAAATATGAGGCGGAAGGAATTGCCAAGCATGGCGCAAAGCTGGTCACCGCTGTTGCAACCGCACAGGTGCCAAAGATTACGGTCATAATCGGTGGCAGCTTCGGCGCGGGCAATTATGGCATGTGCGGCAGGGCTTATTCGCCGCGCTTCCTTTTCACCTGGCCAAATGCGCGCATCAGCGTGATGGGCGGCGAACAGGCCGCCTCGGTTCTGGCGACTGTGCATCGCGATGCATCAAAGTGGACGCCTGAAGAGTCTGAAGCCTTCAAAATGCCGGTTCGCCAGAAATATGAAGACGAAGGCAATCCCTATTTCGCGACGGCGCGCTTGTGGGATGACGGGGTGATTGATCCGGCTCAAACCCGCGATGTGCTTGGTCTTGCCTTTGCGGCGGCCCTCAACGCTCCCATTCCCGAACGCGCCACGTTCGGCGTGTTCAGGATGTAGTGCGATGATCCAGTCCCTTCTCATTGCGAACCGTGGCGAGATTGCCTGCCGGATCATCCGGACGGCACGAAGGCTCGGCATTCGCACGATTGCTGTCTACTCGGACGCCGATGCCAATGCGCTGCATGTTCGCCAAGCTGATGAAGCGGTGCACATCGGACCGTCGCCAGTGCGGGAAAGCTATCTGGTCGGCGAAAAGATCATTGCCGCTGCAAAGAAGACGGGAGCAGAGGCAATTCACCCCGGCTACGGCTTTCTGTCAGAAAACGCCGAATTCGCACAAGCCGTGATCGACGCGGGGATCGTCTGGGTCGGACCCAATCCGTCGAGCATTACGGCGATGGGACTGAAGGATGCAGCGAAGACCCTCATGCAGAACGCCGGCGTGCCGACTACGCCCGGCTATCTCGGCGAGGATCAAAGTCCTGAGCGACTGAAGGCAGAGGCTGACGCGATTGGCTACCCTGTGCTCATCAAGGCGGTTGCGGGGGGCGGTGGCAAGGGTATGCGCAAAGTCGACGCGCCGGAAGATTTTGCCGATGCGCTTGCGTCCTGCCAGCGCGAAGCTGTTTCGAGCTTTGGCAACGCTCACGTGCTGCTGGAAAAATGGGTTACCAACCCACGCCACATCGAAGTGCAGGTGTTTGGCGACACGCATGGCAATGTGGTCCATCTGTTCGAGCGGGATTGCTCGCTGCAGCGCCGCCACCAGAAGGTGATTGAGGAAGCACCCGCGCCCGGAATGGATTCTGATACGCGCGAAGCGATTTGTGCGGCCGCCGTGCGGGCGGCAAAGGCCGTCGACTATGTCGGTGCGGGTACGATCGAGTTTATTGCCGATGGCTCCGATGGACTACGCGCCGATCGCATCTGGTTCATGGAAATGAACACGCGCCTTCAGGTCGAACATCCGGTGACCGAAGAGATAACCGGTCAGGACCTTGTCGAATGGCAGTTGCGCGTTGCTTCTGGCGAACCGTTGCCCCGAAGCCAACACGACCTGTCCATCAAAGGCTGGGCCATGGAGACGCGGCTGTATGCGGAAGATCCCCTCAAAGGGTTTCTGCCCTCGATCGGATCGCTCGACACGTTCGATCTCGGGCAGGCCTATCGCATCGACACGGGTGTCGAAGAGGGTGCGGATATATCCCCCTATTATGATCCCATGATAGCCAAGGTGATTGCCTGGGGTGCCGACCGCGAAGAGGCCCGGCGCTCGCTTGCGGAGACGCTGGCCAACACGGCCATCTGGCCGCTGAAGACGAATGCCGGATTTTTGGTCAAGGCACTCAATCATCCGGATTTTGTTGCAGCGCGGCTCGATACGGGCTTGATTGCTCGCGAAGGCGATGCGCTGATGCCGCCGGAATGGCCGTCCGATGCAGCTCTTGCCGACGCTGCGCGAGCCCTGATGCCTGCAAACCGGCTGGCTGGTTTCCGGTTGAATGCGCCGCCTCGCGACAGCGCGCTTTTTCTGGTCGATGGCCATGCCACGACGGTGAACTGGACGGGCGGCGAAGATTTGGGACGCGATGTTGGCGAGGCTTACGTGCTGATTGCAGAGGACGGGCAGGTCTGGCGAATGTCCGATTGGCGCGTTTCGGGCGGTGGCGCTCATGGCATAGCTGATGGTGCGATCCTCTCGCCGATGCCGGGGCGCATTGTCGCGGTAGCCGTTGCGGGAGGAGAAACGGTCGCAAAGGGCCAAAAACTCCTCACGCTCGAGGCGATGAAGATGGAGCACACGCTCACTGCGCCCTTTGACGGTATCGTTACCGAACTCAATGCAGTCGAAGGCGCGCAAGTCAGTGAGGGGACATTGCTCGTCCAGATTGTCGATGAAGGTGGCAATCCCTGAAGTCTTTCGTTTCGCCAACATGAGGCGCCTGGCGCTGCATCGGCACGCGTCGCTCGATCATGGCCTCTCTGGAAAGGCTTGAGCGGGAAAGCGCGGCAAGCGCTTTGATCATGGCTTTTCGTAAGAGGTATCGCAGCACTTTGTTGCAAATGAGTGGGCAACGATTACTGACGAACTGGCTTGGGGCCGAACCAAACTGATCACGCGTATTTCAGCCGACAAGCAAGATGAACTTGGTCGTGCTATCGAAGAGGGAATTCACATGGCTACCCGAATTGTTGCCATTGGCGGCACAGTTTCCCCAGGAAGCACAACTGAATTCGCGTTGCGGGTGGCTATGGCGAGCGCGGTTGCACAGGGTGCAGATGTCACACTTTTCGATGGAGCCTATCTTGCCGGCCTGGCGCATTATCGCAGTGGCGCGCACGCAACCGGAGATGGCGCAGAAATGGTAGAGGCCGTGCGTGCAGCGGACGGTATCCTGATCGCAGCACCCGGCTACCACGGGACCATATCGGGGCTCGTCAAGAATGCGCTCGATTATCTCGAAGATCTCGCCAGTGACAGCCGCCCCTACCTCGACGGCAGGGCAGTCGGTCTGATCGCGACTGCCTACGGCGATCAGGCAACCATGAGCACGATGCAAACGTTGCGCAGCATTGTCCATGCGCTGCGTGGCTGGCCAACGCCGATGGGGGCAACAGTGCGAACTTATCCCGGTCTGTTTTCGCAAGATGGGGAATGCCTCGATGATCGTATTCGACTTCAGCTTGAGCTTGTCGGACAACAATTGGTGCAGGGTGCCCGCAGTCTTGCGTCGACTGAAAAGGCGCCAAAATGACAAGCCTCGAAGCCATTAATGATATGCGGCTTCCGGTGGAGTTCGCGAGCAGCAGGCGCCTTCAACTGCGGCGCTGGAGCTTTGCCAACTTGCCAGTCGGGGCACTTGAGCGCTGAGCTGCTTCAGCGCCGGATTCGCCAATCGCGTTACTGCTCTTTTGGTGGCGAAACGGCGTTATCCGGATTCGCGCTTGATGCCCCTTCAGCGCCAGAAGCTGGTGGTTCGGCAGGTACTTGTGGAGCAGGACGATTCTTTTTGGCGTGAAGCTCGTCGATCTCGGATTGACGGTTCCTAAGATAGTCGTCGCGTAAGGCCTTGTAATGGTCCTGTGAGCCCTCTTTAAGCTTGCGCAGCCGGTCATCCGACTCCGCGCGCTCATCCAGCGAGCGGAACACAAGTGTGGTTGCGCCATAGGCAGGATCGGTGAACGGCTTGCCAACGGCAACAGGAAGAATGATCAGGTCAACCCATCGCCCGAAAAGATCGCGCACTGTCGTTGGACCAATAAGTGGAAGAAAAAGGAAAGGCCCAGGCTTCACGCCATAATATCCAAGTGTGAAGGCGAAACCATTTGGATGCCTTGGAAGGTGAAAGGGCTTCTTCTTTGCAACATCAATGAGGCCAGCAGCGCCAATCGTAGAGTTGATTGTGAAACGACCAAGCGTCTCTGCGGCCTTGCCCGGCTTCAATTGCAGCATGTAGTTCAGGAAGACGATCGGCTCCTGAAGATTGTCCAGGAAATGTCGCAGGCCGCTCCGCACCGGATTGGGAATGTTGCGCTTGTAGGCCATTGCCAACGGGCCAACGAATGCTGTGTCAACGGCCTGAACCGCAGAAAAAGTGATTTCGTTGACGGCTTCCACGGGATCTCCCGGATCAGCTCGTGGCTTTGCCGTCACAATTATCGCAGTCTGATCTGGCTGGTCCGCAGCCGGCGGCGACGAGGTTGGGATAGTCGCTGCATCAGCAGCAGGCGCTGGTGGCGGCAAATCCGCTGAAACAGGTGGAGCGGCGGCGTCTGCAGGCGCGGACGTCGTGCTCACCGCTGCGGAAGGCGGTGTCATGACGGCATCGGCTGGCGCGCTTGCCAGGAGGATGGCTGTGGAAAAGGCCGTAATGCTCATTGGATACCGACTATCACTCTACACTTTCATTGGCGCCAATTTTCAGACGCAGCCTTTTCGCAGCCTGACCGACAGCCAAGCATGAGTGTCAGGCCTATAGGAGATGCGCCTTACCAACAGCTTAGCACCGCGCGCAATGAAAACTGTCGGAGGTGAAAGCATTTCAGCAGCTTGCAGGCAACAGCTTGCAAACCTATCTCGTGCAGGCCGCGATTCGTCGGCTTCCTGCTGGAAATGCCCCTTAGATGACAGAGACCATCCACTCCCGCATGCTCATCCTCGGTTCGGGACCTGCTGGTCTTTCGGCGGCCATCTATGGTGCTCGTGCCGGGCTCAAACCGATTGTCGTGCAAGGCATTCAGCCGGGCGGGCAGCTTACCATCACGACGGATGTGGAGAATTATCCCGGCTTCCGCGATGTAATCCAGGGGCCCTGGCTGATGGAGGAAATGCAGGCGCAGGCCGAACATGTGGGCACCCAGATGGTGTACGACATTATCGTCGATGTTGATCTCGCGTCGCGCCCGTTCAAACTGACCGGAGACGGCGGCACAGTCTACACTTGTGATGTGTTGATCATAGCGACGGGGGCTCAGGCCAAGTGGCTTGGCCTCGAAAGCGAAGTTGCAATGCAAGGGAAGGGCGTTTCCGCCTGTGCAACCTGCGATGGCTTCTTTTATCGGGGCAGGAAGGTCGCGGTCATCGGTGGAGGCAACACAGCCGTTGAAGAGGCTTTGTACCTGACCAACCACAGTCAGGATGTGACGTTGATTCATCGGCGGGACGAACTTCGTGCTGAAAAGATACTTCAGGACCGCCTGTTTGCTCACCCCAACATCAAGGTCTTGTGGAACAAGGGCGTTGAGACCTTTGTGGGCGGTGGCGATCCGGGAGGGCTTGTTTCCCTGTCATTGAAAGACACAGTCACGGGCGAAATGTCGTCGATTGATGTTGACGGCGCCTTCGTTGCGATCGGGCACAAGCCCGCGACAGAGATTTTTGCCGGTCATCTCCCTGTGGATTCCGAAGGTTATCTGCTTGTCGACAAGGGCAGCACCCGGACAAGCATCCCGGGTGTATTTGCGGCGGGCGACGTGACAGACAAGATCTATCGTCAGGCGGTTACTGCGGCAGGGATGGGTTGTATGGCTGCACTTGATGCGGAGAAGTTCCTCGCCCACGCCGAATTTGCAGCGCACAAGGTCTAACGGACGAACAATCCGTATAGTCTCGCCTTTAACGCGCCCCAGAAGCCAGATAGGCTGGAGAGGTTGAAGGCATCAATCCTCATAAGCGGCGCGCTTTCGTCCATCCATTCGGCCATTTGATCGCCGTGGTCATCGGTCCATTCCATCACTTCGACACGATCATCATCAATTGCCTGCCGAAATAGGGCAGCAGTCAGAATGGTTGCGCCAGTCGCTGCAGCATGCCCATCAAGCTGCGCTACCCGATGGATCAAAGCCAATCCATTCTCAACAGTCCACAATTGGGCTGCCACCGCGGTTCCATCGACACTGCAGAGGCCAAGCCGGACCGTCCTTGCCATGCCTTCGGCAACAGCAAGCTCCTTTTCAAAACTGTCCAAGGCTTCGGCGTTGCCGTGCCTCCGCCCAAGGAGCGCTTCAAGAGTTGACCATGCATCGTCGTCAAACTGCCTGAATATATGCGTCTCGAAGGCTGGGTTCTCGGTTGCCAGCCGCAGCCTCTCATGAACGGCGGAAGGTCTTGCCTCCAGATATTCTGCAAATGATCGCGAATTTACCCGACAGATCCAACGCTCAGACGTCTCTCGCACGAACGTGGCCCAACCTGCAGCACCCAGAGCGGCTCGAAGCAGGCTTGCACTCCCATCACCCTCGGGCACAGGGGAGAGGCAAAGGGACGTAATCGCCGGACGCGCCTTCTTGAGGCGCTTTGAAATGGCAACAAGCATCGCGCGTTGGCGCTCTGCACTTGGATTTCCGGCAAAAACGGGACGGAAGCCGAACCCTTTCTGATTGGAAAGGGAAGAGACAGTACCCCGCGGCTCACGCTGGAGGAAAAGCCAGCATAACGCCCCTTCGGAAGCAGCCCGACCTATAAGTGGAACCGCGCCGAGATGACGCGCGACGAGGCGGAACCAGTCGCGCCGATCAAATAGGAATGGTTGTGCTTCTCTCTCGAGCTGGCCGGAGGGATCGACACCTGGGGCATCAACGTCCGTTAGTAATTCTCCCTTCACCCACAGCATCTTCGGCAAGCCCAGATTGATTTTTGGCGGGGGCCTTATGTGTCAGCCCCAATTCGGAACCAAGGGCTCTAGAGGATCGGAAATGGTTTTACACGCGCTGGTTTGCAAGCTGCATCAACGGTCGCTCAATCGCAGCGGCACATATTCGCGCATGTCGGGCGTATCCAGCACTTTGAACGGCACACCCCTCGGCGTCAGGAAAAGTCGCTCCATTTCGCTGCGGGTAAAGGGCCTTGATCCAAGGCGCCCGAAGACGGCCATTTGCCCTCCCGTTTCATCGACACCACGATCACGGTCGAGACCCTTGGACAGGGCAACAGCCGGAGAGGGCGTCCGGGCCCAGGCGATCAATTCTGGTTTGGGTGCTGGAGAGAAGCCATAGAAGTTCGGTTGGCTTTCCGGGCTGGTGAGCTGGATGACCTTTAGGCCGTTTCGGCCATCAGCAACATAGGCGAAAAGCGAGGCATTGGTCGTGCCGATGATAACATCTTCGACGTCCGTCATCTTCCCGCCAAATGTTTCCTTGGCGTAGACGACCGGTGCAAGCGGGCGCGTAATGTTCAGGATCACCAGACCTTCCTGCTTGCCTGCAACATAGGCATAGGTCCGCGCGAGATAGATCCGCTGGGCGTTGGCGAGCGCAACATTGCCTTTTGGTTCCGCAACGGGATGACGCAGATCGGTAACATCAAACAGCTTCAGCCCCTCTGCGTCCGACACCCAGAGATAGCGGAACTGGATGGCAGTTGCGCGCGCATCATTGAGTGGAATGTTAGCTGTCAGTTTGGGATGCAACGGGTCATCAAGGTCAATGACCGCCAGGCCCGAGCTTGTCGTCACATAGGCGATATGGCCGGCCAGAGTGATGTGGCGTGCACCGGCCAGGACATTGCCTTCATTCCATGTAACAGCGCGCTTGAAGAAATTGTTCCGGAACTCGCCGTCCGAAAGAGTGTCGATATCGACGAGAATGAGGCCTTCGACACTGTCTGTTATGACCGCATAGCGATAGATCGGGTGGAAGGCCTGTTCCTGATTTTCAGGGATATCCTTTAGGATGTGATCGTTCCGCTTGACGCTGATGTTCTGGTTGGTCGGGAGAGCCATGCACGTCGCATTGGTCGTTGAGATGTGCATATCCTGCCCTAGTGGCGAGAACGGCGCGGAAACGATCGGCTCCGAAAATCCCTTGTTGGCAATGGAGGCGACATCATAAGCGCGGAAGCCGCCTTTGCCTTCGGCAACAAACATATACTCGCCGCGCAACTGCAGGCAGCCGACGCGGTCCTTTGTGCCCTGCACGACGTTGCGGAACAGTTCATTGTGATTTGTCTCACCGGACAGATGCTTGTCGAACGTGACGCCCCGGGTCCATTCCTTCAATTCGCGTCCGTTCCGCTCCACATGGAGACGATAGAAGTCTGGATAGGCATATTTCTGGAGATAGGAGCCAATCACCGCTTGCGGTTCGTCCCATTCCGTAACGCGCACCGCTTCAAATCCCCCATCAAGTCCGGTCCACGCGTGGAGGCCGACAAAATTGACGAAGTTCGTCCCCAAAAGCAGCAGTTGGGACATAATCGCATTGTTGTCGTCGTTGGCAGAAAGGTGGCAGTCCGTGCACGTCTTTGTCTCCGTTGTGCGCACGGTGTGAGGGAAATGTGGCGCGAAAGCCTGGCTTGAAAAGCCCGCTGAAGAAATGGGGGGCTGCTGGATATAGATCCGTTCCCGGTTCACATTTGTCGATGACAGCACAAGCGCAGACGTGGACCGCACAGGCGCTATGATATTGCCCTTGGTGGTCTGATGGCGACCCAGCTGGAACATCTCGTCGCGGGCAACCTGCGGATTGTAGGTCGCGAAATTGCGCGTTTCCTCTCCTTCATATTTGTGTGTGCTTGTCTTCCAGTTCGCCTCGATCGGCAAATGGCAGCCTCCGCAGGACGTCGTCCAGGACAGGTGACACGTGAAACAGGCCATCTTGTCGTCGCCATGCGCGCGATTTTCCTTGGGGATGCCCGGACCCCAGTTCACCGCTCCCGCACCGCTGATCGTGCCCATCAACTTGGCTCGCGCGGCCTTGGCGTTGAAATGGGTACTGTTCCTGTCGACGCTATCCTTGACGAGGCTGACACGCCACTCGAGCTTGGGGTCAACGATCGAGCGCTGAATCAGCACGCGGTTGCCGTCAGCATCAAAGAGCCATTCGAAGCGACGCTTGCCATCCGGGTTGCGGAGCAGCCCAAGGTTTGTGCCATTGGGCGGTGCAGCCGGACCTGACGTCAGCAAAGTCGGATATTGGTCAACCGTGCCGTGGCAGTCCTTGCAGCCAATCTCGATGGCGTTCGCAACTTCGCCATAGATCAGGCCATTGCCGTGACTGTCTTGACCAAAGTGGCAATCGGCGCATTGCAAACCCTTCTCGGCATGAATGTCCATCATGTGCACCGTCTTGCCGGGATTCGCGCCCGGTTCGACGAACTTTCCTTCGCCGGCCTTGCGCCATTTCTCCGGGTCATCCAGAGCGACAATCTTGCCTTCGGCATCAAGGAGATTGCCCTCGCGGTCACGCTTGAGGATCGCGCGGAAATTCCAACCATGCCCGTGATAGTCCGCGAACTGCGTATCCTTGAGTTCCGGATTCAAGTCATAGACATTGCGCAGGAATTCAAGATCGGCCCATTTCCCGCGAGCAGCAGCGCCCTCCGGATTGCGGTCGTTTGTTGCGCGGACTTCTGCGGCCATGGGATATTTCTGCTTTGCCGGCCACATGTGCGGTGCATCAGATTCATAATCCCACATGGTGTAGCCAAGGAAGCTGTTCAGGAAGATGTTGGGCTGATGCATGTGACAGTTCATGCATTGTGCGGTCGGAATCGCGCGTGTGAAGGCATGCTCCACAGGATGGCCTTTTTCCTTTTCGCCGGTCGCGTGATCGACCTTGGCTGCAATTGTCGGATCGACAGTCGCAGTCTGCCCGTCGCGGCCATATTTGGCCCAGATCAGGCTGTGTCGTGGCTCGCGGTCATTGGCATAGACAACATGGCACCCGGCGCACCCGGAATGGCGATAATCGCCCGGCTGATCGTTCGTCCCAAGATACCACATGAAGGGATCGTTGAGTCTGGTCTTGTGGATATTGAGGACCGGAATGGCGACCCGGAGGCCTGTGCCGGGGCCACGGTTCGACTGCTTGAGATCGGGCCGTCCGGGCTCCTCAAGCCGCTGGATGCTCCCCAGCGAATTCGGCAGGCCAACTTCGGCAAACTGGGTGTTCACATTGCGCCCGCCGCGTTCAAATACGCGGAAGATGTCGCCCGGCATCACCGTCTGCCAGGTCGGGAGGGGATAAAGCGCGGGAAGTGCGCCCCGGGCCTTTTGCTGAGCGGTTACGGTGCCGGACGGATTGCCCGGAGAAACGATCTTTGCGGGCTCCCCGGCTCGGGTATAGGCCTCACCGACAACGTAATTCTTGAATGGAACAATTCCGTTGTTGTAACCCGCCCCACCCCAAAGCATTGCGCCCGATGCCATCAGGGAGCGTTCTGCCGCTTCGATGGTCTGAATGTGACACGCCCCGCAACTGTCGCGAACAACGCGATAGTCGGATGGATTGACGAAGCGCACAAACTCGGGCGATTCCCGATTCAGCAAGGTATAGCTGCGTTGCGGGTTGGCCGATGACGGCCAGTGCCAGCTTTTCGGATACCGCGGCAGGACATGGGCCTTGTCACGCAAGGCAACATAGGCAGGGTTGTCGAAATCAGAGGAGGGGGAGGGCAGGCGGATATTCGCATTTCCTCCATGACAATCCGTGCAGCCCAGCACGACCGCTTCGGTGCGATGCATTGTCCAGGCATCGGACGCCGTGTGGCAGGTTATACAGCCCGCGCTCTTGGCCGCAGCTTCCTCCTTGGTCTGTGTCTCGGGCGCGGGCGGCGCGAAAACCGCGGCATAGTTGCGCTTGATCGGCTTTTCCGCATCGGACGCCAGGGTCCGAACGCCAAAAAACAGGGTGAGGGCAAGCAACCCCAGAGCCAGGAGCCAGAAGCGCAAACGCGATGGTGGAGCGATCAGGCGGGCCATGTCAAAAGCTCAAGATCCCGTTGAACAGAACGGAATAATAACGGTCATTGCGCCCCGCGTTGGTGAAGAGGTCGCGAAAGCCCTTGCCGGGATCAAGCAAGGCCCCGGAAAGCCTGAAGACCACATTCTGTATGGCTTTGGGCCGATAGATTGCGGCGGCCGATACATCCCAGCCGATGGATTTGGGAATGCTGCCCTCAACCCGAAGTGCTTTGAGTGTCGCTGTATTCTGGAACCAGAGATGGTTCACATTGGTCGAAAGACGCAGTTTCGGTGTGATGTCAAAATCTGCGCCGGCACCTGCCAGCATGGTTCCCGGATTGTTGAAATTGGACTGGCCCTGTTCCTTTGAGGATCGCAGGGAATTGAGAATGCCATTGCGTCCGTTGATCCCGATCGCGCGCCCGCCACCAGCGAAGGGGATTGTTTGGCGTATCCAGTAGCTTGTGTCGGCACCCGCAAAGATCGGATTCTCAAAGATGGCATCGAAGCCACCCTCGGTATTGTCATACGGCTTGGAATCGCCGCTCGCATACAGGCCGGAAACGCGCACGCGGATCCAGTCAAAATCCATGCTGGCTTCAGCGGCAAAGAAATGACTGCGGATCTTTGCGGGCTTTGATGTGAAGAAACTGTTCCGGTCACGACCCACAGCCAGGTAAGCGCTGCTCGTGAGATTGACCCGACCGATATGACCGTCGTTGGAATAGCCAAGATAAACCACATCATATTTGCGCGGTCGCAAATCACCGATGAGCGCAGGGCGGACTGGAAATCCGTTGTCATCGACCTCAATCGATGTTTCGCGGTTCATGTTGTAGGTGACCGAAACCTGGCTCGTCATGCCAACGACGGGAAAGTCCTGGCGATAGAGATTGGCGAGAAACACGAAGTCGTCGCGCGGCCGTTGGACCACAGAATTCAGGCCGGAATTCGTGTCCTTCTCCAGCCGCCAGAAGGCCGCGAGATTATACTGGAACCGATTATTGTCGCGATTGCCGAACAACCTGACTCCAAGTTGCTGGTCGTTGAACAGAAAGCCCCGGAAATCCGCCTGGAAAGGCTGGATTCCGACGCGCAGTGAATCGAAATCGTAACGATCGGAGACGTTCCGGATATGATAGTCGATAAAGGCTTCCTGGACGCCGAGAAAATGATCGGTGCGGTGGCTTGGCTTTGAAGGCTCGACGAACAGAACGCGCTTTTCCGGCACGTTCACATAATTGCCCTGCAAGGCAAGTGCCACGCGATATTCGATTTCGGGGGGCTTGAACGCTGTTGACCCCTTCAACAGCGAGGCGCTGAAGATGAATGTCTGGGCGAAAACCTCGCTATGGCTGCGGCCGAAGACATCCACGCTGCCCGGATTCTCGGTCGTCTGGACCCCGACGGGGATCGGGAAGGAACGCGGCTCGATTACTGTGTCCGACGTTGCGCCGAGAACGAGGAACCAGTCTTCGCTCTTCAGCCCCAGGAAAGCCGGAGTATGGCATTTGGGAAGCCCCGCCTTGGCGCGGCGTTCCTTTTCCTCTTCGGACGGGATGCAGAGCGGACGATCACCTTTGTAGGTATTCTGGTTGTAAGGATCGAGAAAGCGTTCCTTGTGGGCCAGTCCCAAGGTTTCGGAAAGGCGCCAGCGATCGGGAATCGGAAAATCGGGATCACCCGGAAACGCTTCGGGTGGAGGAGCACGAACCGCTCCGGCATTCTCTTGCGTCACGCGTTCCGGAAGCTGTTTTTGGACGCCCGGTCGACGCCTGCCATCAAGCAATGTTTCATCTGCGGTCGTGCCGGTATCGACCGCCGGAGGTGCAGTTGAATTCGGGGTGTCCGGAGTCGGTGCATCGCTCGGCTGTTCCCCGGCATCGCCTGCGCTTTCGATCGCACTTGCGACCTTTTCCTCGGCAAGCGCAGTCGTCCACCCTGTTTGGTCTGGCAGGTTCGCCTGCCCCGACAGGGCGGCAAGAACTGGCAGAAGGGAAGGGTTCCACGGCATGCCTAGCGACCCTGGCAAACGTTCTGTTCGCTAGTGTCGAGGAATGGCGCAAACGGACAACCGACATAGCGAAGCCTCACGCCGGCCCCTGTAATCTGCACAACCAACTGGTCTGATCGCACAGTTGACGGTGCATTCCCGATGCCCGCACTCTTCGTGCCTGCGTTGTTTGCGCCGAGGAAGGCAATCATGTCATCCTGGTCGATGCCGTCGCCTGATACGCCAACGGCGCCAATCAATGTGCTCCCGCGATAAATGGGCACGGCGCCCGGGAAAATCTGGATGCCATTCTGCAACCGGTTTTGCCCCGGCGCGACATCCGGGGAGAGCGTGCACCGCGCAGGCGTATCTGAGCTTCCGCCGCCAGTCAGCAGATAGGTGACGTGCGACACCAGGTTATCGAAGACAAGCTCCGACTGCAGGCCGGTATTGAACGGATTGAAACTTCCGATTGGCACGGACAGCGGACCCGGCGGTCTGCCAACCTCTCCATCAGGGAAGTAGGGACGGGCGATATTGCCGATGGCGCGGGCACTCCAGGCAGTCTGACCCTTGAAGATGTTTGCATTGTTGAAAAATGCCTGCGCAACCGGGGCGCGATTACGCACAGCCGCAGAGCCATTTGCAGCAAGCTCACTCGCCGCATTGGCATTGGAGAAAAACGCTGCAGTCCGCGCCTTCTGCAACGAGACATCAATGCCGAAAATCGGTGCATCCGGGGATCGCACAACCCCCAGGATCGTGCCATACGTATCGACGACCGAAATTGAGACCTGGGCACGACTGTCGAGCGGCTGTCGGATCTGCGCCCGAGCCCGACTCATGATCAGAAATGCTTCTTCAAGTATGGCGCGCGCCTCGGCAGAAGAGAGCGGCTGGCTCACCGCTGCGCCATCTGTGCCTGCGCGAATTGGAAAGCGGTTGTTGCCCGAGCCGTCGCTGAGAATGAATGCGTCGCGGTTAGAGAATTCGCTAGCGGTGGATGCGCGGATGCCCGAGGCCTCACTCCCGTAGGGGGTGCCGGCGATAATTGCTCCATTCGAGTAACCGGTGAGAGCTGACAAGGCTCCCGCAACGCCATTTATCGCCGAAAACGCCGGGGCGGTTCCCGTTGCCCGAAGCTTGTCGGGCGTTGCATCGCTATAGCGCAGCAAGGTGCCGTCGACCGAGATCCTGTCTGCCCTGATAGCAGTGGGAGCCTCGAAACTTCGCGTACCCGCCAGCGCAATATATTCTTCATCATCATTGTCGACATCGAGGATATTGGAATCGAAGCCATAGACTCCGTCGGCCATCACCCCGATACCGCCCACAAGAACGCCGTTCTTGTAGAGCGCCAGTCCTCCGGGATCCGCGGATAAGCCAAGTGGCGTTCGCTTCGGCCCGATCAGCGCACCTGCGCCTCCGCCCGGGTTGAAGCGAGAGACCAGATCGGAACACGGCAAGGAACTGAACTGCACGCCAAAAAGCGGACCGCTTTCAAGGCCGACCGCATTGGGAGATGGAGGAAAATGCTCCTGCACAATCTGACTAGCGGTCCGCGTTGAAAAGGCATTACCGCTACTTGAGAGATAGGCCGCCGTTACG
Source organism: Aquisediminimonas profunda (assembly GCF_019443285.1). Taxonomy (GTDB): domain Bacteria; phylum Pseudomonadota; class Alphaproteobacteria; order Sphingomonadales; family Sphingomonadaceae; genus Aquisediminimonas; species Aquisediminimonas profunda. The sequence continues at coordinate 2,306,493 of NZ_CP080327.1, forward strand.
GCCTTCGAAACCGCGCCTGGCAGCGCTGCAGGCGCGCCGAGGGTCAAGCCAGGCAAGGTGGCGCCAATTGGCGTCGTGACGTTCGGGATCCGCAGTGTCAGGTCCGCATTGTTCATCGTGAACAGTGCAAGCAGATTACCGACCCGATCAACCACTGCTATCGTTGCAGGTCGATTGCGTGCCTGCGCTTCTGCAACCGATTGCGCGATGACTTGCTGCACATCAGCCACAGTCAGCGCTTCCTGTGCAGGAACCTGGTAAACTGTGGACGGCGTTGGTGGCGGTGGTGGGGGCGTCACCACCGGCGAAGTGCTTGATCCACCGCCACCGCAGCCCGAAACGATGAGCGCCGCTGCAGAAACGAATGACAAGATTGATCGGGACCGCATCAGCGCAGTGTCCTTATCGTTCTGACTGCACTTCCCAGAGCCCTTCGGAAGTCGGCAGGGCGGTAATCATTTGGATCTCTTACAGCGGCATAGGCGCGATTGATGTCTGATCGGATCGCGGCTGCGTTTGCTGCAGGTACGGAGCCGGTATTCACCAACGCATTGAGCAAGGTGTCAGTCGCCATGACAGCTTGCACGCTGCCTTCATAATCGGTGAAGCGGGGATTTATCGCCTCGCTTGCAATCAGGTCGATGACCGCAAAGCTCTGGTCGCGGCCAAAGCTGGCGGACTGAAAGGCAGATGCCAAGGCGTTGGCGGTTGCCCGCAGTCGCGCCGCAGCGGAAATGGCGCTGTTCCTGTCTCGCGAGAATGCAGCGTGAAAGGCCTTGCTTTCAGCTTCAAAGCGCGCGGCCTGAGCGGGCGCAACGATCCGGGCAGCCGCCGAAAGCATGATCATGTTTTCATCATTGAAGGGTGGCATGCCTACCGGAATCGGGCGGGCCGGATTGTCGGCCACGGTCTGGTTGAAGTTCTGGCTATCGTAGATGCGGCGATGGCAGCTGTGGCAATCGAGAAAATAGAATTCGGGGAAGGGTCCTTCGGTGCCCAATGTCGGGCTTGAAAAGAGGCTCAATGCCCGATCAAGGGCCATTGCCTGACCAACCGCCCAAATCTTCGCGCCATTGGTGCGGCCCTTGCGTTGCACATAGTCAGCATCTTCATCGTGATGCGCTTGGAGGGTGGTGAACAGGTCCAGCTCAAACGAAATGCGCGGATGTCCGGCGGCCATCATCCTGTGATTGACAAACTGTCCGCCGTTGGCGGAGCCGAAATGGCAGTCGAGACAAACTGATGCCTTTGCTGCAGGGTTTTCGAGAGGGATAAGGCCGGCCGCTATGCTGGCGCGGTGGTTTCCGGTCTTGTGGACCTCAATCCAGCCCGCAGATCCTCCGTGGCAGGCTTCACAACCGACCCCGTCGGATTGCTGGAAACGTGGTCCACGCGCGGTAGCCGGTTCCGAATGGCATCCGAGACACATGGGCGCGGACTGCGCTGAACCGAGCCCAAGCCTCTGCGCAATGGCGGCGCTTCGCGCGTTGCCCAGCACAGCAAAAGCGCGGCTATGGGCGCCCGTTGGTGACGAGGGTTCCTGCCAGCGGAGAATTTCGTCCTGGCGAACGATCTTTCCGTCAGCTTCCGACCGTCCATGGCATGTCGAACCGGCGCAAGTCGCGACGCCGAGATGAGCTTTGTCGCCCGGAGCCGCTGCATTGAGGGGAGAATTCGCATGGAGAGTCCCCAGCAAGAGCGCAAACAATGCAAATGCGGCGCACACCGAGACTGGCAGGAGTTCCCGCCAACTTTTCCGAGCCCAGGCAAAGTTTGAAATGAACACCGCTTTCCCCTCTTTCGCCTGTCCAAGACAGGCGAAGCCCAATCAAAATTGCGATGCAACCCCCAATATCTTGAGCAATAGTTTAGGCGGATTCAAGCGAGAGACAAGCGAGATTTACCAAGTTTGTTAACCATTTGCGGCAAAGTTCTGTACCGTGTTCGACCTTGGCAACGAACCGGTCAAATCCTTCGCCGGATCACGAGATTCCGGATCTCCGTCATGTCTTCCATCGCAAATCGAATGCCTTCACGGCCCAAACCGGAATCCTTGACCCCGCCGTAGGGCATATTGTCTACCCGATAACTCGGGACATCGTTGATCACGACACCGCCAACATCAAGCCTGTCCCAGGCATCAAGCGTCTTGAACAGGTCACGCGTGAAGATGCCTGCCTGCAGACCGAACTTGCTGTCGTTGACAATATCCAGCGCTTCCTCAAACTCTTGGAATTTCATGAGGAATGCGACGGGACCAAAGGCCTCTTCAATATTCAATTTGGTGTTCCGGTCGACATTCTCGAGCAGCGTTGCTTCCAGCATCGCGCCATCGCGCCTGCCGCCACACAGGAGTGTTGCCCCCTTGGCGGTCGCTTCCTGAATCCATGCATCGAGGCGAGCGGCCTCTCCCTCGGAGATCATTGGGCCGATGAAGACGTTGCGATCCTTGGGGTCGCCTGCGACCAGAGTTTTCGTCCTTGCGACAAGCATGTCGCGGAACCGGTCATAAATGTCTGCGTGGATCAGGATTCGTTGAACACCAATGCAGCTTTGGCCTGACTGGTAAAATGCCCCGAAAATGACTCGCTCAAGCGCATCATCAAGGTCTGCATCCCTGTCGATGATGACGGCTGCATTGCCGCCCAGTTCGAGGACAACCTTCTTCTTGCCGGCTTTGGCTTTCAAGTCCCAACCGACTGCGGGTGAACCTGTAAAGCTCAGCAGCTTCAGCCGGTCGTCTTCGGTAAAAAGATCGGCCCCTTCGCGATGCGCAGGAAGGATCGAAAATGCTCCCTTCGGGAGGTCGGTTTCGGCAAGGACTTCGCCCATGATGATAGCGCCGAGCGGTGTCCGGCTGGCTGGCTTCATGACAAAAGGGCAGCCAACGGCAAGTGCAGGTGCAATCTTGTGCGCGGCGAGATTCAGCGGAAAATTGAACGGCGAAATGAACGAGCAGGGGCCGATCGGTACCCGTTTCCAGATGCCCTGATAGCCACGTGCACGCGGCGATATGTCGAGCGGTTGGACTTCGCCCGTCATACGGACAGATTCCTCGGCAGCGATGCGGAACGTGTCGATCAGGCGGGAGACTTCTCCTTCGCTGTCCTTGATCGGCTTTCCTGCTTCGACGCACAGCGCATATGCCAGTTCCTCCGAGCGCTCTCGGAAGCGATTGACGCAATGCTGCAAGACGGCCTGCCGCTCATAGCTTGCCATTCGCGCCATGGGTTCGGCGGCCTCAACGGCGCCCTGAATGCCGGCATCAATGGTCTTTGCGTCCGCTTGCGCGCAACGAAATGCCACTTCCCCGGTAAACTTGTCGGTCACTTCAAGGTCGGTATTTGGCTGTTCCGCCTTGTTGTTCAGATAGAGCGGATAAATTTCCTTGAGTTTGGTCACAGCTTTGCACTCAATTCCTTGATGTCACGATTGAGGATCTTGTCATTGTCCGAATAATCGACCGGGCAGTCGATCAGATGGACACCCGGCGTCGCCAGTGTGTGCTTGAGTAGTTCATCAAGGTGGGCAGCGCTCTCGACGCGATAGCCATTTGCCCCATAGCTTTCGGCGTATTTGACAAAATCGGGGTTTCCATAGGTCAGCCCCCAATCCTTGAAACCCATATTGGCCTGCTTCCAGCGGATCATGCCATAGCTGTTGTCATTGAGGATCAGCACGGTGATGTTGAGTTTCAGCCGGACAGCCGTTTCCATTTCCTGGCTGTTCATCATGAACCCGCCGTCTCCGCAGATCGCCATGACCTTACGGTCTGGATAGACCATCGACGACATCATTGCCGAGGGCAGGCCGGCACCCATCGTCGCGAGCGCGTTGTCGAGCAAAACAGTGTTTGCATGGTAAGCTGCATAGCCGCGGGCGAACCAGATCTTGTATACACCATTGTCGAGGCAGATGATCCCGTCATCCGGCATGGCACTGCGGACCTGACTTACGAGGTGTGGCGGGTAGATCGGAAAACGGGCATCGCCAGAAATGCTTGCCGTGTGCGCCACTTCCGCCGCGCGCGCCTTCAGCATGAAATCGAAATTCCAGTGCGGTTGCGGCGTAATGGCTTCCTTGATCTGCCAGATCGCATTGGCGATATCCCCGATTACTTCGATCTGCGGGAAATAGACCGGATCGACTTCAGCCGATCGCCCTGAAATGTGAATCACCTGTGCCCCATCCGGGCGCATGAAAAAGGGCGGCTTCTCGATCACGTCATGGCCGATGTTGACGATACAGTCTGATGCTTCGACCGCACGATGGACGAAATCGCCCGCCGACAGCGCTGCACAGCCAACGAATCGCGGATGACGCTCATCAATCACGCCCTTGCCCAACTGTGTCGTGAGAAAAGGAATGTTTGTCTTTTCGATGATTTCGCGCAGCATCTTGCCGGTGCTCGTGCGATTGGCGCCTGCGCCGATGACGAGGATGGGTGCCTTCGCCGCTTCCAGTCTTGCAACAGCTGCAGAAACTGCCTTGGGATCCGCGCTTGGCCGACGGGCGATACTCCGCGTCAGTGGAAGGCTGTCGGTATGCTCGTCCGCGATGTCTTCCGGCAATTCGATATGCACGGCACCTGGCTTTTCTTCCTCGGCGAGGCGAAAGGCTTCTCGCACGCGGCTCGGAATATTGTCGGACGACGCCATCTGGTGGGTATATTTGGTGATCGGCCCCATCATCGCGACGACGTCGAGGATCTGGAATCGCCCCTGCTTCGATTTCTTGATCGGTTTTTGGCCCGTGATCATCATCATCGGCATGCCGCCAAGCTGGGCGTAGGCAGCCGCCGTAACGAAATTGGTTGCCCCGGGGCCGAGCGTTGCAAGGCAGACGCCCGCCTTTCCGGTATGCCGTCCGTAGGTTGCGGCCATGAAGCCGGCGCCCTGTTCATGCCTCGTCAGGATGAGCCTGATTTGCTTCGATCGCGAGAGTGAGTCGAGAAAGTCCAGATTCTCCTCACCGGGAACACCGAAGATATATTCGACGCCTTCCTGTTCGAGACATTGGATGAATAGATCGGATGCCTTCTGACTCATGATCGCCTGCCCCGTTTTGCGCTCAGCGCGCGTGAATTTCAGCGCGAACCGGTCGGGACGAGTTGCCGATTGGCTACCCGACAATCCGTGCAGAAAGTCAAAGTCTAACGGGGCATGTTGGCGCTGTCACCCTCAATAGCCAAGTGCAAGATCGACGCCGTGTTGCAGTGTTGCACCATCCCGATATCTCGCCAGGTTCTCAAGAAATCTTTGCCCAGCGCGCTGGAACATAAGTGTCGTCGCCCGTCCGGAGAGATGCATCGTGATGTGCGCGTTGTCGAGGCTCCACAGCGGGTGGCCTTCCGGGAGGGGCTCGGGATCGGTTACGTCGAGAAAAGCTGCCCCAATTTGCCCGTCTCTCAACGCCACAACCAGGGCGTCCTGATCAACCACTGAGCCGCGGGCAATATTCACGAGAGTCGCGCTTGGCTTCATGAAAGCCAATTCCGCCTCGCCGATCATGTTTTCAGTCTCGGGCGTAGACGGAACGGCAAGAATGACCCAGTCGAATTCAGAGAGTTTCTCACGCCATTCATGGGGAGCAAGCGTGCCTTTACTTGGAGTCCTGCGCACGGCCGTCGTTTCGACGCCGAAACCATTCAATCGTGCCTCAATCAGTTTGCCAATGGCGCCATAGCCGAGCAACAAAGCCTTGGACCCGAACAGTTCGACCTTGCCAGGAGAATCATGAAGCCATTCGTGACGATCCTGCGCGTGCACGACCTCCCTGTAGCCTTTTGCCACGGTCAGCATTCCCATGACGACATATTCGGCAATAGTAATGGCGTTGATCCCTGCGCCGTTCGTAAAAGTCACGCCGCGCTCTGCGAGAAGTTCGAGAGGCATGCCGTCAACCCCGGCATAAACGGAATAAAGCCATTTCATTTTGGTTGCACGGGATATCGTGAGCGCCATATCGCCCTTGTCATACATGTCGAACCAGCCGATCTCTGCTTCAGGGGCCAAGGCAAGAGCTTCATCCTTGGACATGAAGAAGCGTGGCTCAACCCAGTCTGGCAGCCCGTTCGACAATAGTGCCTGAGCAATGCCCGGCAGGACGGCAATGACCTTGTCGCTCATATCATATCTCCAGTTTCCAGTCCCACCCGAGCGGGTCACCGTCCATGACTTCGACACCTTTTGCAATCAGATCGTCGCGAATTGCGTCAGATTTGGCGAAATCCTTTGCAGCGCGCGCTTCCCTGCGGTCGGCAAGCGCTGCTTCGATTTCGGCTTCTGTGATGACGGCCGATTTGGGGCGGATACGAAGGTCAGCTCGGGTAAGGGAAAAAAGATTCAGGCCCAACACCGAGTCCAGTTTTTGGACCAAGGCAATCTGCACTTCACGATCTTTGGCAGAAGAGGCCAGAGCAGCTTCGAGAACCAGTAACGCCTCTGGCGTGTTCAAGTCATTGCTGACCGCGCTGTCAAACTGATCGACAAAGTTCGCGAGCTCGACAACGGGACCCTTATGCGCTGCAGTTATATCGCGAAGTCGCGTCACACCCATCACCATGCGCTTCAACCTCACAAGTGCTGCGGCGAGATTTTCCCAGCTGAACTCAAGCTCACTGCGGTAATGCGCCTGAAGGCACATCAGGCGATAGGCGAGGGGGTGGAAGCCTTTGTCGATCAGCAACTGAAGCCGCAGAAACTCGCCGGCGGATTTCGACATTTTGCCGGACCGTTCGATCAGGAAATTATTGTGCATCCAATAGCGCGCGCCGCTGTCATCTGAATGGCAGCGCGCCTGATTCTGGGCGATTTCGTTCGGATGATGAATTTCGCGGTGGTCAATGCCGCCGGTGTGGATATCAAACGGCAGTCCCAGCAGTGCTTCCGACATCACAGAGCATTCGAGATGCCACCCAGGCGCTCCGCGCCCCCAAGGAGAGTCCCATTCCATCTGTCGCGTCTCGCTGGCAGGAGTCTTGCGCCAGATGGCAAAGTCGGCAGCATGACGCTTACCGGCGACTTCCTCGATACGTCCCTCACCGCCATCTGTCCTTGCTCGCGCAAGGGCACCATAGTTGGCGACCGTCGATGTGTCGAAATAGAGGCCGCTGTCCAGCAGGTAGCAATGCGTGTCCGCAATCGATTTTGCGAACTCGATCATCTGAGGCACGTAGTCCGTTGCAATCGACCAATGTGCAGGCTGTCGAATGTTGAGGGCCTTCACGTCAGCCCAATAGGCTTCGGTATAGTGGCGGGCGATGTCCCAGATGGACTGCGCTTTTTCAGCCGCCATCTTCTCCATCTTGTCTTCGCCCGCATCTGCGTCGTCGGTCAGGTGCCCGACGTCGGTAATATTGATGACATGTGTAACCTTGTAACCCTTGTAACTCAGGACGCGTCCCAGAGTGTCGGCAAAGACATATGCCCTCATGTTCCCGATATGCGGATAATTATAGACCGTCGGGCCGCAGGTGTAGACGCGGGCTTCACCGACATGAAGCGGCACGAAAGGCTCCAGCGTTCGTGTCAGGCTGTTGAAGAGCATCAGGGGCGCAGCAGTTTTCATCTGCGCCCAATCCAATGGTTCTGGTCCGGCGTCAACCGGCGGGTGCGTCTTCGTCCGAAGGAACGGCCACCGTTTCAATCAGCAGGTCAAGCTGGGCATTGCAGCCTGCCTTGATAAGCGCGGCTGCCGTGCCTTCCAGTCCCTGCGGGTTTGGTCCCAGCGTCGCAAAGCGCAGCGTAACCGGGTTGCTCAGCCCGTCGCCAGAGATTCGAAACTGGGAACCATTCGTGATCGGAAGATCGACCGTCGGCCAGGCCTTTACCGATTGTCCGGCGCGCAGCGAAATAGCCACCGACTTGCCATCGGCGAGTCTGGTGAGGGTCAGGCTTGAAGCCTCTTCATGTGGCGGCACCCACATGGAAATGGATTCCATTCCCGCGACGCAGACAGTCCCGGATTTGCTGGTGTCGACGAGCCAGACGTTCGGTGGCCTTACAGATCCGGTGCCAGTGCCCCGGACGGCACCGGTCCTGACTTGTCTGGTCCCGGTATTGCGCAGCAATGCGCCAATCGTTGAACCGGTTGCGGTACTTGCGGTCGTCGCAAAAAGTCCTGGCCCCTTGAGCACGCGGGTACCGCGCCCATCGAGAATGGTGATCGAATCCCCGGCCTTTAGCGAGACTTTGCTGTTGTCGGGGATGGACTTGCCGGGAGGATAGGCCTTGGCCGAGGGGCCCGTTGATTTGACGACAATCGTCTCGGCAACGGCACCTGTGGCGCTTGCCAGCACGAGCGTAGCCGCAAGACATGCAAGGGGTCTTCTAGTCCAGGACAAAATAGCCTCCTTCTTCCAGATGAACCAAGCGAAAGACAAAATTGGCCAAAGCTTCATCTTTGGGGTTTTTAGTCGACTGTTTCTTTAGCGCTGTGATCGCAGACACATCACCTGAATTTGCTTGCCTTGCAAGGTCGTTAAAGGCCTTGAGCGTTTCCGACGGAACATTTGGGCATGGTTCCAGAATTTCTACCGGTGTCGCTCGGCCGCGCAAAACGACTCGCCCAAGTGAGCGATACCAGTCGAGCCCAGAAAGCTCTGCGGCCTCCCGGCTTACGAGAATGCTGGATTTCAATTGCTTGTTCGCGGATTCCAACCGCGACGCCGTGTTCATGGAATCGCCAAGTGCTGTATACTGGATGCGTCCCTCACCCCCAAAGTTTCCAACGATTGCTTCGCCATGATGCAGTCCGACCCGGGTCTTGCCAATTGCGGGCACGCCCTCTGGAACAGACTTTCGGAACTCCTCACCAGCCTGGTACATTGCCCATGCCGCCCGGGCAGCACGCTCTCCGTCGTCCGACCGACTGATTGGCGCACCCCAGAAAGCGACTACGGCATCGCCCACAAATTTGTCGATCGTGCCACCGTGTTCGAGCACAACATTGCTCAGCATTTCCAGGTAGCGATTGAGCAGGGTTGCGACCATTTCCGGTTCGATTGCGTGGCTCAGTTTGGTGAAGCCCTCAAGATCCGTGAAGACGACAAAAATCTCTCGCTTTTCGCCGTGCAGCGCAAGGCTTTCCGGATCCCGCAGGATTTCCGCTGCAATATCGCGAGGCAAATATTTTCCAAGAGCGCTCTGTGCGAACTTGCGCTGCTCGGAACCAATGGCGCGCGCTGCGGTTCCAACGGACGCAAATGCAAGTACCCAACCTAGGCCCCAGCCAAAGGCCGGCAATCCTTGGGTATCTATCCCGCGGGACTGGGCCCAGAACGGGATGAGAGCAATTGCTGCAAATTCGGCAATGACGGTCAAGCTGACCGCCAACGGACGCGCATTGGACATTGCGGTCGAGGCAGCGGCGAATATGACGAGGACGGCGGCGATCCATTTTATCCAGGTGGGGGGCGGTTCTGCTAATTGCCCGTCCAGTTCCTGCGCAAGCATGTGCGCGAAAGTCTCAATCCCCCATGTCGAGCGTCCGGTGAGCTTGTTCAGCGGTGTTTCAAAAATATCGATGTCCTGAATGTGTCCGCCGATCAGGACATATTTGCCTTCAATTTGCTTGCGGAACAGCGCCGTCGCCTCAGGGCTCGCGAACAGCGCATCCTGCGCAAATGTGTCGATGGGAATGCTTGCAAAGACAGGGCGTTCGTTAAAGGCCGGAAGGCGATATCGGATGCTGCGGTCATACCCCTCGAACGAGGCTTTGCTTGACGGTTCAAGAGCGATCGGCAGCAGGTCAGGCAGGTCTTGTGGCAGTTTTGGCCAACTGCGCAGGACGTTGTCATCATCAGTCTGGATCATGATGCTGGCCGGCTTCACGGGTCCCGACGAAATCTGCTTCAGGAAATTTTCGAGAAACTGTTGCTGCCAGAGCATCATCTTGTCTTCCGCCGTGCTTGCAGACGCATAGGCAAGGAAAGTGGGCGTCTTCAGATTGCGGAAGGCCTCGATGATTTTCGGATCTTCAGGTTGAGGTTGATCGATCAGGATGTCGATCCCGATGGCTTTCGGCTTGAAGCTGTCGATGCGCGCCAGTGCTTTTGCCAGTATTGCGCGGTCCAACGGGGATCGCTTCCCCGTGGCGGCTAGCGTTTCGTCAGTATAGACGATCATCACGATGCGTTCGTCCTGATCGACCTTTTCGGCAGTCAGCACTTGCCGCCAGTCGTAAAGTGCACGCTCGGCCTCAATCGCGAGAGGCAGCTTCCAGCCATAACGCGCAATCAGGACCGCTCCTGCAAGGAACGCAATTGTGAGCAGCAGCCGCCAGAACCCCAGCTGGCGCAAACCTGTTCGCGCCGAAGTCGCAAAGGCGAAATATGTCCTGCCGCCTTGGCTTTCGGGCATCAGGAGGGGAGTCCAGCCAAGTGCGCTACCGCCGAGACAGCATGGCCTGGGCGCCGTCGCCAACGACGGCAAAACCCGACCAGTAAAATGGATGAGAAGTCGCTGGATCATCCATCAGCGCGCGTTGTGCATCAGCAAGCGCGTCTCCGACCGACTGGCCATTTGTTGCCTTGAAAAGCCCAGAGATCAGACGCTCGGTGGCCTTGAACTCGTCAGGGGCGGGCCAATGACTCGCAAGGACCGACCGGCCGCCAGCTCCTATGAACGCGCGCACAAGGCCATCCAGTGCACTTCCGCCACCGGTGGCGACACCGGCTTCCCTCGTTGCCGCAACAGAGGCCTTGCCAGCGGTATCGCATGCCGAAAGTATGACCAGGTCCGCATTAATCCTGAGGTCATAGATTTCCCGGAAACTCAACAAGCCATCGGACCCTGCAGTCCCGAAGGATGTGAGCAGGGCAGGCCGAGCGGGGCATTCGGGTCTTGGCGCAGTCACAAGACCATGGGTCGCAAAGTGCAGGATGCGGTATTCCGCAAGATCTGTGCGCGACATGACGGAAGTATCGGAAAAGTCAGCGCCAGTCACAATCGCGGACTGCCCGACGCCGACTGCGGCTTGAGCTTCCTTCAATTCTGCATCCGAGACGGGCTTGTTCCATTCGCTGGCGGGCCAAAGGCAGCTTGGGCCGCCACCGCTCAGGCTGCGGGTGGACGATACGCGAACCGCTGATGAGACTGGCGCATTCCTGCCAAAGCCCAGATATTCGCGTTGTGCGTTCGAAGCTGGCGTGTTGCGGGCATCGCGAAAGGCGCGCGCCGACACTGCCGTGCTTATGCTGTGCGTTCGACCCAGCCAGTCGATCCCGCGAAAATCGAACTGATCGGCATCTGGTGTCGCACTTCGGGCCAGATATGCATCGACACCCGGCTGACTTGCAATCAGCAGGTTGAGGGGCAGCCGCAACATCGCTCCGTCAGGCTCGAATACCAGATGGTGCACGGCAGCGATCCTCGCGTTCACCGGGCCGAGCAGGTCTGTGTACAATTGGCGCGCAAGAACGACATCGAACGGGTAGGTATTGAGTTGGCCGCCTTCATCTTTCGAAATCGTATCACGAATGCCATTTACCGCAGCATCGAGCTGATCAGGGCTAAGTGGCACTTTATAGCCCGTTGCACCGGCCTGATCCGCATACAGCGCAAAGACTGATTGGCCGACAACGCTCAGCTTGAAATAGGCCTCGCCTGGCTTCAGCGAAGCGCGGAGTTCCGGCAGGGTCAGGACGCTACCGGAAATGGCACGATATTGCGGATAATCCGAGAGTTTGGCTTGCGTCGCGACCTGGTCGTTTTCAAGTGTGGCGATTTCGCTCCGCACCGCTGCGATAGCGGTAGAAAGCCCCGACGATTTTTCCGGCACGGCAAGAAGATTGGCCAGATCGATCCGTCGGCGCTCGATATCGCGCTCGAGCGAGCGCGCCTGGCGGAACAGGCGTGTCGCCTCTCCGGAACCTTCGCTCAATTCGCGGGCCAGGATTGCTTGCGTGTCTGCAACACCCGGCCGCACGAGTGTCTGGCTGGCAAGAAACATGTCATCCACAAGGGACGGGTTGCCCGGGATGCGGTCTGCAAGAAGCGAAAAATACGGACTCAGCAAATTGCCAAGGCCTGTTGTCGCAGAGCGGTTGTCTGCTGCATTCTTAACAACGATACGATACTCGGCCATCGCGTCGGCGGATTTGCCATGTCGAGCCAGCATTGCTGCCAAGCGGGCTCGTGCGCCATTCACGGCAATGGTTTGCGGGTATCGCGCTTCCAGCAAGGATAGCGACTCTCGCATCTTTGCCTCTGCTGCCGCATTGTCACCCAAGGCTTCGAGGGAAAGCGCAGCTTCCGCAAGGATCTGGGACCGCAACCGCACGACGGAGATGACCCGCCCATCACGGACTGCGAGTACATCATTCCCGGCGCGATCGAGGATAGCGCGGCTTTCTGAGGCTTTTCCAGTCAGCCTCAAAAGGGTCCCGCGGATCTGCAGCGCTTGCACGTCGAGAAAGATGCTGCGCTCCCGGGGCGTTAGCGCCAGTGAATCTGTCATGCCCATGCGCTCGCCAACAGGCACACCAGTATTCAGTTCCCCCGCGAGCTCGGGAGAAATTTCAAGCAGCCCGTTTGCCATTTGCGATGCGCTGCCAACCGGTATTACGGGTTGGTCGATGCGCGCCATTGCTTCGTCATAGCGCCGCTGGTTCAGCAGGTGCAGTGCCTCAAAATTGCGCCGCAAGCGGGATTGAACTCGATCTGCTGTCGGAATTCGGTTTGCCTCTGCAAACAGGGCGTCGGCCTGCGCAAACTCACCCAAATTGGATTGCTGCAACGCCCGGTTCACAAGGTATTCGCCGTAACGTTCAGCATCGCGGCTGGATGGGTCGGCCCGCTGCTGCAAGGTCCCAAAGAATTCGGCGGCTTCTGCATAATTGCCGCTCGTGTTGCGCTTGTAACCTTCAGCAAGCGCCTGGTCGGGATCAAGCGTACCGGCCTGGACGCGCGAGAACGCTACCGGATCCTCGACCGATGTCGTCGCAACCGACACCTGCCCCGTTACAATGCGATCGGCAATAATGGTCCTTAGACCAAGCTTGAGTGCACTGTCATATCCCGCGAGACCTTCCGCTACCCAGAGAATATGGCCCTTCTGATGCGCATAGACACGGTATCCAACGCCGGCATTGGTCATGCGGCATTGCATGGTCGAGACGAGGCCCAACCCTTCAATGTTCGAACCTTTTGGAGCATCGTCGCAAGCTGCATCGCCCTTGCGTATTTCTGCGAGACGAGATGCGGCATCAGGACCCCTGAGAGCATAAAATTTGCCGACTGGTCGCACCGCGTCACGGCAAACCAATGTCCAGGAACGATCGAACATGCCGCGAATTGCAGAATCATGGTCGTTCGATTGAACCTGGCAGAGAACCCCACCGCCGCTGCCAAGCCTGAAACTGTCGGCAAGGCTTGGCCGCTGAGTTTGCGCCAGGGCAGGGCAAATGGTTGCAATCATGCACCCAAATGCTGCAATCGCCCGATTCCCAGAAATTCGCAAAGACACTCTCCCTCCGCCTTGCGCGGTTTGGACAGCAATGTTTTGCTTGTCCGTTAATTTCGGTCGCGCAGCCCAAAGTCCTTCGAGCTTTCAGTGGTAGCCGATATCTCCGCAGTTCAAAAGAGCCTCAAGCTGGCGGGCACTGGACAATTCGAACGAACGCCGCAAAGGCCGAAAGCAGGGGGATAAAGCATGGCTGATCAAATCGCGGCAAACGGCAATGGCCGCATACTTGCGGCAAGCCTTGTTGGCACTGCCATCGAATTCTATGATTTCTACATATATGCGACGGCTGCATCCCTGGTGTTCGGCCCGCTTTTCTTTCCCGCCGAGTCCGCTTCAGCGCAATTGCTAGCGTCCTATGCCAGTTTCGGCCTTGCTTTCGTTGCTCGACCTGTCGGCTCGGTCGTCTTTGGTCACTTCGGTGATCGCATCGGCAGGAAGTCTACTCTGGTCGCCTCCCTATTGCTCATGGGGGGATCTACACTGCTCATTGCCTTTCTCCCTACCTATGCCGCGATTGGCTGGATTGCGCCGCTTCTTTTGTGCATCCTTCGGTTTGGACAAGGGTTTGGCCTTGGCGGCGAGTGGGGTGGCGCCGCATTGCTGGCCGTTGAAAATGCCCCGGCGGGTTGGCGCGGTCGCTTTGGAATGTTTCCCCAACTCGGCGCTCCGGTCGGCTTCCTGCTTGCCAATGGCCTGTTTCTGATTCTGGGCACAATGTTGAGCGCCGATCAATTCGAGCGCTGGGGTTGGCGCATTCCGTTTCTCTTGAGCGCCCTGCTGGTGATCGTTGGACTTTGGGTCAGGATGCGGCTTGCGGAAACGCCTGCTTTTGCCAGGATGCTTGCCGAGGAGCGGCCGCCTGCCGTGCCGCTGCGTGAAGCATTTGCACGACATACTCCGGAGATTGTCTGCGGCACCTTTGCAGCTGTTGCCTGCTTTGCCTTCTTCTATCTCGCGACTGCTTTTGCATTGGGATATGGCACAAGCACGCGCGGGTTCTCTCGCGAGGCCTTCCTTTCGATGCAATTGTTTGCAATCCTGTTTCTCGCAGCTGGCATTCTCGTATCCGGCTATAGCTCGGATTGGCGCTCCCCCAGATCCGTGCTCGCCATCGGATGTGCATTGGGGATTCCGCTCGGATTCGCCTTGGCACCGATGTTGACCGGAAGCATGACGGAGACCACTGCCTTCCTCTCAATGGCCCTGTTTGTCATGGGCTTGCTTTATGGCCCTCTCGGCGCTTGGCTGCCGAGCCTGTTTCCAGCAAGAGTGCGCTACACAGGTGTTTCCATTGCCTTCAACATGGGCGGTATCTTCGGTGGCGCCTTGACGCCATTTGCTGCCAAGGCACTGGCAGATCGCGGCGGACTTGCGTGGGTAGGGGGGTATCTGAGCCTGGCTGCCCTGGTCAGCCTCGTGGCCCTGGCACTGGTGCCAAAAAGAGTGGAGGCCCGAGCCGGAATCGAACCGGCGTGCAAGGATTTGCAGTCCTCTGCGTAACCACTCCGCCATCGGGCCAACGGCGCATTTCTGCGGGTTTCAGGGGCCCTAGTCAGAAATGAGCGCAGTGTCATCCAAAAAGTGCGCAGTCCGTTTATCTTTTTGAAGGCTGAGGAGCAGGCAGTCCCAATTAAGGTACTTCTGTCAGCGTCGTCGCAAATGCTGAAACCAGGATGCGGCATTTTCCTGGTGCCAGCGTCGTTGGGTGCGTAGCCGAAAGGGCAGCTGGTTTCAGGCGCATTTTGTTAGTTACTGGAATATTCGCTTCTGCAATGGATCGTCCTTGCTTGACGAAGCGGCTTGGCGTTCGGAAAAAGCCGCAGTAATGCATCGCTGGCGCATCAAGGTGTATTGCGCTTATAAAACACTTATGGCACGGGGCGAATTGTGAGCGAACTCGATTTCTCGGATATGCGCGCAGCAATGGTTTCAAACCAGTTGCGTACAAACAAGGTCACTGACGCGCGGGTTGTTGCGGCTATAAAGGCGGTCGCGCGTGAGAATTTCGTGCCATCCGAGCGCTCGGCGCTTGCCTATGTTGATGTGCCCATTCCTCTCGGTCATGGCAGAGCGCTCAATTCGCCGCTTGTAACGGCGCGGCTCATCTCAGAATCCGGGATCCAACCGGACGAAAAGATTCTTCTGGTTGGTGCTGCTACCGGATATGCAGCGGCGTTGCTGAATGAATTGGGCGCAGACGTTACTGCCCTGGAAGTCGACGAAAGCCTTGCAGCAATCGGAAAGGCAGCTGGTATCCGCTATGTCATGGGGCCCTTGGAAGCTGGTTGGCGGAAAGGTGCCCCCTACGATGTCATTCTGATTGACGGTGCCGTAGAAGCGATTCCAGCTGCTATCGAAGCCCAACTTGCCAACGGCGGTCGATTGCTGACGGGGTTGGTCGACAAGGGCGTGACACGGTTGGCACTTGGCCG
Source organism: Aquisediminimonas profunda (assembly GCF_019443285.1). Lineage (GTDB taxonomy): Bacteria > Pseudomonadota > Alphaproteobacteria > Sphingomonadales > Sphingomonadaceae > Aquisediminimonas > Aquisediminimonas profunda. The sequence continues at coordinate 2,322,392 of NZ_CP080327.1, forward strand.
CAAATCGGGACAGAGCGTGGGATTGGTCTCTTTTGCCGATTTGGAAGCAGTTTCCCTTCCTGGCTTCACCCCTCCGAAAAGTTTCAGTTTTTAAGAGAAGTATGATGACCAAGCGATTGAAAAGTAGAATATTGTTTTTGGGACCGCTTGGGCTTTTAGCATCTTCAGCAAATGCCGAAACCTTGCGCGAAGCCTTGGCCAAGGCCTATGCAACAAATCCGACCTTGACCGGGGCGCGAGCCGGGCAACGTGCAAATGATGAGAACGTGCCGATTGCCAAGTCGCGCGGTCGGCCCGGGCTTGATCTTTCTGCCGCCTACACCGAGAATCTCCAGACATCGAGCAGTGCATCACCTGTGCGCCAGGCGAGCGGGCGCCTGAATTTTGACGTGCCCATCTATCAAGGTGGTGCCGTACGCAACGCCATTCGGGCTGCGGATTCCCGGGTCGATGCTGGCCAGGCCAATTTGCGGGGCACGGAAGCCAGCGTATTCAGCCAGGTTGTCGCAGCCTATATGGATGTCCTTCGGGACGAAGCCATCGTCGGCCTCAATCGCAATCAGGTGAAGGTGCTAAAGACCAATCTGGAAGCTACGCGCGATCGGTTCGAAGTCGGCGACCTGACTCGCACTGACATTGCCCAGTCCGAATCGCGACTTGCCCTTGCGCAGAGCCAGCTCGAGGGGGCCGAATCGAACCTGATTTCCAGTCGCGAACGCTATATTCAGCTGGTCGGTGATGAGCCTGACGATCTGCAGCAGCCGCCGCCCTTGCCCAATCTGCCGCAAACGGCGGACCTGGCTGTTGAAAAGGCGTTGGCAGACAATCCGGATCTGATCGCTGCCAAAAAAAACCAGGATGCGGCCCGATTTGATGTTGGTTCCGCCAAAGCAGCGCGCATGCCCAAGGTGTCACTGGTTGCTGACAAGAGCTATGCAAACTTCCTGAACTCGCTTCAGTCCTTCATTCCGGGGTTTAACACATCCCAGACGGCGGAGAACGCCAGTGCTGGCGTACAATTGACCCTGCCACTTTACCAGGGCGGAGCACCCAGTGCACAGATCCGTCAGGCTCAGGCGCGTTCCAGCCAGGCGATTGAGCAAGTGATTGCGGCGGAACGCAGCGTCATCGCCCAGACGCGTTCGGCGTTCGCAAGCTTCAGGGCATCGAATGCTGTCATTGCCTCTTCGGAAGCGGCGGTTGCTGCGACCGCGCTCTCGCTTGAAGGTGTTCGCGCGGAAAATACGGTAGGCAATCGATCGATCCTGGACATCCTGAATGCAGAACAGGAATATCTTAACGCGCAGGTTCAGCTCGTTTCAGCTCGGCGCAACGCCTATGTTGCGGGCTTCTCTCTTCTCGCCGCTATGGGGCAGGCAGAAGCCCGGAATCTGGGCCTTGATGGTGGTGTGCTCTATGATCCGGAAACCAACTACAAGCGGGTGCGCACCAGCCTTTCAGACTGGGACAGCGATCCGACGCCCAAGCCCGTCGCAACACGAACCGTTGACACAGTGGCACAAAATCCGTCAGTAAAGGGCGAATAGTGACGTCAAGGTGGGCATGATGAGCGATATCAGCAATGAGCCGACGATGGAGGACATCTTGTCTTCAATCAAAAAAATCATTTCGGAAGACAGTGCCAAGGTGCTTTCTAGTCCGCGCGCTCGCCGCAGTGCGGCCCGAGAGGATGCAAGCCAGATTCAGCCTCAGGCCGACCCTCAGCTTAACACTCAAGCGGTCGAAGACGACGTGCTCGAGCTGACCGAAACATCCGCCGAACCGGAAGCAGTTACGGAAACACCAATGGCACAGACACTTGTTTCACCAAATGCAGAGTCAGCAAGCAGGGCCGCACTGGGCGCGCTTTCTGCCTTGATCGTCAAGCCTGAAGTCCATGGCAGCGACACACTCGAAGGTTTGGTGCGCGAAATGCTTCGGCCAATGCTGCGTGAGTGGCTGGATGCGAACCTGCCACAGCTTGTCGAGAGCCTTGTAGCCAAGGAAATCGCCCGGATCACGGGAAACAGCCTGGGCTGATCTCCTTGCCAGTCGGTGATGCGGCTGGCAAAGGCCGCGCGTCATGACTGAGCTTGCAAAAACCTTCGATCCTTCCGCAATTGAATCCAAATGGTATCGCCATTGGGAGGCGACCGGTGCCTTTCGCCCGTCGCGCCCTGATGCCGAACCCTTTACGATTGTCATGCCGCCGCCAAACGTTACCGGTAGCCTGCACATCGGCCATGCCCTTGATAACACGCTTCAGGATGTATTGATCCGCCACGCCCGCCTGCAGGGCAAGGATGCGTTGTGGGTCTGCGGCACCGATCATGCTGGCATCGCTACGCAGATGGTGGTCGAGCGGCAACTGAATGAGCGCCAGCAAAAGCGCACGGACTTTTCCCGTGAAGACTTCATAGCAAAGGTCTGGGAATGGAAAGCCGAAAGCGGCGGCGCCATTACCGGGCAGTTGAGGCGCCTGGGGGCCAGCTGCGACTGGACGAATGAGCGCTTCACAATGGATGAAGGCTTCTCGAAGGCCGTCATCAAAGTGTTTGTCGAGCTTTACAACGAAGGTCTGCTCTATCGCGACAAAAGGCTGGTGAACTGGGATCCCGGCCTGAAAACAGCAATCTCCGACCTTGAAGTTGAAACTGTCGAGATCAACGGTAAGTTCTGGCACCTGAAGTATCCACTTGAGGATGGCAGCGGTCATATTTCCGTTGCGACCACGCGGCCCGAAACGATGCTGGCTGATATGGCTGTCGCCGTGAATGGCGATGATCCCCGGTACACGGCTGTTATCGGAAAGTTGGTCCGGCTGCCGATCACGGGACGACTGATTCCGGTCATCGCCGACGAACATGCTGATCCGGAATTGGGTTCAGGCGCAGTAAAGATCACGCCAGGCCATGATTTCAACGACTTTGAGGTCGGCAAGAGGGCAGGGTTCAAGCCTGCCGACATGCTCAACATGTTCGATGCCGAAGCCCGTGTGATCCAGACGGCGGATGACCTGATTCCGGCAGAATTGCTTGGTCTTCCGGTAAAGGAAGCACGCGAAAGGGTTGTGGCACTGATCGAAGCAGCAGGGCTCCTCGAAAAGGTCGAAGACCGCGTCATCCAGACACCATTCGGCGACCGGTCTGGTGCGGTCATCGAGCCCTGGTTGACCGACCAATGGTATGTCGATGCGAAGACTCTGGCCCAACCAGCAATCGAGGCGGTCCGGACCGGAGCGATCAATGTGGTACCCCAGACATGGGAAAAGACCTATTTTAACTGGATGGAAAACATCCAGCCGTGGTGTGTTTCGCGGCAATTGTGGTGGGGCCACCAGATCCCGGCGTGGTTTACGGATGATGGCACTGTATTTGTTGCCGAAAATGAGGCTGAAGCGCAGGCCTTAGCCGGTGCAGGGGTTACTTTAACCCGCGATCCGGACGTTCTGGACACCTGGTTCTCATCGGCGCTCTGGCCATTCGGAACTTTGGGTTGGCCGGAAGAGTCAAGCACGCTGCATCGCCACTACCCCAATGACGTATTGATTTCCGGGTTTGACATTCTCTTCTTCTGGGATGCCCGCATGGCCATGCAGGGTTTGCATTTTATGAAAGAAGTGCCGTGGAAGACATTGTATTTGCACGGACTTGTTCGCGCAGCGGACGGTTCAAAGATGTCCAAGTCGAAGGGAAACACGGTCGATCCTCTTGGCCTTATTGACCAATTCGGGGCCGATGCACTGCGCTTCACGCTCACTGCCATGGAAAGCCAGGGGCGGGACATCAAGCTCGATGAAAAACGCGTAGAAGGTTATCGCAATTTCGCGACGAAACTCTGGAATGCCGCGCGTTTCTGCCAGTCTAACGGCATAGGCGCATCGACCACGCTTGCGGCACCCAGGGCCGAGCTGGCCGTCAACCGCTGGATCATTGGCGAAACGGTTGAAACCCTGGCCAAACTCGATCGGGCTGTCGCGGATTTGCGCTATGACGCAATGGCAGATGCCATTTATCATTTTGCCTGGGGAACCTTTTGTGATTGGTACCTGGAACTCATCAAGGGCGAGATGGGTGAGGAAACCAAGGCCGTTGCAGGATGGGTCCTGGATCAGATTCTTGTGATGCTCCACCCCTTCATGCCGTTCATCACAGAGGAATTGTGGCATGCCATGGGGCAGCGCAGTTGTGACCTGATCCATGCGCAATGGCCCAATCCACAAGCTAAAGTGGATTCTTCAGCCAAGGATGAGGTCGAATGGCTGATTTCTCTGGTCGGTGCCGTCCGGGCGGCAAAGAATGAACTGGGGATACCGCCAGGGGCAAAGCTCAGCGCTTATGTTCGCGACGCGTCTGAGGAGACGTTAGCGCGCCTGGAGCGGCAAATGGCCGCAATTGGGCGCCTTGCACGTCTTGACAGTGTTTCCGGTTCTCCAGCGCCGCAAGGCGGGGCGATACAACTCGTCGTTGAAGAGGCGACCTTTGTTCTCCCTCTTGCAGGTGTGATCGACCTTGATGCCGAACGAGCGCGGATTACAAAGTCAATCGAAGCTCTTTCCAAGGAACGGGATGCCCTGGCGGGGCGGCTCAACAATCCGGCGTTCGTGGAAAAGGCAAAGCCCGAGGCTGTCGACAAGGCGCGCGCCGATCATGCGGAAAAGGCGGCTGAGGTCGATCGGCTGACTGCAGCCTTGGCGCGGTTGGACTAGGCAGGACCAGCACTTTTCCATAGCTGAAGGGTTTCCTTTATCTTCGTCGGGAAAGCCGGGATTTCCAGTTCTGAAATCCTGTTGTAGAGGTGATTTCATCATGACCGAAGCCCGCTTTCCCGCGCTGCGCTTGCGCCGCACTCGTTCAACCAGCTGGAGCCGGGCGATGGTGGCCGAAAACCACATTGCACCTGCCCATCTGATCTGGCCGCTCTTCATTACTGAAGGTACCGGCGTCGAGGAACCAATCGCCACCCTGCCGGGCGTGTCGCGCTGGTCAGTGGACGGGATCGTAAAGCAGGCCAGAGAAGCCCGGAAACTGGGCATTTCCTGCGTCGCGCTGTTTCCCAATACGCCCCGAAACCTGCGCACCGACGATGGCCGCGAAGCGCTCAATGCCGACAATCTGATGTGCCGCGCCACGCGCGCAATCAAGGATGCGTTGGGCGACGAGTTGGGCGTCCTGACCGATGTGGCGCTGGATCCCTACACGGCGCACGGCCACGACGGACTGGTCAATGACAAAGGTTATGTGCTCAATGATGAAACGTCGGCCGTTCTTGTGGAGCAGGCCCTGAATCAGGCGAATGCCGGAGCGGACATCATCGCGCCATCGGACATGATGGATGGCCGGATTGGCGACATAAGGGGCGCACTTGAGGGCTCCGGGCACATCAATGTTCAGATCATGGCGTACTCAGCCAAATATGCGAGCGCGTTTTACGGACCGTTTCGCGATGCTGTGGGGTCTGGCGGTCTGCTGAAGGGCGACAAGAAGACCTACCAAATGGATCACGCGAACAGCGAAGAGGCCTTGCGTGAAGTCGCGCTCGACATAGCGGAGGGCGCTGACAGCGTCATGGTCAAGCCGGGACTACCCTATCTTGATATCATTCGTCGTGTGAAGGACAGGTTCGAAGTTCCTGTTTTTGCTTATCAAGTTTCCGGTGAATATGCGATGATCGAAGCTGCAGCCGCTGCCGGGGCAGGGGACCGTGATGCGCTTGTCCTTGAAACATTGCTCGCGTTCCGGCGTGCGGGCTGTTCCGGAGTGCTGACCTATCACGCGGCGCATGCAGCGCGCCTCCTCAATGGATGACTTCAGGTTAGAAACGACGCGCCTCATCTTGCGCAGTTGGCGAGATGATGATGTTCTGCCTTTTGCGTCGATGTCCGCTGATCCTCGCGTCATGGCCACGCTCGGTCCTCTGATGAGTGCGCAGGAGGCAGAAGCGATGATCGGCCGCCTGCATGCTATCGAGGAACGGCATGGCCATACCTTCTGGGCACTTGAACGGAAGAAAGATGGCCGTTTTCTGGGCTTTTGCGGCCTTGTCATGGGCAATGTCGGGCCCATAGACGGCAAGATCGAGATTGGCTGGCGGCTGGCGCATGATGCCTGGGGGCAAGGTTATGCGCGGGAGGCGGCAGAAGCATCCCTTGACTGGGGGTTTTCCAATCGGGACGTTGAACAAATCTGGGCGATTACGACGCCCGGTAACGTCCGGAGCTGGGGCCTGATGGAACGTCTTGGCCTAAAGCGACATCCTCAGCTTGATTTCGCTCACCCCAAAAATGCGGATGACAGTCCGCTCAAGCAGCATATTACATATAGCATTGCGCGCCCCGATGACCATTGACGGAAAAGCAGGAATTGGGACCTAAAGGCAATGCCGCAGCAACCACGGGGTCGATAAAGATGAGCCAGCCAGTCGATGCGCCAAACGGGGATCGCGCACTTCGCTTGCGCTATATCGTCACGATATGCGCGGGTTCCTTTCTGCTTTTTCTGGTTCAGCCCATGGTAGCGCGCATGGCGCTGCCGCGGCTGGGCGGTGCTCCGACAGTCTGGAACTCTGCGATGGTCGTCTATCAGGCGCTTTTGCTGGGTGGATATGCCTATGCCCATTGGCTTGGGCGCTTTTCGGGCCGGACGCAGGCCGCAATTCACCTGTTTCTCTTCGTCGCCGCAGCGCTGACGCTGCCGGTTGGTCTGACGTCATCGCTGCCGTCAGCTGACGCAAATCCCGTTTTCTGGGTGCCCTATCTGCTGCTGACATCAATCGGCCCGGTCTTTTTTGTCATCGCGGCACAAGCTCCACTGATGCAGAGGTGGTTTTCCCTTTCAGGCGGCGGCGATCCTTATCCACTCTATGCAGCATCCAATATCGGAAGTTTTGGCGGGCTCATTGCCTATCCGCTTTTGCTTGAGCCGCTGCTCCCCGTTGCCAGCCAGAGCGAGATTTGGAGTGCCGGCTATCTACTGGTGCTCGCACTTGTCGTCCTGTCAGCTTTCATGATGCCTAAAGCGGCTGCTTTATCTCAGCCAACACAGCAGGAAACGCCTGCGCCGGATTGGCGCACGGTCGGGCGCTGGATCATCCTTGCAGCCGTGCCGTCCGGTTTGATGCTTTCCACAAGCCTCCATCTGACGACCGATATCGTTGCGATGCCGCTGCTCTGGGTACTGCCCCTTGGGCTTTACCTGCTCAGCTTCTCGGTCGCCTTCGCAACCAACAGGCGCTTGGCCGATTTCTGCAGGCATTTTGCGCCGTTCGTCATCCTCATGGCAGCCTGTTCGGCCTTTATGGACTCGACGCGTTTTCCGTTCTCCTTTGCGCTCCTGACACTCGTGAACCTGTTCGTGGTTTCAGTGGCCTTGCATTCGGAAATGTTCGCCCGACGCCCGCATCCAGAGCATCTGACCCGTTTTTATCTGGCCATGTCGGTGGGCGGCGTGATTGGCGGGATATTCTGCGCGATATTGGCACCGCTCATCTTCGACTGGACGTATGAGCACCCGATCCTGATCATAGCCTCTGCATTGCTGCTTGTTCCCCGAGCCATATTCGAGACCAGCCAGAAGCTTCTCGAAAGTGCGAACGGTCGTGCTGCGGCTGCAGCGATTGCTCTTTTAGCACTGGTGGCAGCAACGCTGGCTGGTGGCCCGTTGTACAACGAAGCGCTGCGATTCATCCAGCCAATCAGTATTATTGTCATTATCGGGGCGGCTGTTGCGTCGCTTGGCAAGCGCTGGCTCTTCGCATTTTGCCTGGGTTGCCTGATGTTGACGCTTAACGGGTGGCAGAAAATCGGTCTTTCCATTCAGCCGGGCATGATGACGCGGAGCTATTTCGGGGTCTATTCGGTTCGGAGCAATGGTGTAGACACGCGCTATCTGGTCCATGGCACCACTGTTCACGGCGTGCAGAACTTGGCGCCGTCCCGGCAGACCCAGCCCACATCCTATTATGCGCCCCATTCGGGCATCGGCCTTGCGATGACTGCAATACCGGCGATTTATGGTCCAGGCGCAAGGATCGACATCGTCGGCTTGGGTGCAGGAACCCTAGCTTGCTATGCCAAGCCCGATCAGCACTGGACATTCTACGAGATCGATCCGGCGATTGTCACAATTGCGTCGGATCCCAAGCGGTTCACATTCCTTTCCAGATGCCTGCCGGGAGTGAAGGTGGTCATTGGCGATGCTCGTCTTACTCTTGCCGCCACGCAGCCAAACAGTGCCGATGTCCTGGCTATCGATGCCTTTTCCTCCGATGCCGTGCCGATGCATTTGCTCACGGCTGAGGCTTTCGCGACCTATCGTCGGCACATCGCGCCCGATGGCCTTCTCATGGTGCATATCTCCAACCGCTTCCTTGACCTTGAGCCAGTTCTGGCGGCGATTGCCAGGCAAGGATGGGCCAGCGCTGCTCGCGACTATGATGTGACGGACGCGGAGAGGAACCTCAATTATTCTCATTCTCTCTGGATCGCATTCTCACCGGATAAAAAGGTCATCGACCGCCTTATCGTTTCCAACCCGGCTGAAAAGTGGCGCCCCATTGGCTCGCGTCCAGGGTTCAAGCCCTGGACTGACGATCATGCCAGTATCCTTTCGATCCTGAAGCCATATAAGAGAGACAATTAGGGTGGCTCATACATGAACGACATCAGCATCATCCCGCTGCACGGCAAGACCCCTCGCATCCACCCAAGCGCCTTCGTTGCGCCGGGGTGCCGGATTGTCGGCGATGTCGAGATCGGGGCTGGCGCAAGCATCTGGTATAATTGCGTGCTGCGCGCCGACGTCAATTTCATCCGTATCGGCGCTCGATCCAATGTTCAGGACGGCACGGTCATCCATTGCGATTCGGCAGACGGTGGCTTGAACGGGTCACCAACGATTATCGAAGAGGATGCGCTGGTGGGGCACATGGCGATGCTGCATGGGTGCACGATCCGCAGCGGTGCTCTGGTTGGGTTGGGATCAATCGTCATGGATGGCTGCGTGATTGAAGCGAATGCGATGCTGGCCGCCGGCGCAATGCTGACGCCTGGCAAGATCATTCCCACGGGACAAATGTGGGGCGGCAGGCCGGCCCGGTTCATGCGAGAACTGGATGAAAGCTGGTCAATCGGGAACCAGATGGCCGTGGCGCATTACGTGCGCAACGGTGAAGCCCACAAGAGCGCGGTTGACGCTATTTGAACTTCGACAGGAGTGCGTGGACCGCCTCTGATTGGCGGGCATCAATCGCTTCCACCTCTGCAATTGCGGCCAGAAGTGCCGGGGCATCGGGAGATCCCGGTTTGGCATCGAGCAGACGGCGTTCATCATCGAGCGCAGCCAACGCATCGCGTGCAGGGCCGGTTGTGCTCTCGAGCCGTGTGACCATCAACTGGCCGTCAATCCAGACCTCGCTTTCCGGTGCAGCGCCTGAGGCGCGTTCTGCGGCAGCCCGAGCCGCTGGCAAAGCGGCTTCAAAATCCGGCACGCCATCCCTGGCCAGCTTGAGTGCGTCTGCAATGCGACCCAGAAGGGCAGGGTCGGATGCCTGCGGTGGTGCCAAGGGAGCATCTGGCACGGATGCCCGAGGCTTCTCAAAGGGACGCTTCGCCAATGACGGATAGCCACCCGGGGCGGAGCATGCGGAAAGCAGGGCAGGGATCAGAAAAGCCGTGGCGCGTGTGTACATGACCCACCCCTAAAGGCTGTTCGCGGATGGCGAAAGGCCTTCGTGCCTTTTCACGCCGAACAGGGTTGCGCTCCGCCCTGCTGCCGACTAAAGGCACCTCTCCCGCGCGCCCGTAGCTCAGCTGGATAGAGCATCAGACTACGAATCTGAGGGTCGGACGTTCGAATCGTTCCGGGCGCGCCAGGGTTTTCCGACATTTTCTCTAATTCGGCTCTGGCTAGAAAATTAGGCTAGCAATCACATAGCAAGCACAAAGGTCGTTTTAAGTCACAAATTGTGACCGCTGCGGCCGCACAGTCTTTCTCGATAGAAAGGGAGTGCGGCTTCTCCAGCGCACGGATGAGGTTCAGCCGCTTCCCATAAGCAGGCGCTTGTTCCGCCCCCAGTCCGGCTTGATGCATGATCGAAAGCGGTTGGGCGCATAGCGTAACGCGCCCAACCCAAAATCGTTCATTTTGGCGGCTGAACCGCAGCGCTGCTGGACGCTGGCGCCTGCAAAACCATTGCGGGAGGAGTTGGTGTCACTTCCAAAGGAGCAGTCTGCTGCGTCGCGAAAGACAGCGGAACGTCTTCGTCCACAAAGCCCTTCACGGCACCACCCAAAGGCAAGTCGGCACTCGTCCCTGTTGTAAAGAACCCGGCGATGGGAACGAATGCGATGGCGGCCACTACGCCAGCAGTTCCGGTAACGCCCTTGTCATCGAAAGTGCCGCTCAGTCGGATTTGACGACCACCAACTTGCACATACAAGATCCTGGCGCCGATGTGACCAGACTTGCCCCACATGCCTTTATTTCGCACGTCCGTGATTTCGCCCATTGCTGGGCTGCCGACAGGAATTACAGTCTGCCCATCAACCTTCACGTCCGCTGAAACAGTCATACGGAAGCGCTGGTTGACCCGGACTGCCTTGTTTTTTGTTGTCAGATGCTCTGCAAGCGTGAGCGGAACTTCCGTTCCAGTGCGCAGCACCGCCTGACCAACAGCAGCGACAGGGGGAAGGACCGCAGCAGTGGTAACTGGAGCAGTGTTTGGCGTTGCAGCAAGCGGAGCAGCCAATGTTGTTTGAGCATAGGCCGAACCAACGGCAAACATCGAAGACGCGCTAAGCGCGGCGAGCATAATAAATCTCATTTGGATTCCCCCCCATTTCTCTCCGGGCCGGAGAGAGTATGAATAGTTGCAGATCGAGTGAAATTGTCAACATCGCTGCATAATATTAAATCAATACCCAGTCATGTGCTCGACATCGCGCGGTGGCAGTGCGGACTCCACCTACCTTCCAATTATTGGGAGTTAAATAGGAATGCAAAGATGACTTCCTGCGCTCCTAATCGTCCAATCGGCTATTGATCGGAGAAAAACCTGACAGTCCGCTATCATCCAGGCCCAAGTCTATCTCTATTTCCGCGAAGGGGTGGTAAGCGGACGTTAGCGGGTCAGGTTCAGTTCCATGAAAATGGTGCCCTGCGGCGTCGGACCATAATACGGTTCGATGCGACGAAAGCCCATCCGCTCGTATAGCGCGGTGGCCCTGTTCATCGTCCCGAGAGTGTCGAGGCGCAGTGCGACGTAGCCGCGGGCTTTCGCCGTTCCGATGACTGTATTAGTCAGCAACTTGCCGAGACCAAAAGAACGCGCCTCAGGAATTACGTAGAGGCGCTTCATTTCGCATATTCCATCACCGTGGAGCGGCCGCATGCCAACACAGGCAACCGGCCGGACCTTTGCATCCCACGCAATCAGTAGCTCACCGAGCGGCTCTGCATATTTGCCCGGCAGCTCGCCAACCTCAGATCCAAAATCCTGATAGTTCAAGTCGACGGGCAAGGACTCGGCGTATTCAGCAAAGAGACTGCGAGCGGCGGAAACATCAAGCTGTGACCGTGCAGGGCGAATTTGAAAAGGCGGCTCAACGGCGAGATCCATGCAACTCGATAGTCTATTGCTGTGATCGTCTGCAACGGGGCCATTCGTAGCCCAGGCGTGTCGGCGCACCTGCTCTGGGATGACCGGCTGAAATGTCCACAATGGGGCGGAAAGCCCACATTGGCCGTGGAATAAGATGCGTCGGCAAACGCTGACACGTCGGCCGTAACCGCAGCCTAAGATGCTCGGTCAAAAGCTGCCTTAGGTTAATAGCCTCCGAATGGCTAAAATGGATCGAAATCGGCCAGCCTTCTTTCGGGCTGTGGTCTAAGCGGGAAGCCATTGGCCAGCTCGTCTTAACTCGGCCGGAACAGATCCTGAGCAGCCGCTCGCACACGGGAGTGTCTTGATAAAGGTTTTTGTTAGGACTATGTATGGCAAACAATCCATACATAGGTGACGTGTGCAGTCGAGTTTGCAGGAAGACAAGTTTCGTTGGATCATGAAGTGCGGCTGGAAAGGTCTATGCCCTCGTTGCGGTGAAGGCCACATGTTTCAGTCTTGGCTCAAGATTGTCAGCAAGTGCGAGAAATGCGGGTTGGATTATCGCTTCGCCGCGCCGGACGACGGGCCCGCGTTCTTCTCGCTGTGCATCGTGGCTCTCCCGTTGATCTTCTTCGTTGTGTGGCTGGAGGTCGTGTTCGCCCCCCCTTTCTGGGTCCACCTGCTTACTTCAGTCCCATTCATGGTTCTGGGTTGCCTGCTGCCCCTGCGACCGATTAAGGGCTGGCTGGTCGCCTCCCAGTATGTGAACAGGGCACAAGAAGCAGGGACCGGACGGCTCTGGGCGCAGCTCGATGGGCGGTCGCCAGATCAGTGGGACAATCGGTTTGATGACTGAAGCATGGACCTCCCGCCTGCGGTTTACATCCGGGCTCAAATATCAGGTGATTGCTGATGCGCTAGTTGCGGCGATTCAAAGCGGAGAGCTGCGGGCGGGGGATCGGCTCCCGCCTCAGCGTGAGTTGGCGGCACGGTTGAAGGTGGACCTGACGACGGTCACCAGAGCGTATGACTTGGTTCGTCAGCGCAAGCTGATTGTCGCAAACGGGCGTGCCGGGAGCTTTGTCGCGGAATCCAAACCAGTCAGCGCTCGCGTGCTGGCTTCCGTCGACTCAGGCATGAACATGCCGCCAGAACTGCCGGGCAACATGATTGGTCGCGCAATCGCAGAGACGTCCGCTTCTATCTTGCTGGGCGAGAACCCGGCCGAGCTTCAATATCAGCCCGCCGGCGGATCAGAGCTTGATCGCCAGACAGGTGCTCAATTGCTGACGCAATCGGGACTGAAATCGGATCAGGAACAAATAGTCATCACCGCTGGTGGACAGAATGCTCTGCATGCCATTTTGAGTGCCAATTTTGCACCAGGAGACGCTCTGGCTTGCGGCGTGCATGTCTATCCCGGCTTCAAGTCACTTGCGAAGCGCTTGGGGCTTAAGCTGATTGCGCTGCCGGAATTTAGCGCGGATGCGATAAAATACGCCGCCAGCCGGGACGGCATCACAGGCGTCTATGTGGTGCCCACAAACGATAACCCAACTGCAAGGACGCTCTCGTTGGAGGAGCGTCGGAACATAACGGAGGTCGTTGGCGAGGCAGGTTTAAAGATCGTTGAGGACGATGCTTATGGGGGGTTGGCCGAGCAGCCCATCCCGACGCTCGCCAGCCTGTTGCCCGAACAGACCTGGCATATTGCCAGCACATCCAAACTAATTTCACCCGTGCTGCGCGTCGCTTTCGTGCGCGCTCCAAGCGTCAGTGCCGCCATCAGACTTGCTGATGATGTGCACGAAACTGCGATCATGGCGCCGCCGCTCAATGTCGCGATTCTCAGACGCTGGATTCAGGACGGCACGTACGATCAGTTGATTCGGACAATGCGGGTCGAGACAAGCCGACGCCAGGGATTTGCGCGCGAGGCATTAGAAGGCGCAAGCTATGCCAGCCATCCGCAAGGATATCATCTGTGGCTGCAACTGCCGCCGGGTGTTTCGGAGCAAGATCTCGCCGATCAATCCAGGGACAGTTCATTGACTGTTGTTCCATCCAGTCGGTTCGCCGTTGGTGAAGCCCAGGAACAAGCGGTTCGTGTTTCCCTTGGTGGTTTGCTCGATATTGAGCGCCTTACACGCGGGCTGCGACTCTTGGCCGCGCGAGCTTCAGCGCAGGCGGGTCGCTCGCCAGCCTTGGTCTAATCTTAGAACGCCGAGCTTCAAAGCAGAGCGGGTGAGCGCTGTCTAGCCGTCCCGCAATCTAAGCAACCGAACTTTGGAATCTGGAACCGTGCGGTTCGGATGACCGATGGCAACCCGAAGGTTCGTTCGAGAAGGCGGTTTTCCATCGCCAATATTGACACCTTTTTTTGTCTGGCTTATGTATGGTTTAAACGCCATACATAAGCCAAACGTATGACGCTGAACTTAAAGGAGAACTCAATGGACTACAAAGCGACTCATGGCGTCGCGCACCGCAAACCGGCGGGCCCTAGTGACGCGATCGCACTAGGATTCACCAAGTTGCTGCGCTTCTGCGCCGACAAATTCTTCGCAAAGCGTTATGGCAATCGCGCAATCGTGCTCGAAACTGTGGCGGCGGTGCCCGGTATGGTGGGTGGCACACTCACCCATCTGCGATGCCTACGTCGCATGTGCGACGATAATGGCTGGATCGCGACCCTCATTGACGAAGCCGAAAATGAGCGCATGCACCTGATGACGTTCATCGCGCTCGCAAAACCGACCTGGTTTGAGCGGTTGGTGGTGCTGATCGTGCAATGGGTTTTCTACTGCTTCTTCTTCCTGCTCTATTTGCTGAGCCCGCGTACTGCGCACCGCGTGGTCGGCTATTTCGAGGAGGAAGCGGTGATCAGCTACACGCTATATCTCAAGGAAATTGACTCCGGCCATGTCGAGAACGTCCCTGCGCCCGAGATCGCCAAGCGCTACTGGAACCTGTCAGACGACGCGACGCTTCGCGACGTAGTGCTGATCGTCCGTGCCGACGAGGCGCACCACCGCGACACCAACCATTGTTTCGCCGACACGCTGGCGGGCATTGCTGTAGATCCGCGCGCGATCAGCAGCGCCCAACCGCATCTGGCACGAACTCCCCAGGCAGGTTGGTCAACTGTTCGTGGCACGGGGTGAGCAGATCGCCGATGCGTCCAATCGCGAAGGTCGGGCTTGTAAACCTTCCACTCGCGATTGGGCTCATCGACATGTACAACGGACTGGGCGTGGGCTTTGGTGCGCGTCCACGTGCCAAGAATGCGCTTGACTGATCGTCTGGCGGGCTGGGAGTTCAGGTAATGGCCGAAATGGAATTTCGTTTCCCTCCCGCTGAGCAGCCCACCCTCCCCGGGTCTCCAGCCAATCCGCCGCATCCGGTACAGCGCAGGATCGGCTATTTCCTGATTTCAATTTTGGTTGGGGTATCGGCTGGGCTCGGTGTCTGGCTGATCCAGGCCAACCTGGCATTTATTCAGGGAGGCTTGGGCCTTGATCCCGTTGAGGGCGCATGGCTGCTCTCTGCCTATTACATGACCAACGTCACCGCCAACTTGCTGCTCATCAAATTTCGTCAGCAATATGGTCTGCAACGCTTCGTCAGGATCGTTCTGGCTGTTTATGCGCTTTCGACTATTGCCCATCTATTGATCCACGACTTTCGTTCCGCGCTCTTCGTGCGAGCCTTGGCCGGGATTGCCGGTTCCGGGCTAATTACCTTGACGATCCTCTACATGATGCAAGCGATGCCCCCGTCAAAACGTATCGTTGGCGCGATGGTCGGTATTTGCTTGCCCCAGCTCGGCGCACCCTTGGCGCGTGTCATATCGCCGAGCCTGCTTGTCACTGGCGATTGGCGCCCGACCTATTGGATCGAACTAGGATTTGCCCTGGCGACGTTGGCAGCGATTTGCTTGCTTCCACTGCCGCCAAGCAATCGCGAAAAGGCATTTGAGCGAGCCGATTTCGTCAGCATCGGGCTCCTCGCACCAGGTATGTGGCTCCTTGTCGCCGTCCTGTCTCAGGGGCGACTCGGTTGGTGGGCAGAGACACCTTGGATCGGGGTTGCGCTCGCGGCCGCGATCGGGCTGATTGCCGCCGCACTGATCCATGAATATGGCCGATTGCAACCCTTGATCGACGTTCAATGGCTCGGCCGACGCGAAATCGCGCGGTTGATGCTGATCGCCGCTTATGTCCGCCTGCTCTTGTCGGAGCAATCCGTCGGGTCAATTGGACTTTTGAGCGTGGAAGGCATGGGGTCGGACCAGTTGGTCGGCCTCAATATGGTCATCCTGCTTGCAAGTGCTGCAGGGCTTGTTGGAATGGTTCTGCTCTTTCGTCCGAACGATGTGGCCTTTCCCATCATCGTTTCCGTTGCTCTGATTGCCATTGGTTCGCTGATGGATTCCGATGCGACCAACCTCACGCGGCCGGCAAATCTCTATATCAGCCAGGCCTTGATTGGCTTTGCAGCAATCGTTTTCCTCGGTTCTGCCATGGCGATTGGGATCGCACGCACGCTGCTGGCCGGACCTCGCGCGTTTATCGGTTATGTCATGATCTTCAGCACGAGCCAGAGCTTGGGTGGCCTGGCCGGTTCGGCATGGCTCGGAACCTTTGAGATCAGCCGCGAGAAGTTCCATTCCAATCAACTCGTCGAGTCGATCCGCTTAAGTGACCCCGTCTCGGCAGCCCGCGTTGCAGGGAGCGGCGCTCCGCTTCGCGGTTTGACCACCGACATTGTCGAACGTGGAGCAAATGCGACAGCAATCCTGTCCCGCCAGGTCGCCCGTGAAGCCCATATTCTTGCCTATAACGATCTGTTTCTATTGATCTTTTTCTTTTCAATCCTGATCCTGTGCTGGGGCATTTGGCTACGCTACTCGCTTCTGCACAGGGGTGAAGTTTCTCCCATCATACAATTGCAGCAGCGCATGCTGGCTGCCCAAGCTGCCATCGCCAGTGGAGGCGCCCAATGAACGAAGAGACCCCGGCCGCCAAATCATCGGATGTTCTGACGGAAGACCCGAACACGCCTTCAGGATGGGCGCCACCAACCCGGAGTAAGCAGGCCAAGCTGGCAATCGCAGCGGTCGCCATTCTTGCGATCCTGCTCGTCCTCTATGCTTGGGGCTTTCCGCCGTTTTCTGGCTCTGTTCAGTCCACGGACAATGCCTATGTCCGCGGAAAGGTCACGGTCATCAGTCCGCAAGTGAGTGGCTATGTCACGAACGTGCCGGTGCAGGATTTCCAGCAAGTGAATGCGGGTCAGGTAATCGCAAAGATTGACGATCGGATCTATCGCGCTCGCGTTGCGCAGGCGCAGGCCAATCTGGCGGCGCAACTGGCAGGGCTTTCGAACTCCGCTCAAGCCGAACGTGCACGCGGCGCAGCGCTGGGTGGCCAAGAAGCAGGTATTGCCAATGCCGAAGCGCAACTGGCGCGAGCACGAGCCGACATGCGCAGGGCTGATGCATTGGTCGCCGACGGTTCGATATCAACGCGCGAGCGAGATCAGACCCTGGCCGCAGAACGGCAAGCCGAGGCCGCACTGCGGCAGGCCCGGGCCGCGCGGGACGTGGGGCGTGAAGATGTCTTGTCAGTCCGGGTCGGGCGCGGCGGGCTCGAGGCTGGGGTCGAAGCGGCAAAGGCGCAGCTGCGGCTGGCACAGATCGACCTCGACAACACAATTATCCGCGCGCCCGCCGACGGCCAGTTGAGCGAACTCGGCGTGCGCATTGGCGCATTCGTCACGGCGGGAACTCAGCTCACCTACCTCGTTCCTCACGACAAATGGGTGGTTGCCAATTTCAAAGAGGCGCAGACGCACGATATGAGGATTGGTCAACCAGTTAAATTTCGGGTTGATGCGCTCGGCGGGGCTGAACTGCGCGGCCATGTGCAGAACTTGTCTCCCGCAGCGGGCTCTGAATTTGCAGTTCTGAAGCCCGACAATGCGACTGGCAATTTCGTGAAGGTCTCACAGCGCATTGCTGTCAGGATCTCGATCGATCCGGGACAATCGCTTGTTGCCCGCCTTCGCCCCGGCATGTCAGTCGAGGCGCGTGTCTCGACGGAGCAGAAGTGATGAAATGCTTCGGACTGCTCATGCTGCTGGCGCTGGCCGGATGTGCCGGCCCGGTACTCAAGACCACTCCGGTCCCAGAGGTCACTCCGCCCTCAAGCTGGAGTGCACAGACAACCGGTGCCCAGATCGGCTCACAAGACTGGTGGACAGGTTTTGGCGATCAGACACTTGACCGGTTGGTCGCAGACACATTGGCGACGAATACTGAAATCGGCATTGCGGTTGGGCGCGTCCGCGAAGCGCGAGCGCATGCAAAATTGGCCAGTGCCGCCCTGTTCCCGAATATCGAAGTCGGAGCCGGTGGCGCAAATTCGCGAACCGTGAGCGCCTTTGGCAAACCGCTCGAGCAGACGGCCGCGCAGCCGCAGTTCCAGATCGCTTATGAGGTCGACCTGTTCGGACGTATCGGCGATGAGCGCAAGGCTGCCGATCAGGGCTATATTGCAAGTCTTGCCGCGCGCGATGCGGTGCGTCTCATGGTCGCGAGTACAGCAGTGAGTGGATATGTGAACCTCCGGGCACTTGATGCGCGCCTTGACGTGGCAAAGCAGACGCTCGTGGCGCGGGACGAAGCGCGCCGTTTGGCCCGTTCACGCACTCAGGCAGGCTATGCGCCAATGCTGGAGCTGCGCCAGGCCGAAGCCGAATATCAGGCTACGGCCAGGATCATCCCCCAAGTCGAATTTGCTATTCGTCGCCAGGAAAATGCGCTTCGCCTGCTTGCGGGACAGCTGCCCGGCTCAATTGACCGAGGCAAGCCGCTTGCTGAATTGCAGTTAGTGGACGTTGCACCTGGTCTGCCGTCAGAGTTGATAAGGCGGCGTCCAGACATTGCTGAAGCCGAATATCGCCTTGCAGCTACCGACGCGAATCTGGCGGCGGCACGCAAGCGATTCCTCCCCCAGATGCGCCTAAGCGGCTCTGCGGGTTTCGCTATTTCTACGCTTTTGAGTGACCCCATCAGTTTGTTTTCGCTCGGCGGTAGTATTCTTGCCCCGATCTTCGAAGGGGGGCGGTTGCAAGCGCAGGCTGAAGGCGCTGCCGCGCGTAGGGATCAGGCGGCATTTGTATACCGCCGCGCCGTATTAAATGGATTCCGTGAAGTCGAAGATGCGCTTGCCGGCGTGTCGTTGATTGACGCGCAAAAGGCAATTGCAACGGAGCAGGTTCATCAACTTGGTGAAACTTATCGGCTTGCCACCAATCGCTATCGCGCAGGCTACGCCCCGTATCTTGAGCAACTCGATGCGCAACGCGGCCTTTTGACTGCGCAACTCGGTCTTATCGATGACACATCGGCAGCGCTGACAAGTCGAATACAGTTGTTTGCAGCCCTAGGGGGCGGCTGGAGTGAAGCAGGTCTAGTCGGAGACTAGGCTGCGAAATGTGCGCGAAGCTGTACGTCTCCTTGAAAGCCCTGCAATCCGACTAGAAGTACTATTCCACTTATCAGTAGTTTGACGAGTGGAATAGTATGTCCGAAATGCGGTCGCTCGCAGCCTATTCGCTTCGGCGACTTTGTTGTGGTTACCGGACATTAGGCTAACCGCTCGCGCTTCTTCAGCAACCGGTCCCACTTCCGCCCATAATAAACTTCGACCAGGACCAGCGGCACCACCCAAGCCAGCCAGTCGCTATGCGCATTGGCCGCCGCCTTTTCGCTGGCGAAGATGCCGACAGCGCCCATGCCATATTTGTCCATCAGCCGGACGACTACGAAATAAGACGCCAGCACGAACGCGCGGGTCATGTTGTGCTGGTGGGTCAGGAGGCGCTTGCGCCGCGCCGCGATCACCGCCGCGCCCATCGCCAGCATCCACAGGCTGATCGCCGTCGCCTGGCTGAGGAAGAAGACATCGGTGTCGCCCGGCTGCACGGCCCAGAAGCCGATGAACGCCGCGATCGAGGCGCCGACGAACGTGTAGCCCGCCCAGCGGTGATAGCGACGGAATCGGTTGCGGATCGGGGCGATCAACTGGAACGGGCCGAGCGCCATTACCACGCTGCCGCCAGCGATGTGCAACCAATAGGCCCAGTGCTTGTCGGCTGGGTGTCGCGCCACTCCAGGAATGCCGAGGCTGAGGAACCGCACAACGAGTGCGATGAACAGGACAACGGCCAGCGAGGTAAGCAGACCGCTCCACGAAAAGCGCTGCACTTTTACTGGGTTTGCTGTAGCCATATTCTGCCCCCGGTCGGCAGAAGCTTAGAGGCTAGCTCGCGAAAGGTCCAACTGATATGCGCGCTTCGGTTTCGGACCGGCTGTAACGTCTGCAATGTTGTCGCGCTCTGACCTCCCGCAGCGGCGACTTTGGGGTGATAAGCGGACAAGGCGGGTTGCTTGTCGCGATTGGTTTGATCGGATCTGCCTTTGTTAGCCAGTCGCAAGTGACTGCACCCATGTGCTCACTGATCTGATCTGCAGAAGCCAGTCGAGCATTGCGGGCGCAACGAATAGGATCAGCATGCCGCCAACAATGGTAGAGGGGTGGAAGAAGCGCGCCGTGCGCCAATCGTGAATGAGCAGGGCTATCCAGCTGATCCAGCCCAGAGTGATCTCCGGCGGAAAGGTGGCGGGGAAATAGGGCACGATAAAAGCTCCAAGGCTTCGACCGGGAGTCAAGGCGGGCCCCATGGTAACAATGCAAGCCCAATACATAAGCCGACGATGTGAAGCCGTATCCCGCCGCAGAGCGATGGCAGCAGCCACAAGCGTGCCGAACAGACCGAAACCAAAGATGTTGCCGACCACAAGTATTTCCATCGGGAATGGTGGCGCCTCACCCAGTTCGGCGTAAAAGGCCGGTTGCTTCAACACCGCTTGGACACCCGCGGCAACGACCGCGAGCGCCAAGGCAGCACCAAAATATCCCAGTCGACGATGCTGTTTGAACCTTCCCGTCGCAATCAGGAGAGTTTGGCAAAAAAATAGCAGCTGCCAAGCTGTCATGATCATGCCATGCAACAGAAGATGGCCAGGCAAAGGTGTAGTGCGGAAATGCGGGCGTAAATAGAAGCTTGGAAGGAAGCCTAGAAAGACAATGAGTGTCATTAGAGCGGACGCGGTCAAAAAGAAGGCGTTGGACCGTTTCGCCAATCGCACGTTTTGACCGAAACTGTTCGCTGAATTCCCTGCTCCCATTTCGCCCCCACGTTCCCAGTTCGCATCTTCTCGGGCTTTGCTAGCCCCTTAGGGTGCTTAACTCAAATGCTTGTCTGAGACGAAATTCAGAACACGCAACTGCAGCAATGTTCGTGATCGCAATGTCCGCAATGGGTCGAAACCAGTATTGCCGCAATGACGCATTTGGGGTGGTAAGCGGACATAACGCAAGTATGCTCGGGGCAATGACACCTATCCTCTTCCTCGCCTCTGCAGCAACTATGCTCACACCAGCGGAACCATTGGCGGGAAAGCTTCGTGCAGCAATCTGGAGCGACCTTCAGCTGAATGCCATGATCGGAAATGGCAACTGGGTGGCTTCCTTGTGGTATAATGCAGGGAAGGAAAGTCCAGCGACGCCAGACCTCCATATCGAAAACCTTGCATGCCGCAACCATGCCCGTGACCAACGATGCGCTTTCAATCTATTTCGAGATGGCGGGGTGAAGACGGTCCTCGGTGAGACAGCACCCGATAGGCTCACATGCGAGGCAATACTTGCCGTCGCTCAAGGTGGAGACAGGTGGGAAGTGAAACACCTTCCGCCACGGCACATCGGACATAGTCGCACGACTATGGTTTGCATCCACCCGCCTGCGTAGAGATAATGTCCGCAATGGGGTGGAAAGCGGATGATCCCTGTTATGTAGGTCTTCAAAATCTAATGGGAGGGCGAAATGACCAAGATATTATTGTTAGTCTGGATCATTCTGTCTCCGCTTTTGCTCATTTGGGTTGGGCTCAATTCTGGCAAATCGGAGCTGATTTTCACATACCTACTTGAGGTCGTTCTAACTTTTGCGGGCGCATTTTGGAAATACGGCCTAACTGCAAAGTTTGTAAGCTTTGGTTTGTGTATAACTATGGTGATTACGAGTCTAAGTTGGTTGCTTAACGCTTGGGTCGCGAGCCAGCTGTAGCGATATTGGACCGTGCTCCACAAATTCCTCCAAAACCGATTGCACCGCAAAATGTGAGCAGAGCTCGAAGAGATAGCCGATGCATACTTCGCGATGTTGGCAGCATAAGCGTATGTCCGCAATGGGGCCCCTCTCTGACCGATCGCTTAGTCGCAAATGGGGTGGGAAGCGGTCATTCGATCAATTGTCGCGAAAGGGGTTTCTTTGCAAAATCACCTGATGGTCTTGCGCTTCGCGATCGGCCCATGACTGAAACAACTTACCCAGAAACTCCTCCTGTTTCGAGAAGAGCTGCCGCCTAGCATCCTCCCCACTTCTGCGATGAGCAAATTCGAAATCCACGGCCATCGAAAAAGTTATCGAAGAGAAGACCCAAAAAAGCAGCTCGTCCACATCACTAGTTGAACGCCGTTGGAACTCGGAACCCCGTTCGCAGACTACCCAATGATATTGCCGATCAATTTCGACATGATGGCTGCCATCTTGCCGAGAGTTTTCGAACGCCGGTAGATAGCTGGGGGGCGCATCGATCTTGTCCGCCAGTTGCTTTATCCGGGCCCGGAGCGTGGCTAAGCTGACGAGGTTTCCACTCTGCATGTTGCACAGTTGGCACCTAATCCTAACGTCCGCAATGGGGTGGTAAGCGGACATGCGGCGCCTGCCATCACCGCTGATAATAGACGTTGCTCATTTCGCCATTGCACCTGTCGATCCGCATACCAAGTCCACCACCCCCGGCCGTAACAGGGACATTGCCTTTTGCATCTGGTGAACTGTCAGGAAGTCCTTGGTACACGAACCAGCCTGTCTCTCCATCCGGTTCAACGTGCAACACATAACGTGAGCGCTCTTCGGGTGTCTGGCGGCCTCGGATAATCACATCGGCCAATTCACGAGCCACATGTGCGTTCGGCACAAGTTCGCCAACGACGATGTCGCACTTTTCCGCGTCTCCGCCGAAAGCAGCACTCGCCAGAACGATAAGACCCAAAAGCATGCAGGTGATCCTCCCAAGATCATGATGCGGGATTGAACCAACGTCCGCAATGGGGTCGCTCGCTGACTAACCGCCGCGACTGATTTGGGGTGGAAAGCGGACGTTGAATTTTGGATGCTGGTGGTCCCTCGCACTCCGTGCCAAACTGATTTAACTGGCGGACGAGCCGACCGGATATGTGCCGCAAATCGGCAAGGAAAATGAAATGTCTGGAAAATTTCTCAAGCGAAATGCGATCATTGACACGATCAAGAGCGAGGAAAGAATGAATAGCCTCCAGAAACGCAGCGGTGGGCCAAGATACCATGTGGACACCGTTTCGTGCGGTTGCCCTGAGGATAATTGCGGCGCGTTCCATGCAATCAGAACCGAGCGTCCATTGCCAACTGCCCGCCAGGCGGACGAGACGCTAAAAGCGCGCCGTCGCAAATAGCACTCGACGCGAAAATTAGTGCGGACAGTTTTTCCCGAAGAGGCAGCGCACTTTGCCAGCGAACTAGTGACTACTTTGGGGGTCGAACCTGCCGCCCATTCATTGGCGACTTTGGGGTGGGAAGTTGAAAAAAACGGTTTAGGATTGCTTATGGCTGGACCCCGGAGTTTCGCGGAAGGACCTCGCGTCTACGTAGCTGTTATAGCTACGCTAAGTTATGTGATCGCCTTTTTGCCACTATTATTTCTTGGTGCGGAAGGTTGGTGGCTAATTAAGATTTTGGCGATGGCGTCTGCCCCACTTATTGTGGTTGCGAGTATCGTGGCAGTTGTCTTCGCCAACTCAGTGCTTCGTCATCCATTTAGGTGGGCGAGTGCCGGTGCATTGGCGGCGATTACAATCAGCAGCTTTGCGCTGTGGCAATTTACGGGAACGAGCATCGGTCTGCTTTCTTTGCCGGTCGCCCTGCCAGCCGCGTTGCTTTTTTACGCATTTGCGCGCGTGCGCCAAAAAGCATCCAATTCCTGACAATGTCGAATAAGCTGCTAAAGCGCCTACTGCAGCCATTCCAGCCGCCAATGTCCGCAATGGGGTCGATTACTGGCGCACCGCTTCGACGTCTTTGGGGTGGAAAGCGGACATTCTAGCGGGCGAGATACGGGCATTCGGGTAGCAATCCTGAGAACAGGAAAAGCTCGAAGCCGCCAAAGACCAAGAGCGGCAAGAATATCCAGCGAGATTGTAAGCCTCCCGGCACTAGGGGCCGATAGAGGACGGCCCCCACAGGGAGTAGGACAACTGCGACGGCGCTCAGGAATGCCAGATTGAAGGTGTTCATCCCGCACTGCCATTCATTCCACGCAGCGAGAGCGAATATGACGTTATAGGCGCCTACGAGCCCGCCTATAATCAGGCAAACCGTCGCTGAAGCTTTTCTAAGCATGGCACGACTTGCCATAGCCTGCGAACGTCTGCAATCGGAGCAAGCGCCAACAGGCGCCAGCGACATAATTGGGGTGGAAAGCTGACATTGCCTGCTAGCGCTTTGACAGCGAAGCCGCCCTCAACATTAGCAGCCAAACCACCCATAAGGCCGAATATGGAAGCCAGACGATCTCACACCACCAAGTCGGAGAAATTAAGCCCATGATATTTTCGGAAAGAAGTTCGGCAATAATCAGGGCCACAAGGATGCTGGTCACCCAAGAGCGCACCGGCATCTCGCCATTCCATCCGAACAATCTACTTTTTCCCTGATATTTGCGCAAGCTGACCCAAGTAAGAGCGACAACGAAGGGTGTGGCAACAATGGCCAAATACAGGTCCTGAAACATTGGAATGCCAGTGGAGTCTGCGTTGGGATCGAGAACGCCAGACTTCAGCAGCAACGGGTAGTAAAGGAAGCTTGTGGCGACGAGCCCAGATGGAATGCCCGCCGAGAGCACCCAAATTGGCCAGCGTTTGGATGGCGTGAGCAATTCCATAGCCAACTTATAGCATTAAACAGATGGCAAGCTAACTGGCTTCAATTCCCTAATTAGCGGCCGAGCCACTTCGGCAACTAAGGGGTGGAAAGCGGACATTTAGGGTCGTTTGGCCACAAGGCGCATCCAAATCGTTCTGACAAATAGACTAAGTCCAGGAGGGCCGAGAATCAGAGCAAAGGCCAAAAATGGAAGCCCATGAAAGTCCGCACTTAACAACACTTGCGCCGCGAGCAAAATGGCCAGCGTCCAACACGCAAACAAGGTTGCCTTGCGAACTAAACGCTGATGGTCAATGAGGGTCATGCGATGGATTGTGCTCCGTCGTCAGAAATTCCGCAATGGGCCAAAGTCGCTCCACTAATGTCCGCAATGGGGTCGCTCTCAGACTGACCGCTATGTCTCATTTGGGGTGTAAAGCGGTCGTTGCCAAAGCATCGAAACGTATACATCATCAGAGGTACAGCGAGGCGGACATTTTTATAGGATGTGTCAGGTGGAATGCGAACAGGCCCAATTTTCCAATTCTACTGATGACGAGGACCAGGAAAAGTCGGCTCGTCGATTTGTCGGATGGGCAATGGGATTGCCGTTCGTCGCGTTCGTGGCTCGGGAAACCTTCGGAGGCAGAACGACCCTGCTGACCGAATTGCCGACCCCGCTCCAATGGGTAGCTTGCCTCGCAGGTTTAGCCTTAGGTGGCGTGGTGGCCCAAATCCTTGCGCAGAGAAGCGCGAAAACTTTTGGGCGTTCCAAAGCGATCTTTGCCGCAATTTCGCTCATCGCGTTGAGCGTCGTGACCTTCTCCTACTTAGGTCGGTGGGCATTTGAGTTGGCTTCATTCGCCAATTTAGAGACTGAAATACAATCGGCGCAGGTTAGAATTATGGGCGTACGAACTGGAAAGTCCGGAACATTCGCGGCAGCGAGATTATTTCCAGACGGCCGCGAGGTAGATGTGCCTATTACGAACGAATTATATGCTGATCTTGCGGCAACCCGTCCGCCATTGTGGAGCAAGACATATTCAGAAGAACTTTTCTGTCTCACGTTGCCGCAACAAAATGGGCGATGGGGCGCAATACGCGCCTATGTTCCCGCAAGATGGGATGATGGACTGAGCCATTTTGAGGATTGCCACCGTCAGATTAAGGGCTAGCCCAATCCTACAAAATGTCCGCTAAGGGGTCGATTCCGGACGGTCCGGTTTTGGGGCTAAATTGCGAAAAGCAGACATTTGGGGTTTAGCGCGACAGCCATTGGAGTTGGGTCGAACCCAAACAGGCCAATATTGAAGCCAATACGCCGACCGAACAGCGCCCGCGACAAGGCTCACAAACCATAGCATCGTCAGCAATGGACCATTTAAGTCGGCACCTATACATAATGATTTGGATACGGAGGCCCACTGAATGCTCCGTAAACGTGGGACGCAGTTTATGGCTAAGATCAAAGGCGAGATGACGTCACAGGAGAAGAGCGATCTGTTTCGACGGCTGGTCCAGCAGCTTGTGGACGAAGGGGATGTCACCTTTGAGGAAGCCGATGCAGTCCTCAAAAGGAAGGCGCAGAACGAACTGCTCGAAGGTAGCCAGCCGCCATCGATCACACACTGAGCGCTGCTATCGGCCAAAGCTCCCCTTTTTTAGGGCCTGACAAAATTACCGATAACCAGCCCGAGAGCGACACCACCTTTCCAGGAATCGCACCGACTTGATCCGAAGCCGAAGGGCTTTGCGCGCCTCTGGATCGCTTGTGGCCTGCAATTCCGCATTGAGCCGCACGCCAGTTTCGCGCGCGGTATCTGCCATGGTCCGGATCTTGTTTGGTTCGGTCATATCACTTCTCCGTCAGACGGCCTCAGGATGCCCAGCAGGCGCGAAACCTGCTTGCGTAGCTCCAAAGCCTCACCTGTCTTGTGCCCATGCTTGTACATGCCATTGGCGGGACCTTTCGGCGCGCCGCTACCCTTTGACCCGCCATGAATCCGGCACACCCGCTTTCCCTTTACCGCCATCGAACGGCACGACCCGCCCTGTTTCTTCCGGGCCTGGCAGCGCGGGGCTTCCGTCTGCATTTTTTTCAAACCGGCCTGCCATGGACGCTTGGGCTTGTCGGTCATTAAAATCCTTCCCCCCATTGATATGATTGATGTGGACATGCTGATGAACGTGCTTTTCCTGCCGCACGGTGATCTTCTGACTTGTTGAACGGCGCTTGCCCTTCACGCCCGCCATAACTTCATGCTGGAATGCAGACGTCTTCGCGAGGTTCGCAAAAGCCCCGATCATCTTTGTGTCGTAAGTGTAGTCCGCAACCCGCTTGCCGACTTTCATCAGCAGCATGTGCGTTACCGCCATTTGCGCAGCGAGGGCCGCTTCAGCTTCGTTGCGTGGCTTGTGCGCATTCACAATGTGCAGAAGCATGACGACCTGCTCTTCCTCCGGAATCCAGCGCTGTGACTCGTCATCGTAAGTGTGGGAGCACACGTCGAGGAGGTGATTTATGAAAGCAGCCGCCACCATCGAATGACGGGTGCCGAACGCGTCCACGATCAAGAACTTCCAGTCTTCGTTTTCCGCAGGACTCTGATTGTATGGCCAGTCCCAGCGGAATGATCCGTCCTTTTCCCGAATCAAGAATACAGGCGGACCATGCCTGCGCTTCATGCAGCGTTCGCGGGCAGCCACGATAGATTTGGCGAGTGCGTCAGGCGGAGGCGGTTTGCACGGCTCATTCTTGGGGCGAGCGCGATCAACCATTACAGTTCTCATCATCCACAATGACAGTCCAGTGGGTCGGCGTCCGCTTCATGGGGCGCTTGCTGGCATTGAGCCATTGCCCGTCCTGCCAGATCGCAGCGCTTTGCCATTCGGTCGTATTCACGAAGCCAAGGGTGCCGTCTGGGGGCGGCGTTTCAATAGGGAAGCGTGCAAACAACACTCCAGGCAGAATGTTCATCCGGAAGAAGGCGCCACCAGCAGGAAGATCGGATCGCTTTATCATGGGGCAATCTCCCAAAGCAGCTTTGCTCTGGTCGCGTCCCAGCGATTGAACACAGACCGCAAGGACCCGACGCGGACGATTGCCATCGTGTCATCCACCAGGACGAGCGGTCGGCCAGCGAGCCACACCGCGAGGCCTTCCTGTTCTGGCGACCAGCCCCATAGCTCGAGCGGCGACCAGCCCAAGCCTAGTGCTGAGACGGCCCAGCCTTCTGATGCCAATCGCTGAGCGTCGGTAACTATCTCCGGCCAGACTTCTGGGCGCGTGATATGCGGCACATGCATGCCGCGCAGCCGATTGAGCCCCACGACAATCGCGGGCGGCAATGCCGGTGTTCCACTGTTCCGTTTCCTAGAGAGTGGAACAATGGAACATGGCCCGCTAATGGCTGTTTTCTGAGGGCTCGCGTGTTCCAAAAGGGTGGAACAGGATCGCGGTTCCGTGGAGCAAGGTTCTTGACGTTCCACCTGTTCCAGCCGTGTTCCAAATGTTGTTCCATCTGGTTGAAGGCGAGCCAATGTTTGTTCGGCGATGGCTTTGAGATTCATTGCTCGCCTCCATTGCTGGCTTTCTTGAGAATGCGATTGACGGTGGCCAAACCGATTCCCAATTCGCTGGCGATGTCACGCTGCGTCATGCCCTCGGCCTTCAGCGACAGGACCTGTGTGGTTCTAACGTCTTCAAGTTTGCGCGTGCTCCATATACCGTCACGGTAGAGCGCTTCGAAGGGCTCTGCATCGGCGCCGGAAAAACCCCGTGATTTTGTAAACTCGACATTGAAGCGCGCGCCCTCGGTCGCGCAGTAGTCTGCTGGGCGGGAGAGCTTGATGACCGTGTCCATAACGTCTTCGCGCTTGCTGGTGCCGCGTTGTTCGCCGCCCTTGCCCGCATGGTGGACGAACAGGACTGATCGACCTTCGCGGCGCAGCTTAAGTGCCCATGATTGCATCAGGCCCCAGCTGTCGGCTTCGTTCTCCTTGCCGGATCGCGCCAGGGTCGAGAGATTGTCGACCACAACGAGTTCAGCATTGCCCAGATGTGGTTCAATTTCCCGCTGCCCTTCCTCTGTCGCGAGATCGGGCAGCCCAAATTCGCACAGATCGGATGACAACAGCCGAATAAAGTCGCCGTCAGGTGGTGACATTGCTGCATTCTGGACGATGCTGGCGAGCCGCTCCTGTAGTGTGACGGCGGGCATCTCGCCATCGAGCAGAATGACCTTGCGGGGCTTCGTTGCCTGCCAGCACAGAAACGAGCCTCCAGAAGCGACAGCATAGGCAACGCCAAGTCCGAAGAGGGTCTTGCCCACGCCGCGCGGGGCAAACACCATGCACAGGCCCTTTGCGGGCAACCACGGTGCAAGGATCTGCTCCTTCGGCGGGAGTTCCATCTGGAGAAAGCAGTCGAGGCTCACCGCACATATTGATGGGCGTAGTGGCTCAATTACATTGGCCGCGAAAGCTGAGAAGTCACGCGGCATTGCGCAGGTCCTTTGCTATTATGTCGGGGATGCGACGCGAGCGTTCGATGCGAGAGCGAAGGGCAAGCGCCAAAGACGCAGACGTTTCGATCGTTTCCCAGCCAGCAAGCGTTTCGACCTCGGGCGCGTCCCAGTCGACAATACATCCACCTGCGCAACCCAAACGAAGCCAATCGAGCGGACTTTCACAAAGGGTTGTGCTGTTCGCCCAAGAGCCAAAATTCGAGAGGGTATCAGCACCGAGCGCCCAGCCTTTACCGCCACGCAGGCCCCAACGAGACGGCTGCAGACTGCGCCAGGCAACGAGATCGGCCAACTCCCCGCCTTCAATGACTGGTTGCACGACATGCGCTGGACCATCGCCTGGAACGAAATGGCCGCCGCTGTTGATAGTACCATTGAGGATGCCAAAGCCCATGAACCTAAAGCGCAGAGCATGTTCCGCAATGGTGGTGGGATGAACGCCGAGTTCGCGTATCCGGTCAAGATGCGGCTGCCTGACGGCTGCCGTCGCGAGCCTGTATTCACTATGCAGGTCGATCTTCATTTATCGATCCTCCTTGCAAACACTTCCTGACTTTTGCGAACTTTCCAGCGGTTGCTTTCCCGCCATAGGCGGTCCGCAACCGCTTGAATCTCAAACCGCATTTCTGTAGGAAATTGATCGAGATTGAGCCCTGCCAGGAGCTTGTCGACTTCGGGACGCCGCACGGTGAGGATCGTGCGGCGTTCTCGCATTTCATGGGCAGCGAGTGCCGGGGGTTTTCCCACAACACTATGCCGCAAGCTGAGATGTTGAGTATGTCAGCCGGGCAGCCAGCCACTGATCGACATCTTCAGGACGGTAACGGACTAAGCGCCCCATCTTGATGTACGGAGGACCATCACCGCGCACGCGCTCTTTTTGGATCGTGGAGACAGAGCAAGAGCGATAGATTGCGCACTCGTGCTCGTTCATCAGAGATTTGGGTGTCATTGCCAATTCCTTGCGAGCCTGTCCCAATGACGGGCTACTCGCTGCAAGGTGCGGCAATTCACGCCGATTGATATGCCGACAACATGCCGACAATGCCAACAACTAGGCTATTAGCGCGCGTTCCCTCATTCGTTTGACGAGTTCTTGCGTAGCTGGCTGGAATGTTGATCGTTCGAGGGTATCGCACCCTCGCTCAGCTAGGATTTCGAAAACCTCATTCAAAATAGTATCGGGGCCACGCCCGGCGATGCCTTCAGCATCATCGTCTCGCAGATGAACCCATTCAGCCAAAGCAGCGGCAAATGCTGGCCACTCGCGCACAGGTCTGCGGCCACCTCTACCTCTAGAGATCGGAACCTCAACTGAGTGCGATCCGACCCAAGGTTGCGCCACTTTTACGGACGAATCGTCATAGTGCTCAATGTGGCGAGTATGTTGCAGTGAGAGCCCCCAATACTGGCGATAGTTGTCATGAAACTGGAGCCACGACTTTTCATGGAAATAGAGTCAATGTGTTTGTTCGGCATCGCAATCATATGGTTGCAGGGGATTGATTCCGCCTGTTGCGAAGCGATGCCAAAAATCATCTATGCCCCACCACGCTACCGGCACCAAAAATAATTCACCGCCTTTTTTGTCACGGAAAGCCGTTCCAATTCGACCATCGAACACAGCCTGGCCTACGTCATGAAACACAAACTCAAACGGCGCTGCTACGTGATCTCGATGGTCGATTTCGTCTTCCGAAACTTCTGCCAAAGGAGTGTCAAGGATCGCGCATGAGCCCAGTGTATTTTGTCGGACTGGGCGAGGATGAACATTGCTGACATTTCCCGCATTAAATTGAGCTTCGAAGGCCCTCAATTGGCCCGCAAATTGATGCTCATCGAACGTGCAGATCATTCTGGAGATTGCCGCACAGCTAAATAACCAGCCGGTTGGCTGAACCGGCGCGACGCCTCTGCAATACAATTCCGACCAACTCATTCATGCCTCCGCTGGCACCCGCACTTGGGAGACGACACGGCAGCCGGTGCGGTCCGGCGTTCGGGAGCTACCCTAGCCGTGTCGCCCGTTCACGCTCGCCGGAGCGAGTTGAACAACATTTGAATCAGGCTTCTCTATATTCACGATCCGGCGAATCTCAGCAGACCAAATCCTCATTGCATCACGCTTTTCGACTGCCCAATCATGGCGCTGATAAACCGCCGACACCTTTGAGCGCTGCATGATCATATGGTTCGTAAGCGCCTCGATAACCTCAAAGCGAATACCGAGCGCCTGCATAAAGGTCGCGCCGGTTCGGCGCAGATCATGAATGCGCCAAGGCTCGATAGGGTAGGGGTCGTCGCCTTCAGCCTCCTTGATCGTAAGCGCCAGCATTTCGTTGTCCAGCCGCCGCTTGCCCCTTGAAAAGCCGCTGATCGACGTCTTGCCGGTTGTGGAGAATACGTAGCCTCGCCGGGGCCATTTATCACCACCTGCAATTTCGTCGATTATCGCAATCGCCAAATCAGAAAGAGGGATGTTATTGGCGCGACCGTTCTTGGCACGCTCTTTTGGCAGGCGCCACAGTGATGCATCGCGATCAAGTTCCTTCCATGCGAGCCCGGCAACCTCTTCCCGCCGCTGCACCGTCACCAAGAGCAAGCGATAGAAACCGGCGAACGGATAACCAAGCTCGCCAGCGGCAGACCAGAAAACGCGGATTTCCTCTTCCTTCAACACGCGGTCACGGGCCACAGCTTCGCTCGGTGCCTCCATGCCGACCATCGGCGATTGCTTCAGATCATCGCGAGAAACTGCCCAGGTGAAGAGGCGACGCACCACTGCATAAATGTTGCGGCGGAGCGCAACCTTTTCAATCGGGATATTGTCCAGCAAATGGATCACGTCCGACTTTTTGATTGTTGGTAGCGGTTTGCGCTTCCAGACCGGCTTCACATGAAGCCGTAAGATGCCCTCCGCAAAGTCATAGGACTTCGGCCAGTCCTTCTTTACACATTGCTTCAGAAACTCGTCGGCGTAGCCTGAAAAGGCCAACTCGATTGCATCTTGCCGTGATTGCTTGCGCTCTTCCGCTGGGTTGAACCCTTCGGAAACCCGAGCCAGCAAGCGCTTCGCTTCCTTGCGGGCAGTTTCCGGAGTCCAAGGCGATCCATGAGCGCCAATTGTGTACCGGCGGGTAGTGGCAGAACGACCGCCACCAAACCGATATTGCAGCACGTAAACCTTGCGCCCTGCTGGTGTAATTTTGAGTCCAAATCCGCGCGGATCATCATCCCAAAGGAACGCATCCCGCGCCTGAGGCTTGAGCGCATCGATTGCGCGGATGGTGATTGCTGAACTTACCATCGAAACCACATAGCAATCACGGTAGCTGAAAATCCCTGCAACAGCAAGAAAGAACATGCAAAGAACAGTGGCTCAAATACTCTGCTTCATGCAATGTGCGCATATCTCTCTGATAGCCGGTGCAAGTCGGGCCTTAAAACTACGAATCTGAGGGTCGGACGTTCGAATCGTTCCGGGCGCGCCATTTCCCTTTTTAGACCAGAAAAATCGCCTAAAGCCTTGAAGGGCAAGGCGATTTCCGGCGTTCGAAAGCCTTCAATTCGCTGATATGAAAGATGGCCCGCAAATGCCAGTTTGAGCACTGCGCGCTTGTCCTCCAAACGCTCGGAAGCCCAGAGTTTCTGCGGATTTCCGAGGAATTCCATCGCCGTTCGAAAAGTTTCGTCATAGCCTCGCGCCGGTCGCCCGCAATTTGCGATTCTTTCGCTCAAAAGTGCCTTCCGACTCTCATATTCGCTGACACGCTTTTCGTAGGCTTTGATCACAGCGGAGCTGTCCGCATCCACAATCCGGTCGAGAAGCTGTTCGATCTTGCGATCAATCTGTGACAGCTCGGCAGCCATCGACTTCTTTTGCTCAGCAGCGGATGCAAGGCGCTGATCCCAGAGGTTGCGGAAAATTTTCGCGGCAATCGCGATCAGATCTTCCGACGGCGCGAGCCGCTTGAGCAGCTCTTCAAATTCGCCTTCGACCTTTGCACGAGCGATGGACTTCCCAGCGCTTGCACAGCCCTTCGTGCGGCACAGATAATAAGCGTAGTGACCGTGGCTCCCCTTTGACCAGTTGGCGGTCAGGGGATGCCCACAATCACCGCAGCACACGAAGCCGCGCAGCGGGAAGTCCGCGTTGATGTCCTTGCGGAAGGGCGCACGAGCTTTGCCGTGGATGCGTTCCTGAATGGTCAGGAAGGTTTCATAGCTGATGAGGCCTTCATGCTGTGCCTTGCGGAGATTTACGTCCCAGCGCGGCAGTTCGAGATATCCGGCGTAGAGCGGCTGCGTCAGAATGTCGGTGACGCGCTGATTTGCCACTTCCCCGTTCCCGCGAAACGGAAACTCAGGGTGCAGTTCGAGGAAGCGCTTAACCTCCGCCTGAGACGTGAACCGCTCGCTCGCATAGCCTTCGAGTGCTTCCTTGATGATCGAAGCGAGCGGCTCGACCTTGACGAGCATTTTTCCGCCGCCACTCACGCGCTCATAGCGATATCCGGTTGGAGCCTGGAAAACCCAAAACCCATTCATTGCGCGAGCGCGCATTCTGTTTTTGGTTTGCTCTCCGTTCTTTTGCCGACCGTGCTGCGAAACACTCGCAAGCAAATTCTCGATCAACTGACTATCTGAGTCTTCCCCGAAGGTCAGCGTCGGCGACTCCAAAGACGCGCCAGCGGCATTGATCGCGGCACGAAGCCGAAGGTGCGCATCAAGGCCGCGCGCAAGACGGCTGATATCGTCAATGATGACGACATAGGAATCTTTTTTCCGGCTTTTGAGAAAGCCCAGCATTTCCTTCATGGCAGGGCGCGTGACGAGGCTGCCCGATGCATCATCCTTGAACACGCGCACGACGTCATGCCCGCGATGGCGGGCATATTCGCGGCAGCGTGTTTCCTGTGAACCAAGGCCATCGCCACGCACAGTCTGCTTGGCGCTCGATACGCGGCAGTAAATCACTGCTTTTGTTTGTGTATCATATGCCATGGCGCTTCCCTCCGGAATCCTATCGCGGCCCGCCGGACAATCCGGCTGGTCTGACGCGTTTGGTTTTCGCTGATTTCAGAGGAAATTTAGCATGATTTGGTGCTGGAATTAAAGGATTTTCTTCAAAAATCCGTGCATTCTCGTGGCTTGGAAGCAGATGAAAAGCATCATCGGCGAAATGTGCAAGTAGACGAGTCAGGAGGCGTGTATATTCATCTTCCTCCGCACATGACGACCAGATAATCTCTGCTTTCTCCCGAAAGCGACCGTTCAATGGCAAGTCCATAAGCCAACTCTTCAAGCTGCGTTCCCGTTGGTTTTTAACCGAAAGCGCAAACCCCATCGGGGGGATCGCTGCGCAGCTTATGCTAGCGATCAGGCTTTCGGAGCTTGACCGGCGTCCTCGGTCATCGCGCAGCTTCGAGTAATAAAGTTACTATATACGCAGCCGTCTTATAATTTAATTATAGCAAATTCTACTCAATACGTCAAACAATTGGCGGCATTCCGCCATTCTTGGTGAGGTTTGTCTAGCGACCGCGATCCATATCCTTCGACTTGGCAAAACCGGTTCGCAGCCTCATGCGCGCATCGAGCAGGCGCTCGCGGATATTTGCGATCTGCCTTTCGTTCTCAGCCGCATAGGCCGATTTGACGACATTGCGGGAATGTCCCGCCGGTTCGAGCACACGTTCAATCTTTGGTGTCTGGCGCGCGTTGAGGCGAGCCATGAGTTCGGCCTTCGTGGCGGCGGGCTGCGCTTTTGGCGCAGCCCGCTCATTGAAGCCAAGTCCGCGCGGCGCTTTCACCGCTCGATTTCACCACGACCGCGAGGCGAAGGATTGTTCCGCTCTTCGCGCGCTTCAGCGATCCGTTCCTTGACCGTGCGGAGCGTAATTCGACCGTCCACGGGAACCGAATCTAGCCGCACGTTGTATCCCTGGCCATCCTTGTGCGCGAACGCAGAGCCGATCCGGTTGAAGTGCGAAGCACCTTCGGCACCGTCACGGACCTGATAGGCGATATGGCTTGGCCGGTTCGGTTTTTCAGTTTCAGACATCAGTGCATTTCCTTTTTGCGGGGATGTTTGTCGCGGACGCTGATCGAGCCGGTCAGCGGCACGCAATCGAGGAGGATTTGAATGCCGCTGCCATCAAAATGGGCATAGCCGACACCAATCTTGCGACGGCGATCAGAGCCGTCGCGGTTGGTTTCCTCGACATAAACGTCGTGGGTCGGCGAACGACCGCGCAAAGGCAGTTCGTCATCAAAATCTGAGATCATCATTGTTCAAGTTTCTCCCGAGCGAAGGGCGGTAGCCATCGACGTATGACCACGATCCGTTTCTGTACTGCGGGTAGTGAGCAAGTTCGGGGGGAACCGGTTCGGTAATCACGCACCGACGCTGCGGTCCTTGGTCTGTCTGCACGACAACGGAATCACATGGCGGGTGATATGGGTTGGGCAGGAATTTTCCTGCCATTTCAGGCCGGAGATAGTAGGGATACTTCTCCGCGAAGATTGGTCGTAAATTCAGACCAGAGATGAAGATAATCTGCTTTTGCTCTGCCATCACGAGAACCTCGTCAGGCGTCAGCAACTGCCGCGTCTGCTTCTCGCGATGCTCAATCTCCCATCTCAGGCGTTTATATTCCCGTGCGGATGCGAGAGGGTTGTTGCCTGTCAGAATCTCAAGCAGCGCCTGCATTTTTCCATGCTTTGCACGCTCACGCTGCAAAGGGTTCACATACTCCAACGTTTCAACGCCGAGCATTTTGGAAACAATCTCCGCCGTTTGAATGTCACGTATCCCAAAGAACTGCCTGAACTGAGCTGACCCCAGAAAACTCTGGAGCGCGGTCGTGCCGTAGTTTCGCTGAATCTGTGAAAGGTCCTGGAAAAATGCCCAGGTCCTAATCCCAGCGCCTCTCCCGAAGGTGTAAGCTTTTAGAAGCGCCGTGAAATTTCCTAACTGACCTGCCTCATCGATCAGCATCGTGATGCGAGGCGCTTCAGGTTTGCGGGATTTATACAACATAGCGCTGGTGAAAAAACAGCGAAGCAATGGCGACCAAACGCCGACATATTCGTGTGGCACATTTAGAAAAAATGTGGATGGCCGCGCTTCATCGCAAAGGGCAGCAAGCGAAAAATCGGCGTTATCCAAACTTGCTAGAAGAGCCGGATCATCAAGAAACGATAAGCAGCCGTATATCGTCCCCAGTATGCCACCAAATTCTTTAGGCGCTTCCTTTTGCTTTGCAATCATTTCGCCGACGGTTCGGCGAACGCTGGGAAATGGCGAGATCGACATGATTTCGGCCTCATCAAGCCAAGCGTCTGTGTTCCCTTCAACTGAATTGACGAGTACCGACAACATCGGAAAATCAACGAACCCATACCTATCGACCAGATAAACCAAAAAGGTATCAAGCCAGTCTCGCGCACGCTGTTCGAAATATCTCCCCGAACCGCCTTCCGTGAAGGGAATCAAACTCTCTGCGATCATTTTCGCGTCAGCATGAAGCCTGCCGCTGTCTCGACGCAGAACGTCCAGCGGATTGCATTTGTCATGTGGCAGCCCAGCCAATGAGCAAGGGTTCCAGAAGTGCGCGTTGATGCCTTTCGCTGCAAAATTGTGGATGGAGATCGCGCCAAGTTCGCCGCGTAGATCGAGCACGAAGAAGCGCTCGACATGAAGCTGACAGAGCAAGAATGAAAGCACCGATGTGCACTTTCCGGCTCCGGCACCGGCAACCGTAATCATTGGAGCATCAGAATCCAGATGCAACGGCAGCCCCTCGAAAAATCCAACCTGCGGGCCGCACCGGTTTAACATTCCAGCCTGAGCAATCTCATTCTTCGTTGCCCAGGCTGCTGAGCCGAAGCGAAACTCCTCTCTGAATCCAGGTTCGTAATCCAATGTCATTCTCCCAAACGAAAGCGGGAGGCCGAAGCCTCCCGATCAGGTTTAGGATTTGCTCGTTTGCCGAGCGGGGGGATTACGCGAGCAGAAGACGCATTGCGATCCCGAGACCACCAAACAGCAATGCCGTGCCAATCATCGCTTTGCTGAAGTGGTAGGAAACAACTGCAACCAAGCCAAACCAAATCAGCCCTGCTAGTCCTTCAATGCCATGACCATAATGGTGCGCCATGTAGCCTTGAACCCATCCCACGGTTAGATTGTGGAAGGGGGGAGTGAAGAGGAAGGCCACGATCAAGGCTATGGCTTTCGCCAGCCCTTCAAGCGACCGCATGAAGAAACTGACATTCTCTTGTTGGCGTTGGTCGATTCCGTTTTGATTCATGATGAGTTCTCCCATGGGTTTGCCGGACGCGGGCGCGTCCGGCATTTCGATCCATTATCGGCGCATCAGGCAGCGCACGGGGGGAAGGTTTGGGCGTCCCGGTCACGCTTGCCCCAAGTCGACGCAACGACGGGGAAGCGTGCCTTGAGGATTGTCGCCATCACCCGGAAGCGTTCCACCGCCATCGGATGAACATAGCCGTTCGGATTTGGCCGCGTGCACGCATTGTCCCGAAAGTAATATCGGATGCTTGGGGTATCGAACGATTCAAGATCGATCTCTACCGAGCGCCCCGCTTGATCTACAAAATGACCATCGAAATCTCTGAGCCATCCTGCAAGTCGATCAAGCCACGCATCGCGCGAAATGCCAAGTCGCCAGCAAAAATCACGCACATCATAGACGAATAAAGGATCAAGAACCTCGTCTATCGTTACAACGCGCGAAGTTATTCGAACGCAATATCCATTTTTTACACATTCTAGACACAGCATCATGGCCTCGCTCCGTTGTGCGTTGCTTTCATGGTGCCGCGATTGATCAATCACATTGGCAAGTCACAAATGGCTCGCCCGTTTAAGTGGCGCAAGCGTAGATCGCTTCCTAGGTATGTTTGGAAGCAATAAGCAGGATTGGGACTGTCATGAAGCCTAGATACGACCATTTGATAGCCCCATCAGGAGTGAGTGCTGCGCTTTCAACGAAGCACAAGGTGTCAGCCGAGCAGCTTTGGGCGTTGATTGGATTCTTTTTCAAATCGCCTCTTGTGGAGGCTGCGGCTACGCACACAGGCCTGTCCCACAAGACCGTGCGCCGCTACTTTTCCGTGTTTCGCCGCCGCCTATTGCGCCCCGTTTTCTGGCCTTGGAATCCATTTCATCAGGCGATGGAAGCGTCTCTCGGTGACGAGCGGTGGAGGATCAAGTTCAAAGAATTTGAAACCGCAATGTGCACCGATCTGGCGGGGTGCTACTTCAACAGAAAATGCCAATCGAACTTCGCATCAGGCTACCGATCCAAGCGAGTTTGTCGAACCTGTCCGTTGTTTGATCGAGCGCGTCGCAAAATGAATGGACCAGACCCCAATCAAGAGGTGGCACAACTCGACGCCTTACGAGAAGCATTTAAGAGCTATGATTGGAGGGACGATCACGAGCGCGACAAGGCTGAGCTGCTTCGCGAGATCATCGTTCACTACAGCGTGATGCAAACTGCGCTTTCGGTCACATACAATGTCCCCAATCCATTTCTGCAAGAACAGATGCCACAGGACGCGCCGTTTCTTACCCATGCAAACCTAGTCGTCGCCTTCTGCAACGACCTCATCCGACACCCTCTTACTAAAGCCGAGTTCGACCTTGGCTCGGTCACTTGGTAGTTGCTCTTCTATCTCCTCAAGACCGCACGGGATTTTAGCGGCTCCAAAATGGGGGTGCGTGAAACAGGCACGCAGGCCGTTCAACGCAGCTCGCTTCCGCGCCCGTTGGGCTTGTGCAGCTCCGCTCCATGTGGCGCGCGCCAAGCCGCGCGGCGTGTGACCGGCCAGCTCGATAGCCCGTTTTAATCCTCTCCCCATCGCGCCGCAGAATGGTCTGCGGTTCAGCACAAGGAGAAAGATCATGAACGAGCAAACTTCCAGCGCAGGCCGCAAGCCGACACATCGCCTCTATCGCGTGATCGGCGAGGGCGAGAAAACCGTCTGGACGCCCATCGGTTCAGCCTGGGCAAACAAGGACGGCAAGGGCTTCAACATCTCGTGCGAAGCAATTCCGCTCCAAGGCCGGATCGTCATGCGCGCGATCAAGCCGCAGGATGCAAACAGTCCTTCGATGCTTTGAACCAATGCATCACCGTCCGCAGCAAGGCGACGCTGGAAACGGCGTCGCTTCCGCTGTATTCATCGTTAAGGCGATGCCGCCACGACGACCAAAGACCAACAAAAACAAACAACGCGGAAGCCTTGGCTTCCTCCATTCTCTCCTGCAAACCTTGTCCCTTGGTTCGACCCGCCCCGAAAAGCGCAGCTGCGAACGAAGGCCCAGCAAGCCCAAGTGAGCAGCAAGCAGGGGCAGGAAGAAAGACGGGATAAGGATCACCGCAAGATGTGTGTTGTAATACAACACCATCTTGGCAAGGGGCGCTGCGCCCCCGTTGCATCCCCAGCCGCTGGCACTTCCCGAGACCCGTTCCCAAGTGGTCAGGGTCGGTCAGTGCCAGTGCACCGTTTGGCCGTTGCATCACCAGATCAGGGGAGCCTTCAAGCTCCCCCGACACCCCCATGACCAAGGGGCATTCGCGCCCCTTTGGATGCCCTCGACCAACCGTCCGCCGATTGGATGCCGTCAGAGCTTTCGCGCCCTGAACCACGACAAGGGTGAGCCTTCGTGCTCCCCTTGACCCCATGAGCAGGGGCGTGCCTGCCCCTTGCAACCCAGACTCGCAATTGGCTTTGCGAGATATCTCGCAGGCAGCCAATTTGCCCATGGAGTTGTGTGTATCCATTGGCTACACTCCCCTTCATGTCAGGGAAGGATTCCGGCTTTCGAATCCGCGTTGAGCGTGAACTTCGCGAGAAGTTCCTCGCTGCTTGTCGAAGCCAGGATCGACCCGCCGCGCAGGTGCTCCGTGAATTCATGCGGGCGTTCGTCGCGGACACCGATCAACCAAAATGAGGGCGGAAGGGGGCCGTCGCGCAAAATGAACGCCGTTGAGATCGAAGAGGCAGTAACGGAATTAGCCGAGCGTCCGTTCGACCGAGCGGAGTTCCCGTTTCAATTCCTAGAGGCGTTCGGCAATAAACCGGCGACGATCAAACGTCTGCGCGACGGCCACAGCAACAGCTCCGACCTTGGCGGCGTCCTTCAACGCAGCAACATCCACATCGCGGTTGCCGAGAAGGGCAATGTGACCGCGACGCTTGCCGCGCTCAAAGCCAGCCCCGCGACCGCCAAGGCGAAAGCGCAATTCGTGCTCGCAACCGACGGCGATATGTTCGAAGCCGAGGACATCGAGTCCGGCGAAACGGTGGCCTGCACCTTCGCCGAGTTCCCCGAGCATTTCGGCTTCTTTCTCCCGTTGGCGGGCATTAGCACTGTCAAACAGGTGCGCGACAGCGCGTTCGACATTAGAGCCACGAGCCGCCTCAATCGCCTCTATGTCGAGTTGCTGAAAGACAATCCCGAGTGGAGCAAGGCCGACCGTCGCCCAGACATGAACCACTTCATGGCGCGGCTGATCTTTTGCTTCTTCGCGGAAGACACAGACATCTTCAACGGCACCGGCCTGTTCACCGCGACGGTCGATCAGATGAGCGAGAAGGACGCGTCTAACACCCATGAGGTGATCGCAGAAATCTTCCGCGCGATGAACACGCCTATAAAGGACCGGCAGGCATCAGGCATCCGCACCTGGGCGAACGTGTTTCCCTATGTGAACGGTGGACTGTTCTCGGGAAGCCTTGAGGTTCCACGTTTCAGCCGCATCGCCCGGTCATATCTCCTTCACATCGGCAGCCTGAAATGGACGCAGATCAATCCCGACATTTTTGGGTCGATGATTCAAGCCGTAGCCGACGATGAGGAACGCGGCGCCCTAGGGATGCATTATACTAGTCGCCCAAACATCCTGAAGGTTCTCGACCCGCTCTTTCTCAACAGCCTGCGTGAGCAATTGGAAGAGGCTGGCGACAATAGCCGTAAGCTCCTCAATCTCCGCAATCGCATGGCGCGCATCCGTGTGTTCGATCCTGCCTGCGGCAGCGGAAACTTCCTTGTCATAGCCTACAAAGAAATGCGGGAAATCGAGGCGGAGATCAACCGACGACGCGGTGAGGAGGGTCGTGCTTCCGATATCCCTCTCACGAATTTTCGCGGGATCGAGCTGCGCGATTTTCCGGCTGAGGTGGCTCGACTCGCACTCATCATTGCCGAGTTTCAATGCGACACGCTCTATCGCGGGCAAAAACTCGCTCTCGCAGAGTTCTTGCCACTCAATGCTGAAAACTGGATCACCTGTGGTAATGCACTACGCCTCGATTGGTTGAGCATCTGCCCACCGACTGGAACGGGCGTGAAGCTCGTTGGTGATGACCTGTTTGAGACGCCGCTCGATCAAGCGCAGATAGATTTCGAGAATGAAGGTGGCGAGACGTATATTTGCGGCAATCCCCCATATGTTGGCGACAAGAAGCAGAGTCCTGCGCAAAAGGAGGATTTGCGGCTCCTGCTAGA
This sequence comes from Aquisediminimonas profunda, assembly GCF_019443285.1. Classification (GTDB taxonomy): domain Bacteria; phylum Pseudomonadota; class Alphaproteobacteria; order Sphingomonadales; family Sphingomonadaceae; genus Aquisediminimonas; species Aquisediminimonas profunda. The sequence goes on from NZ_CP080327.1 coordinate 2,364,158, forward strand.
GAGTCGTTGTAGCCAATGGAAGTCGCTCGATTACGTTTCTGGTTGGTTCATAAAGTCGTGTGACTTCGCTAAATCAACTGAGACTGAATGCGCCTTTGTTACGACCAACAGTATTTGCCAGGGTCAGCAAGTTTCTATATTTTGGCCTCTAGTTTTTAGTAGCGGTATGATAATAAAATTTGCTTACCCTAGTTTCAAATGGTCTAATTTGGCTAGTAACAATGCTGGGGTTACGGTTTCTGTTGTTGGACTTTCCTCAAGTTCTGCAGGACAAAGAAAAATCTACATGGAAAGAGAGGATGGTGGATTTTCAGTAATAGAATGCGATAACATCAATGCATACCTTATTCCAGGTAAGAATATTGAGATTTCAAAGCTTGCAAAGCCTTTTTCAGATCTTTCTCCAATGACCTTAGGCAATGTGCCGTACGACGGCGGGAACCTTCTATTGTCACCTGCTGATCTCGAAAGCCTTGGATTAAGCGCTTCTCAGAAGAAACGGTTTATTAGACGATTTTATGGTTCGGCTGAATTCATCCGAGGCATAGAGCGATACTGTCTGTGGATCACGGATTCTGGTTTGCAAGAAGCCCTGAGAATACCCTCGATTGTATCTCGTATCGAGGGGGTCAGAAAAATGCGTTTGGCTTCTTCCGACGCGGGGACAGTGGCTATGGCTTCCCGTTCACATCAAATGAGGGAGATGAACGCGCCAAAATCAATGGCTATCGTAATTCCGCGTGTTAGCTCTGAAGCTCGCCAATATCTCCCCGTCGGACTTGCTGGAGATGACGCCATAATTGGCGATAAGAACTATGCAATTTACGATGGACCTCTGTGGAATTTGTCCATACTTGCTTCTAGGTTGCATAGGACATGGATTAGTGCAGTGTGCGTAAGGCTGCGGACTGATTTTTCCTATGGTAGCACGATGGGATGGAACCCGTTTCCGATCCCGCCATTGACCGAAAAAAATAAGAATGACCTAACCCGTGCCGCCGAAGATATTCTCTTGGCACGAGAGGCACATTTCCCAGCGACCATCGCCGATCTGTATGATCCTGAAAACATGCCTGACGACCTTCGCGAAGCGCATGGCCGCAATGATGAGATTCTGGAACGTATTTACATCGGTCGCCGGTTCAGGAACGACACTGAAAGGCTTGAAAAGCTCTTCGAACTGTACACCAAGATGACGGCAAAGAGGGCGCGCTGATATGTTCGCCCGTGTCCCATACGTCACCCTGAACTCGCGCCAGAAGGAAAACTACAATTTCCAGAAGGTCGCCGCGCGGCTTGCTGACTACGGGTTCAACAGCATTCGGTTGACCGACGACTGGCAGGGCGCTGATTTCATCGCGGTCCACATCGACGGCGAAACCTTTCTCAAGGTGCAGCTCAAGGGCCGATTGGTCATTGACCGGAAATATGTGGGCAAAGGCATTCACATCGCATTTTTGTATGGCGATGAACTCTATCTCTATGATCATGATAAGTTTGTTCAATACCTAGAAGGAAACGGCTTGATTGGCGCTGACAGTGTTACATGGCACGAAAAGGGATTTCGAAGTTGGCCACTCCCTCCCGCTTGGGCGATCAACTATCTAGCCGATTATAGGATTTCCCAATGACCAAGTCCGTTCCGTCAGTTTCAGTCACATACGCCCGCAACGGCGGCTCGACTAAGGCCAATGCGCTTGGAATGCGCGCGATGCAGGAGCGGGCATTCGAGAAGCGTGGCGAACCATACCTCCTCATTAAGTCGCCGCCGGCATCGGGAAAAAGCCGCGCGCTCATGTTCATCGCGCTCGACAAGCTCGCCAATCAGGGATTGAAGCAGGCGGTCATCGTCGTTCCAGAAAAATCCATTGGCTCCAGCTTCGCTGATGAACCGCTGAGCAAATACGGATTCTGGGCGGACTGGACCGTGACGCCCAAGTGGAATCTCTGCAACGCTCCCGGTGAGGACGGCGGCAAGGTCAACAGCGTCGGCAGTTTTCTCGGCAGTGACGATCAGGTGCTCGTCTGCACACACGCGACGTTTCGTTTCGCGGTGGAGCGCTTTGGCATCGAGGCGTTCGATGGCCGCTTGATCGCGGTGGACGAATTCCACCATGTCTCCGCCAACCCTGACAACGTGCTCGGCAAGCACCTGGGCGACTTCATTGCGCGCGATAAGGTGCACATTGTCGCGATGACGGGCAGTTATTTCCGTGGCGATGCTGAAGCCGTGCTCTCACCGACCGACGAGGCAAAATTCGATACCGTCACCTACACCTACTACGAGCAGCTCAACGGCTACGAGTATCTCAAGCAGCTCTACATCGGCTATTTCTTCTATTCCGGCTCCTACACAGACGACATTCTCGAAGTTTTGAACCCGTCCGAGAAAACCATCATCCACATTCCGAATGTCAATTCGCGCGAGAGCACGAAGGACAAGATCAAAGAGGTCGAGCACATCCTCTCGGAGCTGGGCGAGTGGGAAGGTGCCGATCCCGTCACCGGCTTCCAGATCGTCAAGATGGCCGACGGTAAAAAGCTCCGCATCGCTGACCTTGTTGACGACGATCCTTCAAAGCGCGACCGCGTGTCCGCTGCCCTGAAAGACCCAGCCCAAAAGAATAATCGCGAACACGTGGACATCATCATCGCGCTGGGCATGGCGAAGGAGGGCTTTGATTGGATTTGGTGCGAGCACGCACTGACCGTCGGCTACCGTGCCAGCCTGACCGAGATCGTGCAGATCATTGGCCGCGCCACACGTGACGCGCCGGGCAAGACTCGCGCGCGGTTCACCAACTTGATTGCTGAGCCAGATGCGGCGGAGTCCCTTGTTACCGAGGCGGTGAACGACACGTTGAAGGCAATCGCAGCGAGCCTGCTGATGGAGCAGGTGCTCGCACCGCGCTTCAATTTCACCCCGAAGAATCCGCAGAGCGGCCCGCAACCTGGCTTCGACTACGGCGATGAAGGTTATCAGCCGGACAAGTGCAACGTTGGCTTCAACGAGCAAACCGGACAGTTCCAGATCGAGATCAAGGGTCTGACCGAGCCAAAGAGCAAGGAAGCCGTCCGCATCTGCAAAGAGGATTTGAACGAGGTGATCGCAACCTTCGTTCAGGACAAGCCGTCCATCGAACGCGGACTCTTCGACGAGGAGATGGTGCCAGAAGAGCTGACACAGCTTCGGCTCGGTAAGATCATCAAGGACAAGTATCCCGAATTGGACGAAGAGGATCAGGAGGCAGTGCGTCAGCACGCCATCGCAGCCCTCAATCTCACACAGCAGGCGGCGCGCATTGCGCTGGGCAGCGACCAGAAAGATGACGAGCCGAGCGCCAACACCGCGCTGATCGATGGCGTCCGCAAATTCGCGATGGACGTTCGCGAACTTGACATCGACCTGATTGACCGCATCAATCCGTTTCAGGAAGCCTATGCCATTCTCGCCAAGACCATGAGCGAGGAGAGCTTGAAGCAGGTTGCGGCTGCCATCGCCAACAAGCGCACCAGCTTGTCGCCCGATGAAGCGAAGGAACTTGCCGTGCGCGCCGCGCGCTTCATCAAAGAGCGTGAACGTCCGCCATCGATCACATCATCCGACGCTTGGGAACGGCGACTCGCTGAGGGCGCCGCCGCCTTCATGCGTTTCAAGAAGGAGGGCCGCTATGACGGCTGACCTTGATCTTGATGCCCTTGCCGAACAGCTTGCGGATTTCGCGCCACCTGACAAGAAGACCGGGCGTGGGCCGCGCGAGGAGCGCGTCATCGCTGGATTTGAGGAGATCCAGCGATTTGTCGAGAAGCACGGCCACGCCCCGCGCCATGGTGAGAGCCGCGACATCTTCGAGCGCATATATGCCACGCGCCTGGACAGGTTGCGCGCACTGGACGATTGCCGCGCATTGCTCGAACCGTTGGACCATCAAGGATTGCTGGCAGTTGGAGGCCAAACGGCAACCGCTCCCGAAGACGACTTGGACACCGACGCGCTTCTTGCAGAGCTTGAAGGCGCGATAGGCACATCGGAAATCACCGATCTTCGCCACGTTCGCACGGCTGAGGAAAAGCGCGCGGCCGAGGAGATCGCGAACCGCGAAAAGTGCGAAGACTTTGAAAGATTTAAACCGCTCTTCGAGCAGCTTCAGGCCGACCTTAAATCCGGCGTTCGGGTCACACGTCCAATCGTGAAGGATGCTGGGTTCCTAAAAGCCGACATCACCCTCGGTCAGTTCTTCATTCTTGGGGGGCAAGTCGCTTATGTCGCGGAGGTTGGCGAAACATTCGCCGCTCCGAACGGAGAATATGATGCTCGTTTGCGTGTCGTGTATTCCAACGGCACCGAGAGCAACCTGCTTCGGCGGTCGCTCCAACGCGCCTTGTATAAGGATGAAGCTGGACGGCGGATTACCGAGCCGGAGGCTGGCCCGCTATTCGTGCGAGAGGAAGCAGCACCATTTAGCAGTGAGATAGCCGAAGACGACTCTGCTAGCGGCACGATCTATGTGTTGAGAAGCAAATCCGACCATCCGCTTGTCGCTGCCAACCGCGACGTGCTTCATAAAATTGGCGTGACTGGCGGCGATGTGCAGCGCCGGATAGCAAATGCAAAAATCGACGCAACGTTCCTGCTGGCAGATGTCGAGATCGTTGCGACCTACACACTCTACAATATCAACCGGACGAAACTCGAAAACCTGATTCACCGCATATTCGATCCCGCACGGCTTGACATCGAAATCAAGGATCGTTTTGGGAACCCAGTCGCTCCGCGCGAGTGGTTTCTCGTTCCCCGCTTTGTGATCGATGACGTTGTAGAACATATCAAAGAAGGAACCATCACCGACTTAATCTACGATCCAAAGTTGGCACGACTGGTGCGGGCGAAATGATCAGGATCGGCAGTTAAATATCATGCTCGATCAGATGTTCACATCCGATAACTTCCGCAGAATTTACGACATGGAGAATCGTAAAGGGCTCGATTTGGCGGGCCGTTACTTCCCATCTCTAGAACCACATACTCTCGCGGTTCGCGATAAGGTGAAAGACATCCGTGAGCACCGCGCGAATGCGGCTACTATGGCGTCCGATGAATTCGAGACGAAGCTGTTGGAACTAAAGACTGAACTCGCTGCGTTGAAGTCTGCCAAGTCCGCTGCTGTCGATGAGATCATGGACGATATCAGCGAGAAAGTTCTAAAGCCGAGCTTCAAGATCAACCTTTCGCAGAAGAACGGGCCGAAAGGGAAACCTGTTTTTTGTATCGATGCGGAACCAGAGACGTTTTTCGTCATAAAGCAGCTCCAAAGAAACATTCATCGCATTTATGGCGTCAAACAGGCGAATCGACACGACTTGGTGTGTCAGCTTCGGGATATGCTCGGCAGCAGCTTTCCTTTCGAGTTGGTTCGCACTGACATTTCGTCGTTCTATGAGAGCATCGACCGCAAGCTGCTGTTAGAGAAATTGGACAAGGACCAGCTCCTAAGCCCCGCGTCGAAAAAATATATCAAGCAAGTGCTGGATTCTTACGGCACGATCTCCGGCACCGTAACCGGCATCCCCCGTGGAGTAGGTATCAGCGCCTATTTGGCCGAGCTTTATCTGCGACCCGTCGATGTCGCGATAAGGGCAATTCCCGGCCTCGTCCTCTATTGCCGATTTGTCGATGACATCGTGGCCGTGTTCGCACGACCGCCCGCAGGCAAGAACCTTGGTTCATACAAAGATGCTATCATCGCTATTTTCGTCGATAATGCGCTGACTCACAACGCCGCAAAGACCTCCGAGTTCAAGCTCCCGGACACAGCTTCCCAACAGTTCGAGTATTTAGGTTACCGCTTTACCTGCACAAACGATAAGTTCGAGGTTTCTCCGAGCGCTGCAAAGGTTGAAAAATATCGCGCGCGAATGAATGCCTCGTTTGAGGATTACTGGCGCGAGCGCCCGGTGAACCCAAAGAGGGCCTTTCGCAAACTGGTCGGGCGGATCAAATTTTTGACCGGCAACACCCGGCTTGCCAATAGTAAGTCGCGTGCGGTTACGGGCATCTACTACAACAACTCTCTCGCTACCGATCTGTCGGATTTCAAAATGCTCGACAAGGAGCTGGAAGTCCTCATCAAATCGACGAAGCGGACGACCCTGCAAAAGCAGTTGAAGAAGCTCAAATTCTCTACTGGCTTCGTGCAACGCCGGTATCACAATTTCAGCACGAGAGAGTTGCAGACGATCGTGAGGGCATGGAAGCATGGCTAAGCGCCGCGTCTCGCTCACCCACCGCAAACAGCGGTCCGTTTTAACGGATATGTTGCCATTCGAGGTGCCACCGACGTTCTCAAATCGCGGCTTTTACAGATTTTTGCGGGACAATAGCGTTGAGATCGAAAGAGGGCAGCTGCGATGGATATGCGAAACTGACACCCTTGATTGCACAATGCGCCTGCTATTCGGGATCGATCCCTCGGTTGTTATCTCGACCGAAGCAGTAAAAGAATGGGGAAAGGAGAAGACGCGCAGGTCGGTTCCCTTCAATAAATGCGAGATGGCGACCATCCCGTTCAATTTCCGGGTGGCGCACAATCTCGATGGCCGCACATTGAGCGTTGTGCATCCGCGCAATCAGGTTGCGGTCGCGAGCTTTTATGCCGCCCACAGCGCACTCATCATTTATCACACGTCGGTCAGCGAGTTTTCGATACGCCGCCCAGTTTCGGTGTCTCGTTATGCATATTTCAAGGACAAGCTCCACGAAGAGCGACAGGATTCCGTGGCGGGTGTGGAGGAGGAAGACCGGGAGTACGAGCAGCTCGGCTCATATTTCGTGTACCGGAAATACCGAAACATTCATCGCTTCTTTGAGTCGTACAAGTACCACCGCAGCGAGAAAAAATACGACGCAATGGTGCAGATCGATGTGAGCAAGTGCTTCGACAGCATCTACACTCACTCGCTCCCCTGGGCGGTGCTGGGCAAGGAGCAGACGAAGTTCAGCCTCAAAGAATCGCTGGCGACTTTCGGCGGTCGCTTCGACGCCCTCATGCAAGGCCTGAATCAGAAAGAGACCAATGGCATCGTAATCGGTCCCGAGTTTTCAAGGATTTTTGCCGAGATTATTTTGCAATCGGTCGATGTCGAGCTGCTCAATCAGTTGGCCGATGTGGCCAGCCTAAAACACAAGGTCGATTACGAGATTTTCCGGTACGTTGACGACTTCTTCGTCTTCTACAACGATGAATCGACCCAGAAAAAGATTTTTGAGACGCTCCAGGAAATCCTCAAGGACAAGAAGCTCAGCATCAACACGGCGAAAATCAAGCACTACCAAAAGCCGATCATCACCGAGATTACGGTCGCCAAAGAGCGTATCTCGATGCTGCTGAACGACGAGATCAATCCGGTTTGTGAGGAAGAGCCGCCGGTCGATCCGGCCAAGCCGCCTAAAATAAAGCTCGCGTGCGGTATCAACGCGAACCGCCTGATCGTTCGGTACAAAGCCGCCATCAAGGAGACAGGCGTCACCTATGGCGACCTGCTAAATTACACATTCGCGATAATCGAAAACAGGGTCGAAAAGCTGTTCAAAGCCTATGTTGCGAGCGACAAGTCAGACCGCGACCGTAAGCGTCTCTCCAATGCTCTGCTTGCGATTATGGAGTTTGCCTTCTTCGCCTATTCGGCGAGCCCGAAGGTAAATCACACGATCCGTATCTGCCGGATGATCGCTACCTCCGTGGACTTCCTCCACGCTCAGGGCTTACCCTATGAACAGAAGCACCTGCTGTTTAAGTACGTCCATGACAACGTGATGCAACAGCTCGAGAAGAACACGATGACTGCCCATCGTGAGGTTGAAAGCCTCTATCTGCTGATCTCACTATCGCAGATCGGCCGCGAATATTGGATGCCAGTCTCTGTTCTGCTCCGGCACTTTCTGATCGAGGAGAATGGGACAGGGGACTACATACGCCCTACCGGCTTCATGAACCATTTTTCGATCACAATCCTGCTGTCCTACATTAAGGACAAGGTCAGGTATGCGAAGCTCAAAGCTTTTATCGAGGCGCAAATCATCGCCAAACTGGAACACATGAAAGCCCATTGCCCGAACGACGCTGAGACGCTGATCATGCTGCTCGATCTCGTGGTCTGTCCTTACATCAGTACCGCCACAAAGGATGCCATCGGCCAGATTTTCGGACTGGACGCGGCGGGGCTAGCCTCGGTCCAATCGGCCAACGACCACTGGTTTACCGCGTGGGGCGATAAGTTCGATCTAGGAAAGGAACTAGACGCGAAGCGCAGTCGTGAGGTATATTGATTTTGGCGCTCCGCTTTACCCTAATGGCTGTTGGCAGCCTACACACAAGCGCCCTCTCTTCCCCTATATCAATTGGGGGCTGGGTAATCGGACGGTAGGAGCGGGCCGTCCCACCCATCCAGCATAGTCGCAAGTGAATGCGCTCAAGCATTTTCGTCATGCACCATGTAGGTAATGTCAGCCCTATTCCTTCCGCAATTCCTGAGATGATCCCGCGAATGTGGCTGTGGTCGTCGTCCCGTCAACGGGCGGCCCGATCCATTCGCTACGCTCCCGTGTTGCCCGTTTCGCCTAACGGCTGACAGTCCGACTTTCCCCCAGCCTCTCTCCTTCGCGTCCTCAGGATACAGCGAAAGGAGATCAGGACATGACCAATTCATCACACGAACGCTTCAACGTTTACGGAGCCATCACCGATCAGATCATTGCCGCAATCGAAGCCGGAGCCGAGCATCCGCAAATGCCCTGGCATCGCGCTGGCGGATCAATCCAACGTCCGACCAACATCGAGAGTCGCAAAGCCTATCAGGGCGTCAACACCGTCGCACTTTGGGCCGCAGCCGATGCACGCGGTTTCGCGCATGGCCTGTGGGGCACATATCGCCAGTGGCAGGAGAAGGGCGCGCAAGTCCGCAAGGGCGAGAAATCTTCCGTCATCATCTTCTACCGTGACCTTGAGTCGAACGACCGTGACGCTCAATCATCCGGCGATGATGATCGCAACAACCGCTTCTTCGTGGCCCGTGCATCGCGCGTGTTCAACGTCGCGCAGGTCGATGGCTTTGAACTTCCCGCAATCGAACCTGCCATTGATCGCATCGATCCTTGCGTGACCGCAGAGGCATTCGTTGCAGCGACGAATGCGAAGATCACCGTTGCCGGTGATCGGGCATTCTACAATCGCGCAACCGACAGTATCACGATGCCGGATCGTCATCGCTTCGTTGGCACGAAGACGAGCACCGTGACCGAGAGCTGGTATTCCACCTTGCTGCATGAGCTGACCCATTGGTCAGGCGCAGAGAGCCGATGCGCACGCACCTTCGGTGAACGCTTCGGCGATGATGCCTACGCGATGGAAGAGATGGTTGCCGAGCTTGGTGCTGCATTTCTGTGTGGCGATCTTGGCATCACGGCAGAACCACGTGTCGATCATGCCGACTATATCGGCCATTGGCTGCGCATCCTGAAAGGCGACCGCAAGGCGATCTTCACTGCGGCGAGTGCTGCGAACAAGGCGTCCGAATATCTCAAGAGCCTCGCTGGAGCCGAGCATCGAGAGGCGGCTTAGACCGTCTCTCACTTTCAATACCGTTCAAACGAGGGGCCGCTTGTCGGCCCCTTTTCATTTCCTGCCTCGCGTTTGGGATCATCCAATGATGATGACGGGAATGTTGGCAGGGTAAGGGTATCGTCAACGGCTTGCCCGATCCATTCCCTATCGCTCCCGTGTTGGCCGTTTCCCCCATCGTGCCTTGGGGTGACGCTACCCTTTTGCACCCTGCCGATTGCCTCCCCGTCCACCGGACGAACCCAAACGCCAGAGGAGGCAGACATGGACAGCAGCGACTACACAATCACGCACAAGAGCTGGAACGGCATCGAAATCGAGATCAGGTGGAACCCAGACCATCTGGCATTCGACGACGGAACCGAGATGGCCCATCTTGAAATCGAAAGCATCAAGCCCGCCCGCGCGCCGCTGCCAATCACCGAAACCGGATACCGCTCGCACTTCACGCTGGCGCATCACGTGAACCGCTATGGCAGCGCTGAGGCTTTCGTTGAAGCGTGGCTGCAAGATGCAGCGAACTCGCCCGCATGGCGTCGCACCAATCAGATTTCACAACAGCTTGCGCTCTTTTGAGCGCAAGCCTTTGCGATTGGTGCGACGGCTACGGGCCGTGCAGCCCGCGCGAGAAGCGACAAGCCATTTCGGCTTCGACGTTTTCAAGCGATGCCAGCGCATTCCGGCGTTCGGCGCTTTCGGGCGCGCTTTTTGCCAGTTCGTTGAACAGAATGCGGATGAGAACATGCAGTTCGCGGGTTGTGCGCGCTGCCAATTCGAAGCGAGTGTAGAGTTTCATATTGACCTCCAAATGTTTTGAAGGCCCCGACCACCGGAGCCTTTCCGGCTCCGGCAGCACAATCATCAAGGGAAGCGTCCGGTGGTTGGCGGATGGAAAAGCAGGCCGGAGGTCAGGAGGAAATGAGACGCGCGCGTCGCTGGCAGGGCGTCACCCGCGCTGTCGTGAAAATCCGTATTCAGTGAAACTGGCTAGCGCTCGAAATCCCGTGAACGATCTTTCGGTTTGCGCTCTCGCATCGCCTTGATGCGTTCCTGTGTCGATTGCGGACGTGGATGCGCGGTTTTGCCGAAGGCACCAGATAGCCCCGCGCGATCCTTGATCCGTCGCAGTTCACCATAGCGGTGCAGATCACGGTGTAGGTCTCGCAGCCGTTGCGCTTGCTCCTGCCGCAGTTTGATTATCTTTTGTTGGAGGGCTTGGCGTTCGCGCATCTGGGCGCTCACCAACGCGTTGCGCTGCTCTCGGTCGCGTTGCAGCGACCAGTAGGCTTCCAGTTCGTTCTGGGCTTTGACCTTGGCATGTTCACCGGTCAGCCTGTCCCATAATCCGCCGAGGCCTTTGCGCAGACGTTCGGCACGTGCTTGAGTTTCAGCTCTGAGGCGCTCAGCTTGCCCCTGATCGAGCTTGGCGCGTTCCGCATCATGCAGTGCCTTGAGGCGCAGCCGCTCATGTTCGACCGGCTTCATGCGCTCAGCAAATTCTTGTTTGGCTTCCGTGATGAAGGTTTTGATCTTGGGCTCGATGTCCTGCGCGATCTGCGCGCGCATCTCTTCGACCGATGGCAGCGAAGCCGGATCGCCGAGGCGACCGTCGATGTCTTTTGCAGGCTTGCCGATCATGCGAGCGATGGAATGCACTTCGCCGTCATAGGTGACGGCGACATGGCCGCGCCGATCACCGCGCGCGAGATAGAGGCCGCGTTCCTGCAATGCGCTTGCGAATGCCCGGCGTGAGTCCGACGCGGCCCAGCATTCCTGCACCAGCGCCTTCATGTCTTTTGCATTGTGGCCGTTGCGCTTGGCTTGCTGCCATTCATCGAGCGTGAAGTTGCGCGGATCACGCTGCTTCTGGTCGATGAACCCGCGCGGCATCTTCCAGCCGTTCTCGATATAAAGTTCCTTCGACACATCGCGCAGCTTGAGCTTGAAATGCGGCAGCGGCTTCGCTGTCATGCTTTCCGCATCGATCCGGCTCCACACCGCGTGGCAGTGGCGACGACCTTCCTTTTCATGGAATACGATAATGCGCGGTTGGTCCGTCAGTCCGTTGCGCTCTTCGATCTTTGCCAGCGCTTGCTCAAACACTTCTATGCGGACATTTTCGGTTTCAGGTGGATTGAGCGAGACGGAGAAGAGGAACTGCTTGCACTTCGTGCCACGGCTGACCGCATAGGCTTCGTGCATCGCATCCATCAAATCATCGGAGATGAATCCACGCACCTCGTGAATCTCGACACGCTCATTCTCCGTCATCTTGAGCAGATGCAGCCCAAGCTGTTTTGCACCGCCGCGCTGTGACGCTTTCAGTATCATAGCGAGGGCGGTATGGGTTTGTTACGCGGCGCGCTGTAGCGGCCATAGAGCGGAAGCGTCGGCTTCTCGCTTCCGCCCTTTGATCCAGACGATGATGATCGAAACTGCCCATGCAGCGTTCCGGCGTCCGACGCATCGGACGTGGTTTCGATCAGGCCAAGTGCGACCATCAGCATATGGCGGATGGATGCGATGTCGCGGCAGGCACTCTTGAGTGCCGCTTCCGTGTCAGGCGACACTTCCAAGGTGCCAAGATTGGCAGCGCGGGCAAGCTGGTTGAGATTATTCCCGAGTCGCGATTGACCGAGCATGGCGAGCACACTCGCCAGCGCCTTTTGATCCTTCACCGGAAACTTGCCGCGATGACGCGGCGCTGGATTGCGGGAATCGAAAATGCGGGAGCGGACATACGCTCCCAGCGATAGACCCGCCGCATCACGTTCAAGCTGCGCCCGTTCCTCAAACGAGAGGCGGAGCGAGAAGGGCGAAGGTGTTTGGTCGTTCGGCTCCATAGCCTTTCCACAAAGCAAAAAGCCCACCCCGCCAGCGCGGGATGGGCCTTGGTTATCCTTTTTGTCCCGCCTTCCGCTTGGGAGCGGCAGGTGCATCTTCGTTCAGGCTCGTGGAGCGAAGGATATCGTTCCAGTTGCTCAGAATCTGGAACAGCGCGTTCGAACTTTCTAAGTCAGAGCGCGCCATTTTCTCCTTTTCGTGAATCTGAGAGTCCGCAATCGCGGCTTTACCTGTTCCTGTGTTGGCAGTAGCGGCTCTCGACGGAGGACTGGCTTAGGAAGGGGCAGGGCAGATGAACTTCGATATTGTGATCGTGGGGGCCGGACATGGCGGCGCACAGGCGGCGATAATGTTACGCCAGCTCAAATTCGAAGGGTCGATTGCGATCATCGGCGAAGAACCGGAAATCCCATATGAGCGCCCGCCACTTTCAAAGGAGTATTTTGCCGGCGAAAAGCCGTTTGAGCGCATATTGATCCGCCCAGCAAAATTCTGGGAGGAGAGAGACGTTGCCATGCTGCTTGGCACACATGTCGCTTCGATTGACCCGGATGGTCATGCCGTAACGACGTCTTCCGGCGAGAGGATTGGCTATGGCAAGCTCATCTGGGCTGCGGGTGGTGCCCCGCGGATGCTGCCGATCCCGGGAGGAAATTTGCCCGGCGTGCAAGGAGTCCGCACAAGGGCAGACGCCGATGCAATGAAGGCGGCCTCCGAAACAGCAGACCAGATCGTCGTGATTGGCGGGGGCTATATCGGGCTGGAAGCGGCTGCCGTCCTGTCCAAGTTCGGAAAGAAGGTCGTATTGCTCGAAGCGTTGCCGCGGGTCCTTGCACGCGTCGCGGGCGAACCCTTGTCCCGCTTCTATGAGGCCGAGCATCGCGCGCACGGCGTCGACGTTCGGCTCGACGTGAAGGTGGAGGCCATTGAAGGCGATCATCGCGCAACGGGCGTGCGCCTAGCGGGCGGTGACGTCATAGCGGCAGATCTGGTTATTGTCGGCATAGGCATTGTGCCTGCAGTCGAGCCGCTGATTGCTGCGGGCGCAGAGGGGGGTAACGGAGTCCTGGTGGACGAATACTGCCGCACGTCCCTGCCAGACATTTTTGCAATCGGGGATTGTGCGGCACATGCCAATGATTTCGCAGAGGGCGCGACGATACGGCTTGAATCCGTCCAGAATGCAAATGACATGGCCAACACGGCTGCCAAGGCAATCTGCGGCGATGCACAGCCCTATCATGCCGTGCCCTGGTTCTGGTCGAACCAGTATGACCTTAAGCTGCAGACTGTCGGGCTGTCGACCGGCCATGACGACGTCATTGTGCGGGGTGATCCGTCTGCGCGAAGCTTCTCTTTGGTCTATCTGCGGAAAGGCAGGGTCATTGCGCTCGACTGTGTCAATGCCGTGAAGGATTATGTGCAGGGCAAGGCCCTTGTTGTTCAGGGCACGCAAGCAACGGCGGCGGACCTTGCCGACACGTCACGGCCATTGAAGGAATTGGTCACAGCCGCCTGAGAACAAAAAGGCCCCGGCATTTCCATGCCGGGGCCCAATTTTAAGACTGGATACAGGTCTTAGAACTTGAAGCCAGCTGCGATGCCGTAGCGGCGCGGTTCCAGTGTGAAGATGTTCGTGAAGACACCTTGCGACTGATCCGAAACATAGAGGCCAGTTGTTGAACTGCTGTTTGCCACGTTCTGGATAAAGCCCCGCAGATACCATCTGTCATCGTTGCCGTTCAGTTGGATCTGCGCATTCACCTGCGAGTAGCCCTTAATGCGGTTGATCGGGCCGTTGAAGATATTGCCTGTGCTGTCTCCGGTATAGATCAAGTCAACACGCGGGACGAGCGTCATGCCGTTGTTGAACTCAGCCGTGTATTGCGCACCGACCGACCATTTGAAATTCGGTGCCTGCGGCAATTTGTTGCCCTTGAGGTTGACCGGCACGCCTGTTGCAAAATAGGTGACACCGCCGAAAGCTGCAGGATTGACACCTGGAATGCCCCCGGCTGCAGCCAATTGCAAGACGCCACAAATACTGTAGGCACCCGTTGCTGTCAGTCCACTATTGGGACCGAATGGCGAGGTTCCCTGAAGCGGTGCAACATTCGGATTCAATGCTGTTCGAGGCGTAAAGGCTGCGGTGGTGACATTATTGATCACGCCAAGATTGACTGTGTTCACGAACGCATTGATCCCTGCAACGCTCCCGGTATTTGACCCCACGGCACAATTTGAAGCGTTTGTAATGTCCTTGATTATGACGGCATCGGAGCGTCCGCCTGACGGGTCACGAGGATTACCCAGGAACTTGTCTGAGGTCACCTTCGTGTGCAAATAGCTGAAGCCCATGTTCACGAGCACCTGACGGCTTGGCTTTATGATTGCTTCTGCTTCCAGGCCGTAAATATCGGCATCGACGTTATCGTTGACCGCAGTCCGATTGACGATGCGAGCCAACTGAAGCGACTTATACTTGTAGTAGAAGCCAGTAAGGTTGAACCGCAATGTTCCATCAAGAAATGTGTTCTTTGAACCAATTTCAAACGAGTCCACAAATTCTGGTGTAAAGCTGTCCGGCACAGCAAACTGCGGCTGAACCGGCGGATTTATGCCGCCTGACTTGTAGCCGCGCGAATAGGACGCATAGAGGAGATGATTGTCATCGAACTTGTAATCGAGAACGGCGCGTCCAGTAACCTCACTGAAAGTCACATTCCGAACCTGGAATGCCTGAATCCCTGGACGGGCCGGGTCAGCATCATATCCGGCAGCGAATGGTGAACTGAAGGCAGACGCTGAGCCATAAGGAACAAGGAAGTTGGCAAGGGTCGACCGAGCGATGCCACCCTTCTTGTCATGGTTGTAACGAAGGCCGACCGTAAGCTTCAGCTTGTCGTTGAACTCATAATAGGATTCGCCAAAGATACCGTATGATTTTAGCGTGTTCTCAACGGCGTTGTTTCGGAAGAATGGTGTGCCGAGGTAACTGGCTGGAAGCCCGGCACCCAGCGCAGTAAACGAGCCAAGCAAGCCTGCGACATAATCGATCGCAAAATGCTGAACATAGTAATCGCCTTCGGTCACCTTGCTGTCTACATAAATGCCGCCGACGAGGAAGTTGAATTTCCCATCGAAGTTGCTCGTCAAGATGGCTTCACCCGACCACGTGCGAACATGGTTGTTCGAACGATCAATTCCGAGCGGAGTATTGGCGCAGATCTTGTGTCCACCAAAAGATCCGGTTCCAGTTGTCTCGGTATCGGATGTGCACAGCTGGCCATTCGGGCCATTCGGGATGATTGCGGCTGCGATAGGAGCAAAATAGCTGGCAGGCAGACCCGGAATGAGGCCGGCAGCAGCAGCTGCCAGAGTGTTCAAGCCTGTCGCATATGTGGCGCGATTCGCTACATCCAGCTGAGGATCTTGCCGCGAATCAACTCTGGTCTTTTGATAGAGACCGGTAACCTGAAGCTTGACCGACCCCAGTTCTTGCTCAAGTCGAGCCTGATATTGCTGCTCATCCGTAAAATATTCAGGCGTAAAGTCCGTACGAACTTGTCTCTTGCTGGCCGGAGATACCGACCCAGCGTTCGTATCGGGGCCGTAAAGATTGGTAAGGCCCAAGGCAAGCGGTAGAGGGCCGGGGATGCCATTGAAGGACAAGAATTGGCTGGATGAAAGCACGCCGAAAAAGTTGGTATTGCCATTCGGATATTCATTACCAAGACCGCCGGGTGTGCAACCCATGATGCCAAAATTTGTGTCGCGTTGGCAAAGCTGCTTGATGCTGCGCAGGCGATCATCGCGTTCGTGGAAATAATAGCCCATAAGATCGATCGTGGTCGTGTCGCTGGGCTGCCACCGGATAGATCCGCGAATCGCGTATTGATCACGTCCGTCAATACGGGAGCCATCGAACAGGTTCTTCGTATAGCCGTCGCGCTTTTGATAGAAGCCGGCAACCCGTACGCCCAGCGTTTCGCCAATCGGAAGGTTGACCATTCCTTTTATCTTGTAGGCGTTGAAGTTTCCATATTCGCCATCCCCCGCGGCATGAAAACCTGACATATCTGGTTTCGCCGTGATAAAGTTGACGACGCCTGACGTCGCATTGCGGCCAAACAACGTACCCTGTGGGCCACGCAGAACCTCAATACGTTCCAGGTCGAAATATTCAGTCTCGAACAAGCGCGTCGCGGCCAATGGCGAGCCATTGACGTGAATTGCGGTCGCCGCATCGCAAGAGTTGCCCACGCACAGATCGCCGATGCCGCGGATCGTGAAGCTGGATCCTGTGAATTGGCCCTTAGAGAAAACGACGTTAGGCAGAGTCAGTTGGAGATCGCTTGCATTTTTGATCTGCTGAGCTTCGAGTGCTTTGTTATCGAACGCGGAAACCGCGATCGGAACACTCTGCAGGCTTTCCGATTGGCGCTGTGCCGTTACAACAATATCGCCAATCCCTTCTGTGGCGGTCGTGTCGTCTGCCTGCGGTGCAGTTTGAGCATATGCAGGGTTGGCCACCAACAACGCCATTGCCGTTGCGCCAAGCAGTTCAAGCTTCTTCATTTTGTCATCTCCCACCGAATTTTACCGATTTTTACGGCCTGACGATGCTTTTTTGCATCTGTTGGCGCTTGTTTGCGAGTAGTTTACGCGCGCGTCAATGCCAGAATTTTGGAAAAATTGGCCGCTTTCAGTGGGTCGCAGATTGAAACTGTTTAAAATTTGCGCCTGACGTAGCGTCATCCTATGCTTCTGGCGCAATTGTTGCCAATTTGCATCAGGCTTACGGGAAATATTGTGGCGTAATCCTGCTCGAAAAGTTATCGAACTGTCATGAGCAACTCAGATCAAACCCAAGACTCAGCCGCCAACAAGCTTCCTGTCCCGCAGGATGTTGCTGAGGCCATCAGGACACTCATTCGCTGGACCGGGGAGGACCCGGAACGAGAGGGGCTCCGCGATACGCCCAATCGGGTTGCGCGCGCCTGGAAGGAATATTGCCGGGGTTATGCCGAAGATCCCTCGCTTCACCTTTCGCGCACATTTGAAGAGGTGGGTGGCTATGACGAGCTTGTGCTCCTCAAGGACATCCCGTTTCAGTCTCATTGTGAGCACCATATGGCGCCGATCGTTGGCAAGGCGTCGATAGCCTATATGCCTAAGGATCGTGTTGTTGGCATTTCAAAGTTGGCGCGCGTCCTGCATGGTTTTGCCTCGCGCCTACAGGTCCAGGAAAGACTGACGGCAGAAGTCGCCCAGTGCATCTGGGAGCATTTGCACCCGCATGGGGTTGCGGTCGTCATTGAGGCAACACACGGGTGCATGACGGGCAGGGGTGTACGCACCCCTGGAGTTGCAATGACAACGTCGCGCCTGCTTGGCTGCTTCCTTGACGATCATCGCAGCCGCAAGGAAGTGCTCAGCCTGATGGGCTATTGAATTGATGAGATCGGGCGCCGAGGGATTTCTCCAACGCCGCCCGACTCGGCTCACAGAAAGTCGGGTCAGAATTTGAACCCGGCACCAATCCCGTATCGGCGGGGTTCCAATGTGAAAACGTTCGTGAACAATCCTTGCGACTGGTCGGCGACATAAAGGCCGGTTGTGGCATTGTTGTTTGCCAGATTCTGGACGAAGCCGCGAATGTACCAACGATCATCCCGGCCATTCAACTGAACTTGCGCGTTGATCTGGGAATACCCCTTCACCTTGTTGATCGGGCCGTTGAAAATGTTGCCAAAGCTGTCACCGGTATATGTGAGGTCCGCCCGAGGAACGAGTGTCATGCCGTTGGCAAATTCGGCAGTGTATTGCGCACCAACCGAGAATTTGTAGTTCGGTGCCTGAGGCAACTTGTTCCCTTTGATGTTTACCGGAATGCCCGAATTTTCGACGGTGAAGCTGCCAAACGAATTCAGGACTGTCTGGAGCGGAGCAAATGCGGGATTGAGCGCCGCGATCTGGCCTCGCGCACCGAGATCAAGAATCTGGCAAACGCTGAATGCTCCGGTCGAGCCAATGCCACTGTCGGCGGGGAAGGCGGTCGGTGCCTGAAGCGGCGCCGAATTGACGCCGCCCGCGCCGGGCCTGCTTGCTGTAATCGCGTTGATCACGTTGGAATTGACCGTCGCGACGAAGGCGTTTGCGCCCGCTCTATTGCCGGCAACATTTGGTCGCACGGCGCAGTTCGATCCATTGGTAATGTCCTTGATGATCACGCTGTCGGAGCGCCCGCCGGACGGGTCACGCGGATTGCCGAGGAATTTGTCGGTTGCGACCTTGGTGTGCAGATAGCTGAAGCCCATGTTCACAAGGAGCGACCGGCTGGGCTTGATGATGGCTTCTACTTCGAGGCCGTAAATGTCGGCATCGACGTTGTCATTGACCGACGTTCTGGCAACGATCCTGCTGAGCTGGAGCGATTTGTACTTATAGTAGAATCCGGTGAGATTGAACCGGAAGGCGCCATTGGCGAACGTATTCTTGGAGCCGATCTCGAACGCATCGACAAATTCGGGCTTGAAACTCTCCGCTACCGCGAAAACAGGCTGCAGCGGTGGGTTGATGCCGCCCGATTTGTATCCGCGCGAATAGGATGCGTAGAGCAGATGATCGTCGTCGAACTTGTAGTCGAGCACAGCTCGGCCCGTGACTTCCCCAAATTTGACGTTCCGCACTTGAAACGGCTGATTTCCGGGCCGGCCGGGATCGGCGTCAAATGTGACAGCAAAGGGCGAAGAGAAAGCGCTGGTCGCATTATACGGGATGAGGAAGCTGACGAGCGTAGACCGGGCCGTGACAGATTTCCTGTCATTGTTGTATCGTAAACCTGCTGTCAGCTTGAGCTTGTCGGTAATGTCGACATAGGCTTCCCCGAAAAGGCCATAAGATTTCAGTCTGAAGTTGGGGGTTGCATTTCGGAAGAATGGTGGCCCGAGATAGCTCGGCGGCAGCCCTGCGCCTGCCGATGTGAACGATCCTAACAAACCGGAAACATAATCAATCCCGAAGGCATTCACATAATAATCGCCATCTGTGGTCTTTGAATCAACATAGATGCCGCCGAGAAGGAAGTTGAACCGCCCGTCAAAATTGCTCGTCAGGATCGCTTCTGCGGAATAGTCCCGGTTCTTGCCATTGGATCGATCAATCTCAAGGGGCGATGCGGCGCAGATGCGGTGACCTCCAAAGGCGCCCGTGCCGGTTGTCTCGGTATCGGACGTGCAAAGCTGCCCATTCGGCCCATTCGGCGTCAGGGCCGCGGCAATCGGGCTGAAATAGGAAGCGGGAATAGGGAACCCCGGTATTGCGCCCGCGGCAGCCGCCGCCAGCGTGTTCAGTGCTGTCGCATAGGTTGCCCTGTTTGCAACGCTCAGGGTCGGATCCTGTCGGGAATCCACATCGGTGCGATGATAAAGCCCGGTCAGTTGCAGCTTGAACGATCCGATCTGCTGCTCAATCCGGGCCTGATATTGTTCTTCCTCGGTGAAATACTCGGGATTGAAATCTGTCCTGACCTGCCGGACACTTGAGGGGAGTGTGGAGCCGGCATTTGTATCCGGGCCGTAGATGCTGCCAAGTCCAAAGGCTGAAGGGATCCCTTGAAACGCGAGAAACTCACGTGATGCCAGGACGCCGAAGAACGTGGAGTTCGCATTGGTCAGACCGGCATCGCGGCGATTGTTGAGACATCCAAGCACACCGGTCGGATCTCGCTGGCATAGCTGTTTCTGGCTGCGAAGGCGATCATCGCGCTCATGAAAATAATACCCCATCAGGTCAACCGTGGTGGTGTCCGTCGGTTGCCAACGCAGCGAGCCTCGAATGCCATATTGTTTGCGGCCATCGATGCGGCTGTTGTCGAAGAGGTTTCGTGTGTATCCGTCCCGCTTCTGGTAGAAGCCAGCAAGCCGGACGCCAATGGTTTCTCCCACCGGAATGTTCACGAAGCCCTTGAGCTTGTAAGCATTGAAATTACCATATTCCGCATCGCCGCCGACTTTTAGGCCTGTCAGGTCGGGCTTGGCGGTAATGAAGTTGACAACGCCGGATGTGGCATTCCGGCCAAAGAGCGTTCCTTGCGGCCCGCGCAACACTTCGATTCGCTCCAGGTCGAAATATTCGGTTTCGAAAAGACGTGTGCCGATCAGCGGGGATCCATTGACGTGGATGGCGGTCGCGGAATCACATGTAATGCCGACGCAGAGATCGCCTATTCCCCGGATCGTAAAGCTCGAACCTGTAAAATTGCCTTTTGAGAAAGTGACGTTCGGCAACGTGAGCTGGAGGTCGCTTGCGTTTTCGATCTGCTGGGCTTCAAGCGCTTCCGCCGTAAAGGCGGATACCGCAATCGGTACAGCCTGCAAGCTTTCCGATTGTCTTTGCGCCGTCACGACGATGTCCGTGATGCCTTCTGCGGAGGCATCATCTGCGGCCTGTGGCGCATTTTGCGCAACTGCCGGATTGGCTGCCAACAAAGCCATTGCGGTTGCGCAAACGAATTCAAGCTTTCTCATTCATCCATCTCCCGAGGTGGGGCCGACGATTGACGTCGTGCCGACTGCATCTGCCCGGGCAATCTGCGGGTAAATTAGATAGGCGTCAATGCCTCAAAATGAAATAAAAACGCATAATTTAGAATAGTTTATACTCTATTCTGAAGATTATATCTTATATTCTGAAATGTAGAACAGTGCCATCGATCCATGCGGGTCAAGTGCTTTACATTGGCGCAGCGATAGCTTCGCTCGAGAGCCAGTTCAAAAAATTGATACGTAGTAAAAGGTGTTATCAGTGGCCGACTGAATCAGCCGTGCTTTGCGGTGCTGAAAAACTCATCGTTTTCGGGGGGCGCATCATCAGGATGATGGGCAAGGCGCAAAAGAGAACATACATGATCAGCTTGAAATCATCGAGATAGGCAATCATCAAGGCCTGACGATTTACTTCGGCATTGACCATGGCCATCGCGGTTTCGCCAACAACCCCGAAGCGATCGGCGGTCGCGGGGTCAACGGCAGACATGCTGGACGAGGTAATATGCGACGAAAGATCGGCATGGCTGGTCTGGACATTCATCCCAAGGACCGCCGTCACGATTGAGATGCCAACGCTACCACCAAGACTTCGGAACAGGTTGAGAATGCTGGCACCTTCCGTCCTGTAACGCGTGTCCAGGGTCGAAAAGGCCATCGAGTTTACCGGCATGAAACACAATCCCATACCAAGCCCTTGGAAAATGCCCGATACGACAATGGGGGTGCTGTCCATGACCAGCGACCAGCGCGTCATTTGCCACATGGATATCGAAGCGATCGTGAGGCCCGTCATGATGATGTAGCGGGGATCGAGCTTGTTGATCAGGCGGGAGGAAATGAACATCGCGACAAGGATACCAATGCCCCGTGGCGCAAGGAGGACGCCGGTATCGAGCACGTCATAGCCGTAAACACGCTGCAGCATTGGCGGCATCAAAGCCATGACAGCCATCATCATCAGCCCGATAATGAGCTGGAAGACCAGGGCGGTTGCCATGTTCGAGTTCTTCAGGAGTGCAGCGTCGATGATCGTGTTGCGTCTCGTGAAGAGATGGACTGAAAAGATCCAGATTGCAGACGCTGCAATGATCGCTTCGATCCAGATTTCCATGGACTCAAACCAATCCTGGTCGGTTCCCCGATCAAGCATGAGTTGCAGTGCACTGAGCGCAATCGCAAGCACTCCAAATCCGAAAAGATCGAAACTTCGCCGCGATATCGGGCGGCTCGGCAAGAAAAGCCACAGCAGCCCAAATGCAAGGAGCCCGACGGGAAGATTGACGTAGAAGACCCAGCGCCAATTGTAGCTTTCGGTCAACCAGCCTCCAATGATCGGACCCATGATCGGTGCAATCATGATACCCATCCCCCAGACGGACATTGACCGTGCTTGACGTGACGGCGGATTGATATCGAGCATCGCTGTTTGCGACAGCGGGCCGATAAATGCTCCCATGACGCCCTGAATGAAGCGAAACAGGACCATTTCCTCCAGATTTACCGAAGCGCCGCATGCCATGGACGCGAGGACGAAGCCCCCGACAGCGATCAGGAACAGATTGCGTGAACCGATGCGATCCGAAAGCCACCCGGTAATGGGAGTCGCGACAGCCAAGGCGATAATATAGCTTGTCAGGACCCAGGTTATCGTGTCGAAAGTTGCCCCAAGGCTGGCCTGCATATGCGGCAGGGCAACGTTCGCGATGGTCGCGTCGAGCATGTAGACGATCATGGCCATCAACACACCGATCGTCAGAAGGCCGCGATGGGCGACCTCAAGTGCCGGACGATCATCCGGTAGGCTATTGCTTGCCATTGTGCCCTGTGTCGATCCTCACATGTGTGGAGAGGCCGGCAATCATCGTCCGGGTCGGTTTTTCGTCAAATGCGATGCGCACAGGAACTCTTTGCGTGACCTTGACCCAGTTGCCCGTCGCATTCTGGGCGGGCAGAACGGAAAACTCCGATCCGGTGCCTGCACCAATGCTGGCCACATGGCCGCGAAGTTTCAGGTCCGGATAGGCGTCGAACGTGATTTCGGCCGGTTGCCCGATGCGCATATTCTTGAGATCGGTTTCCTTGAAGTTTGCTTCAATCCACGGCCGCTCGCTTGCGACAATACTGACCGCAGGCAGGCCGGTGACCATCATCTGGCCAACCTGCAACCGGTCTGCCTGACTGATCTTGCCTGAAATCGGCGCGCGCACTTCGGTCCGTGCCAGATCGAGCAGAGCCTTTTGCCGCTGCACATTGCCTGCAACAATGGCTGGATCCTGTCCGGGCGCCGCGGATCCCGACGCCAGGGATGCTCGAGCGCGTAGGGCAGCACCTTCTGCGTCTGCAAGCTTGCTGCGTGCATCGCTCAGATCATGTTCGGCTGCTTGCAGGCGGGCCTTCGTTGTGAAGCCACGCTCCATCAACTCGGACTGACGGCGATATTCCTTTTCATAAAAGGCGATGTCTTCCCGGGCGCTTTCAATGTCGTTGCCGGTGACCTGAAATGTCGTTTCCATCCCGACGCGGCGCACCTGAGCCGCAGCGATGGTCGCATCTGCTTGCGCCACTGCAATGCGGTAGGGTTCCGGATCGATACGGAACAGGAGGTCCCCTGCCTTGACGTACTGGTTTTCCTTGGCTGTGACCTCGACTATCCGTCCGCCAACTTCCGCGCTCACTGACACCTTGTCCTGCTGGACATAGGCATTGTCTGTGCTGACATAGTGATCGTTCAACACGAAGTAGGTAACGCCGCCGCCGATAAGCAGAAGCGGAATCGAAATCATGAGGCCCAGGCGGCGCCAGCGGCTGGGGGCCTTCGGCTCGTCAATGGGGATGACGTCTTCAAGGACGATATGTGCGTCAGCCTCAGCCATGTGCGGCAAACTCCGGAGCAGGGCGACGGGACAGGTTGGCGCGCATGCGCTTGAGCATGTTCAACAATGCCTCGCGTTCCGCATCATCTAGGCCATTCATGGCCTCTTCAAAAAGGTTCAGGCCCAGCGGGCGCAGTTCATCCAACAATCCGCCGGCCTTGTCGGCCAGAAAAAGCAGCCAGGCTCGCCGGTCTGTGGGGTCGGGGCGTCGTTCGACCAAGCCGGCTTCCTGCAGGCGATCAACCATCCGGCACAATGTAATAGGTTCAACATCGAGCAATTCGGCAAGACCGCCCTGATTGATCCCCTCGTGCCGGGCCAGCATCGTCAGAACTTGCCATTGGGGGCGCGTGACACCAATTCCGCGCGCCCGTTCATCGAAGGCGCGGCGGAGAAGCCGGGAGACATCCGACAGGACTTGTCCAAGATTATCGCTCATAGCGTGCAGATAATAACTATACTTATTATAGTCAAGCATATTCATTGCGACATGTAACTCTTGGAATGTAGGCTACCTGTTCGAGAGAGACTGGTCAGCAATCAGTTGGACCACTATTGCAACCCCCCATGCTCGAGAAATTCCAACTCAATTCAGATGTGCGACTGCTGGTAGAACATATCACCATGCCGTTGCTTCTGGTCTCGGGGGAACGCGTTGCGATGGCAAATGCTTCTGCAAAGGCGCTGTTGGGTGAACATATCGTTGGTGAAGATGTGCGCATTGCGATCCGCCATCCGCTGGCTGTTTCGCTATTGGCCGGACGCCAGGGTGGAACAGTTTCTATTGAGGGCCTGTCATCACCATCAAGCGTTTGGGCCCTCTCGGTGCAGGCGCTTGACAGGGATTGGCGGCTGGTTGAACTTCGCGACCTCAGCGCCCAATCCGATGTTTCCCGCGCACACACCGACTTTGTCGCAAATGCCAGTCATGAACTGCGAACGCCGCTCGCTGCCATTCTGGGCTATGTCGAAACGCTTATGGAACCTCAGGCCGGTGGAGATTCGGCAACACGCGCGCGCTTCCTGGGCATTGTGGAGCGTGAAGCGCGACGGATGCAACAACTCGTCGATGATTTGATGTCCTTGTCCCGGATTGAAGCCGTGAGACATGATCGCCCGGACGAAACCGTTGATCTTGCCCAGATTGCTCGGATCGCCGTGGCGGATATCAATGCGTCGCATGACGCGACAATGGCAGTCATGGCATCAGAGTCGGCTTTGCATGCCCATTTGCCCGGAGACGCCGGGCAATTGTCGCAGCTTGTCCGGAACCTTGTTGAAAATGCGATCCGCCACGGCGGAGCAAGCGATCCCGTTTTGGTGCATGTGCGACAAGATGGCGGGAATGTGGACCTGATTGTCACCGACACGGGCGCCGGCATTGCCCCGGAACATTTGCCGCGGCTGACCGAACGCTTTTACCGTGTAGACCCAAGCCGGAGCAGGGATGCGGGCGGGACAGGCCTGGGTCTGGCAATTGTCAAGCACATCGTGGCGCGTCACAGAGGACAGCTCGATATCAACAGCACTCTTGGGGTTGGCACAGAGGTGAAAATTCGGTTTCCGTCCGCCTGATTTGACGACTGTCATAAAAGAGTCATCAAACTGCAACAATGGTTGCATGAAACCGGCCTAGTGCGCCTTCATTGATCAGGCTGTTGCCTCAAACCAGGGATTTTTTGATGACCAAATTTGCTCGGATTTCCACTATTCTTCTTGGAACGGCGGCACTGACAGCTTGCGGCGGCGGTGGCACCACTGGCGGTGCGCGGGAGCAGATTCGCGCAGTGGGATCTTCGACGGTCTATCCTTTCAGTACGGCAGTGGCCGAGGCTTTCACAAAGGCAAATGCCGGATTCAAGTCGCCTATCATTGAATCGACCGGGACTGGCGCTGGCATGAAGCTTTTCTGTGCCGGTGTCGGCGTAAAATTTCCTGACATGGAAAATGCGTCGCGTCGCATCAAGAAATCCGAATATGAGGATTGCGCAAAGAACGGCGTGAAGGATATTGTTGAGGTCCAGGTTGGCCTCGACGGCATCGCCTTTGCAGAAGGCAATGGCGGACCCGGCCTGGCGTTGACCCCGCTGGATATCTACAAGGCTCTTGCCGAGAAGCCCTTTGGAAAGCCGAATACCAGCAAGACATGGAAGGACGTAAATCCGGCGCTTCCTGCGTTGCCGATCAGCGTCTACGGCCCGCCAAAGACATCCGGTACACGTGATGCGCTCGCAGAACTGATCCTCGAAAAGGGCTGTGATACCGATCCGGCAATGAAGGCCCTGAAAGACAGCGACAAGGATCAGCACAAGGCAATTTGTACCAGCATCCGGACCGACGGGGCCTATGTCGAACAGGGCGAGAACGACAATCTGATTGTTCAGAAACTTGCCGCAAATCCGAACGTCATTGGCATTTTTGGCTTCAGTTTCCTTGAAGAGAATATGGACAAGCTGAAAGGCATTGCGATCTCGGGCGTCGTCCCGACTTATGCCGCAATTTCAGACTTTTCTTATCCGGGCGCACGCCCGCTCTATGTCTACATCAAGGCAGCCCATCTCAAGTCGATCAGGGGACTGAAGGAATTCGCCATGGAGTTTGCTTCAGCATGGGGCCCTGATGGGTATCTCAAGAAAAAGGGCATGGTGATTTCACCCGAAGATGTGCGGGCAAAAAATGCCGAGATCGTCAAGTCGATGACTTTGCTCGACCCCGCGAGTCTGAAATAGCAGCCAAGCGCAGCTGAGCTGGATCCAGAAACGCTGATGTCATCATCCGTCCTGATCTTGATCGTCCTTGGATTGGGATTGGTCGGCTGGCTCGTCTCGCGGGCAAAGGCCGCGAGTCTCGCTACGCCCGGCAGCCGCCAGCTTCACTCACTTCCGCGCTATCACGGAACCTATGTTGCGCTGTGGGCGATTCTGCCGGCCTTGATGGCCCTTGCTCTCTGGTCGTCTGTATCACCGCGGCTGATCAATTCGGCGGTGATGAGTGATCCCGCGGCGAAAACACTGCCTGCCGAAGCGATCGACAGGGACGCGATACTCTCGGAAGCTGCCCAACTGGCGCGCGGAGACATCGAGGCGGGCTTTAATCCGGCATCGGATGCTCTTGTCCCTGCCTTCAAGGTGGCAGATGCGAAATTTGGCATGATGGGCGCAGCTCTGACGCTTGTCGTTGCTTTCGCTTGTGGTGCATTCGCTTTTACGCGGGTCAAAGTCGGGTTCAAGGCGCGGACGAAGGTCGAGCGCGTGACCATGATGGTGTTGCTGCTTGCCTCGCTGATGGCGGTGCTTACCACGTTCGGGATCGTCGCGTCTCTGATCGTTGAATCTGGACGCTTCTTTTCTGCAATCTCGCCTATTGATTTCCTGTTTGGCCTTCACTGGAACCCGACAGCTGAAGGCGGTCCCGATCTGGGCGAAAATTTTGGTGCGATCCCGCTCTTTTGGGGAACAATCTTCATTGGCGCGATCATCGCAATGATTGTCGCAATTCCTTTGGGGCTGATGAGTGCGATTTTCCTGACGCAATATGCGGATGCGCGGCTTCGTGCCTGGGTAAAACCGCTGCTTGAGATCCTCGCCGGGGTTCCGACGGTCGTCTATGGTTATTTTGCTGCCCTGACCGTCGCGCCGCTCGTCCGGGATCTTGCTGTGAAATTGGGCATGGAAAACCCTTCGACTGAAAGTGCTCTTGCAGCAGGACTTGTCATGGGCGTCATGATCATTCCTTTCGTCTCTTCAATGGCCGATGACAGCATTGCAGCGGTGCCGCAGGCAATGCGCGACGGCTCACTGGCCATGGGTGCGACGACATCGGAGACAATCAAGCGCGTCCTTGTACCCGCAGCCCTTCCCGGCATTGTTGCCGGTGTAATGCTTGCGATCAGCCGCGCCATTGGCGAAACCATGATTGTGGTGATGGCTGCCGGTGCGGCCGCCAACCTCTCGGCCAATCCCTTTGCGAGCATGACAACCGTGACGTTCCAGATCGTCGCGCTCCTCACCGGGGACCAGGATTTCAATACGCCCAAGACAATGTCCGCTTTTGCCTTGGGCCTTGTGCTATTTGTTGTCACCTTGCTGCTCAACATCGTTGCGCTGAGGGTCGTCAAGCGCTTCCGGGAGGCCTATGACTGATCATTCCTCCCTTTGGCAAAGCCCGGAAATGAGCCGCAAGCTCGCCAGGCGCTATGCGTCGGAGCGACGGTTCAAATGGGTCGGGATTGCGGCGATCGTGATGTCGCTGTCATTCCTGGCATTTCTTATAATAACAATGGTTGCCAATGGCGTCGGGGGGATCGACGTGTCCTTCCTCTCGAACTCTGACTCAACGGATCCTGAGACAGCTGGTATCTGGGGTGCCTTCAAGGGTTCCCTGCTGACGATGGCCGTAACACTTGCCCTGTCGTTCCCAATGGGCGTGCTTGCTGCTGTCTATCTTGAGGAATTTGCGCCGAGGAACCGCTGGGTCGACGTCGTCGAAGTCTCCATCAACAATCTGGCTGCCGTTCCGTCGATCATTTTTGGCCTCCTCGGTCTCGCCGTCTTCATCAACGCTTTCCAGTTACCTCGATCAGCGCCGCTGGTTGGCGGCATGACGCTTGCGCTGATGACAATGCCGGTCATCGTCATTGCGGGGCGTAACGCGATCAAGGCCGTGCCGCCATCGATCCGGGATGCTGCCCTCGCCATTGGCGCAAGCAGGGTGCAGGTGGTCTTCCATCACGTGCTTCCTCTCGCTTTGCCGGGCATTCTTACCGGTACGATTATCGGCATGGCACGAGCCTTGGGCGAAACCGCTCCGCTTCTGATGATAGGCATGAGGGCGTTTGTCGCGACACCTCCGGACAGCATTGTTGCGCCGGCAACTGTGCTTCCCATGCAGATTTTTCTCTGGTCTGATGAAGTGGATTCTGGTTTCGTCCAGAATACATCAGCGGCAATCATTGTCCTTCTCGTCTTCCTGATCGCGATGAACGGGATCGCCATCTACCTCCGCAATCGCTTCGAACAACGCTGGTAAACCAAGACATGTCAGAACAAACCCTCAAGATGACCGCGCGCGATGTGTCGGTTTACTATGGCGACAAGAAAGCGATCGACTCTGTTTCGATCGATATCGCAACCGAGCATGTGACGGCCTTTATCGGTCCCTCAGGCTGCGGGAAATCGACCTTTCTTCGGGCTCTCAATCGTATGAATGATACAATTGCGAGCTGCCGCTTCGAAGGAACAATCACGCTGGACGGCGAAGACATCTACACGTCCGGAATGGACGTGGTGCAGTTGCGTGCCCGGGTAGGGATGGTGTTCCAGAAGCCCAATCCCTTTCCCAAGTCGATCTACGAGAATGTTGCTTATGGCCCGCGCATCCACGGCTTGACTGCGAACAAGAGCGAACTCGATGGTATAGTCGAAACATCGCTCAAGCGTGCTGGCTTGTGGGAAGAGGTCAAGGACCGCCTGAGTGAGAGTGGAACAGCACTTTCGGGTGGGCAGCAGCAGCGCCTTTGCATTGCTCGCGCCATCGCGGTTGATCCCGAAGTAATCCTGATGGACGAACCTTGTTCCGCGCTGGATCCAATTGCAACAGCGCGCATCGAAGAACTGATCGATGATTTGCGCGGCCGCTATGCCATCGTCATCGTGACCCACTCGATGCAGCAGGCTGCGCGCGTTTCACAGAGGACGGCATTCTTCCATCTTGGAAATCTGGTCGAGTATGGAGCGACCTCGGATATTTTCACCAATCCGCGTGAAACACGCACCAAGGATTATATCACCGGACGCTACGGCTAGGAGCGCATGTCATGAATGAACATACCGTCAAGTCTTTTGACGACGACATCAGCCAGCTGCGCGGGCTTATCGCGCAGATGGGGGGCCTTGCCGAAGTCGCAATCCAGGGCGCAATGGCAGCCTTGGTCCGCCACGACAGTGCCGCCGCGCAAAAGGTGGTCGAGGATGATCGCAAGATCGACGCGCTCGAAGCCGAAGTTGATCAACTCGCGGTCAAGATCATTGCGCTGCGTGCGCCGATGGCAGACGATTTACGCGAGGTGGTAGCGGCGCTCAAGATTTCCGGCGTCGTCGAACGGATCGGCGATTATGCCAAGAATATCGCAAAGCGATCGGCAGCCGTCGAAGGGCGTTCAAAGATCGAACCGTTGACCCTGTTGCCGGCAATGTCAGACATTGCGGCATCGATGGTTCATGATGTGCTGGATGCCTATGCAGCGCGCAATGCCGAGAAGGCCGCGGATGTGATTGCCCGTGATCAGAAGGTCGACAATTTCTACGACAGCATCTTTCGTAACCTTGTTTCACACATGATGGAAAACCCCACAACCATCTCAAGCGCTGCGCAATTGCTGTTCGTTGCCAAGAACCTCGAGCGCATTGGGGATCACGCAACCAACATTGCCGAAATGGTCCATTATGCAGCAACTGGAACGCATCCGGCCGAGCGCGAACGGGGCACCGGCGGACCGGCATGAGCAAGCCTCGCCTGTTGCTCGTCGAAGACGACACGGCGCTCGCTGAGCTGCTTCAGTGGCATTTCGAGCAGGAAGGTTATGACGTTGTCCGCACGCCGGACGGCGAAGAAGCGTTGCTACTGTCGAGAGAAGCGCCCCCAGACATTGTCTTGCTGGATTGGATGATCGAAGGCCTGTCCGGCATCGAAGTCTGCAGGCGCCTGCGCCGCGCTACCGATACAGCCAATGTTCCAATCATCATGCTGACAGCGCGCGGCGAAGAAGAAGATCGTATCCGCGGTCTGGAAACCGGGGCTGATGATTATGTCACCAAGCCCTTTTCGCCGCGGGAGCTCGTTGCCCGAGTCGCCGCAATCCTGCGTCGGATGCGTCCTGCGCTGGCAGGCCAATTGCTGGCCTATGGAGATCTGGAACTGGATACGGTTGCGCACAAGGCCCGCCGGGCAGGGCATCTGCTCCAGTTGGGACCAACAGAGTTCAGGCTGCTCCGTCATTTCCTCGAGCACCCGGGGCGCGTATTTTCGCGCGAACGCCTTCTTGATGCCGTCTGGGGCATGGACAGTGATATCGAACTGCGAACAGTCGACGTCCATATCCGGCGTCTTCGCAAGGCCGTGAACTTGCCGGGTATGCCCGACTTGATCAGAACCGTGCGATCAGCTGGCTACGCACTTGATCTCGATAAATAGACTCCACATTCGCCTTCGTTGGTGAACTGCTCAAAGCGCGCCGTTCGTCGTCAGTTACAACAGTTTGCATCCATTTTGGCGCAAACCGGGTTGTCCGCGTAACTGGAGAGCAGGACCGGACAAAAGCCGGGCTGGGGGATGTAATGCGATTGCTTGTTTGTGGTGGCCGTCACTTTGACGATCAACTGATGGTGGAAAATGCGCTTGCGCAACTCCATGCTGAAAATCCAGTCACTGTCCTCATCCATGGAGGACTTCCGGCATTGGGCAGCGCTGCCGAAAGCTGGGCGCGACGCAATGCTGTGCGTCTGGTCCGTTATCCCGCAAACTTTTCGCTTGGAAAGCGGGGTGACGTCGAGCGGGATGATTTCATGCTCGAAGATGGCCGACCGGATGGTCTGCTCGCGTTTCCGGGCGGCGCCCGGACCAAAAGGCTGCTCGCGCGCGCCAAGGATATCGGCATCAAGACGCTCCATGTAGAAGCATTGGCGACACGTAGCGAGATCGAGACATCGCTGGAACTGGTAGCAGCCTGAATCCCTAGAAACTCAGCATGATGATCACAGCGTCGCTATAGTTTCCAGTGGGCGGCAGGGGCGTGCCTTGCGGGATGAGACCTGAAATCGGAACGGACATGCCTTCGATGCCAGGCACATCCAGAGGGGTGCCGGGGATGATCGAGCCGGACTGACTCCATTCCGTACCATCGGGTTTCAATATCAGATAGGGAATCGTGGCGGCGCCATCGCTTCTGCGCATCTGGCGCGTGACCGGGCCACCACTCGTCGCTGGATTGTTACCTGTGCCCATTGAGATCGTGACATTCGGCAGGTTGGTGAGGCAGGACAACGTAATCAAGCCATCAGCGTTCTGACCGGCAACCGAGACCGAAGTGGTGCCAAAGTCGAGCTTCCGATTGATCAGGAAATCACATTGTGGCGCCAGTCTTGCTGCAATTGGCAGGTTGGCAAGTTCGCCTATCGCGTTGTTTGGCGGACCCCACAGGACTGGTCCGCAATTTCCGCCCTGATGAATCGACACCACAAAGCCGCTCAACAAATCGCCATAGTCGCCTGCATCCAGGCCTCTTCTGGTCAATGCCTCAAACTCCGTCACCAGCTTGAACTGATGTCGGAACGTCTGCTGGCCTGGCCCATTGGTCTGGATCATGACACTGTAGAGTGGTTTGAGCGCCGGGGTGAGCGCGTCAAGGACCTGCGGCTGGACGTTTGGAACATTGCCAGGCTCTGCAGTCAGGGCATAGTGAACGCGTGTATTGCCGACCACGCTGCGGGCTTGCCGGGTAACGCCATCCGGGTTGTTACCCAAGGGAGCGGAGAGGCAAAGGGTGACCAGCGCATTGCCGCGATTTGTGACATCGAATGTGCAGTTGAGCGAAATCGTCCGCTTGTCGGTTCGCTGACCCGCGGGGGTATTTGCCGATAGCGCCACGGGCAGAAGCGCTTCCAGTTCGGGAGTGCATTGCCAATTGTCCGTGGGCGCTGCCCGCGCCGGGGCAGGCAGGACAATTCCCCCGACAAGAAGCGTTACGGCAAGCAAGACCGAAATAAGCAGACGAGTGAAGTGTCGAGTCTGGGAGAGGTTTACTGGCATGTCACTGGCCCTATTCTTGGCTGTTCGGCATCCTTTTCCGCATAGGCGAAACTGCCCTTGCAAAGGCCGGCTTCGCCGCGGTCGATCGTGATTTCGTTGATTGGCTTGAGATCGCGCAGAAAGACTTCGCCATCATAGCCCATGACTTCAGGATCGAAGCCATCCCGCAGAACCTGTGTGCCAGGCGGAAACGGCTTGCCGTCCTTGTCGACGATCACGACAATCCCTGCAAAGACCTTTCGAACCCCAAAGTCGATCAGGGCGCCGTTGCGCCGCGACGTCACGATATTGAATTCTGTTCCATTGCGCGCTTCGAAATCGGTCGGCAGCCGTGTCGGGTCCAGGCTGATGCGTGTTTCATCAAAGGCTTCGAGTTCAGGCAGCAATGCGTTGCCGTTCTTGTCAGACCGCGCAATGCGCCGGCCGTTCTGGAGGATTTCGGCTCCCGGTCCCGCATTCTTGATGAGGGCAAAACTCTCCCCGATACGGTTGGCCGGGAAAAGGCGCTTGTCGGCAAACAGGATTGCGCCTTCTGCCGCAAGCTGCCCGCGAACATTTCCGCGGCTCTGGTCGATGGACGTTGAAAGCAGGACCTGGGGAAGGCGATAGTCGAGGCGGCCCGAACGCGTCGCATTGCCCTCATCGTCTCCGCGTTGCGAGAGCGAATAGCCAAGCTGATTCTGTCGCCCCGCATTGAACCCATTGACTGTCACAGCGTAAGTGTTGCGCCCCGGAACATGATCGCCCCCGACGGTTGCCGTTGCAAAGGATCCGAGCCGGATGTTGAGATTGATCCGTGCCGAGATCGCATTGTTCCGTTCGAGGTCGACAAGCATGGTGCCGTTGAGTGACAGGCGATCATTGATCCTGCGCGTGAAGCCGGCACTGGCCGTGCGGGTCTTTCCAAAGCCAAGGTTCAACCGGTTGTAGGCAAGGTCGATCGTCGTCGGATCGAACGGAAGCTGGAAAAAGATACCCGCACGATCGATGCTTTCCTTGGCCCGCCGCAATTGAAAACCGGCGGGAGACACACTCAAGCCCCGGATCGTGGTAACATCGCCCAGCGTGGTGTACGTCCCGAATTCCCGCACGATCGAGGCAAAGCCACTGATCCCGCCCAGGCCGACCTGATAGTCAAGCGTCGCCCGTGCGCCATCCTTCCCCTTGAAGCGGCTCGCGCTGAGCGATCCGTTGAGTGAACCGAAATAGCCGAGCGCCGCAGCAAAGCCGCCTCCGCCGTTGATCAGTCCGCCACCGGCCTCGGCATGTCCCTCAATCGTGAACCGGTCGGTCAGCCCGTATCGCACCGCCGCGGATGTTGCCAGGAAGTCGAGATAATTCCCCAATGTGCTGGAGCCACCGAGCCGCGGAAAGCCGAGCTCGAACGAGTATTCGGAAACCCCATGTCGCAGCAGGCCTGGCGCATAATAATAGGGCTTTGAAATGCGCGTTTGACGGCCTGAAAGGTCTGTCGTGACCACACTCAACGTCCGGCCACTCAGTTGGGGCAGGGACTGCAGGACGAATGGTCCACGCGGGACATTGGTGGAAAACACCTTCAGGCTGTCCACATAGAGATCGACTGCGGAGGGCAGGGCAGCGCTCGCCGCGAACTGGGGAAGCGGACCGCGGAAAATGTCCGGTCGTTGCTGGAAATTGCTCTGGACCTGAAACCCGCCAAGCCGCACCGCGTCCGAAAAGCCCACCGCGCCTGTGATCACGTCCCCCAAGGCATAGGTGCGCACCTTGTAAGGGTCTTCGAGACGCGCAACAGTCTCTCCACGGACAAAGCCGACCCCCGTTCCGAATGTCGCGCTGTTGACCAGTTGCGCAAAGCGGTTGGACACGACCAGGACCGCATCCCCGTCGAGCGTGTCCCTGCCAACGCCGGAGAGTGCGCTACTCGCAAGCAGCCTGTAGTTGAGCTGAACGTTTGGCTGCGTGCTCAGTTTCGAGAGGTCGACCTTGTCTCGCGGCTTTGTGACGGCAAGTTCCAGCGGCACGCGCAACGGATCCGGCACGTCGAGTGCAAGGCCCTGGCTGGCTTCGTCATATCTTGCGGTAACACCCGGCAGGCTCGACAATGCGACATAGTCTGCATCCGGTATGTTCGACGGCACCTTGATGCGGGCAGACCTCAAATCGGCGGCCGTGATGCTGAATGCCCCGGTTTCACTCCGCTGCACGGCAAAGATTTCGCTTTGCGCTTCGTCATTCACGCTTGGAGAGAGGGCCAGAACCTGTGTCCCGGTTCCGGGTGTCTCCGGTACGTCGCTGGCCGCGACAAGGTTGTTCGACGCAACAACATCAAGGCAGCCGGACGCACCGGGCGCGCAGGCCATGCCCAGAACATCCGGATCATAATCCAGACGGGGCGGTGGATAGGCCAGGCTGTCATCGCTGAATGCGGCGGGATCGATCGGCAGGCGCGGTGTTGCAGCAACAGCTGCGCCACCCGGCAAGGCGGAACCTGCCATTGTGCCCAAAGCTGTCGACAGGAGCCTGAGCCGACGCACCATGTCAATTCCCCCGCTCTGTCTCTCAGGGGGTCGAAATCGCAACTTGCTGGCGCACGGCAAATGGCGTGCCCTTGGCCGCACTGACGGTCACCTGCGTGCCGACTGGATATGTCGGCGCGCCCGGTTCCGATTCATAGGTCAGGGTCGATCCGGTCAGGACATAGGCCCCCGATCCGGTTGCAGAGATCTTGGTCGAACCCGATGGCCCGTCGACTGTGAAGTCCGTTAGCTTGAGGTGAAGATTGCCCTTGTTGCTGGCGCGGACGTGGAGCTTGCCGCCTTCGTTCCAGACGCGCCATTCCACACTGGGCTTCGCTGCCGCATCGCTGAAAAAGGCCGGGATGGAGGCGCGAAGCAGCAACTGAACGCCGCTTGATCCGGTACGCGGATCGATTGGCGGCGGAAGCTCGTCGATCAGCAGGCGATAACTCTCTTCCCCAGCGACGGGCGCGGGGGCAACCCGCGCGACGCGCAGCGTGTATTTGGCGCCCGGCGGGATCAGGGCGACGGGCGGGCTGGCGACAACGTCGCGCGTGGGTTCAAGCACGTCCTTCCCGTCCACCTGCGTCCATTTGAAGATACGGATCTGGACGCGGGTTGGCACATCGCTGTTGTTGATCAGGCTCATATTCCCAGCCTTGGCCGGCCCCTGCACATCGACACCGACAGGGCTGAAGGTGAGCGAGGCGGCAAAGGATGGCGCAAATGCCGTGGAGGTTACGGCGGCAAAGAGCGTTGCCTTGGCAAAGCAACGGACAGCCGAATTTGGTTTAAAAGTCATGAAGTGTTCAATTCGTCAGAAAAATAGATTAACAGTCAAAAAGTCGCGATAAGTTCCGGCGGGAATACCATTCGAAAAAAGCGGAACACCAACACGGCCATACAAGTCGACGCTGGTAATGTCCTGAGTGCTGTCTGCTTGAACCGTCGCAGTGACCGTATCACTTGGTAGAAATTGTACGCCACTTGTGCGGCTGGGGTTTTTGTAGACATTGTAAGTGATACCTTGGGTCGAAGCAGAATTGTTCAAGGTCATCAGGTATTGGGGCCCCAATGGGTGGCTGCTGCTCAGCTGAATGCCAACCGAACTTGTGCCGGGCCCATTTGGATTTCCGGCCGGCCTGCAGGTAATCAAAACTTTCCCGTCGGCATCAATGTTCAGCACTTGCCCGCCCGGGCCCCTTGGAAAGCCGCCAGCGCTGGTGAGGGTGATCCTGCCGAAATTCATCGGAACTGTGCTGGCGGTGCAGTCGGTCGTATTGGCGCCGAGCGTTTGCGCGCCGCCATTCGTCTGGGGGCCGGTGCTGGTCGTTCGGCTGCCCACCTGCATTTGGACAGTGAGTCCGCCGGAAAGGACAGCCTGGGCACTGGCCGGGAGCGGAACGAACGGCAGAACACAGGCGACTGCCGAGGCCAAAGCACGGATGGCCAAGCGGTTTGCTCCAAGAGCCAATTGCCCGGGCTTCGCCAGATCTGACGGCAGCCGGAATTGGATTCTTGATGCAATCATGTCCTCAAACCTTGGGTGCTGTCTCTCTTCTTTTGCCGTTTGCATCGCCTTTTCCCGCTCCCAATGGTCTGATCGTGGCCACTCCAATCCAAAAAGACCTGTTTGGAGGTGATGCTTCAGGCAAACGGCTGGTTCACCGGCGCAATCGGGTCAGTAGTTGACCTGCAAGCGCAAGGAGTCACCATAGGTGCCTTCTTTGAGATCCTGACCCTCAGCAACTCGGCCATAGACTTGGATATCGTTTCTTCCGCCATTGAGGCCGCTGGGAAGCGCATCCGGAACCAGGTCATAGAATTGATTTGGCAGCAGGGGGTTCGCGCGTCCGGAATCGATGTAGATGTTGTATTCCACAAAACTCGTCGAATCTGCCGTGGTACTAGCCAGTCGCCGCTGGTTCCCAAGGGCATTGGCGCCCGCATCAAACGAGATTTGGGGAGACAGTGTGCTACCGGTGCAGTTGAGCACAATATCGGCGCCGAACCCGCCGGCAGTCGATCCATCGATTGGTGAGCGGTTGATACCTGAATCCTGATTACCGAAATCCAGCACGCCGTTGCTTCCGGCACTGCCGCCCGCCAAGTTGTTCGGTTCTTTGCCACCGCCGCTCGCAAGGGTGCAATTGTTGGCGACAGTCATGGTGACGTCGAGCGTCCCGGATGCCGTCCCGGCAAAAGCCTGAGACGTCATGCCGAAAAGCCCGACTGCTCCAACAATCAGCAGATTACGCATGTGCAATCTCCCCATCCCCCGGTCGAAGATCAGAACGTGACCGTTAGCGGGACAACGTCGGTGTAGGTGCCCTGATCAATCGTGCCCGTAGGTATACGGCCATAAATCACTTCTGTGTTCGCCCCTGCCGTGAGGGCTGGAATTGTCACGGGCGTGTTAATCGGAAATGGCGTTGTACGTCCTGCATCTTTGAAAAGAGCATAAGGAATGAAGCGATCGACGCCACCTACGGTGGCTTTCAGCGCGCGAGAGCCGCTCACAAGATTTGCCGACGCGCCAATTGCGAGCGTTGGTGAGGATGCGCTGCCATCACAATTAATCTGCAGTGTGGCACCGGTATCAGCATCTAGGGGAGACGTCAGCGTCTGGGCAGGTACCGTACCAAAATCGAGCAGGGCATTTCCGCCGCCAGCGCCAATCGTGCATGTGGTCACGACGTTCAACGTCGATGTCAGGGTTCCACTTGCCGTGCCGGCGAACGCCGGAGTGACCGAAGCCATTGCGGCGACAGCAGCAAGCCCGGAAATAATCTGTCTTTTCATAGTCTTCCTCCTATTTTCCCCGCAGGGTCTCAAAATGTGACGGTGGCCTTGACGGCATCCGCATAGGTGCCAATCGGCATGAACGTCCCGAGTGGAATCCGGCCATAGAGCGTGAACGTAGATGTCCCCGCGGGAAGCCCCCCCGGGATGCTCTGAAAAATGGTCGGGTCGAATTTGGTCGTGCGACCCGCATCCTGGTAAAGGTCGTAGGGGACATAGGTGGTTGTGGCCCCGACACGCAATCGCCGCTGGGTACCGCTCAAATTATTCCCGCCGTCCACATTGATGGTCGACGTCGGCGATGCCCCGGCGCACGTGACCGTCAGCCCGGTGGAGGCAGCATCAATGTTGGACGTTGCCGTACCCGTGATCCGGGTACCAAAATCCAGTGTGCCGGACCCATTGAATGTGCAGCTATTGTCAATGACCAGCGTGACAGCGACCGAAGCGGGCGGTGATGTGCCCGCATGGGCCGGCACCGCAAATGACAGGGTGCCAAGGGCAGCCGCGCATATGGCAGCGGATTTCGGGATCGTGCTCTTCCAGTTCATTGCATGCTTCCTGAGAAATGCGTGCCGACCGCACGCTGCGAGAGTTCGACACGCCTGCCTGCAGCGCCATTTGAAAGGCTGATGCCGCTTGTGGTCATCCGGGCAGGGACCTTGAGTCGCCAGGGGCGCGACACTGTGGGGCGTCCACAATGATATCCCTGCAACCATAGCGCGCCGGCTTCGGTTGCGATCTGCGCATCGCTTGCGCACTCAATGCCTTCGACAATGACTGTGGCGCCAAAACTCGCCGCAAGTCCGATCATGTGCTCCAGCGCCTTGGGCCCAAGCGGCGCTGTCCTGGCATTGTGAATGAAGTATCCGTCGATCTTCACAACATCAGGCGCCAGAGTGAGAATGGACCGGATGGCCGCATGACCAACCCCAAAATCATCCAGTGCGATCTTGCAACCGAGCCTTCGCAGACGCCTCAGAAAGCTGACCGCCTCCGCCACCGAACCTGGTTGGGCTGTCTCGGTCACCTCAATGAAGAGCCGACGGGCGATTCTTGGAGATTGCTCCAGGTCGGCAAGTATCTCAGTCCACCAGAAATCGTCGGTCAGGCTCAATGCAGAGACATTGACGCCCAGTGAGATCAGGGCTTCATTGCGCAGCTCCTCGATAGCCCTGGCCATCACATGGCGATCAAGCGCGCGGATCAGACCAAGGCGCTCAAGCGCGCCAACCGACGCTGCGGCCGACTCTGCCAAAGCATTTGGCGCGTCTGGCCCCGAAGGCTCGGCGCGGATCAGGCATTCGTGGTAAAGGGTTGTCGCGGGATTTTGCGACGCGCCAACAGGCTGCCAGGCAAGGACCAGCCGGTCCTCCGTCATGGCTTCGAAAAGGTTGACGGCCAACGCCATATCTGCGCGGTAGCGCCGACACCAAGCGTCGTCAGGGAACGCTGGATTGCCGTGAACGGTCGGCGAGACCTTGTGTGCGCAGTTTTCCGTGCCACCCGTGGGAGCAAGCGATACGAAAAGGTGAAAGCGCTGGCCGTCATACGCAACCGGGATCTCGCTCAGCTGGCGGAGCACATATTCCGCCGAACCAAGTGCATCCTGGTCACGTAACTCAAAATTCAGAAAGCATTCGACGTGATTGGCAGCGGCTACAGCCGCACCTTGGCCATAGGCTGCTGCAATCTCGTCAAGATTGAGGATGTGCAGGGCGAGTCCGGATTCGGCAGGAACACGGGCGCGCTCGGCGTCGCAAGGGGCAACGCCCTTCTCGCCAAACGCGTCTTCGCGTTCCATCCTGACCGCCTTCATTCCCATAGAAGAGAACTCCCCAAGCCCGAATCAAATTCCGGACTTGAGACGGAATAACCAAAAGTGTATCAGTCACTTTCCAGGCCCCGAGCGCCCGGTCTTTTTTGGTCAATCCACACACCGACAAAGACGAAGGTCGCAAGCAAATCATGTCCTGGACAATGTTCAACCTCGATGGTCAGCGGAAATATCTGACCCAATCCGAAACCCGCCGCTTTCTTCAGGAGGCGCGGCGTGATGACTCTGCAGTTCATTGCTTCTGCTGGGTGATCGCCGTGACCGGCTGCCGCATTTCGGAAGCCTTGGCGCTGACGCCAGCCAATATCGATTTTGAAGAAAGAATTATTGTTTTTGAGTGCCTTAAGAAAAGAAGGCGCCACATTTATCGGTCAATTCCGGTGCCAACGGGCCTGTTGCACGCGCTGCGCATTGTGCTCCGCACAGGCAGAATCCAGATGACCGAACGGATATGGCCATGGTCACGCATGACCGGTTACAGGCGGGTGCGAGAAGTGATGGAACGGGCCCATCTCGCGGGAACGCATGCGAGCCCCAAGGGCTTGCGGCACGGTTTTGGCGTCAGTGCGATCCAGTCCGGCGTGCCCCTCAATATGGTGCAACGCTGGCTTGGCCATGCCGACATGAAGACCACTGCAATCTACACAAGTGCGATGGGACCGGAGGAAAGGGACATCGCAGCACGCATGTGGGGTCGTGCGTTTGAGACAAATGAGACGGGCAGTTCAACGGCCATGCGCGGGCGATCGCCTGCGCCGGTTCGGCTATCAGAAAGCAATCAAAAAACCGTGGTGAAAGAGAGGGTTACGTTGAATTTTCAGGGTTCCCGGAGGACAGAAAGACTGAATTCTCTTGCCGGAGTAACGGCGGGCTCCGGCTAAATAGTCCGAGGCTTTGTTACAGAAAACGCTTGCCTCATGATACAATATTGGTTATTTTGTAACACAAATTGTTGAGCGTTTTCATGATGTTATCCCCTTAATGCCGGTTTGCTTACGAACAGGCTGTTGGGACGTTTAGCGTATTTTTGTAAAAATACATATAAATTCGCATCCGAATGCTTACCGCATGCGTATATTAGTGCCGTTTTGGTGGAACCAACCTAGGTCACGCGCTTGATTTCGGCATGTTGGGCAAGGCGCCAAGTCCCCGATGCCATGATTCCTGCGAGGATGTCCACTGCCTGCCAG
The DNA here is from genome assembly GCF_019443285.1 of Aquisediminimonas profunda. Taxonomy (GTDB): domain Bacteria; phylum Pseudomonadota; class Alphaproteobacteria; order Sphingomonadales; family Sphingomonadaceae; genus Aquisediminimonas; species Aquisediminimonas profunda. Next base: position 2,405,176 of record NZ_CP080327.1, read on the forward strand.
ATATCTTCAAAACGGATGTAGAGCGGCGTCAGGCCGAAGCGCAGAACGTCGGGGGCGCGAAAATCTCCAATCACGCCCTGCGCGATCAGCGCATTCATGATGGCAGAGGCCTGTGGGTGGGCGAAGCCGATATGGCTGCCCCTGTGTTCGGCCCGGTCTGGCGAAATCAGCGCAAAGTCGGGACAGCGCGCTGCCATCAGGTCTGCAAACATTTGGAACAGTCGCTGTGACTTACCAAACAGGGCATGCTGATCAACTTCAAGCATGAGGTCCACGCCCGCTTCCAGCGCGGCAAGGCTGAGGATCGGGGGCGTACCCGCCAGGAAACGGTCAATACCAGGCGCGGGCACATAGGCATCGTCAAAAGCAAAGGGGTTTGCGTGCCCCATCCAGCCGCGAATGGGAGAGATCATCTCCGGTTGCAGGTCCCTGGCGATATAGAGGAAGGCTGGCGCTCCAGGCCCGCCGTTCAGATATTTATAGCCGCAGCCAACGGCCAGTTCGACTCCGTCGGCATGAAGGTCAAGCGGAACGGCACCGATACTATGGCTCAGGTCCCAGATGACGCGTGCTCCAACTGCGCGCGCCCGCTCCGTGACCGATTTGATGTCATGACGGAAGGCTGTGCGATAGTGCACATGGCAAAGCACAATTGTTGCCGTGTCAGGTCCGATCGCCTCAACGATCTGATTGGATGGGACCGCAACAAGCCGCTTTCCGAACATCTTTGCAACCCCGTCAGCGATATGCAGGTCCGTTGGGAAATTCCCCATTTCTGTTACGACGTCGCGGCGATCCGAATTCATCTGGACGAGTGCCGTGAGCAGCTTGAACAGGTTGACCGATGTGGAATCCGCAACGATCACTTCACCGGGGTGTGCTCCGATGAGTGACGCAATCTTGTCGCCAATGCGGGCTGGAGCCCCGATCCAGTCATGGTCGTTCCAGCTGTTGATAAGCGAACGCCCCCATTGGCCTTGGACGGTGTCGGCCACTATGCCCGGCGTCGCGATAGGAAGAGCGCCGAGCGAATTGCCGTCGAGGTAGATGACGCCATCCGGCAAGCAGAAACTCTGCCTGCGATGGGGAAAGGGATCACTCCGATCAAGCGTCCGGGCGTCCTCAAGGGTTATGGCGGTCGACCCCATTTAGTCTTCAGGCTGTCCGAGCGCACGGCGGATCTCGGCGAGTTCGGCCGCCCAGGAGGCTGTCCCTGGTGCAATCAGTTCAACATGACCTTCATCCGGCACGGTTACGCGGCGCACGTCTGTTCCATGCAGTTTCGCCTTGGCGGCATAATTCTCCGCAAAGATTGGCGGCGCTATTCTGTCGCGCGTTGCATTCACAAGTATCTGAGGCGTTCCAAAGGGGAACATGGCCACAGGTGATGTGTCGACATAGACATTGGGCCGCTCATTGCTTGCCATTCCGACAAGCTTTCGCACGGGTTCGGCATCACAAGTGTCGCCCGGCGGACTTTGGGCGGCTTCGAGGTCGGGCAATCCGCCAATGCTGATGGCTGCAGCGATCGGAAGTGGCCTTTCATGGAACAATGGGCTCATCTTCGGAATCCGGCTTCGGGCCGCAAGCCAAAGCGCGAGATGTCCTCCCGCCGAATGACCAAAGGCCACCACCCGTCCGGTTTCGAGATGATAGTGCGGACCATGTTTGCCGAGCGCATCGGCCGCTGCCGCCACATCGAGAAAGGTCCCCGGAAAGCCGCCACCGTTCCGGTCGACCCCGCGATACTCGATATTCCAGACTGCAATGCCGCGCGTGCGAAGATCATCAGCGATGTAATTCATGATGCTCGCATCGGCGATGTCGGTTTGCCAGCACCCGCCGTGTACCATGAGGACAACAGGGTGGGGGGCCTTACCCCTTGGTAACCAGAGGTCGGCAAACTGCAGCGGGTCAGGTCCATAGATTATCCTGACGTCAGCCTTGGGTCGCGGCCGATCAAGCAGGTCAGACCACTGCATCGTCCCGCCGCTGGCTGCTCCTATGCCGGCAATCGAAACAAACGTAGCACAGAGCCCCGCCAGCCATTTTTGCACTCTCATCCGCATGGGCGGGCCAATCCTTCTCGCTAGTGCCGGGCTGGCAAGACGTTCACCAGCACAGGACACCAATTAATACGCCAATTGGCAAGGGCTGGATGTTTCTTTCTGCTCGACAGCCTTGCAGAACCGGATCGAGCGCGCGCAAAGTCTCAGGACGATTGCTGGAAAAGGAGGGAAGCTCCCAAATCTCCCGTTTCTACTGGGCCGCAAACAAGGCTCTCGTTAGCGATTCTATCACCCAGCTCTTTGCCTGACAGCCATGCACATTCGACGCGAGGCCCGATCAGCCAGTCCCCGCAAACGCCGAGGCCAATGTCAGGGTTAAAAAGGGCGCGCTTGTCGGAGCCGGACGAAAGCGCGTATCTCCAGCGATGAGCGGCGCTGCACACTATTTCAGGCAAGGTCGCACCAATCGACTTCTGCAGCGCAATTAGAAGCGCCGACTCGATACGGGCAGGATCTTCCTCCAGATGTTCGCGAGACCAGGTTGGATTGGCCTGGACGACCCAGCATTCTGCAGCGCCGCGATCCGGCTTGGCATTGTTTCTGGCAGCCCAGGCAATCGGTCCGGAATCCTTCAGGATATTGTTGGCAAACGGAAGGCGGCTTGCGAATGCAAACATCGCAGACCAGCATGGCTGCGACCGGGCCTCCAGAGCAGCGCGTGCCATTGCGAAATCATGCAGCGAAAGCATCGGTGCTGCTTGCTCCGATGGAGTGGCGATCACCATGGTATCGAAAGGACCGCGCGTTCCGTGTTCGCCCGATATCCACCAGCCGCTGTGTTCCCTGAATAATCCTTTGACCAGAAAGCCGTATTCAACGCGATGCCGGGAAGCCATGTCGCGGATCACGGCATTCATTCCGGGCAATCCGACCCAAGCGTCAGCGCCGGCTTCTGGCCATGGCGCAGCGACAGTCCGCAACGACCAGTCCGCTGCAAGCTTTGAAAACTCCCGATCCCTTACCGTGAAATATTGGGCTCCATGATCGAATGACATCGTGCCCGCGTCGCATTCAAGTCGGCGGGTGGACATTCTGCCGCCCGCACCGCGTGCCTTGTCAAAAAGTATTACCTCATGATCCCGCCGGGAGAGCGCATCTGCGCAGGAAAGGCCGGCCATGCCGGCACCAACAATGCCAATCCGCATGAAATCCGGGCCAGCCTAGCAGCGACCCATGAGTGAAAGAACTTCCTTGCGGCTACTCGCATCTTCCAGGAAGCAACCGAGCAGGCGGCTTGTTACCATGCCAACGCCGGGTGTCTTCACGCCCCGCCCGGTCATGCAGCCATGCTGCGCCTCGATCACGACAGCAACGCCATGCGGCTTCAGGTTCTCCCAGATGCATTGTGCAACCTGCGAAGTCAGGCGCTCCTGTACCTGCAGCCGTTCGGCATAACCGTGCAACACGCGTGCAAGCTTCGAGATGCCCACCACCCGGTCACGGGGAAGATATGCAATGGATGCCTTCCCGACAATCGGCGCCATGTGATGCTCGCAATGGGACTGAAATGGTATGTCCTTGAGCAGGACAACTTCATCATAGCCGCCAACTTCTTCGAACGTGCGTGACAGATGCAGACCAGGGTCTTCGCGATACCCGCCGCAATATTCACGCCAGGCACGGCCAACACGGGCAGGCGTATCCAGAAGGCCCTCCCGATCTGGATCATCACCTGCCCAGCGCAGGAGCGTCCGGATGGCGTCTTGCACGTCATGCGGAACGGCAAGTTTTCCGTCTTCGCCAATGGCTTCAAAATCATGCGATTGGTAATTCATGCGACAGCCTTTCGCCGGGATCAGTTCTGCGTTGCAAACGCGCCGAGGAGCGCGATCACCAGGATTGCGAGTCCCTGGAAGAGGACGCGCTGCGACATCATCCGGTTTTGTTGAACGCCTCTCATAAGGACTGCGGCATCGGAGCCGTCTTTCAGCGCCTCGCCGTCCTTGTAAAATGCCATCAGGCCACGCACGAGCGCGGTTGCTGTTGCAACTGCGAAGGCCGCAATGAGAAGTGCAAAGAACCAGATCATTTGAGTTAAATGCGTTTTGGCGGCTCGCCGCACAACCTGCACTAAGGTGCATTGAGCATTCTGGTCAAAACTGGAATAGAACAGAATTATGGACCCCGCCGAGATGATTCAGTCTAGCCCGATTGCGGCCGTGGTCAGCAATCCTCGTTTGCCTGACAATCCCATCGTCGCGTGCAACGCTGCATTCTCGGAATTGACCGGGTACCAGCCCGACGAGATTATTGGACGCAATTGTCGATTTCTGAAAGGTGAGGATACCGAGCCCTGGCTGACTGACGCCCTGCGTACCGGCATCAGGAACAGGCAACCCGTTCTGGCTGAAATCCTGAACTACAAGAAGGACGGTACGCCGTTCCGCAATGCCGTGATGATTGCGCCCATTTTTGATGCAGCTGGCGAAATCGAGTATTTCCTCGGGTCTCAAGTAGAGATCAATGAAGATGCTGCGCGTGCCAATCAAAGCCGGCGGGATCAGGCACTGTCCCAGGTCGACAACCTGTCGCGGCGCCAACGCGAAATCCTGCTCCATATGGCCGCTGGCAAGCTCAACAAGCAAATTGCCTATGAACTGGGCTTGAGTGAACGGACTGTGAAGATGCACAAATCGGCCGTTCTTTCGGCCTTGGGGGTCCGAACCACCGCAGATGCGATTCGCATCGCGATTGAGGCGGGATTCTAGAAAACCTGCCCCAACGTGCATCTTTGCATAACCAGCCGCTCTGTTATCTCGACAACAGACGGCTGTCCTTCCCTATCTGGCCGTCCTACTGCAGCCCGGGCCTGACGCCTCCTCCCTCAATCAGGCCCGGGCAAATTGTCGTATAAGGTGATTGGACATTGGCAGTTTCCTTGCTTTGGCTCCGCCAGGATCTGCGATTGAGAGATCATCCCGCTTTGCTTGCCGCGGTTGCAGACGGCTCAGTTATCCCAGTCTATGTCCTGGATGATTCTGGCCCTGGAACTCACCCGATAGGTTCGGCACAGAGATGGTGGCTGCACCGCAGCCTGGAGCGACTGGACGAGGGCTTTCGGGCCCTTGGCAATCGCCTGATCCTGCGTCGCGGCCGTGCAGAGGATGTCCTACCAGGACTCGCAGCGGAAACGGGCGCGACCCGGGTTCATGCCCTGCGCCATTATGAGCCGTGGTGGCAGCGCGCCGAAAACGAGTTGAGCGTCCGGATCGATACTGTCCTCCATGAGGGCAATCATCTGTTCAATCCGCGATTGCTGCTGAACGGTTCAGGAGAACGCTATCGCGTCTTCACGCCCTGGTTCCGAAAGCTGCTGGAACATATGCCACCTCCTGCACCTCTGGCTGCTCCTGAGCATGTCCCGCCACCGTCAATCTTTCCGCATAGCGACAGGCTTGATGAATGGACACTTCTGCCCCGGCGCCCCGACTGGTCGGGCGGATTCAACGTATGGACACCGGGAGAGGAGGGCGCTCGGGCCGCTTTCCGGGCCTTCTTGCCAAAACTTGGCGCCTATGAGGACGAACGCAACTTCCCGTCGCGACCCGGCGTGTCGCGGCTGTCGCCGCATATTCATTTCGGCGAGATTTCTCCCGCAACGCTTTGGCATCATGCCGCCAAGCAAGCAGGCGAAAAGGCGCGGAGCTTCCTGAGCGAAATTGCATGGAGGGAGCATGGCCTCAATCTCGTCGATCAGTTTCCGGACTATGCGACACGCAATGGCCGGGCATTGTTCGATCGCTTCCCCTGGCGTGATGGGCCGGAAGCTGAGGCCGACTTTGCGGCCTGGACGCGCGGTCTGACAGGCTATCCTGTTGTCGATGCGGGCATGCGCGAACTTTGGCAGACCGGATGGATGCACAATCGGGTGCGCATGATCACCGCATCCTTCCTCATCAAGCATCTCCTGATCGATTGGCGGCGCGGCGAACAATGGTTCTGGGACACACTTCTTGATGCCGATATCGGTGCAAACGCCATGAACTGGCAATATGTCGCCGGGTCGGGAGTCGACGCACCCGTTTTTTCACGCATGATGGCGCCGTTCCTGCAAAGCCCGAAGTTCGAAATGGCCGACTATATTCGCACATATGTGCCCGAACTGGCCCATCTTCCGGATGAGACAATTCATATGCCTCATGAACATGGCTGCACGCCTCCAGGCTATCCCTTGCCGATTATTGGGCATGAGGCAGCACGGGCCCGCGCGATGGCGGCATGGGACGCCTGCCGCGGCCAATGAGCGGGAAGAATGCAGTCATCTTCGGCGCGTCCGGGGGCATTGGGGCAGCAATCACGACCCAGCTTCGCCGATCAGGGGGCTTTGCAACCGTGTCGACAGGCACGCGCTCCGAGGGTGGCGATTTCCGTTTTGATCTGACGGACGAGTCAAGCATCGCCGCTGCTGCCAGCACCATTGCGGAAACGGGTCCCGTCGATTTGGTCATTGTCGCAACGGGCGTCTTGCACACTGAGAGCGGCGATGGGCCCGAAAAATCCTGGAGGATGATCGATCCTGCGCGGATGGCGCACGTCTTCGCCCTCAATACGATCGGCCCGGCTTTGATCGCCAAGCATGTCCTCCCGCTTATGCACAGGGACAGGCGCGCGGTTTTTGCCGCCTTGTCTGCGCGTGTCGGTTCAATCGGGGACAACAGGCTGGGTGGCTGGCACAGTTATCGTGCCTCCAAGGCAGCGCTCAACATGCTTATCCGGACATTCGCCGTAGAGCTTGCTCATCGCAATCCGGATGCCATTGCGGTCGCGCTTCATCCCGGCACGGTTGAAACCAGTCTGTCTGCGCCCTTTCAAAGCAACGTGCCGAGCGAACGACTCTTTAGCCCTCAGATATGTGCAGAGGCGCTCTTGTCAGTTGTCGACGGATTGACCCCGAAGGACAGTGGCGGCTTTTTTGCCTGGGACGGTCAGTCAGTTCCCTTCTGACCAATGACAAATAGGCGCAATCAGCTCGCTCGCACGCGATCAAGCGCCCTGAGAAAGGCGATCATTTCTGCTCGCGAGCTCACGGTCAATCGTGAAATGCTCGGCCAGATTGACCAGGACCTGCCGATCTCGACGCCTTGCTTGCGGAAGGCCTCTCGCATCGATTTGGCTGGCGGGCCGCCCCAGTCAATCATCACCATATTGGCTTCGCTCGGCAGGACAGTGTAGCCGCGCCGTCGGATCTCTTCTGTGACAAAAGAACGGTTTGCTTGGAGCTCAGCCCTGCGTTGCGCGATCGTGCTGGCCTCTCCCAGACTCGCGGTAGCGCAGACCAATGACGGCAAGGGCAGGGAGCCTGATTGCACATCCCCGTCATAACGCTGCATCTTCGCGATATTCGCCGGGTGGGTCAGCGCATAGCCCATGCGCATTCCCGCCATGCCGAACAGTTTTGAGAAGGTCCTGAGCACGATCACGTCGTCACTCTCGGCAAAAAGCTTGGTGGCACTCGGCTGCGTGGTGAAATGGATATAGGCCTCATCGACCAGAACCTTGGAACCCGCAGGCTTGTTTCTGACCAGCCAGACAATTTCCTCCAGCGGAGTCACGGTCCCGGTCGGGTTGTTGGGCGTGCAGACGTAAAACAGGCCGGCGTCCGGACCGGCGGCAAGCATGGCCTTTACATCATGCCGATAGTCAGACGTGAGCGGCACCTTGCGCAAGGGCACACCCAACCAGGTTGCGGTATCCCAAGCGAGCTCAAAGGTCGGGTCGGCTGTGACGACGCCCCGCGTCGGAGAAGCAAAGGTCACGACCGCACGACTCAGCGGGTCACTCGAACCGGGCCAGGGCGAAATATGATCTTCCGGCACCTTGTCGAATGTAGCTGCGGCGCGGATGAAGGCCGCGCGTTCGCCGTCTGGCTCATAACGGTTGCAGCGCGCCAGCATGTTGCGCGCCGCTTCAATGCCGGCGGGCATAGGCCCAGTCCAGCATTCGTTCGAATCCAGCATCAGCTTTGAAGCCGGTTTGGCCGGTGCAGCCGCCCAGGCGGGACGCCCTGCGCTCGCAGCCAAGGCCCCGGTTCCAAACACCGCAGCGATGCGTCCTACATCGCGTCGATTGAAGCCGCGCTGGAGCAGGTCGGCCTCGGCATTGGTGTCGTGTTCTTGCTGGCTCGCCATGTTTCGCTTCCCCCATGCGTGCACGAGGAAGACTAGGTGCCTTGCGTCGGGATACAAGCCCTAAAAGCTGGATTGCCTTGGTGACCCCTACGGGAATCGAACCCGTGTTTCAGCCGTGAAATCAAGTTATTCAATGATTCCAAATACCCTTCCCACACACGCTATGCGTGCCGGAGTTCTGAATCTCGCGAATTACCAAGGCATGTGGGAAACAATTTACAGCTCAAATGGCGATGCTCTTGCCGATATGCACCAATCGCTACGCATTTAGGAACATAGGGCCTTGTTGAATCGCGGCTAGGGGTAATTTTTTGTCAAGGCTTGCGACATTGCGAGCTATTTGTAGCTGCCCATGAGATTGCGTTCTCCAGCAGCCTGACATGCTGCGGCTGACTGTAGGTCTCAGGTAAATGGCCGATTGCAGAATAGAACATTCGGCCTTTCCCGATGCACCGGGTCCAGGCAAGAGGATGATCAGCGCCCATGTCGAGTGGTTCGCCAAAACGGCCCTGGCGTCGATAGGTGCTTTCATCGAGACTGAGCACGACTTGAGCACCCGTTGCTCTTGGACTGGATTTGAACGAGTACCACTCGTCCGTCATTCGCCATTCGGAGGGAAGTCCTTCGGCGAGCACGCTGCTCTGGTTTACGGTGATGCGCGCCTCCTGAAACTGCGGATTCATCGGATGGCCCGCAAATCGCGCTCCGATGAGGGTGTCCGGATACCAATCCCAGAAATATATGGGATCACCCGCAGAGCCATGCACTCCGACGAAAGCGCCGCCGCCGTTGAGGTAGTCCTGAAAGGCCCGGCGTTGGCCAAGCGTAAGCACGTCACCAGAAATGTTGTTCCAGATCACGGCATCGAAATGTCCAAGGGTCGCCGAATTGAAGGCTCCGCCCTTGTCGGTGATCGCCAACGTCCAGCCTTTGCGCTCTGCCATCGCTATAATCGCTGCATGCGCGGCGTTAACCGAGGGCGCGTCGCGAAATCCGTTGATCTTCTCGAAGAGAAGCAAGCGCGGCTTCTTGCCCTTTTGAAGGGCGAATCTGGGTCGGTCGTTATCGTAGCGGGCGCAGCGGGCGATCTTGTCCGCGTGGGAGACGGGAAGTGCGCGCAGCTTTCTGTCGAGGTCCGGCAGGATCTTGAGATCGACGCCAGCAAAGGCTGCGGCTTCCTTGATGGTCAGGATAGACGCAAAGCTGGGTGGCTTCGTCCCAACGAACACCGGGTCGCCCTTGCTGAAATCCTGACCAGTTGCCAGTTCTGCCAATCTGCGTGCCTCAGCATTGAGCAGAACGTCGATGAACGGGCTGTTGATCGAAAACGGCGCATCGCGGCCCGCGCAATCAAGCATTGGTGGCGCCTTGGCCTGAGCCGGCGCTGGAACCAGCCAAGCAGAAGAGACGGCCGCAAACGCAAGTGAAAGGGCCCGAACGATCCTCATAATTGCTGCTCCTTGAGCAATTGCACGGCGTGGTCTGCCGCGCGAGCCGAAAGCGCCATATAGGTCAGCGAGGGATTCTGGCAGCCAGATGAGGCCATCGCAGATCCGTCTGTGATGAACAGGTTCGCGACTTCATGTGCCTGGTTGAACTTGTTGAGCACTGAAGTCTTTGGGTCGTGGCCCATTCGCGCGGTTCCCATTTCGTGAATTCCCAGGCCCGGCAGCGCTGCTTCTTCGGATTGATTGATGACTGTGCCACCTGCCGCTTCGAGCATGGCCCGGCCATCGTCCAGCACCTGCTTGATCATCGCCTTCTCATTTGGGCCGATTGCATATTCAACATGCGGTATTGGAATGCCCCACTTGTCCTTGCGGCTGGCGTGAAGAGTCATGCGGTTGTCAGGATTTGGCAGGACTTCTCCGAAGCCCGCGACGACCGCGACCCAAGGGCCGAGCGTATGGGCACGGGCCTTCACCTCCGCTCCGACAACGCCCGGCTTCAGCGCAAGCTCCTTCCAACCGGCGCGGAAGACTCCGCCTTGATAGCCGTAACCGCGAACATAGCCCGCTGCATCTTCTGTCACGTTGCGGAACCGCGGGATGTAAATCCCCGTCGGGCGGCGTCCATGATAGTAGCTGTCTTCGGGTCCCGGAAACATCGCGATCGTCGCCAGCCCATAGATGTGATCCATTATGTTGCGGCCAACCTGATCCGACCCATTGGCCAAACCTCGCGGATTGGCCTCACTGGCGGAGTTGAGGAGGATCTGCGCCGATCCCAGTGTCGAGGCGTTGAGGAAAAATATCCTCGCCTCATAAGTGCGACCTTCGTTCGTCTTGGCGTCGATCACCTTGACGGCAGTCACTCGGCCCGTCTTCGGATCATGAACAAGGGAATGCACAATGGCATCGGTTACAAGCGTCAGGTTTCCTGTCCGCTTTGCAGCCGGAAGCGAGGAGGTGAGCGTGGAATGCATCGCGCCGAAGCGGCATCCACGTTCGCAGATTGAACGGGCCTGGCAGCTGGCGCGACCCAATTCTATGTGCTGAGGCTGGGCCTGCGACAGGTTGGCGACACGACCTGAAATCACCTTTCGTCCAGGAAACTTTTGCTCAACGGCCGCCTTGAAGAGCTTTTCCGCGTCATTGAGTTCAAATGCCGGCAGGAATTCGCCGTCGGGCAGTTGCGGAAGGCCTTCCTTGGAACCAGCCACACCTATGAACTTCTCAACATGATCGTACCAGGGCGCCAGGTCGGCATACCGAATGGGCCAGTCCACGCCGTGACCGTCCTTTGCGTTGGCCCCGAGGTCCATTTCCGACATGCGATAGCTTTGACGACCCCACATGACTGAGCGCCCGCCGAGGTGGTCGCCCTTGATCCACGCAAATGGCTTGTCTTGTGGTGTGGAAAGGGGCTGCTCGCTATCCTTGGCGAAAAACTGCTTCGTCGTCGGACCGAATGCATAGCACATCGATTGCATCGGCCAATGCTCGGCCACCTCGTCTTCGGGAACCTTGTTGCCGTTCGGCAATTCCCAAGGCATCAGATGATCCATATAATCCTTGTCGGGATCGATCATCTTGCCGCGCTCGATCATCAAGACCTTGAGGCCCCTCTCGCACAATTCCTTGGCAGCGATGCCGCCACTCATGCCGGAGCCAATCACGATTGCGTCGAACATCATGTCAAAAAGCTCCAAAAGTGATGGCAGGGCGAGTTTTTGGCGTAACTTTGACCGAGGCTGTCCAGCCGCCCGGAACGTGCTCATAGACCAGCTCTTTGGTCAGTCCGATTTCACTGAAGTAATAGAGAACCGCCACGAGTTCCTTGAGCTTGGCATAACCGTTGTCGACCACCGATACGAGTGGCACGAACGGGTTGCCCTTCGGCGCATCCGGCGGAGGCGGCACGTCAACCAGGGCGGCCTTGTCATGCCCGGAAAGGAAGGTCTGACGATCCGCTGCGGACAGTTCGGCAAAGCCCTTGCCCTTTGCCTTGCGGGCCGCATCGTCCAGCCGCTGCAGTGCCCCTGAAAGTTCGTCGCGCGTCTTCTGCGAGGCCCAATCCGTAAACATCTGCGCCAGTGTCTTTGGAACCCCGGCGGCCAAGGCGCCCGGCGTGTCCGTAACCGGGATCAAGGTGTCAGCGAAGGCGTTGAGCGTCTCAATCTCATTGCTGCTCAGCGTCGCTGGCTTGGAGGCGCCTGGCAAGAAGTTGCACGACGAAACGGTCGTGGCCCCAAGCAGCAGCATGGCGTGCTGCATGAGCGCGCGCCGATCCATCGAGAAACCATTCATTGTCATTCTCCTTCCCCGGCCCAGCATTCATGAATATAGCGGTGGCCTTCGGTGTAGACCTCTTCTTCGGAAGCAAAAAACGGCCGCCAGACGCGGGTTGCCGCGGCAAGGTCAGGCACGGTTCCGCCGAATGCTTCGATCGTCAGCCAGTCCTGATAGCCAAGGCGTTTGAGCGCAGCGATCGTCTCGCGAATTTTCGCCTGGCCCTTTCCGGGCGTGCCGCGGTCATTCTCGCTGATGTGGACATGGCGAAGATGGCCTTTGGCCCAAGCAGATTCCACAGCGCCGACCGAGTCCTTTTCTTCAATATTGGCGTGGAAAGTGTCGAAATGAATCCCGAAACCGGGTTCACCCAACAGGTCGAGATAGTCGCTCGCCTGTTCGCATGTATTGAACAGATAACATTCAAAGCGGTTCAGCACTTCCAGCGCGCAAACCAGCCCCGCGCCAGCGGCGATGGGCGCGACGCGGCGATGGACCTCTGCGCACCGTTCATATTCAACGGGCTGTGGCCCCTGTCCCGAAAAGACGCCGAGCGGCTGGTACCAAGGACCTGCCATCACTTCGGCCCCCAGCGCCTCGCAGCATTCGATCACACGAGAGAGATGATCAAATCCCGCCTGGCGCACGGCGGGATCGTTTGAGATCGGACTGCACGCCTTGCTTGGAATTGTGGCCGTTACCGTCCGGGCTAGACCGAGATCATCGAGGATCGACGCCAGATGGCGGTAATGGCCCGGGTCCGAGGCGTCAAAGATCGGCACTTCGACCCCGTCGAAGCCCGTATCCCTAAGCGCCCTGAACAGGGGAACGTGAGCCTCGGTGACATGCCCGGTCCAAAGCAGCAGGTTCATCCCGACCTTCATTTTGTCTTTCGTCCACGCTCGAAGAACCAAACAGCGCCGAATACGAAGAACAGCAGCACGGGGATCACTGCGATGGTCTGGAAAGAGGTTTCGGCGGCATGAGCCAGAACGGCGTGAAGTTCGGGCGATCCCTTTTGCAACGTTTCGAAAGCTTCTTTGCCTCCAGCCTTGGCAAGCTTTGCCTCGTCATAGATTTGCCCCAGTTTGGGCAAGACGAAATAGATCGCCAACGCCCCCGCAAACCCGACCAGCCCGATACCCCAAGGACCACTGCGCGGAAACCTGCGAGACACTGCTGCAAGCATGGTCGGCCACATGAAACACACGCCAAAGGCCCAAAAGGTCGCAGCAATCAACGCGGTAACTGGCGAATTGGCGGTGCTCAGGAGATAAAGTCCCAGCGCGGCGGGCACCGTGCATATGAACAGCAATCCCATGTCGGACAGTCGATGTTCCAGCGCGCCGGCAAAGTGGCGCATCACGAACATGATGGCGGATACATAGACCAGCACGAGGATCCCCGGCATCCCGACCGTTTCGGAAAGTGTCACATCAACCCAGGCGCCCGGTGCCAATTCTGCAGACGCTGTCAGGAACATGATGGCAAAAAAGACCCAGAAAGTGGGCCGCTTGAACGGTTCGGCGAGCATTTCGTTGAAGCTAACACCCTGCACCGCACTTTCGGTCTGCGGAAAGTCGAGCCGACTGGCCCAAAGCCCGAGCACGGCGCCGGGCACCATTGGCAAGACGATGGCAATCCGCCAGTCGAGGTGCAACTGTTTGAAGATCACAACGCTCAGCAGGCCACCCAGGATGATTCCCGCTGGCCACCATGCGTGGAGACTGTTCAGCTTGCCGGTCTTGTCGTCTGCATAAATTGTGGCGGTTACGGGATTGATAGAGGCTTCGGTTGCGCCCCATCCAAAGCCCCAGATCACCATCGCGACGTTGAGCAACGTATAGACCGAGCTGCCAGTCCCCGCTGCCAGCAGCACAAGCGCCGGGCCTGTAACGAAACAGAACGCAGCGAACATCACCACCTTCTTTGCGCCCAGCCGGTCAAGGAGCGGACTTAGCACAAGCAAGCTCAACGCGAAGCCAAGGAATGAACTGCCGAGGACAGACCCGATCATCTCGCCCGAATGCTGAGCGTCGATTGGATCGAGCATGGCTGTCTTTATTGCCCCCGCCGCGCCAGCGCGAAGCGAATTGGCGAGCGCTGCCGTGAAGAGCGCGAGCACGCATGCCCAGTAGATCGCCTTCCGGTTGCCCGTTTCCCGGTCCATCCATCCATCTCCTCGTACAGCCCTGATAGACCGATTCTGACGGTGCTTAACAGGTCGCCGCTTCGTGTCACAGAGAGGAGTGATGGTTTCGGTTTGCCAGATTGGGAGCTATCGATACCGCCGGATCGATCCCGCGCTCTGCCTCCATGAAATTGATCACTGACCGGGCAACCGGCTGTTCGGTGCGTCGCTGCTCAGGTCGATCCAGCAATCTCAGTCGGCCCAGTAAAGCGCTTCGGGATTGTCGACGAGAAGCAGACGTTGAAGCCGCTCTGTCGGGGCAATTCGAGGGATCATGTCCACCAGATGTCCATCGTCTGGAATGGCATCCTGCATGTTGGGATGCGGCCAATCCGTCCCCCAAAGCGTTCGAGTGGGATAGTCGTTCACGAGCGGCGCGACCGCGTCGGCAAACAGGTTCCAGGGATCGCCACTCGGGTCAAGCCTGTCTGGGCAGGTTGCCTTGAACCAGATGTCCTCGCGGCTGTCCAGCAAGCGTCGAAATGCGCACATGTCTGGTCCGGCAGGGCCCTGGCTCAAGTCCGGGCGACCCATATGATCGATCACCAGATGTACAGGGATACTGTCCATGAATGGTCGAAGGTCTTCAAGAATGTCGGCCTCGAAGTAGATCACGACATGCCAACCCTTTGGCAGGCGGCGTGCGACTTCAAGGAACTTGTCCTTTGGCGCATCGTCGACAAGACGCTTGAGGAAGTTGAAGCGAATTCCCCGGATTCCGCCATCATGAAGCGCCTGCAACTCTTCGTCCCCTATGGTCGGATCAACCACAGCGACTCCGCGCGCCTTCCCGTTGCTCCGTGCAATCGCATCAAGTGTTGCGGAATTGTCGGTGCCATGACAGCTCGCCTGAACGATAACGTTTCGATCGAAGCCCAGATGATCCCGCAGCTTGAAAAGCATCTCCGGACCGGCGTCTTCGGGTAAATATTTGGCTTTAGCACTGAACGGAAACTTCGCCATCGGGCCGAAAACGTGGCAATGCGCATCAATCGCGCCTGCGGGAGGCACGTAACGCGGCTTTGAGGGGCTGCCGTGCCAGGATGTGATACGCTCGCCGTTCATTCGAAGACCCATCCATCCATCAGCTTTCTTGCCGTGCGAAGAAGCGCTGCCGAAACGACGGCTCCCGCTTCGTCAACCTCCAGGACGCAACTGAGTTCGCCGGTCGGGTGCTCGACCGAGAGAGTCTTGCGGCGGCCTTCAGGCACTGTTGCGACCGCCGCTGCCGGTGTGCCCGGAATCAAGCAGGCGGTTGCGACGCTGACGGCGCCAAGCACGCCGATCGATGCGTGGGCGCGATGCGGGATGAAACTGCGCACGCACACCGATCCGCCATTTTTCGGGGGGGCAACGAGCATCATTTTGGGGACAGACTTTTCCGTCACGTCGCCCAGGTTCATTCGCTGACCGACCGCAAGGCGGATCTGCTCGATCCGGGCCTTGAGTTCGATATTTGCGTCGAGCCAATCGCGATCCTCATAGCCGGTGATGCCGACGTCGGCAGCCTTCATCACGACGCATGGCATGCCGTTGTCGATCAGGGTGACGGGCACGCCATTGATGATGTCGACTGCGTTGCCACTTGGGAGGAGCGCGCCACAACTCGAACCTGCGGTATCCAGAAATTTGGTCGGGATGGGTGAATGGGTACCGGGAACGCCATCGATCGAAGAGTGGCCAGCATAGGTGACCTTGCCACCGGGCGTCTGCACGGTTGCTTCGGCCACCTGGCCCGTGTTTTCCATGAAGATGGTCACGCAGGTTTCATCCCCGCTTGCTGTCACCAGACCGCGCTCGATCGCAAAGGGGCCAACGCCGGAAAGGATGTTGCCGCAATTCTGCATGTCGGTCACAATGGCCTGATCGACGAAGACCTGCAGGAACAGATAATCGACGTCGACGCCCTCGCGGTTCGACTTGCTGACGACTGCGACCTTGCTTGTCAGAGGATCCGCCCCGCCCATGCCGTCGATCTGGCGCTCGTCCGGACTGCCCATGACGCGCAGAAGGAATCGATCTCTCTCAGCTGGATCCTGCGGCAAGTCATCTTTGAGAAAATAGCCGCCCTTGGACGTGCCTCCTCGCATCCACATGCAGGGAACGCCGCCGTCAGACATATTTGAGGCCTTCCTTCTCCAACCTCTCACGCATCTTGTACATGTCGAGCCCAAGTTCGCCCGCCGCCAATCGTGCGCGCTTTTCCGATTCATTGGCCTCACGCGCTTGGGCTGCGGCGAGCACCGCTTCTGCGTTGGACCGTGGGACGACGCAGACGCCATCGTCATCAGCGATGATCACGTCGCCTGCCTGGACCAAGGCACCGGCGCAGACCACGGGAACGTTGACACTCCCCAGCGTGTTCTTGACCGTGCCTTGCGCAAAGACCGACTTCGACCAGACGGGAAAACCCATTTCGGTCAGGTCGCGCACATCCCGCACGCCAGCGTCGATCACCAGCCCCCGGCATCCGCGCGCCATCGCGCTGGTTGCGAGGAGATCCCCGAAATAACCGTCTTCGCAGGGGCTGGTCGGTGCGAGGAGGAGGATATCGCCCTGCCTGAGCTGCTCAATCGCGACATGCAGCATCCAGTTGTCCCCCGGTGGCGCGCTGATCGTCACGGCGCTGCCAGCAACGCGTGCACCGGCGTAGATCGGTCGCATATAGCTTGCGAGCAACCCGGCGCGGCCCTGCGCTTCGTGCACCGTAGCAACGCCGCATCGGGCAAGGCCATCGATCGTCTCAAGGCGGGCGCGTTCGATGTTTTGGACGACGATACCACTCATGGCTTACTCCCGACGGTGCTTGCTTGCGCCTTGCTCCGGAGGGAGAACAACAGCCAATGCGAAGTTGGCAAGGGGCATAACTTATTGCTAATCATTTGAATATGCTCGAACGTCCGCCCAACATCCGCCATTTCGCCGCATTGGCCGCAACCGTCCGTCACGGTAGCTTGAGTCGCGGCGCGCGAGCCGTCAATCTTTCACAACCCGCGCTGACCCAGGCAATCAGCGGCCTTGAAACAAGTCTAGGGGTAAGCCTGTTCGAACGTGGCCCCACCGGGATGACGCCGACTGAGCCTGCCTTGCTTCTTGCGCCCCGCGCCGAGGCAGCAATAATCTATGTTGGATCGCCTCGTGTTACAGGCACGCAGGTCCGTGCCTTCCTTGCTGTGGCGCGGGCTGGCTCCTATTCCGCTGCTGCCGAAAAAACAGGGGTCTCATCGGCTTCGCTCCATCGAGCGGTTGCCGACCTGGGGGTCGCACTGGGGCAGCGGCTCCTGGAGAGGCGGGGGCGCAGCCTGTTGCTCACCCAAGCAGGAGAACGCCGGGCACGCGGTTTCAGCCTTGCGATGTCGGAGCTTCGGGCAGGCTTGGCCGAAGTCGCGGCGCTGCAGGGCAAAACGGGAGGTCGGGTCGTTGTCGGTGCCATGCCGCTCAGCCGGGCCCGCTGGCTGCCCGAGGCAATCTCGCGATTTGTCGTGAGCAATCCGGGCGTGGATATCGCCGTACACGAAGGCAGCCACGCCGAATTGGCTGGTCCGCTGCGCGATGGAGAGATCGACCTTCTTCTCGGGGCTTTGCGCGATGGATCCGAGGTTGAGGACCTGGCTCAGGAAGCGGTTTTCGAGGATCGTCCGATGTTGATCATGCGGGCAGGTCATCCGTTGCTGGCTGAACAGGATACGACGGCGGGCCTGCTGTCGTATCCTTGGCTATTGCCCGGCCGTGAAACCCCATTGCGCCGTTATTGGGAGGCAATGCTGCACGCTCTGGGCCGTGACGCTCCGCATATCGGAATCGAGTGCGGCTCGGTCATCATGATCCGCCAACTGCTTCTCGCGGGCGATGCCCTGACGCTTCTTTCTCCGGATCAAGTCGCCGTCGAATTGAAGGCGGGAATTTTGGCAGCGATGCCCACGCCCGTTCCGGTTGTGCGTACCATTGGTATTTCCAGCCGGTTCGGATGGAGGCCCACGCCCATTCAGGCAGCTTTTGTGCAGGCGTTGCGTGAATCGGGCAAAGGCTTCACCGGTTGATTTGCAAAAAGTGATAGCGACAGACATCAATCGATTGGCCGATGCCATGTCTTCGCGCGATTGGGGGCAGCAATGCAGTCGACTATTGCCATAATTGGGTTCGGTGAAGCCGGGTCCACCTTCGCCCGTAGCGCTGGATGGGGGCAACAGGCTTGTGCCTTCGACATTTTGCCGACGCGCGAACGATTGATGGCAGAACTTGGCATCCGGGCCGCAGCGAGCCCGGCCGCGGCGCTGGCCGGTGCTTCGCTAGTGCTTTCGCTCGTGACAGCAGATCAGGCCTTGCGAGCGGCGCAGGAGTGCGCTGCTGCGATTCCAGATGGCCTTCTCTGGTGCGACATGAATTCTGTCGCGCCCGAAACCAAGCGCGCAGCCGCGCGAACCATAGAGGAGGCAGGTGCGCGCTTTGTCGACGTCGCTGTGTTGGCGCCTGTCGAACCAGCAGGGCTGGCGGTTTCGCTCCTTCTTTCCGGCCCCGCGGCGCCCGACGCCGAAACGGCATTGCGGAACGCCGGCTTTCTGAATGTCCGCGTGGTTGGCAATGCGGTAGGCCAGGCGAGCGCAATCAAGATGATCCGCTCGGTCATGGTCAAGGGCATTGAAGCACTAACGGACGAAATGATTGCGGCTGCAAGGGCCGCAGGCGTGGAAAGCGAAGTGCTCGCTTCCCTTGACGCCAGTGACAAACCGCAACCCTGGGCTACTCGGGCGGCATATAATATCGAGCGGATGGCGACCCACGGAAAACGCAGGGCCGCCGAAATGGAAGAGAGCGTTGCAACGCTGCAGTCCTTTGGCGTCGAACCGATAATGACCCGTGGAACAGTGCTTCGTCAGCGACGCGCGGCAAGCGGAAATCCTGCAACATGATCATCGACTGCCACGGCCATTACACCGTATTGCCAAAAGCGCATGACCAGTGGCGCGAGGGGCAAAAGGCCGCTTTCAAAGTTGGCACGGAGTGTCCGCCCTATCCGGCAATTTCAGACGATGAAATCCGCGAGACGATCGAGAGCAACCAGTTGCGTCTGATCAAGGAACGCGGTGCAGACATGACAATTTTCTCGCCCCGCGCGAGCGCGATGGCGCCGCACGTTGGTGACCAGTCAGTCGCTGTGAAGTGGGCGCAGGTTTGCAACGACCTGATCGGCAGGGTCGTCGATCTTTATCCGAAAGTTTTCGCGGGTGTTTGCATGCTGCCGCAATCGCCCGAAGCAGACATGTCGCGTTCCGTTGCGGAGCTCAGGCGCTGCGTCGACATGGGTTTCATTGGCTGCAACCTCAATCCCGATCCCGGCGGCGGACACTTCAAGCACCCGCCGCTAACGGACGCGTTCTGGTTTCCCTTTTACGAAACGATGTGCGAGCTTGACGTGCCTGCGATGATCCATGTTTCGGGATCGTGCAATCCGGCAATGCACGCGACTGGAGCCTATTATATCGCGGCTGACACCATCGCGTTCATGCAGTTGCTGGAAGGCGACCTGTTTGCCCGTTTCCCGAATTTGCGCTTCATCATACCGCATGGTGGAGGTGCCGTGCCCTATCACTGGGGCCGCTACCGCGGGCTGGCCGACATGCTCAAGAAGCCAAGCCTCGATACCCACCTGATGAACAACGTCTTTTTCGACACCTGCGTCTACCACCAGCCTGGCATAGATTTGCTGGCGGATGTGATCGAAAACAAGAATATCCTGTTCGGGAGCGAGATGGTTGGGGCCGTTCGCGGTATAGACCCCACGACTGGACATTATTTTGATGACACCAAGCGTTATGTTGATGCACTCGACATAACCGATGCTGAGCGCCACGCCATCTTTGAAGGCAATGCGCGGCGCGTCTTTCCCCGTCTGGATGCCCAGCTGAAAGCCCGCGGACTATGACGACCTGGGCGACCAACGCATGGTATGTCGCCGGCTGGGATGCCGAAATCGACTCGGCTCCGATGGCACGCACCATTTGCGGTGTCCCGATGATGTTTTATCGTCGGCTTGATCGATCCGTTGTCGCAATGCGCGATGCGTGTCCTCACCGGCTGTTGCCGCTCTCCATGGGTCTGCGCGAAGGTGACTCCATTCGCTGTCGTTATCATGGACTGAAGCTTGGTCCCGAAGGCACGGTTGAAGAGATGCCTCTGAAGAACGACGCACCAAACGGGCGCATTTGCGTCGAGACCTATGCCGTTGAGGAGCGTCACCGTTTTGTTTGGGTATGGGTCGGCGACCGCGACAAAGCTGACGTCGCATTGATCCCCGACCTTTGGCCATGCAGTGCAGATGGTTGGACCTTCGACGGCGGCTATTATCACATCGCTGCCGATTATCGCCTTGCCATTGATAATCTGATGGATTTGACGCACGAAACCTATGTTCATGCCGGTTCGATTGGCCAGGCTGAGCTTATGGAAGCGGATATCGCATGCGAAGTTGATGGTGAGCGGGTCCAACTTTCGCGTTGGATGCCGGGCATCGATGCGCCACCTTTCTGGCGCGGTGCCTTGAAAAAGCCGGGTCCTGTCGATCGCTGGCAAATCTGCCAGTTCCTGATGCCCTCGATCGTAATGATCGATGTCGGGGTGGCGCCTCAGGGCGCGGGCGCGTCGCTGGAACGTCATGATCAGGGTGTGCGCGGCATGGTCATTGACGCAATGACGCCGGAAAGTGAAACCAGCCATCACTATTATTGGGGCATGGCCCGCGATTTCGACATCGACGATGCCGGCTTCACTGCGCGTTTCAAAGCGCAGCAGGGTGGCGTATTCCTTCAGGACAAGGAAGTGCTCGAAGCCCAACAGTCGGCAATACTTGCAAACCCTGATCTCAAACTGGCGGCATACCGCATTGATGAGGGCGGCGTGCGGGCGCGACAGATCATAGCACGGAGAATCCGCCAGGCAGAAGAGGCCGCTCAATGACCAAGGTTGCAGATATTCAAGCCTATCTTGACGAACTTGAGGATATTCCTGGTACGCGGGTCTATACAGCGCAGCGAGCGCGTTTAGGCTATCATCTCAACCAGTTCGCGATGAGCTTGATGAAGCCGGAAAACCGCGAACGCTGGATGGCGGATGAGCGCGCCTACCTCGACCAATGGCCGTTGTCTGAAGACCAGAAACTGGCTGTTCTGGCCCGTGATTATAATCGCTTGCTCGACCTCGGCGGGAACATCTACTTTATGTCCAAGATATTTTCGACCGATGGCATTCCGTTTGCCGAGGCCTGTTCGACCATGACCGACATGACTTTCCCCGAGTATCGCGAAATGATGCTCAAGGGGGGGCGTTCGCCGATCGGCAATCGTTCAATCAAAGGTGGCTATTGATGGCGCGGATCACGGCAGGCGTGGGATCCAGTCACGTGCCGTTGATGGGCGTTGCCGTCGATCAGGGCAAGACCGGGGACGACTATTTCGGTCCCATCTTCAAGGGCTATGAATGGACCAGGGCGTGGGAACGCGAACAGAAACCCGACGTGATCGTGCTGGTCTACAACGACCATGCCAGTGCCTTTGACGCGAATATCATCCCGACCTTTGCGATCGGTTGCGGCGACCGGTACAAGCCTGCCGACGAAGGGTGGGGGCCGCGCCCCGTTCCCGACGTCGAAGGGCATGCCGACCTTGCCTGGCACATCGCACAATGCCTGATCCTTGATGAATTCGATATGACGATTATCAACGAACTGGACGTCGATCACGGCTTGACCGTTCCACTTTCGATGATGTTCGGAACTCCTGCCAAGTGGCCGTGCAGGGTGATCCCCTTGGCAGTCAATGTTGTTACCTATCCCGTTCCGTCGGGAAACCGTTGCTGGGCGTTGGGGGAAGCCATCGCTCGCGCAGTTGCAAGCTTTCCGGGTGACCTCAACGTGCAGGTCTGGGGCACGGGTGGCATGAGCCATCAGCTCCAGGGGCCCAGGGCGGGCTTGCTGAACCGCGAGTGGGACAATCGCTTTATGGATATGCTCGAGGCGGACAACGACCTGGCTCGCCACATCCCGCACATTGAATATCTCCGGGAAACGGGCAGCGAAGGTATCGAGATGGTGATGTGGCTGATCATGCGCGGCGCACTTGGCCAAAAGGTGAAGCGCCTGCACCGTCATTACCACATCCCATGCAGCAACACGGCCATCGGCCACATTGTATTGGGACCAGTTGAATGACGCAGCCACTTCGAATCGCTCTTGCCGGTGCAGGGGCCTTTGGCGAGAAACATCTCGATGGCCTCAAGAATATCGACGGGGTGGAGATCGTCTCGATCATCAGCCGAAGGCTTGAGCAGGCCGAGGAGGTCGCAAGGAAATACGGCGCGCGGCACGCCTCGACGGAACTTGGCGATGCCTTGGCCCGCGACGATGTCGATGCCGTGATTCTTTGCACGCCGACACAGATGCATGCTGATCAAGCCATTGCCTGCATGGAGGCGGGTAAGCATGTACAGGTCGAAATTCCGCTGTGCGACGCTTGGGTTGACGCCGAAGCCGTTCTTGCCAGACAGAAGGCGACGGGCCTTGTTTGCATGGTCGGTCACACTCGGCGCTTCAATCCCAGCCACCAATATGTTCACAAGAAGATAGTAGCCGGCGAATTCGCGGTCCAGCAGATGGACGTCCAGACATATTTCTTTCGCCGCAAGAACATGAACGCCAAAGGTGAGCCCCGCTCCTGGACGGATCACTTGCTGTGGCATCACGCTGCCCATACAATTGATCTATTCGCTTATCAGTCCGGAAGGATTGTCAGGGCGAATGCCCTTCAGGGGCCGAAGCACCCGGAACTGGGTATTGCCATGGACATGTCGATCCAGCTGAAGAGTGAAAGCGGGGCGATTTGCACGCTGAGCCTGTCGTTCAACAATGACGGTCCGCTTGGGACCTTCTTCCGCTATATCGGCGATACGGCCACATATATCGCGCGCTACGACGATCTGGTGAATGGCAAGGAAGAACCGATCGACGTGAGCGGGGTCGATGTCAGCATGAACGGGATCGAACTTCAGGACCGCGAGTTTGTCAGTGCGATCCGCGAAGGTCGGGAACCCAACAGCTCCGTAGCCAAGGTCCTTGATTGCTACCGCGTGATCGGCGAACTTTCCGCTGATCTTGATGCGCAGGACGGCAGGGCCTGAAACCCTGCCGCCCGGCCGGCTAGAATCGGGCGAGCAGGTTTTCGCACCATTCCTGGCGGCCTGATATCTGTTCGGGCGCGCTGTTGCTGGTGATCGCGCGGTCGGCAATTTCGGCCAGGGTTGCGCCGGGCGCGTGGATCATCTGGCCCAATTCACCCTGCCAGCCGGCATAGCGTTCGGCGCGGAAGCGTTCGAGTTGGCCATCCTCGATTATTGCCGCAGCTCGCAATAGGGCACGGGCGATCGTGTCGACGCCGCCGATATGGCCGTGGAAAAGGTCAACTGCATCAACCGATTGTCGGCGCACCTTTGCATCGAAGTTGAAGCCGCCGTTGCCAAGGCCTCCGGCGCGCAACACTTCCAGCATTGCCAGCGTCACTTCCTCGACTGAGTTCGGGAACTGGTCGGTATCCCAGCCATTTTGGGGGTCGCCACGATTGGCGTCGATCGAACCAAGGATCCCGAGCGCACGTGCCATCGCGATTTCATGTTCGAAAGTATGGCCGGAGAGCGTCGCGTGGTTGGCCTCGATGTTGACCTTGACCTCACCCTCGAGACTGAAGCGCTTCAGGAACGCGTAAACGGTTTGCGTGTCGAAATCATATTGGTGCTTGGTCGGTTCGTGGGGCTTGGGCTCGATCAGGATCGTACCGGAAAAGCCGATGCGATGCTTGTGGTCGACCACAAGTGAAAGGAACCGCCCAAAATTTTCCTGCTCAATGCCGATTTCGGTGTTTAGGATCGTGTCGTAGCCCTCGCGTCCACCCCACAAGACGTAATTTGCGCCGCCCAAACGATGCGTAGCGTCCAGCGCGTCACGGACTTGACTGGCGGCCCATGCATAGACTTCAGGGTTCGGATTCGTTGCAGCCCCGGCCATATAGCGGGGGTGGCCGAAAAGGTTGGCCGTTCCCCACAGCAATTTGCGGCCATGACTGGCCTGCAGTTCCTCAAGATGGTCGACGGCCTCGGCGAAGCTCGTGCGGAATTCGCCAATAGTCGTGGCATCGGCCATGACGTCGACATCGTGGAAGCAGTAGAACGGCAGGTCTAGCTTTTCCACAAAACTCAGCGCCGCCGCACGCTTGGCTCTGGCGTTCACCGAATCCATGCTGCCCGTCAGCCACGGCCTCGAAAACGTGCCCGCGCCGAACACGTCGCTCCCTGGCCAGCAGAAGGTGTGCCACATGCACACAGCGAAGCGAAGATGGTCCTCCATTCGCTTGCCCAGCACCATCCGGTCCTTATCGTACCAGCGATAGGCAAGATCATTGCGCGTTTCGGGGCCTTCATAGCGGACAGTATCAAACGGTGCGAAATAGTCGGCTGACATGACGTTTCCTTTTCAAAAGCGTTTTAGCGCTGGATAGGCTGCGCGGAATTTTTCGACTTTTGGAGCGAGGCGTTCGGCAAGCGCCAGGTCGGGAAGGATCGTTTCACGCACCAGCGGTCGAGTGCAGATTTCCGAAGGTTCGGCTCCGGTCGTTGCAATGTTTGCAAGGCGCGCCGCGCCGAGTGCAGGGCCGACCTCGCCACCATCAAGATAGTCGAGCGGCAGGCCAAGAACCGAAGCGAAAACTGTCCCCCAAAATCGAGAACGTGCGCCGCCGCCGATAACCGAAAGCTTCTCTATCCGGGTTCCGGCAGCACGCAGGGCCGCAAGGCCATCGGCATGGGCAAAGGCCACCCCTTCCAACACTGCGACGGCCAATCGTCCCGGATCAGTCTCGTTCGATAGCCGGAGAAAGGCTCCACGGACATGAGGATCGTTGTGCGGTGTGCGTTCGCCCGAAAGATAGGGGAGGAACAGTTCCGGTCCCGCTGCTGCACCGGCCTGCTCTGCAGCAGCGAGCAAAGCCGGTACGTCAAGACCCGTCAGGCCGCCTGCCCAGTCCAGGCAAGAGGCGGCGGACAGGTGTACACTCATCTGATGCCAAGTGTCGGGCAAGCAATGGCAGAACGCATGCACCGCACCGGCCGGATTTGGACGGAAATCGCGGGTGGCAACGAAGATCACCCCGGATGTGCCGAGCGACAGGAGTGCGTCACCGTCTGAAATAACCCCAACTCCCGCGGCTCCCGCGGCATTGTCTCCTGCCCCGGCCGCAACGGGGACAGTGTCCATGCCCCAGCGGGCGGCCAATTCAGCGCGGAGCGAACCGCTGACTTCGGCGCCTTCATAGAGGCGCGGCATATGCTCCCTTGTGAGGCCGGTTGCTGCAAGCAGGACGTCCGACCAATTGCGGGCCCCGACATCAAGCCAGAGCGTGCCAGCGCTATCCGAACGATCGCTGGCCTTTTCACCCGTCAGGCACA
Source organism: Aquisediminimonas profunda (assembly GCF_019443285.1). Classification (GTDB taxonomy): domain Bacteria; phylum Pseudomonadota; class Alphaproteobacteria; order Sphingomonadales; family Sphingomonadaceae; genus Aquisediminimonas; species Aquisediminimonas profunda. Next base: position 2,430,779 of record NZ_CP080327.1, read on the forward strand.
ATCGGACATAGTCCTTTGGCAGCAAGACCGTCTTGATCTGCTCAAAAATCTCCGGCTCGTGCCGACGCACCCAAGCGAGCTTTGGTGCCGTAAAGCCCGGCATGGCGATGTTGCCGACAATATTGCGCAAATCGGGGACGGACGCTTCAAGCTCGGCACATTCCGCAAAAGCTCGCCCATCGTTCCACAATATTGCAGGTCGAAGGGGCCGATCATCAATTCCCAACAGGGTGGCGCCATGCATTTGCCCGGCAAGGCCTATGCCCTTGATCCCGGCTCTAAGCACAGACGGGAACTGGAGGATCGTAGCTTCGGTTGCGCCCCACCATGCGTCGGGATCCTGTTCGGACCACAGTTCGTGAGGCCGCGAGACCGAAAGCGGAGTAGTGGCCTGGGCAACGACTCGACCAAGCGCGTCCAGAATGACCGCTTTTACCCCCGAGGTGCCAATATCGAGCCCTAGGTACATGGCCGTTCCTATCTGCGCGCATCCTCAAGGATCAATTCGGCCGCGCGCTCCGCAACCGCAATGGCTGGTCCATTTGTGTTGCCCGAAACAGGGGTCGGCATGATCGAGCAATCGACGACTCGAAGGCCTTCGACGCCATGGACGCGGCATCTCTTGTCGGTTACCGACGTCATTGGATCGGTGCCCATCGAACAGGTTCCTGTGCCGTGGAGACCGCACTCGGTCAGTTTGCGCACTTCTTCGACCAGAAGTGCCTCATCCGTCACCTGCGCACCGGGCATCCGCTCGCTGCCGATAAATTGTTCCAGCGCGGGCATTGTGGCGAGTTTTCGGAAAAGATGGAAGAGCTCCAGAGCCTTTTGCTGATCGTAGGGATCGCTCCACATTTTGGGATCGACTTCGGGCGAAATGCGGAAATCGGGCGACGTGACTGTCACCATGCCGCGACTTCTCGGGCGCAGATGATAGCCGGAAAAGGTCAGACCTGGCCGGGGTGTCAGCGGGCTGCCGGGATTTTCGGCCATCTCGTTGATTGTGCGCATCGCGAAGGGGGCCGCAGCGACCTGGAATTCGGGCCAACTGGTCAGCCCCTCGGTTGAGATCAGCCCGGTCAGAGGCATGCCCACGCGGGCCAGCGGACCCGAGCGCGTAAGGAAATAGCGCAAGGCGTTACGGTAAAGCCGCCAGCCAATAAATTCCCGGTTGGTGCCGGGATGATTGCGGAGATCGAACGATACGCCCAACTTTTGGTGATCGGCAAAATTCTGCCCCACGGCGGGGAGGTCGTGAACGATGCCTATGCCCAATCCCTGCACTGCCGCGCCCGGGCCTATGCCGGAAAGTTGGAGAAGCTGAGGTGAGCCATAGACTCCCGCTGAAATGATTACTTCGCCAGCATTATGAACCTCCTCCTGGCCATTCCGCTCACAGCTGACGCCGCTCGCGCGCCCTCCTTCGAACTTGATCCGCTTGACGGCGGCCGGGTTCAGAATCGTCAAGTTGGGGCGGTTGCGCACCGGCTTTACAAAGGCTTCATATGTTGACTGGCGTTGGCCCATGCGGTCGACGGTATATTGAGACCGGCCGACACCAGTGATCCCCGGTGCAGTGATGTCGGGCACTTGCGGCATGCCGACTTGCTCGAACGCGCTCATCAACGCGTCGAACACAGGGCCTGCATAGTCGGAGGGCGTGATCTGCTGTTCGCCGCCGCGACCGCGTCCGGCATGGGCACCGGGCGCGCGATAGTCTTCGAACTTCGCGACGCATCGCGAAATTTCGTCCCAGCCCCAACCGGTCAGGCCTTGCGCGGCCCAATTGTCGTAGTCGCTGGGCATGCCTGGCAAATACCAGGTGCCGTTGATTGCCGAACTCCCGCCCAATCCTCGTCCATATGCGTGCATTTCGCTGCGCCTGCCGGGCTGTTTGGCCACTGGATACGCACGAAAATAGGCAGGGTTGCCCATGATCTTCACAAATCCGCCGGCCATTTTGATGAATGGGTGCTGATTGGTGCCGCCGTCCTCAATCAGGAGGACGCGGGTTTCCGGATTCGCGCTCAGCCGATTAGCAAGCACACAGCCTGCCGAACCCGCACCGACAATGATGTAATCAAACTGGCCCAAGCCCAAACTCCCGATGCAACAATGCATTCTAGAACTAATGTTCGTATTTTTCCAACACGAGGCTTGACCCCATGTCAAGCGCCAATTAGAAACATCGTTCTAATTAAGTGAAGGAGAGTGCCATGCTGCCGGTCGAACGGGTTATTGGAGAAGAGGGGCTTAGCGTAGGTCCGGATGGCCTTCGGCTCGCCATGCGCCTGCCGTGGTATCGCTCACTGCCGTTTTCGACGGTCGAGGTGGCCAGCCTGTCAATCGACGGCGAAGCCGTCGACTTGTCCGCAGCCAATGTGGAGTATGAAGGCGAAAGCTGGCCGTTGGCCGATCTGGGTGAGCAGACCAACGCTTTCTGGTTCGTTCGGGACAGCGCCTTCCTCCATTTGCCCAATCGCAGCGCCACAGCGGGTAGCGAACATAGTGTCGCGCTCACGGTCAACGTCAGCCCTCCATACATTCCCGGCATGAAGCGGGCCAATCCGCAGACCCAAGTTCTGCGCGTCGCCTGAAGGAGATTATAGTCATGGCAACGAATACCGGCCCCCAAGTGGGCGTAACGCTATATTCCTTCACCAATCCCTGGTTGACCCGCAAGTTCGAACTTGATGGTCTGCTGCGTGAAGTCGCCAAGCGCGGCATGGGACCGAATATCGAAATCATCGGATTCCAGTCCTTCAAGGAATTCCCTGACGTCTCGGATGAATTCGCTGAGCAGTTCAAGATGCTCATGGCCGAAACCGGGCTCAACCCGGTTTCATGCGCGATCAATTCAGACCGCTTCCTCCGGCCCGGCCAGCAGCCGATCGATGATGCGTCGCTCGTTGAATATCACAAGCGACAGCTGCGCTCGGCCAAGAAAATGGGCTTCAAACTCGTTCGCTACCAATTTGCGCTGCCGGTGGAACTGCTGCCGCAGATCGCACCCTATGCCGAAGAACTCGACATTCGCATGGGCGTCGAAGTCCACGCGCCGATGTGGTCCGGGCATCCGGCTGTTCAGGCCTATGGCGAAATGTATGACAAGCTCGACACGCCGTATCTTGGATGGATTCCGGATTTCGGAGGCACCGCAAGCCGGATTCCGGAATCAATGTTAAACGCTGCCCGCGCTGTTGGTGCAAAGGAAAGCCTGCTCGACAAGCTCAAGGAAGTCTGGATCGAGCCGGGAATGAGCCATGAAAAGGCAGGCCGTCTGCGCGAATGGGCGATTGCGGAAGGTCATCCGCCGGCACACATCCAGGCTGCAAGCCTTGCCTTCTTCATCCTCGCCAACAATGATCCGAAGAGTTGGGCCGCGCTGGTCGACCGGACGATCCACATTCATGGCAAATTCTATGGCATGGATGCCGACGGGCGTGAGGAAGCGATCGATTATGGAACCATCCTGCCCCTTTTCCGCGATGGCGGCTTCGATGGGACGTTGGTCAGTGAGTGGGAAGGCCACGCCTATCTACCGGATGACGGGTTCGATCAAGTCGAGGCGCATCAGTCGATGTGCCGCCGCATTTTCGCGGGAGGTTAGGCGGGGCTGAGAACTGCGCCCTTCCCTTGTTGGGAAGGGCGCCTCCTCAGTGCCGATCGAGCCAGGCGATATATTGATCGATCCACAAGTCGCTGGTGGTCCCTTTGGCCGCCATGCCGAAACCGTGCGAGCCAGCCGAATAAAGGTGGGCCTCGATTTTCGGGCTCTCGCTCATCCATGACTGCAGCAGGCCGAGGCCGCCCTGGACAAAGAGCGGATCGTCGACGGCAATGGCTAGGAACATTGGCGGTCGTGGTCCACCCTTCACGGCCTGGGTCATCGGCGGATAGACCAGCGCGACATTTTCAGCGAGTTTGGCCTCCGCCTTCCGTTCGAGAAGACGAATCGCGGTGCGGGATCCGGCCGAAAAGCCGACAACGCCGATCGTGCCCGGATCAATGCCCCTTGCAGCCGCCCCGTCGTGGACCATTGTCAGCGCCGCAGCGAGATCGTCAACCGCTGGCGGATCGTCCTTGAGTTCGCCTTTGCCAAGATTTCCGAACAGCTTCGCCATTTCCGCCATGAAGGCCCCATTCTCGCGCGGCGTGGGCAGAGTGCGGTACTTCAGCACGAAGGCGGAATATCCGCGCGCCGCGAGAGCATCGGCAACGCGGAACCCTTCCTGTTCAATCGAGACAAACTGATAACCGCCTCCGGGCACAACGATCACGGCTTTGCCATTTGCTTTTCCGGCCTTGGGAAGCACGGGATAAAGTTGCGGGCAGGTGACATTGCGGACGTTGGTTTGCTCGAACATCCGGTCCCACTGCTCGCTGTCCTGGCAGGTTACTCCGCGCAGCGGCATTGAATGGCGCAACACAGGCTTCACGCTCTCGGGGGGCGGCGGGATCTGGGCTGACGCGGGAAGGGGGGTGCCCAAGGCGGCAAGCGCAAGCAAGACGTGTTTCATTCGGGTGCTTTCAAAACATGGGGTGTGGATTAGCAGACGTGTCGGGCATTGGCTGGAGTATATCCCAATGTTCAACGATCTTGCCATTCTTCAACCGATAGAAGTCGGCCACGGCCGCACCTTTCGTTGCCGGATCACCGCGGCCGAAAAGGTGGATCACAGCCATATCCCCATCGACAAGAATCCGCTTGATCTCAAACTTCGCGCCGGGGGAGGAGAACATGGGCTCCAAGGCAGCGATTGCTGCGTCGCGACCGTCGGCAATGCCAGGATTGTGCTGGATATAGTCCGGTTCGACATAGGTTTCGAACGCGCGCCTTACGTCCTTCTCTTCATAAAAGACCCTCGCAAACGCTTGTACGATCTTGCGATTTTGCTCCGTCGTCTTTTCAGCGCCCGAGCAGGCCCCAAGTGCTGGTAGCAGCGCCAAGGCAGCGAAAACGGCCTTCATGAAGACTCTGCCGCTCGCAGGCTGCGTATTGCCGCAACCTTGACCGCATCGATGCGAAAGGTTCCGACCAGCCAAGCCATTGTCCCGCCGGCAAGTGCAATCAACGTCAGCACGAACCAGGCAAGCGCGCGAACCTTTTCGGGGGGCATTGCTTCCACCGGCAGCCCGACGGGAAATGCGATCAAGCCCAGGAAAGAGCCTGCCAGCAGCGCAACTGCACCGCTACCAAGCTGCAATCCTATGAACATGAAGCTGGCTACGGTGCCCTGCGCCGCGTGACCCGTGTTGTATTCGTGTTCATCGCCGATCTCGTAAGTCACGACGTTGAAAGGCACGACGTAAAGACCATAGGCGAGCCCGCCGAGGAAACGAAGTGAGCCAATCAGAAGGCCAATTGCCGCTGACCCTGCTGCAGGAGCTATGCCCGAGAGCGGCAAAAGAATTGCCAGTCCCTGCGCAGAGAAAAATGCCGTCAGACCCAGTGTCATTGCCCGCCGGCTGCTGAACATCTTCAGAAACAATGGGGAAAGAAACATTGCGAAAACCGAGCCAAATGTTGCCGCCATGAGCAACCGCGGCGTCCATGTCGGATCAAGCTGCCAGAAATAAGTCGCAAGATGCAGCGACAGCTGGTTGATTACCGAATTGACGAACAGCACGAGGAAAGCCACCGCAAGAAGCTTGCCGACATTGGGGGTGATCTTCATTGCCCCAATGAGCGTCTGCAACACTGCAACAGGGCCAGTGTGCGCGCCGTTTACCGTTGGCGACCTGTCTGCCGCCTCGACCAATCGGGCGCGTCGCATGGTTCCGAGCGCACCAATCAGCATCAGTGCGCCGCCAAGTCCCGCGACGAACAGACCGAAACCTGGGTAGGGTGCCGGGTTCAGCTGCGGGCGCGGGAAGGCAGCGGTGTGAACGAAGAACACCCCGAAAGCGATAGCCGGAACGGTCAGGATGATCAGTTGGTTTCCCATGTTGCGCAGCACCGCGACAAGCCGGCGCTCCTGCTCATCGCTCGTCAATTCTCCGCCAAGGGCATAGGCTGGCACAGTCCAGAACGAAATGCCGCAGCGCGCCAGGAGGCCCCAGCCGAGCAGCCACGCAAGGATCTGCATCTGCGCCATCCCTGTCGGGGGTGCGAAGACCATTGCAATGCCGATCGTGAAAGGCAGAATTGCCGCAAACATGAGGCTGTGTCGCCGTCCCAAACGGGTCCCGGTGAGCCGATCGGACAATGCGCCAATCCACGGATCGACCAGCGTATCGAAGACAATGATGATTGAGATTGCAAGGCCGATCAGCCAGCCAGAGAGCCCCACCACCTGAGCATAGAAGAACAAGACAAAGGCATCCCAGGCGAAACTCTTGAGCAGTTCCGGCATGGCGCAGATCATCCAGGCCAGACGCTCCGGCCAGCTGAGGCGCTGCTGCATTGGCAGGGCTTGCGCCATGGCCGCTTCTCCCGATCGAGCGCGGCTTATGCTTCCGCGCCTAAATTAGAACACGGATTATTATAAGCATTTTAAAGATTGTCAATTGGCCCGGAAATAAGCGAGGCACATGCGCCCGAGTTCGCGCTTGAGCAGGTTCCAATCATAGTCATGGACTGCCTCTCCGCTTGATCCAAGACTCAGTTGGCGGGCCAGTGTGGCGAAGACGATGTGGTAGGCCGACTGAGCCTTGACCCTCGGGTCGCTACCGCCGAATTCGGAGGCGTGAGCGAGCATTGCCTCGGTCGAGTCATGCTCGGCGCGCAGCGCGTTCTCCTTGCCAGGCGCGGACACCTGAGGATCGTAACTCGCGCGCTCCATGGTCAATCTTAGCAAGGGGGCGTGGCGGCGCAGCACTTCCGCATAGCCTTCAACATAGGCCGGGACGAAACTTGCAAGGTCCTTGCAGTCCTTGGCCAGACGATCGAGCAGGGCGCTTTCCTCGGCGCGCAAGACTTCCAGCGCCTCTGCAATGACGCCACGGACCAGATTGTCCTTGCTTTCAAAGCGCAGGTAGATCGAGCCAATCGAAACCTGGCCGCGCTCGCTTACTTCCTGCAATGTGAATTCTTCGCTGCCACGTTCGAGCATCAATTCACGCCCTGCGGCGAGCATCCGTTCAAGCGACGCCTTGGATCGGCCCTGCTGCGGCTTTCGGCTCACATCCTCGACTGCAAAGGCCGGAGCTGTGCTCTTCTTCCTCAATCCACCATGCATGGAGCGATCCCTGTTCATTCAGCTGCAGCGCCCATGCGCCACTTGTGCAAAAAGATAAACTGCGTTTCGACGCGAAATCAATCGGTGTGAGGCAGTTTTCAACTAAGGTGACACCTGATCATGCTGTCCGTCCCCGACCTTGGCTGATGATGTGAAGGACAAAAGCAATCGCAGCCGCGCCGAGGCCAATCGAGCCCGCGGTCAGGAAAGCTCCCTGCATCGATCCAGTCTGCACATCGAGCGCATGGACCAGCCGCGGCGATTGCGACTGGGCGAGGAAGAAGGCCGCCGTCCAAACTCCCATGCCCAGGCCCCGATGGGTGTAGCTGAATTTGGTTTGGGCCCAGCTGATCAACGACGGCACGGTCATCCCTGCGGCGGTTTGCTGAACGATCAGGGCCAAGGCCATCGCGCTTGCCGATGTCGCAAGTCCCATCCCGGCGAGTCCGCCGCCAAGCAGAAGCAGGAATGTGCCGATCAGCACGCGATGGCCGCGATCGGCGAGGAGGCGAAATAGAAAGGCGCCGGCAAGAATGAATAGCTGGGGCACAAAGATGATCTTTGCATAGTCTTCAGAATCATTGATCCCGACCTCTGCAAAGACCAGTGCACCGTTGATGATGAAGACATAGTAGAGCAATGACGCCAGCAGCGTAACTGCGGCAATCTGCACCAAAGCCAGCCACGGCACGGGCGATGATATGGACTGTTCGCCGTTCGCAGAAGCGAATTCCGCGCCAATACGTCGGGCTGGCTCGTACAGCCATACCAGCATTGCGGCCCAGATCGGGAAGGCAACAAGGTAGACATAGAAGACGCCGTTCCACTGCAGCTTCGTGGCATAGCCGACAATCAGCGCAACGATGCCTGCCAGAAACGGGCCCAAAAGCCCTTGAAGAAACAGCCAATTCTTGCGTCCCTGATCGTCCCAGTAGTCGCCAATCAGGGTGTTGACGATTGTCAGAATTCCGGCCTCCGAGACGCCGAGCAGCAGGCGGGAAACATAAATATGGTCAAGGTTGTCGAGAACGAGAGGCGCTGCACCGAAGACGCCGTAAAAGGCGGTGCACAGCAGGAGCAGCGGCCGTCGTCCGAACCGATCGACCAGAAGTCCGGCGAAGGGGGCAAGCACCGCCATTGCCAGTCCTGGAGCGCCGATCATCGCCGGCACCTTGGCACGTGCTTCGGGGTCATTGGCGAAATGCTGAATCATTGTGGGCACTGCAGGTCCCATTGCCACGATCGCAATGATGGGCAGGAAGGCTGCGATAACGATCGTGAGCCCCTGCGGGCGCAAGGTCAGATTTTGAGAGAAGGCCGATAGTTTATTCATCATCTTTCCCTTGTCACTTCGTTCGATCGCGGCTTGACTGCCAAGGCTCTATCAAACTAGAACGGCAATTACAAATATAACAACGGTGGGATTTGGCAATGCGGCGTTTGCGAATGGGAATGATTGGTGGTGGGCCAGGCAGCTTCATTGGGCCGATCCATCGCATCGCGGCTGAACTCGACCGTGAAATCGAGCTCGTCGCTGGATGCTTCTCCAGCCAGTCGGATCGCAGCCATGTGGCAGGGGAGAGCTACAGGATCGATCCCGCTCGTGCCTATGCAAGCCTCGATGCAATGTTTGCTGGTGAAAAGGCCAGACCAGACGGTATCGACTTTGTCAGCATCGTCAGCCCGAACCATCACCACTTGCCCGCGGCGCGCGCAGCGCTTGCCGCCGGCATACCGGTGATCAGCGACAAACCTGCAACGGCCACATTGGCCGAGGCCCGAGAGCTGGCCGAATGCGTTGCCGCATCGGGGCTGGCCTATGGCTTGACGCACACCTATTCGGGTTACCCGCTTGTGCGAGAAGCGCGCGCGCGCATTGCTTCCGGCGCCTTGGGAGCCATTCGCAAGGTGGTGGTGGAATATCCGCAAGGCTGGTTGGCGGGCGATGCAGTAGGCAAGCAGGCCGAATGGCGCACCGATCCCGCCCGATCCGGGCCCGGAGGCTGCATCGGCGATATTGGTACCCACGCATTCCAGCTCGCGGAATTTGTGACCGGTCTGAATGTGACGGCATTGGTGGCGGATCTTGCCGCGGTCGTGCCGGGGCGAAAAGTGGACGATGATTGTTCGGTCCTGCTCCGGTTCGAAAATGGTGCGCGCGGCGTGTTGCTGGCCAGCCAGATTGAAGTCGGTGAAATGAACGGGCTCCGCATCCGGGTATATGGAGAAAAAGGCGGGCTTCTTTGGAAGCAGGAAGTGCCGAACACGCTCACGATCCATTCGCTCGATGGTCGCACCGAAATCGTGCATGCTGGCGGAACGCAACTTGGACCCGACGCGGCTTCGCGTACGCGCACCCCGACCGGGCATCCGGAAGGCTATCTCGAGGCGTTCGCGAACATCTACCGCGATTTCGCGGCTGCCTTGCGCGGGGAACCGGCGCCCTTGCTGCCAGGCATCGACGATGCTTTGCGAGGCATGACCTTTATCGACACTGCCATCAATGCCAGTCGCGAGAAATCCGGCTGGGTTGCCTTGACCGTCTGAGAGGATTTAAGAACATGAAAACAATCATGGGCCCAGCAATCTTCCTTGCCCAATTTGTGGGCGACGAAGCTCCCTTCAATAGCCTTGAAGCCATAGCTGACTGGGTTGCCGGACTGGGCTACAAAGGCATCCAGATACCGAGCTGGGATGAACGGCTCTTCAACCTGACACTGGCGGCAGAGAGTCAGACCTATTGCGACGAGATCAAGGGAATGCTCGCCGACAAAGGCCTCTCGATCACGGAACTTTCGACGCATCTTCAGGGACAGCTTGTTGCAGTCCATCCGGCTTTCGATGCGCAATTCGACGGGTTTGCGCCTGCTGCTGTGCACGGCAATCCCAAAGCGCGACAGGAATGGGGGGTCGCACAGGTCAAGAATGCGGCAAAGGCCAGCCGCAAATTGGGCCTTACGGCCCACGCGACGTTTTCAGGCGCGCTTGCCTGGCCCTATTTCTATCCTTGGCCGGCTCGCCCCGACGGTCTTGTTGAAGATGCATTCGATGAACTCGCGCGGCGCTGGAAGCCAATCCTAGATGTGTTTGAGGATAATGGCGTCGATGCCGCCTATGAGATCCATCCGGGCGAGGATCTTCATGACGGGGTGACGTTCGAAATGTTCCTTGATCGGGTGGGCAACCATCCGCGGGCCAATATCCTCTACGATCCCAGCCATTTCGTACTGCAGCAGCTCGATTATCTTGCGTACATCGACATCTACCATTCGCGGATCAAATGCTTTCACGTGAAAGATGCCGAGTTTCGCCCCAATGGTCGCTCCGGGGTCTATGGCGGTTATCAGTCATGGGTGGACCGGCCGGGCCGGTTCCGCTCGCTCGGTGACGGGCAGGTCGACTTTCCGGCGATCTTTTCGAAAATGGCCGCCTATGATTTTCCCGGGTGGGCCGTACTCGAATGGGAATGCGCGCTGAAGCATCCAGAACAGGGCGCTGCAGAGGGCGCGCCGTTTATCGCCAAGCATATCATTCGAGTCACGGAACACGCGTTTGATGATTTTGCCTCGGGCGGGGCGGACCGTGCGCTCAACCGCAAGCTGATGGGCATCTGACCTTGAGGCTGGCCATTGTCGCCATGCTTTTGGCAGCCCTGCCGGAGGGCGCAAAAGCGGATGCGACATTGGCCTTGCGACCATCGACATTTGTCCATGTTGCGACGACTGACCGGCGCTTTCTCTCCTACAATCTTGAAATGGCAGAACTGGTCGGTGCTCGCTTTTGGGCGCCATATCGCGATGACGGCAGCATGCCGGCTGAACGATTTGCGGCCCGCAAACCGCTTGATCTCAAGCATGCGAAGCGCCTCCGCTTGCTCGCACATGCGCTTGGTCCCGCCTATGTTCGCGTTAGCGGGACCTGGGCGAACAATGTCTGGTTCGCCGATTCAGGAGGTGCTGCACCGCCGGGTTTCAGTGGTGTGCTCACGCGAGGGCAGTGGGCCAATTTGGCGGCCTTCGCCCGTGCCTCTGACGCGCGCATCGTCACCTCCTTCGCGGCGGGCAAGGGAACGCGCGATGCTGCCGGTGCATGGCAGCCAAAGGTGGCGCGATCTCTACTAAGGTTCAGTCGGAAGATCGGCGCTGATATCGCGGCTATCGAACCGATCAACGAAGCGAATTTCGGCGAGGAAGCGGGACTTCCCGTCGGTTATGGTCCCGAACGTTTCGCAGCGGACATTTCCGCCATGCGCGAACTTGTCGCGCGTGAGGCTCCGGGCATTCGCATTGTCGGGCCGAGCGCGACTGGCGATGTTCCCAACTTCCTGAATGACCGTGGACCCTATAAAATAACCAGCGAAGCCTTGCTCTCCGCAGAGCCCCGCGCCCGTTTCGATATCTATTCCTATCATCTCTACTCTGCCGCTTCCAAACGCTGCGCCGGATCGCATGCCGCGACCGTTGATGTTGCGACATCCCCGCGCTGGCTGGCGGTTGCGGATAAGGTCCATGCGGTCAACATCGGCCTGCGCGACCGTTTTGCGCCAGGGTCGCCCATTTGGTTGACCGAAATCGGCCAAGCGGCGTGTGGCGGTGATCCTTGGGCAGCAACCTTCGCTGACGTCTTTCGCTTCACCGACAACGCCGGTCGACTGGCGCGGGCAGGGGCCTCTGCCATCTTTCACAACACACTGGCCGCCAGCGATTATGCCCTGATCGATGGCACGACGGGAGAGCCGAGGCCAAACTTTTGGGCGGCTTTGCTCTGGAAGCGATTGATGGGCGAGAGGGTGCTCGACACGGGTTCGCGAGAAGGCGAGTTACCCACTTATGCCCATTGCCTGCGGGGCACGAATGGCGGCGTGGCAATTGTCGCAATCAACCTGAAACGCGATTCGACGCAGAGTCTGGCGCTCGCTGGACGTGTCGTTGGCTACACGCTTGATGCCGAAACCTTCGCGTCGCCGACGGTAAGGCTGAACCAAAAAACTCTCCGACTGAGCGGCGATAAACTGCCAAGTCTGAAAGGCATTGACCTGCGGCCGGAACGCATTGAGCTACCGCCTGCAAGTGTCACATTCCTTGCGCTGCCGAACGCATCGAACGCAAATTGCCGGATTTAGCCAGATGGCAGCGTTTGACGTTTTTGCGGACATTGGCCTAGACCATTGCCTCTTATGCAGACCAAAGAGGTGGGAGCATGAACCAATGGTCGAGGCGTACGGTAGTGGCCGGGTTTGTGGCTTTGGCCGGTAGCACGCAGCTGACCGGGAAGGGCCACGAGCGCGCGATCTTCAATCGCGGCAAGGCCCCGATTGGCCTTCAGCTCTACACTCTTGGCGATGAATGGGTGAAGGACACGCCCGGCGTTTTCGGCGAACTTGCCCGTATCGGGATTCGTGAACTCGAGTTGCCCGGACTGATGGGCAAGACGCCCGCTGACCTTCGGGCCGAAGCGGATCGGGCCGGTCTGCGATTTACTTCGTTTCACCTGCCTGCAATGCCGCTGTTCGATCCCAACGGCTTGTCGCTGCAATCGAGCGCAGCGCAAATTGCCGATGCATTGGGAATTCTGGGGACCACCGATGTCGTCGTTCCGCTTCCTCCGTTGCCGGCGGACTTCCAATTTGTTCCCGGCAAGACCGGCCCGGCCGACCTCGCAGCAGCGGTCGCATCCGGGGGGGCGGATGCATGGAAGCGCTTCGCATCCTTGCTGAATGAAAAGGCAGCAGCCTTGACATCGCACGGCGTCACGCTGGGCTATCATAACCACAACGTCGAATTTTCCTCCGTCGGGAACACGACGCCTTGGGCCATTCTGCTGTCCGAGACGAATCCGGATACGGTATTCTTTGAACTTGATCTGGGCTGGGTTGCTGCGGCCGGACTCGACCCGGCGCGGGAAATTCGACGCCTTGGAAGGCGGGTGCGCTGGGTGCATGTGAAAGATCTGAAACCCACGACAAAGCCCAATTTTGCCCTCCAGATGGATCCTGCTGTAGTTGGCGACGGCAGCCAGGACTGGCCTGCCATATTCAGGGCCGCGGAGTCCGTTGGCGTTCGTCATTACTATATTGAGCAGGAACCGCCGTTTTCGATCCCCCGTATGGACGCGGTGCGGAACGGGTTCAGATTCCTTTCCCAGACTTGACCAGAATTTATATTCTAATATAATTCAGCTCATCTGCTTCGGCAGATAAAGCCAGGTAGCCGGACATCCGTCGCGGCTTGGGAGGATGCCCGCTGGAAGCGGAGCATCAGCTGCTGGCCTCAAGACGTTCCGCGGGAAAGTCCCGCGGTGCCTTGCGGTTGATGCAGCGACTACCGTTCATTTTCCGCATCTTTGTTGCAGGGAGGAATGCGGTGTCCAACTACGTCCTTAATGCCTGGTATATGGCTGCCTGGGCCAATGAAATACCGGATGACGGTATCTTGGCGCGCACTCTGCTTGATCGCAAATGGGTGCTCTGGCGGGAGCGCGATGGACGCTGGGCGATGATCGAAGATCGCTGCCCGCACCGTTTTGTGCCGCTCAGCCGCGGCAAATTTGAAAACGGCCGGATTGCCTGCGGCTATCACGGGCTGACCTTTGACGGGACTGGCGCCTGCGTCCACAATCCATTTGGCGGAAGCCTGCCGCCGGGCGCGGGCGTGTGCAGCTTGCCAGTAGTGAGTGCGTACGGAGGTTTATGGTTCTGGCCGGGCGATCGGGCAAAGGCCGATCCGGCTGCAATTCCAGACTTCGCATTTATCGATGCTTCCGGTCCCGTCGAGCGTGCGACCTATGTCATGGGCGTCAACTATGAACTCATCGCTGACAATCTTCTGGATCTGAGCCATGCCGAATATCTGCATGTTGAAAGCTTCGGGACCAACGGCTCGCTGTTCAGCCACGGCGCGCAGTCAGTCGAGCAAGACCAAACGGGCGCGATCTGGAACAAGTGGGACATGACGGGTGCGCCTCCCCCGGGCTGGGCATCGCCTATGATGCCGGAAGGCAGCTCGGTTGATCAGGCGCTCCACATCCGCTGGCATGCCCCCGCCAATCTTGCGCTGTTCATTGAAATGCGACCGTCCGGAAAAGCGGCGCCTTTGGTGCCACCCATGGCCAATCCGCATATACTGACGCCGGAAACGACGCGTTCGACACATTACTTCTTCACTCATGCACCAGGCGAGGAAGAGGCTGCGCAGGCGCGGCGGGTGTTTTTGGAAGAAGACGAACCCATGGTTTCAGCGCAGGCCGAAGCAATGGGCGATGCAGATTTCTGGGACCTCAAACCTCTCATTCTGGCCAGCGACAAGGCCGCCATTCTGGCGCGCCGGAAAATCATGCAGTTGAAGAGAGCGGAAGGCGTTTAGCGACCAGACTTGATGCGCGCGATTTCATCGGCCTGCAAGTTGCGGATTCTCACGTTTCGAAAGAAGACCTCTGCGCCTTCGAATTCCAGTGCAATTCGGCCTTTTGTGACGGCCGCGTCGTCGCGATTGATCATGCGGAAAAGGGTATTGACGATCCGGCCATTGACGAGGTGTGCCGCCTGATCGCCAAAAGCATAGAGGTCAAGCGTGTTCCAACCCGCCAGATTTTCGAATTGTCCCGAGTGGCGAAGCCATTGGCGTGCGATACCGCCTGCCAGTATGGGTTCCTGATAGGCCGACGGCAGGCCAGGAAACCAGTTTGGCCACAGCGGCGTGCCACCAAGCAAAGGTCCCTGCAGCGCGCGGGTATTGATCATGACCGCGTCGCCGACATCGGTTTCTTCGACCTGAAACTCGACGCCATCGGGAAAGAGTCGGTCAAGGTCGGGCGCCAAATGATACAACAGCCCGCTATTGCGCCTCTGCAGGTCGCGCGGTGCGAAGCGACGTTGACCCCATCGGAACTGGACCTGCAGATGATAATCCCCGAACACGTCCTTCGTCGCCAAGTGGCCAAAACTTGCCTTGTCCGGGCCATCGAAGCGCGGCCCTAGAAAGTGCAGCTCGCCATTTTCAACAGCAATTGCCTTGTGCAAATCGCGATTGCCGCTTCCTTCCTGCCAGATTGTCCAGCCATCAAGAGAGCGGCCATTGAACAAATGTCGCCACGCCGATTCGGGCACAGGCGGCGCTGTTGCCAGCAGCTTGGCTGGCAACAAACCGACACCTGCCAGCGCCGTCGCACAACCGCCGATCAGGGATCGCCGGTCTATCACGCGGCCAGCAACAATTCCTTGCTGTCGCGGGTCGTTGGCACCATTGGCAGATAGGAGATGCGCAAGCGCGTCGCGAAGCCGATCTTGTGCTTGCCCGGCGTCAGGCCGCCATTGAGTGCAATGATCTTGGCCTTTTCGCCAAAATTCCAGCGGTCGTCATAGACCGTTTCCATTTCGTCCAGAGTATAGGTTTTGCCGCGCACGGAGAAGCGGACTGTGTCCCGCGGGAGCACTTCGCCGTCGACCGAGACTTCAATGTCTTCGACCATCGAAAGGCCAAGCCCGCGATAATAGGGCAGGCGACCTTCAAAGGCGAAACCGCCGGCGACGTTTTCGAGGCTTTCCTCGACGATCATCTTGTTGTCCATCATGATATGGTTCTCCTTTACGCCGCGGCCTTGAGCGCCGGCATTGCGGGCTCGTTCAGCAGTCTGGCAAGCATCACTTGCTGCCGGCGAACTTGTTCGACCGAGTCGGGTTCTTCTGCGTCTTCGATCCAGCGATTGCCTTCGTATTCGGAGCAGATATAGCCGTCATATCCGCCTTTATTCAGCACCGAGACAATCTCGTCATAGGGGATCGAGGGTTCAACATAGTCCTCGGTCATCTCGTAGAACTTGCCGTGAATGTTGTGGATCATCGGCATGTAGTCGAGCATGCGCTTGGGCTCATAGGCAGCGTTGTGGCGCATGACTTCGGCCATCGCGATCGCTGGTCCGGTGCCACCCATTTGCTGGACTTCCAGAATCACATATTCGGAAAGGATCCGATCCTCATAAGCCTGCTCGATGTAGTCGGCGATCCTGTCAGGCACGCCCAATCGGCGGAACTTGGCTGACCAGACGCGGGGATAATGCTTCAGGAACATCCCCATGTCAGGCAGAAAGCCAAGTGCAGGCGATCCCGATTTCTGGAACATCTCGGCCATGCGAATGATCCACGGGTGGTCGAAGTGCAGAGGGGCGTGCACCTCGGTAAGCATCTTGATGCCCTTTTCTTCGGCATAGGGCGCCGCGGCAACCAGAACTTCCGGCGCAATCGAGACCAGAGAGCGGATGAAGGGCATGCCCAACGCCGCGCCAAAGTCGATGTCCTTCTTGACGCTTGCCACCTGCTCTTCAAAAGGCATCAGGCGGCCCTTGTAGCGCTTGTAGTCAAGCATGTAGTCGTGGCTGACCGGCACACAATCGTACTTCTTGATCAGCGCATGCCAATTATCGATATCGGCCTGAGCCACGCCGACTTCGGGCCAGCCCCAGAAGCTTTGTTCGCCGATGACTTCGATCCCGCGTGCACCGAGTTCGGCGCAGGTGCGGATGCAATCCTCGAGGCTCATTTTGCCCGTGAAGGTTTCGTTCTGGAAGGAATAGAGGCTGACGCCCCGTTTGATCTGACTGGTCACTGGCCATCTCTCCACATTGTGAAACACGTTTGCCGGGAGGAGCCTGTCCTTGAGCAAAGGCTTCTCCCGCGGGGCCGACGCCCTAATTAGAATATATATTCCTATAAATTGATCACAACGTCAACCCCCAAGGAACCGCGCAATTGCGTGGCCTCGTATGATTTGACAGAATTAGAATTTTAATCTTTATTAGAGCAAATGACAAGGCAAGGAGAGAATCGGGTGAGCCCGAAAAGCCTGGTTTCAATTGCTGGCGCGCTGGCGGCTTTGCTGCTGGCAACCTTTTTTGGTTTTGTCGGCTGGAGCAAGATGACTGCGACGCTTGACGACCTTGCAAGATACCATGCCTGGACGATCTATTTGCCTGAATGGCAGGGCCGCATTGTGGGCGTGAGCGAAATGCTGCTGGCGGCAGGTTTGATCACGATGCTTCGACCCGCAAGCCGCAAGGTTGCGGGTTGGAGCGCAGCGCTGCTGGTTGCCAATCAAATATGTGGCGCCGCCGTGCATGCGGCCTACGGCGAAGCCGATGCGCTGCCACAGAATGCCGCGCTTATCGCGTTGCTTGCGTTCGTCATCTGGGCGGCGCGCGCACGATCGGAAAATGAGGGAGGAATGACGTTATGAAATTCAGGATTCTGTTTGCCTGCACAGCCGCACTTGGCGTGGCTATGGCGGCAACTGGCGTTGAGGCGCGTTCGGCAGACAAGGTTTCGGTCGACCGCATTGCAACCCTTGAGGCGCAAATCGGCCAGCTGACCAGCCAGGTTCAACGCGGCAAGGACCGGGGAGATGTCGAGAATCTCTTTTCGACCTACATGGCCTTGCACAACGCTTTTCGAGATCCTGAAATTGTCGGGCTTTGGGCAAAGAAGGGCACGGCGGACGTGCGTGCCCAATATTCGAACAATGGAGTCTACACGGATTGGGATACAATCATGGCCTATCATGCCCAACGTCCCAACCCACCCGGCAAGCTGATCCTCCATTATGTGACCTCGCCAATTGTAGAGGTGGCTGAGGATGGCCAGACCGCAAAGGGTATGTGGATGATGACGGGTCTTGAAAGCGGGCTGACGTCACCTGAAGCGGCAAAGGGCGCGCCCGATTTCATGTATGAAAAGAATGTCCTCATCAATGGCAAGCGAGTCTGGATGCACACGGTCTTCGCCAAATATGGGGTGGACTTCATCAAGCAGGATGGGCGCTGGAAGATCTGGCATTTTCACTGTTTTGAGGTAGCTCGTGCGCCATTTGGGATCGGCTGGATTCCGTTCGCTTCACAGGCGCAGGACAGCCCTTTCGCGGATGACCTGATGTATTTCGGGGAGGATGGCCGTCCGGTCATGATGCCCAAGCCCAATGGGCCCGCGACGATCCGTCACACCCCCTATCGTACTGACAAGGGCCAGACCCTCGACCTTCGACCGCCAGTGCCGTATCGCACGTTCAGCGAAACCTTCGCGTACTGAGCCATAGGCCCGTTATGCCGACTCGGATCATGTTAGCCCTTGCGCTTCTCGCCGCTGCGCCCGCGACTGCGAAGCCTTTAGTCCGGACGGACTCTGGCCTGCTCGCGGGCAAAGTGGAGAGCGGGGTCGAGTCGTTCCTTGGCGTGCCCTATGCCGCGCCGCCGATCGGCCCCCTGCGATGGCGCGCGCCGCAACCGGCAGCGAACTGGGTCGGCAGTCGAGATGCCACCCGGTTCGGTGCGGCCTGCTATCAGGATGTGGCAAAAGGATGGGGGCCCTATTCCGCGGAATTCATCGCTACGGCTCCTATCAGTGAAGACTGCCTGTTCCTGAACGTGTGGAAGCCGGCTGGCGCGCGAAAGCATCTTCCGGTGGTTGTCTTCATCCACGGCGGCGCGTTTGCCGGCGGATCAGGCCATGTCCCCATTTACGATGGGGCGAAATTGGCGCGACGCGGCTTGGTCGTGGTGACCATCAATTATCGTGTCGGTGTATTCGGGTTCCTGGCTCACCCGGGCCTGACGGCCGAGGGAGACGGGTCCGGCAACTTTGGGTTGCTCGACCAGGTCGCTGCGTTGCGGTGGGTCAAGTCCAATGTCGCGCGCCTTGGCGGAGATCCGGCGCGCGTGACGATTGCAGGTGAAAGCGCCGGTGCCGCTTCGGTCAACGATTTGCAGGTCATGCCAGCGGCAAAAGGGCTGTTCACACGTGCTATCTCGATCAGCGGTGCAAGCATGTCGATCGACGCGCCTACCCTTGCAGCGGGCGAGTTGGACGGCGCGGCGCTGGCTGATCGGGTCAATGCCCGCACGCCAGCCGAGTTGCGCGCCGTTTCCGCGCAGACACTTGTCGAACTGACCAGGGTTATCCCGGGCAGCGGCCCGCCGCGCCTGACTTATGTACCCCATGTCGACGGCAAGGTTCTCCCCTTCGATTCTGCCAATCCGGCAGCCGTTCGCGCCACGCGCGCGCCATTGCTCACGGGTTTCAATGCGGACGAGATGATCGATCCTTCGGTTTGCACCCCGGCCGATCTCGAGCGGAGCCTGCGCGCGCGCTATGGCGCTTTTGCTGAAGTCCTGCTTCCACTCTATCCGCATGCGAACGACGCAGAGGCCGTTGCCAGCAATTCGCTTATTGCTCGCGACCGCTATATGGCTGGCCTGCTGAACTGGGCAAGCGCACGGCCGCGTTCGAAGCGCGATCCGATATATCTCTATCGCCACGACTGGCCCTATCCGCCGGTTCGCGGCGCGCAGGCCTGGGGTGCGTTCCATTCCTCAAGTTTGCCGTATGTATTCGGAACGATTGGCCTCGGTGAACGCGACTTCGGTGCGGCTGACCGCATTCTCTCTGCCCACTGGCAGGATTCGATTCGGGCCTTCGCCGCAACCGGAAATCCCGCCCGACCCAAACACCCCTGGCCTGCCGTGCGCGCCGGGACAACGCAAGTGATGGCCCTCGGCCGGACCCAGGGGCTTCGCCCCGCCGTTTCCACTCCCGAACGCCTTGCCGCCTGGCGCCGTTACGCGGCCAGCGGAGGTCATCTCGGGCTGATGTAGTCAGCTTTTCCAAGGATTTAATGCAATGTCTTTCGAACTCTCGGTAAATCTCGAATATATGTTCCACGAAGCGGGCGACCGGCTTGAAGACCGCATGGCCGCCGCTGCTGCTGCCGGTTTCAAGAAGGTTGAAATCTTCACCACTGCCAATCGCGATGTCCCGTCATTGAAGGCAGCGCTTGGGGATACCGGATGCGAATTGTTTGCGACCGTGACCGACCCGCGCATTCAGCTGGTGATGGCCGATCAGCACGATCGCTTTCGTGAAATGTTTGCGCAGGCGGCAGCTGAAGCAGCAGAGCTGGGTGCGGGCAGGATCGTCGTTCCTTCGGGTTCTGCCGTCCCCTACATGAAGCGTCCGGTGCAACTCGACATCGTTGCCAAGGCCATTGCCAGCGTGGTTCCCGTTGCGGAAGCCCATGGCCTCACAATCATGCTTGAACCCGTCAATACCCGGGTCGACCACCCTGGTGTTCTTTTCGGGATGACCGAGGACGCTGTGGACGTCATCGAGCGCATCAACAGCCCTCGCGTTCGTCTTCTCTATGACCTCTACCACTCCATTACCGAGCGCGAAGACCCCAACGAAATCATGCCCAAGGTTGCGCAGCACATGGAGCACATCCAGATCGCCGACGCTCCGGGCCGGGGAGAGCCGGGTTCGGGACAGATCGACTGGCCGGCCATGTTGCAACTGATCAAGAGTGTCGGATATCAGGGCGCTTTGGGGCTTGAGTGCAGCCCGACCGGCCCGGATACCCCGAAGGCGCTTTCTTATATTCGCGGGCTCTGCGCCTAATAATCCTTGGCTTCGTCCAGCACCGGCAAAGTTACCTTGCCGGTCGCTGCCCACTCGGTTCCACGAAGGATCAAGGTCTGCAGCGGCTGGAAGTGCAGGCTGACCTCATCATGGCCGAGCGTGATTGAGAATACCCGACCCTTGCCATAATCCTGGACCCAAACCTGGGGGTGATCGGCATCGATGCCCTTCATAGCCTTGAGCTTTTCAGGCGTATAGGCGGCGGCCGGATATTTGGGGCCAGTCAATTTGTGATCATAGGCCGAAGCGGCATCGTGCGCCGTTGCCAGAACATGAATCTTCGCATCCGGCGCGAACGCCATGTTGGTGTACATGTCGTCGTTATAGGTCCAGACGAATTCGCGCAGACCCGCTGTAACAGGATGGCTGCGATCGACCAGGTGAACCGGAAATGCCCCCGGAGGGGCACGACGGCTGGTTCCCGGCTCCATTGCGGCACCGATCAGACGCTTGTATTCTGGAATGTCCCGTCCCCAGGTAAAACTGGAGTGATAGGCAACAAGCCCGCCACCTTCGCGAACATATTGGTAGAGCGCGGCAAAAGCTTCAGGGTTCCAGATCTTTTGATCCGGATCCGCATAGTTCCAGCGGCTCGAATAATTCAGGAAGACGACATCATAGGCCTTGAGCTGGACAAGCGAACCGTAATCGAAATCCTCCGTGACGCGCACGTCGAAACGGCCCGTGTCCTGCATCAATGTGCGCAGCATGTTATCGACGCCGGTCCAGTCGTGTTCATAGCTATTTTGGCCTGAAATGATCAGAACCTTCAAACGCTTTTCCATCGGGTTTACCGGGATCGCCACCCGCTGAACAGTTTCTGGGGGACGATAGTCTATAGTGACGATGACCTGCGCCACAGCCGCGCTGGCTGTGAGCATCAGGGCGATGGGCAATATGGTTTTGTGCATCACTGGGCTCCCCGCGCCAAAATATCTGAACGAATTTGCTCGTGCTTGCCGTCCATTGGCCAGAACAGCACAATCCCGACCTGGATCAGCAGCAGGGCGATGACCCCGCCATAATATGTCCAGCGAATTGATTCACGAGCGAGGTCGCTGACCGCTTCGGGGGCATAGTTTGCCGCGGCAAGAACGAATGCGACACCCGCAGTACCCAAGGCCATTCCGACCTTGGTTGCCAGGCTGATACCGGCAGAAAGCAGCCCCTCCTTACGGGTGGCATAAAGCCACTCATGGTAATCCACCGTCTCTGCGATCATCGTGAATGCGGCCGTGATCGTGATGGAGTTCGCAAGGCAGGCAGCAATATAGAGCGCAAGAAACAAGGGCAGATTGGCTTCAGTAAATGGCAGCAGCGCGAAAAGCCCGGCGGCAAGCGTGAGAACGGTGACGCAGCCTTTCCGGATTCCCGTACGCCGCAAGATCGGGGGCGCAAAGAAAGCGGACAGGAGCAGCATACCAGCAACAGCAGGCAGCATAACGCCAATCATCCACGGAGACCTGAGCACGTCGATGGCAAAATAGGCAGTGACGGACATCATCCCGCCGAAGCGCACGAAATAGATCAAACATGAGAGAAAAGCGACGATCCACGCCCGGTTGCGGATCATCTTGCCGACCTCTGGGAGGATTGCAAAACGCGATGGCGCTTCGTCCACCACCCTTTCACGGCAGTTACGGTAAAGCGCAAGAATCGCGGCAAGGCCGATAACGGCAAAAATTGTTGCGGCGGTGCGGTAGCCGCCGGGATGTTCCTCACCGCCATAGGCACCGAGGATAGGCTGGACAGCGGCAGTGCCGAGCACGACAGAGATCGATGTCCCGACCGAGCGCCAGCCGCCCAGTTTGAGCCTTTCGCCCTGATCAGTAGTTATCATTGGCATCAATGCCGTATAGGGGATCGCACCGAGGCTCATGAGGATGCCTAGAGCCTTGAAGGTCAGGAAGGCATACACAAGTTGCGCGCCTTGGCTCCAGCTCTCTGGCACGGCGAAGACCGCAATAGAACAGAGGGCGTAAGGCACAGCAGTGAATAGGAAATATGGTCTTGTCCGCCCCCACCGGCTCCTTGTCCGGTCGACCGCTATCCCCACCCCCAAATCGATCACCGCATCAAGCAGACGAGCTACAAGGAAGATCATCCCGACTGCGGCGGCGGGCAACTTGACCACATTGATGTAATAAAGAAGCAGGAACCCGCTTGCCATATTGTAAGGCAGGCTGAATCCCATATCGCCAAAGCCGTAGCTCAGCTTTTCGGACAGCTTCAGACGCTCTCCCGCCATTGTTGTTCTCTCCAGTGACGGCACCTGCTCGATCTTTGCGACCCGGATCGCCTGGCGACTTGACTGTCGCTATTTATTAGAACAGATATTCTTATACATAAGCCGAGTGGCTTGGCAATGGCGAAAAGCGGGGGAGGGAATCCGGTGACATTGAAAGTCTTGGTGGTTGGCGGCGGAATTGGCGGACTTGCCACGGCGATTGCACTGGCGCGCAAGGGACATCGTGTGACCGTGATCGAGCGCGATCCCGATTGGTCGGTCTATGGTGTGGGCATTATTCAGCAATCAAATGTTGTGCGGGCGATGGAGCAGCTCGGCGTGCTCGAACGCTTCATCGCCGCAGCCTTTGGCTTCGATGCGGTTGAAATCTTTGCGCCGAATGGGATCATGGTGGCGCGTATCCCTTCTCCGCGGTTGGTGGAGGGGCGGCCGGCCAATGTGGGAATCGGCAGGCCTGCGCTTCAGAATGTCCTTGCAGGGACCGCACGTGAGCTTGGTGCCGAAGTGCGATTAGGGGTGACCGTTGCAACGCTGCAAGACGATGGCACTGCTGTTGCGGTAACATTCTCCGACCGGAGCAACGGCCGATTTGATCTGGTCGTTGGAGCGGACGGGGTCAATTCCCAGATCCGCGGGATGGTCCTGCCCGACGCCGAAACACCGCAATTCACCGGTCAATCGGTTTGGCGTTACAACCTGCCGCGGCACGCCGATCTTGACGCGCTTCGGACATTCAATGGCCCAACGGGGGTTGGCCTCGTTCCGATGAGCCAAGAACTGATGTATATGTTCGTCACGACGCCCGAGCCAGGCAATCCTCGCTATCCGGTAGACGGTCTGGCGGCCCGCATGCGGGAGCGGATCGCAAATTGTTCCCCGGTCATCCGCGAATTGGGGGAGCAGATCACTGACGATGCCCAGGTTGTCTACCGTCCGCTTGAAGGCATGCTCGTAACGGGCGCTTGGAGCCGGGGCAGGGTCGTCCTGCTTGGTGACGCTGTCCACGCCACAACGCCACATCTTGGTCAGGGCGCCGGCATGGCAATCGAGGACGCAATCGTGCTCGCTGATGAACTCGAGAAGGACAAGGACGTTGCCCGGGCCTGCGTCAGCTATCGAGATCGTAGATACGAACGCTGCAGGTATATCGTGAACGCAAGCCTGAGCATCTGCTATGGGCAATTGGGCAAGGGGCCGCCGGTGGAAATGCATCAGGCCACGGCTGACATGTTCAAAACCGTCGCGAAGCCAATCTGAAAAAGAAGGAAGCAGGATGAGCCGTGTTACTGAAATTCGCTATGTCGGTTATGGGGTAAAGGACTTCGCGGCCGAGGCGCAATTCTATGAAGACGTCTGGGGTTTGGACCGGATTCCGTCTGACGATGGCATGGCATGGTTCAAGGCCAGGGGCCATGACGAGCATCATGTTGTCAGACTGCGCGCGGCCGATGAAAATCGTATCGACGTCGTTGCGTTGGCGACGGAAAGCCGAGCCGACGTGGATGCGCTCTGTTCGAAGGTTGCAGCGTCCGGTGTCAGGATGATTCATGAACCGCATGAACTGACGACTCCGGGAGGCGGCTACGGATTTCGCTTCTTCAGCCCCGACGGCATGCAATTCGAGATTTCCAGCGATGTCGCGCACGGGACCAAGGCTGAAGTCGACCGGTGGGATGGTGTGCCGGTCAAGATCAGCCACATCGTGTTTCATTCGCCCGACCACCAGGCATTGGTGACGTGGTTCTGTGATGTGCTCGGTTTCAAGATTTCGGACTGGCTGGGCGATTTCATGTGCTTTTTGCGCTGCAATTCTGCCCATCATCGTATTGCCATCCTGCCCGGACCGCCGTGCCTCAACCATGTTGCCTATGACATGACCGGAGTGGATGGCATGATGCGTGGCGCGCACCGGCTGAAGGTCAAGGGCACGCCCATCCAGTGGGGCCCGGGCCGCCACACGGCAGGCAACAATACCTTCTCCTATTTCGTCACGCCGGGTGGCTTCGCGGTTGAATATACGTCCGAACTTGAAGAGGTGGATTTCGAGACGCACGAAGGCAAGGTTCATGTTCCTGCCCCATTGGTCATGGATCAATGGGGTATCGGTATCGGTGGGCCACAGACAATGCCGCACCCCGAACCAAACCCGGGCCTATTCGTCGCCACGGAGGCGTGATCCGTGGCCCTGTTTGAACCGTTTCCAAACTACATCTGGAACCTGTCTGTTGCGATTGCGATGGAAAGCGGCGCGCAGATTGGCGAAGTTGTCGACATCGTTGCCGCGGCAAAGGGAGCCGCGGACGAAAGCGCCGATGCCGGAACGCGCGCCTTCATGCAGGCCTGGATGGCCAAGGCCGATACCTTGGTTGAACTCGCCGAAGAGGACGAGGCTAAGGGACGCAAATTCTCCGCTGGCAAGAAGCTGGAACGCGCGGCTCTCTACCTGCTCAATGGCGAACGCATGCAAGCGCATGGAACACCGGGCCGGATGGAAACTTACCGTCGCGCCAGGGATTGTTTCGATCGCGGTACCAAACTTGGAGCCTTGAATTGCGAACGAGTAGAGGTGCCCTTGGGCAATGGCGCGACAATGCCTGCGCTTTTGACCAGAGCACCAGGGGAAGGGCGAAAGCCCGCCGTCGTTTATTGTAACGGGCTCGATAGCAACAAGGAACTGCTCTATTGGTCATGGCTGCCGCATGCCCTTGCGCGGCGTGGAATATCGACCTTGTGCGTTGACCAGCCGGGCACCGGAGAGGCGCTGAGGCTCCAGAACCTGCCCGCCACTGCCCGCTCGGAGGAATGGGCATCGAAGGCCGTCGACTGGCTTGAACAGCAGCCGGAAGTGGACGGTAGAAAGATCGGAATGACCGGAATTTCCCTGGGCGGGCATTATGCCCCACGTGCCGTTGCCTATGAACCCAGGTTTGCGAGCGGCGCCTGTTGGGGTGCCAACCACAATTGGCACGAAGTGCAGTACAAAAGGATGAAGCGCGAGGGCGAAAATCCAGTGCCGCATTATTGGGGTCATGTCATGTGGGTGTTCGGCGCGTCGGACATGGATGACTTCTTCGAAAAGACCAAAGACATGAACCTCAACGGGCATATGGAGCGGATCAAGGTTCCGTTCCTTGTGACCCACGGCGAGAACGACCGGCAGATTAGTGTGGACTATGCACACCAGGCCTATGCCCAGCTGACAAACTCTCCGCGTCGGGAGCTCAAGATCTTTACGGCGCGCGAAGGCGGGGTCGAACATGTCGGGGCCGACAACATGGCCTTTGGTCGCGATTATATCGCCGATTGGTTCGCAGAAACGCTCGGCGGCGACACTTCGGCGGGCTGAGGTATCGACAGGGCAATATCGAACATATCGGCACAATCGATGCCTTCGCCTTGACAATTTCGCTATTATATATAAAACAAGCATTCTAATTTATATAATTCTAATTTGGCCGCGCTGCGCACTGGCGCGCAGCCTGTTGACCAAGGGAGGAGAGCCAGCATGAAATCCCAGTTTATTCGTCGTGCCCTGATGACGGGCGCTTGCAGCATTGCTTTTGCAATGCCGGCACAGGCACAAACCGCTGAAGAAACCAGCGAGGGCGATGTCATCGTCGTCACTGCGCAGAACCGTACTGAAAACATCCAGGACGTTCCAATTGCGATCAATGTGATCAGCGGTCAGGCGCTCAAGGAAGCCGGTGTCACCGACTTCAAGGACATCGGCAAGCTCGCGCCGTCGGTGCAGATCACGGATGACAACAGTGTTATCCACGTGACTGTGCGCGGTATCGGCACCTATTCGAACGATGAATCGCAGGACTCGTCAATCGTCGTCAACGTCGATGGCGAATATCTGAACCGCGGCGAAGTGATGAACCTCGCGCTGTTCGACCTTGATCGCGTCGAAGTCCTGCGTGGGCCGCAAGGTACGCTCTACGGTCGTAACTCGACCGGCGGTGCTGTGAATTTCATCACGCGCAAGCCTGGCAACAGGTTCGCTGTGAACGCGGATGCCAGCTATGGCAATTTCAACACAATCAAGGCCAATGCCGGGATCGACATTCCCTTCGGAGACATCGGCGGCATCCGCTTTGCAGGCGTCTACAGCGATCATGATGGCTACTTCAAGCACGCGGCCACGCCGTTTGCGCCGGCTATCGTGTCGGGCTCCGATCGAGTTTGGGGCGGTCGTGCCTCGCTGCGTCTGGAACCGACCAGCAACCTCACCATCAATCTTGCCGTCGAGCATGCCGAGCGCAAGAACATCAATGGCGCCTATGGCTCAGTGAATCTCAATGCACCAGGTAATGGCCCTGCTGGACCAGGCTGCAACGCCCCCGGCTTCGTGCAGGTTGCCACAGCCTATACGCAAACATTGTGCGTCCCATCGGGCACGAACTTCCTGCAATCGCAGGATCGCTCGAACTACTCACAACCGCTGTTTGGCGCCGGACCTGGCTACAAGCAGGACACGACTGCCGTCCGCGGCCGGATTGCTTACGAGTTCGGCCCAGAAGCGACTCTCACTTACACCGGGGGTTACCGCACCAGCAGCCGTACTGGCGCCCAAGGCCTTCCAGTCGTCTACCAGTCGACCACCTTCAATAATGACGTCAAGACGAACAGCCACGAGCTGCGCCTTAACGGCGTAATCGGAGGCGTAACGTATCAGGTGGGTGGCTTCTATTTCAAAGAAACGATCGACAATGAGTCGGGCTTCTTCCTGCAATTCCTGAACCCACCGCCAATCCCTGGATTCAGCGCCAACGGCACGTTTCTGAGCTATTTTGGTCGGCGTCTGTCAAGCGATAGCTGGTCGGGCTTTGGTCAGTTCGAAGTGCCGCTGGGAGAGAAGCTGACGGCAGTTGCGGGCCTTCGTTACACCGATAACAGCCGCAGCGGCAACTATGCGAATGGCTCGCCGTTTGTTTTCTTTGGGCCAACAGGAACAGGTGCTCCGATCATTGCGCCGGGCGACATCCTTGGTACTGGACTCAATACGGTATACTTTGGCGGCGGATCGACCCGCAAGAATATCTGGGGCGCTGGGAATCCGACAGGTGCTTCGTACGTCAACCTCAACAGTTCAGAAAACAAGTTAACTTGGTTGATTGGCCTGAATTACAAGCCGAACGACGATACTTTGGTTTATGGCAAGGTCTCCACAGGATTCAAGGGAGGCGGCTTTGACTCGGTCGGTCTCTATCGGCCGGAAACCAATACTGCATACGAAGCTGGCTTGAAAATGAGCTTTGGCCCAGGAAGCCAAAACCACTTCAACGTCAGCGGTTTCTATTATGACTACAAGGACCTGCAGAACGCAATCTTGCTGAACACGGCGGTTGGTGGCCAAGTGTTCAATGCCGGTAAGGCGACAGTTTACGGCATCGAAGCAGAAGCGCTGGTTAAGCTCACTGATAATGATACGTTCGCGGCCAGCGTCAACTATCTTCATGCACGCTATGATGATTTTCTGGGCCAGTTCAATGTGTTCACGGTGCCGGGTACTGGCCCTGATCTGACCTCCGTTGGTGACCTTGATCCGAACACACCAGGGATTCAGCAGCCTAATTTTGCAGGCAACACCACACCATATGCGCCACGGCTCACGATCACGTTGGGATATGACCATGTATTCGATCTGGGCGGTGCAGGTACCTTGAAAGCCAGTGCTTTTACGGTTTACAAAAGCAAATACTTCACCGACTTCTACAACTATAACGACCTTAAGCAAAAGTCGATAAGCTCGACCGACCTAAGCCTGGAATACAAACCTGAGAACAAGCAATTCTCGGTTCAGGCCTTCGTCCGCAATCTCGAGAACCATCGCGCGCTGGTCTATGGCGGCTATGTCGCTGCTGGACCGGATGATATCCTGAACTGGGGCTATGGTAGTCCTCGGACGTATGGAATCCGCGTCGGGATTGACTTCTAGGAATTGGGGGCAGGGAGGCAGTTCTCTGCCTCCCGTTTTAATGAACGGGTCGCACGGATTGGGCGGCGCTTCGGTGCCGCCTTTTTCTGTGCAGCGGCTGTAAGGTTCGCTCAGCCTTCGTCGGCAAAGGCAGCGCCAGCGCCGTGAAAGCGGACAGTGCCACCCTGATCGCCACCCGAGACCATCACGCAGAGCTGCACTGCGAAACGCAGCGGCAATGGGCGCGCAAGCGGAAATTCGCTCAGCTGACGCTGGCTGACGGGGAAGTATTTGCGGTCTTCCTCAGCCACTTCATGCGGCATGGGGGTTGAGGCAATCTCGGCCATGCGTTCCGTCAGGGCGATGCGCTCAAGGCCACCGTGCTGCGCTGCGATCCAGCCGATACGGGCAGATCCGTCCGTTTCCCAGAGGAGTGAGACACTGTCGAGAAACAGCTGCTTCCCGCCTTGTTCGACGGGAGTTGCCATGGGCCAGTGAAACCAGACATCCTTGCCCGGTTTGACATGAAACGATGCGAAGAAACCGCGGTAGAAGCCCAGCCCTTCGGACCAATCCGCGCCATCGACCGACCCAAGGAATTCCGGGCCGCGTTCCTGCGGAATGACAGCTGCACCGGGAATCCAGATTCGTGATACGACAGTCACTGGCTCAACCCCATGACGGATCTTTTCCCGGCCGCCATTTGATCGAGCAGCCGGCGCTGGGAATCTGGGGCTGGGGCGCCGGCTGTCCGGCAAGCAGGGCATCGACGGCGGCGCGCATATCATCTCCCGTCACGGGCAGATCGGTCCGCTGGACTGGGGCACCCGGCACGGGAGGGTGGGGAAGTTTGGGGCGGCTGGAATCGAACTGCCCGGTGTAGAAGAGCATGCGTTCCGGCCCGTAAAGGAAGAAGTCCGGCGTGCAGATCGCATTGTAGGCGAGGGCGACATCCTGGCTTTCGTCATGAAGATAGGGAAAGGGCAGACTGCGTTCCCTGGCGAACACCTGCATGTGCGGATAATCGTCCTCGGGAAATTCGTCCGGCCAATTGGACGAGATTGCCAAGACCTGCAGACCCTTTGGCGCATATTCGCGGGCAAAGTCGCAAAGGCCGTCAAGCATGTGCAGAACGACCGGACAATGGTTGCAAATAAAGGCAACCAGAAGAGCCGGAGAATCGAATTCCGCCAACTCCCGAATGCGCCCCTCGACATCGGGCAAGGCAAAATTGGGTGCTGACTTTCCATAGTCCAGCTGGCGCGACCATTTCAGCATTGCAACTCTCCTCTAGAAATAGAATATATATTCTGATACAGGGATTTTGGACCGGCCGCAAGAGTGGCGACGAATGGGAGTGGGCAAGCATGAGCGATTGTGAGCCAAAGGGTTGGAAGCGCCGAGACATGCTGATTGGCGTCGGACTTTTTTCCGTTGTCGCCGGATTGCCGCTGTCTGCCTGCAATCCGCTGAAGATTCTGGCAAATAATGAGCCGACCGAAGCGCAGCGGGTCCTTCTTCGGGACGTGAGCCAAATGGTGATTCCGCGGACGGGTACGGCGGGGGCCGGTGATATCGGTGTGGGCGACTTTGTCATTCTCGGTCTTGCTCACGGTCTGGAAAACGCCCGTGACACGTTGCCGGTTGATGCTGGCGCGGAGCTTTCGGCCCATCGCCGGAATGACGGATCTCTTGATCACATATCCTGGCTCGAGAGTGAATTGGCTCGGCGCGCAAAGGGCGATTGGCCCAAACTGGATGAAGCGTCTCGCACGGCCGCGCTGGTCGCGTTGGACAGCGATGCTTATGCCGAAGGGGTGCAATCCCATCCGTGGCGTACGATCAAGGCCTTGATCCTGACCGGATATTACACATCGAGAATCGGTGGTTCGGAGGAACTTCGCTTCGAACTGGTCCCGGGCCGGTATGATCCTGATGTCCCCGTTACAGCCCAGACCCGAAGCTATTCGAGCGACTGGACTGCGGTAGATTTTGGTTAAGGCGAGGGCAGGGACAATGGATTTCGATGCGATTGTAGTTGGCTCGGGCATTACCGGTGGATGGGCTGCAAAGGAACTCACGGAAGCGGGCCTGAAGGTGCTGATGATCGAGCGGGGTCGCGAGATCCGGCACCAGCAGGACTATACGACGGAAACAAAGGCGCCTTGGGAAATGCCATTTAGGGGCCAGGGCGATCACGAGCTTTATGCCCGTGAATATCCCGTCCAGATGCTCAATCGACATTTCACCGAATATACCCAGGGGCATTTTGTCAACGATGCAGCGAACCCGTATTCGACAGGGGCGGGGACGGACTTCACATGGTTCCGCTCTTATGGTCTTGGCGGACGCTCGCTGACTTGGGGAAGGCAATCCTACCGATGGTCGGACTATGATTTTGGTGCAAACGCCCGTGATGGTCATGGGACCGACTGGCCGATCCGCTATGCCGATCTTGCCCCTTGGTACGACAAGGTCGAAGAGTTCATCGGGGTTTCAGGCGCGGCCGAGGGCCTGACCCAGCTCCCCGATGGCAAGTTTCAGCCCCCAATGGCCCTCAATCCGGTGGAACAGCATGTTCGCGGTGTGCTGAAGACCTATTGGCCGGAACGCTGCCTGACGATTGGCCGCACAGCCAATCTGACGGAGGAAAAGGAAGGTCGAACCAAGTGCCAAAACCGGTCGATCTGCGCGCGTGGCTGTTCATACGGTGCCTATTTTTCAACCCAGTCCAGCACGCTACCCGCCGCCATGAAGACTGGGAATCTGACAGTGATCACCGATGCCGTGGTCGAAGCAATCGACTATGATTCCGCGCTCAGGCGCGTCACCGGAGTGCGCTACATTGATCGCAAGAGTGGAACACACAAGACTGCGACTGCGCGATTGGTGTTCCTGAATGCAGGCGCGTTCAATTCGGTTCACGTCCTGCTCAATTCCGCCAACGCCGCAATGCCGAACGGACTTGCCAATTCCAGCGGTGTGCTTGGCACG
The DNA here is from genome assembly GCF_019443285.1 of Aquisediminimonas profunda. GTDB lineage: Bacteria > Pseudomonadota > Alphaproteobacteria > Sphingomonadales > Sphingomonadaceae > Aquisediminimonas > Aquisediminimonas profunda. Next base: position 2,462,575 of record NZ_CP080327.1, read on the forward strand.
CATATCATGGACCACGCCAACACGCTTTCAGCCATGGCCTTGATGCCCGGGTTTGAGGGCCATACCAGCTTTGGCAATCGACCGACCGGAGTTATCGTCGCGCGCTACCGAAACATGGAGCGTATCGATGGCGAGGGTCACACCCGCGGCTTCTCGTTCCAGGGCGGCGCGCTGCAAAGCACGTGGACCGCAGGCAAGCGAGAGGCCGGGATCGGGCCGGATTACAAGAACAGGCTGCAAAAGCCCGGAATGTGGCGGATGGTGCTGGTCGGCTTTGCCGATTGCGTGCCGCGCGCGAGCAATCGTCTTACGCTCAATCGCCGCCGGAGCGACGCCAACGGCCTGCCGGTGCTCAACATCGACTTTGCCTTTGGCCGGGAAGAACTCGCGGCGTTGGCGCAAGCCAAGTCCGACGCTGCCGAAATGCTGACCAAAGCCGGAGGCAAGGTCATCATGGGCTTCGATCGTCCTGGTGCCGGGGGAACGGCGATCCATGAAATGGGCGGCGCGCGGATGGGCCACGATCCGGCAACCTCGGTGCTCAACAAGTGGAGCCAAGCCCACGAAATTTCCAACCTGTTTGTGACCGACGGCGCGCAGATGAGTTCTTCTGCCTGCCAGAATCCTTCATTGACCTATATGGCCCTCACAGCCCGGGCCTGCGCAACCGCGGTTTCAATGCTGCGTGAAGGCAAGCTCTGACGTGAGCGCAACTCCATCCCTGACAAAGCGCCAGCAGGATCTGGCGCTGGTCACACTGATTGTCGCCGTTGTTCTCGAGATTGTCGACATGACGATCGTCAATACAGCGCTTCCGGCGATCTCGGCCGATTTCTCCGCGAAAGCGGAGACGGTTCAGTGGATCGTCGCGGGGTATGCGCTCAGCTTTGCCCTGCTCCTGATGTCAGGCGGGAGGCTTGGCGACAGCTTTGGGTATCGCCGGGTTTTCCTATGGGGCGTGGCCGGGTTTACGATGGCTTCGGTCGCTTGCGGACTTGCGCGCACTGCCGAAGAACTGGTTGCAGCGCGCCTGCTGCAAGGTGCGACAGGAGCCATCATGTCGCCGCAGGCAATGGCCCTGATGCAAGTGCTGTTTTCCCCGCTCGAACGAGTCTCGAAACTGGCCCTGTTCGGCCTCGTCGGCGGTCTGGCGGCAATCGCCGGTCCAATCCTTGGTGGCCTGTTGATTGAGGCCAACCTGTTCGGACTTGGCTGGCGGCTGGTCTTCCTGATCAATTTTCCGGTTGGGCTTATCGCATTGGTTTCAGGCTGGTATTTTCTCCCCGATCGCCGTTCTACTCATCCTGCGGGGTTCGACTGGGTTGGCACGACGGTATTCGGGGCAGCGGTGCTTGCCATTTTGTGGCCGCTCACTCGCGTCGAGGCCGGGTGGGGCTGGCCCGAGGTCGCCAGCCTGGCCTGTGCTGCGCCATTATTTGCCTGGGGCTGGCGTCACGTCGCTACGTGTATTGCCCAGTCGCGGGTTGCCCTATTTGATCCGGCCCTGCTCGCGATCCGGACTTTCAAGCTGGGCCTGGCGATCTCCGTTGCATTCGCCGCCGCCAATGCCGGATTTCTCCTTGCCTTTGCCTTTGCTCTCCAGTCGGAACGCGGCCAAACCCCGCTCGTGACCGGGCTTCTTCACATGCCGTTCGGACTAGGTGCGATGGTCGGGATTGCCGTGCTGGGGCGGAATTTCCTTCCGCGCTTCGGCAAATGGGTGATGGTTGCCGGAGGCGCGACGATGGTATTTGCGTCATCCGCCGTGCTCGCCGGAATCGGGGTATTCAACCTGCCGTGGCCCGCATTGTCGCCGCTACTGGTCCTGGCGGGGTTGGGTATGGGGGCACTTTCCGGCTCCATTGCCCCAGTCTCGGTCGCGCAGGTCGACAAGGATCATGCCGGTGCGGCCAGTGGCCTTCTCAAAACTGCCCAGCAGCTTGGCGGGGCGCTCGGTATTGCACTGTCGGGCAGTGTCTACTTCGCCTGGAAGGGCAATGCGACCGTGCCACCTTCGCTTGCGACAATAGCGGTCATTGCGACCCTTCTGATCCTCTGTGTCATCCTTTCACTGCGCCTTCCGGAGCGCATCTTTGTAGCAGTTCGACCCGTTAATTCGTGAATTATTATAGCCAGTGAGGAGTTCCGATTTGCAGTTGTTCGGCACTTCCTGCTTCGCCGAAGGTCCTTCCTGAATGGAGTCAGTGATGAAGACCCAAGTCGCGATAATCGGTGCGGGACCCGCCGGTCTCCTGCTTGGTCACCTGCTCAAGGCTGAGGGCATTGAGTGTGTGGTGCTGGAGCGCCAAACGCCCGACTATGTGCTTTCGCGCATTCGGGCGGGCGTGCTTGAACAGGTCACGGTTTCGCTGATGGAACGGCTTGGGCTGGATGCCCGCCTCAAGGCGGAGGGATTGATTGAAGACGGCTTCAATCTTGCCGATGGGGAACGGCTTATCCGGATCGACTGCCTTGGGCTGACCGGCAAGTCGGTCGTGGTCTATGGCCAGACGGAAGTTACCAAGGATCTTATGGACGCCGCTCCCGGTCGCGGGCTGACGGTGATCTATGGAGCCGAGGATGTTGCGCTGCACGATATCGAAAGTGACTCGCCCTTCGTTTCCTATCTTGAAGGTGGTGTTGCGAAGCGCATCGATGCCCGCTTCATCGCCGGGTGCGACGGATTCCACGGCCCGAGCCGCAAGGCGATTCCGGCCAGCTCCTGCCGCGACTTCGAACGGGTATACCCCTTCGGCTGGCTCGGCATCCTTGCAGACGTGCCGCCTTGCAATCACGAATTGATATATGCAAACCATGAACGCGGTTTTGCGCTTGCCTCGATGCGGAGCCACACCCGCAGTCGGTATTACATCGATGTTCCCCTCACCGACAGGCTGGAAGACTGGAGCGACGAACGGCTGTGGGATGAACTGGCGATCCGCCTTGGCCCGGACGCGGCTGCCGGGATCACACGCGGCCCTGCACTCGAAAAGAGCATTGCACCCTTGCGGAGCTATGTCTTCGAGCCAATGCGCCACGGCAGTCTGATGCTGTGCGGCGATGCCGCGCACATCGTTCCGCCGACCGGCGCCAAGGGGCTGAACCTGGCCGCAAGCGACGTGCTTTATGCCGCCGATGCTCTGGCGCGCTTCCTCATCCGATCCGACAATGATGCAATTGCGGGATACTCGGCCAAAGCGCTTGCGCGTGTCTGGAAGAGCGAGCGTTTCAGCTGGTCGCTGACCAAGTTGATGCACCGCTTCCCGGAAGACGGGATTTTCGAGCGGGCAATGCAGATCGCTGAACTGGACTATATAGCCAGCAGCGTGGCAGCCCAAACAAGCATTGCAGAAAATTACGTCGGCTTGCCGGTCTGATCGAGTTTCAGCGCGCTTCGGTCCACAATGTGACGGGCCCCACCAGTCCTGACGGTCGCAGGGGCGCATCTGCGCGATAGCCGGGAGCAGCAAGCTTGGCGATCCGTGTTGCCCCCGGCTGGGCATCGCCAATCAGCCTGTTGACCCACTTGTTAGCAACCCGGACCTCAAGCGCATTGCGGCCGGCACGTGCGGCTGCGCCGATATCGATCCGCCACGGTGTCCGCCAAAGCCCCCCGACTTGACGCCCGTTGACCCGGATTTCGGCAATGTCGTTCACCTCCCCCAGGTCCAGCCACAAGGGCAGGCCGGGCTTCCAACCCCGTGGCGCAACAAAGCTGTTCGCATATGACGCCACGCCCGAGAAATAGCGGATGCCCGGCTCGGCACTGTCTTGCAGCGGCGTCAGGCGATCCATCTTCGCCAGCGCAGGCGCACCCCTTCCGGACTGGAATGCTACAGACCAGGGACCCGTGACGCTGCCGGCCAGAACCTGCGTCGCTGCCCTATTATCCACATGATCCATCGGACTCTCTTTACGGAAAACCACGAAGATTGCGTCGTGTGGCGCGAGGGTAAGCGAGACCAGGGTTTTGCCCTCCACCGTCCGATAGCTGAGAGCCTCGCTGGTGCCGGTTTCGGCGTTCCACAGTTCGGGCCGCATACCGGTCGAGCGGAAGTGAGCGGTAATCGTTTCAGTAACGTCGCCGGGGTTGGAGAGGAAGAACAAACGCCCCTGCTCGAATACGCGCTCAACATAGGGTATTCGGGCACCGGCACTGCCGCCCTCGAATTGAAAACCGGCTGAAACTCCTGCTTTGCCCAACCCGCTGTCGATGTCGGCCGTGGCCAAAATGCGGCCCTTTCCGGTTTCTCCGGTCCACAGGGATTGTGCGATGCGCTGGAATTCGACCCGATCATCCGCAAGGCTGGGCGAACCTGTCGGCATGGCGCCGATCAGCGTTGCGCCACTGCGCACAATTTCCGCAAGTCTCTTGAGCAGCGGCAGAGTCATCTGCTGCGATGAGCCGCCAAGATAGATTGCCTTGTACCGCGCGCCACCTGCGCTGACGACTTCATTCCCCTCGACCTCCAATGCGTCGGTCAGCATCTGGGCATTGACGAAGTCATAGGCATGATTGCTGGGCAACTGAGCGGGAAGCTTGTCCGCAAAAAGTGCAGTGACTGGCGCTTCTTCCCCGATGAACCAGGCGACATCCGCGACGTTTTGCCCCTGCTGAAGCAGGTATGAGGTGCGGGCAATATAGTCGATCCACGGACGCGCGAGCGGGGCCCAGGCTTCGTGGCGATTGAAATATTGTCCAAAGATGGCAAGCGACAGCCCCGGCTGCATGTCGTCCAGCGGCTGGTGCACCGAGGTGTGTATCACGGGGCGGTTGATGCCCTGGATGAACTCTAAGTCGATGACTGGCTTCAGGTCTTTCGGAGCGAAGTCCCAGGGCGAATTGACTGCCGTCATTGACTCTGCCGCAACAAATGGCTTGCCATAGACGTGCGCGACGGAGGCGGCTCCTTTCATATCGCCGAGCAATGTGGTGCGGGGTGCGCCGTCTTTCTGCCAAGTCCAAAGTGCCGCCATCGGCACATCCGCGAAGCGACGCATCGCAAGGTCATTTCCGAGCAGCGGACGCTTGTCCTCAAGCGCTTCGCCGTAGACGATGAGGCCATTTTCATGCGCGACCTGCGCCACTGTGCCATAATGCTTGTCTGCCAGCAGCTCGGCTAGGGTCTGGCGATAATCGAACAGGAAGCGCTCGGTTTCATCGGGAGAGCCGATCACAAATCCTGCAAGGGCCGGAAGCCAGGGCCTTAGAGCATAGCCCCGCCGTGCCCGAAACTCCGCTTCCATGGCACCCGTCCAGTTCGCACTGCCCACCTCGATCGAGTCCGTCAGGATTGCCCCGAGCCCGCTTTTGCCAAATTTGTCGGGGCCAAGAGTATCCCGGTACATGCCAAGATAGGTTTCCATGTAGCGCCGCACGGCTGCGGCATCGTATTTGTCGACTTCCAACCCCGTCGCTTCCGGCGTGGCCGGGTGATTGGTCTTGCCTGTGAGAGACCAACCGAAACGCAGGACGCGCCAGTCATGACCTTTTGGCGCAGTCCAATCGAGCGTGCCGGCCGGCTTCAACCGATCGGTTAGGTCGACAACCTGGCCTGGGCCGAAACCGGCAGTCGCAGCATCACCGGAGCCGATCGCGTAATAATCGAGAACCGTTTCGTAGCCGGCCTTTTCCTCCGCGCGATCGACACGCGGTTCGGTGAACAGCTCCAAGTCGCCGAGGCGCACGGACATGAGCGGGCCGGTATCGAAAAAGTTGATCGACACGGCACCCGGGGCGGCGTTCAGTAGGTCGAGATTGCCCTTGTCGTTGCTGTCTTCCAGCCGCAACCGGAATTCCTTGGCGGTCGTCGCCGGGAACCGCTGCGTCGTTGGCACGCTGGTAATCGATACCGGGGATACGGGGCGCCATTCGGTGCCATCGCGCGCTTCAAGGATTGCGCGCAGTGGCACACCCCGGAACGGCATCTTCAAACCCGGCATGAAGAGCCGAAATGCATTGATGGTAACCGGCTTGCGATACACGATCGTCACCGAGCCGGATTTGTCGCTGGCAAGAGGCACGTTGACCCCGGTCACAAAGTCGGCATCGGTCAGGGTCGCGGCAGACAGGGCGGTGCCGTCGCTAAGCGCATAACTGGCGGTGGGTAGGCGAGATGCGGACACTGGCATCGCCAGGATTGCCACTGTGCCGCTGGCCTTCGGTTTCGCGCTTTCGCCACCGCTATGCCCAGGCATCATCTCGGCGAAGGGCAGGTCCTGATATGGTCCGGTAGTATCGGGCGCTGGCGCAAGTTTGCCGGAGATGCGCTTGCCTCCAGTGAGCAGCGTCTCGCTCCAGACGAGTTTTTTCATGCCGTCCTGGGGATTGACCCACGGCCCCCCGGTCACTGACCAACCCGGAGAGGCGGCAATGGCGAATTCCAATTCCTGCCGGTTGGCCTCGCTCACCGCAAAGCGGAAGGCATCTTTCCATTCCGGGTGCATGTAGACCAGCCGCTTTTCGACGACTTGCGGAGTATCAAGACTGGCATCGAAATTCTGCACCCCGCCAATGCCGACTGCCTTGAGCCAGATCAGATCCTTCGCAATGCCATCCTTCGTAATGTTGCCATTCATCCAGTGCCACCAGACGCGCGGACGTGCAGTTTGCGGTGGATCGCGAAACTGCTTTGCGAGGACATCCTCTGTCGTCTTGGCCGGCGGCTCGCCCGCAAAGGTCGCGGTCGTCGACAGAATTGCGCTGCTCAATATGGCTGAAGTTAAGCACACGCTGATGGCCGTTCCGGCGTGGTTCCGGTCTTTGTGCTTCATGACTCACTTCTCCCACCAAGTTTTGTTATGTCTTGAGATTACAGCCCAATTCAGACGATGCCCGCGCCGAGCCCGACTGGTTTTCGCTCTTGCGCCTTGCGTTCGCGCCAGTGACTCTGGCGATAGGCCGACAGGACGTCGATTGCGCCCCCCGCTTCCAATCGAGCTTTGGCCAGGATGGGCGCGACGTCGATATTATAGGCGCGTCGCAGGGCCTGAAAGGCCATCATCGTATCATTGGCCTGTTGCGCTGCATGAAGCGCCTCGCGGTCGATCAGGCTTGCCTTTGCATAGCATTGGACAATTGCCTCGGCGCTGGAGAGCATGGATTCAATGGGGTCTGTCACATTGTGCGACTGGTCGATCATATAGGCCGGGTTGAAACCGTCACGGGGGTGAAGTTCGGCTTCCACCAGTTCGTTGAATACGAGAAACAATTGATGCGGATTGATGCTGCCTGAATCGAGATCGTCGTCGCCATATTTACTGTCGTTGAAGTGGAATCCCCCTAGCTTGCCGAAACGATGCAGTCGGGCGACGATCTGTTCGATGTTCACATTGGGCGCATGATGGCCAAGATCGACAAGGCACTTGGCTTTCGGCCCCAGTTCCTGCGCAGCAAGAATCGAGCTGCCCCAATCGCTGATGACCGTCGAATAAAAGGCTGGCTCGAACATCTTGTGCTCGAGAAGCATTCGCCAATCGTCCGGCAGCGCATCATAGACTTGCGCTGCGGCCTCCAGATAGCGGTCGAGGCTCCGGGCGAAGTCCTGCTGTCCCGGGAAATTGGTTCCATCGCCGACCCAGACGGTAAGGTCGCGACTGCCGAGCTGGCGCCCGATCTCGATGCATTCGATGTTGTGCTCGACGGCCTGCTGGCGTGTCGATTCTACAGTCGAGGACAGTGATCCGGTTGCATAGGTCTGGGCCTGTTCCGGCTGATCCTGGAATGTGTTGGAATTGACCGCATCGAAGCCAAGCCCGAGGCTAGCCGCCTCCTCGCGCAGCGCCGCGTAGTCGCTGACCTTGTCCCAAGGAAAATGGGGGGAGACGCGGGGTGTGACGCAGCTCAGCTGGTTGATCACGGCACAGTCTTCCAGCTTTTCGTGGATGTTGGTCGGCTCTCCCGGGATCGGGAATTTCGCGAAGCGCGTGCCGCCGCGCCCCGCACCCCAGCTTGGCACGGCGACCGAAAATGCACTGACCCGCGCCTTGATTGCGTCAATATCGAGACCCGTGCGCGCCAGCTTGCGGCCGAGGGCTGCATAGTCCTCTTCAAGGGCATCGACATCGGCGGCGTTGCCTTCCGCAATCAAATCGGCGGAAAGAGGCAGGTTCATCTTGGCATTCCTCTCACTGCATCGTTCAGCGGGTGAACGCTTGGGCATTGCCTGCGTCCACATTGATCATGTTGCCGGTGGACTTTGCAGACATATCGCTTGCGAGCCAATAGGCGGCCTCCGCGACATCTTCCGGCAGGACATCGCGTCCAAGCATCGAGCGCTGGCGATAATGTTCTTCGAGTTCCTTGCCCGGGTCGATCCCATGTGTGCCTGCACGTTCCTTGCGCCAGTCACCATCCCAAATCTTGCTGCCGCGGATCACGGCATCGGGGTTGACTATGTTGACGCGGATGCCAGCGGGCGCACCTTCAAGGGCAAGACAACGGGCAAGGTGGTTCGCCGCTGCCTTGGCACTGGCATAGGCAGACGCGCCTGCCGCCGCGGCCACTGCATTCTTCGAACCGATAAAGACAACGCTGGTGCCGCCTTGATCCTTCATCTGGCGGAGCAGGGGCCAAGCCGCGCGGCTGGTCAAGAAATAGCCTTTTGAAAGTACGTCATAGTTGCGGTCCCAAAGCGCGACGGTGGTGGCCTCAATCGGCGCCGAACTCGCAATGCCCGCGTTTGCAACGAGAATGTCGAGCCCGCCAAATTCGCGCGCGCAGGCATCAAAGGCGGCGACTACTTGCGCTTCATCGGTGACGTCGCAGACGGTTGCACGAACGACATCCGGGTTGAACTGTCTGGCAAATCCGGCACGGACGTCTTCCACAGCAAGGCCATCGCGATCGGCCAGCATGACGCAAGCGCCGTCTTGCAGCAGGCGAGCCGCGGTTGCCGCGCCAATGCCGCCGGCACCGCCCGTGACCAGCGCGATCCTGCCGACCATGGGTTTGGGTGCGGGCATGCGTTGCAGCTTTGCTTCTTCCAGCAACCAGTATTCGATGTCGAAGGCTTCTTGCTCGTCCAGTGCGATATAGTCGCCAATAGCCTCGGCCCCGCGCATGACATTGATCGCGTTGCCGTAGAATTCACCAGCCAGCCTTGCGGTCGTCTTGTCGGCGGCAAAGGTCAGGCGACCGACACCGGGGACGAGGACGACCACCGGGTTGGAATCCCGCATCGCCGGAGAATTGGCGCGTCTGCAGCGCTCGTAATAGGCTGCATAGTGATCGCGGTAGGCTGCGATCATCCCGGAAAGATAGGCATCATCCTGAAGTCGCGCCGGATCGAGCGTGAGCGGCGCGATCTTGGTCCGCAAAAAATGGTCGGGGCAGGATGTGCCGAGTGCTGCGAGCCGCTCGAAATTCGCCGATCCAGTGAACTCCAACACCTCGGCATCATCAGAATAATGGCCGACTTTGCGGCGAGCGCCTGTCATGAGGCCGCGCAGGCGGGGCATGAGATTGGCGGCAATCGCCGCGCGGTCCGGGTTCGGGGCGACCTTCTGCCCGCCGAAGGCCGACTTGCTCGCCAATGCGTCGTTCAGGTAGCTTGCCGCATCCGCGATCAATTGCACCGTATGCTCGTAACAGGCTTTGGCACTGTCCGCCCAGCAGATGATGCCGTGACCTGCGAGCATGACACCGGCGATGCCGGGATTGGCCTTCACATAGTCGCGCAGTTGGACGCCAAGCGTGTAGCCGGGCCGTTTCCAGCCAAGCCAGCCGATCTTGCCGCCCCAGATTTTCTGCGTCGTCGCTTCGCCGCCCGAACTGGCAGCGAGGGCAATGATCGCGTCAGGATGAACATGATCGACATGGGCAAAGGGCAGCAATGAGTGCAATGGCGTGTCGATGCTCGCCGCGCGGCTGTTCAGGTTGAAGGTGCAGTGCGGCAGGAAGCCGACCATCTTGTCGTCGTCGTCCGGCCCGCCATAATGTTCTTCAAGCCCTAGCAACTTGCTTTGGTAGAGCGTGGCAAAGCCGTCGAGCTTCATGGATCCGATATCGCCGCCTGATCCCTTGACCCAAAGCACTTCAACCGTATCGCCTGAAAGCGGGTCGGTCTCCATGATCTTCGCCGAGGTATTGCCTCCGCCAAAGTTGGTCACGGTCAGGTCTCCGCCCAACAGGTTGGAGCGATAAAGCAAAAGCTCTGCCTCGCTCAAGGTTGCGGCGGTTGAGTCATCCCAGCGGCTTGCGGGAATCGCGAACGGAATCGCGGCGGGCGAAATGGCAGATTGCATGTTCATGGTGACGCCGCTTAGCATTCTGCACTTGCTTAATCAATCGTATTCGCTAGAAAACAATCAAAATCAATCATTGAAACTGCAATAAGTTCTGGAGCGGAACACTGGAAAAGGGACATGTCATTGTCGTTGACGTCGGAAAGACGCTGAGCAAGGTCAGTCTCTGGTCGCGCGACGGGCATTGTCTCGAGAAACTCTCCCGCCCCAATGCCATCCATCCAGCCGATCCTTTTGCACCTCTCGATACAGCGGCCACGGCGGACTGGCTGATTGAGGCTTTGGCTCGTTTCCGCGGCCATCCGGTTGAGGCCATTGTTCCGGTCGCCCACGGCGCTGCAATTGCTGGAATCCGGAATGGCGAACTGGCCTTTGCCTCGCCCGACTATGAATGGCCGATTCCCGACGTATGCCTCTCCGAATATCGGGCCCAGCGCGACGCATTCGCGGTCACGGGGTCGCCCGCGCTGCCGGCCGGGCTCAATCTCGGTAGTCAGCTTCACTATCTCGAATGGCTCGACCGGGCGCGTTTCGAGCAGTCGACGCTTATGCCATATGCGCAATATTGGGCCTGGCTGCTTTCCGGCGTTGCCGTCAGCGAGGTCACCAGCCTGGGCTGCCATTCTGATATTTGGGCGCCGGAAGCGGGAGACTTCTCACCAATGGCCTGTCGCCGGGGCTGGGCAGGCCAGTTCGCGCCGCTGGTCAGCGCCAATGCGGTCCTGGGGACGCTTCGGCCTGCACTCGCCGCGCAGACGGGCTTGTCACCTAATGTGCGCATTCACGCCGGCATTCACGATTCCAACGCCGCCCTGATCGCTGCGCGCGGATTTCGTGAATTCAGTGGACAGGAAGCGACGATCCTTTCCACCGGAACCTGGTTCATTGCCTTGCGTTCGCCGCGCGAGCCGGTCGACATCGCGGCGTTGCCCGAGACCCGAGACTGCCTGGTTAACGTCGACGCCTACGGTCAGCCGGTGCCTTCGGCGCGGGTCATGGGCGGGCGCGAGATCGAATTGCTTGGCGCCCGCATCGACAGGCCTGGAACGGCTGGTCTCTCGGATGTGCTGGCCGCGAAATCGATGGCACTGCCAAGCCAGGTGCCTGGTTGTGGACCCTTCCCGAATCGCGAGCCCCGCCTTGTCGACTGGCCGTCCGATCCGGAGGAGCAAGCGGCTGCCGTCGCACTCTATGCGGCGCTGATGGCGGATACTGTTCTCGACCTTATCGGTTCCGTGGAAAGGCTGCTTGTCGAAGGTCGCTTCGCCGCGTCCGAACTCTTCACGCGTGCGCTCGCCCGACTGCGCCCGAACACACAAGTGTTCACGGCGAGCGGCGAAACTGACGTTTCGCTCGGGGCGTTGCGCCTGATTCACCAGGACCTCACACCGTCAGGCGCGCTGGTCCGGGTCGAACCGCTCGAGGCTGATATTGCCGGATACAAGGAGATTTGGATCGCACGAATGGGGGGAGAGTTATGACCACGGCGAAGCAAGCACAGGGAACGTGGCGGGACACGATTTTGGCAGGTCTGGCGAACTATATCGATTCCGGCTCGATCGTGGCCGGGTCTGTTGCGCTGGCGCTCTGGAAGGACATTTACGGTCTGACCGACAGCTTCATCGGTCTCATCGCCGCGTTCAGCGCCAATGCGATTTCGGCCGGGGTCGGAGCGTTCATTGGCGGCTGGCTTTGCGACCGGTTCGGACGCAAAAAGATCTACCAGTACGACATGCTGTTCTACGCCGTTGGCATGCTCTTCCTGATCTTCGCGAGTGCGGCCTGGATGATCATCGCCGGGTTCCTTCTGGTCGGCCTTGCGGTCGGTGCGGACATTCCGGCGAGCTGGTCGCTGATTGCCGAACAGGCGCCAGACGATCGGCGCGGTGCGCATAGTGGCGTTGCCCAAGTGCTTTGGAATCTCGGGCCGGTTGTGGTCCTCGGTGCGGCCTATTTCCTCAAGCCTTTCGGGATTGACGGAATTCGCTGGTTGTTCATCCATCTTGCCGTGTTGGCGCTGGCCCTGACCTTCCTGCGTTCCAGAATGCGGGAGTCCCAGCGATGGGAAGAGGCGCAAGCCAAGAAGGGCAGCGCGTTGTCGAGCTGGGCCGAGCTGTTCAGCCCGCGCTACCTGGCGGCAATGCTCTACCTGATCGTGATGTATGGATTCTGGAACCTTTGGGCGGGTTATAACGGCTTTTTTACTCCGTACCTGATCGAGCAAAATCACTTGCCGCAATGGGCCGCGACCATCCTTCCGGCGAGCAATTTTCTGCTCGGAATCATTTCTTTGCTGGTGGTTTTCATGCCGCTATCGGACAAGGTCAACCAGCGCACGCTGTTTGGTCTTTCGGCGCTGTTGCAGGTGGTCGGCATGGCCATGCTGGCGGTGTTCGGATTTACTCTGCAGACTGTGTTGCTCCACGTTGTCATCATGGGCATTGCTGGCGGCTTCGGCGCGCAGAGCTTTTTCCAGCTTTGGAGTTCGGAGCTTTTCCCGACCGCAATTCGCAGCCGCGCTCAGGGGGTCACCTTCGCGGTGGTGCGGGTCAGCCTGGGCGTCTGGAGCCTTGCGGTGCCTTCGCTTGCGTCAAACGATTTTGCCACGCTTGCCTGGATCCTGACCGGGTTCCTCGCCGCCAGCGGGATCGTTGGCTGGATTTGGGCGCCCAGCAATGAAGGCAAGTCGCTTGAACAGCTTGAGGCCGAGCGCCTGTCATCCTAGGAGCGCTGCTATGCATGCCAGCCAACGTGAAACGCATATTATCGCGGCGATGAAGCCCAGCGGCTTCGTCAGCTATCGCGATCTCGAGGCATCGCTCGACGCTTCTGCGGCGACAATTCGCCGTGACTTGAGCCGTCTGGAGGAACAGGGTCGGATCATTCGAGTTCATGGCGGGGCAAAGCTGGCGGAAGGCGGTCGCAAGCCACCGATGCTGCGACTGGCGGGTACGCCGTTCGACCAGTCGATTACCCAAAACCTCTCTGCCAAGCAGGCGATCGGTCGCGCAGCTGCGGCGCTCTGCGAGCTGGGGGAGGGGGTCATGATCGATGGAGGAACCACAACGCTGCAAATGTGCCCGCACCTTGCCGGTCTCGATCTTCAGGTGCTGACGAATTCCCTCCATATTGTCACGGCACTTCTGCCGCAGGCTGGCACCAAGATCCTTCTGCCTTCGGGTGTCGTGTTTCGCGAACAGAATATCATTCTTGCCCCGGCGGGCGAGGAATCGATGCCGCGATTCCATGCGCCCAAGCTTTTCATGGGTGCCGCCGCTGTCGGCCCTCATGGCGCGATGCAGGCTGACGTTGTGCTCGTTGCGGCGGAGCGTCGCCTGATTGATCGCGCCGAGCAGGTGATCCTGCTAGTCGATTCAACCAAGTTCCAATCGACGTCCGGTGCAATTGTCTGCGACCTGGAGGAGATTGATTTGGTGATCACCGATGCCGGGATCGAACCAGCCGCGCGGGAGATGCTTGAACATGCGGGGATTCAGGTGATCGTGGCTCAATAGGGTGCGTTCAAGCGCATGAGCGCGCCCTCGATCAAGCCGGCAATCTGGTCGGGCCGTCCATGCTCCAGTTGGAGGTTGCCGATTGCAACGCTTGAGTCGATGACATCCTTGCAGCGGTCAAACCGTCGCTCCTGATATGCGAGCAGCGCCGAGGCGACGTCGTTGGCGCGGGCCAGTTCCTCGGCCAGGACAATCCCGCTTTCCACGGCCATCCCCGCACCACTCGCAAGGTGCGGAGTGGTGGCGTGGACGGCATCGCCCAACAAGACGATCCGTCCATTGTACCAGGGCTTTGGCTGGCACACGGCCGCCAGCGGGCGGTAGTTGATCCAGTTTTCGCGCGACATGTTGTCCCGAATCCAGCCGGCATTTCCGCCAAATGGTGCCAGGTGCGATTTCATCCCCTCAAACAGTTCCGCATCATCCATGAACCGTTCGCCTTCGACGTGCCGGGTCAGAAGGAACAGATAGACGGCGTCCGCGCCGCAAATCGTAATCCCGCAGGGACTTTCCGCGCCAAAATAGAATTCGCCCATATCCTGCTCCGGGGGCTTCCGGATCGATATCCGCCAGCAGCCCTGACCGGTTGGCTCAGGCATGCCCATGTGCGGAAAGGCAAGGTCGCGCACGGCTGAATTCACGCTGTCAGCGCCGATCACCAAATCATAACGTCCGGTCGTGTCATTGGAGAATTTCGCGTCGACGGCGTCACCGCTGGTTTCGAGCGCCGTCACGGTCAGGCCGAGGCGCACGGAGATGTTCTGCGCTCGAACTTCATCCTGCATGATCCGATGAAGTACGGGGCGCATGATTCCGCCCGTCGCCGGCAGGCCTTCCTCGATTGCGGGCTCTTCAAGGACACGAAGCACGGTGCCGTCGAACAGGCGAACCCTGCTGGCGTTGGTCACGGCGCCTTCCGCCTTGATCCGGTCGATCAGACCAAGGTGGCGATAGGCCCGCAAGGTCGGCCCGGTGATGGTAATCCCGGCGCCATAGACGCGCCAATCAGGATCAAGGTCGATCAGGTCCACGGCAACGCCGGATCGGGCGAGGTTGATTGCCGCCGCCATGCCGCCAATTCCGCCGCCGACAATCAATGCGCTGCGGATGCTCTCGATCTTTGTCCCAGTCATGATCTGCACTTAACCGCTGGGCGCAAGGGTGCAAATCGGAACGATGGATAGCTCTCCATCCAAATTATGAGAGAGACACGGCAAACCGAAAGGATCAGGATCCGACGATGCGCATACTTGTTACCGGAGCGGGAGGGTTTGTCGGACGCGAGATTTCGACCCGGCTGGTTGCGCGCGGCGACACCGTGATCGCGCTCGATGCAGCCGCTATGGACGTCCAGGACGGTGTCGAGCCTGTTGCGGGGGACCTCGGCGATCGTTCCGTGCGCCGCGAAGCTCTCTCTCAAGGGATCGACGCTGTAATTCATCTTGCCACAGTTCCGGGCGGGGCTGCAGAGGCCGATCCAGCCACGGCCCGCCGGATCAATGTTGATGCGATGTATGACCTTTTGCTTGAAACGAGTGCCGTCAAGCCGGGACTCAGGTTTGTCTATGCAAGCTCGATTGCCGTGTTCGGCGATGCGCTTCCGGACCGCGTCGATGACGCGACTCCGCTCAATCCCAAATTGATCTACGGAGGCCACAAAGCGATGATGGAGGATGTCGTCGCGATGATGTCCAATCGCGGCATGATCGACGGTGTCACCGTTCGGCTGCCGGGCATCCTTGCGCGACCCAGGGCAGCCTCAGGGATGAAGAGCGCATTCCTGTCGGATTTGTTTCATGCCTTGAAAGCAGGCGAACCTTTCATCTGCCCGGTCTCGTCTGCTGGACGGATCTGGGCGCAGTCTGTTGCATGCTGTGCGAACAATTTCGTCCATGCTGTTTCGCTGGATAGCGCGCTCATGCCGCCGAACCGTGCGGTGACATTGCCAGCGCTTGTCGTTGCGATTGGCGCCATGGCTCAGGAGATCGCCCGCCAAACCGGGGTCGATGCGGGATTGGTCGAATATCGGCCCGAGCCCGCGCTTGAAGCGATGTTTGCGGCCCAGCCTCCGCTTGTCACTCCGGCTGCCGAACACGCGGGGTTTGCCCATGACGGCGATCTTGCTACACTGGTCGCCAGCGCTCTCGCAACTTTGCAATAGACGGGGGCGGGGAGAGATGGCGATGCGGTTCGGACGACTGGACCTCAACCTGCTGGTGGCGCTCGATGCGCTCCTTACGGACAAGAGCGTTAGCTTGGCTGCGGATCGGCTCTGCTTGTCGCAATCTGCAACGTCGAGTGCACTGGGCAGACTGCGCGAATATTTCGGTGACGATTTGCTGGTGGTGAAGGGCCGCCATATGATCCTGACAGCGCGTGCGGAAGAACTGATCGAACCGGTCCGAGCCGTCCTAGAACAAATTCGTAGCACCATTGCTATCGCACCGCCTTTCGATCCGGACACCGCCGATCGGCAGATACGGATCATGGCATCGGATTATACAACTCAGGTCCTTCTGGCAGATGCTCTGGCCCAGCTAGAAAGTGACGCGCCAAATTTGCGATTTGAAATTCAGCCGATGAGCACTAATCCCATCGAAGCGGTCGAGCGCGGATTTATTGATCTCTTGATTACCATCGATTTTGCTGTGACCGCCGATCATCCGAGCGAGTTCCTCTTCGAGGATGATTATGTCGTTGTCGGCGACGCCAACAATCTTGCACTGAAGGGTGAGATGACGCGGGAGAAATATTTTGAACTTGGCCATGTAACTGCCCGCTTTGGCAGAGCCCAGATGCCTGCGTTCGAAGAATGGTTCACCCGCAGGCAAAAGCAAAAGCGGCGCATCGAAGTAGTCGCACCGAGTTTTCTGTCTTTACCGGGGCTCGTACTTGGGACGCGTCGCATTGTTACAATGCATCGGCGACTTGCGGAGCAGGTGGTCAACAGTTTCCCACTTGTCATGCGAGAGCTGCCTTTCGCCATGCCGCCAATCCGCGAAGTTGTGCAATGGCATATTACCAACAACAACGACCGGGCCTTGCGTTGGGTCATAGAGCGGCTGGCGCTCGTTGCGCAGAGTCGTGCGATATCTAGAAGTAATGTCATTCCATTGGGTGGGGAAGGCGAGATGCTGCGGGATGAGTTGGCCGTCCGCTTCCAGGCTGACTCTGGCACGCTCTAGCTGTTATTTCTCACCAAAAAACATTTTAAGATATATCTTGACTATTTCGTGAGGCATGATATCTGGCGGCCATTGGCCTCCGAAGGATCAGTGGATCCTGCACCGGCTTCGCAATGCGAAGCGCCAACACGCGAGATGCCGATCAATCAACCAAGAGACCGAAAGACTCTGAACATGAACCACGTCAGCACTGCCATCGTCCCGACGGACAAAGGCAGCCGTTATCTCCAGCAATTGTGCAAGCATTGGGCGCACAACCTCACCGTCGAATTCGACACCCAACAGGGGAAGGTGATCTTCCCGAAGGATTCTCGGGGAGCGGAG
This sequence comes from Aquisediminimonas profunda, assembly GCF_019443285.1. Lineage (GTDB taxonomy): Bacteria > Pseudomonadota > Alphaproteobacteria > Sphingomonadales > Sphingomonadaceae > Aquisediminimonas > Aquisediminimonas profunda. Next base: position 2,479,844 of record NZ_CP080327.1, read on the forward strand.
TGGCCCGGAGATGGGATCTTCACGATGACAGCTTCAGAAACGGCGCTGACATGCCGCATCGAAGCGTCCGCTCAGGGCCAGCTTGACGGGCTTAAGGGCGCCGTCGAACGTCACCTCAACCGCTTTGCCTTCCGTGAAGGGGAGCTATTCTATCGGTGGCAGGATGGCTGACGTCAGGCGGCCCCGCGCGCGTGCAGGTGCATGAGGGCAAAGAAGTCTTCGAACGCCAACCGCGCATCGAGGCGTTCGAACACCTTGATGCTGCGTCCGGCAATCGGATCGCCATAGGCCAGATCCGTCCCAATCCGGCGCGCCTCGCGATCGATGACATCGCTGCTGTCTGGCGTCAGCGCAGTGAGCAGAACCAACGGGCTGTCCCCCAATGGCCACGCGCCGCCGACGCTCACAAAATCCGGCGGGTTGGTGAACTGGTCGTAGAGCCAGGCTCCGAACGGCGACATTGTCTGCAGCTTGTCGCGCAGGGCTGATACCGGATATTGCATCTGGCGATAGGCATTCACCGGAACCTGCCAAAGCGGTATCGTCGTCTCTTCGATGACCTTGCGAGCAGCGCCCGGATCGCAGTCAAGATTATATTCCCACCCGCCCTTCGGCCAGGGGCCGCCGCCGATCCAGACCACGGTCATCCGGGACGCGATACGTGGCTCAAGCGCTAGTGCCGCGGCCAGGTTGGTGAGCGGTCCGCCGCATGTGAAGAAAAGCGGCAACGGATCATCGCGCATTGCTTCTGCGACAATCGCTCTTGCGGCATTGCTTGGCGCGAGTGAGCCGGGTTCCTCGGTTCCGGCCAACACCATTGGACGCATTGTGATGCCGGCCTTCGCAAGAAGCTCCAACGCCTTCTCGCGCCCAAGTGCTGCGGATCGGGTCTTGAGTTCGCCCTGCGCGAATTTGGGGTCCAGCACCGAACTGGTAATCAGCACGGTCATGGTCGTTGGACTTAGTAGCTGGTGCGTAAGCGCTACCAGGCCATCGGGATCGCCAGCGAAATCATTGTCGATGATGATGCGCGCCGACGGCTTCTGCGGGATAGTGCGGAAGGGCAGGGCACGCGCTGGCCGCGCGAGGAGCCCTGTCACGACTGCTGCTCCGGCCGCCCCGAGCAATCCACGACGGGCGATCATAGCTTCGGATTCCCGTCGCGCCACCTGACGGTCAGCTCGATACCCTGCCCAATCGGCAAGAGTGCGGTCTGAAGATCTGCCTTTTCCCGCACGGCGTTTCGATATTCGCGCACTTCGGGTCGGGCGATCTCGGGCGAAATCATGTTGTCGGCGCAGATCACGCTTTCTTCATCCAGCTTTGGATACAGGGCATCAAAGCAGGGAAGGTAGAGTTCCTTCCATATGTCGAGCAACGCAAAATCGAAGCTTCCGCTATCCTCCCGGATCATGGCAACTGCGTCTCCCAATCGGAAATCGACCACATCGTCCAGCCCCGCCTCGGCCAATTGTGTCCGGGCATGGGCCTGTTTGTAATCGGCGATTTCAATCGTCACGACCTTGGCCCCGACCGATCGGGCCGCATCTGCGAGAAACAGCGTTGAGTATCCATAGGATGTGCCCAGTTCGAGGATCCGTCGAGGACGCCGGGCGAGGATCAATGCGTGAAGGAAGGCCCCGACTTCCGGGCCGACCGGCAACAGGAACTCATCGCGAATGGCGAATGCTGCGGGGCCAAGCTCCCGCATGCGTTGGCTGTCGGCCTGCTCGCGCCTGTCGTAGCGGGCGAAGACCGCAGCGACCTTCCGATCGGAAAAATGCATTTTTCCCTGCCTTTCCAGTGCCATCGCGGGGCGAAGGCGCGACCCAATCAATCCTCGAAGATGGCCACGGCTCGCGTCCAGCCAGCCGAAGCGCCCTGGATCTTGGCCGGGAAGCATGAGATCGTGAATCCGGTTGAAGGAATGGCTTCGAGGTTGTGCATCTTCTCGATGTGGCAATAGCCGATGTCATGGCCGGCGCGGTGGCCTTCCCAGATCAGCTTTGGATTGCTCGTTTCTTCGACCTTGGCCTTGGTGTGGACGAACGGCGCATCCCATGACCAGGCGTCGGTTCCCGTCACGCGTACACCGCGTTCAAGCAGATACATTGTGCCTTCATACCCCACACCGGCGCCGCGGCTGACATAGGCCGGATCGCGGTTCGCCAACGCCATGCCAGCGGCGGTGTTGACAACGACGATATCGAGCGGCTGCAAGTCATGTCCGATGCGTTCAAGTTCGGCCTCGATATCGTCGGCGGTCACGACATATCCGTCTTTCTTGTGGCGAAAATCGAGCTTCACGCCGGGGTTGAGAAACCATTCAAGCGGCATCTGGTCGATGGTCTGCGAAGCACGGGCGCCGCCGGGCAGACTTGCGTCCTGCTGGGCGTGATAATGCCAGGGTGCATCGACATGGGTGCCGCTGTGGGTCGTAAGCTTTACCCATTCGGAAGCGCAGAACGGATCGCCGCCGATGATCCCGTCGATATCCGCGCCGGGGAAGAAATTCTCCAGCTCGTGGCGGGTGTCCTTGTGGGTCTCATAGTCGATATGAGGTTTCAGGAACGGCGGATCGCTGATCACGTCATTGGAAAGGGTCATCGAAAGATCAACATAACGGCGGGGCATTTCACATTCTCCCTAGGGTTTTCAGTCTGCGGTCCAGCCGCCATCCACGACAAGGCTGGTTCCGGTCACTAGTGCAGAAGCGTCAGTGGCAAGAAATAGCACTGCGCCCATCAAGTCTTCCACTTTTCCAATACGCCCCAATTTGATTCTGGCCAGAACATTGGCCGTGAAGCCTTCGTCCTCGAACATCGGTCGGGTCAGGGGTGTTTCGATGAAAGTCGGCGCAATCGTGTTGGATCTTATGCCATGCTGGGCAAGATCCAGCGCGAAGGCCTTGTTCATGCCTTCAAGTCCCCATTTGCTGGCGCAATAGAGCGAACGGTTGGGTCCGCCGACATGGCCCATCTGCGATCCCATGTGGATCAGGCTGCCGGCCGTTTGTGTTTCGATCATGCGCCTGGCGGAGGCTTGGGCCACGAAGAAAGCACTTTTGAGGTTGAGGCTCAGAACCGCGTCATAATCTGCCTCGCTCACGTCCCACATTGGCATTGGGCGGTTTGTGCCCGCATTGTTGACCAGCACATGAAATGGCTCTCGGCTTTCGAAGAATGCCGAGACTGCAGCAAGGTCGGACACATCGAGCGTAGCAGCAATTGCGTTCCTGCCAATTCGGGCAGCAGCAGCCTCTATTTCTGCAGCCGTGCGCGCGACAAGCGTAACCAGTGCACCCGCGTCGGCCAAGGCAGCCCCGGCCGCAAGCCCAATCCCGCGGCCGGCACCCGTCACAATACAGCGCTTGCCATCAAGCCGGAAACTTGGGGTCTGGGGCAGGCTTGCGGTCACGCGCGCGTCAGCTCGCTTGGTTCGGCCTGTCCGGCATAGGGAACGTTGCGGCCGCCGAAACGGCGCACGCGTATGTTCGCCTGTTCACCGTGCCCTGCAAAACCTTCCAGCGCGCAGAGGCGGCTGCAATATTCGCCCACCAATGTTGAGGCTTCGTCCGTCAATACCTTCTGGTAGGTGCAGGTCTTGAGGAATTTGCCGACCCACAGGCCACCGGTATAGCGCGCGGCCTTCTTCGTCGGCAGCGTGTGGTTGGTACCGATCACCTTGTCGCCATAGGACACGTTGGTGCGGTTTCCGAGGAAAAGCGCGCCGTAATTTGTCATGTTGGTCAGGAAGTAGTCCGGGTCCTGCGTCATGATCTGAACATGTTCGCTCGCGATCTGGTTGGCGATCTGCACCATTTCCTCGCAGCTGTCCGCCACAATCACTTCCCCGAAATTATCCCAGGCCTTGCGGGCGTGCTCTGCAGTGGGGAGAATCTGTAGCAGGCGCTCAATTTCGCCCATCGTCTCGCGGGCGAATTTCTCACTGTTGGTCAGCAAGACGCCGGGGCTATCCGGTCCGTGCTCGACCTGGCCCAGGATGTCGGTCGCGGCCATTTCTGGGTCGCAGCCGATTTCGTCGGCGACTATCAGGGTTTCGGTCGGCCCGGCAAACAGGTCGATGCCGACCCGGCCAAAGAGCTGGCGCTTGGCTTCGGCGACAAAGGCATTGCCAGGGCCGACAAGAATATCGACCGGAGCGATCAACTGGGTACCGATCGCCATTGCGCCCACGGCCTGAATTCCGCCAAGAGCGTAAATCGCATCGGCGCCTGCCATCGCCTGCGCGGCTACAATCGCGCGCGCTGTCGTGCCCTGAAATGGCGGAGCGCAGGTAATCACACGCGGAACCCCGGCCACCTTGGCCGTGATGACGCTCATGTGCGCCGAGGCGAGAAGGGGGTATTTGCCACCGGGGACGTAGCATCCCGCCGCCTGGATCGGCACATTCTTGTGCCCAAGGATCACGCCCGGAATCGTCTCGACCTCGACGTCCTTCATCGAATCGCGCTGGATCTGGGCGAAGTTGCGGACTTGGCTCTGGGCAAACTCGATGTCCTTGCGCTCCTGCGGCGTGAGGCTGTCAACGCAACGGTCGATTTCGGCCTGGCTGAGCCGGTAATCCTCGCGATCCCATCCGTCGAACTTGTTCGACATTTCACGTACGGCTGCGTCGCCGCGCTTCTCGATGTCGGCAAGCGCAGCCTCGACGATATCGCGCACCTTGCGATCGGCATCCGCCTTCGCTTCCGCGGTTGCACCGCGCTTGAGCCAATTGGCCATAGGTCTCCCAAACTTCAAAACTGATTTCGCGTCGCCACTTGCATCAGGGCGATCTGGCGAACCATCAAATAGTATCGATGGATGTCTATTGATCGAATGCCTTTGTCCGTGGTCATAACGCTACCTATCGGGTTGGGCCTGACATTGGGGAGGAGTGCGACCATGCGTCTGGCGACGGTAAATGACGGAACGAGGGATGGGCGGCTGGTCGTGGTTTCTCCCGATGGCGCAGCCTGCGCTGTATCGCCGGTCAAGACGTTGCAGGAGGCACTTGAGAATTGGGATGACGTTGCGCCTCGCCTGGCGTCCATTGTGGATTTTCCGGACCCGATCGCTCCCCTGCGCCTGATGGCGCCCTTGCCGCGCGCCTGGCAGTGGCTCGACGGTTCAGTGTTCGCAAGCCACGGGGCGCTGATGGACAAGGTGTTGGGCATCGACAAGCCGCCGGTGAGCTGGCCGTTGATGTATCAGGGTGTCTCTGACAAATTCTATGGCCCGAGCGAAGATGTCCGGATGCCGGATGAGGGGCTGCAGATCGACTTTGAGGGCGAATTCGGAATCATTGTCGATGCAGTGCCGATGGGCACATCTGCGTCCGACTGCATGAAGCACATCAAGCTCGTCGTGCAGATCAACGATTGGTCGCTCAGGGCGCTGGCGGGGCCCGAAATGAAGTCCGGTTTCGGCTGGGTGCAGGCCAAGCCGCCGTGCTCGATGGCGCCCTTTGCCGTGACGACGGACGAACTGGGTGATTCCTGGCGCAACGGGCGCGCCTGCCTTGACTTGCTGGTCGATTGGAACGGGCAACGCTTCGGCGCGGCCAATGGCGAGCCAATGGGATACGGCTTTCACGAACTGGTCGCGCACGCGTGCCGGACCCGCGATCTCGTCGCGGGAACCGTAATCGGATCCGGCACGGTCTCGAATGAAAACTTCCGCGAATGCGGCTCCTCGTGCATCGCAGAGCGGCGCGGGATCGAGATCGTCGATGAGGGCGCGCCCAGAACCGAGTTCATGCGGTTCGGGGACACAGTCCGGATGCAGGGGACACTGCCTGACGGTCATGCGCCATTTGGGGCGATCGAGGCCAAAGTCGTCAAGGCGTGAGCGCGCGTTCCGACAGCGGCCTGCCTCCCGTCCATCGCGTGGTCACCGGGCACGACGCCAACGGTCGCGCTGTGTTCAACTCGGACGATGTCACACCGACCCGCATGATCGCAACGGGCGACGCCAGCTTCCTGTTGCTCTGGACAACGCCAACGGTCCCCGCCGATAACAATGATGAAACCGATGGACGTGAGCGAGATGCGGGTCTTACCATCGATAAGGGATCGGTCATCCGCATCGTTGACATGCTGCCGGGCTGCGAAAGCCCTATGCATCGTACCAACTCGATCGACTACGGCATTGTATTGGAAGGAGAGATCGAACTGGAACTCGATAGCGGCGCCAGGAAGACCGTTAGTCAAGGTGGCATTGTCATTCAGCGGGGAACAAACCATCTTTGGCGCAACACAACGGACAAAGCAGCGCGGATTGGCTTCATCCTGATCGAGGCGCTCCCCTATCTCCACAACGGCCAGCCTCTGTGTGAGATGAAGCCTGACAGAAGATAAAACTAGTTTCGCAACACGAATGTTCAGTCAAGAATGGCAAGCGTTCGGGTAATGGCTAAACTTTCAAAAGTTCGACTTGCTGATTTATTGTTAGTTTGCATACAGGGAATGGGCAAAAATTACTGCATAAGCCTTGCACTTCGGTTCAAGCAGTAGCGCTCTGCTGCTTGGAGTTACAGTTTCCCCGGAAATATGCCGGCTTACAGAAGCCATGATCCCCCACCCTACGCGGGAAATCTCCCGGAAAAGCGCGTGGTACCCTTGTATAGAGTGAACCCTAAGCAAACATACCTGCTGAGCCTCGAAGCCAGTAGTGTTGGCGCATGAAGACGGTTTCCCCAACTCCCATCGGTTCCAATTCAAGGAGCAAGTATATGTAATCAGTCCACAATGTTCAGTGCCTGCCGCAGCAAGACCCGGATGCTCTCCGGGACGGAAGGTATGGGCTCGGGTTGAGCCAGTCGCCACGTCTCAATGGCGTCGGTCAAATCTGGATAAAGGCGGAGTCCGATGCTTCGGCCGATCCCAGTTGGCGGACGACCCCGACCACGTTTTTTATTGCTATCAACTATTGTATTCATCGTTGCCAATACCCATATAGAAGACGAGCCGAGGCGAGACTGCCATCCCGCACCCGGCTCTGATCATAACATTTCACCGAAGGAAATATCATGACTAATCCCACCCCTAAAGCCGACCCAGTTCTGTGGGAAGGCGCAGTTGCGACTTATAAGACGTCGCTCGACGCCTTCATGGCTCACATGGCAGCTCGCCCTGGGCGCATACCGGTCAAGCTGGGCCACGAATACTACAAGGCGCAGAACCGGATGATGAAGCTTGCAGCCCCTGATCTCGAAGGTATCTACGAGAAGCTTCACGCCATTTTCTTTGATGATCTGGACTATGATACGCCCGAGAGCCAGTGGAAGTGCATGCTGATGGGCGATGTTCGGCGGCTCATCCTCGAATCCCAAAGCTGAAGCGAAGAAGGGCAGGGGCCGCGTCGCCGCAACCTTTCAGGCCCGCACCCAATTGGTCACAGCCACTCGCCCTGAGCTTTTGGTTATGTTCGTGGGCTTTTCTAATTTCATCAATTCAAAGGACATTATCGATGGATAATCCAGTTGCGCACATCGTGCCTGCCAACCCCGACGCCTGGAAGAATGCGCTGACCATCTATCAAAGAGAACTTGCCGCTTTTGTCGATCAACGCGGAAACGAGACCAGCTTTGCAAAAGCCAAAATGGCGATGATGGGCCTGGCAGCGCCCGATATCGATGGCATCATGCAGAAGCTTCTCTGTCTTTGGCGCCTTGATCTTGACGAGCAAGGTCTCGACAGCCGCTGGAAGTGGAAGATCATCGATGATCTGCACATCATTCGCAACGCTTCGCTGCGTAAGGACTGAAAATGGCAACGTGTGCGGGCGGTTAAAAATGCCGTCGCCTCCGCCACCGCCCATGTCCATGCCCTTGGCAAGGGCGGAGGAATTCGACATCGTGATGGCCACGCCGGGGTTCACACCCCGGTTCTGGGCGGATTGCTTCGGCTGGGCCGAGGTTCCCGACCAGAAGCCCGCCCACGCCGAAGCGATTGCCAATTTGGTATCTGTCACCGAGGCAGATGCAGAAAGGTTACTCGCCAAGTTGCTCCAGCGACGGCCACGGTTCTCGGGCGATGTCCCGATGCCCGTGACCATGATGCTTCGGAGCAAGGGCGAGGGCATGGACGGTGCCGAGCTCGGCAGCCACTTCGGGGTTCCGCCACGGAACATTTACAAATGGCGGAATTCCGACGTTTTCGATCCACTCACCGGTCAGGTTTTGCGGTGAACCGAGTGGAGGGCCAACTTACTTGATATACTGCATTTCGTTTTTTTGCTGATTACCTGGTAATCGCTTTGTCCTTTTTACCGATGGTGTTTACGGAGTAAACATTATTTCCTCAATAGTCTTTCTCTTATATATATTACTATTCATCTGGCTTAGAAGAAGAAGAAGTAAATAAATAAAGGGATACTGGACTACTGATTACAAGGTAATCAGCTAAAAAACGAATTGTAGTATATCAAGTAAGTTGGACCGCCACTCGGTTCGTCGCACTTTCACCCGCACCACTGGCTATTCCGCCCCTTTGAAGGGAACCCTTCGTCATGTCTGTTTCGCATACTCGCCAGATACTGATCGACGCTCGCGCTTTGATCTCCGACCCCGCCCATTGGGCAACAGGCACAATGGCGAAGGACGATTACGGCGACAACGTCCCCGGCATGGCTCAGGACGCCTGCAGGTTCTGCGCGACGGGTGCCGTCCGCCGCGCGTTATTGGCTTCGAGGCCAATCACTTTGACGTTGGAACAGCCCGAGCAAGCATGTCGCCGGAATGCTGCAAAGATATTTGGACATGTATTGACCAGCCTGCGCTCAAAAGACTCTGCAGAGTCCACCAGACCACCAAGATAAGCTTTAGCTACCCCACTGGCTCCTGGACCCCATTTCGAGTCTGGCGGCCCCTCCGAGTCCGTTTAACGCTACATTCGATGTCCAGCAGCGTGGCTCGACAATCAAGCAGCTGCTTTTCGGGGAGGAGCAAGCACAAGGCCAGGACGGCAAGTTGACCAAGTAACTTGAGTGACTACCTTGTAGTCGCGCCGCAAAACCCTTGGTTTTCCAAGCAAAAGAGCGGACATCGTTCTCATCGCCAGGCTCACCGCTTGGTGACGAAAAGACAAACTCCGCCACGCCCCCCGTCAATATCAGAGAGTTTCGAACATGATCGTTCAAACAAGCGGCGCTCATGCCGCAAACGCAGACCGAAGCCATGTTACAGCGCCCAGGCTGCTGACAGAGATGCAGGCCGCCAAGTACATGGGCAGAAGTCAGACCAGCTTTCGAAAGCAGGTCGCGCTTCACGTCCTGCCGCAGCCCAGTACGGCGAACGGCAACCGCAGACTTTGGGATCGAGCCGTGCTCGATCGGTACATCGACATTTGTTCAGGCCTCAACGCAGGGAACGATAACTCATGGGACGACTTATGATCCGGGGCGTCGTCGAGAAGAACGGCAGTTTCTACCGCCGGTTCAAGGTCAAGATCGGTGACAAGTGGAAAGACCACTACGTAAAGCTTCCGCACCCAACCGATCCGCGGTTTGCCGAGGAACTTGCTCGCATCAACGGCAAGCCGCCAGAGCGGGCAAAAGTGGGGAGGGGGACAATCCGCGCCCTGGTGATCGAACAGCGCACCATGCTCGCCAAGACCGACATGGCCAAGACGACGCGCACCAACTGGGCTTATTACTTGGGTCTGATCGAGGAAGAGCATGGCCATCGCCTGGTCTCCGAGCTCCGCAAGGCCCATGTCTACAAGATCAGGGACGCAATGGCCGAGACACCTGGCAAGGCCAACAGCTATATCTCGAAGATGCGGGCGATGCTCGACTTCGCATGTGAGCGCGACTGGATCTCGGCAAACCCCGCGTCAGGCGTGCCGAGCCTCCCGATGGGCGAGCACGATCCCTGGCCGGCCCATGTGCTGGAGGCAGCACTTGATGCAGCCGACCCGATGCTGCGCCTCGCTATCGTCACCGGCCTGTGCTCGGGCCAACGGCTGAGCGATGTCATCCGGATGGAGCACGGCTGGCGCAACGGCAAGATCATGGAAGTCCGCAGCAAGAAGACCGAGACCGATGCGGCCGTGCCGATGCACCCGATCTGGCTAGCCGAAATCGCCAAGGTCCCCAAGAAGTCGGTGACCCTGCTCTACGACCGGTTCGGCAAGCCCTTCTCGGGCACAGACAGGGTCCAGGAGCGTTTGCGCAGACTCATGCACAGCCTCGGCTTCATCGATGACGAGAAGCAGCTCCTCTACACCTTCCACGGCCTCGGGAAGAACGCCTGCTGCTATCTGACTGAGTTGGGCCTGAGTGATACCGAGATCAGCGCCATTGTGGGTAAGACCGCGGAGACCGTCAGACACTACGCCAAGAAGGCAAGGGTGCTGATGGTCGCTCAAGGAGCATCGGAACGGGTCTTCGCCGGGCGGATCTCTGGGTTGAATTGAGCGCCCTATTCCAGGGAAGAAGAGCCCGGGCAGTCTGCGGCTCGAAACTGAAAGGGGGCAAGTACCTCACAAAGTCACTATCCCAACCAGAAATGACTCAATCGATGATAAGAACCCCAAGCGAAGTCTACGCCGGTCTCGTGTTTGTTCGCAGCCTCCTGTCACATCCATCACGCTGGACGAGGGGCGCAATGGCCCGAAACCTGAGAGGTGAACCCGTCAAGCCGTTAGACTGGAATGCCGTTTCCTGGAGTCTGGAAGGTGCAGTCAGGCAAGCGGCGGAATGGCATCGGAACTCACAGAAATCGGCGTTGCACCCCGATCGCCGGGACTGCGGTTCCGTCAATCTTTCCCGCGCGCTGATCAGCTCCCAGCGGGTGCTGGGTGTCCCCCTCGTCGCATTCAACGACAGAGATCATACAACTTATTTCGACGTGCTCGACCTTATTGATCGAGCTATTGGCAAATTCGATCCTGCGACCCATTCCAGAAAGACTGTCACACGAAGCACTTGGTGTTGATGCGACCGACAATGCGGGTGAGCGGGCTCATATCGCCTGGGTGGCCCGATAACACATGGCAAGTAAGAGATTCGCCATGGGGCGCTTTGTTATCCGGTTAAGTCTGCTTTGTTGGACGATCCGGAACGGCGGCTTTAGGGAGCAAAATTGCAAAAAGCGGTCATTCGATCCGATCGACGATGGCGTCAGCAACGCGCCTCCATTTTGGACATAAAGTTGCGTGGATGCGTTGCCCATAAGCAGACATATGGACGCTACATGCTGTCGTGCCCCCCTTGCCCTAACATCGTTACCGGCTGGCGCGATTAATCTGTCAGTACGCTAGCGCCAGCTCGTGGGACACGAAAGACTTGCAACAAATCTAATCATCGATCAGATAGGATTGAATTGTGCGATTCGAATTGATCTGGAGTCAGCTCGAAAGTTTGGACACATTGGGAGCTAAAAATGGCAAGCGCGTTTAAATACGGCGTCTCAACGTACAGCTACGTTGACGACTATGGATCGATCATGACTCTTGAGGACGCGTTCGATCATATCTCGGATACAGGGGCGACGGGCATTGAGATCCTCGGCGAGGGGCAGATTGAGGGGTATCCAGAGCCGAGCAGCGCGTGGCTCGATAACTGGTTCAGCCTGCTTAACCGGTACAATCTTGAACCGACAAATATGTGTTCTTGGGTCGATATGCGGTTGACACTAAGCCACAACCTGACCGTCGAGGAAGGCACGGCCGAACTTGAGCGCGACCTGCGGCTTGCGCACAAGCTTGGGTTCAAGTTCCTCCGCCCCAAGTTCGGTGTGACCTCGTTCGATCTAATTCCCGAGACAAACTGGGAGGCCTATGTCGAGCGCAACCTTGATCTGGCGCACAAGCTTGACGTCATCATGTGCCCCGAAATCCATGCGCCAACGCCGATCAAGCACCAGGTCGTCGATGGCTATATCAATTTCATTGAGCGTACCGGCACCAAGAATTTCGGCCTGATGGTCGACACTGGAATTTTCCAGGACCGGCCGCTGACCCATTGGGGCTCTCATCAGATCAACGAAGAAGCGCGCAAGCACATGGAATTCCTCAACGGCATCGCCGTCAACCCGGAGGAGTTCCTCGACATCGCCAAGTATGTTGTCTTCATCCAGGCGAAGTTCCATGACATCGACGACAATCTTCACGACCTGAACATTCCTTGGAAGCCGGTGATTTCGGCGATCAAACGCTCAGGCTACTCAGGGTATCTTTCCAGCGAATATGAGGGGCTGCGGGCGCCGTGGCGGGCGATCGACCAGGTCCGGCGCCAGCACGTGCTGTTGCGTCAGCTTGAACGCGAATACGACGAAGGCAAGTTCGCCTGAGCCGGCCGGACAAACAGAGGATTTGCGATTACCATGCTTGAACATCAACTCATCCAGAGTACCGGATTCCGCAATTTCGGTCCCGCAGGCGCGCGCCAGGGCTTTGCCGTCCGTATCCGCATCCCGAACTACCATGGCACCCGCCTGTCGCAGCTCGACGGGTTCGATGTTACGCTCGACGGTGAACATTTCGACCATGAAGTCAACCGTTTCGGAATTCGCGACGAGGTCTATACCATGGCTCAGATGCGCGAAGAGACCGTCGCGCGCTGGGGCCTGCTCGAATGGGGCGAGATCCTCGTCGACAAGCCCGGCGGACTCTTGCCTGGGGTCCACAAGGTCGAGGTCCTGGCCCGGATTCGCTACTCCTATTTTCCGCCCGACGTGCACATCTTCCCGATGCGTGCCGAGAGATTTGCCACAATCTGCATCGCCTAGGCTCGCCTAAGCCAAACCCCGGGGAAGGACAGCAGTCATGACGACGGACCTCGAAGCTATTCTGGATGTCGCCGAGTTTCGCGCGGTTGCCGAGCGGGAGATGCCGGAAAACTACAAGGCCTTCGTGAACAATGTGGGCATGGAGCAGACGCTGGAGGACGACCTTCGCGCCTGGAGCAGCATGCATTTGCGCCCGCGCGCGCTCGTCGACGTCACGCATGTTGACACGTCCGTCACCGTGCTGGGCGAGCGCATTTCCATGCCGATCATCACTGCGCCCTTTGTCGGTTCGACGTTCGTCCATCCGGACGGAGAGATCGCCACGGCAAGCGGCGCAACGGCAGCCGGGACTGTCAGCACGCTGAGCATGATGGGCTCACGCCCGCCAGAGAAGGTCGGGGCGGCGGCGGGACGATATTGGCAGCAATTGTATTGGGTCCGCGATCGCGGCGTGCTGCGCGACATTGTCGCGCGCGCTGTTGTAGCCGGTGCCTCTGCCCTGTGCCTGACGGTCGACCTGCCGGTCATGCCTTCATTTCCAAGGCCGATGCGGGAAGCGTGGCAAGCACTCTTCCCCCATTGGGAGAACGGCGAGCATGCGATGTATGCCGTGCGTGACTATCGCGACAAGCCGTTCGGAGCGACCTTTCCCGACCCGGGCGTCACCTGGGCGGATCTTGAGTGGCTGAAGGGCCTGTCCGGCTTGCCTCTCATCCTCAAAGGCATCATATGTCCGGAAGATGCCATTCTGGCGCGCGATCACGGCGCGGCCGCGGTGATCGTGTCCAACCATGCCGGTCAGGGCCTCAAATCATCACAGCCGGTCGCACACGCGCTCCCAGGCATCGTTGATGCGGTGGGAAGTGATCTGGAGGTCTATGCCGACAGCGGCATCCGCAGCGGTGCGGACGTGCTTCGGGCCCTCGCGCTTGGCGCGAAAAGCGTCCTCATCGGTCGGCCCACCATCTGGGGACTCGCCGCCGGCGGCGCGGCAGGTGTCGAGCGCGTTCTGCAGCTTCTACAAACTGAACTTGAAGAGGTCATGGCCATTACCGGTGCCTGCCGTGTCGAAGACATCAATAGGTCTGTGCTGGGGTTCCCGCCAGCTTATGCGCGCTAAACTCTGCACCACACAGCAGCGGCAAACCGGCGCTTCTAACGAATGGTAGATGCCTGAAGACGCATCTCCGCGACCATTGCGTCGTTTGGTTGCAGGACAGATATAGCTCCGCTCACTTCCTGGCGGTTCACCGCACCGGTCATATGGCTGACGGGTTCAACGCAAAACCAGTCGGCAGAGTGCGGCACATAGACGGAGGTCAACGAGAGGTTCTCCGAACAATCAATCTGGACCGCCAGATTGCGATCCGGCCAGAAAAGCTGCAACGCACCTATGCGACCAGCGTAGACCGTATCGACGTTGCGTGTGCCGACCGCCGCGCCATTCCACCAATCGATCGCACGGTCCCGCTCATCCAAAGTGGTCGGAAGTCCGCTGGCGTCGCTTTGCCACTCGCCGTAGTGCAGGCCAAGGTAACGGGTCGCACTCGTGCGCGGGAAATAGGGATGGAAGCCCAGCCCGGCGGGCATTGCCTCGTCGGCAAGGTTCGAGAGCGCAAGGCGCGAGGTCAGCCCCCCGTCATCTAGCGCGTAAACCAGCTCGGCGCGGTAAGGCCAAGGCCATTCCTTGCCAAGATACAATTGGTGAAGTCGCAATGTATCGTATGTCACCTCACTCACAATCCATTCGGAAAGCCAGCCATAGCCATGAAGGGGATTGTACGGATCGACTGCCGGCAAGTTCGGCGACAGTGAGACAGGGCGGCCCTGCCAATCAAAGCGTCCACTGACGATCCGGTTTGAGAAGGGCACGAGCGGGAAACAAGCCACATCAAGAATCTCTGGCCCCGCTGCTTCGCGCATCAGCTGCTGACCGCGCCATTCGAAAGCCAGGATCGAGCCGCCGCGCGATGGCGCGACAGTCAAGCGATAGTCGCCTGATGCAATCTCGATCCTCGCTTCCACGGCCTGGTCTCAGGCCGTCAGCGCGCCCAGGTGGGTTTCCCAGTTGATCGTATCATTGTGCGAGTGGGTAAATCCGATCGACCGTTCGAAATCGACGCAAGCCTCTCTCCGGAACGCGGCGATATAGGTCCGCCGCCAGCGGTTGGGTGAACTGTTGCCGCCCGAACCGTGGATAATCATCTCGTCATGCACGGTTATATCGCCTCGCTTGAGCGGCAGTTCAACGATTGGATCGTCAGCGGTCAGTTCCACGCTGAGGATATGCGACTTCTCACGATCCTCGCCCATCAGTGGACAATGTGGGCGCAGCCCCTTCTTTTGCGAGCCGGGAACAACCTTGAGGCAGCCGTTTTCGCTGTCTGCGTCGTCGAGCGCCAGGCTGCAAGTGGCGGTCAGCGGCTCAGGGGTGCCGGTCGGCCAGTAGCCAAGGTCCTGGTGCCAGGTGAACACTGCGTCGGGCTTGGCCGGGCGCTTGGCGAGAAACTGATCATAATCGAGCGTCGCGGTCTCACCGATCAGTTGGCGCGAAATCGACGCAGCGCGCTTCTCGTAGATGTTGCCCTGGAGGTCGGGCCGATACTTCCGCGGCAACACCGCGTTGACCAGGCTGAAATCCTCGAATTTGCGATCGTAGGGGCCCGACATGTCGCAGAAGTCCCGCCCCATCTCGGGGACTTCGCCGCGGATGAACCGCTCGAACTCGGGCTCGATTGCGGCAAGCTCTTCTTCAGTCAACACATCGCGAAGCGTGACGTAGCCGTCGCGATGGAACTGTGCGATCTGCTCTGCCGAGAGGATATAGTCGTCGCCTTGCCGGCCCAGTCTCTGTTCGGTCATTTCTAGCCTCCAATGATTGCAATTTGGGGAAGCCGCGAGATCGGCGTGATGGTGATGTCGCGGAAATAGGTTTCGGCGCCTTCCGACTGAAGCTGGATTCGGCCTTCCAAAAGGGGACGCTTCGCGCCCTTTTCATCCGTGGTGGTAAAGCCGCTGGCGGCCATTACGGGAATACCATTGACGACGTGTATCGCGCGGTCCCCCAGCACATAGATGTCGAGCGTATTCCACTCACCAAGTGGACGTTCGGCATCGATACCCGCATCGACATTGAAGGCGGGCATCTGGATCGGGCCGAGACGGCCACCCAGCATGAAGCGGCGAAACGGATAAGCGATCGATGGATCGCGCCCGACTTCGACATTGGCGCCGACCCGCCAGTCGACCGTCCGGAACGAATGGGTGCCCTTCGAATCGCCAACCGTAAGCAGCATGCCAACCGATTTTGGTACGATCTCGAACTCCAGCGCCGACATCCAGGTACCGAAGAAGGCGCCATAGGCACCGTGAGAATGGTACAGCACCCCATTGTTGCGCGGCATCGGGAACCAGGCGTTCTGGCCCCATTTGAACTGCAGGTGCAGGTGATAGTCGCGATAGCTCCTCTTGGTGATCAGCCCGCCCCAAATTCTCCCGCTCGCGTAAATTGCCGGGCGGCCCTCTTCCTTTACGACGCCAAACACGCCGGTCGTATCATGGTTCAGTCCAATCGGTTTGGCGGTGGGCTGGCCATAGGTGTCGCGCGGATCGGTATAGCCAAGCCAGCTGTCCCAGCCGTCGAGATTGCGGTTGTTGAACAAGCGCACGGGAGCACGGTGCCCCTTCGGCAGATTGGCGAGCTTCAGGTTCTGCACCTTGTACGGCGGATCACTGGCAATGACGGCCTGCTCATCCGGGGTCGAGCCATCTGGCGGTCCTTCCTGGGCGGTCGCAATTGCCGGAAACGCCAGCAGCATGAGAGCCAGGAGTGCGGGGCGGTGGGGTCCGAACATGTTGATCTCCTCGGGCTGCATGCCGACGCAGCCCTTCCATATTTTGAGGTCAGGGGGCTGGGTCGAAGTCGAATGGCGAAGGCGTGAGCGCGATCAGGTCCGCATCGGCAACCGGATCGAGTACCTCCGGGCGCACGCAGGTGGTCTTGAGGACAATCGGCTGGTGGGTGCGCGCGGCGATCGCGATCGCTTCCATCACTTCGACCGAATGAACGATGAAGTCCGCGGCCGTCCGATGCCGCTTGCCGTTGCGGATTGCGAGCGCCAGGTCGATCAGGCCGACACCGCGATAGTCTGCGACCGGCTCGCCAACATGATTGCGGCTGTTCGCTCTGGAAAAGGCGAGCCCTTCGCTGTCAAGCGATTGTCGTCCCGCACCAGGGGTGGTCAGGGCCGCTTCGCCGCTGAAGAACATCGGGTCGGCCAGTGCAAGAATGCCGTCGGAGCCGTAAAGCTCGCCGGGCCGTAGCATCGGCGTAATCACATCGAGCGAGAGGACCAAACTGACCGAGGCGGTCTCGAACTCCAGGATCGCGTTGAACGTGCTGTCGACCTCAACCGCGAAGCTTTGACCAGCAAGGGGACCGCGGCGGATAACGCGCTCGGCCTGGCCCGATCCCGAGGCCGCATAAACCCGGCGGACCGGCCCAAGCAGGTTGATCCACATCGCGATGTAATAGGGTCCCACATCAAATGGCGGCTCGCCTCCCGCCCGGTAAAACGCCGCCGGATTGGGGTGAAACATCTCCAGGCCCGGCAGCCCGATGAATGATGTGCCGAATACCACGCGGCCGATCGCGCCGTCATCCAAGGCTCGGCGCGCAGCCTGGTGCACGCTGCCATAGAGCGTATCGGGAGCTGAGCCGATCATCACCATTGCACGCGCCGCATTGGCGGCAAGTTCGCTGGCGACCTTCGCTGAAAGCGCGAAGGGTTTTTCGGAATAGACGTGTTTGCCTGCTGCAATGATGGCTGCGTTCAGGGCGTCATGGGCAATGGCCGGGGTGAGATTGACCACCATCTCGATCGAATCGTCGGCAAGCAGGGTGGCAATGTCCGATCCGGTCGCGCCATATCCCGCCGCGACCTGCTCCGCCTTGACGGCGCTCCGCGAGGCAATCCGATGCAGCGCGACGGCCGGTGAGCGCGAGATAGCACTTAGATAGACCGGACTGATATCGCCGATCCCGATCACGCCAACCCGTACCGGCTCCATCGCCATCCCACTCCGCTTGATCCAATTTAATCGCTGATTAAATCAAGCCTGCTTCGGAGTCAACTGCCAGGCAGTGGCGGCCGAGGCAATGGTGGCTTCACCGTCTCCGATTCAGCAAGCCAGCGGTCCAGCGAACGCGCGTTCGCGAGACTGTCAGCTTCGCTCATGCCTGGATAAGCGAAACAGGCGTGGCCGGCGCGGATCGACTCGTTGGCGGCTTCAAACTGAAAGCTGTAGACATTGCGCTCTTCGGTAAATCGAATGATCTCCGGCTCGCCATGCGGCGGCAAAAAGCGGATCTGGGCAGTGCCGCCATACTTGCCGGAGCCGAACCAAAACGCATCGACTTCCAGCCGGCCTCCCGTGCCCATCAAGTGCAGAAAATTGTCCTGATGGAGCGCCAATGAGATCGACATCTGCGCGATTATGCCATTGGCGAATGTTGCCGTCGCCACCGCGATCTCCTCCACCCCGGTCGGGCCGTGGCGCGCATAACTGCTGAGTTCGACGCTCGAGATCGTCGCGCGCGCCGGCGTGCCCTGCCATCAGCCGGGCCATCGACATTGGATAGCCACCCAGATCAAGGATCGCTCCGCCGCCGAGCTCCGGCTTGAACAGACGATGCTCGGGCAGGAACACCGGGATCGCAAAGCCGAACGAAGATCGGATCAATCGAAGTTCGCCAATCTTGCCCTTATTTACCAGTTCGAGAAGGAAGGCAGTCATGGGATGGAGCCTGTACATGAAGGCTTCTCCCATGAAGGTGCCAGCCTCGGTCGCGGCGGTAAACATGGCTTAGACTTCTGCCGCATTCATTGCTGCCGGTTTTTCGCTCAGCACGTGCTTGCCTGCTTCGGCTGCCTTGATTGCCCATTCGGCGTGGAACGGATGCGGTGTCGCGATGTAGATCGCGTCGATTTTCGGATCGGCAATCAGTGCTTCGTAGCTGCGGTGGACTTTCATTCCTGGAAAATGCTCGGCAAGCTCGGGCCGATCCGGATTGCGCGTGCCAATTGCCACAACCGTGCCGGTAGCCGACCCTTCCGTCCCGCGCAGGAATTCGCGCGCGATCCCACCTGGTCCCAGTATTCCCCAACGCACCAGATCTTCAGCCATCGGCCCGCATCCTTGCTATTTAATCACCGATTAATTAAGGCACCTCTATCGCCGGGTCAATTCCTGATGATGCCCTGTGCAGACCTACTCCTTTGGTTTGAGGATGGATGTGATGAAGATTTCGCGCGAAGGCTTGCAGAAGTTCTCGGTCTGGCTGGCGCAGATTATGATCGCGGTCCCTTTCACCGGCATAGCAATCATGAAACTGACCAAACCGCTGGTCGAACTTGCCGCGGGCGTCCCATGGGCGCTGGAATACCCGATAATGGTGCGTGTGATGGGCGCCATTGACCTGCTCGGCGCAATCGGCATGGTATTGCCGGCACTGACCCGCCTCCTGCCCGGCTTGACGGTATGGGCGGCGATCGGCTGCGTTGCATTAATGGTATGCGCCATCATCTTCCATCTCACGCGTGGCGAAGCATGGGCGACATCCATAAATATGATCTATCTGTTGCTGGCGGCCTACGTTTGGTGGGGTCGCGCCAAGCGCTTTCCTATCGTTCCGCGCAGCTTGAAAAAGATTTGATGGCTGGCATGGCAGCGTAATGATGTTAGGGCGATCGCCTCACCTGGAAGGTATTCATGAGCGTCAAGAAGCCATACCATAAAGAGAATCTGCGTCGTGACCTGTTAGACGCGGGCCGAAAATATGTACGCGACAATGGCCATCAGGGCCTGTCGATCCGTATGCTTGCCCAGCAGGTTGGGGTTTCGCCAGGGGCTCCCTATCATCACTTCCCGGATCGGCGCTCGTTCCTCCTGGCTTTGGCCGTGGACCAGTTCGACGCGCTCTTGCAGGAGGCCTCACAAGACACTGAAGACGGCCTTTCGTCGACTGACGTTGTCAAGTTGAGGGCGATGAAGTTTGTTCGCTTCGCCCTTGATAATCCGCATATGCTGGAGCTTATGTATGAGAGCGACCTGACGCGTCCCGATGTAGCTCCGCAGCTTCAGCAATATCAGGAGAAGAGCCATCAATCGGGTGCCGACTCTATCCTGCGTTGCCTGCCGGATATTAGCGAAAAGGAAGCAGGCATGCGTAACATAGGACTGTGGACTTCCATCTATGGTCTGGTCTCGATGATCAACAAGGGCATCATTCGTCCCTTTGGTGATGGCGAATATAGTATCGACGAAATCTGCGACTGGGTTGTAGATCGCGCCGTGAGATCGGCTCTAGCGCCCTAGCAGCGGCAGGCAAATTGCGGACCTAACCAACTTGCCCTTCAAATCATTGGCCTAAAATCCCGAAAACCGGCCCGGAGCAGCAACCGCCGTCATCAATTTCGCGCAATTTCAATCTAATCGATGATTAGGGTTGACGATTCGCAATCGTGAATTTAATCGCCGATTAGATTCTCTCGCTGGAACTCCGGTTCCGAGCCCCGGCGCGGTGACCATCAGCGGCACCTTTGCGGCGGCATGGGGGTCAGCGGAAAAATGCTGGATCATCGATGCAACGACCGGGAACATCGTCACGATCGCGAAAATCGGCAGAAACCCCGCCACGACAAGTGTAAAGCCTTGCGGACGCAGAGTAAGGTTGTTGAGGAAGCGCGACACCGGACTCATTTGAGTCTCCATCGGCACCTCTTGGTCGAAGCGATTGCTTTATGAGTAAGCCGGCCAGTTTCGATCAGTCGTTTGTTGCAATTTAATCACTGATTAGACTATACGTGATCGACGAGGCAAGCAAAACTTGTTTGCCTCGTCGATCAGCCATTGCGGATCCGCGATCTTGCCCATGTCCGGTGGCACTGGTTGGAGGAATCCGGTTGCGCTTTTCGAATGGCGCGTATGCAAGGGATATTTAGATGAAGTACGAGATTTCGGTGAATCTTGAATACGCATTTCAGGACGCGGGAGAGACGATTCAAGAACGTATTGCTGCCGCCGCCGCAGCCGGGTTCTCCAAGGTCGAGATATTCCTGACCAAGGGTCGAGACCTTCCCGCCATAAAACGGGCGCTCGACGAGAACGGCGTCGAATTGATAACGACAGTGGCCGATTACCAGACGCAGCTCGTCGACCCAGGCACACACCATGGCTTCTGCGCCACCTTTCGCCAGGCAGCAGAAGAGGCGCTATTCCTCGGATGCCGCAATATCGTCGTGACCTCGGGGCGCGGCGTGCCCTGGCTGAAGCGCCCGGTTCAGCACCGCAACCTCGCCGATGCGCTCGTCCGGCTTCTGCCGATCGCCGAGGAGCTTGACGTGACCATACTGCTCGAATCCGCCAACACGCGGTATGATCATCCTGGTGTTCTCTGCTCAACCACGGCCGACAGCGTTGACGTGGCGGAAATGGTCGGATCGCCGCGCGTCAGGCTGATCTATGATCTCTACCAATCCGTCGTTGAGGGTGAAGATCCTGAAGTGGTCCTGCCTCGGGCGATCCACCTGGTAGATCATGTACAAGTTGGAGATGTTCCCGGGCGCGGCGAGCCAGGCTCAGGCACGCTTGACTGGCCAGCGCAGCTAGGTCTGCTCAAACGTCTGGGGTACCGGGGACTGATCGGTCTCGAACTCATGCCCACCCGCAGCCCTACTGGTGATGCGCTGGCCTATATCAAGCAGCTCTGCACGGAAGTTTAAGCCATTCGCGTACGGCAAATGTCCGCTTTCTTGATTGCTAAGCCGCAAACGGACAGTCCGCTAACGGCCGCGTTTGTGACGTCCCGGTGCTCTTAACAAACGGCAGCTATTAGCGAGTCCGCCTGAACTCCTGAATGTCCGAAATGTTCGCGAAAGCCGACGTGAAGCTCTCAACAATAGCATACGGGGTCCACCGGTTCTCACGCCCGCAAACAGATCAGTTGTGCACTCGGTGATTCATCCAAGTCGCAGTAATTGCAGCAGTTCTAAACCAGTCGCGTCACAAGCTTCTCTAAGCCACAGATGCTACATTGCCCCTTTCGCCGTTCAAAGCCGTCCGAGCCCGCGAGGTCACGTGCTTTGCGGCGGGCATTTTGTCGGGCAGCCAATTCGAGCTTCTCGGCCACGCAACCGTCGCAAATCGGTTCGGGTGAGAGGCGAGCAACCAGCGCACGAACTTTGTCTAGGACCGTCATAATTGTCTCATCACATGTGCGGCGCGTGATAGCAATTACCAGGTTGTCGGGTTGGTGTATGGCCTGCTGGAAACTGGCAAAGCCTAGGCTGAGACGGCTCAAACACTCCCAAAATTGGGGGCTATTTTTGACCTTGTGGGAAACATTTTGAAATTTGTGGGAAACTTCGAATTCCAGCTGCACCAGAAACGCCCGACTTCTGCGGCTGGTGACCCCTACGGGAATCGAACCCGTGTTTCAGCCGTGAAAGGGCCGCGTCCTAACCGCTAGACGAAGGGGCCGTCAAAGCGAGCCGCGCGCTTACCAGAAAAGCAGCGTGGGTCAACCATGTTTGGAGTGGCAGACGGCCTGCAGCTTGTTTCCATCGGGATCGCGCACATAGGCGCCGTAATAGTGCGGATGGTAATGCGGCCTCAAACCGGGGGCACCTTCATCGGTTCCTCCATGTTGCAGCGCCGTTGCATGAAAGGCATCGACGGTCGCCCTGCTTTTCGCGTGAAAGGCAACGTGCGTGCCGTTGCCATGTGTCGCTTCAAGCCCGTCAAACGCGGGGCCAATGAAGATCTTGGGGCCGGTTGCCTCTCCAAAGGCAATGCCCTGCTCATGCTCGAACAGGATCGGATGCCCGAGTACGGACATCACAGCGTGCCAGAAGGGTCTCGCACGCTGCCAGTCATTGGTGCCGAGCGTGACATGACTGAACATAAGAGCCTCCTCCTTCAATCCAGAAATGCGACGTCGTCTATATGCAGCTCTGCTGCTGCGCGCGCACCCCAGTCATCGATCTTTGCCCGACCGGCAACCCAAAGCCGCCGGTCGCGGCCTGCCCCAAGCAGCGCTTGGCCAAGCGGGGTTTCGGACTGACGAAACGCGACCGTCTTCAAGGAACGGCCGTCATCGCCTGCCATGACGGCACGAACATGATTGGTGCCCACGATATCGGCCTTGATGACACGCATTGGTCCAGCGGCAATACGGGGGGCAGGCCAGCCCATGCCATAAGGGCCACCCGCCTCAAGCGCCTCGACGAAGGTCGGCGTAACTCCGCCCGTTGCGACCACGGCATCGAGCAGCAGACTGGCGTCCTCTCCTGAGCGTGCAACATCGGCGGCAAGCCGGTCTTCCAGAAAATCTGCCAAGGCGTCGATTCGATTTGCCTCGACCGTAAGGCCAGCGGCCATTGCATGGCCGCCGCCGGCAACAAGCAGGCCAGCGTCCTTCGCAGCGAGAATTGCTGCGCCAAGATCCACCCCGGTGATCGAGCGCCCCGATCCCTTCCCAAGCCCATCGTCATCGAACGCAATGACAATTGCGGGTCGATTGAATTTTTCCTTCAGCCGCCCGGCTACAATTCCGATGACACCGGGATGCCAGCCGTTGCCGCAGACAAGAGCAACAGCACGATTGCCCTGGCCCAGCGCCATGGCTTCCGCAGCCTCCTGTACTCCGGCCTCGATGGCGCGGCGCTCCGTGTTGAGGCGATCAAGCTCCTCGGCAATCTCGCGGGCTTCGATCGGGTCATTCGTCGTGAGCAGCCTGACCCCGAGGTCCGATTTTCCGACCCGTCCGCCAGCGTTGATCCTTGGCCCCAACGCAAAACCGAGATCAGAACAGATCGGTGCGCGCTTGAGGCGTGATGCCGTGATGAGCGCATCCAGACCGATATTGCGCCGCCCAGCCATGATCTTAAGCCCTTGGGACACAAAGGCGCGATTCAATCCGCGCAAGGAGGCAACATCGGCAACGGTGCCAAGTGCAACGATATCCAGCAGTTCAAGCAACTTGGGCTCTGGGCGATCCGCGAAATGCCCGACAGTCCTCAGGTGCCGAATGAGCGCCGCTCCGAGCAGCCACGCGACGCCAACAGCGGCAAGATGGCCAAAGGCCGCGCCATCATCCTCATCCAACCGATTCGGATTGACCAGCGCAAAGGCTGCGGGGAGGTCCGTCGCACATTTGTGGTGATCAACGACGATTACATCCACGCCAGCGTCGCGTGCCATGGCCAATGCATCGAAGGCCTGCGCCCCGCAATCGACCGTAACGATCAGGGTCGATCCGGCCTGTTTCAGCCTGACCAGCGCTTCGCCCGATGGACCATAGCCCTCCATCAGCCGGTCCGGGATATAGGCATCCGCTTCCAGGCCGAGGTCCCGCAGCAGGCGAATCAACAAGGCGGCTGACGTTGCGCCATCGACGTCATAGTCGCCAAAGATCGTTACCTTTTCGCCCGACCGAACGGCCTGCGCGATCCGCTCCGCAGCCTTGTCCATGTCGCGGAAAATGGACGGATCGGGCATGAAATCCCGAATGGTCGGACTTCTGTGCGCCGCAATCGTCTCAGGCGAGCACCCGCGGGCGAGAAGCAACTGGTCTACAAGGTCATCACACTCCCCGGCGGTGCCGCGCCAGGTCCAGAGGCGGCCTGTTACGGAACGGGGAAAGGAGAGGGGCAACGACATGAGCAAGGCTTAAGCTTAAGGCGGCGAAAGCCGCAATCATTTAGTTGGCGGCTGGGCTTTGTCGGGCGGAGGCTTTGCATCGATTGAGAGGCCGTCACGGTCAAGCTTCAGGTTGATGCCCACGTCTCCGACGTTCGTGTCGACCGAAATACTGCTGTCATTGCCAATGCTGATCACACTGTCGTTTCCGAGCTCTATCGGCACCAAGTCGGACAAATTCCCTGTCACGTCCTCTTCAGGCTTGGTTGGCGGGGGCAGGGCGGCCCCACTGACGGCCGCCTCCATGAAAGTCCGCCAGATCTGTGCCGGGACGCTGCCGCCATGGATGCCGCCGAGCGGCGCATTGTCATCATTGCCGACCCACACACCAACCACGAGATCGCCTGCAAAGCCGATGAACAAGGCGTCGCGATTGTCCTGGCTGGTACCGGTCTTGCCATAGGCCTTGACGCGCAGCGCAGCAGCGTGACCCGTGCCCTGACTGATCGGGGCAGCCAGCAGTTCAAGCAGCATGTCATGCGTGTCAGAGCCGAAAGTTCGCTGCGATGAAAGCAGCTTGCCCAACAGGCCCGGTTCTTCTTTCGGAATTCCGTGCGGGGTTACGGGGTACCGGTCGGCCGCCACGGCTGCAAAGGCCGATGTCAGTTCGAGCAAGGTGACGCCGGAGGTTCCAAGCGCAAGGCTGGGATCGTCCGAAAGCGGACTTTTGATGCCCAGGTCACGCGCTGCCTTGATCACGGCAGCGCCTCCGAGTTTCTGATAGAGCCTGACGGCAGCAACATTGCTGGAACGGGCAAAGGCTTGTTTGAGAGTGATTTCCCCGCGATAGCGCTCGCCACTGTTTTTCGGTCGATAGCCTCCTGTGGTGATCGGGCTGTCGTCGATCTTGCTTTCCGGTGTCATGCCGGCCCGCAATGCCGCCAGATAAACGAACAACTTGAAGGTTGATCCCGGCTGGCGCAGCGCTTGTGTCGCGCGATTGAAGGGCGACTTGTCGTAGGAACGACCGCCGATCATCGCGACGACTTCACCGTTGGGCCTCATTGCAACAAGGGCCACCTGAGCCCTGCCAAGCGGAGCCCCGCTGATCGCAGACCGTGCGATCCTTTGCAGGCGGGCATCAAGTGTGGTCTTGATCTCCTGCGCGCCATAAGAATCTTCCGCGATGGCGCGTGCTTGCGGCATCGCCCAATCTGCAAAATAGGTGCCTGTCGGCAAGCCGCTCTCGATCCCTCGGGTGATCGTCGCGGCGGGGGCTGACCTGGCCTTGGCTTCGGAAATGAATCCGGCAGCAGCCATCGCATCGAGCACCAAGCGCGCCCGCTTTTGTGCGGCCTTGGGATTTTTGGTCGGAGCAAGGCGGGACGGGGCCTGCACAAGGCCTGCAAGCAGAGCTGCCTGCGAGAGTGTGAGGCGCTCGGGCTGGCGATTGAAATAATGGTGCGACGCTGCTCTCAGCCCATAGACATTGTCGCCAAAATAAACGTTTGAAAGATATCGCTCGAGGATCTCGTCCTTTGTCAGCCAAGCCTCAAGCCAGAAGGCGATCAGCATTTCCCGCGCCTTGCGGCTCAGGCTGCGTTCGGGAGTCAGGAAGGTTATCTTGGCGAGCTGCTGTGTAATCGTGCTCCCGCCCTGGGTTCCGCCACTGCCCAAATTGTTCACGGCCGCACGGGCCAATCCGCGCGGATCGATTCCCCAGTGGGAATAGAAGCGCCGGTCTTCGATAGCGATAAAGGCTTGGGTGACATGCTTTGGCAGTTTGGCGATCTTCACCGGTTCGGAAATAATGGCACCATTTTGGGCAAAGGCTTGCCCATCGGCGGCCAGCAGCGTCAGTCTTGGAGGGGCAATGGGCTGCAGCGACTTTGATAACGGTGCCGTAAACACGAGCCACAGGAAAATGATCATAAAGAGGGCCGCAAATGCAGCGAGCCCACGCCTTATCCATTTCCACCGGCTCGTCCATTTTGATTGAGCCGGGCCGAGGGGAAACTCGGGATCTTCTTCATAGGGCGCAATCCAGTCGCGACCGTAGTCTGGATCGTCAGCATTGAGCATCGGGCTGGACATTAATGCTGTATTATCGGGCTATGACAGCGCTGGCGAGTGAAAATTTATGCGCGCGCGCCCTTGTGGTGTTCGCCCCTGACCCAGCGAACAGTGCCCGAGCTTGCCCGCATGACAACGCTCTCGGTCGTCATCGTGCCATTTTTGAGCCGTTTGACCCCTTCAAGGAGCGAGCCATCGGTCACGCCGGTTGCCGCGAATATGCAATCGCCCTTGGCGAGTTCCTCGAGGTCGTAAATATGATCAAGGTCCTGGATGCCCCATTTGCGGGCCCGGCTCTTTTCATCGTCATTGCGGAAAAGCAGGCGACCCTTGAACTGACCGCCAACGCAACGCAATGCAGCCGCCGCAAGCACGCCTTCCGGAGCGCCGCCAGAGCCCATGTACATGTCGATTGTTGTATCCGGATCGGTCACAGCAATGACACCCGCCACGTCGCCATCCGGAATAAGCATGATCCCGCATCCGATGCTCCGCAATTCGGCAATCAGCTTCTCGTGACGCGGACGATCGAGAACGCAGACGATGATTTCATTGGGCTCGACGCCCTTGGCCTTGGCGACCGCTTCCACGTTTTCGGTCGGGGTCTTGGCAAGATCGATAATGCCGTCCGGGTAACCCGGTCCCACAGCAAGTTTGTCCATATAGACATCGGGGGCATTGAGAAGATTGCCTTCTTCCGCGACTGCAAGCACCGCCAACGCATTCGGTCCGGCCTTGGCCGTAATCGTCGTGCCCTCAAGAGGATCGAGCGCAATGTCGATCTTCGGGCCGGTGCCGATGGCACTGCCGACCTTTTCGCCGATGAACAGCATCGGCGCTTCATCGCGTTCGCCTTCGCCAATCACAACAGTTCCATCCATTGCCAGTTCGTTGAGTGCGGCGCGCATTGCCTCCACCGCAGCAGCGTCGGCGGCCTTTTCGTCGCCGCGGCCAATCATCTTTGAGGCAGAGATAGCGGCGGCCTCGGTGACGCGCACCATTTCGAGGACGAGGACGCGATCGAGAACTTTGGAAGCTATAACCATGATTTTGAAGTTTCCCGTGAAGACTTGAGAGGCCGATAAGCGGAGATAGGTTAAAAATCCAGAATAGGCATCATCATTGGTGCCGCGACCAGGCTGGGCGATCCCGACAATGCCGAAAGCGCATCGGTTACGGCGCTTTCCGGTCCCTCATGTGTCGTCATGACAACAAGGACGCCACCGCCCGGAGCTTCGCCGCGCTGGATCATGCTTTCGATCGAGACGCCCGCGTCGCGCATTGCGGCCGTGATTTCGGCGAGCACACCGGTTCGGTCGGCAACGATGAAGCGCAGATAGGCTCGTCCGACGCGCATGCCGGCGTCGGCCTTTGGAGCTTTTGCAAGACTGCTCACCGGCATCGCAAAGGCCGGACCATATTCGCCACGAGCGACATCGATCAGATCGGCAACAACGGCAGATGCTGTCGGGCCTTCGCCTGCACCACGTCCCTCGAAGAACAGCCTGCCAACGAAATTCCCTTCTGCGACAACCGCATTCATCGAGCCCGCAACATGTGCAAGGGGGTGGCTCGCTGGAACAAGACAGGGATGAACGCGCTGGAACAGTCCGTCCGGACCTGCGGCGGCCAACCCCACCAGCCGGACGCGAAAACCGAGGGCTCGGGCCTGTGCAATGTCTCCCGCCAGCACGTTGCGGATACCCGTGATGCTGACCGCGTCGAAGTCCAGTCGCGTGCCGAACGACAGTGTCGCCAGGATGGACAGTTTGTGGGCTGCATCGATGCCATCAATGTCGAAGCTGGGATCGGATTCTGCGTAACCGAGCGCCTGCGCGTCAGCGAGGACTTCGGCAAAGTCGCGGCCCTCGCTTTCCATCGTCGTCAGGATATAGTTGCAGGTCCCGTTCAATATTCCATAGACGTGCGTGATTTCGTTCGCGGCCGCCCCTTCGCGCAGGCCCTTGATGACCGGAATTCCACCAGCCACAGCCGCTTCATATTTGAGGGCAACATTGGCAGCCTCGGCAGCCTGGGCCAGTTCGACGCCATGATGCGCAATCATGGCCTTGTTGGCAGTGACAAAAGCCTTGCCGGCACCAATGCTTGCCCGGGAGAGCGCGAGCGCCGGGCCATCCGATCCGCCGATCAGTTCGACAACAACGTCTACGTCCACACGCCCCGCAAGCGTGACCGGATCGTCGCTCCAGGCAAAGCGGGAGAGATCGATCCCCCGCTCGCGGTGCCGGTCGCGCGCTGAAACCGCAACCACCTCGATGGGACGGCTGGCGCGGCGCGTGATCAGGTCGCGGTTGGCATCCAGCAGCTTGATGACGCCGCCACCGACTGTACCCAGACCTGCCAATGCAACGCGAAGTGGCTGACTCATGCCCCAAACCCTTTAAATTTGGTGGCTCTCTAGGCGGCGCCAGCGATGAAGAAAAGGGCAGCGACCAAGAAAAAAGGGGCCGTGCCCACAGCACGACCCCTTAAACGGGTTGCGATTGTCAATCGATCAGTAGCTCGCAAGGGCAACATTGCCAGACATCGCGGCAGCCTTGGTGTGTGCTTCGCGCACGGCCTGATCATAGCAGGCCTTGCCCAGCGCAAAGGACGAAAGGCTGCGATCACCTTCGACATAGCAGACCTGCTCGGCTGCCGTGGAAATGCGGCGCGTGAGCTTTGCACGGCCTTCGGCGCTGGTCAGGTTGAGATCAGCCGTGCGTACGGACGTTGACGAAGGGGCTGCAAAAGCAGGGACGGATGCGGCTGTGCTGATCAATGCGGCCAATACAAGAATGGACTTTTTCATGGGGTGTCTCCTCAAAACTTCGATGTGCCGCAACGGAGTAAGGGATGGGGGACGCTGCGGCACAACCTTGGAATAGGGGAAATGCGAGACGGCTGCTCTGTGTCTTCGACCAATTTGCCCCCGTATTAGACAAATAACACGCATGACCGACAGTTGGCGGAAATCCGGGGACAAGCAGCCGATCCGCTTCGACGAACGACGGGGCTTTTATCCAGCGAACGGGCCGCGCACCCACTTGCGTCAACTGAACATATATGGAACAGGTTGATCATGTTGACTCACATATCTGTGCGCGGTGCGCGCGAGCACAATCTCAAGGGCGTGGACGTTGATATTCCGCGCGATACTCTGACCGTGATCACCGGACTCTCCGGATCCGGCAAATCGAGCCTGGCCTTCGATACCATCTATGCCGAGGGGCAGCGACGCTATGTCGAGAGCCTGTCCGCCTATGCGCGGCAGTTCCTCGAAATGATGCAGAAGCCTGATGTCGATCATATCGAGGGCCTCTCGCCCGCGATCAGCATCGAGCAGAAGACGACCAGCCGGAACCCGCGCTCCACCGTCGCGACCGTGACAGAAATCTATGATTACATGCGGCTCCTCTGGGCCCGGGTCGGCATTCCCTATTCCCCGGCAACCGGCCTGCCGATCACGGCGCAGACGGTCAGCCAGATGGTCGACCGGGTGATGGCGCTGCCGGAAGGGACGCGAGCGTACCTGCTTGCACCGGCGGTGCGGGGCCGCAAGGGCGAATACAGGAAGGAACTGGCCGAATGGCAGAAGGCGGGCTTCACGCGCGTCCGCGTCGACGGCCTGTTCTTCGATATCGAGGACGCACCCGCGCTCGACAAGAAATACAAGCATGACATCGAGATTGTGGTGGACCGGATCGTCGTCCGCGAAGGGATCGAGACGCGGCTGGCAGATTCGTTCGAAACCGCGCTGAAGCTGGCGGACGGGCTGGCCTATCTCGATCTGGCCGATGCCCCGGCAGAGCCGGTCGAAGCCAAGGCCGTTCTGGGGAACAATGCCCCGCCGGGCCGCATCGTCTTTTCGGAGAAATTCGCTTGTCCGGTCTCCGGCTTCACAATTCCGGAAATCGAGCCGCGGCTGTTCAGCTTCAATGCCCCGCAAGGGGCCTGCCCCTCGTGCGACGGGCTGGGGGAGAAGCTCTATTTCGATCCCGAACTCATCGTCCCGAACGAATCCCTCTCGATCAAGGCCGGGGCGATCGTGCCCTGGGCCAAGTCCAACCCGCCCAGCCCCTATTACATGCAGGTGCTGGCGAGCCTTGCGCGGCATTATGATTTCTCGCTCGACACGCCCTGGAAGGACCTGCCCGAGGCAATCCGCGATGTGATCCTCAACGGCTCGGGCGGGACGGTCATTCGCCTGACCTTTCAGGACGGGCGCAAATCCTATGATGTGAACAAGAGCTTCAACGGCGTTGTCGGCAATCTCAACCGCCGCCTGCTCCAGACGGAGAGCGCCTGGATGCGCGAGGAGCTGGCGAAATACCAGGCCTCTGCGCCGTGCGAGACGTGCGGCGGCGCCCGGCTCAAGCCCGAGGCACGTGCGGTCAAGATCGCGGGAGAGGATATCAGCATCTCAACCCGCCGCAGCGTGGTCGATGCGCTTCATTGGTTCGGCAGCCTCAACGAAAAGCTGAATGACCAGCAGCAGCAGATTGCCAAGGCGATCTTGAAGGAAATCAACGAACGGCTCGGCTTCCTCAACAATGTCGGGCTGGACTATCTCAACCTCAACCGCACATCGGGCACGCTGTCCGGCGGGGAGAGCCAGCGCATCCGCCTTGCGAGCCAGATCGGCTCCGGCCTGTCGGGCGTGCTCTATGTCCTTGATGAGCCAAGCATCGGGCTCCACCAGCGGGATAATGACCGGCTCCTCGAAACGCTGAAGCGCCTGCGCGATCTCGGCAATACGGTCATCGTTGTCGAGCATGACGAGGATGCCATTCGCCACGCCGACTATATCATCGACATGGGGCCCGGCGCGGGCGTCCACGGTGGCGAAGTCGTGGCGCGCGGGTCGCTCGCCGATATCGAGGCCGCCGAAGGCAGCCTGACGGCGGACTATCTGGCCGGGCGGCGCGAGATCCTCGTCCCCAAGAAGCGCCGCAAGGGCACCGGCAAGAAGCTGACGGTCAAGGGCGCGCGCGAGAACAATCTGCGCGACGTGACGGCCTCGATCCCGCTTGGCACCTTCACCTGCGTGACCGGGGTCAGCGGCTCGGGCAAGTCCAGCTTCACGATCGACACGCTCTATGCCGCCTCCGCCCGCGCCTTGAACGGCGCGCGGATCATCGCGGGCAAGCATGACAAGATCGAGGGGCTGCAATATCTCGACAAGGTCATCGATATCGACCAGTCCCCGATTGGCCGCACCCCGCGATCCAACCCCGCCACCTATACCGGCGCCTTCACCAACATCCGGGACTGGTTCGCCGGCCTGCCCGAAAGCGGCGCGCGCGGATACAAGCCCGGGCGCTTCAGCTTCAACGTGAAGGGCGGGCGGTGCGAGGCGTGCCAGGGCGATGGCGTCATCAAGATCGAGATGCACTTCCTGCCGGACGTCTATGTCCAGTGCGACGTGTGCCACGGCAAACGCTACAATCGTGAAACGCTGGAAGTGAAGTTCAAGGGCAAGTCGATTGCCGATGTGCTGGACATGACGGTTGAGGACGCGGTCGAATTCTTCAAGGCCGTCCCCTCGATCCGCGACAAGATGGCAATGCTGGCGGAAGTCGGCCTCGGCTATGTCACCGTCGGCCAGCAGGCAACGACCCTGTCAGGCGGCGAAGCGCAGCGCGTGAAGCTCGCCAAGGAACTCAGCAGGCGGGCGACCGGCCAGACGCTCTACATCCTCGATGAACCCACGACCGGCCTGCATTTCGAGGATGTGCGCAAACTCCTCGAAGTCCTCCACGCACTTGTCGAGCAGGGCAACACTGTGGTCGTGATCGAACACAATCTGGACGTGATCAAGACCGCCGACTGGATCCTCGACCTCGGCCCCGAAGGCGGCGTGAAAGGCGGCGAAGTGATCGCCGAAGGCACGCCGGAGCAAGTCGCGGAAAACCCGCGGAGCTATACCGGCGGGTATTTGAAGCCGCTGTTGGCCAAGGGGAAGCGGGCCGCGCCGACGGAACTGGAGCTGGATGCGGCGGAGTAGGGGCCGCTAACCAAAAAAAGTTCCTTTTAAATGAGGGCGCGATTCAACCCTATCAATCCGACGCGCTCTGCGCGGAGTGCTCGCTTCATGGGACTTGTTAGATAAGCTCGGGTTTTTAGTTCGGATTCACTCAATTGAGTAAGAGCAGACAGTAACTCGTCGACTTCTGCTTTAAGCGATTCCGCAAGTGGAACTCGTTCCGAAAATAAGTCCCCACCATTCCAATTCAAAATTGGTTTACCCGATCTAAAGCTCACATCTACAGATTCGAATTTTTTGTACCAACGTGAACCAAGTTCTACGCAATATGGTCCATCTTTCTGACGTATATAGAAAAAGTCTGTTAGTTTACTATCATGATCTTTAAGATATCTATAGTCCAATAAATACATAATCTTATGTAACTTAAACAGGCTCAATACCTGCATTTCCGACAACACATATCGGACTATCTCCCATCCAGCTCGAGGCGGTATTACCGAAGCAGTTTTTGCGCGCTTTGAAAACAGGCGCCGATAACTTTCGCCAACAAAATAGTAGTCGGCTGTTTGAGCTGCAAAATTGCGGTGAATCATCGCACGCGCGCCGGGATGATATAGTGGAATAAGCTTACGTCCATTCCAGTCGTGCATTGTTCGCACGCTCTCCGAGACCGTGAGCGTGTGCGGACAGACTAATGTGAGAGCATTTAGTGCTGCGGCACCAAGAGTGACAATGATGTCTGGATTAATGACCTCGATCTGATCGCGTAGCAGATTCGAGCAATGGCGGATCGCTCGCTTACTTGGTGGAGCATTGTTACCTTTATCGTCAGTCGGGTTGCACAGGATGGAATTTGTAACAAACACTTCGGATCTGCTAAGGCCCGCTAAGCTAAGAAGGCGTTCAAAATTGTCGCCTGCGACATCTCCGTGAAAAGGAATTGCGGTGCGCTCGGCACCCAAACGGCCAGGAGCTTCGCCAATAAACATTATTCGAGCATTTGAAGGCCCGTTCGTATCTGACAAAACTCGATTACATCCTGCCATCTCCGGGCAAAGCTCGCAGGCGTGCGCCCTAGCTATGAGGTCAGCAAAACTTTTGTTCTCAAACTGCTGCGAGATAAGCATTTGCTTGTGATTTTCTTTCTACAAATGGATGTAGTGAAACCACATCACACCCGGTAAATGTTCGCCCCGTTTTGTCAGCTATAAAATGCCCAAGATCATTCAGCCCAATAAAATTGCCCAGAGCCTTCTCAACGTAGTCATGTGCTCTATATAGTCCAACTATTGATAGCAATTTGTCTCCATATAATCTCAACTGAACATATTGAAGACAAGGACTCCCTAAAGGTTTGAATGATTCCGTTAAAAGATTAGTATGAATATAAAACGCAGCTTCATAGTTTTTATCCCACTCAACAATTTTTTCGATCGCTTTTAAAAGCTTATTTTGACTAATTGATTCTCTATCCCCATTTTTATCTATCCATGATCCAGTCAATCGTTCAAAATAAGTATGAGACCAACCGCTATATTTAAGACCTCGGCTCCTCCCACGCCCCATCATAATTTGGCCAGACTCTATTGCCTCAGCTGCCGACTGTTTAGACATGCGCACCGACTTCGGTAACAGCATCGAGGCAACGCTTGATGGCGAATCAGCCTTAACCTCCCGCGCTGCCTTGTCTAAGGCTTGCCGCTGTTCGTTGGAACCCTGCCAAGCGTTGCCAAAGCTCACTACTAGCACATATCCGACTGATTTTTGGTTGGCCACAAGATCACAAGCAGCTTTCCACGCTAGCACCAGATCACTGTCGTAAATTGCTGATGCTAACCCCGTCATCTGGCATCAAATTTCATTTTTTTAGTGACCATATCACACGATACACGGCCCCCGTTGTTAGACATCAGCTTGTCGAAATTCTGAAAACCCATCGCAATCGCATCGCGCCATGCTGTAATGTCACGATTTCGCACTTCGAGACCTTTCGTCATAACTTTTATAGCGGACAGGACGGAGAATGGAATATTGCGGCGGTCGCTAAACGCCGAAACTCCCTCGGCGGTGCAGGTATTCTGATTGAACACAAAAACTGAAATGCCTTCCTCCAAAAACACCGATCTGGCGCCATCTTCAATGCGATCGATATCAGTGTTATATTTTCGCTTAAGGCCCAATTGCTGCCGCGCTACAGGAGACCAACCCAATCTAGTCATATAGGCAAAATGAAACACGTCATGAAAACGATAGCCGTCGTCATTGTGGGCGTTATCATCAAGCTCATCCCCAAATGGAACGCCATTGACCCGGATGTGCACTTTAGCGCCGCTAGGCTCAAACGTTAGGCTGAATTTTTCAGGAAAGCGCTGATCTTTAGGAGCCTTGGCATCTAGCTGTTCATCATTCCCATTAAAAAGGTATCTCGACTTCTCTAAATTTTTCTCTGCAATTTCAGAGAGCTGGATATCGTAATGCGTGGCAATTTCTGCGACATACCAAAGAACATCTCCTAGCTCAGTTGCAATTTCGTCCTTCACGACTTTCGCGGCGGTATTCTCGCGTTTAAGCTTCTTAATTGAGCTTGCGACACTTCCAGCTTCACCGAATAGTCCAAGTGTAAATACTTCAATATCGCGCGACTTTGCTGTCTTATGAGCTTGTCGCTGGTATTCGTCGATTTTCATAGTTCTCTCCTACGAATATCGAGAAGATTATATGAAATTGTCAAACTGCCAATAGATAAATTCTGATATAGAATAAGTGTTGGAGATGACAAACTTTACTCGAACCCCACCACCACCACCTCCCGAATATCAAAGTCATTAAACCCCACCCGTATCCCCGTCGCGCGGATGCGGTGGTTGAGGAGTTTGCGGGTCTTGCGGTTGAGGGAGGTCAGCCAATATCCTTCGCCGTCCATTTCGATGATCGCGCCGAGATTGCCTGAAAGTTTCAGCACACCCTCCACGGTGAAGGGCTTGTCCGAATAACGCCGCATGTAACTCTCCTCCCGGAAGGGCCGGTCGCGGTGCGCCCCCGCTATGGCCTGTCCAGATCGATCCAGTGATCGGGGAGTTCGAAAACCGACGTTAGTACGGCTCCTGTAACCTTTAGGCCCGAGGACCCTGGACATGCGTCACAGGCTCCCCGACCGAGTAAGGATCAGGGTCTTGGTAAGAGTTCGGTCCTACCATCCGACTAAC
The DNA here is from genome assembly GCF_019443285.1 of Aquisediminimonas profunda. Lineage (GTDB taxonomy): Bacteria > Pseudomonadota > Alphaproteobacteria > Sphingomonadales > Sphingomonadaceae > Aquisediminimonas > Aquisediminimonas profunda. Next base: position 2,515,547 of record NZ_CP080327.1, read on the forward strand.
GAGGGGTTTCGACACCCCGGGGCCGCGCGTACGGCCCTGTGGCGCAAGATGTCGGCAAAGCGCGCACGAGGCAAGGGGGGCTGCTTTGGGGTGTGTGCAAAATTGGCGTTGCCCTTGCGGAGGCAGGGGGCTGTTTGACGCTTTCATATTGCCGTCGCCCCTGCGCAGGCAGGGGCCTGTTTGACGCTTTGGCACCCGACTCCCGTAGTGGCCCCTGCCTGCGCAGGGGCGACGTTCGGTTCCCGGATCGTCGAAAAAAAGTCTTTCCTATTCGGTTCCGCTCTGCTTCATCCTGTTCGATGACGCGCGCAGCCTCTCTTCCGCCGATTTCTGCCAGCCGCGGCGATGCCCATAAGACTGTGGCGGGTATTATTCTACCGGAAGGGAATGACAAGTTTGACAAGTTCCGCGCGCGCGGCTGAGGCGGTCAGCTCCGCCCGTCGACCTTGTGCACCGCGACTCGGGCCAGCACATCCTCCCCGAACATGCGCAAATTGACGCCCATTCGGTCAAGGTCCCGCTCCGGCAGCGGCGACCAATGCGTCGTGCAGCCGCAGCGGGTGCAGTGATGAGTGGAGAGCCAGGTTTCGTCGAGATCAGAGCGGACATAGGCCGCAAGCGCGCCGGGTTCCGCCTCGATCTGCACCGTGTCCGGCGGGAAATAGCACCAGAGCCCGGCCACCCTGGTGCACAGGGTGCAGTTGCACTGGTTCACAAAGTCCGGCGTGCGGGGCAGGGTGATGCGAATGGCGCCGCAATGGCAGGTGCCGGTGATCGCCGTGTCGGTCATGCTGCGCCTTTCCGCCGTTCAGAACAATCCAAGCTGGTGCCCGCCCGGATCCTCCGCAAATTCCAGCCGCACCTTGCGCGCTGCATCCACGGCGTTCCTGTAATGCACCGATCCGTATCGTTCCGCATCCTCAAAGGGCAGGGGGGCCCATTCCTCGCCGGGATAAACGGTATTGTAGATTGCACGGGCTGCGTCGCGGAGCTTGGTATCGTGGTGCATGTCGGCCTCCCTCGCCGGGTTTGCGGGTTGGGGCTGCAGGCACAAGGGGGCGCGTCTCGAAAGGCGGGGTGCCGTTCGAATGCCTCTTTCCTGCAGCCGGGTCAGGCCGTTTTGATCCCTCTTTGTTCTCCCGTCAAGGATGTTTGTGCGGGCCGGGATTGTACTGGCGCCGCCATGTTGCCCCCGCTAGTCTCCGCGCTCCAGGACAGGAAGAGAGAGGCCAAGGGCAATGCGCGGCGAGAAAATCTACGAATATGATGTCGACATGACCGGCACGATCGATTTCGGCGTGGAACTCGCGCACATTCTGGAGGGCAAGGCGTCCATACCGCCACAGGGCGCGCGGTTTGACGTCGGTTTTGACGGACGTTCCACCGGGCGCATCGCGGGGCGGCTCAGCGGCACCGACTTTGCCTATATGCGACCAGATGGCTGTATCGAGCTCAATATTCGTGGCGTAATCGAGACGGATGACGGCAAACGGATTGCGCTGCAGGCTGGAGGCGTAGGGGTCTTGCGCAGCGATGCGCCGATCCTCGATCTGACGGAAACAGTCCGCTTGCTGACCGCCGCGCCAGATTATGACTGGGTCAATGCGCGGCAAATTCTTGCGGTCGGGACGGCAGATCTGGCGACTGGCAAGATCCACCTCGAAGGGTTCCTGCAGTAACGCAGCAGGGGGCCGCCTAGCCCTCCTGCCGCTTGCGCGGGCTGCTGGCGATGGCCATGATTGCAGCAGCGGCGATCTCGGTCGCGAGCAGACCCTTGAGCGCGTCGATCAGGCCATTGCCTTCGCGGCGCAATTCCTTGGGGATCTTGATGTTGCCAACCTTCTTGGGGATCTTCAGCTTCTTGGGCTTTGATGCCTTCTCAGCCTTGCGCGCCTTTTTTCCGTCTTTTGCCATATCCAAATCCACGCCTCGATCTTGTGTATTATTCACATAATACACATCGCGCCGGATTTCAAGTCGGCTAGTTGTTTTGGGCGGGTTGTGGAGCGGTAGCCGCAGCTACGGGCGCGACGTGGCGCGACGGGAAGGACGGGTTGTGCGTCTGCACCGCTGGCTGGGCCGCCGGGGCTGTCTCGCTCGCCGGAGCCTTGGCTGCGGGGGCAGGGGCAGCAACCACGGCAGGTGGGGCCGCAGGAGCAGCAGCGGCTGTGGCAGCGGCAGCCTGTTCGGCCGCAAAGGGCGTGTCGGCATTCGCCTGTTCCGGGTTCGCCGGGTCCGTCGCGGTCATTGCGGTCGGGTCGGGCTGAGTCACGGCGGGCAGTGGCGTTGGTGCCGGTGCCGGTGCTGATTCAAAGCCGGGTTGCGGCGCCGTAACCTCGGGCTGGGCCGCTGGCTGTGTCTTGAGACCCGTCACCGTACCGATCGCCATTGCCAAACCGAACAGGGCAAAGGCGGTCACGATGATGAATGCCGCAAATGAGACACTCACCTGGCGGGTTTCGGTTTCCGGCGTGGGACCTTCGAATTTCATGCACAAAATGATTAGCGGCAAAGGCTTAATGATCGGTTGCGCTGACAGCAATGTCAGTTGAACCGGCTTCAGCACTGTGCCATCGCAATTTGCGAAATCGATAGGAGAAAGCGATGAACTTCCAGTTTTCGGAAGAAGCTGAGGCACTGCGCGATGAAGCGCGCAAGTTTCTTGCAGCGGAATCGGGTCGGGAAAAAGCCCGCGCCGTCATGAATGGCGATGCCACGCATGATGCAGCCCTGTGGTCCCGGATTGCAGAGCTTGGCTGGACGGGCCTGCGCATTCCCGAAGCGCATGGCGGGTTGGGGCTTTCGGTTCTCGAACTCTGCGTGCTCGCTGAAGAAGTCGGCCGCGCCCTTTCGCCCGTGCCGTTCACCTCCTCTGTGCTGATGGCTACCGAATTGCTCATGGCCAGCGGTCACGACTCTGCGCAGGCGGCCTGGCTGCCCAAACTGGCTGACGGATCTGCAATAGGCACTGTCGCCTGGATGGAAGGCAATGCGACGCGGCCCGACGGCTCGCCAAAGCTTGCCTGTTCCGGCGATCGGCTGACGGGTGCGAAACTGCCAGTGGCCGACGGGCTCGCCGCGGACTTTGCCATTGTCACGGCGCGTGACGAGGCGGGCGCTTTGGTCATTGCTCTTGTTGACCTGTCCGCAACGGGTGTTTCCCGTTCCGCCTGCGAGACTGTCGACCTGGTTCGCAAGTCGGCAAAAATCGTCTTTTCCGATGCTGCTTGTACGGTTCTGGCCCGCGCTGACGAAGCCGAGCGATTGCGCGCCCGGCACCTGCAGGGAACGGCCGTCCTGCTCGCCTTTGAAGGGCTGGGCAGTGCCGATGCTGCAATGGAAATGGCGGTGGACTATGCGAAGGAGCGCGTCGCTTTCGGCCGTCGCATTGGCGGCTATCAGGCCGTGAAGCATCGCTGCGCCGATATGTACATCAAGAACCAGCTGGCCCGCAGCCACGCCTATTACGGCGCATGGGCTTTGCTGACCGGCGCTCCGGAACTGGCACTTGCGGCTGCAGGCGCGCGCGTTGCGGCGATTGATGCCCTCCAGTTTGCTGCGGAAGAGAATGTCCAGCTGCACGGCGGCATCGGCTTTACCTGGGAGAGCGATTGCCAGTTCTTCTATCGACGAGGGCGGCTTCTTGCCCTCAATCTCGGATCGCGAACATTCTGGTCCGATCAGCTTGTTCGGGCGCTCGAACAGCGCAACACAGATCTCGCGGCTTAAGGAGAGAGACTATGGATTTCGAAGATACCGCCGAAGAAGCCGCCTATCGCGCCAAAGTTCGCGAATGGCTTGCCGCCAATGCAGCCGAGTACAAGACTCCCTACGAAGGCGATGTTGATCTGGTTGTGCGGGGCAAGGCCTGGCAGGCAAAGAAATATGATGCGGGCTATGTCGGCATCACCTGGCCCAAGGCGCTTGGCGGTCAAGGCGGAACGCCGATGCAGCAGATCATCTTCAACCAGGAAGAGAGCAAATACTGGGTGCCGGCGGGCATCTATGCGATCGGCCTTGGCATGTGCATTCCGACGGTCTTCACCCACGGTCGTCCGGAAATCATCCAGCGCTATGTGCCTGTTGCGATGAAGGGCGAGGAAATCTGGTGCCAGCTCTTTTCAGAGCCTGCTGCCGGGTCAGACCTTGCCGGCATCCGGACCAAAGCAGAACGGGACGGCGATGGCTGGGTGATCAATGGCCAGAAAGTGTGGACCTCGGGTGCGCATCGCGCGGACTATGGCATCATCGTCACACGGACAGACCCGACCCAGCCCAAGCACAAGGGGCTGACGATGTTCATCATCAACATGCGCGCGCCTGGTGTGGAGGTGCGTCCGATCAAGCAAATGGCCGGAGCGAGTGAGTTCAACGAAGTCTTTTTCACGGATGTGCGCATTGCAGACGATCACCGGCTTGGCGATGTCGGCGACGGTTGGCGCGTCTCGCTGACCACGTTGATGAACGAGCGTCTGGCGGTTGGTGGCAAACCGACAAATTCGCCCGATGCGCATTCGCTTATCGAATTGGCGCGCGCGATTGATGCGGAAGAAGGCAATATGCTCGAACAGAGCCATGTCCGGCAAAAGATTGCGGACGTCTATATACAGGATCGCGGGATTTCGCTGACGCGGATGCGCACGATGTCGGCCATATCGTCTGGTCGGACCCCGGGACCTGAGTCCAGCATTTCGAAGGTGGTGGTGGCCAAACTCATGCAGGATATGGGGAGTTTTGCCGGTGATATGGCAGAAAGCGCAGGGCTGCTGATGGGCGACGATGCGTCTTCGCTTCCGCATCTCGAAGCGCTGAGACAGGGCTATTTCTGGTCAGCCGGGCTTCGTATCGCTGGCGGAACGGATGAAATCCTTCGCAACATCATAGCAGAACGCGTTCTGGGACTGCCCGGCGACATCCGCCCGGACAAGACCGTTCCCTTCAATGAATTGCACAAGGTTGTGAGCTAGGGCGTCACGATATTGAACACATTGGGCGGCGTTTCGATCGCCGCCTGAAGTGCTTCAATCGCAGTTCTATCCCCCTCGATCTTCAGGCCGGCTGCTTCAAGCTGTGCAAGGGGCAACTTGAGGAAGAACAGACCAAGGAAGAATTGGCGGGGCCCAGTAAGGGTGACTGCGGGTTTTGCATGCGCTTCGCCCATTTCGCTGATCATGACGGCATTTTCGACCGTCACTCTGGCCTTCTCGTTGCGGTCGGAAAAGTTGAAATTGAGGGCCAGTGCTGCGCTTCCAATAACCGCGGGATCGAGCCTCGTCGCAATGGAGTCGAGCAAGAGGTCAGTTGGAATGGCAGAAATCATGTCGAGGCTGGTCGTAGACGACCCCGGTTTGGGCCCCTCGCGCAAATCATGCGCTGCAGACAGGAACATGTTGCGCCATGTTGCAGCTTCGGATTGATACCCTTGCTGCTCATATGAATCTGCAAGCAAGGCTCGCGCATTCGCATTTTGCGGATCGGCGAAAACGAGTTGGTTGAGAATATCCGATGACCAGCGGTAGTCGCCTTTAGTCATTGCTGCCTGCGCAATTGCCATTACCCGCTCAGCCCCACCCATTGCCTCGACATAGAGTCTTGCCCTTTCGGCAGGCGGATGCGGATTGAGGTTGGCCGGATTGGCGTCGTACCATCCGAGATAGCGCTGATATATGGCTTTCGAATTGTGGCTGTAAGTGCCGTAATAGCCACGGTTGGTCCATTCGTTGGTCAGCGCGGGCGGAGGCACAAGGGCCTCTGCAATCTCGGCTTGGGTCAAACCCTTGTTCATAAGCCTGACGGTCTGGTCATGGAGATATTTGTAATTGTCGCGCTGAAGCGTCAGGTAATTGCGCACTTCACTCTTTCCGAAGTGCGGCCAGCAGTGGCTTGCAGCCACTGTATCGGTCCTGTCCGCGTAAAGCCGGATGGCTTCAGTAAGATAGCCCGCCCACGCCAGCGCATCTCGAACCTGCGCACCACGCGGGGTGAGAATGTTGTGAAGCGAACACGTTGCGATTTCGCCAATCACCAGAGTTTTCCGGTCCGGAAACATCACATTGAGTTCCGCGGGCGCCTCCGTCTGGGGAACCATTTGGAATTCCATCGAAACGCCGTCGATCGTCCGCTGTTCACCGGTCTTGGTGATTGTATCCGTCGGCGCGATGAGCGTGATCTCGCCGGCAGCAACCGCCGAACCGATGCCCGAACCCATCTGGCCGCTTGGTCCGGGAGCAAGAGCGGCCCCAAACTGGAATGTCGCCCGCCGCCCCATTGCGGGCCCGGCGATCACATTTTCCGATGCGGTTTCCTTTATAAAATGCTCCGGCGCCAGAATCGTGACCTTGCCAGTTTTGATTTCTTCAGGGGACACGATTCCCCGAATGCCGCCGAAATGGTCGGCATGGCTGTGGGTATATATCACGGCCACAATCGGCCTTGTGCCCAATTGCTGATTGACGAGCTCAAGTGCGGCTGCTGACGTTTCCCGGTTGGTCAGCGGATCGATCAGGATCCAGCCTGTCTTTCCCGCAATTACGGTCATGTTCGAGACATCAAATCCCCGGACTTGCCACATGCCGTCAGCAAGTTTGAACAAGCCATTCTTGCGCAGGATGCTCATGTGTCGCCAGAGGCTTGGATTGACTGTCGCGGGAGCGTCGCCCTTCATCCAGTCATAAGCGGCGAGATTCCAGACTGGCTTTCCATCCTTGTTACGGATGATTGGATCCGCTCGTGTCGCGACGAATCCTTGTGCCGCAAACCCTGCATCCTTGCCGTTTTCCCTTGGGAGCGCTGCACGTTCAGCGGCCTGAGCAGCGATGGTTGCAGCACTTGCGGGCTTGGTCGAAAGATCCGGGGTTTGTCCCATTGCCGTCGTGGACATCAGCCCAATAAATGCAGCTGTGATCCTGCAAATGCGCGCCAAAGTCATCATCCTCTCCCCGGATTCTTGGTCTGTAGGAATGTTGATCGAATGAGAATGGAATGAAAAGGAAAATCTCCATCACAAAATCGTTTAGATCGATCAGTGTGAACTGATTAATCGGTTTTCTTTATAAGCGGGAAGACTCTAGCGAAGTTTCAGGCGCATTCGCGCTCATTCAAGAAAAATGGAGTTTCCGATGTTGAACCGACTTGTACCCAATGTGACGTTCAAGACCCGTGTGCGCGATAACAGCTTGGGCGGACCCAATCCGTTTCGCTGGCAGGATCTCACCAGCAGAGAGATATTTGCCGGTCGGCGGGTTGTGGTTTTTGCCTTGCCTGGAGCTTTCACGCCTACGTGCACAAGCGAACAGTGCCCCGCCTATGAAGCGAATTACGACGCGCTGAAGAAGGCAGGTGCTGACGAGGTCTACTGCCTGTCAGTGAATGATGCATTTGTCATGTTTCAGTGGGGCAAGATGTTAGGCCTTGAGAAGGTAAAGCTTCTGCCTGATGGATCAGGTAATTTTACCCGCCGTATGGGAATGCTCATCAACAAGGATCACCTTGGCTTCGGTCATCGTTCCTGGCGCTATTCTATGGTTGTAGAAGATGGAAACATCGTCGCATTGTTCGAAGAACCGGGCATCAATGACGATGGATCGGACGAGGATCCGTACGGTGAAAGTGCGCCCGACAAAGTGTTGGAATGGCTCGTGGCAAATGTCGCTCCTGCGAAGGTAGCAGCCTGAGGATCTAAAGGCGGAGGCCTGCGGTCTCCGCCAAATCCGACATGATGTTGAGCGTTTGGACAGCCGCGCCAGCCGCGCCTTTGCCGAGGTTGTCGAGAGCGGCAACCAGTCTGACCTGAGATCCCGAAGAATTGGCAAAGACAAACAATTCCAGCCGATCGGTATTGGCAGCTTGTTCAATCGTCAGATCGGCCTCGGTAAAGTCCGAAACGACCGACACGATCGGGCTGCCGGTATAGTGCTCAGAGAGGACCGTCCGGATGGCTTCCGGGGTCGGTCGGCCAGGAATTAGAGCGGCCTGAAGTGGCACATCGACAATCATACCGCGATAGGTTTGTGCGACTGATGGCGCAAAAAGGGGTGCATGTACCAATCCCGCATGACGCTGCATTTCTGGTACGTGCTTGTGCGCAAGTCCAAGCGCATAGGTCCGCCATGCGGTCGGCGGCCCGCCGCTTTCGAACTCCGCGATCATGGCCTTTCCGCCTCCGGAATACCCAGACACGGCATTCACTGTTAATGGCCAGTCCGCGGGAATCAGACCGGCGTTCACCAGCGGCTTCACCAACGCGAGGAAGCCTGTAGAGTAGCAGCCCGGGTTAGAAACCCGTTTGGCGGACCTGAGAGATTCGATGCCAAGATCATCGATCTCATGAAATCCAAATGTCCAATCCGGAGCTGTGCGAAATGCCGTCGAAGCATCGATGATCCGGGTGCGGCTATTGTTGATCAGGCCGACCGCTTCGCGCGCCGCTTCATCGGGAAGGCACAGGACCACTATATCTGCATCGTTGAGGGCTTCTCGGCGGCTCTCTGGTTCCTTCCTAACGGTCTCGTCCAGTTCGAGCAGATCAATGTCCTTTCTACCCGCCAGACGCTGACGGATTTCAAGACCGGTCGTGCCATGTCCGCCATCGATAAAGATACTGGTCATGAGTCAATACGCCGACGAACCAAGACACCAGAATCATGATCTTCGTCGCTCCGGCCAATCACGTCCGCAAGCGGCTCAATCAATGTACGCCCGAAATGCATCGTTGCGTGGATCAGATTTGCTGGATCGACCATCATTCCCACATGGCCGGGAAAGAAAACAAGATCGCAAGCTCTTAAGGGGACATCATCGGCAAGCGCGACGCCCAGTGCCGCCATCTGCATGTCGCTGTCTCGCGGCGCCGCGATCCCGATTGCTGCCAGGCTGCGCTGGACTAGGCCGGAGCAGTCTATCCCGGCTCCACCGCGCCCGCCCCACACATAGGGCATGTCCAGAAAATGCCTTGCCGCGGCCAAGAGATCTGGCGGGAGAGGCTCCGCAATAGGCTGCATGTCAGCGGTCAAGGCGTCAGCCCGGATATAGCCAACATAATGATCATGCTTGCAATAACCCCAGCCCCAGCCGCCTGAGACATCGAGAAGCATGAAGGACTCACCCGCGAGCAACTCTGAAACCTGGCGCCCCTCTGGCCGATCAAATATTGGCACATGAAGAGTAGAGCAAAAATGCTCGACTGCGCGCGCATAATGTGGCGAAAAATGCTTCCCTGCGAGCGCAACGTCAGCAAGGTCGCCGCGCATGGCATTGATGCGCGGATCAAGGGCACGGGATGGCCCGCTAAGCGAAAATCTGTTGCGCGATTGCGGCATAATGGCGCGGCATGTAGACGAGGCCGAGCAATAAACGCAATGCCGGCAATGGCCACACCCGTCGTACGTGGGTGTTGCAGCCTCAGATAGCTGGATATCTCGCCTTCAAAACAGCCCAAGCCGCACGAAGGCCAAGAGCTTCGCCTCCCTTTGGCCGACCAGGCTTGGGGCTTGCGCGCCACGCCCAGGTATCGAAATGAGCCCACGGAGTGCCGGCTGGAACAAACTTTCGCAGGAATAGTGCAGCCGTTATTGCGCCAGCCATTCCGCCTTCGGAGGAATTGACGATATCCGCGATATCCGACTTGAGCATATCGTCATAACCCGACCAAAGCGGCAATCGCCATACGGGATCATGCTCGACGAGGGCTGCATTGTTCAATTCATCAGCCAACGCCTCGTCGTTGCAGAATAGTGCTGGCAAGTCAGGGCCGAGAGCTACACGAGCGGCTCCTGTAAGGGTTGCAAAATCAATGATGAGTTCCGGTTCGCCTTCTCCGGCCTTCGTTAATGCGTCGGCCAGAATGAGCCGCCCCTCAGCGTCAGTGTTGTCGATCTCGACAGTCATGCCGTTCCGAGACTTCAGAATATCGCCTGGCCGAAATGCATTGCCCGCGATGGCGTTTTCCGCTGCAGGCACGATCATGTGCAAGCGCACAGGAAGGCGAGCATCCATGATCAGGCGGGCGAGTGCCAAGGCGTGCGCTGCGCCGCCCATGTCCTTTTTCATGATCCGCATGCCGCTGGCAGGCTTTATGTCGAGACCGCCTGAGTCGAATGTGACGCCCTTGCCGATAATGGCAACGCGTGGGTGAGCCGGATTGCCCCATTCAATTTCGATGAGGCGCGGCGCGTTGCGCTTCTCTGCTGCCTGCCCGACTGCGTGAACCATCGGATAGCCGACTTCGAGATCGTGACCTTTGGTCAACAGGACAGCCGCACCAAATTGTTTGGCGATTGCTTCGGCTTCATGCTGCAAGTCAGCGGGCCCCATGTCGGCCGCAGGAACATTGACGAGATCTCGCACAAGGCTGGTCGCCTGGGCAACACGCACATGCTCGGAAATTGACGCGAGGTCGCTTGTCAACAGAACGCGGGACGGAGATGGATCTGGCTTCGAGAGGTAACGCCCGAAACGGTAGTGAGCCAAGAGCCAGCCAAGGGCCAATTCCCCTGGGCTTTCATTCGCAAGCCGATAATGACCTTCAGGCAAACGCGTCGCAGCGCTTGCCAGCGTCCAGATGCTCCGATCCTCTGAATCACCCAAAATTACGGACCATTCAGCCGTTGTGTCACCCGGGGCAATCAGCATGTCTCCGGGGTTCCCCTCAAATCGAGAGGCCAGGGCTGCTGTGCGGGTCCTTTCTGGCTGGGCCGAGAGCCATTCCGTGAAGTCGGCCTTTCTTACAATTGAGATTGTTTTGGCGGATTGGCCTTGGTCTGGCTGAAGCAGGGCTGCAAAGTCTGTCATGTTTCCTCCATGCCAAGCTCTCTTTGCTTCGTCGAGCCGTTTGATTGCTGGCATACACTGAGCTAACGCCCCGCCATGGCACTCGACAAGGCGACACAAGTAGCAGCACTCCCCTATCGCACAAACGCGCAGGGGCAGGTCGAAGTGATGTTGATCACTTCGCGCGAGACCAGGCGCTGGGTCGTGCCGAAAGGCAACCGTATAAAAGGGCTAAAGCCTCACGAAGCTGCGGCTGAAGAAGCTTTTGAAGAAGCAGGGCTGACAGGCATCGGCTGCCCGACTGCCCTAGGTTCGTTTGAGTACGACAAGAGACTTTCACGGGGAGGCTTGCGGCCAACGACCGTACAAGTGTTTCCACTGGCCGTCATTCGGCAAGCCGAGGTTTGGCCGGAGCTTGGTGAACGCGAATGTCGCTGGTTCGGTATTCCGGAGGCCGCCGCTGCCGTCGATGAGCCCGAACTGAAAGCCATGATATCCGAATTTCGGATGCCGACACCTTCTGTTGTGCAAAACAACGCGTGGCTGCTAAACGGTCGAGAACATAACGGGGAAGGGTTGGCGATCGTGCGCTGGTTTCAAGCGTTGATGCCCAAAAAGGGGCGGTTTTTCGAACAATTTGAGGCTCATGCAGCGACCTTGGTTGCCGGTGCGGATTCACTGGGCAAGCTGCTCCAAGGCGGAGGCGACATTGCCACTTATTGCGCGGAAATTGAAGCGCATGAGCACGAGGCCGACGAAATCATTCGAGAAGTGCTCCGGGATGTGCACCGTACTTTTATTACCCCATTTGACCGAACCGCGATCACCGACCTCATCGGTTCGATGGACGATGCGATTGACCAGATGAATGCGACAGCGAAGACGATAACGCTTTATGGTGTCGACAAGTTTGACCCGCACATGCGGGATATGGGCGGTATCATTGTTGAAGCTGCGCGCCTGACCGAAGAAGCGGTTCCGCTGCTGCGTGAAATCAGTCGCAACGGCCCCCGACTTATCACGCTTACCGGTCGCCTTGTTCAGATTGAAGGGCACGCGGATGAAATTCACGAAGCTGGCCTCAAGCTTCTCTTTGCCGAAAAAGGCAAGACCGACCCGATGGCATTTATCATTGGGCGAGAAATTTACGGGAATCTGGAAAAGGTCGTCGACAAGTTCGAGGATGTCGCGAACGAGATTCAAGGTCTCGTGCTTGATCACGCCTGAAAAGGGGATGGTGGATGCATGAGCTTGCACTTCCCCTTCTTATCGGATTGATTGCTGTTGCACTGGCTTTCGATTTTCTGAACGGTTTGCATGATGCAGCGAATTCCATCGCTACGGTCGTCGCAACTCGCTTGTTGAGCCCATTGAAGGCCGTTGCCTTTGCAGCTTTCTTCAATTTTACAGCCTATTTCCTCTCGATCATTTTTCCAAGTCTGCACAAGGTAGCCGAAACGATCGGCAAAGGCATTATCGACAAGGACCTCGTAACGCCTTCAGTCGTCTTTGGTGCCTTGATCGGGGCAATGTTCTGGAACGTCGTAACATGGTGGCGCGGAATCCCGTCCTCGTCGAGCCATGCTCTTGTTGGCGGGCTTGTGGGGGCAGGCGTCGCACACTCAGGTCTTAGCGGCATACAATGGGCTGGGCTTAACAAGACAGTTATCGCGATTTTTCTGTCGCCGATGCTCGGCATGCTATTGTCATTGTTGATCATGCTGGCTTCAAGCTGGACCTTCAACAATGCAACACCGCGCAGCGCTGAGGGGAGTTTCAAGTTTCTGCACATTGCCTCGTCTGCAACCTATTCAATAAGTCACGGCCTGAATGATGCTCAGAAGACAATGGGGATCATCACAGTCCTTCTATATTCCACCGGTTACCTGAAGGGCGACTTCCATGTCCCGCATTGGGTGGCGATAAGCTGCTATGTCGCCATTTCGCTTGGGACCTTGTCGGGTGGATGGAAAATCATTCAGACAATGGGAACGCGCATCACGAAATTGTCGCAACATCAAGGTTTCAGTGCGTCACTTGGCGGATCGGTGATGGTCTTCACGGCATCAGCATTGGGGATTCCGGTTTCGACGACACATACCATAACAGGTTGTATCATCGGGGCGGGAACGGCGCGGCGGACTTCATCGGTGCGTTGGGGTGTGGCAGGCAACGTGGTTATTGCGTGGATCATTACAATCCCAGCTTCAGCCTTGGTTGGTGCTCTATTCTATTGGCTAACAACACTTTTTTAGAGGCTGACAGGAACGCCAAACAGATCGTGCTCGTCGGCGTCCTCGATCTCTACCGAGGCAATTTCACCCGGCTTAAGGTGGCCGGCGTCTCGCAGGAAGACTGAACCATCGATCTCGGGCGCATCAGCTTTTGAACGACCCGTAGCGCCTCCGCTTTCATCGACTTCATCGATGATCACGTCCAGCCGCTTGCCAATCTTAGCGGCAAGTTTTGCCGCTGAAATCGCAGCAGTCTTTTCCATGATGCGCGCGTAACGCTCTTCCTTGAGGGCCTCTGGAACGGGATTGGGCAGGGCGTTGGCCGCGGCGCCCGAGACTGGCTCGAACCGAAATGCCCCGACTCGATCCAGTTGCGCCTCATCGAGCCAATCGAGCAGATATTGAAAGTCGTCTTCGGTCTCGCCCGGAAAGCCAACTACAAAGGTCGAGCGGATAGCAATGTCAGGACAGATTTCGCGCCAGCGCCTGACACGCTCGAGCACCCTTGCCTCATTTGCGGGACGCTTCATTGCCTTCAGAACGGCAGGTGCTGCATGTTGGAATGGTATATCCAGATACGGAAGCACAAGCCCTTCTGCCATCAGGGGAATAACCTGATCCACATGAGGGTAAGGGTAGACATAGTGCAGCCTCACCCATGCGCCAAGTTTGCCCAACTCCCGCGCCAGATCAGTCATGTGTGCTCTGACTTGCTGGCCTTTCCATTCTCTTGGCTGATGGCGAATGTCGACGCCATAGGCCGACGTGTCTTGAGAAATGACCAAAAGTTCGCGCGTACCTGCAGCAACGAGCTTTTCCGCCTCACGCAAGATCGCATCAGGTCTTCTGGAGACGAGGGCACCGCGGATGCTCGGAATGATGCAGAATGCGCAGGCGTGGTTACAGCCTTCCGAGATTTTCAGGTAGCTGTAATGCCGCGGAGTCAGTTTGAGACCGGCTTCAGGAACGAGGTCGACAAATGCATTCGGGACAGGCGGCGCTGCTTCATGCACAGCCTCAACAACGGCCTCATATTGATGCGGGCCACTGATCGCGAGGACTTCGGGGAAGCGGGCCCGGATCACGTCTGCTTCATTGCCCATGCACCCGGTCACAATAACGCGACCATTTTCCGCCATGGCCTCGCCGATTGCTTCCAGGCTTTCTTCCTTGGCTGAATCCAGAAAGCCACACGTGTTTACGAGAACAACGTCAGCGCCTGCATAATCAGGCGACAATCCGTAACCTTCAGCGCGCAGTTTCGTCAGTATCCTCTCGCTATCAACGAGAGCCTTGGGGCAGCCAAGCGAAACCATGCCGACTTTCGGCGGGGAGGGGAATGTTATTGCCATGATCGGGGGCGCCCATAAGCGCCATTTGCCGGAAAGTCACGAGTTGCTGTTTATGCAGCTGTAATTCGTTCCAAACCGCCCATATAAGGCTGCAGAACAGTTGGGACCGAAATACTGCCATCTGCTTTTTGGTAATTCTCGATCACTGCAACAAGGGCGCGGCCGACGGCAAGGCCCGACCCGTTTAATGTGTGGACAAAAACAGTTCCCTTCTCGCCCTCCCGGCGGAACCGGGCGTTCATTCGGCGCGCTTGGAAATCACCACAATTTGAGCAGCTTGAAATCTCGCGATACCGCTGTTGTCCCGGCAGCCAAACTTCAAGATCAAACGTCTTCTGCGCGGAAAAGCCCATATCTCCAGTGCACAGGAGCATGCGGCGGAAGGGAAGTTCGAGCTTTTCAAGAACAGCCTCCGCACATGACGTCATGCGTTCATGTTCTGCATCAGAATCCTCAGGCCGGACGATTGAAACAAGCTCCACTTTTTCAAACTGGTGCTGCCGGATCATACCTCGCGTGTCGCGTCCGGCGGCTCCGGCTTCCGAACGAAAACAGGGCGTAAGCGCCGTCAACCGGATCGGTAGCTCGCTTTCGACAAGGATCATGTCACGAACCATGTTGGTTAGGCTGACTTCAGCAGTAGGTATGAGCCACCGGCCATCGGTCGTCCGGAACTGGTCTTCGGCAAACTTCGGCAGTTGGCCTGTGCCATAAAGAGCCTCGTCACGGACCAGAACCGGCGGTGCCACCTCCTGATACCCAAACTCTCCTGTATGAAGATCGAGCATGAACTGCCCTAATGCCCGAGACAGCCGTGCAATGCCGCCGCGGAGGTATGCAAATCGGGCGCCGGCAACTTTTTGTGCTGTTTCGAAATCCAGGCCAAGCGCAGGGCCAATTTCGTGATGCTCACGGGGCTCGAACCCCTGTTCAATAATATCTCCCCGAACATGGATGACCACATTCTCGTTTTCGTCCGCGCCGATCGGCACAGAAATATCGGCAAGATTGGGTATCGATGCGAGCAGATCGTTCAGTCTTGACAGAGCCAAGCGCTCTTCCGCCTCAAGCGCGGGGATTTTGGCTTTGTACTCACTGACTTCAGCCATGAGCCGGTTGGCCTCTTCGTCGTCCTGCTGGGCCTTGGCCGCTCCGATGGCCTTGGATGCATCATTACGTGCGGCAAGCGAAGTCTGGAGTGCCTGAGTCAATTCCCGCCAATTCTCGTCTACGGCAAGAATTTCATTGGCCCGCGGTGAAAGGCCTCGCCGCGCAAGTGCCGTATCAAAGGCGGCAGGGTTATCACGAATTTGACGAATATCATGCATGAGACAGCGCTATGGCGGCAGGAATTGTCAGTCGCAAGCGCAATGCTCAATCAGGGTCGACGGGAACGCCGGGAATATGTTTGGACGTGCGAATAGTGAGCGATGTCTTTACGCCAGCCACGTTGGGAGCAGTCGTAAGTGACGACGTCAGGAACGATTGAAATTCCTGCAAGTCCCGCGCGACGATCTTTAGGATAAAGTCAATTTCTCCATTCAGCATGTGGCATTCCCGCACCGGCGCCAGCTTGGCAATATGGTCTTCAAAGGCACGCAAATCAGACTCGGCTTGGCTCTTGAGACTCACCATTGCGAACACAGTGATCGTGTATCCGAGTCGCGATGCGTTAAGCGAAGCATGATACCCTTCGATAATCCCGCTTTCCTCAAGTGCACGCACACGACGCAGGCAAGGAGGTGCCGTCAGCCCCACGTGTTCCGCCAGTTCGACGTTGGTCATCCGTCCATTCGCCTGAAGTTCTGCGAGAATTCGACGGTCGATCCTATCGAATGAAACTTGCGTCATTCGCCACTTATCCTTTCATCTAGCACCTCTTCGCTGTAATTTTCTTACAATGCAAGGCCATTGTGCCACTTTGCTACGCTTGAGTTTCGGTGCTTCCCGAGTGCCCCGCAAAGCGCTATCGAACAGTAACGGGGATAGAGACTGAGAGAGGTCGTGCTTTCGGTGCGTTTTGACGACCGCCTTAATACCATGCTGACGCAATCTGCCCCTGATGGAGCAGCAAGGGCCGCGCTTTGGGTACAAATTGCAGACATTGTTGCTCAGGAACGGATTCGAATCTCGCCCGAGAAAATGGCGGCGGCATTTGAACGGCTGCTTGCCTGGCGGGAGGACGTGCCAGTTTCTCGGCGCCGGGCAACGGCGCTTGCACTGTCTGACCATCCTGTTTCGCCAGAGATGGTCGACCTATTTGCAAAGGATTCGCCACAGGTCGCAGCACCCCTCCTGCTCCATGTGAAGCTGGATGATCAGGACTGGGTTCGCCTGATACCTGGTTGGCCGTCAACCAGCCGCGCTCTGGTGCGCGAAAGGCGTGACCTGCCTGATGAAACCCGCAGACTTCTTGGCGTTTATGGCAACGTAGATTTTGTGCTTCCCGGAGGAAGCGAGACCGCGGACTCCCATGAGTCTGCCATTCAGATTCGCGATCTGGTTGCACGGATCGAGGCTTACCGCCGAGATCATCGTCCTGCAGCAAGGAGCAGCCAGGAGCCGGAACGTCTCGAATTTTTCCGTTTCGAGGCAGGCGGTGATGGGATCATCAACTGGGTTGAAGGTGCGCCGCGCGGTCCTTTGATTGGTATCTCGCTTGCTGATATGGCCGAGCCCGGTGGCTATGGCGTTGATGGCCAGGCAGCTGGAGCTTGTCGACAGCGAGCTCAGTTTCGCGACGCACACCTTACAGTGGCTGGAGCCGGTGAAGCATCGGGGGCATGGCTTTTGTCTGCCAATCCACTTTTCAATAGGGAAGACGGTCGCTTTATTGGATATCGGGGATTCGCGAAACGCCCAGGACCAAGCTTGGCTGCGCCTTCAAAGCTGCTTGGCGATGGTCTTTCGCCTGATTCCATAAGGCAACTCACCCACGAACTAAGAACGCCACTGAATGCCATTCGCGGATTCGGCGAGATGATTGAGTCACGGCTATTGGGCCCCGTGGCTCAGCACTATCGTGAAATGGCCCGCAGTATTGTGAGTGATGCTTCAAGACTGATGGCTGTGATCGATGATCTCGATTCAGCCGCACGACTGGAAACGGGAGACTGGCCAGTTGAAGCATTGCCTGCGGAAGGCATCAGTCTGTCGACTGTCCTAGAGAGTATTGCGAGTGAGTTGGGCCCGCTCAGCGATGATCACGGAGCCAGAATCCGTATCGTTCTTGTGCGTCCAGTTCCCAATGCTCGAGCAGATCTGGTGACATGTCGTCGCCTTGTGGGCAGATTGTTGACTGCGGCGATTGAACTGGCCGTAAACGGCGAAGAATTGATCGCCAGACTCGATGTTGCGGGCACAGGCGTTACGCTTCAGGTTGACAGGCCATCGCGCATACAAGGGCTCACGCCCGAACAGATTTTGGCAACGGCAGCTGTCGGCGATGCAAGCTCTGCGGGAGATATCGCTTTAGGGCTAGGATTTACGATGCGCCTTATAGAAGCGATGGCGAAGCGGGCAGGGGGCTCCCTGGAAATTGGCCGAGAACGCATTAGCCTCGTCTTGCCGAGCGTCACTGCGGGTGCGGAAGAGAACAAGGAAAGCGGCTGAATTCTGCCCGCCGTGCAGAGCTTGTTTGGCAAATTGCGAAGCACGCTTGCGCGACTTGCCTTTGCTCAGCTATCGAACGCGTCGCAACGGGTATGGGCCTGTAGCTCAATGGTAGAGCCGGCCGCTCATAACGGCTTGGTTGGGGGTTCGAATCCCTCCGGGCCCACCAAATTTCGGCGTAAGTCCAAACAAAGCCGGTATCAATTTGAATATGCTTGCCTCGCTTTGCGCGCGGAGCGCGGAGGCAATCGTTACGGAGAGGTCGATTTCACTTGCGCCGCAAAGCGGCCATAAACTAAGGGCCGCTTCGGTCCGGGGAGTGGCGCAGCCTGGTAGCGCATCTGTTTTGGGAACAGAGGGTCGCAGGTTCGAATCCTGTCTCCCCGACCAATCATGCATTTCAAGCTTTGCGGAGCTGCCCGGCATGCAGTCTCCTGTGTCTTGCGAGGGTAGGGATGACAAAGGCAGGCCTGCGAAAGCTCTGGCTGCAGATGCATAAATGGATCGGCATCTGTTTGGCCGTACTGTTTGCCCCGCTTGCGTTCAGCGGATCAATGTTGGTCTGGCATGATGCGCTGGACTCTGCGCTCAACCCTCAACGGGAAATATCAGGCAATGGGCATGCGTCAAAGCCTGTATCTGCATATCTTGTCGCCGTGCAGGAGCAGATGGATGAAGGCTTTCAGGTTACCTCGGTAAGGTTTGAAGATGGCCGAGCGATGCTTGTCGTGGCGACCGACATGAAATTGCCTGACAGTACTTATAGCCCCCTTAACCGTACAAACTATTGGCTTGATCCGGCCGATGGCCGAATTCTCGAAAAGCGTGACCGTAGTGCCGGGTTCATGCCAGTCATGGAACGCCTCCACGACGGCCTTTTTATTCCGATGTATGGACGTCCCATAGTGGGTTTTCTGGGGCTGGCAATGTTCCTGTCTTGTGCGACCGGTCTCTGGCTCTGGTGGCCGGTATCCGGCAGCCCTGCCAAGGGCCTGAGGTGGCGCCGAAGCAATGACACATTCGGAAACGTCCATCATGTCGCCGGTTTCTGGATAAGCCTACCGTTGGCCATGTTGGCACTCACGGGCGCTTGGATAGCCTTTCCCGAGATTGCAGCGACACTCTCCGGCAGAACTGCACCCAGCTTGGAGGAACGGATGGCCCAAATGCGGGCGTTGCCGCTGCGGAAAACCAATCTTTGGCCGGATGCAGTTGTCGCAAAGGCGCTCGAAAAGCAGCCCGGGCCGTTGGCATCCATTTCTTGGCCTACTGAACTTGATCCGGCGTGGAAGGTTGGCATTAAAACGGCCGAAAAACCTGTTCAGGTCTGGGTCGATGACAAAACGGGAATCGCAAATACGGGGGGAGGCATGCGTTCCGGTCGGATCGGGCAGATGCTCAGAAGGATGCATGAAGGCGCCGAAATGGGCACCGTTTGGCAAGCAATGATATTCTTGGCAGGCCTCGTTCCTACAATATTGGGCGTCACCGGAATCGTGATGTGGTGGCGGTCAAGACAGTGGCGTGCAGACGTTGCCGAGAGAAGCAAGTCCGTTAAAGCTCAAATCTGACGCCCTGTGCAAGTGGCAGATCGCTCGAATAGTTTATCGTGCTGGTCTGGCGCCGCATGTAGGCCCGCCAACTGTCGGAGCCGGACTCCCGACCGCCGCCGGTTTCCTTTTCCCCGCCGAATGCTCCGCCAATCTCGGCACCTGACGTCCCAATGTTGACATTGGCAATACCGCAGTCGCTGCCGGTTGCTGACGTAAAGAGTTCCGCTTCGCGCACATCATTTGTAAAGACGCTGGAAGACAAACCCTGCGGCACGCCGTTGACCAGGGCTATCGCTTCCTCGAATTCAGAATAGCTGAAAAGATAGAGGATTGGCGCAAATGTTTCGATCATCGCTGGGCCAGCCTGAGCCTGAAGTTCGACAATTGCAGGGCGCACATAAACACCCTCGCACACGATCCGTTCGCCTCCCGTCACTTTGCCGCCCGCGATACGCGCATCTGCCAGCGCAGCTTCCATTGTTGCAAAAGCCGATTCGTCAATAAGAGGTCCCACAAGCATTGTCGGATCTCTTGGATCGCCTATCCAGATGGAAGCAGCAGCAGAGCGCAGTCGGGCGACGAAGCTATCATACAGGCTTTCATGAACGATAAGTCGTCTGAGAGATGTGCAACGCTGACCTGTCGTTCCCATGAAGCCAAAGGCACATGCGCGCAGTGCAAGATCGAGGTCAGCTGAAGGTGCTACTATTGACGCATTGTTACCGCCAAGCTCCAGCAGAGAACGACCGAATCGTTGCGCAACTCGTGCTCCAACACTTCGTCCCATCGCAGTGCTGCCTGTTGCGGAGACAAGGGCAATTGCTGGATGGTCGGCCAGCATTTGTCCAAGATCTGCACCGCCAATAAGGACCGAGGAGAGGCCTTCAGGTGCATCCTTGCCGAACTCTTCGATAGCCAGTGCCAGGATCGCCTGAACTGCAAGCGAGACCAAAGGCGTCTTTTCAGAGGGCTTCCAGATAATTGGGTCGCCGCACACGAGCGCAAGCGTGGCGTTCCATGCCCAAACGGCGACTGGAAAATTGAAGGCTGAAATGATGCCGACAACGCCCAGCGGGTGCCAGCTTTCCATCATCCGGTGTCCGGGGCGTTCACTGGCAATTGTCAATCCGTAGAGCTGCCGAGACAGACCCACGGCGAAATCGCATATATCTATCATTTCCTGGACTTCTCCGAGTCCTTCGGAAATCGGCTTTCCACATTCCAGCGTTACAAGCTGCGCCAAGGGTTCCTTGTGTTCACGAAGCAATTGTCCAAATACCCTGACAAGCTCGCCCCGACGCGGCGCCGGAACCTTGCGCCAGTGCAGAAAGGCACTCCTGGCCAATTCAATCATTGCGGCAGCTTCTTTGAGGGTCGTCCCGACCACTGAACCGGCAGTACGACCGTCAATCGGGCTCACAATGGGTAAATCACCACCCAGAGAGAAGCTGAAAATTCGCGCGAGATCTTCGATGTCTTCGGCAGGACTTTTCACTTTTCTTCCGCACCTTTTTCAGCCGGACGAGCTCTGGCCATGGCCGCCGCCGCTTCATCCTTTTTGGCGCCTTCCTCGATTTGCTTGATCAGCTGGTCGGTTGTGGCATTGGCTGCCTTTTCGAGCGATTCCGCCTGATTTTCTATCGCTGCCTCATTGGATTCCTGAACCTGACTTCCGCATGCAGAGAGCAGTATGCACAAGACAAACAGGGGCGGCATCCTATTGAGGCCGGCAAGGCGTCCGAAGTTTGAATACTGGTCAAGGCTCACTTTTTCCATTCCTGCTGGCTAACGCCTTGGCGGGCGTTTGCCAATGCCATGGCACTTCGCTAGTGAGCCGCCAAATCCACTATTCCTCGTCCTGAAAGACCGACCAATGGCCGTCCAATACTCCTATGTCATGAAAGGCCTGACCAAGACCTTCCCCGGCGCGCCCAAGCCAGTGCTCAACAATATCCACCTGCAGTTCTTGCCGGGCACCAAGATCGCGATCATTGGTGTCAATGGCGCGGGCAAGTCCACCCTCATGAAAATCATGGCGGGGATCGACAAGGACTATTCAGGCGAGGCTTGGGCAGGTGAGGGTATTCGTGTCGGCTACCTGGCGCAGGAACCACAATTGGATCCGAGCAAGACGGTCAAGGAAAACGTCATGGACGGCGTGCGCGAAGTCGCCGACATGATGGATCGCTTCAACGAAATTTCGATGATCATGGGTGATCCGCCTGAGGATGCGGATTTTGACGCCTTGATGGAAGAAATGGGCACTCTTCAGGAAAAGATCGATGCAGTAGACGGGTGGACGCTCGACAACCAGCTCGAGATCGCGATGGAAGCCTTGCGTTGCCCACCCGGCGAGGCTGGAGTGGAAAATCTTTCTGGCGGTGAGCGCCGCCGTGTGGCCCTGTGCAGGCTGCTCTTGGAAAAGCCGGAAATTCTGCTTCTCGATGAACCGACCAACCATCTTGATGCTGAAAGCGTGCAATGGCTTGAAAAGCATCTGATCGACTATGCGGGTAACGTCATCCTCGTCACCCATGATCGCTACTTTCTCGACAATGTCGTGGGCTGGGTCCTTGAAATCGATCGAGGCCGAGGCATCCCGTTTGAAGGCAATTATTCGGCTTGGCTTGAAGCGCAGGGCAAGCGCCTTGAACAGGAAGATCGCGAGGATCAGAGTCGACAAAAGGCAATTCAGGAAGAACTCAAGTGGATTCGGCAATCGCCCAAGGCTCGGCAAACTAAATCAAAAGCTCGTATTCGGGCATTCGATGAACTCGTGGAACGACAGGCGGATCGCCGACCTGGCGCTGCGCAAATCCTGATCCAGATTCCGGAACGGCTTGGTGGAAAGGTCATCGAAGCGAAGAATCTCACCAAGGCTTATGGTGATAAGCTCTTGTTCGAAGACCTGAGCTTCACTTTGCCTCCGGGCGGCATTGTAGGTGTGATCGGTCCAAACGGGGCGGGCAAATCGACTCTTTTCAAACTTATCACCGGCCAGGAACAACCCGACGGCGGCACAATCGATATCGGAGAAACAGTGCGTTTGGGCTACGTCGACCAATCGCGTGACGCCCTGGACCCGAAAAAGAACGTCTGGGAGGAAGTCTCCGGCGGTAACGAGCGTTTCTACTTCGGCAAGCACGAAGTGAACACCCGTGCCTATGTCGGTGCATTCAATTTCAAGGGCACCGATCAGCAAAAGAAAGTCGGTCAGCTTTCGGGCGGTGAACGCAATCGTGTCCATATGGCCAAGATGCTGGCGGCTGGTGGCAATGTCCTTTTGCTCGACGAACCCACCAATGACCTCGACGTCGAAACGCTACGTGCCCTGGAAGAGGCATTGGAAGAATTCGCCGGGTGCGCAGTTGTGATCAGCCATGATCGCTTCTTCCTCGACCGTCTTGCAACGCACATTCTTGCGTTTGAAGGGGACAGCCATGTCGAATGGTTCGAAGGAAATTTTGACAGCTATGAGGAAGACAAGCGGCGCAGACTGGGCGACGCCGCGGATCGACCGACAAGACTGGCTTACAAGAAGCTGACTCGCTAGCGCCCAAGCGTGACGGTCGTTTGAGGCGGTTCTGGGTGCCGCCTCACCTTAACGCCCTTAAGCCAGAGTTTGAGGGCCTCCAAATGGATGCCTGCCACGACGCGCAGCGTAAGCAGAGGCAAACCAAGCAAGAGGCCAAGCAGTGCACTGTCATCAAGGGGTCGGCGCTTGCCGACGAAACTTGCGACGATCAGTTTGCTGCCTTGGTCACTTCCGGTCACAGTGAGGCTCACTGCATTGCCAGGAGGCCTCAGTGCAAATTCGTAGTGCATGTCCATGTCCATGAAGGGTGAGACGTAGAGTGCCTTGTGGCAGCTTTGGTGTACGACACCGGCGTCCATATCCGCGCGGATCACATAAAAATGTCGTTCTCCGAAAGTATTGGTCACTTCATAGATCGTTGCCCTGAGGCCGCCATTGCGTGCATAGCAGAACCAAGTCGAAATCGGGTTGAAAACATGGCCCAGAATGCGCGGCATGGTCAGCAGGCGTACCGGGCCGCCATCAAAATCGATCCCCGTCTTCAAGAGCAGCGCCTCCACCTGTTCGCGCAGGTCGCGACCTGTGCGATCGCCATAGTCGTGGTCATGAAATGCAATAAGGTTGAATCGGTTGCGCGAGAACAGCCGCATCCGGCCAGCGAGTCCATCCAGTTCATCCACGTCGAAAAACAGTTGTGCCATACGGTAGCGGAGTCGGTGCGGCTTTGGCCGAAACCGCTGGTGCACAACGATGCCCGTATAGAGGGCCGAACCGATCAAGCGGCCAAACCCAGCGGCGCCATTGAAATGTGAAGCCGGTCCGAAGGGTTGGCGAGCAACCAGGGCCGCCGCGCACCCAGCGCTTCTGCAACGGCTAGCCCTGCCTGCAAGCCGTCTTCATGAAAACCTGCTCCGAAATATGCCCCGCAATACCAGGTGTTGCGATCACCCTGGAGTGGCCAGAGAGCCTTTTGCGCGGCGAGGGCGGCATTGTCGAAGATGGGATGGTCGAAGGCAACGCTGTCGATGACTCTACCTGCCCGCACGGGCTGACGCGGATTGAGCGTGACGATCAACGGGCGGGGATGGTCTATTCCCTGCAGTCGGTTCATCCAGTAGCTGACACAAAGATCGTTCGTTGCGCCGTCCGGTCTGCGGCGACCGAGATAATTCCAGCTCGACCAGGTCTGCCGGCGTTTGGGCATCAGTGCCGGGTCATCATGCAAGACTGCCACATTGCGGCTGTAGCGGAATGCAGACAGGAGCCGACGTTCTGCGTCCGATGAATCGCCAAGCATCGCAAGCGCCTGGTCGGCATGGGTTGCGATGACGACGTGATCAAATAGCTCGGTATGACCGGAAAGATCAGTGACCTGAGCCTGTCCGTGCATGCGAACAATCCGGGAAACGCCACGATCGAAGCATGCCTTACCACTGAATTGGGACAGCATTGCATCGACATAGGTCCGGCTGCCGCCCGCAACGGTCCGCCAGCGCGGCCGATCGCGAATTTTGAGCAAACCATGATTTTCGCAAAACCGGATAAAGGCCTCGGCAGGGTAATCGAGAACAACGGGCGTCGGCATGGACCAGATCGCAGCCGCCATCGGCAGAAGGTGGTCGTCGCGGAAGGCGCGCCCATAACGATGTTCGGCCAGGAATTCGTCCAATGTTGCAAGACCGAGCTTGCCGGCGTGGGCAGGCGCCTCGCGATAGAAGCGGAAAACGTCTCGCAACATTGACCAGAATCTGGGCCTGAAAAGATTCCTGCGTTGGGCGAACAGGCCCTTCAGGTCCTCGCTCCCCGAGTATTCGAGCGCTCCGTCATCAAGCGACACGGCAAATGACATGTCCGATGACTTTGTCTCGACACCGAGGTGCGCAAAAAGCCGTGTGAGGTTTGGGTAAGTCGTCTCGTTATAGACGATAAAGCCGGTATCGACAGGAGTAATCAGACCGTTGCCCAGATCCACATCAATCGTTCTACTGTGCCCGCCGGCTCGAGAGTCACTCTCAAACAGGACGACATCGTGGCTACGTCCGAGCATCCACGCTGCGCTCAGCCCTGAAATGCCGCTGCCAACCACTGCAATGCGCTCTCGCTTGCCGCGGGTTGTGTTCTTGAAAGGCTCCTCACTCAACGGGTTCGCCTGATCCATACCAGCCTCGATCTGCATCGAAGCGAACAAATTGCGGCCTCGATGCATCCAATACCGTGAAAAGCGGGGAATGGATGATGGTGAGTTCAGATTTGCGATGGAGATTGAAATGAAAGGCTTTGCATCTGCCGATTTGATCGCCCGTGCAGTCAGCTGGGTGGAAAGGACCGCCTTACCGGACTCATTGACGAGGGCCGGCATATGGTTGCTCTGCGAGCGAACGTCCAAACGCCTGGCGGCCCAGGCACGCGGCAGTGACAGAGTCTTTGCTGCGGAAATGAATATGCGGCCCATTGCCGAACATGCTGCTTCGGCAAATGAACAGCATTATGAACTGCCAGCCGAATTTTTTGCCCTGACACTTGGTCACAGGCGGAAATACAGTTGCTGCCATTATCCGGATAACGATGTTTCGCTGTCCAGGGCAGAAGACTTAGCACTAGCTGAGACAGTCAATCGGGCGCAAATCCGAGACGGGCAGCAAATCCTTGAGCTTGGTTGCGGTTGGGGCTCCCTGAGCCTTTATTTGGCCGAGCATTTCCCGCGAGCCAGCATCACTGCGGTGTCAAACTCTTCTTCCCAACGCGCCTATATCGAGGGTGTGGCGCGGCAGCGGGGTTTCACAAACCTGATAGTCCTGACATCTGACATGAACGAGTTCGACATCGAAGGAAGATTCGACAGGATCGTGTCTGTCGAGATGTTTGAACACATGGCCAATTGGAATGCTCTGCTTGGCCGCGCGCGAAAATGGCTCCAACCGGACGGCAAGCTGTTTGTCCATATCTTTACGCACGCGACAGCGAGTTACCGTTTCGACCATCGCAACCCGGCAGACTGGATCGCAAGACACTTCTTCACGGGAGGAATCATGCCAAGCGAAAAACTCTTTTGGCACGTCTCGCATCAATTTGAGATTGAAGAGCAGTGGCGCTGGAGCGGAACTCACTATGCCCGCACCGCAAGGGATTGGCTGGCGAATTTCGACAGAAATATTGCCGAGGTCCGGCGCATCCTCAAGACAGTCTATGGCGAAGATGCGAGCCTGTGGGAAAGGCGCTGGCGGTTGTTCTTTTTGGCGACCGCCGGCTTGTTTGGCCATCGGTCAGGTCGTGTCTGGGGAGTAAGTCATTACCTCCTGAAACCTGCCGTCGCTTTGTAACCTCAAGCGATTTGAAATGTGCCTTTTGCCTCATCAAGCACAAACAGTTCGCCACCGTCGATTGCAAACCAGGCTCCATGTAATGCCAGTTGACCTGTTGCTTCCCGCTCCCGAATGCAGGCAAATGTCCTTAAATTGGCCAGGCTGACCTTTACGGCTTCGTGTTCCATTGCCCGAATGGCAGCAGGACTCTGATCGGTGCCGTATTCGTCGACGACTTTTGCGCGCGCATCGTCCAACATGTCGATCCAGCGCGAGATAAATCCGCCTTCGCCAGGCTTTGCATTCTTGAAATTTTGCGAAAGCGCCGCAGAGCACCCGCCGCACGCGCCATGTCCCATGACAAGGATTTCCGACACTTCCAGTTGCGTTACGGCGAACTCTAGGGCTGCTGAAACGCCATGACGTCCGCCGCCCAGCTCGAATGGCGGCACAAGGTTGGCAACATTGCGCACGACAAACATCTCACCCGGCGACGCATCGAAAATTGTCGATGGATCAACCCGGCTGTCGGAACAGGCTATGACCATTATCCTGGGAGCCTGGCCTTCGGCCAGTTCCGCCCAGCGCTCTCTCTGATTGGACCAGCCGCTTTTCCGGAATCGTTGATAACCGGAGATCAAATCAGCAAAATCAGTCATGGTGTCCGCGATAAGGAGCAGGGCTGGGGCTGGCAAGTCTTCATGCTGGACGCTAAGGCAGGGACATGACCATTGCTGCAAAACACGAGCGTCAACGAAAGCCCGACTGGATTCGGGTAAAGGCTCCCACTTCTGTTGGCTTTGCCGAAACGCGCGCCTTGATGCGTCGGCTGAATCTGGCGACGGTGTGTGAGGAAGCTGCGTGCCCCAACATTGGCGAATGCTGGACAAAAAAGCACGCCACTGTGATGATCCTCGGTGACACATGCACGCGCGCCTGTGCTTTTTGCAATGTGAAGACGGGGATGCCACGTGCAGTGGATCCTTTGGAGCCCGAGCATGTGGCCGTCGCTGCAGCCGAGCTCGGACTGCAACATATAGTGGTCACGTCTGTCGATCGCGATGACCTTGCAGACGGTGGCGCTTCTCAGTTCGTCAGGGTGATCGAAGCGCTACGACGCACCACGCCCGCGACCACAATCGAGATATTGACGCCCGATTTCCGCAACAAGGCTGAGGCGGCAGTTGAATCAATTATCGCTGCAAGACCAGACGTTTACAATCATAACCTCGAAACAGTTCCAAGACTATATCCGACTATCAGGCCTGGCGCGCGCTATTATGCCTCTTTGCGTCTGCTCGAAAGCGTAAAGCGGCACGATCCATCCATTTTCACAAAATCCGGCATCATGCTTGGCTTGGGGGAAGAGCGGATGGAGGTTCATCAGGTTATGGATGACATGCGTTCAGCCGATGTCGATTTTCTGACTATGGGACAATATCTCCAGCCGACGCCACGCCACGCAAAAGTTGCAGATTTCGTGAGTCCGCAAAGCTTCGATGCCTATGCGGCAATCGCGCGAGCAAAAGGTTTTCTCCTTGTTGCTTCGAGTCCGCTTACGCGGTCCAGTTATCACGCGGATCGAGACTTTGCAGCCATGCAGCAAGCCCGAGCAAAAAACCTTGCCGCCGCTGGACAAAATGCCTCGGCATAGCGAATTGCGCATCCTGCCCTGGTCGGCCGCTCAAATGTTCGATCTGGTGGCAGATGTCAGCCGCTACGGTGAATTCCTGCCTTGGGTCAGTGCCGTGCGTGTCAGATCAAACAGCGAGACCGAAATGGTTGCCGACCTGATCGTAGGGTTCAAGGGTTTGCGGGAAAACTTTACATCCCGTGTGCACAAATCTCGCGCGACAAGCATACGTGTCGACTATGTTGATGGTCCCTTGAAGTTTCTTCACAATCAATGGTTGTTTGCTGATCTTCCCGAAGGGGGGTCCACGATCGATTTTACCGTCGACTTTGCATTCAAATCAAAAATATTTGAGTCACTTGCAGGCCAAGTGTTCGAACGGGCTCTCAACAAGATGACAGACGCATTCGTCGGCCGTGCCGAAGCACTCTATGGCATGAGCAGCTTCAATGCGACAAGTGCCGCCTGAAGGCGGATACCACCCCGCCCAGTGTCGGCAAATTGGCGGGTATCGGCGATAACATCTTCAGACTCTTTTCCTTTTTGAGCCCGTGCGAAGACGACCGTCCCGACGGGCTTTTGTTCGCTGCCGCCATCAGGTCCGGCAATTCCTGTGATAGCCACTGCGACATCGGCCTGAGAGCGTGTCAACGCGCCCTGCGCCATGGCCCACGCCGTCGCGATCGATACGGCACCAAATGTTTCCAGGATATTTGAATCGACAGCCAACATGTCCATTTTGGCTTCGTTTGAGTAGGTTATGTAACCCGCCTCAAACACGCCAGAGGAACCGGCTATAGCGGTCAAGGCGGCGGACACGAGACCACCGGTACAACTTTCTGCAACCACGACCCGGCGCCCTGCAGCGAGATTGGCTGTTACGACACGACGGGCTTCGTCAATCAATGCAGGGTCAAGACAATCGTCCATGGTTTCAGTTTCCACCATTCGGGGCTGCGCACATCTTGAAGGGTGGCTTCTTTTGTTTGTCGCCCGTCCCTAGTTCCATGAGTGTGGTTATCAGCATTGCCATATTGTGCGTCGGCAATGGCTGCAGAATATCAACGAGGCGATCGATCTTTGAGCAATCCCCCGGCTTGACCTTTTCGGCCATACCGGCTCCAAACGCAGCGTCGATTAGGCCGCGCGCGGCTGGCTCGCCAAGAGTTTTCGTGAGGTCCAGACCGGACATCTTGTCGAACGCCACGCGAGCGACGGGCCATGCCTTGTCCGCATCGACCTGGTAACGGGCCGCAATGACGGGCCCGGATTGCGCAAGCGCCGTTGTCGCGGGAAGCAGGGGAGAGCATTTGGTCGTCACCGCACGAACGGCAGACGGCAATGCATAGGTCACCAGCGCCTCTGCTTCCGGCGGTGTCAGGCATGATTTTGCGGATTGCGCGGCCGCTTGCCCAGGCAGAGCGACCAAGGCCACGGCCAAAACCCAATTTCTCATTTTACATCCTCACTGTCGCAATGGCCTGCGCCGCTATGCCTTCGCCGCGGCCTGTAAAGCCCAAACCCTCGGTGGTTGTCGCTTTTACACTTGTTCGCCCAATGTCGATGCACAGCATCTCGGCCAAACGGGCCCGCATCCTTTCACGGTGGGGACCGATCTTTGGAGCCTCGCAGATGAGTGTCAGGTCAACATAGTCGATAACGCCACCGCGCGAGGCCACCAATGCCCTCGCATGATCGACGAACACGGAAGACGCCGCGCCTTTCCACTTCGGGTCGCTTGGCGGAAAATGGCTTCCGATATCGCCTTCGCCAATTGCCCCGAGTATGGCATCGACAACGGCGTGAAGAGCGACATCGGCATCGGAGTGGCCAGCCAAACCAAAATCATGGTCCAGTTTGATCCCGCACAACCACAGCTCTTTGCCGCGTTCGAGCCGGTGTACATCAAAGCCAAGGCCTGTCCGCACCGTGGCGACGCTCTCGTGAGCCCTTGAGAGATCCGGCGAATGCGTAATCTTTTCTAGTGCCGCGTCACCTTCCACAATCGAAACCTCATATCCTGCAGCTCGCGCCATTTGGGCATCATCTGTAGCAATTCCGCCATTCCAGTGCTTGTGTGACGTCATGATTGCATCAAAACGGAAGGCTTGTGGCGTCTGTATCCGCATTAGCCCAGAACGATCGACGGTATCGCCAAGTGTCCCGTGACCGTGCGCGAGCGTATCGACCACGGGAAGGGCAGGCACGACACCTGCGGACTTGTCGAGCGCAGCGATAAGACGATTAATGACTTCCGCGGACAGAAATGGGCGAGCCGCGTCATGTATCAGAACTTTTGAAACGCCATGACTGGCAAGGGCTGAAAGTCCGGCACGGACCGAATCTTGCCGCTCAGCACCGCCAATCACGATTGCGGCCACCGCCCGATCCCCCAATGCGTGTCGAGCAAGGTCCTGCTGGTTTTCGCCGATCACCACACATGTCACATCGATATCCGGGTGGGCAAGAAACGCGTCGACGGAATGAGCCAGCACGGCCTTGCCGCCAAGCGGAGCAAACTGCTTCGGGACCGCGCCTCCGGCGCGATCGCCTTTGCCAGCAGCAACAATGAGGGCAGCTATGCTCATGGGCGGGCCCTTAGCTTTGTCGGGAGCCTGGCGGAAGGGGTGTTGCGTTGCAGCATGAAAATGGATAGAGAAGTGCTGAATTTTTAGGCAGAATATGCAGTCTTTGAAGCCAATATCGATCGGCCCGATCAAGATCGAGGCTCCGGTGATCCTTGCGCCCATGACGGGTGTGACGGACATGCCCTTTCGCACGCTCGTGCGGCGTTTTGGTTCTGGTTTGAACGTGACTGAAATGATCGCAAGCCAGGCGATGATACGCGAAACGCGCCAATCGCTCCAAAAAGCAGCTTGGGATAGCGTCGAAGAGCCGGTTTCGATGCAACTCGCGGGATGTGCCCCAGCTGAAATGGCCGATGCTGCCAAATTGAACCAGGATCGAGGTGCCGCGATCATTGACATCAACATGGGTTGCCCCGTCAAGAAAGTTGTCAATGGCGATGCCGGATCTGCGTTGATGCGGGATTTGCCGCTCGCAGCCGAAATCATCGAAGCGACCGTAAAGGCCGTGAGTGTGCCTGTTACCGTCAAGATGCGGATGGGATGGGACCATAACAGCCTCAATGCCCCGGAATTGGCTCATATTGCCGAAGATCTTGGCGCGCAGCTGATCACTGTCCATGGCCGCACGCGTTGCCAGATGTACCGCGATTCCGCGGATTGGGCTTTTGTTCGTACAGTGAAGCAGGCGGTTTCGATCCCGGTTATTGTCAACGGAGATATCTGCTCGGTTGCCGATGCGCATCAGGCACTCGAACAATCCGGCGCTGACGGCGTAATGATTGGACGCGGCGCCTATGGAAAACCCTGGTTGTTATCGCAAGTCATGGCGGCGCTCACGGGCCGAGTTGTGCCAGCCGATCCTTCAGTCGAGCAACAATATCACCTGATTACAGAGCATTACACTGCAATGCTTGAACATTATGGTGAAGTGACAGGCGTCAATATGGCGCGCAAACACATCGGTTGGTACACAAAGGGGCTGACTGGATCGGCCGAATTCCGAAACCGGATCAATCAAATCGGAGAGTCACGAGTCGTTCTCCAGGAACTTGAAAGATTTTATACGCCTTGGCTGAGCCGCGCTGCAGCGTGACATGAAAAGTAAACCTGACGCGTCCGATGTCCTAGTCGCGCTGCAGACCGCTGTCCTTGTGATTGACCCTGACGGACGCATTGCAGAGGTGAATGCTGCGGGCGAAGCGGTGCTGAACATCAGCGCCTCTCACTTGGTTGGGCAACGACTTGCGGCGATCCTCAATGTTCCGCCCGGATTTGATGCCGCAGCTATCGGGCCATTTGCGGCTTATGAAGTCGATCTGATGACCACGCGTGGAACAAACTTCCGGGCTGACTTTGTTGCGACGCCCTTTGCAGACTGGCCGGGATGGCGCCTTGTTTCCATTCATGCTGCTGCGGCCGCCTATCGCATGGGCAACCGGCTTGAACGCGCCGGAGGCACACGCAGTGCTATTGGTGTCGCAGCCATGCTGGCCCATGAAATCAAGAATCCCTTGTCCGGAATTCGCGGAGCAGCCCAATTGCTTGAGAGCAAGGCGAGCGCAGACGATGCAAGGATGACGCGATTGATCCGCACGGAAGTCGACCGGATTGCAGCGCTACTCGACCAAATGGAAGGGTTTACAGATACGCGGCCACGGACGCCTGCGCCCGATAACATTCATGAAATCATCGATCATGTCCGTCAGGTTGCGCAAAGTGGCTTCGGTTCCGCACTCAGGATTGTCGATAGCTATGATCCGTCTTTGCCTCCGGTTCTGGTTCACCGGGACTCCCTTGTTCAGATCCTCCTCAATCTCCTCAAGAACGCGGCCGAAACGGCATCTGAAGGCGAAACGCGCACTGTCCGTATCAGGACTGCCTATCGACAAGGCGTTTCGCTGGCAGGTGACGCGGGCAAGCGGAGGCGTTCGCTACCTATCGAACTGTGTGTGATCGATGATGGCCCGGGAGCGCCGCCGGAACTGGCCGACGACATGTTTGACCCGTTCGTTTCCACCAAGAAATCAGGACGCGGGCTCGGCTTGGCGATCGCTGACAAGCTTATCCGGGACATGGGCGGCATCATCCAGTATTCACGCGAGGGATTTCCAGAAATGACGGTGTTCCGCCTCCTGCTGCAACGGGCAGAAAGTCAAAAAGCATGACAATGGGCCGCATCTTGCTTGTAGATGATGATGAAGCCATCCGTACGGTCGTTTCGGAAGCATTGCGCCGCGAAGGGCATATGGTTGTCGCTGCAGGCAGCGTGGCGGAACAGACGCAGCAGCTTGAGACATTTACCCCGGACATTCTCATTACGGATGTCATTCTTCCAGATGGCAATGGTCTGGACAATGTCCCTATGCTTCTTGAACGTTGGCCTCATTTGCCGATCATAGTCTTGTCAGCACAAAATACGCTTTCCACCGCTGTGCGAGCGACAGAGCAGGGGGCTTTCGAGTATCTCCCGAAGCCATTTGATCTTGATGAGCTCTGCAGGGCCGTTCGAGACGGGCTGCGGCGGACACAGGCTCAATCTGCGTCAGCTCAAACACCCGAAGATAATGGAGGGCTTCCTCTTATTGGCCGATCTTCGGCGATGCAGGATGTTTACCGGACAATTGCACGTGTGGTGCCAAACGACCTTTCCGTCTTGATCCTCGGCGAATCCGGCACGGGGAAGGAGCTTGTCGCCAGGGCAATCCACGATCTGGGTCCTCGCAAGCTCAAGCCCTTTGTCGCAGTGAACATGGCAGCCATTCCTCGTGAATTGATTGAGGCAGATCTGTTCGGGCATGAGCGCGGCGCCTTCACAGGAGCTCAAACCCGCATGGCGGGCCGATTTGAGCAGGCTGCTGGCGGCAGTCTTTTCCTCGATGAGATCGGGGATATGCCAATGGACGCCCAGACCAGGCTCTTGCGCGTCCTTCAGTCCGGAGAGTTTACAATGGTCGGCGGCAACCGACCGATCAAGGCAGACGTGCGGATCATTGCCGCCACGCACAAGAACCTGCCTGAACTGATTGCGGAAGGAGCGTTTCGCGAAGACCTGTATTATCGGCTGAACGTTATTCCGATTACGTTGCCTCCGCTCAGGCAGCGCGGTCAGGATGTTGCCTTGCTCGCGCGCCATTTTCTTGAAATTGCAGCAAAGGAAGGCCTACCGCGCAAGCGACTGGATGAGAGCGGCAGCGCACGCCTCCTGGCACATGACTGGCCCGGCAATGTGCGCGAGCTTGAAAATCTCATGCGGCGGCTGGCGGTACTTTCGCGCCATGATGTAATATCCGCCAGCCTTGTCGAACAGCAACTCGACGCGACGCAAGATCTGGCTCCGGCGATGCCCGAAGCACATTTTGCAGACGAAGGCCTTGCACTTGCGATGGAACAGTATCTGTCGAACTATTTTGCGCGACATCAGAAGACTTTGCCACCCGATGGGCTGCACCAGCGTCTGTTGGAAACCGTTGAGCGGCCGCTGCTTCGAGCCACAATGCTTGCTGTGCGCGGTAACCAGATCCGGGCAGCAAAGTTGCTTGGTATCAACCGCAATACGCTTCGCAAGAAACTGGTCGACCTCGGCATTGATCCCGCACTTGGACGCGGCGGGAAGGTGTGAACCTTGGACGACTTGCAGTTTTAGCGCCAAACAGTGTGTTGGAAATACCACTCTGACGTTGTATCATTGCAACAATGACATCTGCTTCGCCATCGGTTCTTGGACGTTTACCGCGCTGGTTTGCGGTCATGGCACGCAGAAACGGTTGGCTCGCCTATATCGAAATTGGCGCGCTCGTTGCCCTCGTGGCGACAGGGTTGGTCAGCTATCTCGTATTGACGGGCGGACAGCCCGGCCAACGACTTTTGACGCCGCCTCTTGTAGCCCTGTTGTTGATCGCCAATCTCATTCCTGCAATCGCCCTCATTGTTCTTGCGGGCAGGCGCATCGCAATGCGCAGAGCTGCAAACTCTCCTATTGGAGGGCATGGTCGACTGCATGTTCGCCTTGTTGCGCTGTTCTCTCTTGTCGCCAGCATTCCGGTACTCATGCTGGTCATCTTCGCTTCGTTGCTGTTCCAGTATGGCGTCGAATTCTGGTATTCCGATCGTGCACGGAGCATGTTCGAAAACGCAAACACACTGTCGCAGACCTTTTACAACGAGAAGCAGGAAAGGATCATTCGGGAAACCGAATTGATGGCGAGCGACCTCAGCTTCAATCTCTCGGTAGCGCCCATTGACAGCAAAGCCTTTAACGAGAATTTTGCCTACCAAGTCTATGTTCGCGAACTGTCGGAAGCGGCAATTGTCCGATTTACGGCCAAGAATGGCTCTCAATCGCTGGCACTGGTCAATCCGTACGACCGGCCAACTGATAACTGGGTGCCACCCGCAATCGTTGAGCAACTCCGCGCGACGCGAAAGACCTTCTTTCAGGATTCAGGCGGTCGCATGCAAGCCATAGCGCCACTTCCCGGCGCCCCAGACGTTTATGTGTATGC
Source organism: Aquisediminimonas profunda (assembly GCF_019443285.1). Taxonomy (GTDB): domain Bacteria; phylum Pseudomonadota; class Alphaproteobacteria; order Sphingomonadales; family Sphingomonadaceae; genus Aquisediminimonas; species Aquisediminimonas profunda. The sequence continues at coordinate 2,550,625 of NZ_CP080327.1, forward strand.
CGCGCGGGTCAGTTCGCCGCAGGCAAGGGCTCAGGCAAAGCGTTTTTCCTTGGTCCTGAAGAACTATGATGACCTTGTGGAGCGTTCGCGGACGTTGCAGCTTCAATTCCATGCGGCACTGCTGCTGATGACATTGCTGATTGTCGGCGTTGCCGTGTGGGTTGCTCTCCAAGTGGCTGACAGATTGGTTAAGCCGGTCGGTGAGCTCGTCAATGCGGCGCAGCGCGTGACCGCGGGCGATCTTACGACACGTGTCGAAGAGGCTCCAACCAGGGATGAACTCGGCGTGCTAACCAGCGCTTTCAACAGAATGACCAGCCGCCTTGAAGCGCAGCGAAACGAGATCATCGCCGCTTCCGATCTTATCGATCGGCGTCGTGCATTCATTGAAGCGGTGCTTTCAGGCGTCACTGCTGGCGTGATCGCCGTAGGTGAAGATCGTCGCATCAGGGTGATGAACAGATCTGCAGCGGAATTGCTCGCGGCTGAGCCGGATACCGCACCGCCGCTCGCGCAACTGGCCCCCGAACTCAGCGCCATGCTGGATCGCGGCGAGTCCGAGGCCATTATACATCTTGCCGGCACAGACGAACCGAGAACTCTTGCAGTGAAGATCACTCGGGACGAGCAAGGCCATGTTCTGACGTTTGATGATATCACGGCACAGCTGACAGACCAGCGACGCGCTGCTTGGGCGGATGTCGCGAGGCGTATTGCGCATGAAATCAAGAATCCGCTGACACCTATCCAGCTAGCTGCGGAACGCCTGAAGCGCCGTTTTGCCAAGGAAATTCAGACCGATCCGGCAACCTTCGAACGCTTGACCGATACAATCGTCCGACAAGTCGGTGACCTTCGGCGCATGGTTGATGAATTCTCTTCGTTTGCACGAATGCCTAAGCCAGTTTTTCATGACGAACCGCTTATCGACATTTGCCGGCAGGCTGTTTTTCTGCATGAAATTGCTCATCCAGCGATTGCGTTCTCGATAAATGCACCCGACCCCACCGTGCAACTTGTTTGCGATCGGCGCCAGCTTGGCCAAGCCCTTACAAATCTGGTGAAAAATGCTGTCGAAGCCGTCGAAGCGAAGGACGATGGCAAGGGAGAGATTTCTGTATCATTGGCCAAAGACCGTGATGGGGCCATTGTCCTGAGCGTGGCAGACAATGGCATCGGCCTTCCCAAGGAGCGAGACAGGCTTGCAGAACCCTATATGACCACGCGTGTAAAGGGCACGGGACTTGGCTTGGCGATCGTCAAGAAGATCGTCGAGGAACATGGGGGAACGTTGGATTTTTCGGACCGCGAAGGAGGTGGAACAGTGATCACACTCCGTTTTGCAGCAATGGACACAAATATGGCGGAAAATCATGACGACGCTGTTTCTTTTGGAGACGCTGGCGCTTCATTGCCAACGGCCCTGACTCGCGACGGAGGCCGATAATATGGCGCTTGATATCCTGATCGTTGATGATGAAGCAGATATTCGTGAACTCGTTGCGGGAGTGCTTGAGGATGATGGCTACGAAGCGCGCTGCGCTGCCGACAGTGACTCGGCTCTGGCAGCAATAGCTGACCGGCGCCCGTCGCTTGTGCTGCTTGACGTCTGGCTGAAAGGATCTCGTCTCGATGGTCTTGACCTGCTTGACGAAATCAAGCGCCGCGACGCGACGCTGCCGATCCTGGTCATTTCGGGCCATGGCAATCTCGACACCGCTGTAGCTGCCGTTCGGCGCGGCGCGGCGGACTTTATTGAAAAGCCTTTTGAAGCAGAGCGACTGCTGCACCTGATCAGTCGTGCGACCGAAACGCAGCGCCTGCGCCGCGAAAATGAAACCTTGCGCGCCCAGATCGGCTTTGAAGATGAGCTGACGGGAACGTCGAGCGCAATCAATGCGGTCCGCGCGACGCTAAAGCGCGTAGCTCCGACGGGCAGCCGCGTTTTGCTGACGGGACCGGCTGGTGTCGGCAAGGAAGTTGCAGCGCGATTGTTGCACAAATGGAGCACCAGAGCCTCTTCGCCTTTCGTTGTTGCCAGCGCCGCGCGGATGACGCCAGAGCGGGTCGATGAAGAGCTCTTCGGCGTCGAGCGCGGCGAAGCCGACATCAGTCCGGGACTGATGGAGCAGGCCCATGGAGGAACCCTGTTCCTGGATGAAATTGCGGACATGCCGCTTACCACTCAGGCACGCATACTGCGGGTGCTTACGGACCAGAGCTTTGCGCGGGTCGGAGGAACGCGCATGGTGAAGGTCGATGTCCGCGTTGTTTCCGGTACGTCACGAGATCTGCTTGAGGAAATTGCTGAGGGTCGCTTTCGGGAAGACTTCTACTACCGTCTCAATGTCGTGCCGGTGCATATCCCGGCGCTAGCTGAAAGACGTGAGGATATCCCGGTGTTGGCCGAACATTTTATTGCCCGGTTTGCGGCCGAACGCAGGCTCAAGATGCCCGCTTTCGCACCGGATGCAATAGCAGCTCTGCAGGCCTATGATTGGCCAGGCAATGTCCGTCAGCTGCGCAATATTATCGAACGCACGGTCATTCTTGCGCCAAATGACAGGATCGGTCGTGTGGATGTCGATATGCTGCCTCAGGAAATTCTCGGCGAAGGAGGGGCCGTCACGCACGGAGCAGCAAATGCGATGATGGGCGCTCCTCTAAGAGAAGCGCGCGAAACCTTCGAACGTGAATATCTGCGTGTCCAGATTCGTCGTTTTTCCGGAAACATTTCAAGAACTGCAACCTTTATCGGAATGGAGCGATCTGCACTGCATAGAAAGCTCAAGATCCTTGGAATGGTAGACTGTCGCGGCGAAGATGAAGAACAGGGCTGACGTTCGCCTAATAATCGATTAGAGACCCAATTGCGTTCAGCAAATGGGCGCAAACGATGCCGCGTAACGGCACGAGCGCGGGCGATGACCCGCCAAGACCAAGAGGTTGATCTATGCCCGAAAAGTCGAACAATCTTCAGGATTTGTTTCTGAACAACCTGCGCAAGAACAAGACCCCGGTGACGATGTTTTTGGTCAAGGGCGTCAAGTTGCAGGGGATCATTACCTGGTTTGACAATTTTTCAGTGCTTTTGCGCCGCGATGGCCAGAGCCAATTGATCTACAAACATGCGATTTCGACAGTCATGCCAGCAGCCAGTGTCGATCTGATTGGGATTGCGGCGCTATTTGAACAGGGCGATCGGAAACGCGGGCTCCAGGATGTTTTCCTTGGTGCCGTCCAGCGGACGCAGAATCCCGTGACGATGTTCCTCGTGAACGGTGTGATGCTGCAGGGTGACATCGCCGCCTATGATCTGTTCTGCCTGCTGCTCCAGCGGGATGATTTTGCCCAGTTGGTTTACAAGCATGCGATTTCGACAATCCAGCCTACGCATCCGATAAATCTCGCCGAAGAGGGCGAAGCGGACGCCACTTGAGCGTCTTTCAAAGACAGGAAGATGATGGCGTTACCCGCGGCGCCCGGGCGCTCGTCATTCTGCCTGATTTTGGCAAAGGTGGCTTGCGGAGCGCCGATGCGCGCCTTGAGGAGGCTGTCGGGCTTGCGGCGGCCATTGGCCTTGATGTTCGCGACACAGCTGTGTTTCGCATCCGTGCAGCAAAACCTGCAACGCTGTTCGGATCGGGGCAGGTGGATAACATCAGAGCCAGTGCAAAGGCATATGACGTTGATGTTGTTATCGTTGACGGCACTCTGACAGCGGTCCAGCAAAACAACCTTGAAAAGTCGCTCGATACAAAGGTTATCGACAGAACCGGGCTGATCCTTGAAATCTTCGGGGAACGCGCCGCAAGCGCCGAAGGGCGCCTTCAGGTCGAAATAGCCCATCTGGACTACCAGGCCGGTCGGTTGGTACGCAGCTGGACCCATCTTGAGCGGCAGCGCGGAGGTTTTGGCTTTCTCGGCGGCCCCGGAGAAACACAGATAGAAGCCGACAGACGGATGATCCGTGACAGAATGGCAAAGCTGCGGCGAGAACTTGCAGACCTTAGCCGAACGCGAAAACTGCATCGCGACAGAAGGACCCGCGCGCCTTGGCCGACAATTGCGCTCGTGGGTTATACCAATGCAGGAAAATCAAGCCTTTTCAATCGCCTGACAGGTGCCTCTGTGATGGCGGAGGATCTTCTGTTTGCGACGCTCGATCCCACAATGCGCCAGATTTCTCTTCCTGGAATAGAGAAGGCAATTCTTTCGGACACGGTTGGCTTTGTCTCGGAACTGCCAACGCAACTCGTAGCCGCCTTCCATGCGACTCTTGAGGAGGTGATTGATGCAGATATAATTATCCATGTCCGCGATATCGCGCATCCCGATACAGAAGCACAGCGGGAGGATGTCGTTCGCGTCATGGCCGAAATTGGCGCTGGTGGGGAGGAGGGGGCCCCCGTCATTGAAGCCTGGAACAAGATTGACTTACTTGACCCAGAAACTCGAGAAATGCGCATTTCCGAGGCGAAACGACGCACCGATGTCATTTTGATTTCTGCGCTCACCGGAGAGGGTATCGAAGCGCTCAGAAAGCATCTGTCAGATCATTTGACGCAAGCACATCGCACGAGACAAATCGAGCTCGACATCAGCGATGGGGCAGGAATTGCATGGCTGCATGCCAACGGTGCCGTCGAGGAGGAAAAGTTGGAAAAGGATCGCCTTAAGATCAGAGTGCGCCTTTCCGACGTCGATTTTGCAAGATTTCAGGCTCGATCCTCATCCTGAGCCCGCTTGGCTGCCTGCCAAAGCAACTCCTTTTCATCCAGCGTCATTGCGCCGAATCCTTCGCCACCAATCTGTTCTGCAGATCGAAACCGACGTTCGAATTTTACATTCGCGCGTCGCAATGCGGCTTCCGGATCAAGGCCGAGTTTTCGGCCCCAATTGACGACACTGAAAAGAAGATCCCCCAGCTCGTCCTCTTTCTCGTCTTGTGTTCCGGCACGCTCCAGTTCGGAAATTTCCTCTTCGACCTTTGCGCGGGCACCCGCGGCATCCGGCCAATCAAAGCCGGTTCTCGCCGCGCGCTTCTGCAGCTTCTCGGCTCGCAACAGCGCAGGAAGAGCTAAAGCAACCCCTGCAACTGCGCTCTTGTCTTCATGCATTTCGGCCCGCTCGCTCTCCTTTATGCCTTCCCAATCGGCAGCAGACCCCAATGGGCCAAAGACATGAGGATGACGTCGGATCATCTTTTCGCAGATTGCGCCAATGACATCTGAAAGGCTGAAGGCACAGCGCTCCTCAGCCATCCGAGCATGGAAGACGACCTGGAGCAGGAGATCACCCAATTCGTCTTTGAGCGCAGGCATATCATCGCGTTCGCACGCATCGGCAACTTCATAGGCTTCCTCGATTGTATAGGGTGCAATGGTCCTGAAATCCTGCACGATGTCCCAAGGGCAGCCAGATTCAGGATTGCGAAGCCTTTCCATGATCTCTGCCAAAGGGCGGATATCTGCGTGAGGGGGGTCTGAAGCCTGATGCATCTGTTAGTCCGATAATATACATTATGTAAAATCTAGATATCAATATTTGAAGCCCCCTAGGACTCCAATATCATCTCACGACCTTCAACCCGCCAGTTCCTGAGCGACGACAGAAAGTTCATTCCCAACAGGTTTACAGCTTCGTTCTGATCGCTCGAAACCAGAACAGGAAAATCCGTACGCACGATACTGCCGATGCTCAACGATCCAATACGTGCGCGCTTCATCATCGCCACGCCGTTCGCAGTCTGTGTCGCAACTGGAAATCCGTATGCATCAATCGGAACGCCAGCAGCGTTTGCGCCAGTTTGCGACAAGGTTGTCGTCGTTGCTCCGCTGTCGATGAGGAAGTTGAGCATATGCCCATTGATCTGTGCATCCACATGAAAATGACCGTCTTCTTCCATTTTGACCCGGATTGTCTTGCCATCCTGAACCGGTGCCCCTGGAAAAAGCTCGGCACGGACCTGTTCCCAGCCCTGCCTTGCAATTCCACGGAACGAATATAGAACAACTGCCCCAGCGAAGATGGCAAGCCAAGCAAAGGCATATTTTATGGTAGCGCCGACCGACAAACGCCGCGCAGCGAGACTCGAAACCACCAAAACAAGAAACAGCAGCGAATAGAGAAGGTTCGCTGTCTGATCGGACGTCATGCTGGCATAGCCTTGGCGAACAGCTGGAAGAAATTGTCCCGTGTGCGCGATGCGAGGGCTTCAACCGATACATCGCGCAGTCCGGCAAGAAAGCGCGCTGTGTCGACAACATAGGCCGGCTCACAAGGACGCCCGCGGTGCGGCACAGGCGCCAGGAACGGAGCATCTGTCTCGATCAGCAGTCTGGATTCAGGAAGTGCCGCAGCAGTCTCCTGCAGATCCTTGGCGTTCTTGAATGTAACAATACCTGAAATCGAGATATACAATCCGAGATCGAGAGCCGTTTCGGCGAAGTGTCTGCTTGCCGTAAAGCAGTGGATAACCCCGCTGTATTGCCCCTTCGCCATTTCTTCCGCGAGAATTTCCGCTGTGTCGGCCTCTGCGTCGCGGGTATGGACAATCAGCGGCAGACCGGTTTCGCGCGCTGCAGCTATATGCGAGCGAAAACTGGCTCTCTGGCGGGCCCGGTCGGAATGGTCGTAATAATAGTCGAGGCCTGTCTCCCCGATTGCAACAACCTTTGGATGTGCCGAGGCCTCAACGAGTTTTGCGGTGTCGACATCGGGATGGGTATCCGCTTCATGCGGATGTATACCGATGGAGGCCCAGATATTTAGGGATCGGGCGGCGACATGCACGACGTCATCCCATTCGCTCTCGCGCGTGGAAATGTTGAGCATCCCGACTACCCCTGCTGCTGCCGCTCGCGCAATGACGCCTGCCTGATCCTCGATCAGCCCCTTGTAATTGAGGTGACAGTGTGAATCGACAAACATCAGCCCGCCAGCTCGAGCCGCGGAAAAACGCCGAAAGGTGATGGTAGTACGAGGCCAGGCTTAAGACCTTCTCCCAAGTCACTGAAGGACCTTGCATTTTCTGGTTGCGAGAGCAAATCCAGAATCTTGCCTGCGCCTTCAGGGATGACCCATTGAGCCAGAATTGCCAATTGGCGGATGGCTTCAGCTGTGTTGTAGAGAATCGTATCCGCCCGTGCTGGATCTTCCTTGCGAACAGCCCAAGGGGCCTGATCGGCAAAATACTGGTTGGCTGCGCTCATCGCAGCCCAGATGGCTTCGATGGCTGAATGCAACGCCAGTTCCTCCATGGCCGCTTCAACGGCACCTTGTGCGGCCGAAATTGCATCCACCAACGTTGCATCGTCAGAGGAGGGCTTCGACGGCTCTGGCACTTTTCCATCACAATTCTTGGCAATCATGGAGAGCGAACGCTGCGCAAGATTTCCGAAGTTGTTTGCCAGATCGGCATTGCACCGCGTAATGATCGCCTCTTCGCTGTAACTGCCATCCTGGCCGAAACTCACCTCGCGCAGCAGGAAATACCGGAGCTGGTCGACACCGAAAGCGTCAGCCAGTTCCAGAGGATCAACGACGTTGCCAGCTGATTTGGACATTTTCTCACCGCCGCGGGCGAGAAGAAAGCCGTGCCCAAACACCTGCTTTGGCAGGGGCAGGCCAGCGGACATCAGGAAAGCGGGCCAATAGACTGTATGAAAGCGAACAATGTCCTTCCCGATAAGGTGGATATCGGCAGGCCAGTAGCGGGCGAAATCGCCGTCCAGCGCGGGATAGCCAACGCCTGTCATGTAGGTGGTCAGGGCATCGACCCAAACGTACATAACGTGTCCTGGAGATCCCGGGACCGGAACGCCCCAATCGAAGCTCGTTCGCGAAACACTTAAATCCTTCAAGCCGCCTTCTACAAAGCGAAGCACTTCATTGCGGCGGCTCTCCGGACGGATGAAGTCCGGGTTTTCGGCATAAAGCTTGAGCAGCGGCTCCTGATACCGGGACAAGCGAAAGAACCATGTCTCTTCCTTGGTCCATTCAACCGGCGTGCCTTGGGGAGACAGGCGAATGCCCCCTTCCCCGTCAACAAGCTCCTTTTCATCGTAAAACGCTTCATCGCGGACCGAATACCAACCTTCATATCGATCCAGATAGAGATCTCCCGCAGCCTCCATCCCCTTCCAAAGTGCGATACTCGCTTCGTGGTGGCGCGGTTCCGTTGTGCGAACAAATTGCGTATATTCAACGTTAAGTTTCGCACACATCTCCTTGAAGTAACCAGACATCTCGTCTGCAAGTTCTCGCGTGCTGACGCCAGCCCGAGCTGCGGTCTGCACCATTTTCAGTCCATGTTCGTCAGTGCCGGTTATCAGCCGCGCATCCCGACCGGAAAGCCGATGAAATCGCGCAATCGCATCTGCGGCAATGGCCTCATAGGCGTGGCCGATGTGAGGGCGCCCATTGGGGTAGCTGATTGCAGTGGTAATGTAGAAGGGTTCGCCAGACATAATGTCAGGCTTTAGCGTTCTTCGCTCCGGGAACAAGGGCTGCGACATGACCTGCAAGCGCGAATACCGTCATTTGCGGGTCAAGCGATTGGCGGATTGCACTTTCTGCGAGGCCTCGCGCTGCAGACCATGCATCAACAGCCGCTTTCAATCCCGCACCGTGACGCTCTCGCGCCTCTTCCGCAATAAAGCTTGGAGCCCTGCTCAGAAATGCCTCGTAACGACGCTGCGACGGTTTGGCGGAGAGTGACTGAGCCAATTCAGAGCGTATTCTGTTGTCCGGATCTCCGTCCTGCGCAATTTGGCGCAAATCTGCGTCCATGCCGGCAAGATCGAGGCCAGCAAAGCTCAAGGCCTTTCCGGGAGAACCTTCTCCGGCTTTGACCAGTGCTGTGAGCTCGGAATCAGTTATCCCCGGCATGGCGCTCCGAAGCGCCACTTCCATGGAAACCTGATCAAGGGCCGCAAATCTCAATGTGCGGCAGCGTGACCGGATCGTTGGCAGTAACCGGCCTGGAGCGTGACTGACGAGCAGGAAAATCGTGCCGTGTGGCGGCTCCTCAAGGCTTTTGAGCAAGGCATTGGCAGCTCCGCGTTCCATGTCATCAATTGCATCGACCAATACGACGCGAGATCGCGAATATGAGGGCTTCAGTGCAAAGGTGCTGCCAAGACTGCGCACCTGTTCAATCGTAATGTTGCGCGCCCGTTCAAGGTCCGCAGGCCAATTTGCCCGTTCGATTTCACGCAACACCTTGATGTCCTTGGGTAGGCGTTCAAGCTGAATGAAATCGGGATGCGTATGCGCATCAAACAGCCGACCAATCGCGTGGTTTGCCGGCACCGCAAGCCCTTCGCGCGACAGATCGGGGTCTGAAGCTTCGCAAAGCAGGCGCTTGGCCAAG